>NZ_FPBP01000001.1 GCF_900116705.1 Halomonas korlensis | reverse complement strand
TGTAGTGGTCCAATGAAACCGGACACCAACGTAGGTGGTAACATTGCCACCGTTCACGAGGTGTCTGATGACCAGGAAACGACGATCTTTTACACCGGAGTTCAAGCAGGAAGCGGCCTGTCTGGTGCTTGACCAAGGCTACTCTGTTGCCGAAGCCAGCCGTTCTTTGAATGTCGGCGAAAACGCCCTCAGGCGATGGGTGAAGCAGCTCTCTGAAGAGCGTGGCGGGGTGACTCCCCAGTCCAAAGCGCTGACGCCGGAGCAGCAGCGGATCCAGGAATTGGAAGCCCGTTGTGAGCGCCTGGAACGGGAAAAATCGATCCTAAAAAAGGCTACCGCTCTCTTGATGTCGGACGAGATGAATCGTACGCGCTGATAGACCAGTTAAGTGAGCAGGAGCCGGTTGAGATGGTCTGTAAAGCGTTTGAGGTATCCCGGTCCAGCTATTACGACTATCGCCGCAGACGGTCCGTAGTGGATGCCGAAAGAGTCGTGCTGCGAGCCGATGTGAGCCGGATATTCCGCAAGAGCCGAAGCTCAGCGGGCAGCCGGATGATCACCAGCATGCTCAATGACGAAGGTGTCAAAATCGGACGCTTCAAGGTCCGTCGACTGATGAGTGAGCTGGGGCTGATCTGCAAACAGCCAGGGCCACACGCTTACAAGCAGGCCACCGTGGAGAGGCCAGACATTCCTAATCGGTTGAACCGTGAGTTCAGCGTCAGTCGCCCAGACCAGGCGTGGTGCGGCGATATCACATATGTGTGGGCCGGCCAGCGCTGGAGCTATCTGGCGGTCGTTCTGGATCTTTACGCCCGTCGTATTGTGGGTTGGGCATTATCGGACCGACCTGATGCCGAGTTGGTGGTAAAGGCACTGGTTCATGCTTACGAGCAACGAGGCAAGCCGACCGGGGTTCTCTTCCACACTGACCAAGGCAGTCAGTACGCCAGTCGATTGTTCCGTCAGAGGCTCTGGCGTTATCGCATGGAGCAAAGCATGAGTCGCCGGGGAAACTGCTGGGACAATGCCCCGATGGAGCGAGTCTTCCGAAGCTTGAAAAGCGAATGGATCCCTTCACTCGGTTACCGCTCAATTCCTGATGCACGAAAGGATATTGGCGACTACCTGATGGACTACTACAACAGGCAACGTCCTCATACCTTCAATGACGGCATGCCACCCGTGGTCGCTGAAGAAAAACTTAAAATACTGTCCGGGATTAGTTGACCACTACAATTTCTGCCTTCACCCAGATACAGCTGAGAGGGCGGAAATTTTTTTGTTTCGTTAGCGTAGGTTAAATCATCTGCAGGAAACGACTGGCATCCTGAGCACGTAGAGCAAGGAATGCTCGACAGGGAAGACCGAGCAGGGAAGGCTCGATGCTCTCAAGGATGCACGAACAGGAAGTTCGTGGAGAGATGACAGGGAAGAGCAAGTGTTGAAAGCCCGGCCGAGAGGTCGGGTTTTTTACAATCTTAAGTTTTAACGCTTTGGCCCTTTCTACCTTGGCCGTTCCCAAAGATTATTTCTTGCGCTTGTTGATAAGCTCCCGCTCGAAGAAGCCGAGCACCACGATGATCACCAGGGCAAGGGCGGTTACCATCCCGGCAAGGGGGAAGTTGTTCAAGCCGGCGGCCACCCCGACGGCACCCGCCAACCAGATTGAAGCGCCAGTCGTTAGACCGGTTATGCTGCCCCCGCTTCGAATGATACTCCCGGCACCGAGGAAGCCGATCCCACCGACGATGCCTTCGATGACACGGGTGGGATCGATCCGCGCTGAAGGATCTCCCACCGCTGTCTCATACATGATGCTCATGCCGAGAATGGTGAAAGCGGCGGCCCCCAGTGAGACCAGCATGTGCGAGCGTAACCCTGCCGGCTTGCCTCGAAGTTCGCGTTCAAGGCCCAGCAGTAGCGCCAGGCCCACGGCGACGACAAGCCGCGTCAGCATATCCAGGATCGGAATCTCGTAATCCATAAGCGCCTCTCATTCCATGAGAAGAAGCTCAGCGTGTAGTAACACACGATGTCACTATTGCTATTATAGAGAGGCCGGCGATTGCTCTGGTACGCAGCCTGCAATAACCAACTGGTTTACCGTGAACCACGGCCACACGCCAAACAGCATCGAGCCAACAAGGCCGAAGCTCTGCAACTTTTCCGCTTAACGCTCTGCGGTGTGTCTAGGCCGTGAACACGGCGTAGACCATTTGTATGGCCAGGATGGCCAGCATCACGGCGAAGACTCGCTTTAGTGTAGCGATCGGCAGCCGGTGCGCGAGCCTGGCGCCCAGCGGCGCGGTGATGATGCTCAGCGGAGCCATCAATAGCAGCGCAGGCAAATAGATGAATCCCAGGGCAGCATCGGGTAGCCCACTGACAGCCCAGCCATTGATGAGGTAACCCAGCGCACCGGCCAAGGCGATCGGCAATCCCACCGCCGCTGACGTCCCGATGGCATGCTGAACCTTGATATTGCACCAGGTCAGAAACGGTACCGTCAGTGCACCGCCACCAATGGCCACCAAGGCAGAAATTCCGCCTATCCCGACACCAACACCACTCATGCCCATGGGGCCTGGCAGGCCGCGTGACGGCTTGGGCCTGAGATTGACCAGCATCTGTACTGACATCAACATCATGAAGCAGGCGAAGAAGATCGCCAGGCCGCCTGTGGGTATCAGGGCAGCCACAAACGTCGCCAGGAAAGTCCCTACCAGTATGCCGGGAGTAATGTAGCGGACGACTTCCCAGCGAACCGCACCGTGGCGATGATGTGTCATCAGGCTCGACAGCGAGGACGGTACGATAGCCGCCATCGCAGTTCCAAGGGCAAGGTGCGCGAGATGCTCGTGGGGTACGCCTTGTATCACGAAAAGCGATGTCAGGATCGGTACCATGATCCCGCCGCCTCCGATGCCCAGCAGACCAGCCATCAAGCCAACGAACCCTCCCAGGGCCAGATAGGCCAACCACCACAAGATATCCAATGCGCCAAGGCCCCTTGCTGTGTCTGGCAGCCCTTGCGCTGAGCCGAATAAGGCACATGGCGAGAGCGGCCGACAGGCTGTTTGCACGTAATTTAATTAAGTCATGCAAGAATCAATCGAGTCGCAACTTAGCATGACGCTTCAAGGTTGTCACATTGATGTCAACGTGATGTTCACGCCTGATCTGCTAGATTTTCCCATAGGGATTCAAGGGTATTGCGCTCCATGATCGGGGCGTCTCGCAAAAGAAGACTATTTTCAGGGCAAGGTTGACGAGTACCCGGTTCGACAGGGCTTTTTAACTGAGTCAGGGATGCTGGCTGTAAGGTAACCAACAGGGAGAGCCGTATGCTTATCAAAAGCATCGAAGATCTTTTTGCGCACCTGTTATCTGAGGCGAATAGCGCAGAAAAGCAAATGATTCGTGCGCTTCCAAAGCTGGCCCGTGCAGCAGAAGCGCCTCGATTAGTCGAGATGCTGAGCGTCCATCTCGAGAAAACATACTCCCACATGGAAAGAGTCGAGCAGGCAGCGAATACGCTGCCGAATATCCGGCTCAGTCGCATCAAATGCTATGCCATGGAGAGCTTGCTCGAGGATGCGCAGGAAATAGTAGAGGCCAGCGAAAAAGGGCCGGTTCGAGATGCCGGCCTGATCGGGGTGTTGCAGCAAGTCAAACATTACGAAATCGCTACCTATGGAACCTTGTGCACCCTGGCTGACCAGCTGGGGGATACCGAGGCAACGGTTCTTCTGTCGCAGATACTCAACGAAGAAAAAGGCGCCGATGAGGCGCTCACTGCACTAGCGAAAAAAAGCATTAACTCATAAGTGGAGATCGTGGTGCGACACTTGACCTTTAGGTGGCCTGTAAGTTCTAGCCTGTTAGGCATAATGGCGGCCATCTAGAGGGCAATGTCGAGAGACAGGAGGACCGCCAGAGATTGGTGCTTTAGTTAGAATTGCTAATCTAGGGAGGCTGACGCGCATGAGCACCGCGACTGCGACACCGACTTCTTCAAAGCAGGGAACGGCCCGCGTGTATCGAATGAAGACGGAGGAGCATCTTTGTCCTTTTGGCCTGAAAACCGTGGACCTGCTCAAGCGTAAGGGTTATCGAGTCGAGGATCATACCCTCACGTCCCGCCAGGCCATTGACGAATTCAAGCAAGGCGCCGGTGTCGATACCACGCCGCAAGTCTATATCGGCGATAAACAAGTGGGGGGCTACGAGGAGGTTCGTGCCTACCTGGGGTTGAGTGTGCCCGGTGACAAGGAAACCACCTACCAGCCGGTCATCGCCATCTTCGCCACGTCCTTGCTGATCGGCCTGGCGGTAATCTGGGCAGCCAGCGGCTCTCGTGTCTGGGCGGATGCCGGAGTATGCCATTGCTACCGCCATGGCATTGTTGGGGCTACAAAAACTGCAGGACGTCGAAAGCTTCAGCACCATGTTTCTTAACTATGACCTTCTGGCCCAGCGCCATGTCCCCTACAGTTACTTCTATCCTTACGCCGAAACCTTGGCGGGTATCTTGATGCTGGCGGGAGCCCTGATCTGGATCGCTGCACCGCTCGCATTGTTTATTGGCACGGTGGGGGCTGTCTCCGTCTTCAAAGCCGTGTATATCGACAAGCGTGAACTGAAATGCGCCTGTGTGGGTGGTAACAGCAATGTCCCACTGGGGTTCGTATCACTAACCGAAAACCTGATCATGATGGGCATGGGGATTTGGATGCCGCTGAAAGCTCTCTTTCTCTGAAGACAAGGTGAGTTTCCT
The DNA here is from genome assembly GCF_900116705.1 of Halomonas korlensis. Classification (GTDB taxonomy): domain Bacteria; phylum Pseudomonadota; class Gammaproteobacteria; order Pseudomonadales; family Halomonadaceae; genus Halomonas; species Halomonas korlensis. The sequence continues at coordinate 606,622 of NZ_FPBP01000001.1, read as the reverse complement.
GACTAGAACGATCACCTGGATTCTCATTGACCCGCCAAGGAGGCGGCAAATGGACATCACGTCGATCTAGACGTCGCGTCGGCATCGAGTTCCGCCAGCAGGCGATAGCCGACGCCGGCTTCGGTCTGCAACAGGTGAGGGGTTCGGGGGTCATCGCCAAGCTTGTGACGCAGCTTGCTGACCACGATGCGCAGATAATGGCTATCGTGAGTGTGGGTGGGTCCCCATACCTCACGCAATAGCTGAGACTGAGTAACGACACGCCCGGCATGTCGCACGAGGCGCTTGAGAACGGCATATTCCTTGGGCGTCAAGTGCACCGTTTCGCCTTCCAGGCTGACCTGGTGGGCCGCGAGATCGATGACCAGTCCTGCGTAGCGATAGCGGAGGTTGGTTCGATCCTCATTCGCTTGCCCTTGGTAGCGCAACAACGATCGCACCCGAGCCAGCAGTTCCTGGATACCGAATGGCTTGGTGACATAGTCGTTGGCACCGTTATCGAGGGCCCGCACCTTCTCGGCTTCTTGTTCCCGCACCGAGACGACGATCACCGGCACGGCGCTGTGGGCACGCAGAGCATCCAGCACCGTCTGGCCATCCATGTCCGGCAGGCCAAGATCGAGCAGCACCAGGTCGGGGCCTTCCTCCTTGACCCGCGCCAGGCCGTCGGCACCGCTCGCCGCCTCGATCACCCCGAACCCTTGGGAAACCAGGCTGATCCGCAGGAAGCGGCGGATCTGCGGCTCGTCGTCGATGATCAGCACGAGTGAGCGCTTACTCATCACTACGCCTCCCGTCGTCTGCTGCCGGCAACGGCAGGTGCATGATGATAGTGGTGCCAGTGCCCCGGGGGCCGAGCTGAGCGACGATGCTGCCGCCATGAGCGCCCAGCATGCCACGACAGATGGCAAGTCCTAGGCCACTGCCGTGGCGACTGCGGTCACCTTCGCTGTCGGTAACGAACATGTCGAATACCGCCTCGCGCTGCTCTGGGGCTATGCCCGGTCCTTGATCCGTCACGCAAATCTCCAGTTGCCCCCCAGCGCTGTCATGCCGTGCCTGGATACCGACGCGGCCCCCGGCCGGGGAAAATCGCGCCGCGTTGTCGATCACGTTGACCAGTGCCTGCTCGATCAAGGCTGGATGCACGAACAACAAGGGCAAGTCATCCGGCCAGTCACGTTCAATGTCCACCGAATCCAGCGAGGGGCCGAGTCGTCGCAAGGCAGCCGCCACGAGATCATCCAGCGAGATCCAGTCGCGCTCGATCTTCAGGCTGCCGTGGCCCAGCCGGGTCATGTCCAACAGGTTCTGAATGTAGCGATTGAGTCGCTCGCTTTCGCTCAGGATGCTGTCGAGCAGCTCGTCCTTGTCCATTGCGCTCAGTTGCGGCGACAGATCGCGCAGCGAACTCGCCGAACCGATGATCGACGCCAGTGGAGTTCGCAAGTCATGGGACACCGATGACAACAGTGCCGAGCGTAGCCGCTCGTTTTCTTCCGACAGACGCGCGGTACTCAGCTCACTGACCAGGCGCGTTCGTTCCAATGCCATGGTCAACTGGCTGACCTGCGCCTCGATCATCGCTTCCTGGTCAGGACCGAGCGGGGTCGCGCGTCGTCCCAGCTCGAGCCCAACGATACCCAGCACGCGGTCCTGCTCCACTAGTGGCAGCAGACGCCAGCCCTGGTCGGCATCCGCCAGGTTGGCGGTACCCAGGCCGCTGGGCTGGCGATGCTGCCAACTCCAGCTCGCCGCCGTCAGCGCGGCGGCATCGAGCGTGATGCCGGGCGGCTCGGTGTACTGAATCACCAGGCCAGGATTTCCTTCCTCGCGATTGAGAAAGGCAACTGGCGCGCCCAGCCATCGCTCCAGGGAGGCAATGCCGGTATCGCGCACCTGGTCCCAGTCGGTGGCCACTGACAAGGCTCGGGAGTAGGCGAGCAGCCGTTGTGTCTGCTCCCGGCTGCTGCGCAAGGCTATCAGCCGGCGGCGTCCACTGCCCGCCAGTTGACCGACGACGACCGCGACCAGCAGGAAGAAGATGACCGTCAGCAGCTGCTCGCGCTCGACCATGGCCAGCGAGAAGTGCGGGCGAGTGAAGAAGTAATTGAAGGTAAGAAAACCGAGCACGGCACAGAGCATGGCGGCCCGGGTGCCGGCCAGAGCAGCACTGACCAGCACCGCGGCAAGAAACACCAGCGACAGGTTGGCCAGTTCCAGCCATGCCTGGAGTCCCCAGGCAATGCCCAGGGCACCCAAGGTGCTTGCTATCGCGACGAGTGGCTCCTGGAGTCGCACCGCTTGCCACGTGGGGCGCGGCCGAAAGCGTGGCCGCTTGCGAGCCTCGGCAACCACCACCAGATCGAAGGTGCCACGTTGACGCATCAGTTGCTCTGCCAGGGTGCGACGCCAGAAGCGCCAACCTGACGAGCGTGGCCTACCCACTAGCAGGGTGGCGATGCGGTGTTCGTCGGCATAGTGGAGCAACTCGGTGGCGCGATCCTGACCCTGAATCGACACGGTATCGCCGCCCAACCGGGCCACCATGGCGAAATCCTTTTCCAGCACCAGGCGTCGCTGAGCATCGTCGCTTCCTTTATCCACGTGAATGGCTCGCCAGGAGACTCCTTCGCGTTCTGCCAGGCGGTGAGCTGCCCGTACCAATGCGGCGTCCTCGCTGCCGCCGCTAAGCGCGACCAACAATCGAGGACGCGGCGCGCGGGTCCCGCCTACCAGGCCGGCACTGTCCGTCTTGTCGGTAGCGGCCGGTGCAAGGGTAGGTGACGAGTCTGATGGCGGCTTAGCATTCATCGATCGTGTGTCCTTTCATTCGAGACATGTCATCAGTCTAGCGACGCCAGAACATCGGCGTCAGGAGCACCAGCACGGTGAGGATTTCAAGCCGCCCCATCAGCATTCCCAAGCAGAGCAGCCATTTGGCCGAGGCCGGCAAGGAAGCGAAATTGCCAGCAGGCCCGATGATGTCCCCCAGACCTGGGCCTACATTGGCCACCGCCGTGGCCGCCCCCGACAGCGCCGTGGTGAAGTCCAGCCCCAGCAGGGCCAAGCCCAATGCCAGACCGGCGATGGTCAGGAAGAAGAAGAACGAGAAGGCCACCACTCCGCGCGTGACGTCATCAGTGAGTGGCTGATGATTGTAGCGGGAGGCGAAGACGCCATTGGCGTGGATCAGGAAGCGCAGCTGGTTGCGCAGCAGGATCATCGCTACCTGGAAGCGGAAGATCTTCATGCCGCCGCTGGTGGAGCCGCTGCATCCTCCGACGAAGGTCAGGTAGAAGAACGCCACGAAGGCCAGGGGGCCCCAGGTGCTATAGTCCTCCGAGGCAAAACCGGTGGTCGTTACCACCGAGATGACGTTGAACGTCACATGGGTCAGGGCCTCGAAGCCCGGTGTGTCTTGCCAGACCCGCCAAGCGGTCAACCCTAGGATCACCAGAAACAACAATGACATGAGTCCCTGGACCTGCTGGTCGCGCCACAACGACTGTCGCGACCCGCGCAGGAAACGTATATACAGCACAAAAGGTAAGGCGCCGGACAACATGAAAAGGCTGCCCAGCCACAGCAGATGCGGCTGGCTGGCATAGGCGCCGAAGGAGGCATCGGAGTTGGCGAACCCTCCCGTGGCGAGTGAGGTCATGGCGTGCACTGCGGCATCCAACGGTGTCATGCCGCCCAGCCAATACGCCAGCATGGCCATCAAGGTGAAACCGCAATAGATACTCAGGGTCGCCTTGGCGATGCCGCCCGTGCGAGGCATTACCTTGTCCGACCAGTCCGAGGACTCGGTATGGAACAACCGCATGCCTCCCACTTTCAGAAACGGCAGGATCGCGATCCCCATCACGATGATGCCGATGCCGCCCAACCATTGCATGATGCCGCGCCATAGCTTGAGCCCATCGGACAGAAACTCGATGCCGACCAATACCGTCGAGCCGGTGGTCGTGATGGCCGATACCGACTCGAATACCGCATTGGTAAAGGTGAGTTGGGGCGCGCCAAGCACGAGCGGCAGGCTGGCGAAGCCGCTGATGGTGACCCAGCTCAGCGTGGTCAATACGAACATCTGCCAAGGCTTGAGGACCACGGGCACCCTCAGGGTGACCAGCCAGGAAACCATGACCGCGGACAACACGATGAGAATCGATAGTCCAAATGCCAGGGCATCGGGTTCGCCCTCGATCAGCAATACCAACCACGGGAGGGTCATGAAAAGGGCCAGGATCAGCCACAACACCGACATGACCTTCAGTACCGGCGCCCAACGGTACGCCCGCTTGTTCACCCCTTGGATGAGCCTTCCTGATGGAACGCTGCGACTGGACACCTTCGTCCCACTCCGTTGATGGCGTAAGGACGATGATTCACGAAACGATATAAAAAAACTGTAAAAATGCAGGCGTTGGGGCACGGTGCGCCTGGCCCCCGCTGAGGGTAATCAGCAACTATTAAGCAGGCTCCAGAAACTCAAACTGAAAGGACTGCCGGTCAATGCTATCGCCGCTCAAGCGAGCGGCGATGTTCCCTTAGAGCGCCTTTCAAAACCTTGAAAACAGCGTCAGCCGTTCCTAGATTTTCGGTATGGTTAAGAAGATCGTATCCGACGAACTCTGGTCCATTGTCGAGCCCCTACTGCCACCGCCAACGCCCAAGCCGCGTGGCGGACGGCCGCCCATCTCCAACCGCGCCGCCCTGACAGGCATCCTGTTCGTTCTTCGCTCAGGCATCCCCTGGGAGATGCTGCCGCAGGAGATGGGTTGCGGCTCAGGCGTCACCTGCTGGCGTCGCTTGCGTGACTGGCACGAAGCGGGCGTCTGGGAGCGTTTACATCAAACGCTGCTGGAGCACCTGCATCACGCTGACCAACTCGACTGGGAGCGGGCCTGTATAGATAGCGCCTCCGTACCGGCAAAAAGGGGGGCTCGGCCATCGGCCCCAACCCGACAGACCGAGGTAGGCCAGGCACCAAACGCCACCTGCTGACCGATCGTCAGGGGGTGCCTCTAGCGATTCTGCTGTCAGGCGCCAACATGAACGACAGCGTGCCGCTGGCGGCGTTGCTCGACAGCGTTGCGCCCCTATCCTCAGGCCGGCCGGGGCGGCCTCGTCGTCGTCCTGGCAAGCTGCATGCGGACAAGGCGTACGATCATCGGCGCTGCCGCCGATCGTGCCGAACGCGGGGTATCCAGCCCCGCATTGCCCGTCGGGGCGTGGAAGACAGTCAGCGACTCGGGCGTCATCGCTGGGTGGTCGAGCGTACCTTTGCCTGGTTGGGACGGATGAGGCGACTCGTCACCCGCTATGAACGGCGCGTCGATATCCACTATGCCTTGACGCTACTGGGCTGTTCGCTGATCTGCTGGAACAAGCTTCAAGGCAAGTTTTGAAAGGCACTCTTAGGCGTGACGGCTCAGAAGGAGACGTCGAACACCAGCGGTACGATGGTATAGAGCGCCACGATGATCACCAGCAGGCCAATCACGTTGAGCCAGATGCCCGCACGGATCATATTTTTGATTGGCAGGTCCCCCGTCGCAAAGGCCACGGCGTTGGAAGGCGTCGCCACCGGCAGCATGAAGGCGCAGCTGACGGCGAAGGTCACCACGATGGTCATCAGGAAGGGATCGATATCTAGCCCGACGGCGATGGCCCCCATGATCGGGAAGAAGGCCGCCGCCGTGGCGGTGTTACTGGTCAGCTCGGTCAACAGAATGATCACCAGGGCAGTGAAAGCCAGCACCAGAATCGGCGGGAAACCGGCCAGACCCGATACGCTCTCGCCGATCCAGACACTCAGCCCGGTGGCCGTGAACTGAGCGGACAGGGTCAGGCCCCCGCCGAACAGGATCAGTACGCCCCAGGGAACGTCGCGGGTAGCTGACCAGTCCAGTAGCGCGCCCTGACCCTTCGAGGCAGGAATCACGAACATCAGGATGGCCGCCAGGATGGCGATGCTGGTGTCATTGATATTCGCAAGCCAAGGCAGCGTGGTCTGTACCGCTGGAATCTTGCCGATCAGCGGCACGCAGACCCAGAAGAACACCGCCCCGGCAAAGACCATCAGAACCCGCTTCTCCTCCGGTGAGAGCCGGCCCATGGCCTTGAGCTCGGACTCGATCATGGCGCGGCCGCCTTGAATGTCCTCGACCTCGGCACGGAACACTATCTTGTTGAGCACGAACCAGGCCACGATCAGCATGGTGGTGGAGAAGGGCACCCCCATCAGCATCCAGTGGCCGAAACCGATGCTCAGGTCATGGGTGTTCTCCATATAGGCGCGCATCAGCGCCATGGGCGGCTGGCCGATCAGCGTCGCCATGGAGCCGATGGTGATGGCGTAGGCGATGCCCAGCAGCACGGCTGCCGAGAACTTGGGCGTGTCATCGCCGTTCCCCAGCGACTTTACCAAGGCAATGATAGAGCCGCCGATCGGCACCATGATCACTGCCGTGGCGGTGTTGCTGACCCACATGGTGATGAACCAACTGGCGGCCATCAGGCCGAAGACGATCTGCGCCGGCCTGGTGCCTACGGTGAGTACCGTCAGTAACGCGAAGCGCCGGTGCAGGTTCCAGCGTTGAGTCGCTAGACCCAGCAACACCCCGCCCAGCACCAAAAAGACGATGCTGTGGGCATAGGGCGAGGCCGTTTCCCCTACCGTGGCGATATCAAAGAACGGAAAGAGCACCAGTGGCAGCAGCGACGTGGCCGGGATGGGGATCGCCTCGGTCATCCACCAGGTCGCCATCAGCATGGCGATAGCCGCCACGATGCGGGCATTGAGTGCCAAAGACTCGGGCAGCAGAAAGAAGACGGCCAGGCCAATGATGATGCCCAGCACGAGCGAGAATGGCTTGAAAGCGGCGGCTTCGGTATAGGGCGTTTGAGCCGCCACTCCGGAGGATTGCAACATGGTGGTTACCTGCAATGAAATAACGATTGCAGGCGAGTATTACGGTTGCCATGCCGAGCTTCCAATACTTCTCAGGTGGGCCGGTATACCTTGCCAGACAATACGAGCCCGGTACGGGCAGTCTTACATGGTCATAATAAACAATAAGTTATAAAAACATCGATGCCACTTAGCCCTCACGTTGTCTGGCGATATTGTGCAGGCCAAGTATTACCCGCCACCACTGCCAGAGATGGCCTGCGACTAATGGATGCCCCCTGGCGTTATAACCCTCGGTGCTTTTCAGCGGTACGAACGTTTATCAGGACAGGAGTCTCGAGGGCATCCCATCAGCAGTGTTTGCGCCTGGGGGTATCGTTCCAGGGAGCGCCGCAAACGATGACGACTGGCATGCGAGGCATGTCTTATCAGCATGGTGGCCTGGAATTAGTCCCCGACACATCAGGGCAGGCGGCTCAGGCCCTGGTGACTTTCATGACATTGCACCAAATGCGGTTCGTACTGGGCGGCCAAGACTCAATGATCTCTATCACCGCGCCAACACCTCTCGCGCTTCGATTAGCGTCAACCAGCCCGAGTGGCAGGCACCGGTATCGATGTAAAGGACATTGCCCAGTGAGGTCGGCTGCTCAACGATGGTGTGACCGACGACCACGGCGTCGATGCCGGCGACCGGGGTCCTGTCCATCTCGCTGATGCGTGTCCGGCCCCAGACCAAGGCATGGCGGTCGGCTGAGGGATCCTCCCGCGCGAGCGATTCCCAGTTTTGCGGAGGATCGGCATGGACGACGCCGATATGCTTGCCATCCACCTCGACCATCCGGGCATAAGGCAGGTGCTCCAGGGCTCCGTCGAGGAGGGTGCGAACCTCATGGACGTTGTGGAGATATACCCAGCTGCCGCCATTGATCTGCCAGAGATCCCAGGCGCGACCGCTGCCTTCGTTGAGGGCTGCATGTGCCAACATCTCATGGTTTCCGCGCACCCCGTAGAACCATGGCGCAAAGGCAAGCGACAGGCATTCGAATGACGCCGTCCCTCTGTCGACCAGGTCGCCCACCGAGAAGAGCCGATCGCGACTCTTATCGAACTCAACACGCGCCATCGCCTGCATCAGCAGCCCGTATTGCCCATGAATATCACCGACAAAGAAGTCGCGGCCGCTCGTGTTCTCTTCATGCTTTGTGATCAGCTCCATCTGTTCAGCCCTCCTTCCTGTGGCCACTCCCAGCGCTGGCAGTCGATAACGATGCGGTCGAGCATGGCCTTGCCGTATCGCGGTGGTCGATCTAGTCCCGGCTACATACACCACAAGCCTGGCGCAGGAAGTCAGCAGCGTCCTCCACTGTATCGGTGTCGTCCTGGGCGTTGTAGGTACAGACTTGGTCAAACTTATATGACAAGTGTCACCCGCATCATTTCCTAGCCACGCCAGCGCTATCCCAACCTCCGATGATTTCGTCCCGAGCCTCTAGCATTACTCATCATCTCGGCCCCTCAGCTGGAAGTCTTATCAGCATGGAATTTGGAGGGTTTCGATGATGTCAGCAGATTGGAAAAATTGATTAAGTTCGGTGGTTGCGCTTTACTTAAATACACTGCACGTCAACTAAGCACTTTAGCTGCTTTCAATTTAATAATTGTCGATAAAGCTCGGAGAGGTGATTTCACGGAGAGCAGATCAGCTCTGCCAAATCCTAAAACAAGTCTTCCTGATGCATGTTTCGCAGGAGGCGAATATGACAACTCCCTTGATAAATAAACTGGGAAGATTCATGGAGCTCACCAGTGAAGAAGAGCGGATTCTAGAAGGTGCAGTTAGGAGACGGGCAACCATCAAAAAAGGGGTGGACATTATCAGCGAAGGGCAAAAGCCTGATGAGGTGCGACTCATAGCCGAGGGCTGGGCTTGCCGTTATAAGCGCCTTGAGAATGGCGAGCAGCACATCATGGCCTACCTGATTCCCGGTGATATATGCGATCTTTACACTTCCATTCTGGATCAAATGGACCACTCGATTCGCTCGCTTACCCCCTTAAAAGTTATAATTTTTTCGCCTGACGAGCCCAGTAACCTCATGGAGCATAACCTCCGGCTTGCCAGAGCGCTTATCTGGTCATCGCTGGTGGATGAAGCGATTCTGCGAGAGTGGCTGGTTAATGCGGGTACCCGAACTGCCGACAAGCGCTTGGCTCATCTCTTCTGTGAATTGCTACTACGCTCGCGCGCTGCGGGTCTTACCCAAGATAACAGCTTCGAGCTTCCGCTTACTCAAGCTGAGCTGGGCGAGTCGATGGGCATTACGCATGTACATATCAACCGTGTCCTTCGAAAGTTACACAGAGGTAATCTAATTTACTTGGAAAATAAGCGTATGTTTATACTCGATTGGGAACGTCTAAAAGAGTATACGCAGTTCAATCCAAACTATCTTCATTACCAACTAGACCCTTCCAAAGTACCGCCAACGTAATGTCGTTGAGCGCCTGTTCAGCGGGTTGAAGGAAAAGCGCCGCCTCGGTACCCGCTATGACAAGCTGGCCAGCACAGCGGCTCCGTAGAGACGACAATTCTCTACCAACTACCACCCCTACCAAGCAGCCTTATGTGCTTTGGAGCAGGCAAATGGAGACATTGGTTTGTGCTTCCGGTTAGTTCTCCTATAGTGTTAATCAGCACCTCAGGGTAACCTGCTTTCACGCGTTATGATATTGGGCAGCATCCTTTCGCCCAGTTGATAGCGGGCTTCCGAAACCGGCACTCAAGCGAACCACGTTACAAGATACGAGAGAGCCCATGAGTAATGTACCAGTGCAGCGGGATTTGCGGACAACGGAAGAGGAAGTGCTGCAATGCCACGGCAAGTATCGCGCCCGGTTCAAGATGCTTTTCTCCGCCGACCGGACAGCGACCGACAGCCTGACATGTGGGGTAGCGTCTGTCGGGCCCCGCGAGCCCTTGCCTCTCCACAGGCACGCCCACCCGGAAGTTTACTTTGGTCTGGCCGGAATGGCGCGCGTGAGGGTCGGTGCCGAAGAGTTCCTGCTCTCAGAAGGTACCGCCCTGTTCATTCCGGGAAATATTGAGCACGCGGTGCACGCTGACGAACCGGCCAAGTTCTTCTTTGCTTTCGCCGCTGACAGCTATTCGGACGTCCGATATATCTACCTCGACGATGACTAAGATGTCGGTTTCGGACTCGAAACGTAAGTTCAGACTCATCGCACCGATTGAGCGACTATCAGAAACACCTCTGGTTAGACGCTGGCAGTTGAGGAGCGTTCTTACGCGCCTCCCACTTCATAGGCTATTTGCTATTTTCGGCTTATCTGTTGATAGATGTTCTCGACTAGCTCCATATCAGCGAGATAATTGCCGGGTATTTGCACCTTGGCCGCGGCTGCGGCCACTCCATATCGATAAGCTTCTGCTAGCGATTTTCCCTGGTACAACTGATAGACGAGCAGCGAAACAAAGCTGTCCCCTGCACCCACATGACTTACCACCTTCGTCGCGGGTGGACGGACATGGAGGCTGTCGCCATCGCGGCTTGCCAGCAGCGCGCCCTCCGCATCCAGGGTGACAATCAGGGCCTCGGCCATTCCATTCGCCACCATTTCAGCCATGGCGGCGAGCATGCTCTGGTAGTCGTCCAGGCTGCCGGCATAACCGCTGTCGGCAAATTCACCGCGATTGAGTTTGGCCAGGTAAACGCCGGCTTTCAGGGGGGCAGCCAATGCCCTGCCGGAAGTGTCCAGTACTATCCTGATGCCTTTTCCCTTCGCGTCCATGGCGATACGGCCATAAAAATCATCGGGTACGCCCTCCGGCAGGCTGCCGCTGAGTATCAGATACTCAGGCCAGGGGTCGAGGCTGGTTACGTATACTAGGCAGTTTTGCCATTCGGGCTCGCTCAGTTGCTGTCCCGGAAATACCAGGTGATACATCTTGCCGGTGGATGTCTCCGTAACGCCGATGCTCTGGCAGGTGTCGTCTTCAATGTCGAAACAGCGAAAGGGAATCTTGTTGCTTTCCAGCATTTCTCGCAGTTGTTTGCCGGTGGCCCCGCCGGCTGTGAGGACCGCCAGCACATTTATTCCCATTCCATGGAGATTGCGGGCCACGTTGATACCGCCGCCACCGGGCTCCCGACTTGAGATCCGGCATCGACTCTTGCCGTCGTCGATCAGGCGCTCGGTTTGACAAAACAGATCAACCGTAGGCTTTATGCACAGAGTCACGATGGCGTTGATATCGCATCCTCCTCAATCATTGAGGTTTAAATTGATAAACCAAATACTCCAATCAGGGTGCTCGAAAAAAATCAATCCCGCGTAAAACTTTCCGTAAAAGTATAACGATATGCATTATGAGCGATCAGGTCTTGCAGCAGCTTCAAGACCAGCGCCGTTCCCGATTCGAGGGCGCTGTTATGTTGGCCCAACTGTTCCCTTAGCGCAGTTTCAGTAGTGTGGCAAATCAGGGGTGGCGGATGAACCGGATGGTTTGCTATAAACAGCTGATGGCGCACTTCGTGTAATTCCTTGAGGCAGTCTGCTGCCTCAGGAATATTGCCCAGTACCAAACGAGTGCGGCTTCGGACTAGGTCAAGTGAGTTGAATTGCCGACAATCAAGCAGCAGCTCTATCTGGTACATAACCAGCAGGACGGTCCTGGCGCTATACTCGTGGCGTTGCTCTGCCACCTTAAGAAGAGTGGACAGCACCTTGTTGATGTTTTTAATGGCGGTGTAGCTTTGACTGACTTCGCTGCTTTCCAGCCAGGCCCAGACTTTATCGAAAGAGTGTTTCTCTAATGTTGGCCATTTATTCTCAACGGAAGCACTGCGCGCGCCATGGAATGTCCTGGCGTCAAAGTCTTGCGCCTCATAGCGGTGGGCGCCTTCGCCGGTAAAGCGGGCATTCAGGATCTGTATGGAGCCCGGGAAAGTGATATGGGAGGCCATCACCAACTGCTGTATAAAAGCTGTTGCTACCTGATAGATTTCTTCTTCTGCCAATTCATGGTTATTTCTGACGACAGTTAGGGTGAGTTCCCCGTCAATGGTAATATCGGCATTGTCGACATAGGCCTGATGGTGAAGGGTAAAGGACCCTGACTGTGCCTTGGCGTTTTCCATGTTTTGCAATAGCGGGCTTGCATTCAGTGTAATCAGGTAGGACCTAGCATCGCTTCTCAAGCCGCTGCGGGCGACAAAGGGCTTTTCGGTGAAGTAGCTCTCGAGATTCTTCCAGAGATCAATAATCTCCTCAGTTTCACTTTTACTCCCCTGGGGAATGGCATTGCCTATATACAGCCCTATAGTGGCTGACGACTTCATTGCATACTCCTTTTCTTGAACGACCCATAAGAACTGTAGACCAGTACGCTCTTATTGGCTCTGGCGGTAATGTTTTTTCTCGGCTTCGAAGACTTTTTCCTTGACTCGGATGAAACTGTCAGGTGTGACCGAAATCGAGTCGATTCCGCACTCCACCAGGAAGGCGGCAAACTCGGGATGGTCACTTGGACCCTGTCCGCACAGGCCCACCTTGGTTCCGGCTTCGTGAGCAGCACTGATGACATGGCTGATCATCCACTTGACCGCCTTGTCCTGTTCGTTGAACAGGTCGGCAAGCTCATCTGAGTCCCGGTCCACGCCCAGTGTCAGCTGAGTGAGATCGTTGGAACCGATGGAGAAGCCATCAAAGCGCTCGGCAAAATCCGCGGCAAGAATGACATTAGAGGGCACTTCGCACATCACATAGACCTCAAGGTCGTTGTCGCCCCGTCTGAGGCCGTTGTCGGCCAAGACCTCCAGCACCTTGTCGGCTTCTGACGTGGAGCGGCAGAAGGGGATCATCACCACGACATTGGTAAAGCCCATCTTTTCCCGCAAGCGCTTGATGGCACGGCACTCCAGTGCGAAGCCCTCGCGGTAGCGGGGAGAGTAGTAGCGAGAGGCTCCCCGAAATCCCAACATGGGATTTTCTTCGTGGGGCTCGAATTGCGTGCCGCCAATCAGGTTGGCGTATTCGTTGGTCTTGAAGTCGCTCATGCGAATAATAACGGGTCTGGGGTGCAGGGCGGCGGCGATGCGGGCCAGCCCCAGCGCCAGCTGATCGACGAAGTAGTCGGTCTTGTCCTCATAACCCCTTGTCAGCTCGTCAATCTCGCGTTTGGCGCTGGTGTCTTCCAGGCGGTCATAATTGACCAGCGCCATGGGGTGTACCTTGATGTGATTGCCCACCACGAACTCCATCCGTGCCAGGCCAACACCGTCTGCAGGCAGGCGCCACCAGCGCAGGGCGGCCGCCGGATTGGCGAGGTTGAGCATAATCTTGGTGCGGGTTTGCGGCAGGGCGGATGGGTCGATGGAATCGGTGACCACCTCGGCGAAGCCGTCATAGACAAACCCCTTGTCTCCCTCGGCGCAGGAAACGGTGACCTCCTGACCCTCCTGCAATACCGCGCTGGCATTGCCGGTGCCGACCACGGCGGGCAGACCCAGCTCGCGACTGATAATGGCGGCATGGGAGGTGCGCCCGCCATGGTTAGTCACGATGGCCGCCGCGCGCTTCATGATAGGCACCCAGTCCGGGTCTGTGTTCTCGGTGACCAGTACAGCGCCATCGATAAAGCGTCCGATATCCCGGGCACTGTCCAGAATGCAGACCTTACCGGTGACCGCGGCATCGCCGATGCTGAGGCCGGTGACCAGTTTCTCGCCCTTGTTCTTCAGGCTGTAGCTGAGAAACTCGCCCGCCCCCTTGCGGGACTGTACGGTTTCCGGCCGCGCCTGGACGATAAACAGTTCGCCAGTTTCGCCATCCCTGGCCCACTCGATATCCATGGGGCAGCCGTAGTGTTTCTCGATGACGCAGGCCCAGCGCCCCAGCTGCAGGATTTCGGCATCGGTCAGCACGAACGCCTCCCGCTCGGCGCGGGAGGTGGGGACGGTGCGGGTGGACTTGACGCTATCGAGGGCATAGACCATCTTCAGCTCCTTGCCACCGCGCCGCTTTTCGATGATCGGTTCCAGGTTGTCTTTGGCCAGCAACGGCTTGAACACTTGGTATTCGTCCGGCTCCACCGTGCCCTGGACCACGGTCTCCCCCAGTCCCCAGGCGGCGTCGATAACCGCCACCTTGTCGAAGCCGGTCTCCGGGTCGATGGTGAACATCACGCCGGAACCACCGATATCGGAGCGCACCATGGCCTGAACCCCGACGGAAAGCGCCACCTGCAGGTGATCGAAGTTTTTGGTCTCTCGGTAACTGATGGCTCGGTCGGTAAACAGTGAGGCAAAGCACTGACGGCAGGCATCCAGCAGCGCCTTGTCGCCGCGGATATTGAGGAAAGTCTCCTGTTGACCGGCAAAACTGGCGTCGGGCAAATCCTCGGCGGTAGCGCTGGAGCGCACGGCGACATCGGCGTCATTTCGGCCGATACGTTTGCAGAGTCGGGCATAGGCATCACGGATGGCCTGGGCGGTTTCATCGGGCCAGTCACCTTGCAGGAACAGCCGACGCAGCAGTATGCCGGTCTCGGGCAGGGTGGCCTCACCCGCTTTCATCGACCCGAGTGCGTCGATAACGGGCTGCCGCAAGTCATTGTGTTCCACGAACTGCCAATAGGCATCCGAAGTGGTGGCGAAACCCGGTGGTATGGCAACCCCCTGCTCCCCCAGATGGCGCACCATCTCGCCCAGGGAGGCGTTCTTGCCGCCCACCTGGGCCACGGCGCTGCGGTCGATCTCCTCAAACGGCATGACCTGGCTGGTTTCCATTGTCATGATGCTCTCCGCTGATGGCCCGGATTATCGTTTAAACCGTGCTTTTATCTGCACCAAGGGTTTTCATCGCCTGCCTGACCATCTGACTTACATAGCCCCACTCGTTGTCATACCAGGCCAGGACCTTGACCAGGTCACCGTCGACGACGCGGGTGGAGCGGATGTCGACTATGGCGGCCCGGGGGTCGCCGATGATATCGGATGACACAATGGGATCTTCGGCCACTCCAAGCACTCCCTGGTAGCGCGAGGTTTGAGCCTCCTGCCTGAAGATCTCGTTAATCTCCTCAACCGAGGTCTGGCGCCCGGTAATCAACGTGATATCGGAAATGGAGCCCGTGGCGATGGGTACCCGGATAGCGGCGCCATCAAAGTGACCCTTAAGTTCGGGCAGTACGTCCCCCGTGGCAGCGGCGGCCCCCGTGGTGGTGGGTATCATGTTGAGGCCAGCGGTGCGGCCCCGCTCCATCTTCTTGCTGGGCATGTCGACGATGCCTTGGCTTGCGGTATAGGCATGAACAGTGGTGAGCATTGCCTTTTTCACACCGATATGACGGTGCAGAATTTCCACTACCGGGGCGATGCAGTTGGTGGTGCAACTGGCCGTTGAGAAGCAGGCCGTCGCCTCATTATCGAGTTCGTTGACGCCATAAACCACCGATGGAATATCGCCGCCTTTGCCCGGGGCGGATAGGATCACTCGCCTGGCGCCGGCCTTGACGTGCTTCTCCAGGCCGTCGAGGGAGAGAAAGGCGCCGGTACATTCGAGAACCAGGTCGACATCCAGCTCCCGCCAGGGCAGCGATTCGGGGTCCTCCCTGTTAAATGCCTTCACTGGTTGTTCGTCCACCACGAGGTCATCATTACTGGCCCTGACCGCCTTATGATAGCGGCCATACACTGAATCGTAGCGCAAAAGATAGACCAGGTTGTCCAAGGGCGTCAGGTCGTTAACGGCCACCAGCTCCATCTCGGGCTCGTCCATGATTATCCTGAGGGCGGTACGGCCGACTCGGCCCAAACCATTGATAGCGACTTTGATCATTGCTGCCTCTTGGGGGGAAAGTTCAGCAGGGCTTTATGCCGAGAGTACGCCGCATTTACGGAAATTGGCCTTGGCAATACGTTCTCGGGTCATGCGTTCGGTATTGAAAAAGAATGCGCTCAAGGAAATGCCCGAACGCATAACGGTGGCAGAGCCGTCCGAGTCACTGTGTCAGTGTAGTAGAAGGGCAGGCCCTAGCCCCGTTACAGGACCGGTCATGGAGGGAAATTCCGACAGGGTTGTCGCTGGAGGCATCTGACCGACCGGTGCTTTCGGCAAATTCGGCCGGGGTTAGCCAGCCTAAAGATGAATGGGGCCTGACCTGATTGTCGTCCTGCTCGTAGACCCAGCGATCAAGCACGCAGGCGCTTGCCGTTGAACAGCGTATCGCTGACGAAATCCATGCTCCCTACCTGTTCCAGCGCCCACCGCTATTGGATGACGCCAGCTTGGCCGCCAGGCTCAGCCGCACGGCAACGGGTTGGCTTTACCGTGACTCGGTAGCGTATCGGCATTCCCAGCGGCATCATGGTAATCATCCAGTTGCATTAAGCAGCGGCGAAGGGGGTAGCCATGGCTTTCCATGATCCGAATCCGAAGATCCGGCATCTGGAACAGCGCAATGCCCGCTTGCGCGCGATGTTTTTCGCCAGGCTGTTTCGCGGAACATGGCGCCGGCTCCGCAGGGTCGCCTCGCGTCTTTCGAGCATTCGACACCGCCGGCGCCGTCCACCACTGGGTTGATCCCTGCGATTACCCCCAGCGGTACCTGTTGGCCGGATGACAGACTCATGAGTTGCGCGGTACCGCATCGCACGCAAGGCCACGCGGCTTCGCCGCCAGGCTAACCACGGCCCCGCACGGCTGACGCCATGCTACCTCGGTGGCGGCGCGGCGTTGGTGTACGAGTTGTCCTTCGCGCCACCCGCCCCGGCGGGCGCCTACAGCGGGCACGCCGTGCTGACCTGCGTGTAGAGCAACCTTAAACACGGCGTGCTAATGTTGGCTGAGATTCAGACCTGGCAAGGGCCGAAGGACGCGCGCTGCCAAGCCAAACGCGAGGGAAGCATGATTCTCAAAGAGAAGGACGCCTTCACCGGCAGTGACAGGCGCGGCTATTACGGCCATCAGCAAGAGCAGGACGTGGCGTTCTACCTGCGGCGCGAGTTCGCCAATGATGAGCAGATTGCCATCATCAATGACCTGCTGGTAACTCACAATGGCGAGAATGCGCAGATCGACCATCTGGTGATTCACCCCTTCGGTTTCCTCGTCATCGAGTCGAAAAGCATTCATGGCGAAGTCAGCGTCAATGCGCAGGGCGAGTGGTCCCGCAGCTACCGCGGCGATTGGTCGGGGATGCCGTCGCCGATCCGCCAGGCGGAGCTGCAGCAGGCGCTGCTCAAGAGCCTGCTTCGCGATAACGTCGAACGCTTCATCGGCAAGCTATTGGGCATTCAAGGCGGCGTCGGCGGGCGGACCTGGGAGGTGCTCTGTGCCGTGTCCAGCAGCGCCATACTGAATCGAGAGGAGATGCCGAAGCCGATCGGCAAGGTGGTGGTGAAATCAGAGTTCATCGCCGAGCACGTGCGCAAGACCATCGGCCCCACCGGCGCGCGCTCCCTTCTCAGTACGAAGCCCAAGTTCTCGATGGGGGAAATGAGCGCCATGGGGCGCTTCCTGCTGGATCACGACGCGGCGAAGCGGGAGGCATCGGCGGCCGCCGATGCCCCAGCGTTAACGGGGAGACCGGTAGCTGACCCGGCCTGTGTCAGGGAGGCGGTGAAGCCGGAGCCTACCACCAGCGTGCAGCAGGCAGGCGACGTCAGCACGTCGAGGCTGTGCTGCAAGAGCTGCAACGAATCTATGGCTCTCGAGGGCAGGTACGGAAAGTTTGGCTATTACGTGAAATGCCACGCCTGCGGGACTAACACCTCAATGAAGGCGGCATGCCAGGCATGTGCCAGCAAAAATGTCAGGGTCAGCAAGAGCGGCGCTACTTACACGGCGTCCTGCAGCGATTGCAGCAGCGAATTAGTCGTTTTCCAGGCATCGTGATTCGGCCTGCCGCGGTGTTTCGCCGGTGCCAGCCGCCACCGCGGCCAGTGTGTCGTGGCGTTACCGCTTGAGCCTCAGGTCGCCGGCTCGTTCGCGTGATGGCGCGGTCTTTGCAGTGGGGCAGGTGATCCTCACCGGCGGCCAGTGAGCCCAACGGTGCCCTTGCGCAGGCGACGGCGCGTCAGCCATTCGGCTGCCTGGTCGAGAGACTCGAGCCCCTCCTGGTCGCACACCTCCTGCAAGGCGATTTCAGTTGCGGGTCGAGCATCAGGCTCAGTTCATCGGGCATTTTGGGTGCTCCTTGGGGACCTTTTTCATGCCTGCCTTTATGGCGCGCGATGGGCCACAGTGGAGATACCGAGGTCGCTGAGGCCGAGCGTTTCGAGGGCCTCCTTGAGCACCAACTGGCGGAGCAGCGTGGCGCGTGACATGCCGGTGTAGTCGACCAGGGCGTCGATCAACTTGGCCTCGTAGTCGTCGAGGTTGATGGCGGCATATCGGGAACGGATGCGACGGGTGTCCTGATGCAGGACGGCGATTCCTTTAGCAGCGATTCAGTCAGCGACAGCACTTTCGGTTTGGTACTGCTCCATACCGCGCAGCAGCAACATGCGAGCGGTAGCGGAGAGGAAGCGCACCTCCAGCTCGGCGATGCCTTCAACCTGGCGACGCTCGTCTTTGGTGAGCTGGGTCATAACGGGAACGTTGCAGCCGCGTGGGGAGCGTGCGGCCACTGCAGCGGGCATGGTTTCGGTGGTGTCCATCGGTTAGGCTTACTTAAGGTTGTCTAAGACTGCTGTATTAGAAAGAACCGTATGGTTCCCTTTTCGAGCGGAGTATAGAACTGAATGGTTTCTTTCGGCGAGAGGCTTCGCGAAGAAAGGGAGCGAATGGGTTTGACTCAGACCCATTTCGGTGACCTGGCGGGGGTGACGAAGAAAACACAGATGCTCTACGAAAGTGGAGATCGGAGCCCGAAGGCGGACTACTTGAGCGCCATAGCCTCTGTTGGAGTCGATGTAGAGTATTTGCTCACAGGTAACCGTTCGGAAGGGGGATCAATCGGTTCCTCTGCCACAAGCCAAATCGAAGATGGGGCAACGCTTGGCGGTGACGCGGATGGTTCTGACCAACTGGCGGCTGTAAAGATGTACGACATCGAAGCTGCCGCCGGAGCTGGCCGCTCTTTCGAAGGCGAGCCGATCGAGACGGCGCTCTATTTCCCCTCCGATCAGCTGGCCGCCCAGGGGCTGGACCCCGCTCAGGTGGTGGGCATCAAGGTGCGTGGGGATTCGATGGACGGCACCCTCGCCGATGGCGATTGGGTGCTGGTGGACCGCAGCCGGCGTGAAGTACGCACCGATGGGGTATTCCTTCTATTGATGCACGGCGAGCGGCGCATCAAGCGCGTGCAGCGGGTGGCCGGCGGGCCTGGCTGTTGATAAGCGACAACGAGCATTACCAGCCCGAGATGATCAAGCCGCAGGATATGAAGGACGTGGAGGTGCTGGGGCGGTGTGAGATTCGGATAGGGCGGGTTATATGAAGAAATAAGCGTTATTACAGATTAATAAGTGAATTTAAAGTTTTTTGGGTAAGTATAATAAGTAGAGGTAAATATGGCAGGGCAACCACTGGAAAGTGTCTTAACGCAAGCGCAACGCGATAGTCTTGAAATAGTCGATTTTATCTTTCACATAATTGATCCTGATGCTCCAGGAAAGGTCATCAAGCTTGACGAAGTTCAGCTTCAGCCTAAGCAAAGAGCTTTTTTTATCGAACGGTTACGCGATATCGCTGAAGGTACACAGTATGTGTTTAACTCGGACGCTGCGAACCTTCAGGTGCATAGTCAACAGCTGATTGAAGAGCGGGACGGATTCGTAGATCTTTCCTATAGTCTGACCCAAGAGTTTGCACGCCTTCATGGCGGGCAGATGTCGGCAGGCGTATTTATTATTTCGGTAGTGAAATATTTAGCTAGTGCGCATGATTGGCGGCAGCTTGTGTTCCTCCTGAAAATGGATCAGCAGGAGTCGTTTACTTACAGCTACGAGGACAGAGAAGGCCGGCGAGTCGCTATTGTTAATGAAATTCCGAATGCATTGAACGAAAACAAACGCGCTATACAGAAAAGTGCATTAATCGATTCAACTGACCGGTTTGCATGGGATGTGCTAGCCTTCGATCGGGTTAAGAAGCCTGAAATTGGTGACTACTTTAGGGACTTCCTTGGAGTTATTGAGCGGCAGCAGGATTCTACTTTAACTAAGTCGGCCCATACTGCTGTTCGCAAATGGGCTAGGGAGATCCCACAGGAAAGTCTCCCGCCTGGTGAAGATATAAATACTTATCTTGGTAGGGCTCTTAACTATCTGAAAGATCACGATACTTTTGTTACTGACGCTTTTCTTGAGACTGTGGTTAGAGATGAAGATCCACGCCGTAAGGAACTTTGTGCGCTGTCATTACGTGATGTGCTTGCTGAAGCCGGTGTGGCAGGTCAGACATTTCGCCCTCGACCTAACTCACTTCCTAAGAAGCAGAAAAATCAGACCTACGAAACATCTGAGGGTGTTACGATTACCTATGAAGGAACCTTAGAAACCGCAGGTATTGACATTGTTCATTTGGACAATGGCGGTGCAAGGGTTACAATAGAAACTCACCGGCTGATACCTAAAGGCTAGGCGATATGCATACTGTAGTGGATTTACTGCAGGCTATTGATGACCTTACTCCTCATGCGGAAGAGGTGTTTGAAGAAAGCTTTCGTTTGATCGTGGAAGGTAAGCCCTTGTGTGTAAATGTGCGTGAAAAGCTTCTGCATATTTTTACACTTTCAAAAAGCTTAAATATTCCTTTGCCCATGCTCCGGGCTGCTGATACAAATGAAACGATCGACTTGGCAGATTTGGTAGCTGGAGTTTTCGATGGTCGGACTTGGCGGTTGGTCTTGGGTAAGACTCCTGTCGCAGGGCATATGTCGGCAAGAAATGAAGAAACAACCTTAGTTTTTTTCAGCGTGAATGGTTTCCACCAGTGGCTCAATAAATGGGATCCTTTTTTACGCCCTACAGGTAATATTCCTGATCTAGAAAAACCAACAACGATTAGGGTTCATGGCCTCTCTCAGAGCGTGGGCGGGCCCCAGTTGTGGGTATTGCCGCCTGATCACCCCCCGCCCAATGCGGAACCGCTTAATCTGCCAGACTCAGAGGACGTCCATAGCTTAATTCATACTAATACGACCAAGGCTCTACGTGTGTGCCCCAAAGGCTATGCCCTTACTTGGGGGGACCTTGAAGGCTCTGAGGTTGCACCTTTGATTAGGATGAGCGCGATCGTTATGTCGGCCTGTCTTGTTCAAGAACTACATTGTATTGATGAGTGCTATGAAACTATTTTGAAAGGCACTAAACGACTATCTCTGAAGATGTACCATACTTGTCAATTCATTAAGCCTGAGACTTTGCAGTGTTTGATGAAAACGATAGTCTGGGTATACGATGAGAGACCCGAAACACGTCTTGGCTTGATAATGGACCGTTTGTCTATAGATATCGAAAATGGACAGACTCTTCTGTCCGGCATGGAGCACCACCTTGAGCCCGCATTTATCCAAGCACGTGACAGCTATGCCTTCGTGATACTTGAACGCAAGGATGCTTACCACAAAGAAGTTCGTGAATTAATGAAGGACATGAAGGCGCAGGCAGACCTTTATGCAGCGAAAGTCAGGGATCTGGTGAGCTCTTTAACCCGAGACGCGCTTGGGATGCTATTTTTTATAGCCTTCTCTTTCATAGCAAGATTTGACAGGCAAAACTTTCATGAGTTACTGGGAAGTGTTGAGCTTTCACTCCTTGCGAAGGTTCTGGCTAGCTACTTGTTGCTTTCTTTTTTGCTTCAGTTATCTGCCCACTGGCGTGATGTTCATCTTGCCGATAGTGAGTGTAAAATATGGCTAAGTGTATTGCAGCATTATTCTTCCCACAGTGATAAAAAAGACCGCTTCCTTGATCCTATTAGCAAGCGTCGTCAGACTTTTTATGGTGCGCTGATTATTGCTGCTATTTCCTATTTTTTGCTAGCTTTTATGACATGGAATTTACCTGATTTGATATCTGCATGGATTGCTTTAGAGTCAGGTGAATGATTTTTAACATAAGCTGAAAAGCTGTAAGGACCAGTAATATGTGCGGCCGCTTCGCTCTCTATAGCCCTTACCCTAAGCTATCCGAGTCTCTGCGCTTGCCGCTGGAGGCCGGGGAGGTGGCACCGCGCTATAACGTGCCGCCGGGTAGCTTCATCACAGCGGTGCGCCGTGCCGATGACGAGGCGCCCTTGGTCATGGACGAGCTGTGGTGGGGCTATAAGCCGCACTGGGGGGGGACAAGGCGCCGCAGCCGATCAATGCCACCGTCGAGAAGATGGCTACATCGAACTATTTCAAGGGCGCATTCGCACATCACCGTTGCCTGATTCCCGCCGATGGGTGGTATGAGTGGTTGCCGGTGGATGGCAAGAAGCAGCCGCATTTCCTGTGCCGCGAGGATCGCGAGCCGCTCTGGCTGGCGGGGATCTGGGCCGAGCGGGCGGGTGGCACGCCCGGCTGCGCGATCATCACCGAGCCGGCGCGCGGGGCGGCGAAAGAGATCCACACGCGCATGCCGCTGGCCCTGGATGCCGAGAGCCTCGAGCCGTGGCTCGACCCGCACCTGACCGACCGCGAGACGATCCGAAACGTGGGGCATCACCTAGATGCCGAGCTGATCACGCACTGGCCGGTGAGCACGCGAGTGAATCGGCCGGGGAATGACGAAGATGCCGCGCTGATCAATCCGGCGTGAGCTTTTCGTATGGGCAATGTCTCCCGCTTTTTATCGGCAATCTCTTACACCCGTCATTAATGTGCATTAATTGTGGAATCTTTGATTGCTGCTATAGTCGTACACATAGGGCCATGGAGGGCTCTTCAGGGAAGACCGAGCAAAGGATGCTCATGCTCACAGGGATGCACGGACAGGATGTTCGTTGAGAGCAATCAAGGAAGAAAAGGTAAAAGGCCCGACCTGTGAAGGTTGGGCCTTTCTTTATGTGCATCGTCAATCATGCATGTCATTTACGGATTCTCATTTGCCTTGGTATGACTATCCTTATTGGTGACGACTTCGTTAAACGTTCTTATGGAAGTTCGTCGAGTACTGACGTCGCGCCCCGGCTGCGTGTCGGGGCGTTTTCACAAGTATCATTACGCTTTCACACTGAGCAGCTCACTCCACCGCTTGGTCCAGCGCGGCGTGCGGTTCGCACAACGCAAGTGCCAGGCAGCGCCAGGCCTAGGTCGGCCAAGCGTGACGGCGCCCGCCCCATCTTCTGGTTCAGCTCGTCCATCGCGGCCATCAGCTTGGCGCTGCGCTCGCGCTCGGCTTCGCTTTGTGCCGAATCGAGAAAGGAGAGCTGCTGGCGGTTGGCGTCGATGAGATCCAGCAGCATCACGCCGACTTTCATAAAGCGGTACCGGGGCCGGGAGATACCTTCCAGGGCGCGACTGGCGGCGTGTAGGATCTCGCGGCTGTCATCGGTGGGGCGTTCCAGCTCGGCGACGGCGCCGGACGAGTACTGCAGCAGGCCGGGGCGGTGCGGATTGGTCCTGAGGAACACGTAGACCGCCCGGGTCAGGCTGTCCTACTCACGGAGCTTTTCGGCACAGCGCTGATGACGGGCAAGGATTGTCGATCAAAAGAATACCCGAAGGTGAGCGCCTAAAGAACGTCCATTAGCCTCCAGCAATATTCACTAGAAGCCAGGAGCCAAGTATGGGTTAAAGTATGGGTTGAACTTGTCTAAAAAAAGAAAAAGCCGCTGAAATCAGCGGCTTAATCGATATTCGTGGCGGAGGGGGAGGGATTCGAACCCTCGAAGCCTTTCGGCTTACGCACTTTCCAGGCGCGCTCCTTCGACCACTCGGACACCCCTCCACGATGTGGCCTCATGCGTGGCCTCGGGCCTTTTCGCATCAGAACGGCGCACACATTAACGGCTTAAGTCCGCGATAGCAAGACGTTTTTCGTTTGGCATCCGGCTAACGGCCTTGTCATCGAGGCGGTCTCCACCGCTCTCACCTTTATGCTGAGTCGCTGTCTGGATTCTCTCCACTCGACGGACGAGCGTAGCCAAGGTTGGGAGACTGGCCAACCGATGCAGCTTCTAGTAAACTGGTCTAATCTGATCTAATGAATTGATGGCCAGGTCGTTAAAGACCTGTCGAATCGTCTGACTCAAGAAAAGGAACTGCTGAATGGCACATGAAACCCTGTTGAAGCCGACAAAGCTAGGTAGCCTGAACCTGCCCAACCGTATCCTGATGGCGCCACTGACGCGCGCCCGCACACCCGACAGCGTGCCTGGCAAGCTTCAGGAGATTTACTACGGCCAGCGAGCCGGTGCCGGCATGATCATCAGTGAGGCCACCAATATTTCGCCGACGGCTCGCGGCTACGTCTATACCCCTGGGATCTGGACGGACGAGCAGGAAGCTGGCTGGAAGCGTGTCGTGGAGGCCGTGCATGCCAAGGGCGGGCGCATGGCGCTGCAGTTGTGGCACGTGGGCCGGGTGTCGCATGAGATGGTGCAGCCGGAGGGCCAGCAGCCGGTGGCGCCGAGCGCGCTGAAGGGCGAGGGCGCCCAGTGCTTCGTCGAGTTCGAGGACGGAAGCGCCGGTAATCACCCGACCAGCACGCCAAGAGCGCTGGAAACCGACGAGATTCCCGGGATTGTCGAGGATTACCGTCAAGCAGCAATTCGCGCCAAGCGTGCCGGCTTCGACATGATCGAGGTCCACGCGGCCAACGCTTACCTGCTCAACCAGTTCCTGGCGACGGGAACCAACCTGCGCACCGATCAGTATGGTGGCTCGATCGAGAACCGTGCTCGCTTTCCTCTGGCGGTGATCGACGCGGTCGCCGAGGTGTTCGGCCCGGATCGTACCGGTATCCGCATGACGCCCTTCATCGAGTTGTTCGGTCTTACCGATGACGAGCCGGAAGCCATGACGTTCTACATGGCGGAGCAGCTCTCCCGGCGGGGCATCGCCTTCCTGCACGTCAATGAGCCGGACTGGGCGGGGGGCGATATTGCCTTTACCGATGACTTTCGCCGTGCGTTGCGCGAGCGCTTCAAGGGCAGCCTGATGTTCTGTGGCCATTACGATGCCGAACGCGCCGAGCGCATCATCGAGGCCGGCATTGCCGATGCGGTCGTGATCGGGCGCTCCTATATTGCCAATCCCGACCTGGTCGAGCGGTTTCGCGTCGGGGCCGAGCTGAACGAATCCGATCCGGATACCTATTACGGGGGTGGTGCAGAGGGCTATACCGACTACCCCTTCCTGGATAATGGTCACGATCGGCTGGGATGAGATCCGCTGCACCGGACAGCCACCAACCACATTATGCCTACCGTCATATTGCCGCCCCCTCAACCGAGGGGGTTTTCTATTTCCGCCGCACTACTTAACTTACATGCGTCATGTTTTAACCGGAAAATCGATCATCTTGATGTAAACTCAAATGAGGCACCGGCCGCTTCACGTCGGCTTGTTGAGGATCAATGACGACCCCGGGTTCGAAGGAGTTTCGGATGGATAGCCTCGCACGTCAGTCCAGCAGCACGCATGCCAGTCGCATCTACGAAGTGCTGCGCCAGGACATTCTTGATGGCCGCTTTCAGGCTGGCGAGAAGATTGCCATCAATACCTTGAAGGAGCGCTACGGGGTCGGCCTCAGCCCATTGCGTGAGGCCCTTAACAAGCTGTCTGCGTATGGCTTGTTGATGCAGGAGAACCAGCGTGGCTTCCGCATCCCCGGTCTCAGTCGTGCAGAGCTCGACGACATAGCCGACATGCGTCGCAAGCTCGAGTGCATGGCGCTCGACCAGGCCTTGCAGTTGGGCGATGCGGAATGGGAGTCGGAGCTGCTGGCGGTGGCGCATCGGCTCAAGCGGGCCGAGAACGACCAAGCCAACATGGAGCATTGGGAGCAGCTGCACGGTCGCTTCCACCGCACCCTGGTGGCGCCTTGCGGCTCAGTCTGGCTGCTGCGATTCATTTCCCAGTTGCATGATCAATTCGACCGTTATCGTCGCCTGGCTCCCGAGAATCCCGGCATTCGCAAGGTCCTGGATGCCCAGCATCACGAACTGGTCGACCTTGCCCTGGCGCGCGACACCAAGGCGGCCGTGCGATTGATCGACCACCATATCGTGCTGTCTTACGAGGTGGCGCTGGGCGCCGTCGCCGCCGATTGATGCGGTTCACGGCAGAACGACATGCCCGACGAACTCCCGGCGAGTGCGCTTTCGGCCAGCCAGCCGGTCTGAAAAACACTTTATGATTAGCGCGCTAGCGAAATAACGCGCTGATAATACCCGCCCTCGTTACGGTTGCGTGACAAAACGCTACTTAAAATTTGCTGCATTGCAAAAGCAGGAGAGACTATTTTGATCTCGTAGTTTAATTCTCTTGGAGATGCAACATGAATATGTCAAAAACATCATATACTTTAGTCGATACCGAGGTCATGGAATTCTGGAACTGCCAAGCGCATAAGCAACGCGAAGCCTTCGAGGCAATTGCCTGCTACATGGGCTGACCGGCAGGTCATTGGGGGTATGTCGCGATTGCGGTAAGCTGATCGCCGTGCCGATGGACGGGCATGCCCACCACTGACCGGGAGACTTACCCTCATGCTGTTACGACCCTTGTTGGCCAGTGCACTACTGGTGTTACCACTGGCGGCGGTTGCCGAAAGCCCTAACATCGAACCAGGGCAGTGGGACTTCACCAGTACCACGACGGTCGAGGCCGATATGCCGATTCCCGATCAGACCGAGACGTACCAGGAGTGTATCGCCCAGAGCGATCTCGACGATGGCACGTTCGACTTCATTGAAGAGGAAGAGGGCTGCGAGCTGCTGGAGCACAACGTCTCGGCTGATGGGGTGGATTATCAGATGATCTGCCAGGAGGAGGGCGGTGAAGCCACGATCGACGGCAACATGGCCTTCATGGGCGACCGGACAGAGGGTAACGTCGATATCCTGGTCGAGTCGCAGCAGATGGGTCAGATGCAGCTACAGACCGTCATCGAAGGGGAACGTACCGGCGACTGCTGACGACTAGTCAAGACAATTCGGGCAAGAGGAAAACGCAAAGGCCACCTTGATAGGTGGTCTTTTTTGATAGCTGGCCTTTTTTTCGGGTTTTCTTGCGAGTTTTCTTGAGAGAGCGTCGCCAGGCGAGCTCAGCGGCCGGCCGGGGTATCTCCCATCTCGCGGTCCAGTTGCCGAGCGATATCACCGGGTGAGCCGGTTCGCCGGGCCAGCAGGTCGTAGGCCACCGGCACCACGAACAGCGTGAACAGCGTGGCCGCGGCCAGGCCGCACAGGATGACCGTGCCGATCACCAGCCGCGTCTCGGCGCCCGCGCCACTGGAGACGATCAGCGGCACGGCGCCGGCCATGGTGGTAACCGCCGTCATCAGGATGGGGCGCAGGCGGGTCACGGCGGCATCGACCAGGGCGTCGTGGAACGCCACCCCCTGATCGCGAAGCTGGTTGGCGAATTCCACGATCAAGATGCCGTTCTTGGCCGCCAGCCCCACCAGCATCACCAGGCCCACCTGACTGTAGATGTTCAACGACTGCCCGGTGAGGTACAGGCCCAGCAGCGCGCCACTGATCGCCAGCGGCACGGTGAGCATGATCACGAACGGATGCACGAAACTCTCGAACTGCCCCGCCAGCACCAGGAACACCACCAGGATACCCAGCCCCAGCAGGAAGCCCGTGGCACCGCTGGCCTCGAGATAGTCGCGCGACGCGCCCTTGACGTCGGTCTGGGCCTCCGGCGGCAACACCTCGACCACGGCATTTTCCAGATACTCCAGGGCCTCGCCCAGCGGATAGCCGCTTTCCAGGTCGGCCTGCAGCGTGATGGCGCGGATGCGGTTGAAGCGGTTGAGCGTGCTGGGGCCGGCGAAATCGCTCAGCGTGACCAGGCTCGCCAAGGGAATCAGTTCGCCGGAGCGAGCCGACCTGACGCGTATGTTTTCCAGCGAACTTGGGCTGGGGCGGGCACCGGCGGCGCCCTCGAGAATCACATCGTATTCCTCGCCATCATCGACATAGCGGGTGACGGTACGCCCGCCCAGCAGCGTCTCCAGGGTCCGGCCGATCTCGGTGACGGTCACGCCCAGCGCGGCGGCACGGCCATAGTCGATGTCCACGCGCAGCTGCGGCTGTTTTTCCTCGTAGTCGCTCTCGATCCCGGTCAGGCGTGGATTGTCCTCGCGGATATGCTCGACCAGGGTATCGCGCCATTCGGCCAGCTGTTCATAGGTGCCGCCGCCGAGCACGAACTGGATGGGCTTCTCGACGCGCTCGCCGAAGCCCTGGCGCATCACCGTGAAGGCCCGGATACCCGGCAGGTCGTCGAGTTTCGCATCGATCTCGTCCATGATCGCCCAAGCCGAGCGGCGCTCTGCCCAGTCGGCCAGATTGACGATCACAAAGCCGCTGTTGAAGGTCTCGATGTTGCCCCAGCCCCGCGGGGCCCGCACGACGATCCGTTCGATCTCGTCGGTCTCGGTCATCGGCAGCAGCCGGGTCTCGATCTCGTCCATGTAGTCGAGCATATAGTCGTAGGTCGCACCGGGCGGGCCGTTGACCAGCACCCAGAAGTTGCCGCGGTCTTCCTGAGGCGTGTACTCGTTGGGCAGTTGCGCGTTGAGCCACACCATGCCGCCGAGCACGCCCAGGAACAGCACGACCACCAGCAGGCGCAGCTTCAATACGCGCTCGAGCAGGGCGCGATAGACGCGGCGGGAAAGGGCCAGCAGCCATTGCACGCCGGCCGAGAGGCGGCCCTCGTGCATGTCGTTCTTAAGGATCTTGGAGGCCATCATCGGCGTCAGCGTCAGCGCCAGCAGGGTCGAGATCGCCACGGCGGCGGCCAGCGTCAAGGCGAACTCCGAGAACAGCCGCCCGATGTCGCCCTGCAGAAGGCTCAGCGGCACGAACACCGCGATCAGCACCAGCGTGGTCGCAATAACCGCAAAGGCGATCTGGCGGGTGCCGCGGTAGGCGGCGACCAGCGGGGTTTCGCCCAGCTCCTGCATGCGCCGATGAATGTTCTCCAGCACCACGATGGCGTCGTCGACGATCAGGCCGATGGCCAACACCAGCGCCAGCAGCGTCAGCAGGTTGATGGTGAAGCCCATCACCGCCAGCGCCGAAAAGGTGCCGATCAGTGCGATGGGCACGGTCACCGCGGGTATCAGGGTGGTGCGCACGTTGCCGAGAAACAGGAAGATCGCCACGACGACCAGGCCCATGGCGATGAACAGCGTCTGCACGACCTGGGAGATCGCCCCCGAGACGAACACCGACGAGTCGAAGTTGAGCGACAGCGACATGCCGTCCGGCAGGGTGTCCTGCAGGCGCGCCATCTCGGCTTTCGCGCCCTTGGAGATCTCCAGCACGTTGGCGGTGGACTGCTTCATCATGCCCAGCCCTACCATCGGCACGCCGTTGCCGCGAAATATGGTGCGCTCCTCCACGGCGCCGATCTCGACCTCGGCTACGTCGGCCAGGCGCACCAAGTAGCCATCGCCGCCCTCGTCGAGCACCAGCGAGCGAAAGTCGCTGGGTGTGGCGAAGTTGCGCGGCAGGCGCACGATAAACTGCCGCTCACTCGACTCGATGGCGCCGCCGGGCAGTTCGACGTTCTCTTCCCGCAGGGCGTCCTCCACGTCGCCGGCGGTCAGTCCGCGGGCGGCCAGTGCATCGGCGTCCAGCCACACGCGCATGGCGTACTCGCGCCCGCCGCCGACCCTGACCTGCGACACGCCGGGCAGCACCGAGAAGCGGTCGACCAGGTAGCGATTGGCATAGTCGGTGAGCTCGGCCATGTCGTAGCCATCGCCGGTCAGGCTCAACCACACCACCACGTCGGAGCTGGAATCGGCCTTCTGCACCTCGGGCGGGTCGGCTTCCTGGGGCAGGTTGTCCAGCGAGCCCGAGATGCGGTCGCGGATATCGTTGGCCGCGGCGTCGATGTCCATGTCGAGGCCGAACTCGACGTTGATGCTGGAGCGGCCGTCCTCGCTGGACGACGAGATGATCTCGATACCCGCCACACCGGAGATACGATCCTCCAGCACCTGGGTGATGCGCGTTTCCACTACGCTTGCCGAGGCGCCGGGGTAGCGGGTCTCGATACTCACTACGGGCGGGTCGATGGAGGGGTATTCCTGCAGCGGCAGCCGCTCCAGCGCCAGCAGGCCGAACGCCACGATCAGCGCGGCCAGCACCGTGGCCAGCACCGGCCGCTGGATGGAAATGTCCGAAAGGCGCATCAGCTATCCGCCTCGGCGGGGTCGCGCTCACGGCTGAGAATATCCGCCACCGTGGTGCCTTCCTCCATGATGCCCAGCAAACGCGCCTGCTGGCCGTCGCGCACGCGGTCGGTGCCGTGGGCGACCACCAGGTCGCCGCTTTCGAGCCCCTCGACGATCTCGACCTCGCCCTCGCGGCGCGCCCCGAGCTTCACCTGGCGGCGCTCGACGCGGTACGCCTCGTCTTCATGCAGCACCAGCACGTACTGGCGCTGCCCTTCGGGAATCAATACCGACTCGGGCAGCACCAGCGTCTCGCGCGGCGGGCGGCGCACCACCACGCGCATCAACATGCCGGGGCGCAGGTGCAGTTCGGGGTTATCGAGCTCGGCGCGCACCGTCACGCTGCGGCTGACCGGGTCGACGCGGGTGCCGATGCTCGCCACCTTGCCCGCGAACACCTGCTCGGGGTAGGCGGCGCTATGCGCGGTCAGCGTCAGGCCGGGTTCCAGCAGCCCCAGGGTCACTTCGGGGATGGTGAAGTCGAGCTTCATCACGTCGAGCTTGTCCAGCGTCACCAAGTCCATGCCCGGCGTGACCAGGGCGCCGACGCTGACGTTGCGAAAGCCCACCCGGCCGTCGAAGGGCGCGCGCAACTGGTAGTTGTCCAGGCGTGCCTCGAGTGCCTGGATCTCGGCCTCGACCTGGCGCAGGCGGGCGCGGCTATCTTCCACCTCGGCGCGCGGGGCGAGGTTGCGCTCCTGCAGCTGCGCCAGGCGGTTGACGGCGTTGCGGCGCTCGTCTCTTAAGGCCTGGGCGGCGCGCAGGTCCGCCTGTTCCTCGTCGTCGGCCAGGCGCACCAGCAGGCGGCCGGCCTCCACGGTATCGCCATCCTGGAAGTTCAGCTCGCGGATGATCTCGGTGACGGTGGTGGAAAGCGTCACGCTTTCATCGGCGCTCAGCGTGCCCAGGCCCTCGATCGGGTCGGACCACGGCTCGAGTGACGCGCGGGCGCCGATCACCGCGGTCGGCTCCTGGGCGGCCAGCGGCTGCGCCAGCAGGCCCAGCACGATCAGCAGGGCGGCCGCCAATGTGTCTTGGAAGCGAATCAACACGGGGCGACGCACAAGGTGCGGTATTAAGGGCATGGTGTCTCGTCTTGGCGAATCGGGTGGAACCGTTATCCAGGCTGGCGAGGTGGTCTACCCCTAATCTGGCAGAAAAATGTGGCAAAAAAAGGCAACCGAAAATTAACTGTACAGAGGTTGTACGTTGAGGGGAAGGGCTCGAAGTGTCTATCTCTCCCTTCAAGTTAACTTAGGTTTACAGGCAGGTCCGTCACCGCTCCCAGCGCCTTCTCAATTCCCGCCGAACCCCTGCCGCGCCCTGCCAAAACACCTCGAGCGCGCCTTGCACGACAGTAAAATATTACCGATTGTAAATAACTGTACATTAGTTAACGAAACGCGTATGCCGCGTGGTAGCTGGAGCGGCGGGGTTTTTGCGCACTGCAAGATAGTTCTATACCGCTGCAAGATTCTCCAAGCGTAACTGGATTGTAACGGCGATTCTGTGTCCGTGAGCCGAGCCAGGGGAGGGCAAAACTGCCCAACCCGGCCGGCTCCGACCAGAAGCGGTAAACCAACTCAATACGTAGTGGAGATACAAGACATGAACAAGCTGATGAACGGTATGCAGCGTTTTTGGCGCGATGAGGAAGGTGCAGAAACAGTAGAATGGGTGCTGGTCTGTGCCCTGATTATTGCTGCTTTTATAACAGCATACGGAACATTATCAGGCAATATTTCAGCCCTGTTCGGTTCAATTGGGACTGCGCTTACCAACGCTACGCCTTAGTAAAAAGGTTAATGTCAAACTTTTACTGGGGGCGGACACCGTCCCCAGTATTCAAAAAATTTATTGGTAATTTGGATGACGTAATATGCCTTCATCATTAGTGTTGGGTGGATGTTTGCAGGTGTTGGTCATGGCTGCAACTTGCTGTGATTTAAGACATCGCAAGATCCCAAATACACTTGTTATGGCCGGGGCCGCTGCTGGGCTACTGCTGCAGGGAACGCTGGCAGGCTCGGGCGGTGTCCTGGCCGCCACCTATGGATTTCTGGTGGGCATGGCGGTGTTAATGCCCGGATATCTGCTGGGCTTTACCGGCGCGGGGGATGCGAAGCTGATGGCGGCAGTGGGTACCTTTTTAGGACCATTGGGTGCCTTTCAAGCGGCATTGGCCAGTATTCTGGCGGGATCGATAATCGCCATTGGCTATATCATGTTTGCCGTACTGTTTTGCCAAACGGCTTCGCCAATGGCGCGCTATGAGTTGATGGCCAAGACACTCGTGACGACCGGAAGGCCGATCTATATCGCGCCGGAAAAGGGCGAAGTGATGGGGCGAAAGTTTCCCTTCGCAGTAGCAATTGCGTTGGGAACGACCGGATGGATGATCTGGCAATGGCCGCTGGCTTAGTTGACGAGAATAAAGAAATAAAAAAGCGGATATTGCCAGGCCATTTGTTAATAAATCGACACGATATAACGCAGCGTGAGGGCACATATGAACCAGTCAGCGTCAAGCTTGCAAAACGTCACCACCGGCCGTACAGCGTCCGGGCCCGCGCGGCCGGGGTCGGTGGCGGAAACCGGGCTTGAGCTTCTGTACCTGGCCGATCTGCTCTCCAAGCAGCTTTTCGAACACGGCGTGCTGGACCTGCATCGGCTGAGCCGTGGCACTGCGCTGTCGGGTGCGATCATCGAGGAGGTCTGTCACTTCCTGCGCGACGAGGGGCGCGTCGAGGTGCGCGGCGTCGGTGAGCATGGCGCGCTGCGCTTCGGGCTGACCGACCGGGGCCGTGCAGGCGCGCTCGAGGCCTTTGCCCGCGACGGCTATGCGGGCATGGCCCCGGTGCCGCTTGAAAGCTACGTACGACAGGTGAAGGCCCAGGCGATGAGCGCGGTGGGCATCGGGCGCCGCGAGGTTCACGCCGCCTTCGCCGATACCGTGATCGCGCCCGAAAAACTCGACCAGCTGGGCCCGGCGCTGCACTCCGGGCGCGCCATGTTCATCCACGGCGAGGCCGGCACCGGCAAGAGCTTCATCGCCAAGCGCCTGTCGCGGCTGCTGCCCGGCAGCGTGCTGGTGCCCCACGCCATCCTGGTGGCCGGCAAGGCGCTGCGCTGCTTCGACCCGGCCGTGCACGAGCCGCTCGCTGCGAGCGACGACTCGCCCATGTCACGGCTGTATATGGAAGACGGCCACGATCCGCGCTATATCCGCTGTCGCCGACCCTGCGTGATCACCGGCGGCGAGCTGACCCTCGACATGCTCGACGTCCAGTACGACCCGGCCACGCGCGTTCATCTTGCGCCCGTCCAGCTGCGCGCCAATAACGGCATGCTGGTGATCGACGACCTGGGCCGCCAGCGGATGGAACCCATGGAACTGTTCAACCGCTGGATCGTGCCGCTGGAAGAGGGCCATGACTACCTGACCCTGAGCAACGGCCAGCATTTCCAGGTGCCCTTCGACGTGGCGCTGGTGCTGTCTACCAACCTTGATCCGCTGGCGCTCGCCGATCCGGCCTTCCTGCGCCGTATCGGCTACAAGATTCGCTTTTCGCCGCTCGCTCGCGCCGAGTACCTCGGCATCTGGCAGCAGGAGTGCGAGAAGCAGGACTTAGATTTTGACGCGGCACTGGCAAGCGTGCTGGTCGACGACTGGCACCGGCGCGCTGGCGTGCCGCTGCTGCCTTGCCATCCTCGCGACCTGATCGGCCTGGCGCAGGACTACCTGCGCTACCGGGAAGGCGAATGCGGGCAACTGACCCACGAGGCCCTGAGCTGGGCCTGGCATAACTACTTTGGCGAACTCGGCGACCCCGAGGGGGAGGCATCATGAAAAAGAAAGGCATCGTGTTGATGTTGGGCGTCTCGGTGATGATGGCCACCGGCGCGGCCATGCTGGCCAAGGGCTGGATGCAGGACAGGACCGGCGAGCGCGACGCCATGAACGACATGGCGCAGGTGGTGGTGGCGACCTTGCAGATCCCCTTCGGGGAAACGGTACAGGCATCCGACCTGCGCATGATCGACCTGCCCCCCGATGCTGTGCCCGCGGGCAGCTTCACGGAGCTCGACAGCGTGGTCGGCCGGGTCAGCAACCAGGTCATCTACCCCGGCGAGATCGTGCTCGAGGGGCGGGTCGCCGAGCATATGGGCGGCAGCGCCCTGGCCTCCTTGCTCGAGAAGGGCATGCGGGCAATGACCGTGCGTGTCGACGACGTGGTCGGGGTGGCCGGCTTCCTGTTGCCGGGCAACCGCGTGGATGTGGTCTCGACCCGGCGCAACGGCAGCAACCGCAACCTCGAGTCAAACACCATCCTGCGCAATATCAAGGTGCTCGCGGTCGACCAGACGGCCTCCCAGGAGCGCGATGGGCCAATGATCGTGCGGGCGGTGACCGTCGAGGTATCGCCGGACCAGGCCGAGACGCTCGTCGAGGCGACCCAGGAGGGCAAGGTCCAGCTGACGCTGCGCAACCCCTTTGAAAAGGAAGACGACGACGATGATTTCCTGGCGGCCCAGCGCAGCAACCTGGGCGTTGCCGAGCCCGCCCCGGTGGCGGAACCCAAGCCACGCGTGGTGCGGGCGCCCGTACAGCGGCGGGTAGAGGTAATCCGCGGTACCCAGCAGAGCTCGGTCAATGTCCGCAACTGACGGACCGGCATCGATAACCTCGATATTCACGATAAACACAACACGACACGTCTTGGCGGGGAAATGACATGCAAAGGCAACGGATGACACACATGGGGCGGGCGAAAGGGTGGTCGATAGCGCTACTGCTGGGACTCACCATCGGCTGGGTGTCGCAGGCGACGGCACAAACCACGGAGCGACGCGTGGCCATGCCCCATGAGGGGCGCCAGGTGGCGGTCGCGGTCGGCATCAACAAGTCGCAGGTGCTGGAGTTTCCCCGCTCGGTGCGCGTGGTATCGGTGGGCAATCCCGACATCGCCGACATCGTGGTGATGGATTCAAAGCAGATCTACGTGCTGGGCAAGTCGCTGGGCACCACCAATGTGGTGTTGTGGGATGAGCAAGAGCGGGTGCAGGGCGTGCTCAACGTCGCGGTGACCCACGATCTCGATGCCCTCAAGCAGCAGCTGCACGACATGCTGCCCGACGAGAACATCCAGGTGCAGTCGGCGCAGGGCAGCATCGTGCTCAGCGGCGAGGTGTCGAGCCCCGAACGCATGGACACGGCGCTGCGCCTGGCGAGCCGTTTCGCCATGCCCGGTGAGGGAGGCGGCGAAGGAGAGGACGAGACGGTGCTCAATCTGATGGAGGTTGGTGGCGCCCAGCAGGTCATGCTCGACGTCAAGGTCGCCGAGGTCTCGCGCTCACTGGTCAAGAAATTGGAAGCCAACTTCAATGTCTTCAACGTCGGCTCTTCGGCGCTGCGCCTCGGTGGTGCGGTGGGCGGCGCGAGTTTTCCGGATGCCGAATTCACAGGCATTGATGGCGGCGGACGAGTTCCCGTCTTTGGCGGGGGAACGCCCGTCGGGCCGGTCGTCAGCGAGTTCGCGCCCAACATGGGCTCCATCGAGGACACCGGGATATTCGCCAGTTACCAGCGGGGCGACTATCTGCTCAACCTGGTACTGGATGCCGCCAACCGTGAAGGTATCGCCAAGATCCTCGCCGAGCCCAACCTGACCACCCTGACCGGCCAGCAGGCGCAATTCCTGGCGGGGGGCGAATTCCCGATCCCGGTACCCCAGGGCGATGGGCAGATCACCATCGACCACAAGGAGTTCGGCGTCGGCTTGCGTTTCCTGCCGGTGGTGCTGAATTCCGGCGCCATCAATCTCCAGGTCGATGTCTCGGTCTCTGATCTGGTGACGGCCAACAGCCTGCAGATCGGCGTCGGTAGCCAGTCAAACGCCCAATTCCTGGTGCCGGCACTGTCCACGCGCAGCGCCAGCTCGACCGTGGAGCTTGCCAGCGGCCAGACCATCGCCATCGCCGGCATGCTCAACGAGAGCCTGCGCGAGAACGTCTCGAAGTTCCCCGGGCTTGGCGATTTGCCGGTGCTGGGGGCGATGTTCCGCAGCCAGGAATTCGTCAAGGAGCAGACCGAGCTGGTGATCTTCGTCACGCCCCGCCTGGCGCGTTCCTACGACAGCGAGCAGGTGCGGCTGCCGACCGGCTCTTTCGTAGCGCCCAGCGATGTCGAGTTCTACCTGCTTGGGCGCTCGACGGGTCAAGGCACCGATGGCTCGCCGGCGCCGCGCCGCGCGTCCGGTGTCGAGCTGGAACTGATGACCAGCCGGGACGACGGCGGTACGGAAGGCCGCTTCGGCCATGACCTCTAATGCTGACGCTTCGGGAGATCACCTCATGATTCGCTTTTCTGATGTTTTGCGCGCCTCGCAATGCGCCTCTCAACATGCCTCACATCGCACACCTGCAACCACCGGGCTACGCGCATCGATACGGCTGAGCGTGCTGGCCGCAGGCAGCGCCCTGCTGATGGGCTGCGCCGCGCAGCCGGGCGCTGACCTGCCGCCCTACGGCGACAGCGTACGCCACATGAAAGAGCTGCAGACCTATCGCCCCGGCGATGAGGTGACGCCGATGAGTGGTGACAAGGCGGCCGAGGCCATGCGCGCGTATCGAAAGTCGGCGAGCGACGCCCAGCGCGGCAGCATGGGCTCCGTCTTGCCATGACGCTCATCCCATGACGACCACCTGGCCAGACGCGATAAGCGGCGATCCCTGCGCCTTCCAATTAGCAGTAGCCCGGCAACACACAGGTAGGAAAAACGGCATGCGTTATCGACTCAACTTACTGCTGGCGGGACGTGCCCGCGACGAGCTTGGCTTCCTGGAGACGCTTTTGCGTAGCCAGGGCGACATCGACGTCACCACCAAGGTGATCGTCAATGGTCATGCCGATCCCTTGCATGACGTCACGCCGCTGCCCGACGCCCTGGTGTTGCTGGTCAGCGACCATTGGGAGGCCGAGCTGACGGCGCTCTGCGAGCGAGCGGCCAGCGAGCGCCCGACGCTGCTGGTGGTGGGGCCCAAGGGCAATGTCGACTTGATTCGCCTGGCGATGCGCGCCGGGGCTCGCGATTTCTTCTCGCCGCCCATCGACGATGGCGAGATCACCCAGTTCATCCGTCAGCTGACCCGCGACCGGGTCGCCGACCCCCAGCGCAAGTCGGCGCGGCTGACGGCGGTGATCAATGCCAAGGGCGGCTCGGGGGCCAGCGTGGTGGCGGCCAACCTGGCGCATATCCTGGCCTGCCGCGCCCGACGCACGATGCTGATCGATCTGGATGTGCAGTTCGGCTCGCTGCCGCTGTATCTCAACCTGACCCCCGAAAACGGCCTGGTGCGGGCCCTGGAGGCCGCCGATAGCCTGGATGAGATGGCGCTGGAAGGCTATGTGCAGAGCCACGAGAGCGGGCTGGACCTGCTGGCGTCGTCTCCCGAGGACATGGTGACCATCGCCGAGGTGCCGGAGTCGCGCATCGATCAATTGATCCAAGTCCTCGGCCGAGTCTACGACGATGTCGTCATCGACCTGCCGCGCTGGATCAGCGGGCCCACCGCCACGGTGCTCGAGCGCTCCGATCACGTCCTGATGGTGATGGAGCAGAGTGTCGCGCACCTTCGCGATGCGCGTCGCCTGCGCGACATCCTGCGCCACGAACTGCGGCTGACGGCCACGCGGCTGACCATCGTCGTCAACCGTTACGACAAGCGCAATGCGGTGGGTCTCTCGGATATCCGCGAGACGCTTCCGGGGGTGCCGGTGCTGACGCTGCCCAACGATTTTCGCCGGGTCACCCACAGCATCAACGTGGGCAGTCCGCTGCGTGACCTGGCGCGCAAGGCGCCGGTGACCCGCCAGCTTGGGGCGCTGGCCAGATCGCTGGATAGCGACAGCCACTCGTCAACCACGCCCGAGCGCACAAAGAAAAAATGGCCGCTGCTGCGCTGGGCACGGCACTAGTAACGGTCCTGGTAACGGCATGAATGACGGCATTTATAACTCATTTTATAACTCACCAGGCAATTCTGGTTGAACCGAACAATTGCTCCAAACAACAGCGGTTAGGGAGACAGGGCGATGAGCTTACGCGAAAGACTGGGCGGTGAAGGCAGCGCGGAAATGCCCCGCGCTTCCTGGGGACTCAAGGCCTCACGCAGCGGCGGTGAAGCGCTCACGCGCACCGAGCAGGAGTGCAAGCAGGCGCTGTTCCGCAAGCTGGTCAAGGTGCTGGACCTGTCATTGCTGGGCAGTCTCGATGAACGAGAGGCGCGGCTGCAGATCCAGCAGGTCTGCGAATCGCTGATGGGCGAAGAGGCACTGCCGTTCAATGCCGCCGTGCGCCAGCGCATCGTCACCGAGCTGCAGGATGAAGTGCTGGGCCTGGGGCCGCTGGAAGCTCTGCTGGCCGACAAGACAGTCTCGGACATCCTGGTCAACGGCACGACGCCGATCTTCGTCGAGCGCAACGGCAAGCTGGAACAGACCACCTTGCGCTTCGACAGCGACCGTCACCTGATGACCATCATCGACCGCATCGTCTCGGGGGTAGGGCGGCGCATCGATGAATCCTCGCCGATGGTCGATGCTCGACTCAAGGACGGCTCACGCGTCAACGCCATCGTGCCGCCATTGGCCATCGACGGCCCCATGCTGTCGATCCGGCGTTTTGCGGTCGATTGCCTGACCGTCGATAACCTCATCGAGACCGGTTCGCTGAATGCCGAAATCGCTCAGCTGCTGGAGGCGGTGGTCAAGTCACGACTCAACGTGCTGGTGTCGGGAGGAACCGGCGCCGGCAAGACGACGATGCTGAATATCCTCTCGGGTTTCATTCCGCATCGCGAGCGCATCGTCACCATCGAGGACTCGGCGGAGCTTCAGCTGCAGCAGCCCCATGTGGTGCGTCTGGAAACCCGGCCGCCAAATATCGAGTCGCGGGGCGAAGTGACCCAGCGCGATCTGGTCCGCAACAGCCTGCGCATGCGCCCGGATCGCATCATCATCGGTGAGGTGCGCGGCAGCGAAGCCTTCGACATGCTGCAGGCGATGAACACCGGCCACGACGGCTCGCTGACTACCATCCACGCCAATACGCCGCGTGATGCGCTGACGCGGATCGAGAGCATGGTGGCCATGAGCGGCTTCCAGTTGCCCGCCAAGGCGCTGCGCGCCCAGATCGCCTCGGCCATCAACGTCGTGCTGCAGGTCGAGCGCCTGGAGGATGGCAAGCGCCGGCTGGTCAGCGTCCAGGAAATCAACGGCCAAGAAGGCGACATCATCACCATGTCGGAGATCTTCCGCTTCGAGCGCAACGGGGTCGACGAGCAGGGCAACGTCATCGGCGAGTATGCCGCGACCGGCGTGGTGCCGGGCTTCTACGATCACCTGAAGCGCCGCGGCATGGCGCCGGGCCTCGAGGTATTCCAGATCGGTGGGGGCCGGCGGTCATGGAGCTGAGCCGCTTGCTTCCCGAGCTCTCCGATGGGGCGATCTTCATCGGCATGGTGTTCATCGCCGCCTTCCTGCTGATGCAGAGCTTCATCGTGCCGGCGTTCGGGGAGAACCGTCAGTCGCGCAAGCGGCTCAAGAAGCGCATGCATGCGATCTCGCGCGAGCAGGGCCCGCAGCAGGTGTCGTTGGTCAGGAAAAAGTACCTGCGCGACCTCGGCCCGCTGGAGCGGACGCTGGAATCACTGCCGGGCATGCAGCGCCTCGAGCGCCTGGTCGAACAGGCGGGCAAGGAGACGCCGGCCTACCGCGTCGTGCTGTACGCGGTATGCCTGGGGGGCATTGCAGGGTTCACGGGATTCCACCTGCTGCCGAATCCGATGTTCGGGATTCTGCTCGGGCTGGCGATTTTGGCTTTCCCTTTCATACGCCTGCTGAGGGCACGCAGCCAGCGCCTGGCCAAGTTCGAGGAGCAACTCCCCGATGCGCTGATCGTGATGTCGCGGGCGCTGCGCGCCGGGCACCCGTTCAGCGATGCCATGCGCTTGGTCGCCGACGAGATGGCCGAGCCGGTCGCCGGGGAGTTTCGCATCACCTTCATGGAGATCAATTATGGCGGTGATTTACGCACTGCCATGAACGGACTGCTCGAGCGGGTGGAGAGTGTCACGGTGATGGTGTTCGTGACCTCGGTGCTGCTCCAGAAGGAGACCGGCGGCAATCTGGCCGAGCTGATCGATGGCCTGGCCGCGGTCATCCGCGATCGGTTCCGCTTTAATCGCAAGCTGCGCACGCTCACTGCCGAGGGAAAGATGGCCGGCTGGATCCTCTCGCTGCTGCCGTTCGCGCTCGCTGGGGTGCTGACGCTTGCCAACCCTAATTTCATTCCCATGCTCACCGAGGATCCGCTCGGCCGACAAATCGTCATGGCGTCGTTTGCGATGATAGTTGTAGGAATTTTGTGGCTGCGATGGGTGATCCGCATTGACGTATGAAGAGGCCCTGATATGGACGCACTACTCCCTTTAATGGCATTGCTCGACGAGTGGATCGCCGATCCGCAAAAGGTCCAGCTTGGCTTCTCGGTGCTGCTGGGCCTGACCATCTTCGCCTTGATGATCGCCCTGCTGTTGCTGGTCGTGGGCCTGTCAGACCCCTTGCGGCGACGCTTGCGTGGCCTGGAGGCTGAAGCTGTCGCTGCTTCGGATGGTGGCGGGGCAGCAAAGGCTTCGGGATCAGGTCTCGGCCAGTGGCTAGGGCCGATGGGCGAGCGCTTGATCCCCACCGAAGAGGACGCAAGGAATCGCATTGCGCAGCGACTGCGGCGCGCCGGAAAGCGCTCACCCGGGGCGCTGAACGTTTTCTATGGCAGCCGGTTGGTGCTTATGGTAGTGCCGCCCTTGCTGATGATAGTGGTGCTGCCCTTCGTGCGGGTGCCTTTCAGCACCAGCATCCTCCTGCTGGTTTTTTTGGCGATCGCAGGTTACCTGCTGCCGAGCTTCTGGTTGGACAAAGCGGTACGCCACCGTACTCGTCAGGTAAGTCGCGGCTTGCCGGATGCGCTGGATCTGCTGGTGGTATGCACCGAGGCAGGGTTAGGTCTGGGGGCTGCTATTCAGCGCGTGGCACAGGATCTTGAAATCAGTCATCCGGATTTGGCCGACGAACTGAACATGTTCAGCATGCAGACCCGTGCCGGCATGGACCACAAGGCGGCGCTGCGCGACCTGGAAGAGCGTACCGGGGTCGAGGATATTGGCGGGCTGGTGACGACGCTACTGCAGAGCATGCGCTTTGGCACCAGCATCGCCACAACTCTTCGCCTTTATGCCGTGGAGCTGCGCGACAAGCGCACCCAGAAAGCCGAGGAGATGGCGGCCAAGGTCAGTACCAAAATGCTGTTCCCGCTGATCTTTTGCATTATGCCCAGCTTTCTCGTTGTAGCTCTGGGGCCAGCACTGCTTGGCGTGATGGCGGCTTTTGCCGGCCGCTGAGAACAACGCAAACGTAAGACGAATAACGAATTACAAAA
This sequence comes from Halomonas korlensis, assembly GCF_900116705.1. Lineage (GTDB taxonomy): Bacteria > Pseudomonadota > Gammaproteobacteria > Pseudomonadales > Halomonadaceae > Halomonas > Halomonas korlensis. Next base: position 564,824 of record NZ_FPBP01000001.1, on the reverse strand, counting down.
CAAGGTACCAGGGAGAAACCGTCATGACCCATCTACATCGCACTACCAAAGTATTCGCCGTTGTTCTGTGTGTCGTGGTGCTGGGCGGCTGTGCCAGCAACTCGCGAAATAGCGCTGGCAATGACTACGGCGTCCTCGACGATGGCGGCTCCAATGCTGCCTACAGCACGGCCTTCCCTGTCGTATCGCCTGCCGAGGCCTACCAGAACGGCGAGGCGGCCATTCGTTCCGGCGATGATGACAGGGCGCTGTTCGAATACCTGCGCGGCCTGAAGCTTGAGAAACGCCCCCAGGCGGAGCCGCTATACCGCATCGGCACGATCCACCATGGTCGCGAGAACCATGAGCTGGCCAGCCTGGCCTATCGCTGGGCGCTGGATCTCGAGCCGCGACACAGCGGCGCCGGGACGGGGCTTGGCATCGTGCTGCTGCAGCAGCGCAAGCACGACGAGGCCGAGCAGCAGTTGCGGCCCATCGCGGCGCGCGGCGACGCGCCGTGGCAGGCCCACAATGCGCTGGGGGTGATTGCCGATATGCAGGGCAAGCATGACGAGGCCTCCGAGCATTTCCGGCGCGCCCTGTCAGTCAGCCCCGGCATGCCGCGCGTGCTCAATAATCTGGGCTACTCGCGGTACCTGGCCGGTGATTGGTCGGGGGCGCGCGCGTCATTGCGCGAGGCGGTCAGTGCCAATCCGCGTTATGAGCTGGCCTGGCGCAACCTGGGACTGGTCTATGCCCGCGAAGGTGATTATGAGTTCGCCGTCGAGGCGGTGGGGCGAAATGGCGATCGTGCCAAGGCTTACAACGACATTGGTTATATCTCGATGCTGGAAGGGCGCTTCGAGCAGGCAATGAGCCTTTACCAGGAAGCCATGCGGCTGTCGCCGGCCTATTACGTCACGGCCAGCGAGAACGCGCGCAGCCTGGACAACATGATGCGCCGCCAGGGCGGTCCAGTAGCCAATTAAGCTTGGCACATAAGGAGATATCACCATGAAAATGGGGCGTTCGTTGCACAGGCAGAAAGGAGCGGAAGTCGTTGAGTTCGCCATTTCAGCGACCCTGCTGTTTATCCTGCTGTTCGGCATCATCGAATTCAGTGTCGCCCTGTTCGACAAGGCTACGCTGACCAATGCTAGCCGCGAGGGGGCGCGGACCGGGATTCTTTTTCGTCCTCCTATCGAGAGCTTGGGAACCCGTGACCTAGCGGCTGAGGATGCTGCCATCGAGCAGGCAGTCCGAGATTATGCCGAGCAGTATTTGATCTCGTTGGGCGGAGAAGCCCAGATGGATATCGCCATCGAGCGCTCTGATGAGGCCATGTCGCCGGGCAGCGATGTCACCGTCACTGTCGACTATCCCTATCAGTACCTGGTGTTACCGGGCTTTATCGGTGATCTCGGCGGCGTGCTGAATCTCTCATCCATCACAGTGATGCGGGCGGAATGACCATGAAACTATCTCTTGCCAATTCCCGGAGCCGTTTCGGCTCACCTCGCGGTCAGCGCGGTGTCTCCATGGTGCTGTTTGCAGTCTCTCTGTTTGTGTTGCTTGGCTTTACGGCCCTGGCAGTGGATGGCGGTAATCTTTATGTGGCCCGAAACGAGCTGCAGAACGCTGCTGATGCCGGGGCGCTGGCCGGTGCCCGAATGCTGTACCTGGAGGACGGCAGCAGCGTCAATGACGGTATTGCCGACCCCACCATCGATAGCGCCAACAAGGTAGCCACCGACGCGGCCCAGGCCAATGACAGCCAGAAAAGCGCGGTGGAAGTGGTCAGTGCATTACGGGGTCATTGGAGCTTCAGCACGCGTACTTTTACCCCCAACGATTCACCATATCCAGTGGACCTGTTCAACAGGACGACTCAGGAACTGGATCTGGACATCGACTTCATCAATGCGGTGGAAGTGGTCACCGCTCGGGAGCAGACAAAGGTGGAGGCCTTCTTCGGGCAGATATTCGGCTTCGATGGCTACGAGGTCCAGTCGAGAGCGGTGGCCTATATCGGCTTTGCCGGGGCGCTGAGGCCGGAGGATACCGACCAGCCGATCGCCATGTGCAAACAGGCTCTCCAAGATGGCGAGGAATATTCCTGTGACGTGGGGCGTTTTATCCCCGAGGGCGACCAGACTGGCGGTTGGACCAACTTTGAACACGACGATAGCGGGGCGAGTAGCGCCAGCGATCTTAAGGATTTGGTCTGCGGTGATGGTAATCCCGAGGAGATGCGTTTTGGTGAGGACATCTCCACTATCAATGGTCAGGCTGAGACAGCCTACAAGCTGCTTTATGATTGTTGGGTGGAGAAGACCAACCAGCAGGAACCGTGGAGCATGGCGTTACCGGTGATCGATTGCGAAGGGGGCGTTTCCCCCAAGAACCCACTGGTTGGGGCGGTAGAGCTCAATGTCGTGTGGATAACGGCTTCTCCAGTCAGCCAGATCGACAACCTTCCCACTGACAAGAACCCCGGAGCCCCCACCCAGATGGCGATCCCTTCGGAAGATACCGATAGCCCGTCACCGGGGACTTGGACCAGCAATGACCCGAGCGGTTTGAATCGCTGGAGCTCGTTCGTCGATGAGTTCAACCTGCGGGAATCGGACGGCCAGTTAGCGGAGTGGCATGACAAGTCTATCTACTTCTTGCCGAGCTGTTCCTATCATGAGCCCAAGGGGCAGACCGGTGGCGAGAACTTCGGGATCCTGGCGCGTATCCCGGTACTGGTGGATTAGCGAATCGGCCTTCCTGGCCAATTCCCTCAGGATCGATAGGGGGAGGTGTCGGGTTCAGGAATTTCGGCGCGTGCTACGGATTTTATGTCGTCATTCTTAGGGGCAGTCTCTGGCGGAGCCGATGGCGAAAAAGTCGCTTCGGTCATGCCTACCCGGTAGCGCGAGGGTGGCTGTCCCACATAGCGCTGAAAGGTGCGGGTAAAATAGGACAGGTCGCTGAAGCCCACCGTAAAGCAGACGTCGGTGATCGACACCCTGGGGTTGGCGAGCAGCCGTTTGGCCTCGGTGATGCGGCGGTGCAAGACGTAATCCTGAAAGGTGCTGCCGGTTAGACGCTTGAACAGGCGGCTGAACTGGAAGGTGCTGAGGTGACAGCTGTCAGCGACCTCCGACTGGGCGATCTTGCGATGCAGGTTCTTGTCGATGAAGGTAATGGCACGGTCGATATGCGCCTGACCGCTTTCCGGCGGGGGGCAGCGCAGGCGCGCTTCGTGAGGGATCGCATTCTGGCTATCCAGCGAGCTGATCGGTTCGGGGTGGCCGTTGGGCGAGGGGGATGGATTGCCCGACAGCTTGGTGTGGCGCAGTGATTCCAGCACGGCAAGAAAGCGTGGCATATCGATGGGGTGAACGAAGTAATCCCAGACACGGCAGCGAAAAGCCCAGACGGCAAGATGCTCGGAGTGCGCCTGGGTGATCATCAGCATAGGCACCGAGGCGACACGTTGCTTGGCATGGCGCAAGTCGGTTAGCCCCTGCAGGTCCGGATAGTCGAACTGGAAGCACGCTGCGATAGGCGGGCGTGCCAACATGATAGGGATGGGGTCCTCGCCGGCCGGCACTACCTCAACCCTATAGCCCTGTTTTCGCAAGACTTTCACATAGTCATCGTCATTAGCCTGCTGAAGGTTCCTGACGACAACCAAGACATAATCATGGTGTTGCATCTGACCTCCCCTCACGGTTCCTTGCGTACTGGTGTTAACCAACTTATTGTTTTATATATGGTTATTGTTAGTCGTGATGGCACTAGTAACATTAAATTTGCTTAATTGTCTATATGTTATAGTAGGCATACTTGTTATTTTCTGGCAAGGCGTATCGCTCGGAATGTCTGAGAAAAAGCATTCATTAATATGAGTTTTTCGTAATGCTTTCGAAATGCACCACTGCTGTTCGCGAAAGTTAAAAGATGACGGTTCTAAATATGAGAGTTAAAAAGATGAGCGCACTACCGTGCTACGATGACTGGTACTGCGATGGACGCCCCTCATCGTTCTGATAGACTTCCTGCCGCTTTTCCCCGAAAACCTCGATGGTGACGAAGCATGACCTCCCAACCCGATGTCGTGGTGATCGGCGCTGGTGCGGCCGGCCTGATGTGCGCGCTGACGGCCGGCTATGCGGGCCGGCGTGTGCTGGTGCTGGATCACGCAAACAAGGCCGGCAAGAAGATCCTGATGTCGGGAGGAGGGCGCTGTAACTTCACTAACCTGGCCACTGAGCCGGCGAATTTTTTCTCGGCCAATCCCCATTTCGCTATCTCGGCGCTCAAGCGCTATCGGCCGGAGCACTTCGTCGAGCTGGTCGAGCGTCACGGCGTCGACTATGTGGAAAAGGCGCCCGGTCAGCTCTTCTGTGCGGATTCGGCCAAGGCGTTGCTGAATGTACTGTTGACCGAATGTCAGTGGGCCGGTGTCGATATACGTCTCAAGACGGTGGTGGAGGGCATCGAGCCGGCGGGTGAGGGCATGCGCCTGGTGACATCATCGGGACGCATCGATACCGGGGCCGTCGTGGTGGCGACCGGTGGCCTGTCGATTCCTTCGATGGGCGCCAGCGGCTTCGGCTATGGCATCGCCCGTCAGTTCGGGTTGGAGGTCACCGAGACTCGTCCGGCTCTGGTGCCCTTCACCCTTACCTCGCAGTGGAAGTCGCGCGTGGCGGACCTGGCGGGTGTCAGTTGTGATGTCAGCGTGAGCTGCCGAAATCGCTGCTATCACGAGCCGATGCTGTTTACCCATCGCGGGCTATCGGGGCCGGCGATGCTGCAGATCTCCAGCGTCTGGATGCCAGGCGATGAGCTTATCATCAACCTGTTGCCCGGTATCGATGCCTACCAGGCGCTGACAGCGGCGCGTCGCCAAACGCCCAGGCGCCGCCTCTCGGGCTGGCTTGCCGAGCAGTTGCCCAAGAGGCTCGCCCAGGCATTGATCGAGTGGTACGGAGCCGACGGCATGCTGGCCGAACGCTCCAATCATGCGCTTTCAGAATGGGCCGAGCGGCTGAAAGCCTGGCGGCTCAAACCTGCCGGAACGGAAGGGTGGCGAACCGCCGAAGTCACGATGGGAGGGATCGATACGCGAGCGATCTCATCGCGGACCTTTGAAGTCGTGTCGCTGCCCCAGTTGCGTTTCATTGGTGAAGTGCTGGACGTTACCGGCGAGCTCGGCGGACACAACTTTCAATGGGCCTGGGCATCGGGGGTCGCGTGCGGGGAGTCGTTCTAGCAATCAATATGACTGCGCTGCGGCTTGAAGAAGTCTTTGTTCTCTCTATATAACGAAATATTTGCTGTTATGCAGCATTTGGGTGTGGTACCGCACGGACAGAATGGTGGCGAACGATTATACTTTAGTTAGTGTAGTGGCAGGTATCGCTTCGATGAGTAAGAATGGCGTTGCCAGCTTGGGGTTCATACTTCTACTACATTGTTGGCTCGGATAGCATCAGCCCTCTTGAGGTGATGCATGCTGTTAGTACATTTTGCTTTAGTAGTGACTTCACTGTGTGATTAGTTCACTAATGTAGTTACTTTACTTGAGTTGCTACACGACAAGGAGAGGTTAGATGAGCGCTGAAAGGACCAAGACAGACGCCAATCAGGCGACTGAGCGAGCCACCGAGCAGTTCGAAAATTCCATCGTCGAGCCGGTGCGTGCCTACGGGGCACTGACCACAGATTATTTTGAACAACTGTTTTCGGCACAGTTCGATGCCGTTCGTGCGTTTGCCGATACCAGCCTGGCGCAATCTCGCTCCTGGCTTGAAGTCAGAGATTCCGAAAGTTTCCGGCAGGTGATCGAGCAGCAGCAGCAGGCTGTCCGGGAAATGAGCGAGCGTTTGAAGGAAGATGCCGACAGGATCCGTTCCTTGAGCCAGGAATACCTGAAGGAGACTCAGCAGCTGACGATGGAGAACATGCAGCTGGGCCGCAAGCAGCTCGAAGAGAACATGCAGAAGGGCCAGAAGCAGCTTCAGGAAAACTTCCAGAAGGGCCAGGAAGAGGTAGAGAGTACCCTCCAGAAGGGCCAGGAAGAAGCTGACGATGCGTCACAGAAAAGTCAGCGGCAGACCGACAAGAGCAAGAAGTCGACCAGCAGCTAAGACAAGTGACTCGTTGACACGGCTCGACGCTTGCAGGGCCGCCTTCCCCAGGGAGGCGGCCCTTTTGCTGCCCTGTTTTTACCTATTTTTACTATCAGTGTGCCGCTGAATGTTTCAGCCTTGGTGGGGCAGGGGGCAACGTCGAGTCGTGAGAAGGGCGTAGTGAAAGCGACAAGCTGAATCAGAGAAAACGCCCGCCTGAGGCCACTGCCACGGTGACGAGCCCAAGGATCAGGTTGAGCCCGATAAGCTGGCGTATCTGCCCGAGCTGCTTGGCGCCTGCTGCCCAGTCTTCCTTACCCACGGCGCGTCCCAGACGCGAGTAGGGGGCAAACCAGATGTGCAGAAAGATCGCCATCATGACGAGACCGGTGACCAGCATCAGGTGGACATGCCAACCGGCGCCGGCCATCCCGCCAAAGACCCCGAAGAGCATCCAGAACCCGCTGACGAGCAGAATGAGAATGGTGCCCCATACCCAGGGGAAGAAACGCCGGAATACCCCAAGCCACAGCGTCAGTCTGGTGGGCGGCTCGAGCAATGTCGCGGCAACCGGCCTGAGAATCAGCCAGGCGAAAAACATCCCACCGACCCAGATGAGTGCAGCGAGCAGGTGCAGGGTGAGAGCAATGGCCATGGCGGGCTCCTGTCAGCACGATGGCTGTAATGGGTCATTTGGGCTTAGTTAGAGAAAGAAGCACGGCTAGCAAAACAGGCACGGCATCAATCAAGCATGCGCAGCAAGTGACGTGCACGATTGAACAGGATGACGCCGCCCTCCACGCGGTGGGTGAGGCGCGCCAGCGCGCCGGGTTTACGCGACCCACGAAGCAGCAGGAACCCCCCAACTGCATAAAGCGGGCCCTTGAAACGCATCAGTCCTCGCCATGCATCGTCCAGAGGACGACTCGCGTCTTTCCAGCGGCTCGCTTCCACCAGGATGTCGATGCGTTGCTGTTCGATACTGGCCTCCAGCCGTGCCTTGCGCTCGGCACGGCTGATGGGTACGTCGTTGGTGATAACAGGGGGGCGACTCGCCTTCACTCTAGGTATCACGCCGATACTCCAACAGCTCGCGGTCGGTTGCCAGGTGAGCCAGTGTGCTGGCCAGCAGCGTACGACGACGCGCCAGTTGCATCACCCAAGCCGCCACGCCGGCGCCGCTGAGCAGCAGTACCACCGCGCTGACCGCGATGGCCGTCAGGCGATGGCTTTCCCAGAAGATCACGATGATCAGCGTGGTCAACGCGCCCAGACCCAGCATCAGCAGTATCAAGCTCAATCCGGCCAGCAACAGCAGCGTCACGAGCCGCGCACGTTCTTCTTCGAGTTCCAGTACCGCGAGGCGCAGACGCGTCTCGCCGGTAGCCAGCAGACTGTTCAGCAAGCGCTTGCCGGCAGTGAACAGGCGTTGCGTCGGGCCCAGGCTCGATGCCATCAGCGCCGCCCGATGAGCATACCGATAAGGACACCTACCCCGGTGCCGACACCGATGCTGGTCCAGGGGTTCTTGTGAACGTAATCGTCCAGCACATCGGCCTGCTCGGTAACGGTTTCGCGTGCTTCACCATAAAGCCGCTCGCCACGAGCTTCGAGACGCGCACGGGTATTCTTCAGATGAGTCTCGGCCCGGCTACGCAACTCCTTGATGTTACTCCGGGAGTCGTCGGCAGTGGCATTCACGAGTTCTTCGACGGTCTGCGTGAGGTGTTGCAGGTCTTCTCTTAATTGTTTGGTAGATTCACTGGCATGGGGCAGGCGGTTAGCCATGGGGTCTTCCTTGGATGGTGAATGACACGCTCAGCATAGCAGCAGCGGGGGTGAGTTCAATGCGCTTTCTCTTCAGTAATAGACTTTCCGATGAGAGACCTTCACTGGTCGAGACCGTTACCGGAAAACAGCGGATTGAGGCTGAAGCCGATGCCGAGACGCTGGGTACGATGATCGTAATCGATCAGGCTGTCGCCGTAGCCTGAATAATACTGCACATGTCCGCGCACATTGCCGAACAGGGGCCAGGAATAGTCGAGCTGGGCTCCCATGTTGCCGTCGCGGGGGCTGCCCCGCACCAGCATGCTGACTTCCTGGTCGGTATTGAAGCGATGCGCCACCGTGACGTCACCATAGCCCATGTAATGATGGATATCGGGATTGTCGTCTTCATCCTCGGACTCGGGTATCCGCCAGTGCGGTGCCACTGTCACTGCCCAGTCATCGTTCAGGAAAGTCGACTGCAGGGTGACTCGATTCCAGCTGCGTGACTGTTCGCTGGAACGCCCGTTGGACTGGTGACTGAGGCCCAGCCGATTGTAGATGTTGGTCCAGCCCAGCAGTGACCATCGGGTATCGAAGTCGATAAAGACTTCCGGCTCGTAGTTCGTCTCGCGAAAAGGCGAGGAGGAATCGGCGTTGTAGGCTTGCCACCAGCTGCGCTGAGTGTAAGCGAAGTACAGATCCCCTCCTGCGTCGCCGAAGAGGTCGTCGACCAGATTGAACTTGGCGCTGAATTGAAACTTGACCTCGGCACGATCGGGGTCGCCGGAGCTGAAGCCCTTGTCGTTGGGATTGAGGTTATAGGTAAGCGGCAGCAGATAATTGCGCCGGTGAGTCGTGATCGAGAAGGGGTTATTGGCGGATTCCCGTTCAAGCTCACGGCGTTCCTGAACACTGGCCAGCTCCTCTTCAGGGGCGGGTGAGACGTCTGATACCTGTGAGGCAGGCGCGACTTTAACGGAGGCCGGGTCGGTGCCCCGTTGTTCCTCGCTCAGCTGGCGACGCAGCGACTCGAGCTCATTATTGAGCGTTTCGATGCGTGACTGAATCGCGGCACGTTCTGCATCGGAGAGCGGTGGCTCTTGTGCCTGCGCTGCCAATGGCTGCGCCCCGAGGGCCAGCGAGAGGGCGAACAGGGGGAATGAGCGTGTCACATTCATTGGATTGACGACCCCATGCGGCGTATGAACGACGTTTCTACCATTCCGTACAACCAAGTCAACTGGTCGAACCGCTGATGCATTGTCTTGCGACTCCGGTAAGCCGAGAATCGGCAGGTCCTCATACGGCCGAAACCGCCAGGAAGGTTGATGAAAATAATGCGATGTATATTACCCTCATTCGGGCGGCGGGTCGCGCGTATTGCTGGCTACCTGTTTCTCTGGCTGGCATTGATCGTCGGGACGGCCGGCCTGGCGGTGGCCGACGAATCGCTGCCCGAGCGTGAGCAAGTGGCGCAACGTCTGGCCGAGTTACAGCCCGAGGAGGGAGAAACGCCCACTGACGCCGTACTGCAGGACATCCAGGCACTCCAGGCCGTGCTTTCGATGCTGGAGCAGATCTCCCAGGCCGAGGAGCGCCTCGCCAACCTCAACCAGCGTGTCGAACGGGCGCCGGAACAGGTATTGCGTCTGGAGCGTGAGCGCGTTGCGGAAGAAGACGGCGATGCCCTGATTTCCGCGACCGACCTCGATGACTTGCCGCTGAAGCAACTGGAGGCGCGTCAACAGGAAGCAGAGGCTGAACTCCAGCAGCGGCAGGATCGGTTGGCTGAGGTCAACGCACAGTTGTTGGCAGCCCAGACGCTGCCGGAACGCGCTCAGCGAGCCATTGCCGAGGCAATGCAGGCCTCCGAGCAGGCTCGTCGCGCCTTGGACAATCTCGAGCCCACCGCGCTTAACGAAAACGATGCCCGGTTGCTGGAGCTGCGTGTCTCGCGACATCTGGCGGAGCTGCAGCTGCGCCTTCATCAGCGAGAACTGGCGACCAATACCCAATTGCGCGAACTGGCTCAGCAGCAACGTGATCTGCTGACCCACCAGGTGGCGCGACAGCGCATGACGCTAGGGGTTCTGCAAAGCGTCATTGACCGCAAGCGGCGTCTGGTCGCGGAGCAGGCTATCGCGGATGCGGCACGCAACGATCCGATGATCGCCGCCGGCCATCCCGTGCTCGAGCAGGCTCTTCGAACCAATCGCGAGCTCAGCCTTGAGCTGTTGAAAGCCAGCGATCACAGCAATGATCTGGTCCGCGAGAGCCTGCTGGTGCGCAGTCAACTCGAAAAGGTCCGCCAGCTCCAGCGCAGCCTCAACGAACAGATTCGTGCGATTCGGGGCAGCCTGTTGTTGTCGCGCATACTTCGCGAACAGCGTAGGGCGCTGCCCCAGGTGGAGGCTCGCCGAGGTCTTCAGGACGAAATTGCCGACCAGCGTCTGCGCCAGTTCGACCTGGCCGGCCAGCGAGACGCCTTACGCCAGGGTGAGCAGTTAGCACGAGAGCGGCTGCGTGAGGCCGACATGGAGGCTACCCCCGAGTTGGTGGCTTCCCTGGCACGCCTTTACCAGTCGCGCCGGGAACTGGTTGATCAGCTCGAGCAGACCTATGGCAATTTGTTGAGCGTGGCGATTGAGCTGCAGCTCAATCAGCAGCAAGTGTTGGAAAATTCTCACGAGTTGCGAGCCACCATCGATGAGCAGCTGTTCTGGGTCGCCAATCGTCGGCCGCTGGGCCTGTCCTGGCTGGGTCAGCTGCCTTCCTTGCTTGCCAATGAATGGCAACAAGGCGAATGGCGCGGGGCCCTGCCGATGAATTGGCGGGTCCCGCGTCCTGAGGCGCTTTTCGGCCTGCCCTTCCTGGTGGTGTCGGGGCTGTTGTTATGGAGCCGCGGGCGTATCAAGCGACGTCTGGCGGTGCTGCATGATCAGATTGGCCGGTTACGCAGCGATAGTCAGGCCCACACACCGCAGGCGATCGTATTGAACGCATTGCTGGCGCTACATGGACCCCTGGTGTTGGCGGGGCTGGGCGTGGCATTCGTGGCGGGAGGGCAAGGCATTGCGATCAAGCTTGGCCAGGCCTGCTGGCACCTGGCTGCCGCCTGGGCGGTCATCGCCTGGGCGCGTCGGCTGCTGGTGCCCGATGGCGTGGCGACCAAGCATTTCCATTGGCCGGCAGGTTATGTGCGTCGCTTGCGCTGGTTGCTGCAATGGTTGGGTGTGGCGCTGGTGCCAGTGCTGCTGGTGTCGATTTTGGCACGTGACGGCGACATCAGCCTGAATCAGCGACCCGTGGCCTTGGGCGTGCTGCTTGTGGGGCTGGTAGCCATGTGCGTGCTGCTGGCAAGGCTTATCCTTGCCCACACCCCTTTCTTCGGCATCAAGCTGTTCAGGCTGGTCCTGGGGCTGGTCATCGCACTGGTGCCGCTCGCCTTGGCTGGCCTGATCATTTTCGGCTACGAGTACACGGCACTGAGTCTGGTGGAGCATTTTGTCATCACCCTCTACCTGCTGGGGCTGTGGATACTGGTAGAAGCTGCAGTGGTGCGGGGGCTGGCTGTCGCCGCGCGGCGGTTGGCCTTCAAGCGTGCGCTCGCCAGGCGTCGCGTCCAGGCGCAGGAAGGGGCCGATGGCGGCCTGGAGGTGATAGAGGAGCCACCGTTGGACATGGAGCAGATCAACCAGCAGTCCTTGCGTCTGTCGAAACTGCTGTTGCTGATCGGCATGGTCTTGCTGCTCTATCTGGTCTGGGCGGATCTTCTTTCGGTGCTGGCGTATCTTGAGGGCGTGGCGCTCTGGGGCGGTGGCGAAGGCGAAGGCAGCGAGTTGATCACCGATACCTTGTCGGTGGCGGATATCTTCACGTCACTCCTGATCATTGCCTTGACGTTGATGCTGGCACGCAATCTGCCGGGCCTGCTCGAGGTGATGGTGCTGTCACGCCTCGAGCTCAAGCAAGGTAGTGCCTATGCCATCACATCACTGCTTTCCTATACGATCCTCGGTACTGGGCTGGTATTGGGGCTCTCCACGCTGGGGATTTCCTGGAACAAGTTGCAGTGGCTGGTGGCGGCCCTGGGGGTCGGTCTGGGCTTCGGCCTGCAGGAGATCTTCGCCAATTTCGTGTCGGGGTTGATCATTCTCTTCGAGCGACCGGTGCGTATCGGCGACACCATCACGCTTGGCAACCTGACGGGGACGGTAAGCAAGATCCGTATCCGCGCGACCACGGTGACCGATTTCGATCGCAAGGAGATCATCATTCCCAACAAGACCTTCGTGACCGACCAGCTGATCAACTGGTCGCTCTCCGATACGGTGACGCGTGTCGTACTGACGTATGGTGTCTCCTACGGCTCGGATCATCGTCTGGTCCATCAGCTGTTGCGCCGGGCGGCTGACGAGAATCCCCGCGTGCTGGCCGACCCCGAGCCCCAGGTGTTCTTCATGAGCTACGGCGACAGCACGCTGAAATTCGAGCTGCGCATCTTCGTCAACAGCCTGGGCGACCGGCTGTTTGCCACCGATGAGATAAATTGCCGGGTCGGTGAGCTGTTTGCCGACCATGATGTCGATATCGCCTTTAACCAGCTCGACGTCTGGTTGCACCGTGCGGATGGCAAAGCGAAGAAGGTAGAGAGTGATCCAAACGCGCCGATGCCCCGGCCTGTGCATCCGCCCCCGGGTGCCAAGGGCGATCCCGGCGAGGTAGAGGCCGGTGACGCTTCGCGCTGAGCGCCGACTTATTCGCGTCGAGCGTAAAGCAGGAATTCCTGGTTGCCGTCGCCACCGAGCAGCGGGCTGGGTTGCCAGTGCTGGATGCTCAGGCCGTTTTCCTCACAGCAACGGTGAATTCGCTGCGCCACTTCACGGTGGCGACGGGTCGGTTGGGTGACCAGGCCGCGGGCATTCACGCCGCTGGGGCCGACTTCGAACTGCGGTTTCACCAGACTCAGCAGCGCGCCGCCAGGAGACAACAAGGCAGCCAGCTCCGGCAGGATCAGCGTCTGGGAAATGAAAGAGACATCCATGACGGCGAGGTCGGGCGCGCTCGCCCCATGGCGTGACAGGGTGTCGAGAAGGCGAGGATCGGTGGCCATGGTGCGGGCATTCATGCCCTCCATGCAGGTTACCCGCGGATCGCATCGAAGTTGCGGGTCGAGTTGCCCATGACCGACCTCCACCCCGATCACATGACGTGCGCCGTAGCGCAGCGCGCAATCGGTGAAGCCCCCGGTGGATTGCCCCACGTCCAGTACCTGCATGTCATCCAGACGCAGGCCGATGTCTTCGAGCAACGCCTCGAGCTTGAGCCCGGCGCGTGATACATAGCGATCTTCCGGGTCCTCGACGACCCGTAGCCGGGTGTCGTCCGCCAGCTTTTCTCCCGGCTTGGTCAGCACGCGATGGCCATCGGCCAGGCTCACCCGGCCATGGCGGATCAACCGCTGGGCCCGTGTGCGTGAGCGGGCCAGGCCCTGTGCGACGAGGAGCTGATCGAGGCGTGGCATGACGGATCCTGAGGCGAGTGGCGCGGACGGCATTATGACATAATGGATTGTTTAGCCGAGTAACGAAGGCGTCGCGAGTGCAGCAGAAAGTGCAGTGGAATATGAAGCAGACTACTCGAGTCGCGCTGGCGAGGTCGCTTGGTGTCGGGGCGGTCGGTGGGGTGCTGTTTCATTTCCTGGGGCTGCCGCTGGCCTGGATGCTGGGGCCTCTGGTCGCCAATATCGCGATGTCGGCCAGGGGCATGCAAGTCGCGGTGCCTGAGCGGCTGCGTGAAGCGTTTCTCGGGGTGCTGGGCCTGGTGTTGGGCAGCCAGGTCACGCCCGATCTGGCCCAGCGAGTGGCCGATTGGCCCTTGTCGGCGGCCTTGCTGCTGACCGGGGTGGCGGCCTCAACGGCGATTGCCGCGGCCTGGTACCGTCGTTGCGGTTTCGATCCGGTGAGCGCCTGGTTTGCCTCGGCGCCCGGTGCGATGACGGCAATGATCCTGATGGGTGAGAGTTGCGGGGGCGACCCGCGGCGCATCGCGGTGGCGCAGTCATTGCGGGTGGTGTTGGTGGTTTTGATACTGCCACCGCTGTTCTGGGTCTTCGAGGGACCCAGGGGTCAGGCGATGGCGAGCCCGAGCACCCTTGCGGCACCGTGGATGTTATTGGCCTTGCCGCTACTGTTGCCCCTCGGTCGCCGTGTAAGATTGCCCACGCCAGCACTGCTGGCGCCACTGATCTTTGCAGCACTGCTCTCGGGCTTTGATATCGCCAGCCTCGAACTCCCCGCTTGGGGCATGAACCTGATGCTCTGGGTGCTGGGCAGCGCTATCGGCTCGCGGTTTCGCGGGATGTCGAAAGGTCGTCTGGGACGTTATCTGGGCATGGCCACGGTGGCCACGTTACTGGCCTTGGTGGTGTTGGCGGGCTTCGCCGAACTCATCCATCACTGGGTGGGCGTGCCGCGGGATGTGGCGCTGTTGGCGCTTGCCCCGGGAGGGATTGGCGAGATGGCGATACTGGCCGTGGCGCTGGGCGTCGATCCGGTATTCGTGGTCTTTCACCATTTGCTGCGCATGGTTGCGCTCATGCTCTTTGCGCCCCTCTGGGCGCGCTGGCTACGGCATCGTTATCCCGTAGGTGCCGATTGAGGCTCCGGCGGCAGCCGCCGCCGGGATCGATCAAGCGCCTTCCGGACCCATCGAGGCTTGCAGGTTCGTGGGCGGAATCCGGTTGGCTCCCCAGCTGCGATGGATATGGCCGATCACGCGGTCGAGTTCTTGTTGGGTAATCTCGGCAAGTTCACCGCGCTCAAGCGGATCGTAATGGAAGATATAGAGCCGTGAGGCAAACTCCTCGAAGGGGAGCGAGGATTCGCCGAAGCGTTCGCCATGACGTGCGGTGCTGACCTGAATGCCATCGCCCCAATCCTGACCGCTGTCATTGTTGGGATTGAAGAAGTACACCCGCATCACATCGTCAGGATCCAGTGACACACGCAGTATCGTAATGGCGTGCCAGCCGATGAAGCGAGCCGCGCTGTCGGTGACCGCAATGCCCGCGGGTTGCGGATGGATCAGCGGCTGGTTGCCGTTGTAGTAGGGATGATAGCTGGCGTAGAAGTGGCGCAAAAACGCATCGAGCTCGTCCAGTTGGCCGGTGGCGACGTCGACATTGATGCGAAAGCCGCGTCCCGACCACCAGCCGTGGAATTCAGGATTGACCCAGCGGTGCGGGTCGCCTTCGCGGCCGATGCAGCGCCTGACCATCTCGGCATAGATACGATCCAGGTGCGGGACGACGATCAGCGATACCGGATCTAGGTCCATGGGGAGTTCCGTGGCGACGCCGGACAGGCTGGCCATGGAGGAAAGCGGCATGCCCTCGAAGTGCATGATGATATCGTCATCACGCGCCGCCCAGGCCACCATCTGCAGCAGATAGTCCGGATCGTTGTAGGCCCACATCGAAAGGGCGCGGGCCGACTGACAGGTGGGGTTGTTGCCCTGGCCGACGCCGAGCGGAAGACCCAGGACGCAGAGCACGCCTTCCACCAGGCGGGCGCGGGGCGAAACGGAATCACCAAAGGCCAGATTCAAGCGTGCCTTCGACCACTCGCTGAGGCTCAACCCCAGTTGGCGCCACATCGCCGGTGCCACGGGCGGCTGATAGAGAATGCCGCGCTCGAGCGTCAGCGTCAGCCCATAGACCGCTTGGGGGGTGGTCGGATGGACGCCGGCCCGTATCAGCGCATGGACCAGCTCGTGGTAGCAGAGCAGGCAGTCACGGCCGGTCGAGGAGAGCCCCAGCGCCTCGGACAGCAGATGGTCGCTGTGGTCGAGCAGATGGCGCAGCAGCACCGTGTGGTAGGGCGATACCAGGCCAGTGTCGTGCATGGCACGGGCAAAACCGGTGGCTTCGCTCTGCAGTGCCGAGCTATCCATGCTCACGAGGCGTTCGCGATAGACCTCAACGCCAGGATCCTCCCGACATGCCTGGGTAGGACCAAAAAGGGAGCTGACCAGACGGTCGGCCCCCTGGCCGCTGACACCCAGGTCGATCTCGGGGTTGGCCTGGCAGATGGCGATCTGGGTAATCATCTGTTTGACCGGCTCAACCAGAATCGGGCGCTGTTGCAGGATTCGCCAGATCTCGTCAATCAGCCGATCGATGATGTGTTCGTAGCCGATCCGGTCGGCCAGGTGATGAAACAGATGGCGAGGAATCTGCGCCAGGCGGCCCTGCGATTCGCGCTCGGCCTCGCTCGGCGTACCAAACAACAGCGACAGGTTAAGCGCCAATACCTGAGTGAGATAGTGATGGGCCTGTTCGGATGATATCAGCGGATGCAGATAATCGCCCTTGGCCACCGCCAACAGGCGCAGTTCACTGAGCACTTCGATCACCACGGTGTTGGTGTCGGTGCTCTTGAGCGAATGTGTCGTCAGGGAGGGGACCAGGTACTGAGGGGTTTCCCAGTCGGAGCCGACAAACACACCGGCTTCTTCCAGGGCCTGAGCGCGTGCTTCGATGGCGGCGGCACCGCCTTCCTGTAGCAAGACACGTCGAGCGGTATCGAACACCCGCGGGAGTTTTGCCGGTTTGGCAAACTCGCGAGAGTTCGTGAGAAGCGTGGTGGCTTCGTCGAGTTTGGCCAGCAGACCCACGAGCTTGTCGTTGCCTGCCGGGGTTTCATTGGCGTCTTGCGTGGGTCCGTACGTTGTCACGCCGACTCCTTTTCCTCAGGTGGCCATCAGCTTGATGGCCCCTTGTTTATACATAAAAATCAAGTTCTTCCTGGTGTTTCAACAGGTCGCGCAGGGTGTGGGCATCCTCGCCCTTGAAGTAGATAAGGCCCCAGTGGGTACCGAAGGCGGTACGCTTGGTGACGGTCTCTTCGGCCGGCGCGTTGAGCTCATGCGACTCGAAGTAGGGGTGATCCTCGACTTCCTCGGGAATCTCCAGCTTGCTGACCACACGACGTCGCGGATACACGCCGAAGCAGCCGGCATAGCCGTTGGCATCGACAATTTCCTTCGGGAAGAAGGCCTTGACCTCTTCTTCGGTCGTCTTGGGATCAAATACCAGCATGGTGGCCTGGTAGGCATTGAAGCCGTAGACCCGCTCCAGCAGTTCGAACACCTTGAAACCGGGCGGACGATAGGCGACTTCGCCGAAGTACATCTCGTTGTCGCTGGTCACGAAGTATTCGGGATGGATCAGACCGAAGTCGATATCGAATGCCTTGATCAGTTTCTCGATCTGGGCAACGATCTGCGGGCGATACTTCTCGAGTTCCGGCGATGCGGGCACGAAGACGGAATAGCCCAGGGTCACGTACTCGGAAATATTCAGGAAGGCGATCTTGCCGTTGTGAATCCAGGCCTCGACGGCGAACTCCCAGCCATCGAGGTGCGATTCCATCAGTACCGGGAATTCTTCCTCGGGAATGGTATCGACCTCATCCGGCGTGCGGATGACTCGGTGGCCCAGACAGCCTGCCTTGTCGAAGGCCTTGAGGTGGATGGGGTCGTTGGGGTCGCCATCCAGCTTCAACAGTGTCTGATTGACCCGCTTCAGGAAGCGGACGACGTCTTCCTTGTCGTGGGCTTCTTCGAAAATGCCCACGCGAATGCCACCAAGCTGAGCGCGACGCTTCATCAGCGCCTTGTCGCGCATCAGCAGCGACTGGCCATAAATGCGCGGGCTGTCGAGCAGCAGCGAGTTGACGGCGCCGGCCCATTCTACGGTTTCTTCATAGAGCGGGATGGCAACGTCGACGCCCATCTTCTGCAGGGTTTCGGCAATTTCCATGGAGCGATCGTTGAGGCGCTCGAAATTCCAGGGGACATAGGGAATATCGTGCTTCTGACAGTATTCTTCTGCCCACTCAGGCGCTACGACGACATAGCGGCGATCAAAGTTTTCGGCAGCTTCGATGGCATTCAGGCTCCAGCCTAACAGGGCGATATAACCCTTGTTTGGATCCTTCTTCATGATGTGCCTCTCCTGGTGGGTGAACGTTTATTGTTGATTCGTCACCATACACGAAGGTGCAGCGACTCTCATCCTCGGCCCTCTGCGCCGCAAGAATGAGGTGAGTGGTTCTTGTTGTTCGTCACGAGCATTGCTATAGTGCGCACCGCTCGGCAGACAATAGGCGTCTTGCTGAGCAGTGACGCTCAAAGCGTCTTCGATGGTGGCCCTGTTGGTCCTCCCGCAACGCTAGACCGCAAACCCCGCCAGGCCCGGAAGGGAGCAACGGTAGTGGTGGACGCGTGTGCCGGGATGTGGCTGGCGGGGCCGCCTCCATTTCAAGCCCTCGATTCTCGCCTTCTCGCTATCCCTGCCTTCTCCCTCGCCTCGTCAGAGGACGTTGCAGCGGTCGACGCTCGTTCGGCAGACAGTTCCAGCCTGGCGCGATCGACCAGTTCCGCCGGCAATTCCTTCTTGACGGCAACACCAAGTTCACTGAACTCCGCCGTTTGCTTGATCAGATTGCCACGGCCGCTGATCAATCGATTCATGGCTTGGTCGTAGCTCTCGCGCGCGCCGTCGATCTTTTGACCGACGTCCTGCATGCTTTCCAGGAACAATCGTAGCTTGTTATAGAACTTTTCGGCGCGCCGCGCCAGCTCGGCACTGTGCCGGCTCTGGTCCTCGAAGCGCCACAGCTGGCGCACGATGTTCAGGCTGGTCAGCAGGGTAGTGGGCGTGGCGACCAGCACATTTTGCTCGATGGCTCGCTGGTAGAGCGTCGTGTCGAATTTCAGTGCTTCGACATAAGCCGACTCGATGGGGATGAACATCACGACCACTTCGGGAGAGTTCAGTCCCGGGAGGTCGTAGTAATGCTTGTCGGCAAGCTCGTTGATGCGCGCGCCTACCGCCCGGGCGTGCTCGGCCAGAGACCGATGGCGGGATTCGTCGTCATCTGCGTTGACGTAGCGGACATAGGCCGAGAGCGAGGTCTTGGCATCGATCACCAGGTGCTTTTGCTGGGGAAGGTAGACCACGGCATCGGGACGGCGGCGACCCTCGTCGGTGTTGAAGCTCTGCTCACGGGTATAGTCGTGACCGAGTCGCAAGCCAGCGCCTTCCAGCACATTCTCCAACATCAGCTCACCCCAGTTGCCCTGTAGCTTCTTCTGCCCTTGGAGGGCTTGGGTGAGCTTGCTGGCCTGGTCGGTGATTTCACGGTTGAGGTTTTGCAGTTGCACGAGCTCCGTACGCAGGCTGGCGCGCTGCTCGATGTCGAAGCGATGAATCGATTCGACCTTTTCGCGAAAGCCCTTCATCTCGGTCTGGATGGGTTGCAAGAGCCCGCTGATATTCTTCTGTGACAATTCGGAAAATGCCTTGCCCTTGCGCTCGAGGATTTCGTTGGCGAGGTTCTCGAATTCCTGCTTGAGCTGGTCACGGTTTTCACGAACCCAGTTGAGCTGTGCGGTGAAATGTTGCTGTTTCTGTTCAAGGGTCGTCATAAGCTCGGCATGGCGGGACTGCAAGTCCGACAGATCCTTGGCGTCCCGTTCCCGAGCGGTTTTCTCCTCTCGCCACCAGTGCTCATAACGGTCGCGGGTGTCGCAGGCATTGTCGTGCTGGGCGGCGAGGGTCGCCAATGCTTCGCGCTGTTCCGCTACCATGGCTTGATGGCGACGGCGTTCGGTGTCGCGTCGACGTCCGCCAAGGACGCTGGCCAGTGCATAGGCGAGAATGAACGCAACCAGTGCCGAAAGAGCGGCCATCAAGGGGGGCGTCAGCGTCATCGTGGGCTCCGTTTCGTCATGAGTCGCGATTGTCATCCTGTGTGAATCGGCTAATCAAGCGACAAGCGAGAATTTGTACTACCGTCAAGCATTGAGCCGGTCGCGTGCTCTGGCGACGGAATGCGGCCAGGCGGTTCGCCGTTGATTCGCTCGCCATGTCGGGACATGGTGGTGATATTGCCAACAAGCCACACTTATAGGCTGCGAACCTGAGCTGGGGTCCGACACTAATGGAAAATGACTCAGGGAATGCAGATCACCTCACGATCACGCGTGCCCTCAAAACGGTCGTATCACTGACCGGGGTCGGTGTGTGGGAGTGGGACATTGCCCAGGGCGCCTTTCGCGGCGACGAGCAAGTCATCAAGATCATCGGATTACCCATCGATTACACCGGATGCTTGAGTGTCCGCTCCTTGACCGAGCGTGTGCACCCGGAGGAGCGCGACGTTTTTGCAGCGGCTGTCACGCACGTCGAGAATAACAGCCTCGACTCGCCGGGTGCGACACCGGCTCATTTTGATCAGAAGTACCGCCTGCGCCGCGATGACGGAACCTGGATATGGGTGCATCAACGCAGCGAGCCTTCCTCTGATCGATACGGGCATGCACCGCAGCGCCTGATGGGCATCCTTGAGGACATCACCGAGCGATACGAGCAGCGCCTGCGTTGGGAGAAACTGGCGCGCT
This sequence comes from Halomonas korlensis, assembly GCF_900116705.1. GTDB lineage: Bacteria > Pseudomonadota > Gammaproteobacteria > Pseudomonadales > Halomonadaceae > Halomonas > Halomonas korlensis. The sequence continues at coordinate 544,476 of NZ_FPBP01000001.1, read as the reverse complement.
CGGTCCCTGGCGTCATTCATACCTTTCTGCTGGACGCCGAGGGTCGGTTCCACTTCCCGTTCATCAGCGAGCGAGTTTACGACTTTTATGGCGTGACCCCTGAGGAGGTCCAGCGCGATGCGTCCATCGTCTTTGCCGCCATCCATCATGATGACCTCGATGAAGTCTTGCGAACCATTCAGCAGTCTGCCGAGACGCTGGACAACTGGGTCTGCGAGTACCGTGCCTATAGCGGTGGCCGCTGGCTGTGGGTCGAGGGTCGGGCGATTCCCGAGCGCACCAGCGATGGCGGCACCTTGTGGCACGGTTTGATCACGACGATCGAGGAGCGTAAACGGCTGGAGCAGGAATTACGCCAGCAGTCGGTAACCGATGCGCTCACCGGGCTTTATAACCGACGTCATCTCATACACTGCCTGGAAGAAGAACTCGCGCGTTTCCATCGTTACGGTACCCCTTTCTCACTCGTCGTGATCGACCTGGATTATTTCAAGCAGGTCAATGATGTGCGAGGCCACATGGTGGGCGATCGCGTTCTCAAGGCGTTGGCCAGTATCTTCGAGAAACGCCTGCGTGCCACTGATATCGCCGGACGCACCGGCGGAGAGGAATTTCTGCTGATTCTGCCTTCGACCCTGGGTGACGGCGCCGAGCGCATCGCCGAAACGCTGCGCCAGGACTTTGCCGCCATGACCTTCGACGATGAGGAGGGTCGCCTCTTTCACGCCACCCTCAGCGCGGGCGTGTCCACGGTCTCACCCGGTTGTGCAAGATTTCACTTGATATGGGCGCAGGCCGACAAGGCGCTTTACCAGGCCAAGATGTCGGGTCGCAATCGTGTCTGTCGCGAATGACTGACGCCGCAGCGTGCCGGTGGCGGAATGCCGGCTTTCCGGGGCTTGCCCCAGTCGCTAGAATGAACGGGTATCTTCAGCCATCAATATCGGATCAGTCGATTGATGTCGGGGCAGCCCGTCGATTTCGGGCCGCCTTCCCTCCCACTGCTGTTCGTTCAACTGCAAGGATCCGCGCTGCATGAGCTACCAGGTTCTGGCCCGCAAGTGGCGACCGCGTACCTTTCATGAACTGGTCGGCCAGGATCATGTTCGTCGGGCGCTGGTCAATGCGCTCGACCAGGGGCGGTTGCATCACGCCTACCTGTTCACCGGCACTCGTGGCGTCGGCAAGACGACCCTGGCGCGCATTCTGGCGAAATGCCTCAACTGCACGGCGAACGGGCGGGGCGACGATGGCGTAACCTCGACGCCGTGTGGCCAGTGCGACAGTTGTCGTTCCATCGATGAGGGGCGCTTCGTCGATCTCATCGAGGTGGATGCCGCATCGCGCACCAAGGTGGAAGACACGCGCGAACTGCTGGACAACGTGCAGTACGCTCCCACCCAGGGGCGCTACAAGGTGTACCTCATCGACGAGGTGCACATGCTCTCCACCCACAGTTTCAATGCGCTGCTCAAGACACTCGAGGAGCCGCCCCCGCACGTGAAGTTCCTGCTGGCGACCACTGACCCGCAGAAATTGCCGCCCACAGTGCTGTCCCGCTGCCTGCAGTTCACCCTCAAGCACATGCCGCCCGAACGGATCGTCGGCCATCTGACCGCCGTGCTTGGGTCCGAAGGGGTCGATTTCGACGAAAGCGCCCTCTGGCTGCTGGGCAAGGCCGCCGAAGGCTCCATGCGCGATGCCATGAGCCTGACCGACCAGGCCATCGCCTTCGGCCAAGGTGAGGTGCGCCACGCCGACGTGGCCGCCATGCTGGGCACGCTGGATCATCGACACGTGCTGGCCCTGATGGAGGCGATGGCCGAGGTCAATGCCGCCCGCGTATTGGCGGAAGTCGGCCAACTGGCCGAGCAGGGGCCGGATTTCGCCGCGGTGCTCGACGATGTCACCGGCATGCTGCACCGCCTGGCCGTCGCGCAGATGGTGCCCGATGCCCTGGATAACGCCCACGGCGACCGCGAGACGCTGTTGTCATTGGCCAGCCGCTTTACCGCGGAGGATGTCCAACTCTATTACCAGATCGGTATCCAGGGGCGCGGCGACATGGAGCATGCGCCGGATTTGCGCGCGGCCCTGGAAATGACGCTGCTGCGCATGCTGGCCTTTCGCCCCCAGGGGGTGCCCCAGCCGCCGAAGACCCCGCTGCCGCTCAGTGGTGCACCCGAACGTGATGGAGTCGAGAGTCATAACCCGAGCATGACGCAGGCGCCCGAGCCGGCAGGTTCGGCTATGCCGTCGTCGATCGAACCAGCCCCTGCTCAACCCCCTCCGCCCGCCGAAGCCCCCCCCCCGTGGCTCGACAGCGAGCCGACCGGCGCCCCGATGACAAACGCCACGGCCGGTCGCGACGCGTCGATGGCCGAGCAGGTCATGAAAGAAGAAAGGATCGCAGAAGAGCCGCCCGAGGAGGCAGCGGCATCACCGGAGCCTGTCGAGCCTGAGACCGTGGCTGCGCAGCCTATGGCCTGTGAGCCGACACCCTCGCCCCAGCCGGAGCCCGCCCCGCCTACGGCTGCCCCGGTAGCCGAGGCGGCCGGGCGGATCACGCATAAAGACTGGTTGGCGCGTTTCGATTCGCTGGGCCTTGGCGGTTTGACCCGAAACCTTGCGGCCAACTGTGTGGTCGAACAGGACGATGGCGAGCGGCTATGGTTGCGCCTCGACCCATCGCTTGCGGCGATGCAGGCGGATGTCCATCTACAGCGCATGGAGCAGGCCTTGTCCTCGCTGGGTTTCGAGCGTCGCCTGGTCGTCGAGGTGGGGCCGCTGCCCGAGTCGGTCGAGACTCCCAAGCAGCAAGCCGACCGACTTGCCGCCCAGCGATTGGCCGAGGCAGTTGAAGCCCTGACTTGCGACCCGCATATCCAAGAATTGCAGAAGACCTTTGGGGCACGCCTGATACAATCCACCGTCAAGCCGGTCGACGCCCAGGCCTAGCCTTTGTACCGATGGTTGACCCGCTAGCGGCTATGACGAGCAGGTTCACGCGCTCGCGCAATATCACATCAACCAGAGAGGAATCCGCCATGATGAAAGGTGGAATGGGTAACCTGATGAAACAGGCCCAGGAAATGCAGGAGAAGATGCAGCGCGTCCAGGAAGAGGTCGCCAAGGCCGAAGTGCTGGGCGAGGCGGGGGCCGGCATGATCAAGGTCACCATGAATGGCCGTCACGATGTCAGCAAGGTCGATATTGACCCCAGCGTCATGGAAGAGGACAAGGAGCTGCTCGAGGACTTGCTGGCTGCCGCCGTCAATGATGCCGTACGTAAGGTCGAGGCCAGTTCCAAGGAGAAGATGGAAGAGGCGACCGCTGGCCTGAACCTGCCGCCCGGCTTCAAGTTGCCGTTCTAGGTTGCCTGACATGGGACGCCAATGAGCTTTTCCCCCCTGGTGGATCGGTTGATGGAGTCGCTGCGAGTGTTGCCGGGTGTAGGACCCAAGACCGCGCAGCGCATGGCCATGCATCTGCTCGAGCGCGATCGTGAGGGCGGCAAGCGCCTGGCTGACGTGTTGGCGATGGCGGTCGAGGAAGTCGGGTATTGTCGTCGCTGCCGAACCCTAACCGAGCAGGACATCTGCACATTGTGCGAAAGTGCACGGCGTGACGATGCCGTGCTCTGTGTGGTGGAATCTCCCGCCGATCAGCTGGCCATCGAGGACGCCGGCGGTTATCGCGGGCGTTACTTCGTGCTGCATGGCCATCTTTCCCCGCTTGACGGCATCGGCCCGGAAGATATCGGGCTCGACCAGCTCGAGACACGCGTCGCCGAAGGGGGCGTCGAGGAGTTGATCCTGGCTACCAACCCGACCGTTGAAGGCGAGGCGACCGCCCACTACATTGCAACCCAGCTCGCTCCCCTGGGCGTGAAACTCTCGCGGCTGGCGTATGGTGTCCCCATGGGGGGCGAGCTCGAGTACGTCGACGGCGGTACGCTGAGCCGTGCCTTCAACGGTCGCTTGCCGTTTCAGAGCGACTGATTTCCTTTTTTGCCGGACCCCTTATGCCCTTGACCCCCGAGATTCGCTGGATCGACACCGCCGAGGCCCTGGACGCGGCTTGCATGGAAGTGGCCGGTGCCGACGTCATCGCCCTGGATACCGAGTTCTTCCGCGAGAATACCTTCCATCCAGTACCGGCACTGATCCAGTTTGCCGCCGATGGACCGGCCTATCTGGTCGACCCGCAGGCCGTCGACTGCACCGAGGCGTTTCGTCGCTTGCTGGCCTCGGGCCCCGTCAAGCTGCTGCATGCCTCGAGCGAGGATCTCGAAGTCTTTGCCCACTGGGCAGGGGTCGCGATGGCGCCGCTGATCGATACCCAGGTCGCACAGTCCCTGCTCGGGGAAGTGCCTTCCATGGGCTACCAGAAGCTGGTGGAATTCTGGGTCGGCGAAACCCTGCCCAAGGACGAGACGCGCTCCAATTGGCTGTTGCGTCCCCTTAGCGAGACCCAGAAACAGTACGCCGCCCTGGATGTGGTCTATCTGCTGGAGGTCTGGCATCGCCAGCGTGAGCGGCTCGAGCAGCTGCAGCGCATGGACTGGCTCGAGGCCGACTGTGGCGAACTGGTCGCCCAGGCGACGCGTAGCGAGGCGGCCGATGGCCAGTGGTATTTGCGCCATCGTCAACTGTGGCGCCTGTCGCCGCGTCAGATCGAGGCGTTTCGACGGCTCACTATCTGGCGGGAAGGCGAGGCGCGGCGCCGCGATCTACCCAGGGGCTGGCTGATCAACGACCGGCTGCTGTACGCCATCGCCGAAAAACTCCCCGAGAATCGCTACGAGCTGGCCCAGGTCGAGGATCTCAAGCCGGCCTTGATCAAGCGGGAGGGCGATGAGCTGCTGCGCCTGGTACGCGAGGCACGGCATGCTGACGAGGAGCAATTGCCTCCCGCCCTGCCATCGCCCCTGGCGCCTGAGTTCAAGAAACGCGTCAAGGCCGTAAAGCGAGTGGTGAATGCCGAGGCCGAGGATCTCGGTCTGGCCCCGGAAGTGCTGCTGCGACGCCGGGACGTCGAGGCGCTGGTAATGGCGAATCTTGGTGAAGACGCGCTGCCGTTGCCCGGTGGCTGGCGAGGCGAGCGGCTCAACGCCGACATGGTGTCGGCGCTGGAGGCGGTGTCTTGATGAGCGATGACCGGATGCGCGGCGACAAGCTGTTGTGCGAGGTCTTCAAGAGCCCGCGCAAGGAAGGCCTTTACCTTTATGTCGACAAGCGCCAGGGGCTGGTGAATGTGCCCGAGTCATTGCTCGAGCACTTCGGCAGGCCGCTTCCGGCCATGACACTGATCCTCACCCCGGACAAGACGCTGGGCCGGGCGAAGGCGGCGGACGTCATGGCGGCCATCCGCGAGAAGGGATACTACCTGCAGATGCCGCCGGCCAAGGACGACTATCTGCTCGACCTTTACAATATGCCGACACAGGCGCGTTACTAGTTTATCGCGCCCGGTGCCGCGCGAAACTCACTAAATCGCGCCCGGTGCCGCGCGAAACTCGCTGAATCGCGCCCGGTGCCCAGCCGCGCCCGCGTAGCGCAGGAGAGACCATGAGAGACCGGTTCTGGGAGCGTTTCGACCTCGACGAGCTTACCTCGCAGGAGTGGGAGGCGCTCTGCGATGGTTGCGGCCAGTGCTGCCTGCTGAAATTTCAGGACGAGCAGAGCGGTGATCTGGCGGTGCTCAACGTGGCCTGTGAGCTGCTGGACATCGGTAGTTGCCGATGCGGCGACTACGCCAACCGGTTCGACAAGGTGCCGGATTGCACCCAGCTCTCCCCGCAGCGTGTCGAGGAATTTCGCTGGTTGCCGCGTTCCTGCGCCTACCGGCGCATCGCCGAGGGTAGAAAGCTTGCCGGCTGGCACCCGTTGATCGCCGGCGGTCCCGAGCGCATGCACCGCAAGGGTATCAGCGTGCGCAGCTTTGCCGTCTCCCAACGTGAGGTCCCCGAGGAGCAGCTCGAGGACCATATCATTGCCATTTTGCCGATCGATGGCTGACGCCTGCGAAAGCTGACGTTATTCGTCGCGAGACTCTACCCCCAGCGACCAGAGGATATAGGCATCCTGTCGGGCGTTGTCGTGCCAGGCCTTGAAGCGCCCGGAGGCGCCACCGTGCCCGGCCGCCATGTCGGTGCGCAGCATCACCGGGCCGCGAGCCGTGCCGAGTTCGGTGAGTCGCGCGTAGAGCTTGGCCGGTTCCCAATACGGCACACGGGTGTCGTGCCAGCTGCCCTGCAGGAACACCGTCGGCCAGGGCTGCGCTGAAAGATTGTCCAGCGGAGAATAATCGCGGATCCGTTTCCTGGCGCCGGGATCGTCCGGGTTGCCCCATTCCGTGTATTCGGCGGTGGTCAGGGGCAGGTCGGGGTTCTCCATGGTGCGCAGGACGTCGACGAATGGAACGTCGAGCACCGCGGCACAGAAGGCCTCGGGGGCCAGGTTGAGGCTGGCGCCCACCAGCAGGCCGCCAGCGCTGGCGCCATAGGCCGTAATGCGATCACCATCACTGATGCCGGCTTCGACCAGGGCGTTGCGGGCGGCCAGAAAGTCACGAAAGCTGTTTTCCTTGTGCTCGAGCTTGCCGGCCAAATACCAGGGCTCGCCGCGGTCGCCGCCGCCGCGTACATGCGCCACGGCAAATGCCACGCCGCGCGCCAGCAGTTCCAGGCGCGCGATCGAGAACCAGGGGTCCAATACTTCGCCATAGGCGCCGTAGCCGTAGAGCAGCGTCGGCAGGGGATGTCCGGCCAGGTCGGCGCGCATGACCACCGAGACAGGGATGCGCTCGCCGTCGTGAGCAATCGCCCAGAGCCGTTCACACACCAAGTGGTCGGGGGTGAGGTCGCCATGGAGCGCCTGCTGCTTGAGCAGGCGACGTTCGCCGCTGTCGAGATCGTGCGTGATCCAGCTCACCGGCAGGGTGAAGGATTCCTCGCGCAGGTGCAGGCAGCGCGTGTCGAAATGCGGCAAATCTCCCAGTGACAGGCTGCATGGCGTTTCCGGCAGCGGCAGGCGTTCGTCGCGGTGAATGCTCAATGCACCATCGAGCTCGATGACCCTGACGTGGACCTGGGCCTCCTGATGATCGCGTTCGGTAACGACTAGACCCCAGGCGAAAGCGTCGATGCCTTCCAGCGTGGCGTCCTTTCGATGCGCAATGAGCGGTCGCCAATGCACGCTGGGATCTGCGTCAAGGGCGGAAAACTCCGTAATGCGCCACTCATCCACGACCTCGAGACAAAAGTGCGGCGCGTTGCGGTTATGCAGCACATAGAAGTGCCCTGGCCGGTGGTCGACACCGACCTCGACGCCGCGCTCACGGGCCCGGAAAAGGCGCGGCGGCGAGGCCGGGGAGCGGGCCGGCAGCAGGTGGCATTCGCTGGTATCTTTCGAGGCGCTCTCGAGTATCAGCCACTCTCGCGATCGGGTCTTGCCGAAGCCGACCCAGAATTCCGGGTCGTCCTCGCGCAGTATCAGCACCGGTTCGTCGGCGGCCGGCGGGAAGACGCCCCCAATGGCAAGCGGCAGGCGCCAGATGCTGTCGGGGCGTTGGGTCGTGTCGTAGCGAGTGAAAAGCAGGGTGTACCCGTCCTCGGCCCAGGTGAGTTCGGGGCCGATCTCGTCGAGAAGCATCACGGGCTCGCCTGCGGGCAAGCGCTTCAGATAGAGCGTGAAGGTTTCATCGCCACGGGTGTCTTCCGTCCAGGCCAGCCACTCTTCGTCGGGGGAGAGGGCCATGTCGCCGATCTCGAAGAAGTCCTGTGCCCTGGAACGCTCCTCGAGGTCCAGAAAACACTCGGCAGCGTCTTCCTGGCCGTTGGGGTGTCGCCACCACAGCGGATAATCGGCATGCGTGGCTATTTCACTCCAGACGGTGTAATGGTCCAGCGGAGTGCGCAGGCCGTGGACGGCGAGCTCCCGACGGGCCAGATGGCCATGATAGAGCCGCTCGACCAGGCCCTCCAGAGGGGCGAACCAGTCGGCGAATTCGCGATTGGCGGCCTCGAGAAAGGCCGTGACCTCAGGGTCGTCGCGCTGTTCCAGCCAGTGCCAGTCGCCGTCTTCAGGGCGACGGAAACGGGCCACCGGAGAGGTGGAAGGCAGGGAAGAGTTGTGACGGGGCGGCTGTGCTTTCATGTCGCGGGATGTACCATACTCAGTGTAAATCAATATTCATGAGGAGCGTGACTGACGGCTCCTGTTGCGAGGTATCGATGCTGCTCTCGGATTCGATGGCCCTACTATGGCTGACATACATCGTCCTGTCTCTGGTGGTGCTGGGGGCGGGCTACCTGGGATTGGCCTTCCTGCCCCGCCTGCCGCGGTTAATCATTACCTGGATGGTGGCCGGCGTGATGTGGATGCCGTCGCGTTTTCGCCTGCCACTGCTCGAGGAAGGGGAATACTACACCGGCTTCGCCCCGGCGGTGATGGTGGCAGGGGTTGCCATGCTGGAACGCAACGCTGCGTCGATGGTGCCGGCAGCCATACTGGTGATGGTAGGTGCCTTGGCCGGAGGCGCGGCAGGCGTTGCTGTCTGGTGGCGGGGACGCCGAGTCGACCACAGGCACGACACGCGGGCGCCAGACCGGAACGCCTCGCCTGAGCGGACTGGCAAGCGACGCGAGCCGATGATCGGTTAAGGAGCCTTGGATGGCTGGGTGGATGCTAGGGCAAGGCAGACAATACGTGCGATGCCTCATACTAGGGACGGTAGGCCTGGCGTTGTGTCTCGCGGCTCAGGCAGGGCATGCCCAGGCCATCGAGGAGCGCCCCGATGTGCGGGTAATCATCGATGTCTCGGGCAGCATGCGAGAGAACGATCCCGAGCAGCTCAGCACCAGCGCCATGGAGCTGCTGGTTTCCCTGCTGCCCTGGGGCGTCAGTGCGGGGGTCTGGACCTTCGGCGAACAGGTCGATAATCCCTTGCCGCTGGGCCGCGTGGATGCCGGCTGGCGCGACGAGGCGCTGGCATTGTCGCCGGCCTTGCAATCCAACCAGCCGCATACCGATATCGAGGCCGCCCTGCGCGAGGCGGCAACGGCTCAGGCCAACGGGTGGCGCCACCTGGTGCTGCTGACCGACGGCGTGATCGACCTGCCGTCTTCACGCGGTGCCAAGCCCGAGATCGATAACCAGTCTCGCCAACGTCTTGTCGAGGAGCTGGCCCCGTCGTTTGCCGAGCAAGGGGTAGTCGTTCACGCGGTGGCCTTCTCCGACCAGGTCGATCTGGCGCTGATGGAGCGGGTTTCCCAATTGACGGGGGGGCTGTCGACCACGGTGGGTTCCCCCGAGAGTTTGCTCGGCGCCTTCCTGGATATCTTCGAGCGCATTTTTCCCGCCGATCAGGTCCCGCTGATCGACGGGCGCTTCACCATCGATCCCGATGTCGAGTCCTTTTCGGCGCTGCTCTTTCACGAACCCGATGATGAGCCTATCACCCTGGTGGCGCCTGACGGCACCACCTATCGCGCCGAGCAGCACGCCGACGAGATGCGCTGGCAGGTGGAGCCGCGCTTTGACCTGATTCGTGTCCCTGATCCGCAGCCCGGCGAGTGGCGCCTCGAAGGCCAGACGGGGGGGGAGAGTCGTATCACTGTGAGTTCGCCGCTGGCATTGCGCACCAATGATTTGCCGACCACGCTCTACCTGGGGTTCGAAGTGCCCGTCCAGGCCTGGCTCGAGCGCGATGGCGAGCCCGCTAACGAGTCTGCCGAAAAGCTTGACGTGTTCATGGAGCTGCACGACTCGCAGGGCGACGTGCAGACCGCCATCCAGCTTCAGCCGCGCGACGGCCGTTTCGCTGGGGTACTGCCACCACCAGCCCTTACCGGCAACTCCAAGTTGGTGATTCGTGCCGAAGGCGAGAACTTTCACCGCCAACGTATCCAGGCGGTAAATGTCCTGCCAGCCATCGGCCTGGCACATCAGCCAGGCGCCAACCGAGTGCTGCTGGTGGCCGAGCATCCGCGCCTCGACCGCAATAACACCGAGCTTTCCGCCGAGCTTCAAGGGCAGACGCTGCAAGCCGAGGCGGTGGGTCCGAATCGCTGGCACCTGCCGTTACCGGAAATAGACGACAATGTCCGTCTGCCGCTGTTGGTGACCGCTCGAATCACCCTCGACGGTGAAACTCAAGAGATTCGCCTGCCACGCCTGTTGCTCAATCCCGAGGCCCGGGTCGGTATCGACCTGGCGAACGAGATCGGGCCGACACTCGCGGCCGAGCGCCTCGAAGAAGAGGCGTCAGCCGAAGACCCCGGCGCATCGTCGGATAATGCTGCCGACCGCTTCGTGGCTATCGTCAACGAGCTGCCGCGCCGTGCCTGGGCGTTGTGGGAGGAAGGCTGGCCTGGGCTCGAGCACGTGGCGGAACAGGGCAAACAGGACCCGTGGTGGCGGATGGCAGCCCTGATAGGGGTCCTCGTGTTGCTGGCAGCCGGGGTCGCCATGCGGCTAAGGCGTCGGACTCGGCCGGTTTCCGGACTCGATTCGCAGCCCCGAAAAGGCTCGCGTCCAGCGTCACGGTCACGCGCGGTATCGAAGTCACGTCCTGGTTCCCACCGGGAGGAGCCCTATGTGTGAGCTGTTGGGCATGAGTGCTAATGTGCCCACCGATATCTGCTTCAGCTTCTCCGGCTTCCTGCATCGGGGCGGCGGGACCGGACCCCATCGCGATGGTTGGGGGATCGCTTTCTACGAGGAGGGCGGCTATCGCGAGTTTCGCGACCCGCACCCTTCGGTGGAATCCCCCATCGCTCGCTTGATCCGCGACTACCCGATCAAGTCGGAGATCGTCATCAGCCATATCCGCCAGGCCAATGTGGGGGGTGTCCGCCTGGCCAATACCCATCCCTTCGTCAGGGAGATGTGGGGCCAGCCCTGGTGTTATGCGCACAATGGCCAGCTCACCGGATGGCAGACGCTGCCGCTCGGTGTTTACCAGCCGGTAGGCGATACCGACAGCGAACACGCCTTCTGCTGGCTGATGGGGGAACTCAGGCGGGCCTTTCCTGACCCCCCGGGCGATCGTGAAGGGCTGTGGCGACTGCTGCATCGCCTCTGCGAGCAGTTGCGGGAACTTGGTGTCTTCAATCTCCTGCTGGCCGATGGCGAATACCTTTACACGTTCTGTTCCACCAAGCTGGCGCATATCACCCGCCGGGCCCCCTTCGGGCGTGCCAGCCTGTCGGATGCCGAGCTGAAAGTGAATTTTGCCGAGCACACCACGCCCGATGACGTGGTGTCGGTACTGGCCACCGAGCCTTTGACCGATAACGAGGATTGGGTACGCATGACGCCCGGCGAACTGCTGGTCTGGCGGCAAGGCGAGATTTATGCGAGATTTAAAACGTAAGTTTTAAATCTGTGTGCAGCAGCAGAATAATAACGTCGCGGCACCGACGAGACCGAGGAGATGACCCCATGAGCCAGCACGCCAACGCCCCGGTACTCACCGGTCCTGAACTGGAAGGGCTGGATCACTATACCTCGGTAATGGATGTCTTCCACGCCTCGGTCGAGCGCTTCGGCAACAAGCCGGCCTTCAGTTGCATGGGCCAGACGATCAGCTATACCGAACTCGACCGTCTCTCCGCGAACTTTGCCTCCTGGCTTCAGCACGACACCAGCCTGCAGCCCGGGGATCGCATTGCCATTCAACTGCCCAACGTGCTGCAGTTTCCCGTAGCGGTTTTCGGCGCCCTGCGTGCCGGCCTGGTAGTCGTGAACACCAATCCGCTCTACACCGATCGCGAGATGGCCCACCAGTTCAAGGATTCCGGTGCACGCGCGATCATTATCCTGGCGAACATGGCCGACAAGCTCGAGCGGATCGTCGAGCGTACCGAGATCGAGCATGTGGTGGTCACCGCGCTTGGCGACTTGCATCCCTTTGTGAAACGCCAGCTGATCAATGCCGTGGTCAAGTACGTGAAGAAGCTGGTGCCGGCCTACTCGCTGCCCGGCGCGACATCATTTCGAGCGACACTCAAGCGCGGCGCCGCGCGCGTGCATCGCGAGGCGCAGTGGCAGGCAGAGCAGGTCGCCGCCCTGCAGTACACCGGTGGTACCACCGGGCTTGCCAAGGGCACCATGCTCACTCATCGCAACCTGGTGGCCAATATGCTCCAGGCGCGCCAGGCCATCGGACCGGCCCTTACCGATGGGGCGGAAACCATCATCGCGCCGTTGCCGGTCTACCATATCTACACCTTCACGGTGAATTGCCTGTTCATGATGGAAACCGGCAACCATTCGGTGCTGATCACCAATCCCCGCGATCTCGATGGCTTCGTCAAGCAGCTCGCCAAGCTTCGATTCACTGGCTTCATTGGTCTGAACACCCTGTTCAACGCCCTGTGTAATCGCGAGGACTTTCGCCGTCTCGATTTTTCGGCGCTTCATCTCACCATTTCCGGCGGCATGGCCCTGACCAAGGCGGTAGCGCAGCGCTGGGAAGAGGTCACGGGCTGCGCCATCGCCGAGGGTTACGGGCTAACCGAGACTTCACCCATCGTGAGTTTCAATCCCGTCGAGGCCATCCAGCTCGGCACCATCGGCAAGCCGGTAGCCGGCACCTCGGTCAAGGCGGTGGACGCCGAAGGCCAGGATGTGGCGTTTGGGGAGCCCGGTGAGCTTTGCGTCAAGGGACCGCAGGTGATGAAGGGCTACTGGAATCGAGAGGAAGACACCGCCCAGACCCTTGATGCCGATGACTGGTTGCGTACCGGCGATATCGCCGTGCTGCAGGAAGATGGTTATATCCGCATCGTCGATCGCAAGAAGGACATGATCCTGGTGTCGGGGTTCAACGTCTATCCCAATGAGATCGAGGACGTGGTAGCGGCCCACCCGGGAGTCGTCGAGTCGGCGGCGGTCGGCGTGCCGGACGAGACGAATGGCGAGTCGATCAAGCTTTTCGTGGTGGCCAGGGACGAGACGCTCGATGCCGAGGCGATTCGCGCCTGGTGCAAGAAGGAACTCGCCGGCTACAAGGTGCCGAAGCTCGTTGAATTTCGCAGTGAGCTGCCCAAGACCAATGTGGGCAAGGTGCTGCGACGGCAGTTGCGCGATGAGTCCACGGGGAACGCCGGTAGCTGAGTGCGCGTCGCCATAGCCTGGGCCAAGGGTACCTATCAGCAGGATCAATGAGGGTAATTAGGCGCCAAACGCCTGGCGGCGCTACAATACATCGCCCGTCCCGGCACCCCGGGGCGGGCGATGGGGTTTTATTGGTTGGCTGTCGCTAGTCAGGATTCACCCCCTCTTCGCTGCCTTACGCATTTTCATCTTATTCTTCACTTTTTGGAGTCCTCGAACCTGACGTGACGACCGCCATTCGACCACATGAACGTCCCCATCTATCGGGTGCCGAGGCACTTCAGGCGCTGCGCCTGGAACTCGACGGCACCATGCTGCGTGATCGCTTGACGCTCGAGAAGCGTCTGCGAGGCCTCTCCCGGCGGCTGAAGGAAAATAAGCCGGTGGATCGAGGCCTCGCCCAACTCAGCGGGGCATTTCAGCGCTCACGGGAAATTGCGGAACGACGTGCAGCCATCCCGGTAACCCTGGCGTACCCCGAGGCATTGCCGGTAGCCGAGCGGCGTGCCGACATTCTCGATGCATTGCGTGAGCATCAAGTCGTAGTGGTGGCGGGGGAGACCGGCTCCGGCAAGACGACCCAGTTGCCCAAGCTCTGCCTGGAGCTGGGGCTGGGGCGTCGCGGGTTGATCGGGCATACCCAGCCGCGCCGCCTGGCGGCACGTTCGGTGGCTACGCGGCTGGCCGAGGAAATGCAGGTGCCCCTGGGCGGCCAGGTGGGCTACCAGGTGCGTTTTACCGACCAGACCGGCGACGACACCCTGGTCAAGCTGATGACCGATGGCATCCTGCTGGCCGAGACCCGCCATGACCCTGACCTGACTCGCTACGAAACGATCATTATCGACGAGGCTCACGAACGCAGCCTCAACATTGACTTCCTGCTGGGTTATCTCAAGCGACTGACGGCACGCCGCCCGGATCTCAAGGTGATCATCACCTCGGCGACCATCGATGTGGAGCGCTTCGCCGCGCATTTCGCCCTGCCAGGGCCCGATGGTACGCCGCGCCCGGCGCCGGTGGTGGAGGTCTCCGGGCGCACCTATCCGGTCGAGACGCGCTATCGGCCTTTGGTACGAGAAGCCGATGACGAGGAGGATCGCACCCTTCAGGAGGGGATTCTCCGGGCGGTGGAAGAAGTCGAGGCTATCGAGCGCGAGAAGCGCTGGTTCCATGGACCGCGTGACATTCTGGTGTTCCTGCCAGGGGAGCGGGAGATCCGCGAGGCCGCCGATACCCTGCGCCGCGCCGACCTCAAGGGCACCGAAATCCTTCCGCTCTATGCCCGACTCTCCAATGCCGAGCAGAATCGCGTCTTCGCGCCGCATGCCGGTCGACGCATTGTGTTGTCCACCAACGTGGCCGAGACGTCGTTGACGGTGCCGGGGATCCGCTACGTGATCGATCCTGGCCTGGTGCGCATCAGCCGCTACAGTTACAAGACCAAGATCCAGCGCCTTCCGGTGGAGCCGATCAGCCAGGCCAGCGCCGACCAGCGCAAGGGCCGCTGCGGCCGGGTGGCCGAAGGCGTGTGTATTCGCCTTTACGATGAAGAGGATTTTCTCTCCCGGCCCGAATTCACCGACCCGGAGATTCGCCGCACCAACCTGGCCTCGGTCATCCTGTCGATGCTGTCGCTGAAGCTTGGTGACATCGAGGCGTTTCCCTTCGTCGACCCGCCGGATTCACGCTTCGTGACCGATGGCTTTCGCCTGCTGTTCGAACTCGGGGCGGTGGATGCGGACAACCGCCTGACCCCTACCGGACGCAAGTTGGCAAGGCTGCCCATCGATCCCCGGCTGGCACGAATGGTGCTTGCCGGCGCCGACCAGGGCGGGCTTCGCGAGGTGTTGATCGTTGTCTCGGCCTTGGCGGTACAGGACCCGCGTGACCGGCCCTCCGACAAGCGGGAAGCGGCCGACCAGGCCCACCGCCGCTGGCACGACCCGGACTCCGACTTCGTGGCGCTGCTCAACCTCTGGAACGGCTTCGAGGCCGCCCGTGAGGAGCTTTCCGGCAATCGCCTGCGTCGTTGGTGCAAGGACCATTACCTCAATTACCTGCGCCTGCGCGAGTGGCACGATACTTTTCGCCAGCTACGCCAGTTACTGCGCGAGATGGAGATCGAGGTGCCGCCGCCGTCGCCATCCCCGCAGCTCGGCGACGGTGAACAAGGCGAGCGAGATGCGGCAGCACTCGCTACGCAGCGTCGCGAGAGCGCCGTACAACTTCACAAGGCGCTGCTCACCGGGCTGCTCTCGCACCTGGGGACCCTGCTCGAAAACCGTGAATACCTGGGCGCGCGTAACCGCAAGTTCGTGATCCATCCGGGCTCGGGGCTGGCCAGGAAAGCGCCGAAATGGCTGATGGCCGTCGAGCTGGTAGAAACCTCCAAGCTTTTCGCCCGCACGGTGGCAAGGATCGACCCGTCGTGGATCGAGCCGATCGCCGGGCATCTGGTGAAGCGCTCCTACGCCGAGCCGCATTGGGAGATGAAGCGCGCTCAGGTAGTGGCGAGTGAACAGGTCACCCTGTTCGGCCTGCCGATCATCGTCGGGCGCAAGGTGCACTATGGGCCCATCGCGCCGCAGGAGTCGCGGGAGCTGTTCATCCGTCGGGCGCTGGTCGAGGGCGAATTCCGTACCAAGGGTGAATTCTTTGCGCATAACCGCGCGCTCATCGAGGAAGTCGAGGACCTCGAGGACCGTGCCCGCAAGCGCGACATCCTGGTCGACGAAGATACCCTGTTCGCTTTTTACGATGAGCGTATCCCCGCCGATATCGTCAACGGCAAAGGCTTCGAGGCCTGGCGACGCAAGGCCGAGCGTGAGAACCCCGACATCCTCAAGTTCGACCGGGCGGCCCTTTTGGCTCGCGAAGCAGGGGAGATCACCGAAACCGACTACCCCGATGAGCTCAACCTGAATGGGGTGCGCTATCCGCTCAGCTATCACTTCGAGCTCGGCGCCATCGATGACGGCGTGACGCTCACTGTGCCTGCCGCAATGCTGCCCCAGCTGCCGCTGGCGCGCCTGGAGTGGTTGGTACCGGGGTTGTTGCGCGAGAAGTGTATTGCGCTGATGAAGTCGTTGCCCAAGGCGATTCGTCGCCAGGTCGTGCCGATTCCCGACTGGGTCGATGCCGCACTCGAGGCCATGACGCCCGATGACGTGCCGCTCACCGAGGCGCTTGGTGAATTCCTGCGGCGTCGCACCGGGGTACGCCTGCATCCCGACGACTGGCGTCTCGACCAGCTCGAACCGCATCTGGTGATGAACCTGCGCGTGGTGGACCATCGGGGCAAGACGCTGGGGCAGGGACGTGACGTCCGCGAGCTGGAGCGACAGTTCGAACAGGCGGCGGGCGAGGGCGCCCGCGCCCTGGCGCAGGAGGCCAGTGGCGCGAGCGAGATCGCTACCCTGCCCGAGACGCCATTGCCTGAATCCCGCGTGACTACTCAGGCCGGCATCCGCGTGGAGGCCTTCCCGGCACTGGTGCCTGCCGGTGAAGCCTTCCGCGTCGAGTTGTTCGACCATCCCGACAAGGCGCGCGAGGCGCATCGCCAGGGCGTGGTGCGCGCCGCGATGGCGCAGCAGAGTGACCAGGTCCGCGCCATCGAACGCCTCGCGGGGCTTTCGACCTGCGCCTTGCTGTTCGCCAAGGTGGGCAGCAAGCGTCAGCTCGTCGAGGATGTGGTGGATGCGGTATTTCGACAGGTCGTAGCCGTGGATCCCCTGCCGCGCTCGCGTGTCGAACTGGAGCGTCGCCTCGCCGACACGCAGGGTGATTTGCGACCGCGCGCCGAATCACTGGTCACCCATCTCGAGGCCGCGCTCAAGGGCCACCTGGCGGTGACCAAGGCGCTGAAGGGCAACCTGAACCTGGCGTTGACGTTGGTGTACAGTGATCTCAAGGCCCAGATGCAGCGCCTGGTATACCCCGGTTTCGTCGCTCGTGCCGGAGAATGGCTGGAGGAATACCCGCGCTACATGGAAGCGGCGCTGATTCGCCTGGAGAAGGCACCCCGCGAGCGCATGCGCGACCAGATGCACATGCAGGAAATCCAGGCGCTGGAAGCACGTCTCGACGCACGACGCGCCAGTGAGCGGCGCGGCGAGGTGGAGGACCCGGCGCTGGTCGAGTTCGGCTGGTGGATCCAGGAGCTGCGCGTCTCGCTGTTCGCCCAGCAGCTGGGCACGCGAATGCCGGTATCCACCAAGCGGCTGGAGAAACACTGGGCGGACATCACGAGGAGGACGGCATGATCAAGGTAGCCATCACCGGGACGGGGCTGTTTACGCCCGAGCATGCCATCGACAATGACACGCTGGTCGCCTCGTTCAATGCTTGGGCCGACGCCGAGAATGCGCGCCACGGCGCCGCTATCACCGCTGGCGAGCGGGAGGCCATCGCGCCTTCCAGCACGGACTTCATCGTCAAGGCGTCGGGCATCCATAATCGTTACGTACTCGATGCCGAGGGCATTCTCGACCCTGAGCGCATGCGCCCCAGACTTCCGCAGCGCTCCAATGACGAACCTTCGATTCAGTGCGAGATGGGCATGAAGGCCGCGTCACAGGCCCTCGAGGCTGCAGGGGTGCAGGCGGCTGACATCGAGCTGGTGATTGTTGGTTGCTCGAATCTTGAGCGCGCCTACCCGGCAGTGGCCGTCGAGCTGCAGGCGGCGCTGGGTGCCGGTGGCTACGCCTTCGACATGAACGTCGCCTGCTCCTCGGCGACCTTCGCCATCGATGCTGCCGCCAATGCCATCCGCTGTGGCAGCGTGAAACGGGCCTTGGTGGTCAGTCCGGAAATCTGCTCGGCGCACCTGAATTTCCGCGATCGCGACAGTCATTTCATCTTTGGTGATGCCTGTACCGCCGTAGTTCTGGAAAATGCCGCCATCGCGACTGCCGAGAGCCGCTTCGAGATCCTTGGTACCCGCCTGGTGACTCGCTTTTCCAATGCCATTCGTAATAATACTGGTTTTTTGAACCGGGTCACCGACACCGACCCGCTGGCAAGCGACAAGCTGTTCGTGCAGGAAGGGCGGCGTGTCTTCAAGGAGGTCTGCCCGCTGGTGGCCTCATTGATCGACGGGCATCTGGCGAGCCTGGAAATTCAGGGGGCGGACCTGTCGCGGCTGTGGCTGCATCAGGCCAACCGTCACATGAACGATCTGATCGCGCGGCGCGTGCTGGGGGCGGACCCTCCTCCCGACAAGGCACCGATCATTCTCGACCGCTACGCCAACACCAGTTCGGCAGGGTCGATCATCGCCCTGCATCTACATCGACACGACCTGCGCCCCGGCGCGCTCGGGGTGGTCTGTTCCTTCGGCGCGGGCTACAGTGCCGGCAGCGTTGTGCTGCGTCGCCAATGAGTATCATGATTCCGTTCCGCAGTCAGACAGGAAAGCCCATGAAACATCGTCTTCTACGAATCACCGTGCCGGGTGTGCTGGCCCTGTCATTATTGAGCGGTTGTGCGACAAGCGGGCAGGTGGAAGAGCGCCATCCCGATGACCCCTGGGAAGGCTTCAACCGCAAGGTCTTCGTGTTCAATGACACCCTGGACCGCTATGCCCTCAAGCCGGTGGCACGTGGCTATCGCTTCATCACGCCGGCCCCGGTCGAGACCGGGGTAGGTAACTTCTTTTCCAATCTCGGTGAGATTCGTACCGCGTTGAACAGCGTACTTCAGGGCAAGCCCGGCAACGCCGGCGTTGCCACCTCGCGATTTCTGATCAACAGCACCGTGGGGATCGTCGGGCTATGGGACGTCGCCACCCGCATGGACATTACCGGTCGCGATGAAGATTTCGGACAGACTTTGGGGGCTTGGGGCCTTGAGTCCGGCCCGTACCTGGTGTTGCCGCTGCTGGGTCCGAGCACGGTGCGTGACACGGCAGGTCTGCCGGTCGACATGTATACCTATCCGTTGACCTACGTGGAAGATGATTCGGTGCGCCTCGCCCTGACAGCGCTGCGGATCATTGATGCTCGTGCCGGCTTGCTGGATCAGGAAGCGTTGATTCGCGGGGACCGCTACAGCTTCATCCGCGATACCTGGCTGCAGCAACGTCGCTTCGAAGTCAGCGACGGCGAACAGGGTGATGATCCCTTCGCCGGAGAAGACTTTGATTTCGATGATTCCGATTTCGATGATGCCTTCGACGAATGAGGCAATGACGGAATGCAGCCTTCCAAGCAGCTGATCGGTGTGATCGATTTTCCTGGTAGGGACAGGGATGCGTTGGCCGAGACCATTGCCGGAGATGGCCTGGCCGTCTTCGCCGTTGACAATGTCGAGGAGTTGCCGGCGGAAACCGCCTTGGTGGTCGCGCACGTCAGGGCGGTACCGAGCCGCGACTGGGCAACCTTGGCCCTTCGCTTGCCGACATTGGTAGTCAGTGATGATCGACTCGATACCGACCTGTTGAAGGCCGTGGATGCGGGCCTGGTGGATTACATTGTCGAACCGTTGCGTCATGGCCACTTGCTGCGGCGGATGATCCACAAGGCCATCGAACTACGCGAGCTAGCCCTGGAGCGGGCGCGTGATCGGGAACACCTGGCCGAGCTGAACGACAACCTGGAGACGCACCTGGCGATGCTTCGCCTTGATCAGCAAGCCGGCGGTCAGATACAGCGCAAGCTGCTACCACCACGGCCGCAGACCGTGGGTCAGATCACCTGCGACTATTGGCTGGCTCCCTCATTGTATCTTTCCGGTGACTTTCTGGACTTTCAGCGCTTCAATGAGCGCTATACGCTGTTTTATTTTGCCGATGTGTCGGGCCATGGAGCGTCATCGGCCTTCGTGACCGTGCTGCTGAAATACCTCTCCAACCGATGGCAGAACGAATGGGATGGCAGCCGCCCCGAGACGTTGGCGCCCCACTGGCTGGGAGAGCTTAACCGCGAACTGATCGATACAGGTATCGGCAAGCATGCCACCCTTTTCGTCGGGGTAATTGACCAGCAACGTCGCTATCTTCACTATTCGCTTGGCGCGCAGCTACCCATGCCGATGATGGTGGCAAACGGTACGGTTCATTCGCTGCCAGGTGAGGGGATGCCGGTGGGGTTGTTCCCCGGTGTTACCTATCCCGAGCTGGGGTGTGAGTTGCCCAAGAACTTTCGACTTTGGTTGTGTTCGGATGGAATATTGGAATGCTTGCCGGGCGAGACGCTCGACAAGCGCCTCAAGGAGCTCGAGACGCGGGTACTGGACAGTGAAACACTGGAAGACCTGCGTAGTAACTTGCTCCTTGAGGATCTCTCTGATGACGATGAAAGTGTCGCCGAGAGTGGTTCGGGGCGTGAAAAACTCCCCGACGATCTGACGATCATGATGTTAAGCGGATTTGGCGATGCAAATTCATGAAGGCCGTATAAAAGCTGCGTTCGATTCTGGCGTCTTCGTGCTTCGACTCTGCGGTGACGTGCGCTTGACCCTGTCTGCCACGCTGGATAATCAGGCCAAGCGACTCGCCGACGTGCCGGGGCTCAAGGCGGTGATGATCGACTTGCGCAAGACCACTAATGTGGATTCCACCGCCCTTGGCTTTCTCGCCAAAGTTGCGATGGCAGTGCAGGGTAGGCTGGAACAGCCGCCGACCATCGTTGCCGATAACCCCGATGTCCAGCGGATGCTGGATGTCATGGGGTTTTCCCGTTATTTCACGCTGGTGGAAGCGCCGATCACCGAACCCAGCGAGCTGAGCGTGCTGGACGAGATTCCGGCCGATGAGGATGGGCTTCGTCAGCGCATTCTGGAGGCCCATCGAATCCTCATGCGCATGAGCGAACACAACCGCGAAGAATTTCAGCCGTTGGTCGAAATGCTCGAGTCCCAGGAAGTGGCCTCTCCCCCTCGCTGACGCATCGTCCTGACGCATTGTCGCACTGACGGGGAGAGGCTAGGTTCTTCTCATTCTCTGCGCAACGTGCCCAGCAGGGTTTCCAGCTTGCGCTGATCCGCCATGAATTTACGGATGCCTTCGGCCAGCTTCTCGGTCGCCATGGCGTCCTCGTTCATCGCCCAGCGGAAATCACCTTCATCCTGGGGTTCGGGCGCTCGCGTTTCGGCGTCAAGCGGTACCAGCTGACGCGTCAGTGGCGCGCGAGTCTCTGCCAGTTCACCCAACAGTTGGGGGGAAATGGTCAGTCGGTCGCACCCGGCCAGCGCCACGATCTCGCCGGCGTTGCGAAAGCTTGCCCCCATGACGATGGTCTGGTAGCCGTGCCCCTTGTAGTGTTCGTAGATGGCTTTCACCGACTGCACCCCCGGATCGCGTTCGCCGCTGAAGTCGGCTTCAGGCTCCTGGGCCTTGTACCAGTCGAGGATACGCCCGACGAACGGCGACACCAGCGTCACCCCGGCATCGGCGCAGGCGCGCGCCTGTGTCAGGCCGAACAGCAGGGTAAGATTGGTATGAATGCCTTCGCGTTCGAGCTGGCGGGCAGCGCGAATGCCTTCCCAGGTGGAGGCGACCTTGATCAGGATACGCTCGGGGGCCACGTCATGGCGGGCATAACGCTCGATCAACGAGTGCGCACGTGCCAGGGTCGCGTCGGTGTCGAAGGAGAGCCGAGCGCTGACTTCGGTTGAGACGTAACCCGGCACCAAGGCACTGATCTCGCTGCCGATCTCCACGGCCACGGCATCGAGGGCATCATCGATGTCGGCGGCCTGACGGGCGATCTCGGCGAGGCGTTGGCGCCGTGTGTCCTGTTGGGCAGCCTGCAGGATCAGCGATGGGTTGGTCGTGGCATCGGTGGGCTGGAATCGACGGATTGCCTCGATATCTCCGGTGTCGGCTACCACCGTGGTCATCTGCTTGAGTTGGGACAGCAGGTCGTCTTCCATGAAAAGGCTCTTCTCGTTGGCGGGAAAGGGTTGATGGTAGCAAGGGCAGGTGACGGCCGATAGGCGCCGACAGGCGAAGGGGAATGACGTACAATTAGCGGCCTATCTAATGTCCCCTGTCACAATGCTTGCCGAGGAGGTCATTTGCCCCTGAACGCCCGCCGCGTCGCGTTGCTGGTGGCGGCCAATACCGCGCTGGCGCCCTTTGCCATCGATGCCTACCTGCCCGCCATGGCGGCGCTGGCCGAGAGTGTCGGGGCCAGCGTGCATCACACTGAACTCTCGATCAGCGTCTTCCTGGTAGGCTTCGCTCTCGGCCAGTTGACCGGTGGTCCCTTGTCGGATCGCCTGGGCCGCAAGCCGGTTCTCCTTATCGGGCTGGGGTTCTTCCTGGTGGTCAGCCTGGCGATTACTCAAGTAACGAGCCTGCATCAACTCTGGACATGGCGATTCCTGCAAGGCCTAGGCGGCGGGGCATGCGTGGTCAACTCGGCGGCCATCGTGCGTGACTGTTTCAGGGGGCGTGAAGCGGCCAGGGTGATGTCGACGATGGCGATGATCATGATGCTCGCTCCCCTGGTAGCACCGGCCGTGGGCAGCGGACTGCTCTACCTCGCCGATTGGTGGTTGATCTTCGTCTTTCTCGCCGTCTATGCCGCCTTTCTGATGTGGCTGATGGGAACCCGGATGCCCGAGACGCGGCCAGCCGATTCGCCTGTCGCCTCGCCGCGCCAGATCCTGCGTAACTATGCAAGCGTCCTCAGACATCGCGAGGCCATGGGGTACATCTGTGCAGTGGCCTCGGCCTTCGCCGGCATGTTCGCCTTCGTGACGGCCTCACCGTTTCTCTATCTGGAATATTACGGCTTGTCGCCCGCTGTCTATCCGCTGGTGTTCGGCGGCAATGTGGTGGTCATGGCTGCCTCAAATCGCCTGAATATTCGTCTGCTGCATCGCCGCAGTCCCCAGCAGAACATGCGGCTGGGCCTCGCCGTGCAGTTTCTCACCGCGCTTTGCCTGGTGGGCCTGGTGGCGACCGGGCAGGACAGCCTGGTCACGGTGGTGCCGTTGATCATGCTGTTCATGGGCGTGATCGGGCTCATTGCGCCCAACGCCATCTCCTCGGTACTTGAGCATTTCAGCCACATGAGTGCCACGGCTACGGCGCTGCTGGGCAGCATCCAGTTTACCTGTGGTGCTCTCGCCGGGGTGGTGGTCGGCGCCTTCGAGATCGACAGCGCCTGGCCGATGGTGCTGACCATGCTGGCGACGGCGCTGGTCGGTAATATCGGGCTGCGTTGGTTGGCGGGCCGGGCGAGTACCGACTGATCGTTGGCGGTCATGCCGGAGACGAGAATTTCGTTTTGCCTGTCATGAAGCTGTCACTTTCCTGCGGCAATGTGTGTCCTGCGAAGGCCAGACACCTTTCATCGACAGGAGTGACCCGCATGAACCGCATCCTCAAGAGCCGTACGTTAAAGACCACGGCCATTGCTGCCGCCGTGATCGGCGTCGTCGGTGTTGCCCAGGCACGCGATCAGATTCGCATCGTGGGCTCCAGCACCGTCTACCCGTTCGCCAGCTATGTGACTGAGGAGTTCGGCGCGATTACCGAGTATCCGACCCCGGTCATCGAGTCGACCGGTTCAGGCGGTGGCATTCGCCTGTTCTGTAACGGCGTTGGCGAAGGCACCCCGGACATCTCCAATGCCTCGCGTCGTATCAAGGCCTCCGAGCTCGAGCGCTGCGAAGAAAACGGCGTCAACGACGTCACCGAAGTCAAGATCGGCTCCGATGGCATCGTATTCGCCCAGTCCAGCACCAACGAGGCGATGGATCTTACCCTCGAGCAGCTCTTCCTGGCCGTGGCCGCCCAGGTACCGGTCGATGGCGAGCTGGTCGACAACCCCTACACCAACTGGAGCGACATCGATTCAGAGCTGCCGGATCGCGAGATCTCCATCTACGGTCCGCCGAGCACCTCCGGCACCCGCGACGCCTTCGAAGAACTCGCCATGGAAGTTCCTTCCGAGGACATGGAGGCCTACGGCGGCGAAGGCTACACTGACATTCGCTCCGACGGCGTCTACATCGATGCCGGCGAGAACGACAACCTGATCGTTCAGCGCCTCAGCGAAGATACCGGCGCCTTCGGCATCTTCGGCTATTCTTTCCTGGTCGAGAACCCCAATACGCTGATCGCCTCCAGCATTAACGGCGTCGAACCCGAAGTCGAGGCGATCAGTGCCGGTGATTATCCGATTGCCCGTTCGCTGTGGTTCTACGTCAAGAATCAGCATGCTGACGAGGTACCGCCGCTGTACGACTATGTCGACATGTTTGTCTCCGAAACCATGATCGGTGAGGGGGGCTATCTGATGGACCTCGGCCTGATTCCGCTGCCCGAAGCCGAGCGTGAAGAGACGCGTCGCAAGGTTGAGGAGCGCGCCAGCCTGCAGCCTTCCGATCTGCAGTAGGTCGTGACATGACGGGCAGGGATGCCTGATTCGGCCGACAGCTTCAGGCTGCCGGCCGAATCACATTCCGGCAGCTCGGCTGCCATCGACATTCATCAAGAGAATCCTATGCAGACCAATCAACTCCTTGCACTATTCAGCGGCGCCGTGCTGCTGCTGGGTCTGGTAGCCTTCTTCCTGGGTCGTGCCAAGGCAGCGCGCGTGCGTGCCGAAGGCACCGCGATGGTTGCCCAGCCCGACCAGTACGCCTGGTTTGCCGTGCTCGCCACGGCCGGCCCGGCGCTGGTGGTCAGCGCAGTCGGTGCCTTCCTGATGCTGATGCTGGGCGCCGAGATTCCCACGCCTTATCTGCTGGCGGCGAGCCTGGTGGTCGCCGCAGCCGGCTTGTTGGTCGGCATGATGCAAGTACGCCCTGATTTCCATGCCCGCCAGGCCATCGAGCGAGTGATTCGCTGGATCTTGGTCGCTGCGGCCATGATCTCGATCTTCACCACGTTCGGGATCCTTTTTTCCATCGTCTTCGAGGCCTTGCGCTTTTTCCAGATGCACAGCTTCTGGGAGTTCATCACCGGGACGGTGTGGAATCCGGGCGCCAGTTTCCTGGCCGCTGCCGGTCGAGGTGACGAGGCGAGCAGTGCTGCCCAGTTCGGCTCGGTGCCGCTGTTCGCCGGTACCTTCATGATTACCGGCATCGCCATGCTGGTCGCGATTCCGATCGGGCTGCTGTCGGCCATTTACATGTCCGAGTTTGCGCCATCGCGCGTGCGCACCCTCGCCAAGCCAACTCTGGAAGTGCTGGCCGGCATTCCGACCGTGGTCTACGGCTTCTTTGCCGCGATCACCGTGGCGCCGATCATCGTCAACGTGGCGGGTTTTCTGGGTCTTGATGCGTCATTCAATAACGCCGTGGCGCCGGGAGTGGTCATGGGGATCATGATCATCCCCTTCATCTCGTCGCTCTCCGACGATGTGATCAATTCGGTTCCCGACAGCATGCGTCAGGGCTCCCTGGCGCTGGGCATGACCAAGGGCGAGACGATTCGCGACGTGGTCATTCCGGCGGCGTTGCCGGGAATCATCTCCGCCTCGCTGCTGGCGGTGTCGCGGGCGTTGGGCGAAACCATGATCGTGGTGATGGCGGCCGGCATGCGCCCCAACCTGACCGCCAACCCGCTGGAAGACATGACCACCGTCACGGTGCGCATCGTTGCCGCCTTGACCGGTGATCTTGAGTTTGAAAGCGCCGAGACGCTCTCGGCCTTCGCGCTGGGGCTGGTATTGTTCGCCGTCACGCTGAGTCTCAACCTGGTGTCGGTCATCATGATTCGTCGCTTTCGCGATAAATATCGCGTCAACAACCTGTAATGCCGAGGAACCCGCAGATGAGTCAATCCTTCGACGACATCAGCGCCCAGCTCAAGGGCCGTCACCGCAGGTCGGCACGGCTGAAGTGGATCTCCATGGGCTCGCTGGGGCTGGCCGGTCTTTTCCTGGTGCTTTTCTTCGCCGATATGCTCAACAAGGGGCTGCCGGCATTCCAGCAGGCCTACGTCCAGGTCGAGCTCGACTACAACGAGGACGCCCAGCGGATGGGGCGAGCGGCGATGGATCGCGAGATCGCGCCCCTGGTCAGCCGCAGCTTCGAGCGTCTGATTCCGGGCATGATCCGCGACAATCCCGACTTGCTGGGCACCACCGAGCAGCGCTGGGTGCTGGCCAACAGCGAGGTGGATCAGTACCTCAAGGGGCACCGTAATCAGCTGAACGAGGCCGAGCAAGCCGCCATCGACGAGCTCGTCGACAGTGGCCAGGTGGCGCTGAAGTTCAATACCACCTTCTTTACCAATGGCGATTCCAAGATGGCGGAGCGGGCGGGCATTCTTTCCGCGGTCGTGGGCACCATCCTGACCATGCTGGTTACGCTGGCGATCGCCTTTCCGATCGGGGTGATGACGGCGCTCTACCTCGAGGAGTTTGCGCCCGACAATCGTCTGACGCAGCTCATCGAGATCAATATCAACAACCTGGCGGCGATACCCTCGATCCTGTTCGGTCTGCTGGGCCTGGCGATATTCATCAATTTTTTCGGCGTGCCGCGCTCATCCCCACTGGTGGGTGGCATGACATTGGCGCTGATGACCCTGCCGGTGATCATCATCGCCACGCGCACGGCATTGCGCAGCGTACCCGATTCGATCCGCCATGCCGCCTTCGGCGTGGGCTGCTCGCGCTGGCAGGTGGTGCGTGACCATGTGTTGCCATTGGCCATGCCGGGGATCATGACGGGGTCGATCATCGGCCTGGCTCAGGCCATGGGCGAAACCGCACCGCTGATCATCGTCGGCATGGTGGCCTTCATTCCGGATGTGAGTGCGTCCTTTACCCAGGCGGCCACGGTGCTGCCGGCACAGGTCTTCACCTGGGCGGGCGAGCCGGAGCGCGCCTTCGTCGAGAAGACCGCCGGCGGGATCCTGGTGCTGCTGTCGATCCTGATTTTTCTCAATGCCACGGCGGTGATCCTGCGCAAGAAATTCGAGCGTCGCTGGTAGCGACTGCACCGACAGTCACCGTACCGATAAAGGATATCCACTGATGAACATGCACGTTGACGAGCGGAGACCCGCGCCCATGTCAGGTCACGAAAGGTCACGCCATGAAAGTTCCTCTCAAGAAGCCGGCCAGCCGGTGACCCGCAATCCCCATGCCGGCCATGAGCTGAGCATTCGCATCCGCGACCTCAGCCTCTGGTATGGCGAGAGCCAGGCACTGAATAAGCTGAATATCGATATCTTCCAGAAGAACGTGACGGCCCTGATTGGGCCTTCCGGCTGCGGGAAATCGACCTTTCTGCGTTGCCTCAATCGCATGAACGACCTGATTCCTGGTGTGCGGCTCGAGGGGCTGGTCGAAATGGACGGCCGCGATGTCAATGCCGCCAAGATGGACGAAGTGGCGCTACGCAAGCGCGTGGGCATGGTCTTCCAGAAGCCCAACCCGTTTCCCAAGTCGATCTTCGAGAATGTCGCCTACGCCCCGCGTATGCACGACCTGGTCAGCCGCAAGGCCGAACAGGACGAACTGGTGGAGCATGCCCTGCGAGAGGCCGGCCTATGGAACGAGGTCAAGGACAAGCTGCACCAGCCGGGCACCTCGCTTTCCGGTGGCCAGCAGCAGCGCCTGTGCATCGCGCGGGCGATCGCCGTGCAGCCCGATGTCATCCTGATGGACGAGCCCACCTCGGCGCTGGACCCGATCTCCACCGCGACCATCGAAGACCTGATGGACAAGCTCAAGAAGCAGTTCACGATCATTACCGTGACCCACAACATGCAGCAGGCCGCCCGCGTGGCCGACTACACGGCGTTTTTCCATCTGGGCGAGATCATTGAGTACAACGACACCCGGACGATGTTTTCCAACCCGCATACCAAGAAGGCCGAGGATTACATCACCGGACGCTATGGCTGAGGTCTATCTGTGCGCCTAATGATGTATACGGGGAGGCCTTGTCCTCCCCGTCGTCTTGTATGGCTGTCACAGGATTGACTTTCTCTCCGGGTATATATGGGATCCCAGATATCAAAAACGCCTACCAGGAGAGCACCATGGCCCTTCATATCGGCATCAACGGCTTCGGGCGCATCGGCCGCCTGGCGCTGCGCAGCCTCTGGCCCCGCGTCGAGGCTGGCGATGTTGAACTGACACGCGTCAACGATCCGGGTGGCGATGCCGCCACCTTTGCGCATCTGCTTGAGTTCGACTCGGTGCACGGCCGGTGGTCGCCGGGGCAGGGTATCCGTGCCGAGGGTGACGCCATTGTGATCGATGGCCATGCGATCGCCTTCAGCGCCAATCGCGGCCTCGGTGACAGCGACTGGGCGCAGTGCGACGTGGTGATCGAGGCTTCGGGCACCGTCAAGAAGAGCGCGCAGCTAGCGTCTTATTTCGATCAGGGCGTGGCGCGGGTGGTGGTCAGCGCGCCTCTCAAGGACGAAGACGTGCTCAATGTGGTGATAGGCGTCAATGACGACTTGTACGATCCGGTGCGGCACCGCGTCGTCACTGCGGCGAGCTGCACCACCAACTGCCTGGCGCCGGTGGTCAAGGTGATCCACGAGACCTACGGGATTCGCCACGGCTCGATGACCACGGTGCACGACATCACCAACACCCAAGTCATCCTTGATGCCCCCAGCTCTCCCCGAAAACCCGATTTACGCCGATCGCGGGCCTGCGGGATGAGCCTGATTCCGACCACCACCGGCTCGGCCAAGGCGATCACGGCGATCTTTCCCGAGCTGACCGGCAAGCTGAACGGTCATGCCGTCCGCGTGCCGCTGGCCAACGCCTCGCTCACCGATATGGTCTTCGAGCTCGAGCGCGAGGTGACGGTGGAGGAGGTCAATGCGGCGCTCAAGGCCGCCGCCGAGGGCGAGCTCGCCGGCATCCTCGGCTATGAGGAGCGCCCGCTGGTGTCCATCGACTACCGCACCGACCCGCGCAGCTCGATCATCGACGCGCTCTCGACGATGGTCATCAACGGCACCCAGCTCAAGCTCTATGCCTGGTACGACAACGAGTGGGGTTATGCCAACCGCACCGCCGAGCTGGCGCTGAAGGTGGGGCGTGGTTGAATCGCTCGTTGCCCGTCTCAAGGGGCTGCCCTTCGAGGTACGCCAGTACCTGCTAATCACCGGCAACTACTGGGCCTTCACGCTCACCGATGGCGCCCTGCGCATGCTGGTGGTGCTGCACTTTCACCAGCTCGGCTACTCGCCGTTGCAAGTGGCCATGCTGTTCCTCTTCTACGAGGCTTTCGGTGTGGTCACCAATCTGGTCGGCGGCTGGCTGGGCGCGAGGCTGGGCCTCAATCGCACCATGAACGCTGGCCTGGCGCTGCAAATCCTGGCCCTGGCGATGCTGATGGTGCCATCTGCGGCGTTGACCGTGCCCTGGGTAATGGCCGCCCAGGCACTCTCGGGTATCGCCAAGGACCTCAACAAGATGAGCGCCAAGAGCGCGGTCAAGGTGCTGGTGCCCAAGGACAGTGCCAGTGCCCAGAGCGCGCTCTACCGCTGGGTGGCGATACTCACCGGCTCGAAGAATGCGCTGAAGGGCGCCGGCTTCTTCCTCGGCGGCGTGCTGCTGACGCTGATCGGTTTTCGTGGCGCGATGGTGATCATGGCCGCGTTGCTGGCGGTGGTGCTGGGACTGTCGATGTGGCGGCTCAAGGCCGATTTAGGCCGTCAGAAGGTCAAGCCCAAGTTCTCCGAGGTGTTCTCCAAGTCGCGGGCGATCAACGTGCTGTCGGCGGCGCGGCTCTGCCTGTTCGCCTCGCGGGACGTGTGGTTCGTGGTCGCCTTGCCGGTGTTCCTCTACGACCAGCACGGCTGGAGCCACTGGACAGTCGGCGGACTGCTGGCGATCTGGGTGATCGGCTACGGCGGCGTCCAGACCCAGGCGCCGCGCCTGACGGGGTTGATCAAGGGTGGGGCGCGCGGCGTCACGGTGTTCTGGGCGCTGGCGCTTGCCGGCCTGCCGGCGCTGCTGGCGTTATTACCCCTGGCCGAGGTGGGCTGGCTGGTGGCAGGACTGCTTGTCTTCGGGGTGCTGTTCGCCATCAATTCGAGCTGGCACAGCTACCTGATCGTCCACTATGCGCGCACCGATGGGGTGTCGATGGACGTTGGCTTCTACTACATGGCCAACGCCATGGGGCGCCTGTTGGGTACCCTGTTGTCGGGGTGGCTCTACATGGCCCAGGGCCTCGCCGCCTGCCTGCTGGTCTCCTCGGCGTTGGTAGCCGTGAGTGCGCTGATGGCGCTGGCTCTGCCGCGGGAGGTAACGGCAAAGGCCTGAACTTCGCCTCTGGTGGACAGTTGCGTAGAATGGTCACAAGACCCGTTCAAGGAAAACCCGATGTCGCTGGATCCGCTGCGCCTGTTCAAGTGTCTGAGTGACGAGACTCGCCTGTTGCTGACCCTGCTGATCCTGCACGAGGGGGAGCTCTGCGTCTGCGAGCTGACCCACGCTCTGGAGGTCTCCCAGCCCAAGGTGTCTCGTCACTTGGCCCAACTGCGCAACTGCGGCTTGCTCAACGATCGTCGTGAGGGCCAATGGGTCTACTATCGCCTCTCCGACACGGTGCCAAAGTGGGTCAACGATGTGTTGCTGGCTGCTGACAAGGGCCAGACCGAGCGCCTGTCGAGCCTTCAGGTCCGCCTGGCCGGCATGGGCAATCGGCCTGATCGTCGCCTGGCGATGTGCTGAGGTGTAGTCGGCTTTTCACTGCTCCTCCTATTCCCTTCTCCTTCTTCTACCTGCTCTCCACCCACTCGTCACCATTTTCGACTAGCCTTGATTCGAACCGCTGGTTCCTTTCAGGAGTGGCACGGTTGTCACCGCGCTTCTGGAAGGTCATGGCCACTGCCGGAGCTTTCACAAGTGGAATTCAAGGATTACTACCAACTGCTCGGGGTGACGAAGACCGCGACGGCCGAGGAGATCAAGAAGGCCTATCGCAAGCTGGCGCGCAAGTTTCATCCGGATGTTAGCAAGGAGCCCGAAGCCGCACAGCGGATGCAGGAGATCAACGAGGCCAAGGCGGTGCTGTCCGATCCCGACAAGCGTCTTGCCTATGACCAGTTGGCTCAGCAATATCGGTCAGGACAGGATTTCCAACCGCCACCGGACTGGGATGCGGGCTTCGAATTCAGCGGTCGTGGTTTCGAGGAGGCCGATCTCGGTGAGTTCAGTGACTTCTTCGCCAACCTGTTTGGCCAAGGCGGCCGGTCAGGGCGAGGGAGCCGTGGCTATCAGATGCGCGGCGAGGATCGTCACGCCAAGGTCTTCATCGACCTTGCGGATGCCTACCAGGGCGCGACCCGGGCGATTACCCTGCAAGTGCCGCAGGTCGACGCGCAAGGCCGTGTGGTTTCCCGGGAACACACCCTGAGTGTGCGTATCCCCAAGGGCGTCAAGGAAGGCCAGCATATCCGCCTGACGGGGCAGGGCAGCCCCGGAATCGGGGGTGGCCCAGCGGGTGACCTGTTTCTCGAGATCCACTTCACGCCGGATTCGCAATATCGGGTCGAGGGGCGGGACGTGCATCAACGGGTGCCGGTGACGCCTTGGGAAGCCGCCCTGGGGGCCAGCATCGAAACCCCGACCCCTTCCGGCCCGGTGAAGCTCAAGGTACCTGCCGGATCACAGACCGGTCGTCGCCTGCGCCTGAAGGGACGCGGTATCCCGGGGCCGGCGCCGGGGGATCTCTATGTAGAACTCGAGGTCGTGCTGCCACCGGCCGATACCGACAGGGCCCGGCAACTCTATTCCACCATGGCGGATGAACTGGCTTTCAATCCGCGCCAACGCAGGGGAGGCTAGGCCATGACCCGGCAGCATATCGTCAGCGGTGAACTGATCGACGAGGTGACCCTGACCCTCGAGGACCTGGCGCGTGCCTGCTCGGTAGACACCGACTGGGTCATCGAACGCATCGAGAGCGGCCTGCTGGCCGATGGCTCGCCCTATGTGGCGAGCTGGCGCTTCACCAGTCATGACCTGACTCGTGCCCGCCGAATGTGTCAGCTGGAGCGCGACTTCGAGGCAGCGCCCGAGCTCGCCGCCCTGGCCGCCGACCTGATCGAGGAGAACCAGCGCCTGAGGGAGCGGCTGCGAGCCGCGGGACTGGTAGATGACCCAGCACCGCCTGAAAGGTGAGATGGCGCCGCCGCCCGTGGCAGGGAAGCGGTGGCTCAAGCGGGGCAGGCAGTCCGTGGCCAGTCAATTCTCGAAGGCTATCGTGCTCAGCCCTTGAGCAGCGTCTGAAGCTCCTCGCTGCTGGCTACCTTGCCCTCGATGCCCAGCGCCGGGGTGCGCATCACCCCCTTGTCGATGATGGCGTTCATGTCGGTGACCTTCTCGATCTCCACCGCGAGACCCAGGGCCACGGCGGCCTGCTGGGCGTTGGCGGTCAGCTGCTCGCATTTCTTGCAGCCCTTGCCGTAGATGCTCAGTTTCATGGTGCGTTCCTCTTGGAATCGTCGAGTCGCGATTGTTGGGCGTCATGGCCACAGTTACCCATAGAGATAGCCGGTCAGAGTCGACATGATCACCACCAGCTAGACCACTGTCTTCTGGGTGCCCATGATGGTGCGAATCACCAGCATATTGGGGAGCGACAGCGCTGGTCCCGCCAGCAGGGCAGCCAGCACCACCGCGCCAGCCAGCATCGTCACCTGGCGCAGCGGCCATCCCCAACGGCGTATCAGCAGCAGGGCAAAGAGCCCAGCGAGCAGTGCACTGATATGCCACTTGAAGGCGTAGATGGCTATGCCAAAGGCCACTCGCTTGGGCGCCGAGGGTCCCAGATAGCGCATCACCGCCCCCTGGCTAAGGTAGGCGGCCATGGCACCGGCGATCACGAAGGACGGTAGCAGGCACAAGATTACGTGCTCCTGGGCGTACCAGTGGGTCAGCCGGATGCCCTCCAGCACAGCGTTGTCGAACCGCATCGTGCCGGCGGGCAGAAAGTAGACCAGCAGGAAGATGCTCACTACGGCGCTGATCCAACGCACCTGGTCGGGGTTTTCCCGAGCCAGGGTAATCAGCCGGGAAGTGAAGGTGGCACTAGGGGTAGGGGTATCCGGCATCAGTGCCTCGTCTCACGGAGCGTGGTGAGGATCCCGTCAAGACATATGCATATGCATATATTTCCTAGCGTGACCGGCGTTGTTCTTGATCGACATCAATCCCGTATGGCATGGGGCTGTCGAGGGGCGGCGGCCGGTAAATCAGCGGAAACGCTGCGCATCACCCACAGACCCAGCATTGGCCCGGGCAACAGCCACCACACGACCCAGATGCCCTGCAGCGACCAGAGCGAGCTGGTCAGTGCAATGGCGGGAATGGTCAGGGCGAACCCCACAGCGTTCATGATGGCAAGCGTCGAGCCGACCCGCTCCCGCTGTGCGGTGGCGGCTGCAAGTGCCGAGAATTGCGGCGAATCGGCGATCACGCTCAGTCCCCATAGCGCGAGCAGGCCAAGCAGCGCCCCCGGCGGCGCCCAGGCAAGCAAGGGGTAAGCCAGGCAGATCAGGCCCGAGGTTATCAGGGCGCGCTTTGCCACCCACAGGCTGCCCAGGCGCCGGCTCAGCTCGCCGCCCCCCACGCACCCCGCGAGCCCCAGCGCAATTACGCCGAACGACAGCCAGGCGATCAGACCGGAGGACGCCGCAAGGCGTTGGACTTCCCGCGCGACCAGAAAGGGCGTCAGCATCCAGAAGGCATAGAGTTCCCAGCAGTGGCCAAAGTAGCCCCCGGCCACGGCGCGAAAGCGTGCGTCGCGCAGGCCGGCGACGCCTTCCAACAGCCGGGAGCGTCCACTCGGCGGAGGCAGGTGGGGGCCGTCGCCGAGCATGAAGATGAGCGCACCGCCCAGCAAAGCCAGCCCCGATGCACCGAGCAGCGGCCACTCCCAGGGCATGCCCAGGGTCGCGCCACGCAGCAGATGCGGCAGGGCGGTGCCCAGGGTCAGCATCCCGACCAGCCAGGCCAGTGCCGCCCCGGTATGCTTCGGTGTCCAGCCGATGACCAGCTTCATGCCCAGCGGGTAGATGCCGGCCAGGCAGATGCCGGTCAGAAAGCGCAGCAGCAGGTCCAGGGGAGGGGACGCTGCAGCAACCACGAAGCCGGCATTGGTCAGAGCGCCGGCCAGGCAGGCAGCAGCGAAGATCCGGCTGGCGCGGAAACGGTCGGCCAGGCCGGTCGCGGCAATGGCGAGCGTGCCGATGATGAACCCCGCCTGCACGGTCAGGGTCAGTCGGCCCAGGTCGGCCTCGGACAGCCCGAGGTCGCGGGAAAGCGACAGACCGACACCATTGACGGAGAACCACAACGAGGTGCCGCACAACTGGGCGAGGACGATAAGCGCGAGGGGATGGCGTTGCCAGGGCAAGGGTGTCATCTCGTCATCCTCGCCCCGAGCGGTTGTGTTGGCAAGGCCGCTTGCCGACATCGCAGGGTTATCAGGATGCTGACGGTCCCGGGAAGCGGCTTCGGGTGGCGTTGGCGATGCGCACCAGCGCCAGCATCAGCGGGACCTCCACCAGCACGCCCACCACTGTGGCCAGGGCCGCACCGGACTGCATGCCGAACAGCGCGATGGCGGCGGCCACGGCCAGCTCGAAGAAGTTGCTGGCACCGATCATCGCCCCGGGAGCCGCCACGTTGTGGGGCACCTTCCACGCCTTGGCCCAGCCGTAGGCGATGAAGAAGATCAGGAAGGTCTGGAGGATCAACGGGATGGCGATCAGCACGATATGCAGGGGGTTGGCGATGATCACGTCGCCCTGGAAGGCGAACAGCAGCACCAGGGTGATGATTAGACCGATGGGGGTGATCGGCCCCACCTTCTTCATAAAGACGTTGTCGAACCACTCGATGCCGCGCCGCTGGATGACGGTCTGGCGGGTCAAGACGCCGGCGCCCAGCGGGATGACGATGTAGAGCACTACCGACAGCGCGACAGTATCCCAGGGCACCTGGATGTTGGAGACACCGAGCAGGAAGACCACGATGGGCGCGAAGGCGAACAGCATGATCAAGTCGTTTACCGCCACCTGTACCAGGGTGTAGGCGGCATCGCCGCGGGTCAGGTAGCTCCACACGAAGACCATGGCGGTGCAGGGGGCGGCACCCAGCAAGATGGCCCCGGCCAGGTATTCGCTGGCCTTCTCGGCGGGAATCAGTGGGGCGAACACCACCGTCAGGAAGAACCAGGCGATGGCGAACATGGTGAACGGCTTGATCAGCCAGTTGACTGTGGTGGTAATGACCAGTCCCTTGGGCTGACGGCGCACGCCGAGGATCGAGGAGAAGTCGATCTGCGCCATCATCGGAAAGATCATCGCCCAGATCAGCACCGCCACCGGGATCGACACCTGGGCGTACTCGAAGCGCGACAGGGCCTCGGGAATGGCCGGGGCGAACTGTCCGAGCAGTATCCCGGCGATGATGGCCAGCGCCACCCACACCGAGAGGAAGCGCTCGAAGAGCCCCATGCCCTCCGTGGTGCTGGGTGACCAGGATTCCTGATGTGTGCTCATGGCCTGACTCCTGTCAGATGGCGCGCTGGTTGACCCGGGCGGAGAGCTGCTCGGCCGACTCCTTGCGTTCGGAGTAGCGGTCGGTGAGCGCCTCGCTGCGGCCGCGCACCAGCAGGGTAAACTTCACCAGCTCCTCCATGACATCGACGATGCGGTCGTAATAGGGTGAGGGCTTCATGCGGTCGTGATCGTCGAATTCCATGAAGGCCTTGGGTACCGATGACTGGTTGGGGATAGTCAGCATGCGCATCCAGCGGCCCAGCACGCGCAGTTGGTTGACGGTATTGAACGATTGAGATCCGCCAGACACCTGCATCACCGCCAGTGTCTTGCCTTGGGTCGGGCGCACCGCCCCCAGCGCCAGCGGGATCCAGTCGATCTGCGCCTTCATGATGCCGGTCATGGCGCCGTGGCGCTCCGGCGAACACCACACCATCCCCTCCGCCCACTGGGCCAGCGCACGCAGCTCCGCCACCTTGGGGTGGCTGGCCTCCTCGCTGTCCGGCAGCGGCAGGCCGCGGGGATCGAAGACCCGCGTCTCGGCTCCCATGGCGCGCAGCAGCCGGGCGGCTTCCTCTACCACTAGACGGCTGAAGGAGCGCTGCCGGAGAGATCCATAGAGCAACAGGATGCGCGGCGCATGGGCCGGCCCGTCGGGAAGGCCCAGACATTGCGATTCCGGTATCCGAAACAGCGCGTGGTCGATATTCGGCAGATCGTGCAGTGATGACATGGGATTTCCTGTCGATGTGCAACATCGGATAGAGAGAGCTTTTAGCCGCAACGAGGTTAACGGATGTGATACAAAAATATATGTTTTTCCATATATGATCAAGCAGATCGACCCTCTGAAACCGACACCCTAAACCACTCCTGAGCCGGTCGTTCAGCCGTTCGACGGAGCGTTACGTTGCGAGGGAACCTGGTTGAAGGTGGGCGAAACGTGATGGGGGTACTGTCGCGGGCCGAGCCCAGGAAAACCAATAAGTGGGGCGTCATGGCAAGATCCTTCGGTCGGAGTGGAGATGTATGGCTCAATATATATGACTTTCCATATGTCTATAATCGAGCAACCCATGCGGCACCCCTGTGCATACTGCTATGATCGGTCCCGCATGCCACGCCACCGTCACCGGGAGGCTCCTTGTCCGTCACCGCACCGTCCGCCACCGACTCCCTGCGACTCGATGGACTGGGGATCGGCGATCTTGCCGAGATCAACCTTGAGGTCGACCCCGGCGAGGTCCATTGCCTCTCGGGCCCCAGTGGCTCCGGCAAGAGCCGCCTGCTGCGCGCCGTGGCCGACCTGGAGCCCCATGGCGGCGAGGTATGGCTGGGCAGCCAGGCCCAATCCTCCCTGCCCGGGCATGAGTGGCGCGCGCGGGTGATGCTGGTGCCGGCGGAGAGCCACTGGTGGGCCGATAGCGTGGCAGAGCATTTCTCCGACGCCGCGCCGGCCGATCTCGAGGCGCTGGGGTTCGGCCTCGAGGTGCTCGGCTGGCAGGTGAGCCGGCTCTCGTCGGGGGAGAAGCAGCGCCTGGCGCTGCTGCGGGCCGTGAGCCGAGAACCCGCCGCGTTGTTGCTCGACGAGCCCACCGCCAACCTGGACGACGCCACCACCCGCCGGGTGGAGGCCTGGCTCGTGGCGCGCATCCGCGAGCGGGGCTGGCCGGTGATCTGGGTCGCCCACGACCGGTCGCAGATCGAGCGGGTGGCGAGGCGCCACCTTTGGATCCACGCTGGTCGCCTGGTGGAAGAGGAGCAGGGCGCATGGACGTGATCGCGCTCTCCTGGTGGCAGCTGGCGCTGGCGGCGCTGATGGTAGTGGCGCTCGCCGGCTGCACGGCGGCGGCTCGATTGGGCATGAGCCGCAGCCTGCTGATCGCCGCGGCGCGGACCGTGATCCAACTGGCGCTGGTCGGTCTGGTGCTCGAGGCGCTGTTTGCGACAGAGCGGCTGCACTGGGTGGTGTTGATGGCACTGGCCATGCTGTTGATCGCCGGGCGCGAGGTGATGGCCCGACAGAAGCGCCGGCTGCTTGGCGGCTGGGCCTTCGGCATCGGTACGCTGGCGATGTTTCTTTCCTCGTTCACGGTAACCGTGTTGACCCTGACGGTGATCATCGGCCCCGAACCCTGGTATCACCCCCAGTACGCCATTCCGCTGCTGGGCATGATGCTCGGCAACACCATGACCGGGGTGGCGCTGGCGCTGGATCGCCTCACCGATACCGCCTGGCGCCAGCGGGCGGTGATCGAGAACCGCCTGATGCTGGGCCAGCGCTGGCAGGAGGCGGTCGGCGACATCCGCCGTGAGGCGATGCGCAGCGGCCTGATGCCGATGATCAATGCCATGGCCGCCGCCGGGGTGGTCAGCCTGCCAGGAATGATGACCGGGCAGATACTGGCCGGCAGCCCGCCGGCACTGGCGGTGAAGTATCAGATACTGGTGATGTTCACTATCACCCTGGGGACCGGCTTCGGCACCCTGGCCGCGGTGGCCGCGGGTAGTCGCCGGTTGTTCGATGGTCGTGAGCGGCTGCGGCTGGATCGGCTTTCCATTCCCCGCTCATGAAAACGCCCGCGTCCATCAGGAGGAGGCGGGCGTCGTCGAGGCCTGACGATGTGAGAGTGGATCAGCCGATCAGTTTCTAATCCACAAGTTCGATGGCCACCGCGGTGGCCTCACCACCACCGATACACAGGCTGGCGATACCGCGCTTGCCGCCCTTGGTGCGCAGGGCGTGGATCAGGGTGGCGATAATGCGCGAGCCGGTGGAGCCGATGGGATGGCCCTGGGCACAGGCGCCGCCGAAGACATTGACCTTGTCGTGGGGCAGGCCGAGGTCGTCCATGGCCATCAGGGTGACCACGGCGAAGGCCTCGTTGATCTCAAACAGGTCGACGTCGTCCACGCGCCACTCGAGCGACTTCATCAGCTTGTCGATGGCGCCGACCGGGGCGATGGTGAACTCGCTGGGGTGGCGCGAGTGGGTGCTGTGGCCCAGCATGCGCGCCAGCGGCCTGGCGCCGACGCGGTCGGCGGCGGCCCGGCTGGCGAGTATCAACGCCGAGGCACCATCGGAGATGGAGCTCGAATTGGCGGCGGTGATGGTGCCGTCCTTGGCAAAGGCCGGGCGCAGCGAACGGATCTTGTCGAGCTTGGCCTGGAAGGGCTGCTCGTCATGGTCAACCACGCTCTCGCCCTGACGGCTGGTGACGGTGACCGGCACCATCTCGGCGTCCAGGTGGCCTGCCTGGGTGGCGGCCATGGCACGCTCCAGCGAGGCGATGGCGAAATCATCCAGACGCTCACGGCCGTAGTCGCGCTCGCTTGCCACGTCCTGAGCGAACACGCCCATCAGCTTGCCGGTCTCGGCATCCTCCAGGCCGTCAAGGAACATGTGATCCTTGAGCTCGCCATGGCCGAGTCGGTAGCCGGTGCGTGCCTTGGTCAGCACGTGCGGCGCGTTGGACATCGATTCCATACCGCCGGCCAGCAGTATCTCGCCGCTGCCGGCACGAATCAGGTCGTGAGCCAGCATGGCGGCCTTCATGCCCGAGCCGCATAACTTGTTGATGGTGGTGGCGCCGATGCCATCCGGGATACCGGCCTGGCGCATCGCCTGGCGGGCCGGGCCCTGCTTGACCCCGCCGGGCAATACGCAGCCCATGATGCCCTCGTCGATGGCGGAGGCCTCGATGCCGGCGCGCTCGATGGCCGCGCGAATCGCTGCGGCACCAAGTTCCGGAGCGCTGAGGCTCGCCAGACTGCCGAGCATGGCGCCCATCGGCGTGCGGGCGGCCGAGAGAAAGACGATATCGTTGGAATGGTTCATAGGGGAACTCCCGAGGTGGCCGCAGATGGCGGTCGTGGCGAAATGCTGCGTGTGGCTGTAAGGCGAGCATACCTGGAAAATCATGCCCGGCACGTCGCGTTGACCTCTCGTCAGGGCTATGGTTCTCTCGAGGCAACCAAGCTGCTGGGGTGACCGTCGATGAATGTAATGAATGTATCACCGCGCCGCAAGGAGCCGACCCGCCTGGTGAGCCTGCACGCCGGCGCCGGCTCTTGCCACAGTCTTGGCCGACAACAAGCACAAACCTCGAGAGTGTAGACACCCCATGAGCACCCCAGCGAATCTTTCCGAGTACCGTACCTACCTGGAAACCTTCTCCATTGACGAGGTGATCGCTCGGCTCGATGATCACCGAGATGGCAAGGCCAACGCCTTCGAGTCCTGTTGTGGGCGTCACCTGCGCGCCGGCCGCGGCGAGGTGCCGGCCCTGGTTCACGAGGACACCCAGGGCAACGTCAACACATTAACCTACGCCGAACTCGATGCCGATAGCGAGAGACTCGCCGGCTGGTTTGCCGAACGTGGCCTCGGTGTTGGCGACCGTATTGCCTGCATGCTGCCCCGTTCGCCGCAGCTGTTGGTGGCGGTACTGGCCACCTGGCGCATCGGCGCCGTCTACCAGCCGCTGTTCACCGCCTTCGGCCCGGACGCCGTGGACTACCGCTTGGGGCGCGCCGATACCAAGCTAGTGATTACCGATCACGCCAACCGCTTCAAGTTCGATGGCCTGACCCAGTGCCCGCCGGTGCTGGCCGTGGGCGGGCCCAGCGTCGAGCACGGCGACGACCTGGACTGGAAGGATGCCCTGGCCCATGCCCCCATCCGGGGCGCTCCGCCGCGACTGGGTCGCGACGAGCCCTTCCTGCAGATGTTCACTTCCGGCACCGTGGGCAAGCCCAAGGGCGTGGCGGTGTCACTGGCCGCGATGCCGGCCTTCGCGCTTTACATGGAGCTGGCTGTCGACCTGCGCGAGTCCGACCGTTTCTGGAACATGGCCGACCCGGGCTGGGCCTACGGTCTTTACTACGCCATTGCCGGGCCGTTGCTGCTGGGCGTGACCACCCACTTCTGTGAGGCGGGCTTCAGTGCCGAAGGGGCGTTGGCCTTCATGAAGCGTCACCGCATTACCAACTTCGCCGCCGCACCCACCGCCTATCGTCTGATGAAGGCCTCCGGCCTGTTCGACGATGCCCATCAGGCCCTGGAGCTGCGTGCGGCGAGCTCCGCCGGTGAACCGCTCAACACCGAGGTGGTGAACTGGGTGGAGCGCTCGCTGGGTTGCACGGTCATGGATCACTACGGTCAGACCGAGACCGGCATGACCTGTAATAACCACCATGCCCTGGTCCATCCCAAGCATGTCGGCGCCATGGGCGTGCCGATGCCCGGCTACCGTCTGGCGATCCTCGACGCCGAGTACGAGGAGTTGCCCCCGGGCGAGCCGGGCGTGCTGGCGGTGGACATCAAGAACTCCCCGGCGCATTTCTTCGCCGGCTACACCTGGCAGGAGAAGCATCCCTTCGCCGAAGGCTACTACCTGACCGGTGACGTGGTGATCAAGAACGCGGATGGCACCTTCCAGTTCGCCGGCCGTGACGACGATATCATCACCACCGCCGGCTACCGGGTGGGCCCCACCGACGTCGAGAACAGCGTGATGACCCACCCGGCGGTGGCCGAGTCCGCGGCGGTGGGCCAGCCCGACGAGGTCCGCGGCGCGATCATCAAGTCCTACGTGGTGCTGCGCGAGGGCTACGAGCCAAGCGATGCGCTGGCCGAGGAGATCCGTCAGTTGGTGCGCGAGCGGCTCTCCACCCACGCCTACCCGCGGGTGATCGAGTTCATCGACATGCTGCCCAAGACCCCAAGTGGCAAGATCCAGCGCTTCAAGCTACGCGCCAACGCCGCCGAGACGGCCAACTGACGAGCCCCGAGGAATCCAACATGCAAGTGAAGGACAACACCTTCCTGATCACCGGGGCCGCCTCCGGGCTGGGGGCGGCCACCGCCGAGCGGCTGGTCGCCGGCGGTGGCCGGGTCGTGCTTTGCGACCTCAGCGACGCCGTCGACGCCCATGCCGAGCGTCTGGGCGTTGCTGCCCGTGCGGTGCGCGGCGACGTCACCTCGGGGGAGGACATCCAGGCGGCCATTAATGTCGCCCTCGAGCTCGGTGGCGAGCGCGGCCTCGCGGGCGTGGTGCACTGCGCCGGCGTGGTCAGCGTGGCCAAGCTGGTCGACCGCGAGGGCAATCCCGCCGACCTCGACGCCTACAGCCGCACCGTGCAAATCAATCTGGTCGGCACCTTCAACGTGATGCGACTGGCCGCCGTCGCC
Source organism: Halomonas korlensis (assembly GCF_900116705.1). GTDB lineage: Bacteria > Pseudomonadota > Gammaproteobacteria > Pseudomonadales > Halomonadaceae > Halomonas > Halomonas korlensis. The sequence continues at coordinate 502,700 of NZ_FPBP01000001.1, read as the reverse complement.
ATGGCCAAGAACCCGGCGGGCGAGGACGGCGAACGCGGGGTGCTCATCAATACGGCTTCGGTGGCCGCCTTTGACGGTCAGGTGGGGCAGTGCGCCTATAGCGCTTCCAAGGCCGGGGTGGTGGGCATGAGTCTCCCAGCGGCCCGCGAGTTGTCGCGACACGGCGTGCGTGTCATGGCCATTGCCCCCGGCGTGTTCGAGACGCCGATGATGAGTGCGATCCCCGATGAAGCCGCCCAGGCCCTGGCCGCGGCAGTGCCTTTCCCCAAGCGGCTCGGTAAGCCCGAAGAGTTCGCCCGCCTGGCCGAGCAGATCATCACCAATGCCATGCTCAATGGAGAGGTCATTCGCCTGGACGGCGGAATTCGGATGCAGTGAGGTCACCGAGTCTGTCCAGCATGGTGGGGCTCTCGGCGGCTCCCCCTTCATCTTCCAGACCAGGCGTCCTCGATGCTCGCAAGTCTCATGTTCCTCTTCTCGGTCGGCGCTGTGGCGGGCTTTATTGCGGGACTGTTCGGCATTGGCGGCGGCGTCGTGATCGTCCCGGCACTGATCTTCGGACTCAAGGCCCAGGGCATCGACGAGTCGCTGGTGATTCATATGGCGATCGGGACGTCGCTTGCCACGATTGCCGTCACCGGTGCTTCTTCGGCGTTCGGTCACTGGCTGAAGGGTGCGGTATCGCGAAACATGCTGGCTGGCATGCTGCCGGGCCTGATCGCAGGCGCCGTGCTGGGCGGCGTCATCGCGAGTCTTATCCAGGCCGCCATGCTCGAGCTGTTATTTGGGCTTTTTCTGATTGTCGTTGCCGTGCGGATGATGGTAACGAAAATGCCGCCTACTTCGGAAGAAGGCGCCGACCGTTGGGCCATGGGCGTTGCCGGCACGGTGATCGGCGCCTTTTCGGCATTGTTCGGCGTGGGGGGCGGGGTACTCAGTGTGCCCTGGCTGGTACGCTCGGGTGCCACGTTGAAACGTGCCATCGGCACCTCGGCCGCGTGCGGTTTTCCCATCGCCGTGTTCGGCGCCTTGACCTTTTTGGTCACGGGGCTGGATGAAGCGACGCTGCCGGCCTATGCCACGGGATATCTCTACTGGCCAGCGTTTCTAGGGATGGTGGTATGCAGCGTACCCAGCGCCAGGCTGGGCGTCATGGCGGCGCACTATTTACCCTCGACACTGCTGAAAAGACTGTTTTCGTTGTTAATCCTGGCGATCGGGTTGAGGCTGGTGGTGTGATTCGATAACCCCAGGGTGTTCCCAAGCCTCGAGGTTCAAGCCTTGAAAGCCTGACCAGTCCCTCGAACCAGCGTTACGCCTGATCCGAAGTGTTAATTGACCGAGAGTGGCTCGGGCGCACTTCGCAAAGATGCATTTGTTGACACCAAGCTCTGAGAGATCTAATCCCAACGAGCGTAATTTACTAATGCAGCGAAAGCGGTAGCAATTATCTAGACTCGAGTGGTTGACGACGCATTGCGGCGCTGTGGCGCACTCCCCCCACCCTGCCCAAAGCTCGCACCTCTTGCCGATGTTTGTCGGCATTTGTCGTCTGATGTCCCTAGTCAGCCACAGGAGACCTACATGAGCGACACCCTGTCCCAGACGTGCCGAAGCAAACCACGCCGAACCCCCCTGGCGATAGCCATGGCATCGGCAATCTCACTTGCTGTCCTGCCCAGTTATCTACTCGCCGAACCCGAGCAGAATACCGGTGAATCTACCGAAGTGGCCGAGCCCGATGTTCGCCTGCAAAAGTTGACGAGTGATTATCGCAACCTTGAGGACGAGCTCGAACGAACGAACACGGCGCTTGTGGCCCTTGAGGATCGGCTTGCTGACAGCGAATCTGAACGGGAAGCACTCGAATCCCGGGTATCGGAAGCTGAACAGCAGCGCGAGCAGGCCGAGGATGCCATCGCGGCTGCAAGGTCTGAGGCGGAGCAAGCACAGGCAGAGGTGAAGGACGCCCTCGCGCAGCGTCAATCCCTGGAAGCCGAGCGCGACAGCATCCAGCAGGAACTCGCGGAAGCCCGCGATGAGCTAGAGCGTAGCGAGGAAACAAGGCAAGCACGCGAGTCGGATATAGCGGCGCTGGAAGAACGCATAAACGGCCTGGAGGCGGATCTCGCGCAATTGCGCGAAGCATCGGATGTCGAACTGGCCGAAGTTCGCTCCGAGCGTGACGAGCTGGATGCCGAACTGTCCCAGGTCCGCACCGAGCGCAACGAGTTGGATGCCGAACTGGCCGAGGTGCGCAGCGACACCGTGACTCCCCTGCAGACCGAAGTCGAGCAGCTTCGCGCTCTGCTCCCCGCCTCAGAAGGGGGCGAGCTTGACCTCGATAGTGCCCAAGCGGCCGCGTCCAAACAGGCTTCTCGACTCCACACCGCCCACGAAGCGCTGCGCCGCAGTCGCAGCGACGCCGACGATCCGCAAGCCGAGTACGATGCCATCGTGTCGGACCTGCGGCGTGAACAGTCCCTGGTGACACGGGTACAAGGGGGAACGATCTACACCGTAGAATCGGGAGAGACCTTGGGTAATGTGGCTCGGCGCTACTACGGTGATGCCAGGCGCTGGCCAACTATTTACCAGGCCAACCAGCACATCATCGAGAATCCGGATAGGGTGGTGCCTGGCCTTACCGTCATTCTGCCCTGAGTCGCCCCCTTGCCTTTCCGGCACACGGGGAGGCACCTTGTGACTCTTCCATTGGCGACCACCATAACTCCGGCCGCGTCGAGACACCATCCAGCCCTGTCTTGCACTACCTTGGGCATGACCGGTGCCGCCGGGATGCCACCATAGGGGAGAGTGACTTGCAGCTACATGAAATGAGTATCGACGCCTTCCAGGCGCGCCTTGCCACCGGCGAGGCAGAGCCGCTCGACTGGTGGCAAACCTGCCGCGAGCGTATCGCGGCACGCGAACCTGAAGTCCAGGCGTGGGAGTTCCTCGGCCCCGAGGTAGAGCAGGTTCCTGCCGAGGGGGCGCTGCGTGGTGTTCCCGTGGGCATCAAGGACATCATCGACACCTGTGATATGCCGACTGCCTGGGGGACCGGGGGCTACCTGAAGAGCGATGGCGCTCTGGTCGACGCGGCGGTGGTGACGCTCCTGCAGCAGCAGGGGGCGCTGATGATGGGCAAGACCGTATCCACCGAGTTCGCCTATTTCACGCCCGGCAAGACCCGCAACCCCCACGATATCTCGCGCACACCGGGAGGGTCCTCGAGCGGCTCCGCGGCGGCGGTGGCCGATGGCATGGCGCCCCTGGCACTCGGCACCCAGACCGCGGGCAGCATCATTCGCCCGGCGAGTTACTGTGGTATCTATGGCTTCAAGCCGACCTTCGGCACGGTCAGCATGGCCGGGATCAAGCCCTTTGCCCCGTCGCTGGATACCCTGGGCTGGTTCGCCAGGCATATCGAAGATATCTGCACCACCTATTCGACGCTGACGCGGGCCCCGGCCATCGAAGCGCTGCCGGATCTTTCGGGTATTCGCGTCGGGGTGCGCAGCCTGCCCGGTGACGAGACACTGAGTGCCGATGTGATCCAGGCACTTCGCCAGGCACACGAAAGGTTCGAGCAGGCCGGTGCCAGCGTTTTCGCCCTGCCGCTCGATATCCGCTTCGATGCCCTGGTCGAGCACCAGAAGGTCGTCTTGGCCTATGAGGCTGCCCAGAGCCTGGCCAGCGAGTATCAGCGCCATGCCCATCAGATGGGACCAACACTGGTCGAGCTGATCCAGCAAGGCCAGGCGCTTACCTACGCGCGTTACCGAGAGGGTCAGATCGCCACGGCCGAGCTGCGCCAGGTGCTTTCCCGCAGCTTCGAGGAAGAGGTCGACGTGGTTCTCGCCGCCAGCGCGCCAGGGGTGGCGCCAAGGGGGCTGGATGCCACCGGCGATCCGCTATTCTGTCGTGCCTGGACCCTGCTGGGGGTGCCTTGCCTCAATCTGCCGATCGGCCAGGGCGAGCAAGGATTGCCGGTAGGCGTCCAGCTGATCGGCGATCGCTATGGCGACGACCGCTTGTTGTCGATCGCGCGAACCCTGATGCGATCCCCGGCTGGATAAGCGGTCGACGCGTCCATGTTGCCACGGTTGCAGACACCGTCATGGGAACGACTCCTTGAACTGTGTGGTCGGCACGCGCATCTGGGGCTCGTGCTCGGGGTCCTGCTGCTGTGGTCATTGACGGGACTCGCCTTCGCCGAGGCGTTCTTTGTGCCGGTATGGGTGATCGCCACGCAATTGATCGTGGCGGGCAGTCTCGAATCGGCCCGGCTGCGTCGCCGTGCCTGGCTGGGGCAGTACCTGCGTGAAGGGTCTCCCTGGCATCGCTGGTTGCGCGGTGGCGTAGTGATGGTGGTGCGTCATCAGCTGATGGGCGCGGGGCTGGCGCTGGTGCTGTTGGTCGAGCTGCGTCTGCTGCCGCTGGTTTATTGGCCGCTGCTGCTCCTGGGGGCGGTGGTCATGGTGGTGGCGAGACACTTGCTGCGCCGACGGCTGGCACGTCATGTGATTGCGCGCCACGTGGCAGCGGTAACCCGCCGGCTGTTGATGCTGCCCACCGCTGGCTTGCTGATAATCGCGTTGGTGATGGCCGCCCTCTGGTTACCCCAACCCTATTTAGTGGGACTAAGCTGGGAAGAGGCGTTGCTCGACCATTTACAGGGTCGCGAGAACGACTCGCTGCTGGGGTTCTTCGTGCGTCTGGGCAGCACCGCCGAGATCACTCAGATATGGGTCATGCAGAACGCCGTGCAGAACCTTCAGGTCACCAACCCCGCCGCCTTGTTGGGTTGGGTGCTGTTACTGCTGACCCAGAGTGCATTCGCCTGGGCCTATGTCCGCCTGTTGGTCGGTGCCGATGTGCTGCGGCGAGAAGGGCGCCATGACGATGTGGACGCCGAGCGGTCGGGAGGTCATGAGTCATCATGAGCCGTGGCGATATTTCCTCCTCGAGGACCGCAGGCCAAGATCTGCCACGCGCTTGGGGCCGCTGGGGGCTATCGTTGCTGGTAGTCCTGGGGCTGATGCTGTTGCTTGGCATGGGTCAGCGCTTGCTGGAGCAGCGCACCGATGACCCGCTCTACCGCGTGATCGTCAATGGACAGCCGTTGACCCTGGACGCCAAGACGCACGCCGCGCTGGACCGCGACATGCAGGAGGTGACAGAAGATATCGAGGCGCGGCTGATGGCGCGTATGCGACCCTGGATCAGAATGCGTCTGGCGATAACCTTCGCGCCTCTCGAGGCGGCGGTGCCGGGTTATCTGGACTGGTATTTTTCGCTATCGGGTAGCTATGCGCGCCTGGGCATGACGCTGGTCGATGATGTCGAGCCATGGCTTGAGGCCCAGCTTCACGAGCGACTGGTCACGCCGAGCGGCATCGAGCAAGCCCTGGCCGAGCTGCAGCGGGCTTATCCGAAGCAGCTGGCCGGCATGCAGCAGCGTCTGGTAGATCAACTGACACAACAGCTTTACGAGCGCTATGCGCCTCGTCAGGTCAGCATGCAGGAAGACGCTCGGCCGGCCACAGCAGTGTACGTGCTCGACCTCGACGAGGTGCTGAATCGATCGCTGAGCGAAGAAATGGACATGACGCGCTGGCGCGCGGCCACGGCAGGGGGTGCCAGCCTTGGCATGTTGACGGGGCGAGCCCTCGCCCGGCGTCTCGGCGCTGCCGTTGTGATGCAGGGCGGTCGCATGGCGATGCGCGGCCTGCTGGCGCGCCTGGGAGTGAGCACCGCTCGCTCGCTGACGTCGGGTGGCGTGGTGGCGGCTGCCACTGCGCCGAGCGGCCCAGGAGCGTTGCTGGCAGGGGCGGCCACGACTGCTGTGACACTGGCCGGTTTCGCCGGCAGTGAATATGCGCTCCTCAAGCTACAGGAGGCGCGTCATCGACCGGCCATGCAGGCTCACTTGCTTGACGAGATCGACCGTGCGCACCAGGCACTTATCGAGACGTTCGAAGCCAGGACCATGGCCAGCGCCATGGCCGCGGGCGATCGGCTGGCGGGTCGCTTCAGCCCGGCGGACAGGCGCGATGAGTTACCGCACGCATATCGTATCCTCGATCGGCGCGGTGAATAGCGGCGTCAGGTGCCGTGCAGCGGGCAGGGCATAGGCCCTGCCCGTTGTCACATCTCGTCTGGTTACGAGACGATCTTGAACGAGTCTCTAGACGTAGAAGTCCAGTTCCTCTTGCGCCTTGAGCAGATCCCGCATCTTGATTGGATCGTCACCGAAGAAGAACACGAGGCCCCAGTGCGTGCCGAAGGCCGAGCGGTCCGGCACTGTCTCTTCAGCCGGCGCCACCAGCTCGTGAGATTCGAAGTACGGGTGCTCGATGGTTTCCTTGGGCATCTCCAGCTTGCTGACGACACGACGCCGTGGATACACGCCAAAACACCCGGCATAGCCTTTCGCGTCGACCACTTCGCGGGGGAAGAAGGCTTCGACCTCCTCCTTGGTGCTCTTGGGATCGAAGACCAGCATCGATGCCTGATAGGCACTGAACCCGTAGGCGCGCTCGATGAGCTCGAAGGCCTTGAAACCGGGCGGGCGATAGGCGACCTCGCCGAAGTACATCTCGCCATCTGCCGCCACGAAGTATTCGGGATGGATCAGTCCGAACTGGATATCGAACGTCTTGATCAGTTTCTTAATCTGCTTGGTGATGGCATCGCGCCAGCTCTCGAGTTCCCTAGTGGCGGGAACGAACACCGAATAGCCTAGGGTCACGTACTCGGAGATGTTGAGGAACTTGATCTCACCATCATGAATCCATGCCTCGACGGCAAACTCCCAGCCATCAAGGTGACTTTCCATCAGCAACGGATATTCTTCGGCCGGTATGCTGTCGATCTCATCGATCTTGCGGATCATGCGGTGACCAAGACAACCGGCCTTGTCGAAGGCTTTGACGTGAATCGGGTCATCGGGGTCGCCGTCGAGTTTGAGGAGCGTCTGGTTGACACGTTTCATGAAGCGGATAATGTCTTCTTTCTCGTGTGCTTCCTCGAAGATCCCTACACGAATACCGCCCAGCTGGGCGCGGCGTTTCATCAGTGCCTTATCCCGAAACAGGATGGACTGCCCGTACATGCGGGGGTTGTCCATGAGCACAGAGTTGATCGCGCCTGACCATTCAACGGTTTCCTCGAAGAGTGGGATGGCCACATCAACGCCTTCCGCCTTGAGATGTTCCGCAATTTCCATGGATCGATCATTCAGGCGCACAAAGTCCCAAGGAATGTACGGTATCTTGTTGGCTTCGCAGAAATCGGCAGCCCAATCGGGCGCCACCACCACGTAGCGGCGGTCAAACTTCTGCGCGGCCTTGATGGCATTCACGCTCCAGCCCAGCAGTGCGATGTAGCCCTTGTTCGGATCCTTGGGCGTCTCGGTACCGCGGACCGAATCCAGTGTCGGGTCGGTCCAGCTTGAGATATCCCTGGGGGTCGTGGTTTCTGCTACAGTCGACATATGTTGCTCTCCTTATGCATTGTTCAGGAAATTAACTCTCGATTTCCTGCGGTCCTGTCGAGCTTAACTGCCAAGCATCTTCGAACTATCGCCCCGATGCCCAACTCTCCTGGGCTAGACGCATGGCCCGATCTACTTCATCGGAGGGAATGTCGGTCGGTTCGCCCTTTTCGAGCGGGTCGTAGTGAAAGACGTAGAGCCGCGATGCAAACTGGGCAACCGGTAGCGAGGCCTCGCCGTAGAGTTCGCCATTGCCTTGGGTCGAGGTGACAATCCCTTGTCCCCAGTCCTGACCACTGTCGTTGTTGGGGTTGAAGAAGTACACCCGCATGACCTGGCTCGGATCGAGTGCAAGACGCTGGATCGTGATCGCGTGCCAGCCAAGAAAACGCGTGGCGCTATCGGTCACGGCAATCCCCGCTGGCTGTGGATTGATCACCGGTATATTGCCGTTGTAGAAGGGGTGATAAGCGGCGTAGAAGTCACGGATAAACCCCTCGAAGTCCTTCAGGCCGCCGGTAAAGACATCGACCGCGATGCGAAAGCCATGGCCCACATGATCGCCATGGAACTCGGCGTTGACCCACTTGTGCGGATCCTCTCCGCGCCCGGCACTGCGGCGTCCCATTTCGAAGTAGATGCGATCGAGGTGGGGGACGGTAAGCAGGGAGACGGCGTCGACATCCACGGGTGGCTCGGCTGCCAGGCCGGCGCCGAGCTCGCGGGAAGAAATGCTGTTGCCTTCAAAGCGCATCACGATCTCGTCGTCTCGCGCCGCCCAGGCGACGATCCGAAGCAGTTCAGCCGGCATATTGAAGGCCCACATGGACAAAGCGCGTGTCGACTGACAAGTGGGGTAATTTCCCTGTCCCACGCCCAGCGGGCGACCAAGCACATTGAGAACATCGGCGAGCAGAAAGCATTCTGGCGAGCGGCGGTTCCCGAACACAGCCACGATCTTCTGCGCCGCGGCATCACACAACGATAGCCTCAGCTGCCGCCACAGCGACGGAGCCACCGGAGGCGAGTACAGGATGCCTCGCTCGAGCATCATGGCAAGGCCATAGACGGCCTGGCTGGTTTCGGCAAACAGGGCTTCATCAATCAGCGTGTGAATCAACGCCGGGTAACAGTGAAAAGCGTCGGCCCCCGTATAACTCAGGCCGAGTGCCGTGGGGATCAGTGCGTTCCATCGGCTGCGCAGGTAACGGATAAATCCCGGCATGTAGGGCGAGACCAGGCCGGTGCTGTGCATGGCCCCGGCAAAGGCAATGGCCTCCTGCAGCAGAGCCGCGTCGTCCATGCGCTCCAGCCGCTCGGTGTATACCTCAAAGCCGGGATCTTCGCGGCAGCCAGCGGTGGGGCCGAAGACGGCATTGACGAGGTTGCGGGCGTCCTCCCCGACCTCTCCCACTAGGGTGTCCGGCGTGTTCAGGCAAGCGGCGATCTGGGTCACCATCTGCTTGATGCCATCGACCTGGACCGGGCGCTGCTCGAGAATCCGCCATACCTCGGCCACCAGATGCTCCAGAAAATTCTCGTAGCCCAGGTGCTCAAGCAGGTAGTGATACAGATACTGGACGGCGTAGCCGAGCCGGTCAGGCCGCAGGCGGTCGCCCTCGTGCAGGTCGCCGACCACGAGATCGAGGTTCATGGCCAGCACCTGAGCGAGAAAGTGGTGAGCGTGCTCCGCCGAGACCGACGGGTGCGAATAGTCGCCCTTGGCAACAGCCAGCAGGCGAATCTGACTCAGGCACTCGACCAGGGTGGCGACCGGGTCGCCATGACGCACGGTACGTACGGCAAGCGAGGGCACCAGTGTCTGGGGATGGTTCCAGTCGCTACCACCGAACAACCCAGCGGCCTCGAGCGCCGGCACGCGCGTGTAGAGGACTTCCAACCCCCTGGCATCGAACATCAGGGGACGTGCCGCATCGATAACCTCGAAGACAGGAGAAACTTCTGCAATGGCGTTCGCGGCGGCAAGCCGCTCAATGGCAGCGTCGAGCTGCTCTACCCGCTCGCCTGACGCGCCATCGTCATGCTGGGGCGATCCGTGCGTATTGAAACTCATCGAGCCACAGTCCGTCCTGGTTCGCAACATGTCAATAACCCTAGGGTAGGTCATGAACAGGACATTCAGCAGCGACAGCAATTGTCGCAACGGCGAATCCTGGTGGACGTACATCCATTACCCTACGACCTGCATCGGAAAAAAGGCTACTGGTCCTTCAACGCTCATATCACGGCCGGAGCGGATAGCCCAGGACTTCTCGCAATCGATCGGCGTGCACCGCCACCCAGTTCGGGTCGATCGGTCCCCAGTCACGAATCACGTAAACGCCGATGTTGTGGCGTTCGCCCTTCGCCTTCTCGAACGCGCAGACGATATCCAGCTCGGCCAGCGCACCGAGGGTGTCTTGAGCGGTACGCCGCGGCATGCCCGTCGCCTTGACGATGGCCGGTACGCTGGCGATGCCGGCATCTACTAGATGGGCGACATAAAGCCGGCGATAGAAACTGGATTGCGTCTTGCTCAGGGTCATGCGAGGCATCCTTCGCGCTACTGAGAGTGGCGCGGTCTATATAGCGGAGGAAATACATCTCTAGGCGCAATGTCAGCGCCCAGCGCGGGCTGTGATCGGCGTACCAGGTGAAGCGCAACGAGGGGGCGACAACGGGGCGGGTTCGGCATACTCCATCCCTTCATCGCTGTGTCCCTTGTCCCCTTTTTGGGCAGTCTACCGGCTTCGCCGTCCTCATCACTATCGCCTCACGCCTCTGCGGCTTTGGGTGTCATCTGGAGCCCATTGATGAGCGTCGAGGCAGACTGACAGATAGCAGCCATACTGAAAGATGATTGTCTATTTCATGGATCGCGCCGGGACGACGCTTCATTGCCGGTATTAGGGATGAGGGAGAAAAGCGCGGATGTGGGAGAAAAGCGCATGAGCTGGAATGTGTTCGTGATCGGGTTGGATGAGTTGGCTCGGGAGCTGCTACCGAAACTACGGAACGCCGAGGACTATGTCTTTCACGAGCTATTGTCGTTCGACGAGGTGGTGCATGCCGAGGAGTACCCCTTTGCCCACTTGGCGGCGGACGCTCTAGCAGAGCTCGAGCGATTCTCCGGCCCTGTGGATGCCATTGTCGGTTACTGGGACTTCCCCACCAGTGGGCTGCTGCCGGTGCTGCGCCGGGAGCGGGGATTGCCCGGCCCGTCGCTGGAAGCCTTTCTCAAGTGCGAGCATAAGTACTGGAGCCGCCTGGAGCAGGCACGAGCCGTGCCGGAGTGTGTGCCGGCCTTCCAGGCGTTGGACCCCTTCGACGACCGAGCTGTCGAGACGATCGTGATCGATTACCCGTTCTGGATCAAGCCGATAAAGGCCCACTCCTCCCACCTCGGCTTTCTGATCGAGAATGCCGACCAGCTGTGCGAGGTGTTGCCGGTCATCCGCAAAGGGATCGGGCGTTTCGGCCGACCCTTTGATGAGATCACCGCCCTCGCCGAGCTGCCCGAGGAGGTGGCGGCGATCACCGGACATTACTGCATAGCCGAGGGCATCATCTCATCCGGCCGTCAGTGCACCCTGGAGGGTTACGTCCAGAGTGGCGAGGTCCACGTGGTGGGCATCGTCGACAGCCTGCGCGACGCTACGCACTCCTCTGTGTTGCTGCGCTACGAGTATCCCTCGTCGCTGTCCGATGAGGTGCAGCAGCGCATACTCGCGATCACCCGACGCTTCCTCGATCGGATCGACTACGACGATGGGCCATTCAATATTGAGTACTACCTGGACGAGCAGACCGACCGTATCTGGCTGCTCGAGATCAACGCCCGCATCTCGCGTTCCCATGCGGCGATTTTTCAGTTGGTCGATGGGGCGCCACACCTTCAAGTGATGGTGGACGTGGCACTGGGAATCCCACCGCGTATGCCGCACCGCGAGGGCCGCTATCCCCTCGCCGCTAAGCAGATGCTGCGGGTCTTCGAGGATGGGTGGGTGCGTCGAGTGCCGTCTGAAGAGGAAATCCGTCGGGTCGAGCAAACGTTCCCGGGCACCCTCGTGTATCTCAACGTGCGCGAGGGCATGCGACTCTCGGCGCTATTCCACCAGGATTCTTTCTCTTGGGAGCTTGGCGTGCTGTTTACCGGCGCGGAGACCCGCGAGGCGCTGAAGGATCGGATCGAGCAGTGCCGACGGATGCTGCCCTTCGAGATCGAACCCCTTTCCTCGCAGGCGTCTCGCTGAGCCATCGTTTTACCTGAAGGAGGCCGTCATGCGCGTCGTGACCGATTTTCCTCACGAGGTCGAGTGCCAGGATCCTGTCTGGATCCCCATGGATGACGGGGTCGAGCTCTGCGCTCGCCTTTGGCTCCCGGAGGGTGCCGCGGATGCCCCGGTGCCGGCCATTCTCGAATATATCCCTTACCGCCTGCGCGACGGCTCGGCACGGCGTGATGCCATGCATCACCACTATTTTGCTGGGCACGGCTATGCCTCGCTGCGGGTGGACCTCCGCGGCAGCGGTGACTCCGGTGGTGTGCTCACTGACGAGTACCTGGAACAGGAGCTGGTGGACGGCGAGGCGATCCTGCGCTGGATAGCCGCCCAGCCTTGGTGCGACGGCAAGGTCGGTATGATCGGCATCTCCTGGGGCGGCTTCAATGGCCTGCAACTGGCCGCCCGGCGCCCCTCTGAGCTGCGGGCTGTGGTTAGTGTCTGCTCCACGGATGACCGCTACGCGGACGATGTGCACTATATGGGCGGTTGCCTGCTTGGTGATAACCTCTCCTGGGCTTCCACCATGTTCGCCTATAACTCGCTGCCGCCGGACCCCAGCGTGGTCGGTGACGCCTGGCGCGCAATGTGGCACCGACGGCTCGAGGGCAGCGGCCTGTGGCTGGCTACCTGGCTCGAGCATCCTCACCGGGACACCTATTGGCAGCACGGTTCGATCTGCGAGGACTTCTCCCGGGTGCAGGTTCCTGTGCTGGCCGTCAGCGGTTGGGCGGACGGCTACTCCAATGCCGTCAAGCGGCTGGTGGCGAACCTGCCTGGTCTTTGCCAGGGGCTGATTGGTCCTTGGAGCCACAAGTATCCCCATCTCGGAGAGCCCGGGCCGGCCATCGGCTTTCTGCAGGAGTGTCTGCGCTGGTGGGACCAGTGGCTCAAGGGGAGGGATACCGGTGTGAAAGACGAGTCGGCGCTGAAGGTATGGATGCAGGACAGTCTGCCACCGACCACCCGCTACGGTCACCGCCCCGGCCGCTGGGTAGTCGAGCCGTGCTGGCCCTCACCCAACATCGTACATTGCAAGTTGCCGCTGGCACGTGGTCGGCTGGCCATGGATGGCAAGTCCTGCGAGGTGGAAACTGCCCTCACCGTGCAATCTCCACTGACCTGTGGCCTATTCGCCGGCAAGTGGTGTTCTTATGCCGCGGGTCCCGACCTTGCCCACGACCAGCGAGAGGAGGACGGCGGAGCCCTGATCTTCGACAGCCCGCCATTGGAGGACTTCCTGGAGATGATGGGGGCGCCGGAACTGGAGCTTGAGTTCTCCGTCGATCGCCCTGTCGCCATGGTGGCGGTAAGACTTTCCGACGTGGCGCCCGACGACAAGGCGACTCGCGTCACCTATGGCCTGCTCAACCTGACCCATCGGGAGAGCCACGAATCCCCCAGCCTCCTGGCGCCGGACCGCCGCTATCGTGCCAGGGTGGCGTTCAATGACGTGGCTCAGGTATTTCCCCGTGGTCACAGACTGCGCCTCTCCCTTTCCACCTCCTACTGGCCTTTGGCCTGGCCCCCCCCCGAGCGCGTGCGGTTGACTATCTTCGACAAGGGCAGCGCCCTGCATCTGCCGGTCAGACCGCCCCGTGACGAGGACAGCCGGCTGGCGCCGTTCGCCGAAGCGGAAGCGGGCCCGACCATCGATATGACGCGCCTCGAGCCCGGACACCATAACTGGTACGTCCACCGCGACCTTGCAGAGGACGTCTCGACCCTGGAGGTAATCAATGACAACGGCCGCATTCGGCTCGAGGACAGCGGCATCGAGGTGCAGACCCGGGCCGTGGAGACCTATCGTTCCCGGGACGATGATTTCGATTCCCTTGAGAGCGAGACCCGCTGGGACCGCTCGCTCAAGCGGGGTGACTGGGAGGTCAGCACGGTGACCCGCACCGTGCTGACCTCGAATGCGAGAGAATTCCGGCTGCATGCCACCCTGGATGCCTATGAGGGCGAAAGGCGGGTCTACTGCCGTAGCTGGGATCGCACCATTTCGCGCAGGCTGGTATAGCCGCCGGCGCGATCAGTGCGCCAGGAACCAGCCCTTCATGACGTCGGTGATGCGTCGCATGTCGGGCTCGGTGGTGATATAGGCGGGCATGGTGTAGAGCCAGCGACCGATGGGTTGCAGCAGATGCCCTGCCCGCGGGTCCAGTCGCCGACGCCCGCCAGCGCTGCCGCGTCACGGGCCTCGATCGCCGCGGTGGCGCCGTGCACGCGGACGTCTGCGACCTCTGGTGGGCGGTCAGCGCTGCATCGTCGATCAGCGCCTCGTTCAATACCTTGCTCAAATCGGCGATCTAGCCCAGATAATCCTCCTCCTCGAAGACGGCAAGGCTATCCAGCGCCACCCGGCAGGCCATCGGATTGCTCATTAAGGTGGAGCCATGCATGAAGGCGTGGTCGGGAGAGTCTCCCATGAAGGCCTCGTGCACCCGGTCGGTGGCCAGGGTCGCCGCGTGGCCGAGATACCCGCCAGTGAGCCCCTTGGACAGCACCATGATATCGGTGTCACCTCGGCATGGTCGGCGGGCGCGTGGGTCAGGCCACCGAGCATCACATGGCACAGTTCGCTGGCCTGTTCACGGATCGCCGCCGCCAGCCGGGGGTGGGCGTAGCCATGGATCATGCACCACCAGGAACAGGTGGCGTCGAGCAGCGTCTCGCCGCCCTCCAGAGTGAAGCGCGGCCCCTCTCCGCCGACCACCTTGGGGCGCCGGGCGCTGGGTCTTGAGATGGGTATAGGGATGCCAGACGGGGGATGTCATATGAGCCTCCAGGCGTTCGGTAGGGAATGAAGCAGAAAAGCGAGGAACGGGAACCAGAAGGATAGACGCGCTAAAGCGCCGCACTTCGCTGGAGGAAGAAGGAGCAGCAAACAGGAAAATAATGGACTGAGATGGTGCGGATGAGAGGACTTGAACCTCCACGCCCGAAGGCACCAGGACCTAAACCTGGCGTGTCTACCAATTCCACCACATCCGCACGAACGGGCAGGCGTCCACATTCTACGGACGCCGCTTGGCAAGTCAATCGCCATCTGGCAACTCTAGGTGATCTGCCGCGGTCTCGGCCATAATAGCCGGTTCGGCGGTTATCAGGCGTGGCACGTCGCCGAGACAAGGGGTGGGCAAAGACTATGCGGCGACCCCATGGGCCAACGGACCCTGAAACGCCAGCAGCGCGGCCGGGTCGTCGAGCATCGAGCGTTCGCACGCTCGCCGACATCACGCGCTACATCCGGGTGGCATCGTAGAAGAGGGCACTGGCGTGTTCGGTGGCCTGACGTGCGATGTCGGCCGTGAGGGCGTCCTGCTGGCGTCGATCATCGTCGCAGGTTTCTTGCGCGTTCTTCTCCATCGGCTCGGGATGCAGACCCAGCCTTGCGAACAGCGCCCGGTCGCGCTCGACCTGGGGATTGGACGTGGTCAGCAGGCTGTCGCCATAAAAGATGGAATTGGCGCCAGCAAGAAAGGCCAGCGCCTGGGTGGCATCGTCCATCTGCTCGCGGCCGGCCGAGAGACGCACATGGCTCGCGGGCATCAGAATGCGGGCGACGGCGATGGCGCGGATGAATTCGATGGGGTCGAGATCCTCCACGTTCTCGAGCGGCGTGCCTGGGATCTTGACCAGCATGTTGATGGGCACCGATTCGGGGTGCGGCGCGAGCCGAGCGAGTTGCTGGAGCAGGGCTGCCCGATCGCGTGGCGCTTCGCCCATGCCCAGTATGCCCCCCGAGCAGACCTTCATGCCGGCCTGGCGCACATTGGCCAGGGTATCCAGGCGGTCGGCATAACGGCGCGTGGTGATGATCTCGCCGTAGTACTCCGGCGAGGTGTCGAGGTTGTGGTTGTAGTAGTCGAGCCCGGCATCCGAGAGACGACGTGCCTGGTCGGTATCGACCATGCCCAGGGTCATGCAGGTCTCGAGCCCCAGCGCCTTGACGCGGCTGACCATCTCGAGCACGACCGCCAGATCGCGTTCGCGTGGACTCCGCCAGGCCGCGCCCATGCAGAAGCGGCTGGCGCCGGCATCGCGGGCGGCCTTGGCCTCTTCCACGACCTTCTCGATTTCCAGCAGCTTCTCCTTGCCGAGGCCGGTATTGTAGTGGCCCGACTGCGGGCAATACTTGCAGTCTTCGGGACAGGCCCCCGTCTTGATCGAGAGCAGCGTGGAAACCTGCACGGCGTTGGCGTCGAAGTGCTCGCGATGCACCTGTTGGGCGCGAAACAGCAGATCGTTGAAGGGCAGGGCGAAGAGTGCTTCGATCTCCTCGAGGCGCCAGTCGTGACGCACCGGTGGCTGGTGATCATCTGCATGCATGGGTAGGGTACGGTTAGTCGAGTCAGTGATCGAAACAGTGGGCGACTCGGCGGTCGAGACATCGGGCGACGCAGGAGGCATGGGAAACTCGCTTATGGTCAACTTCACAAAAGGCATCAAGTTGACGAACAGCTTACGGTCTGGAATGGCTGTGTCAACTTCATGGTTGAGAGAAGTTGACCGTGTCGTGCGCCAGGCCTTGCCGGGTCGCTGCGTGTTCTGCCTGTCAGCCTGTCGACCCGCCGAGCCATGGTGCGAAGCCTGTTTCGAGCGACTGCCCTGGAACCTGCCGGCCTGCCCAGGCTGCGCCGAGCCCCAGATGGGCCAGCTCAAGCCGCGTCGTTGTGGTCATTGTCTGGCTCAGGTACCGGGTTTTTCACTTGCCCACGTACCACTGCGCTATGAGGACGAAGTCGCGGCACTGGTGCAGCGCTTCAAGTTTCATGCCTCACCCCGGGCTGGCGCGGTGTTGGTGGAGCTTCTAGCGGCGGGCTTGAGCAGGCCGGCGCAGGGCTGGCCCGACGTGTTGGTGCCCGTGCCGCTGCATCCCCGGCGTGCCCGTGAACGGGGCTTCGATCAGGCGAGCTGGCTGGCCAGACGGCTGGCCACGCGGCTGGGCTGCGCCTGGGTGACGGCAAAGCGTGAACGTGACACCCGCAGCCAGCGAGGCCTAACCCGCCGCGAACGCCAGGCCAATCTGCGTCATGCCTTCCGGGTAGAAACGCTGCTGCCGCCAAGAGTCGCATTGGTCGATGATGTAATGACCACGGGCAGCACACTGGATGCGCTTGCCGTGGCGTGTCGAAGGGCGGGCGCCGAGACGGTGGAGGCCTGGGCGGTAGCGCGTACGCCGCAGGGGAAACACTGGTAGCATGCCTCATCATTACCGCTTCTGGAGCCGTTCATGCCGACCCACCCGCACCCTTTCGCTCGTCTGGACCCGTCGCGTGTGGTGGCGGCGGTGGAGTCGCTGGGGTTCTGGCTGCCCGGCGAGCCTTTCGCGTTGAACAGCTACGAGAATCGCGTCTATCTGGTCCATGACGAAGATCGGCGTCGCTGGGTCGTCAAGTTCTATCGCCCCGAGCGCTGGACGGATGCCCGAATCACCGAAGAGCACGACTTTCTCGCCGAGCTCGCGGAGGCGGGCATCGCCGTGGCGCCACCCTGGCGTAACGCCTCGGGGCAGAGCCTGCACGTGGAGGAGACGTTTCGCTTCGCGCTCTTTCCCCACCTGCCGGGCCAGGCGCCGGAACTCGAGAACCCGGCACACCTGTTTGCGCTGGGGGAGCTGATCGGGGCCGTTCATGCGGTAGGATGCCAAGGGCGCTTCGTCCATCGTGGTCACTTGACGCTGGATACCATGGCGAGCGAGGCGCGCGAGCGCATTCTCGGCAGTGACTGGCTTGGTCGTAAGCAGCGGGGTGCCTATGAGCGCATCACCGAGGCGTTGCAGCGCGACCTTGCACCCCATGTCTGGTCACCGGCGCAGACGATCCGCGTTCAGGGCGATTGCCATATCGGCAATATGCTGGGCCGAGACGAGCACTTTGCGCTGGTGGATTTCGATGATTGCCTGATGGCACCGGCGGTGCAGGATTTATGGATGCTGATCACGGCGCAGCGTGACGATGAGCGTCAGATGCAGCTTTCCGAGGTGATCGAAGGCTACGAGCAGCACCTCGATTTCAACCGTCGCGAACTCGCCCTGATGGAGCCGCTGCGCACGTTACGTCTGTTGCGACACAGCGCCTGGCTGGTGGCCCGTTGGGATGATCCGGCCTTTCCGCCGGCATTCCCCTGGTTGGCCGACGCGGGTTATTGGGACAGCCATATTCGCCTTCTGGAACAGCAGCATCAGGTATTGGCGAAAAACACTTACTGGGTCGACTGAGTCGGACCGCTACGCCAGTCGATCAGTTGGGGTCGTCGGGGTCCGGTGAGTTGGCGGGAACTGGATTGGCCACGCCATCGCCATTGGTCTTGCGACGTTGCTCATTGAGTTCGGCAGAGGGGTTGGCTTGCGGCTCGATGCTGACGGCCTCGGTAAACTGCAGCATGAAACCGCGATCGCTGCCTAACTCACAACGTCCGTACCCGCAGACCGGCAAACCGTAGCGGCCATCGGCGCCATGAGCAGCGGCCGTGATGTCACTGCTGTAAATCTCGCTGTCGGCGCCTTCGGTTTCGATGCAGGTCATGCTCGTCGCTGACAGCCTAAGGCGTTCGCCATTGAGGCTGGCGCTGCCGATCACCACGCAATGTTGCGGCAACGTATGCGTGCCGCTGCCATCGGTCACCGGTCGCATGATGACATCGTCGCGCCGTGCGCTGTTTTCGCTCGCATCCAGCAGCAGTGGCGCGATGAGCGAAAACTCTACCTGGGCCTCGCGGGGCAGCTCCAGGGTGTCAGCGAACGCCAGCAGGGGCATCAGCAAGGCAGTGGCCAGTAGCGGGGCGACGATCTTGAACATATGAGGCTCTCGAGGGTGGCTTAGCGCCGCAGGGAAGCATAGATAAATCCAGGGACACATTGTAGCAGAGCAATTCGGCGGAGAGTGACGAGGGCCAGACGTGGCGCGCGGCAAGATGTCACGGGCGCCTCTGCACGAACGCAGCGGTTGCGGTAAAATGCAGGCCTATTGCATATCATGTTTATACGAATTATTATTTGCGTATAAGCGTTGTACAAATTTGCATGGCGTCCAATATTCCTGGCCTGTTCGCGCAGCGGCGAACAGGCCGCGTCAAGCAAAGTGTCGGCGCCGGTCAGCATCCTGCCATGGCCAGCCCCCGATGTGCTGTTCCGAGACTACGCTGCAACGACAATGGATATGGATTCCTGATCATGACCGAACCGCTCGCCAATCATTACCGCCAGATCATCCTTGAGCTGGGAGAAGATCCTGAGCGCGAGGGGCTGCGCGATACACCCAAGCGGGCTGCCAAGGCCATGCAATTTCTCAACCACGGTTATACGCAGTCGCTGGAGGAAATCATCAACGGCGCCGTCTTCGAGTCGGAAACCGACGAAATGGTGCTGGTCAAGGATATCGAGCTGTATTCCATGTGCGAGCATCACCTGCTGCCCTTTATCGGCAAGTGCCATATCGCCTACCTGCCCTCAGGGAGAGTGCTGGGGCTCTCGAAGTTCGCGCGCATCGTCGACATGTATGCCAGGCGCATGCAGATTCAGGAGAACCTGACCCGCCAGATCGCCGAGGCGGTACTGCAGGTGACAGACGCCAAGGGGGTGGCGGTGGTGATCGAGGCACGCCACCTGTGCATGATGATGCGTGGTGTAGAGAAGCAGAATTCCAGCATGACCTCATCGGTAATGCTCGGCGCGTTTCGCGACAAGCAGAGTACTCGACAAGAGTTCCTCACTCTGATCAACAGTCGCTGAGACCATCCGCGGCCTTACGCTTGTCACAAGGAGCTCTGCCATGCCGATCCCTGTCCTGAACGACTCGTATATCGATCACGACCTGGCGACAATACGCATCAAGAACCTGCGTTTACGCACCCATATCGGCATCAAGGAAGACGAGATTTGCAATCGCCAGGATGTAGTCATCAATGCCGTGATCGGTTACCACGCCGACAAGGCGGTTGAGTTCAATCATATCGAACAGGCCCTGAATTACCGCACCATCACCAAGCAAGTCATTACGCTGGTGGAAAATAACCGCTTCCTGTTGCTCGAGCGCATGACCCGCGAAGTACTCGACTTGATCATGGACCACGCGGCAGTGCTCACCGCCCAGGTCGAGGTTGACAAGCCACATGCCTTGCGCTTCGCCGATTCGGTCTCGATCACACTGACTGATTCCCGCCGCCCCCGCTGAGATGCCTGCCGCGCAACGCGAGCAATTAATCCTGGCTTCCCTTGGTGCCTGGGGGACTTTGCGCTTAGCATGTGGGTAAACCGATAACGTCCGCATGCCCGGTAGGAGATAACGATGGAAGCCCTCAAGGAAACGCAGCTTTATTGCCCTTTCGCCTATATCGACGGTAGTTGGGTGGCGGCCGATAGTGGCGAGCAGATCGATGTTTACAACCCGGCCACCGGGGAGGTGATGGGCAACGTGCCACGGTTGGGTCGGGTGGAGGCCGAGCGCGCGATCGATGCCGCCGATGCCGCCCTGCCGGCCTGGAAGGCGCTGACGGCGCTGGAGCGTGCCGATATCCTGATGAAATGGCACGACTTGATGCTCGAGCATCAGGATGATCTGGCAATGATCATGACCTTCGAGCAGGGCAAGCCGCTCAAGGAAGCCGCCGGCGAGATTGCCTACGCGGCGAGTTTCCTGCGCTGGTTCGCCGAAGAGGCGCGGCGCATCTACGGTGAAACCGTGCCTGCCGCCAAGGCCAATCAACGCATTGTCGTCACCAAGCAAGCTGTTGGCGTGGTGGGCGCGATCACGCCATGGAACTTTCCGGCGGCCATGATCACGCGCAAGGTCGGCGCGGCATTGGCCGCGGGCTGTACCATCGTAGTCAAGCCCGCCAGCCAGACGCCGTTTTCCGCCACGGCGCTGGCGCTGCTGGCCGAGCGTGCCGGCGTGCCGCGCGGGGTCTTCAACGTGGTACCGGGGCGCGCCTCGGAAATTGCGGCCGCGCTGACCGAATCGCCCATCGTGCGCAAGATCACCTTCACCGGTTCCACCGAGGTGGGGCGCCAGTTGATGGCCCAGGCCTCGCAGCATATCCAGAAGATATCGCTCGAACTGGGCGGCAATGCGCCGTTCATCGTATTCGAGGATGCCGACCTGGACGCCGCCGTGGAAGGCGCAATGGCGGCCAAGTTCCGCAATGCCGGCCAGACTTGCGTCTGCACCAACCGCTTCCTGGTGCAGTCCAGTGTGGTCAATGCCTTCTGCGAAAAGCTCGCCGTGGCCATGAACAGTGAGCTCAAGGTGGGTAACGGTACCGAGGCTGGGGTCAACATCGGCCCGCTGATCGACGAGAATGCCGTGACCAAGGTCAGCGAGCACGTCCACGATGCGGTCGATAATGGCGCCGAACTGCTGCTGGGCGGGCATCCTCATCCGCTGGGCGGCAATTATTTTACACCGACCCTGATCAGCTTCGCCACCGACAAGATGAAGGTCGCCCACGAGGAAACCTTCGGCCCCCTGGCCGCCGTCTTCCCCTTCGACGATGAGGAAGACGCTATTGCCATGGCCAACGATACGCAGTACGGCCTGGCGTCCTATTTCTATTCGCGCGACCTGGGTCGTGTGTGGCGGGTCGCCGATGCCCTGGAGTACGGCATGGTCGGCATCAACACCGGCCTGATCTCCAACGCCTCGGCGCCGTTCGGCGGGGTCAAGGCTTCGGGGCTGGGACGTGAAGGCGGCCACCAGGGGCTCGATGAGTTCCTCGAGACCAAGTACCTGTGCATCGACCTGGGCTGATAGCACCAAGCTGAAAGCGCCGAGCTACAAGTAAGCCCCGAAGGTCGCGACCTTCGGGGCTTACTTTTTGCGCAGTAGAGGATCATCTTGGCTGCTTGGTCGCTCAGTGCCTGAAGTGCCGCATCCCGGTGAAGACCATGGCGATGCCGGCCTCGTTGGCCGCATCGATCACTTCCTGATCGCGCATCGAGCCACCGGGCTGGATCACCGCAGCGATGCCGGCGGCAGCGGCGGCATCAATGCCGTCACGGAAGGGGAAGAAGGCGTCGCTTGCCATCACCGAGCCCGACACCTTGAGGTTCTCGTCGGCGGCCTTGATGCCGGCGATCTTCGCCGAATAGACGCGGCTCATCTGGCCGGCGCCCACGCCAATGGTCTGGCCGTCACGCGCGTAAACGATAGCGTTGGACTTGACGTACTTGGCCACCTTCCAGGCGAAGGCCAGGTCGCCCATCTCCCTTTCGCTCGGCACGCGCTCGGTGACCACGGTGAGCTCGTCCTGCCCGACCATGCCGAGGTCGCGATCCTGAACCAGCAGGCCACCGGTGACGCGCTTGAAATCGTGGGCGTGCTGACGCTCGCCGGGCCAGTTCGCACTGACGTCGAGCAGGCGTATGTTCTTCTTCTCGGCGACGATGGCGAGGGCCTCGTCCTCCACGCCGGGGGCGATGATCACCTCGACGAACTGACGGTCGATAATGGCGCGAGCGGTCTCGGCGTCGAGCGGCTCGTTGAAGGCGATGATGCCACCGAAAGCGCTGGTCGGGTCGGTGGCGAAGGCCTTCTCGTAGGCTTCCAGGGGCGTGATGCCGACCGCCACGCCGCAGGGGTTGGCGTGCTTGACGATCACGCAGGCGGTGTCGCTGAAGGCCTTGACGCACTCGAAGGCGGCGTCGGTGTCGGCGACGTTGTTGAAGGACAGCGCCTTGCCCTGCAACTGCGTGGCGGTGGCTACGCTGGCTTCGATGTTATCGGACTCGACGTAGAAGGCCGCGCTCTGGTGCGGGTTCTCGCCATAGCGCATCGACTGCTTCTTGTGAAACTGCAGGTTGTAGGTGCGAGGGAAGCCGTCCTCTCCACCCCTGACCCGCTGCCCCAGGTAGTCGGCGATGGCGGCGTCATAGCTCGCGGTGTGCTCGAAAGCCTTTACGGCCAGGTCGAAGCGCATGGTGTCACTCACCGCGCCGTTTTCTGTGACGATCTCGGCCAGTACCCGGTCATAGTCGCCGGCATCCACCACGATGGTGGTATAGGCATGATTCTTGGCGCAGGCACGCACCATGGTCGGACCGCCGATATCGATGTTCTCGATGGCGTCCTCGAGGGTGCAGGTGGGCCGAGCGACCGTCTGGGCGAAGGGGTAAAGATTGACGACCACCATGTCGATGGCCTCGATGCCGTGCTCAGCCATGACCGCGTCGTCCTGGCCACGCCGACCGAGAATGCCACCATGAATCGTCGGGTGCAGCGTCTTGACCCGACCGTCCATGATCTCGGGAAAACCGGTGTGTTCCGACACTTCGGTCACGGCGATGCCGCTGTCGACGAGCAGCCGGTAGGTGCCGCCGGTGGACAACAGGGCAACGCCCTGCTCACTGAGCCCGCGAGCGAAGCCGACGATACCGGTCTTGTCGGAGACACTGATCAAGGCGCGGCGAACCGCAGGGGAAGACGAGGGGGAAGGGGCCATGGGGGCACTCTCTGGCTGGCAGTGGGCTTGAAAACACGAAACGGCTTACGGGGAGTTCGGTGGGTCTCTATGGATGTCGAAATAGTCTCGAAATAGTTTCGAAACTGTCTTGAAACAGGATCAAATCAGGTCGTATTGCTTGAGTTTCTTGCGCAGGGTGCCGCGATTGAGGCCGAGGATCTCGGCGGCGCGGGTCTGGTTGCCTTGAGCGTAATCAAGCACGGTGGCGAAGAGCGGCGCCTCAACCTCGGCCATGACCATGGCGTAGAGGCCGGTGACGTCGCCGCCGTCCAGATGGGCAAAGTAGCGGCGCATGGCGCCATCCACGACCTCGCGCAGCGGCTGCTGAGCGACCGGCTCATCCAGCGAGGCATCGTCCAGGCCGGTAACCTCCTGGGAGGCTTGAGCATTCTGCCCGGGTAGCGCGGGATTCTTGGGAAAGGCTTGGCTGGTCATGCGGCACAGGTTCCCTTTGAAGTCACGTTACGGGTCAGGGGGACCGGGGTCGCCTGAGAGCCGTAACGAAAGCATTCGTCGATGAAGCGGTACTGGGCATCGGCAGTGTCGAGGCCATTGAAACGGGCCCTTAGATCACGACAGAGCGTCGCGTCGAGACGTTTGTCATCGCTCAGATACCAGCCGACATGCTTACGTGCGATACGGACACCCTGGTGCTCCCCATAGAACTCATGCAAGGCGGCGAGATGCGCGCGCAGCGCCTCGGCGCGGTCCTGATCGGACGGAGGGGCAAGACGCCCTCCGTGCCGCAGGAAGTGGTCGATCTCGCGGAAAATCCATGGATTCCCCTGAGCACCACGACCCACCATTACTGCATCGGCACCAGTATAGTCGAGGACGCGAGCGGCCTTCTCGGGAGAATCGATATCGCCGTTGGCGAAGACCGGGATCGCGACCGCCGATTTGATGGCGGCAATGGTGTCGTACTCGGCCACGCCGGTATAACGTTGCTGGCGATGGCGCCCGTGGACGGCCAGCGCCTGGATGCCGGCTTCCTGCGCGAGGCGGGCGACACGCACACCGTTGTTGCTCTCGGCGCACCAGCCGGTACGAATCTTCAGCGTCACCGGCACGTCCACGGCGGCCACCACTGCGTCGAGGATCTCGGCCACCAGGGCCTCGTCGCGAAGCAGCGCCGATCCGGCGGCCTTGTTGCAGACCTTCTTGGCCGGGCAGCCCATGTTGATGTCAATGATCTCGGCGCCCATGTCGGCGTTCAGACGGGCCGCCTCGGCGAGCTGTCCGGCGTCGCCGCCGGCAATCTGCACGGCGCGTGGCCCTGGCTCGCCGCGGTGGTCC
The DNA here is from genome assembly GCF_900116705.1 of Halomonas korlensis. GTDB lineage: Bacteria > Pseudomonadota > Gammaproteobacteria > Pseudomonadales > Halomonadaceae > Halomonas > Halomonas korlensis. The sequence goes on along the minus strand of NZ_FPBP01000001.1, from coordinate 478,157 downwards.
ATGCGTTGACGCGATTTGCGAGTATGCCAGAGGCTGGGGTCGGAAGTGACCATCTCGCCCACCACCAGCCCCGCGCCCGATTCGCGGCAGAGCTGGCGAAAAGGACGGTCGGTGACGCCGGCCATCGGGGCCAGGATGACTCGGTTGGGCAGCGTGTGGCTACCGATACGAGGCAGGGGGCGAGTATCAGGCATCGTCTAGGTCGCAGGCTTCAGAGGGTGCACATCATACGCCCACCACCGCCAAGGGTGAAGGTGACGATGAAGCGATATGCCGGCAAGACATTGTTCAGCTCGGCCGCTGGCCGGCGAGCCGCACCCAGCCCTGGCGGATTGTCGGCTCCTCCATGACCAGCCCCTGGGCCGCATAGGCTTCGAGAACGGTGTCGGCCTGGCCGGCCAGGATGCCCGACAATGCCAGTCGTCCTCCTGGCGCCACTCGGGCGGCGATCTCGCCGGCCAGCTCGACCAGGGGGCCGGCGAGAATGTTAGCGACCACGATCGAGAAGACACTCGCCTCGAGCTGCTCGGGATAGCAGAGCCGCAGGTCGGTGTCATCGATGCCGTTGCGCTGGGCGTTGTCACGGCTGGCCTGGAGCGCCTGTGGGTCAATGTCGGTGCCTGTCGCGGAGGGCGCGCCCAGTTTGAGCGCGGCAATCGCCAGGATCCCCGAACCGCAACCCACATCGAGCACCGCCTGGCCATGCAGCCGGTTGGCCACGGCAAGGTCGTCGAGCCAGGCCAGGCAGAGCGCGGTGGTGGGGTGGGTGCCGGTGCCGAAGGCGAGGCCAGGGTCGAGGTGCAGGCTGACCGCTTCGGGCTCCGGCGGCTCATGCCAGCTGGGCACGATCCATAACCGCTCGCCCATCTGCATCGGCTGGAAGTCGTCCATCCATTCTCGCTCCCAGTCGCGGTCGGCGAGCAGTTCGACCTCGATGTCGGGACAGGGCTCTTCTGGCATCACCTCGGCCCAGGCAGCAGCCACCTGGGCGAGCATGGCGTCAACCCCTTCCAGATCGTCGTAGAGCCCGGTCAGCACGGTCGTCTCCCACAGTGGCGTCGTGCCACGCTCCGGTTCGAAGACCGGCTCGTCGTGAGCGTCCTGCAAGGTGATGGCGGTAGCGCCTTCGGCAAGTAGCAGCTCTTCCAGGGTATCGGCTTGCTCCGGGGCAATGCGTGCCTTGAGTTGCAGCCAGGGCATGGGCAGGTCTCTAGAGAATCATGGGGAGAGGATGATAAGGGCGGGGCACGCTGCGGTCTCTCGCGGTGCCCGCCATGTGAGGGCTCAGGGGTTTAGAGGCCCAGCTTCTTCTCGAGATAATGGATGTTGACGCCGCCTTGCTGGAAATAGCCGTCGCGCACCAGATCCTTGTGGAGGTCGGTATTGGTCTTGATGCCTTCCACCAGCAATTCATCCAGGGCATTGCGCATGCGCGTCAGTGCCGTCTCGCGGTCAACGCCCCAGGTGATCAGCTTGCCGATCAGCGAGTCGTAGTGGGGCGGAACCGTGTAACCGGTATAGACATGCGAGTCCATGCGAACCCCTAGACCGCCGGGCGGATGATAGAGCGTCACCTTGCCGGGGGAGGGCAGGAAGGTACGGGAATCCTCGGCATTGATCCGGCACTCGAAGGAATGACCGCTGACCTTGACGTCCTCCTGGGAGACCGAGAGCGGCAGGCCGGAGGCGATAAGCAACTGTTCGCGGACGATGTCCACGCCGGTGACCATCTCGGTCACGGGATGCTCGACCTGGACGCGGGTGTTCATTTCGATGAAGAAGAACTCACCGTCCTCGTAGAGGAACTCGAAGGTGCCGGCGCCGCGATACCCGATGGTGATGCAGGCTTCGCGGCAGGCCTCCAAAACCTTGGCGCGGGCGGTCTCGTTGATGCCGGGGGCCGGGGCCTCCTCGATGACTTTCTGATGGCGACGCTGTAGCGAGCAGTCGCGATCGTACAGATGGATGGCGTTGCCCTGGCCATCCGCCAGGACCTGTACCTCGACGTGACGCGGACGCTGGAGAAACTTCTCCATGTAGACAGTGCCATCGCCGAAGGCGGCATGGGCTTCGGTGCGCGTGACATTGACCGCCGAAAGCAGGTGGGCTTCGGTATGCACCACGCGCATGCCGCGGCCGCCACCCCCCGAGGCCGCCTTGATGATCACCGGATAGCCGATGCGTCGCGCCACGGCAATCGTCTCGCCCTCGTCCTCCCCGAGTGGCCCGTCGGAGCCGGGCACGGTGGGTACACCAGCTTTCTTCATGGACTCGATGGCACTGACCTTGTCGCCCATCAGGCGGATGGTCTCGGCCCGCGGCCCGATAAAGGTGAAGCCGGAACGCTCGACCTGTTCGGCGAAATTGGCATTCTCGGAAAGAAAGCCGTAACCGGGGTGGATGGCGCTGGAGTCGGTGACCTCCGCGGCGCTGATCAAGGCCGGGATGTTCAGGTAGGACAGCGCCGAGGACGCCGGCCCGATGCAGACGGCCTCGTCGGCCAGTCGTACATGCATCAGCTCGCGGTCGGCCTGGGAATGAACCGCCACGGTCTTGATGCCCAGCTCCTTGCAGGCGCGCAGGATGCGCAGGGCGATCTCGCCGCGATTGGCAATGAGAACCTTGTCCAGCATGAGGAATCCGCCAGTATTGTCAGGTGAAAGGTGAGCCCGGAGTCAGCAGGGTGCCGGATCAGGCAATCACGAGCATTGGCTGGTCGAATTCGACCGGCTCGCCATCCTCGACCAGGATCGCCTCGATGACGCCGTCACGGTCCGCCTCGATCTGGTTCATCATCTTCATGGCCTCGATGAGGCAGATCGTCTCGCCTTTCTTGACGCTCGAGCCTATCTCGACGAAGGGCTTGGAACCTGGTGCCGGGGAGCGATAGAAGGTACCGACCATCGGGGAGTTCACCGCATGTCCCTTGAAGACGGGGGTCTCGTCGACCGATTCGGCAATGGGTGCCGCGATGGGGGCCTGGGACGTCGGCTGTTGTGGCTGGGGGTAGGCATAAGGGGCTGGCTGCTGCCAGTTGGTGCCGTTGGGATGCCGGCTGATACGTACCGATTCCTCGCCTTCCTGGATCTCGATTTCGCTGATGTTGGACTCTTCGAGCAGCTCGATCAGCTTCTTGACCTTGCGGATATCCATGACGTTATCTCGATCGATGGGTTCGTTGGTCGACGCCGGCCCGGTAGCGCTGTCAACCTGGGCCAAGTCTCACTAGATCGCGGCAAGATAGCGTCTCTTGTCGCTTCTAATGGCCGTAAAAAGGAAGTTGGCGAAGTGTGACGAAGTTCACCAAGGATGTCCAGCGGCTACCAGAACACTGTTCGCCAAGCAGTGGCGAGGCTCAGCCGCGCCGCTCCTCCAGCCAGCCGATTACCCCATCGAGGTGGCTCGCGAAGGGCGCTGCCTGTATTTCTCCCTGGATACGTGCCTCGCGCAACTCGCGGCTGGCATCGAAGAACAGCAGGCTCGGGGGGCCGAACAGTCCATAGTGGTCGAGCAGGCGGCGACTGGCGGCGTCGGTCTCGGTGACATCCACGTTGATGCGCGTGAATGCAGAGAGGCGTTCCGCGACTTGCGGGTTCGTATAGACCTGACGCTCGAGCTGCTTGCAGGAGATGCACCAGTCGGCGGTGAAGTGCACGAAGGAGGGGCGGCCCGTGTCGGCGGCGCTGGCCAGGGCCTGCTCCAGGCCGTCGAGGCGTGTCACGGTGATGACATCAACGTCCTCAACGGCGCCGCGCGGGTCAGTGGAAGAGGAGGCGGTAAGGCCTGCCAGTGGCCGCAGGGGATCCCCGCTGCCGCCGGCGGCGCCGATGATCAGGGCGATGCCCCATGCCAGCAGCAGGATGCCTGCCGTCTGGCGTACCCGAGGCCAGCCTTGGGCCTGATTGACGGTCAGTGCTCCCAGCGCCAGGGCGCTGCCGACGACAAGCGCCGCCCACAGCACGAGGGCGAGGGGGGCCGGGACCAGGCGCTCGACGAGCCAGATGGCCACCGCCAGCATGAGGATGCCGAAGGCGATCTTGACGCCATTCATCCAAGCACCCGAGCGGGGCAGCAGGGTGGTGCCGAGGGTCCCGACCAGCAGCAGCGGGACACCCATGCCAAGCCCCAGGGCGAGCAGGGCAGCACCGCCCAGCAGGGCGTCACCGGTGGTGGAGATGAACACCAGTGCGCCGGCCAGAGGCGCCGAGACGCAAGGGGAGACCACCAGCACCGACAGGGCGCCGGCAAGCGCCAGGCCCGCCGGACCACTGTGCTGGGCCCGCGCCTGCCAGGCATCGATGCGTCCCGCCAGGCGCGGAGACAGGCTCAGGTTGAACGCACCGAACATGGCCAGCGCAAAGACACCAAACAAGAACGCGAAGGTGATCAGCACCGGGGCGGATTGTAGGTGCGCCTGGAGATTGAGTCCCGCACCGAAGAGCCCCATCAACACGCCTACCACGGCATAGGTGAGCGCCATGCCGGCCACGTAGCTGGCCGAGAGGAGAAAGGCGCGCCGACGGGTGGGGTTCTGCCCCACAATGATGGATGACAGGATCGGGACCATAGGCAGCACACAGGGCGTGAAGGTCAGCCCCAGGCCGCCGATGAAGAACAGCCCCAGCACCAGGGGCAGGCTTGCGCTCTGCATCAGCTCACGAAAGCGGGCGTCCTCGCTGACGAGCGAAAGACCGGATCGTTCGGTGCTGACATCGACGGTCGATGCGGAAGTTGATGCCGCGGAAGTTGGTGATGCCAAGCTATCGGCAAACGCTGCGGGTGGCGACCCTTGCGCGGCCTGCAGTGCCAGCGTCTCGGGGGGGTAGCAAAGCCCGGCATCGGCACAGCCCTGGAAGGTCAGGTCCAACGACAAGGGGCCGGGTGGCACCTCACCGGTGAACGGCACCTCGAAGACAACCCTGTCGTAAAAGACGTTGACGTCGCCCAGGAACTCGTCGGTCTTGGCTTCCCCTGGGGGCAGTTGGGGGTCGCCGAGCGCTATATCCTCGTCCGGGGCTTCCACCGCGAACTGGTGGCGATAGAGATAGTAGCCTTCGGCGTTCTCGAACCCCACGAAGAGTGTCTCGCCATCGTGCCAGGCGCTGGGCGCGAAGGCTTCGTTGACCGGCAGGAAGTCATCTTGCGAAGAAGACGAAAACCATTGCGCCTGCACCGACAGCGAGAACAGCATGAGTAACAGCAGGCAGACCATGCGACCGGATTTCACCACGCGTTTCCTTTTTACGTTCCAATGAGACGACGACTGACGTGAACTCGGATCCGTTGAGGCGTTGCCGGTTCCTATCCGGGCCCAACCCATCGACGAACTGCTAGGATATCGCAGAAGGCGCCGACTGTTGACCATCACCAGGGCCGGAGGGTGCGCTGCGTTGTCGCGCCGCCGCTTCGATGTCGGGTGTGGCTTGCCGTCTACCACCACCTTTGTCCATTGCAGGGAACCAAGCTCATGGCTTTGACGAGAAAGGGCGCCGCCAGGCGTCGAGAAAGAATCGAGGCGCTCGAACGCCCAGACTACGGCTGGATCTGGAAGCCGTTTCTGACGCTGCTGGTGATCGCCTTGTTGATTGCCGTGGCATTGGGCATCTGGTGGAGCCGGACCCCGGCCACCTTCGATGTGGAGCAGGCCACCGCCGTGCAGCGAACCGACACGTCTCCGGCGGCTCGCGGCACCGTGACCACCGCCGCGTTGATGACAACGCTCGACACGCTTCTCGACAAGCCGGGCGGTTACCTGCGCAATGACATAGCGCCGCCCGGTGTGTGGCTCGACAACATGCCCAGCTGGGAGCTGGGCGTGCTCAATCAGGCCCGTGACCTGACGCGCGCCTTGCCGGCGATGGAAGAGGGCCATTTTGCCCTGCTTGACGAGGTCGCCGAGCGCTTGACCCACGACAGCAGCGCATGGTTCAACCCCTCCTTCGAGGATCAGCTCGAGGAGTCCCTGGTGTCGCTGGAAGGCTATCTGCAGGCGTTGGGCTCGCAGAATGCCGGCTTTGCGGCCGGGGCAGGGCTCGCCGGCTGGCTGGACCAGGTGGGGCAGCGCCTCGATGGCCTCGGAATGAGGCTCTCGGCAAGCGTAGGCAGCCGCGATCGCCTAAGAGAGCTCGGGCTCGACGATGCGGAGTTACCGTCCCGCACGCCCTGGTATCGCGTCGACAACATCTTCTTCGAGGCGCGTGGCAGTGGCTGGGCGCTGATTCACTTTCTTGAGGCGATACGCCGTGACCAGGCCGATGTGCTCGAAGCGTCTGGTGCGCTCGACGATCTGGCGCTGCTGGTGGCCGAGCTGGAACGTACCCAGCGCCGCCTGTGGAGTCCGATGATCCTCAACGGTTCGGGTTTCGGGATATTCGCCAACCATTCGCTGGTGATGGCTAACCATATTGTTCGGGCGCGGGACCTGACTCGCCAGATCGCCGAGCGAGTCGCGGAAGCGGAAAAAACCGGTGCGATAGGGAAGGCGGCCGGCAGCGAGGAGGCATCGGCACCGGTCGAAGCTGGCGAGAGCGCTGAAGCGCCCTCAAGCGAAGAGGCGCCCTCGCCACCGGCAGACGACGATGCACCGAATGAGCCGACGGACGACCCCGCCGCCGACAATGATAATGAAGCCGAGAGTGTCGAGGAGGACTCAGCGGCACAGCAGCCGTAAGACCGGTCCCGACAACCGGCAGTGACCAAAAGGCTCGCCCCGGGAGGCGAGCCTTTTTTAGGCCATCATCACGACAGTATATCTTTGGCTGCCCTTGGCGTTCGGCGAATCAGTGCGATCCGTCAGGCCTTTTCGAAGGCGGTAACCGATTTTTCGATGGCCTTGCGTGCGGCCTCGGCGCCTTCCCAGGATTCGACCTTGACCCACTTGCCCTTCTCGAGATCCTTGTAGTTCTCGAAGAAATGCGCAATCTGCTGGCGCAGCAACTCGGGCAGGTCCGTGACTTCCTGCACCTCATCATAGAGGCTGGAAAGCTTGGGATGGGGCACGCAGACCAGCTTGGCATCCTCCCCGGCTTCGTCGGTCATGTTGAGAATGCCGACCGGACGGGCACGGATGACGGCACCGGCTTGCACCGGATATGGCGTCACGACCAGCGCATCCAGGGCATCGCCATCATCGGCCAGGGTATGCGGGATGAAACCGTAATTGGCCGGATAGAACATCGGGGTCGCCATGAAGCGGTCGACCAGCAGGGCGCCCATGTCCTTGTCGATCTCGTACTTGATCGGCGTGTGGTTGGCCGGGATCTCGATCACCACGAACACGTCGTTGGGGAGATCCTTGCCGGAGGGGATGTTGTCGAAGTTCATCGTCACTTCCTTGGGTTGGCGAATCGGAATCGAATGGACGAAAAAGTTGCCGAATTATACGGAGCCGCGAGGGCTATTACCAATGCGACATTAGATGCCCGTCTTCTTGCCCGCGACGGTGCCGATGGCCGGGGAGGGCCGATTGTCTCGGGCGGTGGTCAACGGGGCCATGGACCCATGTATCATGAGTGACTTGAGTAAACCTGCCGGCTCCATGGTCGGCCGTGTCGACCAGAGGAGAACCCCTTGGCAACCGCCCAACTGTCACTGAGTTACGGACAGGCCTTCGTTGCCCCGGAGCGACACCGTCATCGTAGTTCCATGTCGGTGCATCTGCCCGAATCGACGCTGCTCGGCGCGAAGGGGGCCTGTGCGCTGATCAGCGATTCGACGTCGCGCAACACCAACGCCAAGCAGGCGGGTGATCTCAGCGTGCGTGGCTTTATCGCCGACTACTTTTCCACGCCGGACCACTGGGATATCAAGACTTCGGCCACGCGGGTTCTCCATGCGCTCAATGGCTGGTGCTACAGTCAGAGCAAGCATCTTGACGAGGGCAGCTATGTCGCTTCGCTGTCGGCAATGGTCTTTCGGGGTCAGGAAGCGCATCTCTTCCACATGGGCGATACCCTGGTGTTCCGCTTGCGGGGTGCCGAGTTCGAGCAGCTTTCCCATGATCATGTCAATGACCTAGGAGGCTACCGTTATCCCTCTCGAGCACTCGGTATGGATGCCAGTCTCGAAATTGATTACCTAAAAATGCCGCTCAAGCAGGGTGATCTTTTCCTCTTCGCCACCCAGGTCGCCCAGGGCACGCTGATGCCTTCGGAATACGTACAGCTGATCCGCCAAGATGCCAGCGACCTGGACGCCGCCTGCGAACGGTTGACCGAGGCGGCCATTGCACGGGCTCAGTCGCGCGGCTACGGGGCCGAGCAGTTCTGCTTCCAGCTGGTGCGTATCGACCAATTACCCGACGAAGAGAATGACCGTCCCGGCAAGGTATACGGCGATCTGCCGATACCGCCGGAGCTTTCACCAGGCGATCGCCTGGACGGTCTCGAGGTGCAGGCGGTATTGTCGCGAACGGCGCAGTCACGCGTCTATCGCGTGCGCGACGTGCTCACCGAGCGCGAAATGGTAATGAAGGCACCGAGTCCCGAGCTTTCCACCCGCAACGCCTACCTCGAACATTTCTTGCTGCAACAATGGGTCGTCGAGCGAGTCAGGTCGCCGTTCGTGGTCCGTGTCATGGAGTCCTCGCGGCCGCGACGGTATCTTTATTACCTGATGGCGCATGTGGAAGGCGAGACCCTCGTCGAATGGGCGCGCAAGCATCCGCAGGCCAGCCTGGTGCAGCGGCTGGACATTGCCAACCAACTGGGCAAGGCGATCCAGGCTCTGCATCATCGGGACCTGCTGCATCAGCAGATCCACCCCGGCAACGTGCTGATCGACCCGCACGGCCAAGTGGTGTTGATCGACTTCAGTGCCTGCCACCTTCGCGAGGTCGATGGCCACAAGCGCTCTCGGCGGCTGGTCAATCAGGTGGGGCTCACGCAACATACCGCCCCCGAATATGCCCTGGGGGATGAGGTGGGACGTCGCAGTGACCAGTATTCGTACGCGTCCACCGTTTATTGGCTGCTGACGGACGAGCTTCCCTACACGCTGACCCCCGACCGCTTGCGCAGCCACACCGATCTCGAGCAGCTCAGCTACCGTAGTGCCAGTACCCGCAATCCCGAGGTCGACCCGGCGCTGGACGACGCGCTGCGTCGCGCCCTGGATCCTCAGCGCTCGCTGCGTTACCGGCGTCTGTCGGAATTCCTGCATGCGTTGCGCCGCCCCCTGGGGGAGGAGCGGCAGGGGCGCCGAGCCGTCCCGCGGATGTTTCGCGAGCCGGCTCGTTTCTGGCAGGGAGTGGCGGGAGTGTTGCTCTTGCTGCTGGTCTTGTCGTGGCTGCTGAGGTGAGCCTAGAGAGAGAAGTCGGGCAGCTTGCGCTCGACCTTGTGGCCCGCCAGCCTGGCGACCTTGGGCAGGCCGTTGACGAAGGGGGGGAAATCCTCGCCCTGGATCAGCGGTGACAGATACTGGCGGCAAGCCTCGGTGATACCGAAGCCATCGTCGCGAATGAATTCCTTGGGCATGAACTTCTCGCGGTTGGCCACCTCGGCCAGCGGGGCGGCCTCGATACGCCATTGATAGGGCGTATCGCTGATGCGCTTGATCGCCGGCATCATGGCGTTCTGGCCTTCGAGTGCCAGTTCTACGGCTTTCTCGCCGACGGCGTAAGCCTGTTCGACGTCGGTCTTCGACGCCAGGTGGCGGGCGGCGCGCTGCAGGTAATCGGCCACGGCCCAGTGATACTTGTAGCCCAGGTCCTGCTTGACCATGCCGGCCAGCGTGGGCGCCACGCCGCCCAGCTGGCGGTGGCCGAAGGCATCGGTATTGCCGGAGTCGGCCAGAAAGGTGCCGTCCTTGTAGCGGGCTCCTTCGGATACCACGATCACGCAGTAGCCATAGCGTTTCACGGCATCTTCGACCCGGGCCATGACGGCCGCCCGGTTGAAGGCGACCTCGGGGAAGATCACCAGGTGCGGCGGCTGGCCTTCGCCTTCGCCCGCGAGCGCCCCTGAGGCGGCGATCCAGCCGGCATGGCGCCCCATGACCTCGAGCACGAACACCTTGGTCGAGGTGGCGCACATGGATTCGATATCTAGCGAGGCTTCCAGGGTGGAGGTGGCGATGTACTTGGCCACGCTGCCAAAGCCTGGCGAGTTGTCGGTGATTGGTAGATCGTTATCCACGGTCTTGGGAACGTGGATCGCCGTCAACGGGTAGCCCAGCTTTTCAGACAATTGCGACACCTTTAGGCAGGTGTCGGCGCTGTCGCCGCCGCCATTGTAGAAGAAATAACGGATGTCATGGGCCTTGAAGACCTCGATCAAGCGCTCGTACTGGGTACGGTGAGTCTCGATATCCTTGAGCTTGTAGCGGCAGGAGCCGAAGGCGCCACCCGGCGTGTGGCGCAACGCGGCGATGGTTTCGTCGGATTCGCGGCCAACGTCGATCAGGTCCTCGGTGAGCGCGCCAATAATGCCGTTGTGGCCCGCGTAGACATTACCGATGCGGTCCGAGTGGCGCCGGCAGGTCTGGATGACACCGCATGCGCTGGCGTTGATCACGGCGGTGACACCACCGGACTGGGCGTAGAAGGCGTTGTGCTGGGCCATGGGGCTTTACTGCTCCTGCTCACATCAAGGGGGTCGGGAAGGTGTTGAGTCTAGCCGAAAGTGGCATGGGCTGCATCCGCACCGGGTGGCTTGCTGCAGTGCTAGACGCTTTCGGCTGTCGGTCGGCTGGAGCCGGTCGAAGCCGCCATGCTAGTCTCCCGCTACCCTGCCGTGGCCTGCGGCGGCAAGCTTCCCCGGAGAGCACATGCACCTTCACATTCTCGGTATCTGCGGCACCTTCATGGGCAGCCTGGCCCTGCTGGGTCGAGAGCTGGGTTTCACCGTCAGTGGCTCGGATGCCAATGTCTACCCGCCGATGAGCACCCAGCTCAAGGAGGCGGGAATCGACCTGCGCGAGGGCTATTCGCCCGCGAATCTTGAGCCGCGACCGGACCGCGTGGTGATCGGCAATGCGCTCTCGCGAGGCAACCCCGAGGTGGAAGCGGTGCTTGACGAAGGCCTGCCCTATCTCTCGGGTCCTGAGTGGCTGGCCGAGCAGGTGTTGCCCGGGCGGCGCGTGATCGCGGTGGCCGGTACCCACGGCAAGACCACCACGGCGAGCCTGCTTGCCTGGCTGCTGGAGTCCGCCGGGCTCATGCCGGGTTTTCTGATCGGCGGGGTGCCGAGGAACTTCGGTGTATCGGCCCGTCTCGGCGGTGAAGGGGCGCCCTTCGTCGTGGAAGCCGATGAATACGACACGGCCTTCTTCGACAAGCGGTCCAAGTTCGTCCATTACCGGCCCGAGATGGCCATCCTCGGTAACCTCGAGTTCGACCACGCCGACATCTTTCCCGACCTGGCCGCCATCGAGCGCCAGTTTCACCATCTGGTGCGCACGATACCCGGTCGTGGCCGTTTGCTGGTGGCCGATGGCGAGCCGGCGCTCGACAGGGTGCTCGAGCGGGGTTGCTGGACCCCGGTCGAGCGCTTCGGTGCGGCGACCACCAGCCCCTGGCGGCTGGTGCTGGAGCGAGACGATGCGTCGCGCTTCCGGGTCATCCATCAGCAGGCCGAGGTCGACGAGGACGCGGTGGTTGATTGGCCCTTGACCGGCGCCTATAACGCCCGTAACGCGCTGGCTGCCCTCGCCGCGGCCAGCGCGCTGGGTGTCGACCTGGCCCGGGGGGCGGCGGCTCTCTCTCGCTTCGAAACGCCGCGACGACGCCAGGAGCTGCGCGGCGAAATCGCCGGCGTCCAGGTCATCGACGACTTCGCCCATCACCCCACGGCAATCGCCGCCACGCTGGAGGGGCTGCGTGCCGCGACACCACGCGGTCGCCTGCTGGCCGTGATCGAGCCGCGTTCCAACACCATGCGGCTCGGCACTCTGCGCGAACGACTGGCGTACAGCGTAACCGCAGCGGACTTCGCCTTCTGGTTCCAGCCACCCGGCCTCGACTGGTCGCTCGCCCCGGTGCTCGCGGCGAGCCCGGTGGCGTCGCGGCTGTTCGAAGACCTCGATGATCTGGTGGCGGCCTTGGTCGCCGAGGCGCGCCCGCTGGATCGGATCGTGGTGATGTCCAATGGCGGTTTCGGCGGAATTCATGAAAAGCTGCTGTCGGCCCTGGAGATAGCGCATGATGGATGACGCTCACCCGACTCCCTGGAACGAGCCCGTCACCGTGGCGATTACCGGAGCGTCCGGCGCCCAGTACGGGTTGCGTCTGATCGAGGCACTGGTGGCCGCCGACCATGTGGTCTGGGTGATGATCTCCAAGGCGGCGCATCTGGTCATCGCCACCGAGACCGCTATCGAGCTGCCGGCGCGCCCCGAGCGTCTTGTCGAGGCCTTGAGTGGGCGCACGGGGGCCGGCGCGGGACAGATCCGCTGCTTCGGTCGCGAGGACTGGATGGCCCCGGTGGCCTCCGGCTCCGGGGCACCGTCTGCCATGGTGATCTGCCCTTGCTCAACCGGAACGCTGTCGGCGGTGGCCACAGGCGCCAGCAACAACCTGATCGAGCGTGCCGCCGACGTGGCGCTGAAGGAGCGGCGCAAGTTGATCCTGGTGCCGCGGGAAACGCCTTTCTCGGCCATTCATCTGGAGCACATGCTGGCATTGACGCGGATGGGGGCAGTAATCCTGCCCGCGGCGCCGGGGTTCTATCACCAGCCGACCCGTATCGATGACCTGATCGACTTCATTGTAGCCCGCATTCTCAATCAGCTGGGGATTACCCACCGGCTGATGCCGCGCTGGGGGGAAGATCCTTGATCCCGCTGTCGATGCTGTCGGTGTTTGTGCCGACCTTCTTCCTGGTGTCGCTTACTCCCGGCATGTGCATGACACTGTCGATGGTGCTGGGAATGACGCAGGGCGTGAGGCGCAGCCTATGGATGATGGCCGGCGAGCTCTGCGGGGTGGGGTTGGTCGCCGCCGCCTCGGGCGCCGGGGTCGCCGCGCTCATGCTGCGACAGCCTGAGCTGTTCGCGGTATTCAAGTGGTTAGGCGGGCTCTACCTGGCGTACTTGGGCATCATGATGTGGTGCAGCCGCGGGCGCATGGCGATTCCGCTGGACAGCATGGAAATGCCGCCGGCATCGCGCGGTCAACTGGCGTTGCAGGGGTTCGTGACGGCGGTGGCCAACCCCAAGGGCTGGGCCTTCTTCGTGGCGCTGTTGCCGCCGTTCCTCGATGCCGCCCGTCCCCTGTTCGGCCAGCTGACGGTGCTGATCGGGTTGATACTGAGCATCGAGTTTATTTGCTTGCTGCTCTATGCCGCCGGCGGGCGCAGCCTGAGACGTCTGCTCGGAAAAACGCACAATCTGCGTCTGCTCAATCGCTTTGCCGGTTCGCTGATGATCGGCGTGGGGGGCTGGTTGGCACTCGGCTAGACCGGGGGTAACCAGACGATACGGATGCTTATCAGCGTCAGCGAAGCGATCACCAGCAGTGGCCAGGGGCAAGGGGTCAGCGAGCGCCGTGGGCGGCGCTGCCAGGCCAGTTGCACCAGGGCGCAGACTATCAGGCCGAGCAAGGCGCCTCCGATCAGGTCGCTGAGCCAGTGCACCCCGATCATCAAGCGCGACAGCGCCATCGGCACGATGATGGCGATGCCCCCCCAATAGGCCCAGAAACGATGTCCGGGTGAGAGTTCTCGGGCGATGAAGGCGGCTGCCATCCCAAACACGACCACTGCGGTAGAGGTATGGGCGCTGGGGTAGGCCAGCGAGTCGGCGAGGTAGTCAGGTGCGTGGGGGCGCTCGCGGCCGATGACGGCCTTGCCGAGCGTATTGAGAAAGGCGATTCCGACCAGGCCGCCCGTGAGATGCCCCAATGCCGCCATTTGCCGCCGTGACAATAGCCAGATGCCCCAGGGCAGCGCCAGCACCACAATGCCGAGCCAATCCCCGGCCTTCGCCAGGCCCTGACCCAGCACGCCCATCCAGGGAAATGCCAGGGAAGCCAGCAGATCGTGCAGCCGCTGGTCCATGGCCAAGGGTCCGTGGTGATGAATAATCACCAGCGTCCAGGCAGAGAGCGCCATCAGCGAGAAGAGCAACAACAGCCATGAGGCCAGCGGCGGGTCCTTGTCATGTGGTGATGAAAGCAGCCGCCATAGGCGACGCCCCTGGGGGTGCTGGCGTGCCAGCCAGCTCAGGCCGCGGTAGACCAGTCCGCTGCGGTGGGTTTGATGGCGAAGCCAGGAGAATATCACCGCCAGGATGACGATCATCACGCCCAGGCCGATCAGCCAGTGTTCCAATGCTTTCGGAAGGTCGAGGCGTTCCTGCCAGGTGCGTCCCAGCAAGTAGCCGGGCAATACATAGGCGGGCGCCCAGAGAATGGCCGAGAGCAGGTTGGCAAGCGTGAACGTGCGTGGCGACATCTGCAGCATGCCCGCGATCATCGGAATAACGGGGCGAACCGGGCCCACGAAACGTCCGAGGAAGACCGAAAAGGTACCGTAACGCTGGAAGAAGCGCTCACCATGATCGATCCACTCCGGGTAGCGGGACAGTGGCCACAGCCGGTTCACGTTCTCCCGCTGCGTATAGCCCAACCAGAAGCTCAGGCCGTCGCCGATGATGGCGCCCAGAAACGCCACCAGGATCACCGTGGCTGGCGCTAGATCCTGATGCCCCGCCAGCGAGGCGCTGGCCGTGATCAACACCACGCCGGGGACGAGCAAGCCGACCAGTGCCAGCGATTCCACCAGGGCGATGGCGCCGATGATCAGCAGCAGCAGGCCGGGCGATGGGGTGAGCTGATAGAAGGCATCGAGGATATTCACGCCGGGATTGCATCACTCGGAAGGGCGATCATGTTTCGGCTAGACGGTGAGTGCTTGCCACGAGGCGCTGTTCGAAGCGCTCGGTGGTTTCCTGGGGCTGCAAGAGGCTCATTGCCAGGCGGCATTCGACGGGGCCCGTCTCGAGCAGGATCGTGCGGTGCAGGGCTTCCTCCAGTCGCTGACAGACCATCAATGCCCCATTCTCGCTGGTATCGGAGAGCACCAGCCAGAAGTCTGCCTGGGACTCGCGGCCGAGCAGGTCGTGGTCGCGACAGCGCCTGGATACCTCGCGGCAAAGGCTGTCGAGCAGGGCTTGACGCGCGGCAGGGCCAAATTGCTCACCGGCCATGTCGAGCTGTGGCAGGTGAATCATCACGACGGCGAGGCGCTGCTGGAGATGCAAGGCTCGCTCACACTCGCTGTAAAGGCGGTCATGCAGAGTCTGGCGATTCAAGGCGGGACATTCGGGGTCATGAGGAACGGTAGCCTTCAGCAGGGCCTGTTGCCGCAAGGCTTCGCGCGGCGCCAGGCCAGCGACGACGACCAAGGTCAGGTAGCCGAGTAGCAAGTCAATCTCATGAAGACCCTCGCCCAGCCACAGCCAAAGGGGCGTCGACAAGACGTTGATCAGCGTCGCTGGGCCAAGGGGCAGCAGCAATAGCGTCAGCACCGGCGGCATGCCTACCCATAACGGCGCTGGAAGCGCCTGCCGGGGCAGTTCCATGGCGATCAGCAGGTACCCGCATACCAGCACCAAGAAGGCCGAGACTCGTGCATGATCCTTGTGTCCGAGCCGCAGCAGGGCGGCCAGCAGCATGACGGGAGCCAGCAATGTCGGCAGCAGGATGCTCGCGTAGTGGCCCATCAGATAAAGCCACAAGGCATGTACGACGAGCAGCACAGCGCCTGCCAGGTAGGCCAGGGCATGCAGCGTACGCGACCAGATTCTTGGATCACGCATGGGCGGCCTTACCGACCACGATGAGCCTTTCATGCTGGGATACAAGGGCACGGCATTCTTCGCTCAAGGATTCGGCGCTCGTCAAGGGCACGGCACGGCACTTGGCGGGTGAGCCGAGACTCTGCAGCAGGCGCTGGCGTCGTGACACTGCCTTGTTCGCATCCTTGCTGATCAGTAATGCGGCCAGGGTACGGCCGTCGATGCGATAGCAACTTTCGAAACGCCGCGTGAGACGGCAGAGCTGGCGTGCCAGCGACCAGAGCTTATGGCGCTGGGTGCGCAACAGCAAGAGTTCGGCGTGGACCTCCTCGCGCTGTGCCCGGGAACGTTCGCGGATCAGGTCGCTCTCAAGTTGTTCCCTGGGCCATAGCCTCAGCTCGGGTACCAGACGCATGCGCTGGCGTGCCTGGCCGTGAAGGGGCTGTAGCCCATACTGGCGCGCCAGGCCGAGGGCCATCAGGCCAATGAGTACCAAGCCGGAGAGCATCGCCTGATACAGGGGAAGCCACGTCAATAGCGACCACCAGCTCAGCAGGGCGAGCAGGGCCGTCAGGATTATCAACCAGCGTGGCTGGGGCAGCATGATCAACATCGCCCAGGCCCATAACCACAGAGGATAGCGGTCGGGTGCGACCCATAGGAGCCCGGTCAGCAAGAGGCTGGGCAATAACTGCCAGGGAAGCATGGCCGAGCGGCGATTACTGAATTCCAGCAGGCTGGCGGTTACCCCTAGCCAACCGGCTGCCAGCCATAGCAACAGGGCACCGGACAGGGTGTCGGCCGTGGCAGCGAGCAGTGCCAGAAGAACGGCAGCCAACAAAAGGTTGCCCCGAAACAGGCCGATCCTGTGAATGCTCTTGCCGATTTTGTACTTGCTCTGCATGGTGGCTTAGTATGTTTCCTTGCCGATTCTCGGCACAGTATAACGCTCGCGCGCCCTTTGTCTCAGCGGTGGCGCCCCAGGAGGCACGCAACGGCATGACTGCTCAATCTTCACGTCTGACTTATGATTCCACGACCCCGGCCGTCAAGGATGTCGACGCCTACATGGATGGCCTGGGTCGTGCTGCCAGGCAGGCCGCCGTACAGATGCGCCGCTCCCCTACCGCCGTAAAGAACGCGGCCCTGTCGGCGATGGCCGAGCACCTCCAGTCTGCCAGGCATCGGGTGCTGGAAGCCAACCAGCGCGACCTGTCGCGTGGGTGCGACCAAGGACTGGATGCGGCACTGCTCGACCGACTGGCCCTGAACGATGCCCGCCTGGAGGCAATGATCGAAGGACTTATCCAGGTGGCGGCCCTGCCGGATCCGGTCGGTGAAATCGATGGACTGCGTGCGCGCCCCAGCGGCATTCAGGTCGGTCAGATGCGCGTGCCGCTCGGCGTGATCGGCATCATCTACGAATCGCGACCCAACGTCACCATGGAAGCAGCGAGCCTGTGTCTCAAGTCAGGCAATGCCTGCATCCTGCGCGGCGGCTCCGAGGCAAGCGAATCCAATGCCGCCATTGCGACCTGCATTCGACAGGGGCTTCTCGACGCCGGCCTGCCGGAAGCGGCGGTACAGGTGGTGGCTACCACCGATCGGGCGGCGGTGGGGCGTCTGATCAGCATGCCGGAGTATGTCGATGTGATCATTCCGCGCGGCGGCAAATCGCTGATCGAGCGTATTTCCCGAGAAGCGCGCGTGCCGGTCATCAAGCATCTCGACGGTGTCTGCCATGTCTATCTCGACGCCAGCGCTGACCCGCAAAAGGCACTGGCCATCGCGATCAACGCCAAGACGCATCGCTATGGCACCTGCAATACCATGGAAACCCTGCTCATTGACGCCTCGCTGGCCGAGGAGATGCTGCCGGCTCTCGCGGCGGCTTACGCCGAGCATGGTGTCGAACTGCGTGGCTGCGAGCGGACACGGGCAATTCTCGGCGGCATCGTCTCGGCTACCGAAGCCGACTGGCACACCGAGTACCTGGCGCCGGTGCTTGCCATTCGGGTCGTGAAGGGGATTGAAGAGGCCATCGCACACATCGAGCGCTACGGTTCGCACCATACCGATGCCATTGTTACCGAGAATTATGGCCTGGCACGACGCTTTCTGGCCGAAGTCGATTCGAGTTCGGTCATGGTCAATGCCTCGACGCGGTTTGCCGATGGGTTCGAGTATGGCCTGGGGGCCGAGATCGGTATCTCGACCGACAAGCTGCACGCCCGTGGCCCGGTGGGCCTCGAGGGGCTGACCACTCGCAAGTACGTGGTGCTCGGTGATGGCCAGGTACGTCAATGACAGGGACGTCAACAACAGATGCGCCCATGACTGGTGCGCCAGTGATCGAGAATGGTCACGCGTCACGCCCTGAACCTCATGAACTGTCGGCGTCTCCACGCA
The DNA here is from genome assembly GCF_900116705.1 of Halomonas korlensis. Lineage (GTDB taxonomy): Bacteria > Pseudomonadota > Gammaproteobacteria > Pseudomonadales > Halomonadaceae > Halomonas > Halomonas korlensis. Next base: position 460,016 of record NZ_FPBP01000001.1, on the reverse strand, counting down.
TTGCCATGCTTGGTGGTACCTTCGACCCGGTCCATCTCGGACACCTGCGCAGTGCGGTAGAGCTTGGCGAAGCGCTGAGTCTCGATCGTGTGCACATGATACCTGCGGCAAAGCCCCCGCTGCGTGGTGAGCCCAGTATCTCACCGGGAGAGCGACTGGCCTTGTTGCGCCTGGGGATCGGCGACACCCCGGGGCTTGTCGCCGACGCGCGCGAACTCGACCGCGAGGGGCCTTCCTTTACCACCGATACCCTGGCCTCGCTGCGCGAGGAAGTCGGCCCGGCAGCGCGGCTGGTCATGGCGCTAGGCCACGATGCGTTCCTGCGCCTCGCGGATTGGCACCAGCCGGAACGGCTCTTCGAGCTGGCCCATGTGGTAGTGATCGATCGTCCCGGCATTGATACACCGCTATCGACGGGATTGCGCGACATGGTAGCTGACCGGGAGGTAGAAGATACGCAAGCCTTGATGTCGACGCCAGCGGGGCATTTATTGCGTCTGCGCTTACCCTCGCGCATGGCCATTTCCGCCACCGACGTGCGCCATCGGCTGGCAAGCAGGGCCAGTGTTCGTTATCTGCTCCCCGAGGCGGTAGAGGCGCGCATTCACGTGTATGGCCTTTACCGGTCCTGACACGCTGTCAGGACGGCAATGAGTGGGTACAATAGTGGGTGACGACTTCGCTTCAATGAGGGGCTTATATAAAGGACTATGCATATCGACACACTCAAGACGCTAGCGGTGGATGCGCTGGAAGAGCTCAAGGCCAAGGATATCAGTCTGCTTGATGTCTCGCGCCTGACCAGCGTCACCGATCTGATGGTCATTGCCAGCGGCACCTCCACGCGTCATGTGGCAGCACTGGCCAATAATCTCGTCGAAAAGGCCAAGTCGGCGGGGCTGCAGCCACTAGGGGTCGAGGGCGAGAATGGTTCCGATTGGGTGCTGGTCGACATGGGTGAGATGGTCATCCATGTGATGCTGCCGGAGACTCGCCAGCTCTACGATCTCGAACGCCTCTGGGCCGATCTACCCAGCGATGCCGAGTCGCTGGTCACGGCAGAAACCTTTCATCGCGGCGAGGCAAGGGGTACGTGAGAGTCCGCTTGCTTGCCGTGGGTAATCGCATGCCGAGTTGGGTCACGGCGGGTGTCGAGGAATACCGTAAGCGATTGCCGCGTGACTTTGCCTTCGAGGTCGAGGAGATCACGCCAGGCAATCGCAGCAAGAATGCCGATGTGGGACGTGCCGTTACCCTGGAAGCCGAGCGGATTCGTGGCAAGTTCAAGGGCGGCGAGCATCGCGTTGCCCTGGAAGTCGGCGGACGCCTCTGGAGCACCGAGGAGCTTGCACGTGAAGCCGACGCCTGGCGTTTGGCAGGGCGTGACGTGGTGCTGATGGTAGGGGGGCCCGATGGGCTGGACGCCTCACTTTCCGCCGAGGCGAATCAACATTGGTCGCTGTCGCCCCTGACGCTACCGCATCCGCTGGTGCGCATCCTGCTGGCCGAGCAACTCTATCGTGCCTGGACGCTTCTGGTCGGTCATCCCTATCACCGCTGAGTTACCATTTCCCCGCTGCCCTGAGGTCGACCTTTGCGTTGGCCGGGGCGGTTGCCAAGGTCTTTTGCCCCCATGCGTGAACCCCCCGACAAGCTGAAGAGCCCCGAGCAGGAGCTGCGAATCTTCCGGGTGCGTTCGCTGGTCGCCGCTCTGGTAGTGGTCGCATTGACCGGCCTGTTGATGGGGCGTCTGGTTTATTTGCAGGTCGTCCAGCATGAGGTCTACAGCACGCGCTCGGAAAACAACCGGGTCAGGGTAGAGCCGTTGCCGCCAACACGAGGGCTGATCTACGACCGCAACGGGGTGCTGCTTGCCGAGAATCGCCCCACGTACAACCTGACGCTGGTCCGTGAGCGCGCCGACGACTTTGCCGCCACGCTGGACCTACTGGAAGCGTTGCTGGCGCTCTCCGGTGACGAGGCCAAGGCCTTTCGCGCGCGTGCCAGCCAGCCTCAGCGACCCTTCGAGCCCGCTCTGCTGATGAGCGATCTGAACGAGCAGCAGATTGCCCGGCTGGCAATCAATCGCCACCGCCTGCCCGGCGTCGAGGTCGAGGCCCAGCTGCTGCGCTACTATCCCGATGCACCGATGCTGGTCCATGCCCTGGGCTATGTCGGCCGCATCAACACCGATGAGCTGAAGTCGCTCGATGCGGGACGCTATGCCGGAACTCACTTCATCGGCAAGACCGGTGTCGAGCGCTTCTACGAGGACGCGCTACATGGACAGTCCGGTCTGCGTCAGGTCGAGACCAACGCTCGCGGCCGCGTGCTCAGCGAGCTTGGCCGCACCAACCCGGTCCCGGGCAAGGACATTACCCTGACCTTGGACAAGGAGCTGCAGTCGCTAGCATTCGACCTGCTCGACGGGCGACGCGGCGCCATTGTTGCCATGGCGCCAGCGACCGGCGAGATACTGGCCTTGGTGTCGGTGCCCGGCTATGACAGCAACCAGTTCGTGACCGGTATCGATATTGGCTCCTACCGCGCGCTGCAGCAGGACCTCGATCTCCCTTTGTTCAATCGTGCCATTCGCGGTCAGTATCCGCCCGGCTCGACCATCAAGCCCTTTCTGGCCATGGCGGGGCTGGCGGAAGGGGCGATAACCCCTGAAAAGACCATCAATGATCCCGGCTATTTTCAGTTGCCGAATGATTCGCGTCGTTATCGCAACTGGCTACGTTGGGGACATGGCCGAGTCGATCTGGAGCGCTCCCTCGCCGTATCCAACAACACGTATTACTACACGCTCGCCCATGAGTTGGGGATCGATCGGCTCCACGAACGAATGCGCGACTTCGGCTTCGGTAAGCGTGTCGGGCACGATATCTTCGGTGAGAGCAACGCCCTGATGCCATCCAGGGAATGGAAGCGCGACCGCTTCGGACAGCCTTGGTATCCCGGCGAGACGCTCTCGGTGGGTATCGGCCAGGGGTACTGGCAAGTCACCCCACTGCAGCTGGCGACAGCTACCTCGGTGCTGGCCAATCGAGGCGAATGGGTTAAGCCGCGTATCGCCAGGCGTATCGGGGAGGAGGATGTGCCAGTCGACTTGCCGGATACTCCGCCGGATCTCGAGCTGGCCAACGAGGCGTGGTGGGACAGAGTGTTCGCCGGTATGGAAAAGGTCATATCAGGCAGCGAAGGGACGGCCCGGCGCACCGGAGTGGGGCTTGAATACCGAATGGGCGGCAAGTCGGGCACTGCTCAGGTGTTCTCCCTTGGCCAGGACCAGCGCTATGATGCCGATGAATTGGCGGAGCGCCTTCGCGATCATGCACTGTTCATTGCCTTTGCCCCGCTGGATGATCCCCAGATTGCCGTGTCGGTCATCGTCGAGAATGCCGGTGGTGGCAGTACGCATGCCGCTCACCTGGCCCGTGCGATGACCGATGCCTGGTTACTCGATGAGGACGAACAGCCGGATGTCGAGGAGGTCCGTGAAACCCTGGAGAGCAATGATGGCAGTGTGGCGGGAAACTAAGCGATGGCGATGATCGATCTCACCCGCGGGCTCCGCAGTCATCCCGTCCGGCCTCCTGCCAGCGGGATCGCGCGTCGCCGGAGCTTTTGGGAGCGCATTCACCTCGACCCTTGGTTGCTGGGCATGCTGTTGCTGCTGATGCTGGCTGGTCTGGTCGTGCTCTACAGCGCCAGCGGACAGCATCTTCAGGTTCCCATTGCCCAAGGTGTCCGGTTCGGCGTGGCATTGACGGTCATGCTGGTACTGGCGCAGTTCACTCCAGCAACCTTTCAGCGCTGGGCCTTTCCGGCCTATCTTGCTGGCGTTCTGATGCTGGTGGCGGTGGAGCTGATCGGTGATATGGGCATGGGGGCCCAGCGCTGGTTGGTGATTCCTGGGGTCATCCGTTTCCAGCCGTCGGAGCTGATGAAGCTGGCGATGCCGATGATGGTGGCCTCGTATCTCTGCCGCCGAGAATTGCCGCCACGGGTCAGGGATCTGGCGGTCTGTGGCTTGCTTATCGGTCTACCGGTGGTGTTGATAGCGAAACAACCCGATCTCGGCACCTCATTACTGGTGGCGACTGCCGGGGTCTTTGTGGTGTTGCTGGCGGGGCTGACTTGGCGCTTTATTGCCATCCTGGCCTTGTTGGCCACCGCAGCGCTGCCGTTGCTATGGATGAACCTGCACAATTACCAGCGGCAGCGTGTCCTGACCTTTCTTGATCCCAACAGCGATCCGCTGGGTTCCGGCTGGAACATCATTCAATCTACCACCGCCATCGGCAGCGGCGGCCTGCTGGGGAAGGGATGGCTGCAAGGCACCCAGTCGCAGCTGGAATTCCTGCCCGAGCGCCACACCGATTTCATCGTCGCGGTGCTGGGAGAGGAGTTCGGCCTGGTCGGTATGCTGGCTTTTCTGATGCTCTATCTGGTGATCGTCATGCGTGGCATCGTGATGGCGGGTGGCGCCCAGAATACTTTCGGCCGCCTGCTGGCGGGCAGCATCATCCTGACTTTTTTTATCTATGTCTTCGTCAACGTGGGTATGGTAAGCGGTATCCTGCCGGTGGTTGGGGTGCCGCTCCCGTTGGTCAGCTTCGGGGGAACCTCCAGCGTGACCTTGATGGCGGGTTTCGGTATTCTCATGGCGATTCACACCCACCGCCGACTGCTGCCGCGTTAGTACTAACTCACAAGCACCAGCTCGCACGAGTGGATGGCATGGCACCTTTCAGGTCCTTATTTTCATCGGGAAGAGGCAAAAGCATGACGGTGAGCCGTTCACAAAGGTGGAAACAAGTCATTATCGCCACCAGCAGTCTGGTATTTTTCTCGTTCACCACGCCTGCAATGGCAGACTTTGACCCGAGCGAGCATTCCGGGGCCAGATTGCTTGTCGATGAACTGTCTGACAAGGATATCCCACGCCGCTGGCTTGAGGATGCCCTGCGCGGGGCCGAATATCAGCAAGGTGTGCTGGAGGCGATGGAGGGTGCGGTGGAGAGACGACTGCGCTGGGATGAGTACCGGGCCATCTTCCTGACCCCCGAGCGAATTCAAAGTGGCGTTGGCTTCATCGAGGCGCATCGTCAGGCGTTTGAGCGTGCCGAGGCAGAGTTCGGTGTACCGCCCGAGGTCATCGCTGCGATCATCGGGGTCGAGACCAGCTACGGCCGCTTCACCGGTGACCATCGGGTGCTGGATTCCCTGGCCACCCTGGCCTTTCACCATCCGCAGCGCGGAGGCTTTTTTCGCGGCGAATTGGCGGCGTTTCTCGATATTACTTACGAGCAGAACGTTGATCCTGGCAGCTTGAAAGGCTCCTATGCCGGTGCAATGGGCTATCCGCAGTTCATTCCTACCAGCTATCGCGCCTATGCCGTCGATTTCGACGCTGACGGGATACGCGACCTATGGACCAATCCGGTAGATGCCATCGGCAGTGTCGGCAACTATTTCGCGCAGCATGGTTGGCAGGCCGACGAGCCTGTCTATCAAGAGGCCAAGGGACCAGCGGCGCCCCCTCATGACATCGAGTTCAACCGAACGGCCAAGCCCTACCGCGAGGTTGCGGAGTTGGCCGAGAAGGGCATTCGCCCAGAAGTGGGGATCGACGCGGCGCAGGAGGTCATACCCCTGGCGCTGGAAATCGACGAGACGAACTGGCGCTACCGTTTCGGTCATGACAACTTCTACGTCATCACTCGCTATAACCATAGCCACCTTTACGCGATGGCAGTGACCGAGTTGGCAGAATCGATTCGCGACTCTCTGGCGCTTCAGGTGGTGCCACTTATTCCCAATACCGCCGTTGAAAATAAGGAAACGAGCCTATGATCCGCCAAGGGCTGGTGGTGGGATTTCTGATGCTGCTGGTCGGGTGCTCGGCTGGCGGCGGTTCGCGACCTGCCACGGATGGCAAGGGGGACGCCGATAGCACGGCCTCCTCGAGCGGCGAGCGCTATGCACTAAGCGGCGATGCCTATCCCGAGGACCCGCCGGATGTCAGCGAGGTGCCAAATGCCGAGCCAAGGCGCGAGCCGTTGTCCCGGGGCGGCAACCGTTCTCCGTATGAGGTCTGGGGGAAATCCTATGAAGTGCTCGCCGATGCCAGTGGCTATGTGCGAGAGGGTAAAGCCTCCTGGTATGGCGAGAAATTTCACGGCTATGCCACCTCTAACGGCGAAATTTACGACATGTACACGATGAGTGCCGCCCATCGTTCGCTGCCCTTGCCGAGCTTTGCCCGCGTGACCAGCCAGGACAATGGCCGTTCGGTAATCGTTCGCGTCAACGATCGTGGCCCCTTCCATAGTGAGCGTGAAATCGACCTTTCCTACGCTGCTGCCGCCCGTCTGGGCATTCTTGACCGCGGCACCGGGCGTGTCAGGGTCGAGGCGATCAATGTGGATCAATGGCTAGCCGACAAGGGCAATCCCGCCCAGCGGCAAGGGCAGCCAGACACGCAAGGGGCATCATCGATACCCGCGACAACACCGGTGGTGTCTGCCGTACCCTCGATCGCCAGCGGTAGCGATAATAGTGAGCGCGCCGCCGCGGGTAGCGTCTTTCTTCAAGTGGCCGCTCTGGGCTCCGCGGAGAGTGCCAGGACACTGAAGACGCGGCTTGAAAGTGAGCTTTCCCGACCGGTACGGGTCGCCAGCGCGACCGGAACGCACCGGGTCCAGGTCGGCCCATTGAACCATGTGGAGCAGGCAGATCCGGTGCGCGATCAACTGCGCCGCGCGGGCTTTGCCCAAGCCTTTATCGTTCACGGCGAAGATTGATTACGTCTTCCTGCAACCCCCCTGATATTTCGACGAGATTTGCCCCATGAAAGTGTTTGTTGCTGTTTTATCCGCCATTCGGCATCCGGCCTCGCTATGCCTGTGTTTGTTGTTGGCCGCCTTGCCGGCCCTGGCTCAGCCGATACCTACGATGATTCCTTCGCCGCCCCAGCTTGCGGCCAGCTCGTGGATATTGATGGATGCCAACAGTGGACGAATACTGGTGGATCATAACGCCGACGAGCGCTTGCCTCCGGCCAGCCTGACCAAGCTGATGACGGCTTATCTCGTCGAGCGTGAACTCGACCGGGGCAATATCGCCTTGGACGATATGGTAGATATCAGCGAGAAAGCGTGGCGTACCGGTGGCTCCAAGATGTTTATCGAGGTTGGCACCGAGGTCTCGGTGGAACAACTGCTTAACGGCATCATTATCGCCTCGGGCAACGATGCCAGCGTCGCCATGGCGGAATACCTGGCAGGAGGCGATGCGCCCTTCGCCGACATGATGAATCAGCACGCCACCCGGCTGGGGATGGAGAACACCAATTTCGTCAACGCCACTGGCCTGCCGGGTGACAACCATTATTCCTCGGCGCGTGACATGGCCCTGCTGGCCCAGCACATCATCAATGATTATCCCGAGCACTACGCGATCTACGCCGAGAAGGAGTTTTCCTTCAACGATATCAACCAGCCCAATCGCAATCGCCTGTTGTGGCGTGACCCAAGCGTGGACGGCCTGAAGACCGGCTGGACCACCGAGGCGGGCTACGGCCTGGTGGCGTCCGCCAAGCGTGACGACATGCGTCTGATCTCGGTAGTAATGGGCACGGATTCCGAGGAAGCGCGAGCACAGGAAACACAGAAACTGCTTAGCTACGGTTTTCGATATTTCGAGACGCTGGAGCTTTACGAGCGAGGCGCAGTACTCAACACTCCGCGCGTCTGGGGCGGCGACAAGAATGAGCTGCGCGTCGGTGTCGGGCAGGACATTCATATGACGGTCCCGCGTTCTCGGAATACCGAGCTCACCGCGCGTCTCGATATATGGCCTGACCTGATGGCACCTATCAGCACTGGTGACCAGGTAGGAACCCTGGAGGTTCGTCTCGGCGACGAGGCCGTCGGCGAGCGATCACTGGTCGCTCTGGAAGGTATCGAGGAAGGGGGGATATTCAAGCGTCTTTTCGATCAGGTGCAGCGTTTTTTTACCAACCTGTTCTCGAACCTGGTCGGCGACTGGTTTAATTGACACCCACCACACCAGCGAATGCCGCGAGCCTGAGCCAGGAGTGTCCCTGTCGGAAGATCCCGGTGGAAGCTCATGGGGTATAGGCAGTCGCTAGCGCTATTTCAATGGGGGAAGGATGAAGGAAAAATCGCTGCGTGACCTGCGCCAGCCGGTTACTACACAGTCTGCCAGCAAGTCGCCCGTCATCACATTTCCCTGCGACTATCCGATCAAGGTGGTCGGAGACGCCGCGGAGGATTTCGCCGCTACCGTGTGTCAGATTGTGACGCGCCACGACGCGACGTTCGATGCCGGGGGTCTTGAAGTGGTAGCGAGCCGCAACGGACGTTTTCAATCGGTACGCCTGACTCTGCGGGCTACCGGCGAAACGCAGATCAAGGCGCTGTTCGCGGAGCTCAAGGCTACCGGCCGCGTGCACATGGTGGTCTGATGAAGGCGGCCGACGAGATGCAGATGCCCATTGCCGTCTATTCGCTCGGGTGTCGACCTTATCAGCCGGTATGGGAGGCGATGCGCCAGCTGACCGATACGCGTGATCCGGCCACCGAAGACCAGTTCTGGTTAGTAGAGCATGAACCTGTCTTTACCCAGGGACAGGCCGGCAAGCCGGAACACATCCTGTTTCCGGGTGATATTCCGGTGGTTCAGACGGATCGTGGCGGGCAGGTGACCTATCATGGTCCGGGACAGGTCGTGCTGTATCCGCTACTGGATGTCCGACGGGCTCGTCTGGGCGTGCGGGATCTGGTGACCGCGCTCGAGCAGGCGGTGATAGCGGTGTTAGCCGAGTACGGCGTTACCGCCCAGGCGCGCCCGGATGCTCCCGGCGTGTATGTCGGCGAGTGCAAGATCGCCTCGCTAGGGCTGCGCATCCGCCGCGGCGCCAGCTTTCATGGGGTAGCACTCAACGTGAATGGGGATCTGGCACCCTTCACGCGTATCAACCCCTGCGGTTATGCTGGGCTTGCCATGACGCGGTTGGCAGATCACATCCCGCACTGCCCCGATGTGTCCGTGATCGCTGAACGCCTGGCCGAGTGTCTGGCCGATCAGCTGGGAAGGTGCTTGAGATACGTTCCCGAATAGTCCCTTTGTCCCGAATAGAACCTCGCCTCGCCCAGCTACGCGCGTCGTTGCCAGCCGATAGAGAACATTGCAGGCCTCAGCTGACGTGGCTGACCGGAATCCGGTCCGGGTCGGGCGCTTGGCCGGGCACGTCGGCCGGCGAGGCGAGTCCAAGATTGTTGTTCTCGAAGACCCTGTCGGCGCGGTAACTGGAGCGTACGAGAGGGCCGGAAGGCACTTCCATGAAGCCCTTTTCCAGACCCAGCGTCCGATAGCGATCGAATTCGTGCGGCGTGACCCAGCGCTCGACGGGCAGGTGGTTGCGTGTAGGCCTGAGGTACTGGCCCAGTGTCACGATATCCACCCCGATGGCGCGCAGGTCGTCGAAGGTTGCCAGGAGCTCCTCCTCGGTTTCCCCAAGCCCGAGCATCAGGCTGGTCTTGGTGATCACGTCGGGCCGATGCCGTTTGGCATGGGCCAGCACGTCGAGTGTCTTGCGATAGCCGGCTCGCGGGTCACGCACTCGACGGGTCAGTCTCTCCACGGTTTCTACGTTCTGAGCAAAGACTTCCAGCCCGGAATCGACAACGCGTTCAATTGCTTCAGGTATGGCATCGAAGTCTGGCGTGAGTGCTTCTACCACCACTTCGGGGGTGCGCGACTTGATGGCACGAATGCAATCGGCATAGTGGGTGGCGCCGCCGTCGGGTAGATCGTCGCGGTCTACCGAGGTCAGCACGACGTAGCGCAGCCCCATGAGCTCGACCGATTTGGCGGTATTCTCGGGCTCCTCGAGGTCTAGCCAGCCACGCGGGTTACCCGTATCGACGGCACAGAACCGGCAGGCGCGGGTACACACCGACCCCATCAGCATGATGGTAGCGGTGCCATTGCTCCAGCACTCACCCATGTTAGGGCAGTGGGATTCGGCACACACGGTGCTGAGCCGGTGCTTGGCAACGTTCTTCTTGACCGCTTCGAAGCGTTCCCCACCAGGAATCTGGGCGCGCAACCACTGAGGCTTTCGGCCCAGCGCATGGCTGTCCTCGGCCTGTTTGCGCTGCTTCATGCCATCCTTGATGACACTCATACCATGCTCGTTACGGAATTTTTCACCGCTCGGCACGTGTCTCGGGATATTGTCGCTCATAGCAAGGTGAGCCTCTTCATTCGGCGGCTGTCTTTCCTGTCGGCAAGCTGAAGGTCGCCATGGGGCGGTACAGCAGCGCATTCAACGAGACGCAAGACATGACAGACGCTAACGATGTCATTGCTTTATAATTTATCACAATCGCGGCGGGACTGGACAGGCTCGCGGTAAAGGATGAAGTACGTTATATTGCATTGCAGCATAAACGATTCACCGTGGTGGCCAACTGGCTGCCACCTTACGCCTGGAGCAGATAATGATTCCCCTGATGCCGACTCCCCCGGCAGCTCTGCTGCCTTATATGGACCCGTTCGGCTTTGGACGCGCCGCCGGCGACTACTGGCGCGATGCGCTGGAGCGCAGCGTGCTCTACATGGATGTCATGCGTATTCGAGGCAATCAGTATCTCGAACATATCGAGAAGACAAAGCCCAACGTGCTCGGCTTTGAGTCCGAAGTATTGATGGACGGCCGGACGCTGCCACGGCCGGTCAACTATGAACTGCTGCGTATCCTGCCTCCGGACGGCGTCGAGACCGACCCGCAGGCACGCCCCTATGTGGTAGTCGATCCGCGTGCCGGGCATGGCCCGGGAATCGGCGGTTTCAAGTCAGATAGCGAGATTGGCGTGGCGCTGCGCGCCGGCCATCCCTGTTACTTCATCGGCTTTTTGCCCTACCCGGTGCCTGGCCAGACCGTCGAGGATGTCGTCGAGGCTGAGGTGGCCTTCGTGCGTCACGTCATGGAGCGTCATCCAGACACCTCCGAAAAGCCCATGGTGGTAGCGAATTGCCAGGCGGGCTGGCAGGTAATGATGGCGGCCGCCCTCGAGCCGGATGTCTTCGGCCCGATTCTGATTGCCGGAGCACCGCTCTCCTACTGGGCCGGGGAACGCGGCAAGGCGCCGATGCGTTATACCGGTGGCATGACCGGGGGCAGCTGGATGACGACCATGCTCAGCGACATGGGCGCTGGCTTGTTCGATGGCGCCTGGCTGGTGCAGAACTTCGAGAAACTCAACCCCGCCAACACCTGGTGGAACAAGCAGTACCAGCTCTATTCCAGGGTCGATACCGAAGCTGAACGCTATCTGGAGTTCGAGCGCTGGTGGGGTGGCCATGTGGTGCTGGGCGGTCAGGAAATCCAGTACATTGTCGATAATCTCTTTATCGGCAATCGGCTTTCTACCGCCCAGTTGGTAACCGCGGACGGGCGCCGGATCGATCTGCGCAACCTGCGCTCGCCGGTAGTCGTTTTCTGTTCGCGCGGTGATGACATCACGCCGCCGCCTCAGGCGCTTGGCTGGGTTGGCGACCTCTATGAAGGGGTCGAGGACATCATTGCCAATGAGCAGACGATCGTCTATTGCGTTCACGACAGTACCGGCCACTTGGGCATCTTTGTCTCGGGCAGCGTCTCTCGCAAGGAGCACACCGAGTTCACCGCCAACATGGACTATATTGATGTGTTGCCGCCCGGCCTTTACGAGACCACGATTTCCTCGGCGGCGGAGCGTGACGATGCCGACCTGATTGAGCGCGATTATCTGCTGGAGTTCGAGCCTCGCACCATCGATGAACTCAACGAGGATGTGAAGCCGAGTATCGAGGATGATACTCGTTTCGCTACCGTGGCGCGGATCTCCGAGATCAATCTCGGTCTCTATCGGAGTTTCGTTCAGCCTTGGATTCAGGCGACCGCCACCCCTGAAACGGCCAAGTGGATGCGTCGCATGCATCCCAACCGCCTGGGGTATCGCCTACTTTCCGACCGAAATCCTTTGATGGCCCTGATTCCGGTCTTGGCCGAACAGGTAGACGCTGACCGTCATCTGGTGGGTGACGAGAACGTCTTTCGCTCAGTGGAAGGCATCATGTCAGATCAGATCACCAGAAGCCTGGATACCTGGCGAGACCTGCGTGACAGCAGCACCGAGCGGATGTTCATGAACATCTACGGCCAACCGCTTCTGCAAGCCCTGGTAGGGCTGAAGGGCGATGCCCATGTGCATCGCCGTCGTCCGGGCGCCGAGCCGGAACATCGTCGTTTCATCGAACGACGCCAAGCTGAATTTCGCGAGAAGATTGCCAAGGGCAGCAGCCACGAAGCCGTGATGCGTTCGGTGATCCATGTACTCGGCGGGGCGCCCGCTACCGATGAGCGCAACTTCAATCGGTTGCGTGCTTCGCGGGCCGAGCTGGAGCCGAACATTCAGCTGGCGGACTTCAAGACGCTGATGCGTGATCAGTTCTTCATTCTGCGCCTGGACCGCGAGGCGGCGCTGGAAGCATTGCCGACGTTGCTCGAAGGCCAGACGGCTAGCCAGATCGATGACCACTTGGCGCATATAGAGCATGTGCTGGCGGCCAGCGGCGATCTTTCCGAGCATGCTGCCCAGCGCTTCGAGCGTGTCAAGGCATTGTTCCGCAAGGCGATAAAGCAGGCGCCGCAGGAAGAAGAAACCGACACTTCCCGCCAGTCGGTACCCGCTGGGAAGCCACCGGCTGCCAAAGCGGAAACGACGGTCAAGCCTCAAGTCACGAACGCCCATCAGGAAGCAAAACCGGAAGCCTCTGTCAAGCCTCAGGCATCGACAGTGGCAGTAGCGCCTGACACTCAGGCCGAGGAAAAGACACCGACCTCACAGCCTGAAGCAGCGACCAAGGCTGTCAAGGAACCAAATGAAGCTAGCAAGGCGACTAGTGAGACAACGACCGAGGCTAGTAAGGCATCGATCGAGACTCGTAAGGCATCGGCCGAGTCTCCAGCATCGACCAGCCACGCGGCCGAGAAGACCCCGTCTCGCAAGCCCGCCGCGAAACGTCAGCGTAAGACGTCCAGGCAGGACGACAAAGGCTGAGGCTTCTGGATCACGGTCCTTCCTCGCCCCTGCCGGCTTGCCGGCAGGGGCGTTTTTTATATGATTCGCGAATATGGCGGCTTGCCGTCATGGGTATTCCCGGTCTACGGTCTGAAAGGTTGCTCAGCCCGAGAGGCCATGTATGTGACTGGCATGGCGGGCAGCGCTGGGGTAGGGTAAGCGAATTTTTCTCCCTTCGGGAATCGGAGGGGAACACCATATAGTGGAGCACTATGGGCAAGTCACTGGTCATCGTCGAATCGCCGGCCAAGGCGAAGACGATCAATAAATATCTCGGCAACGAGTTCGTCGTGAAGTCGAGTGTGGGTCATATTCGCGACCTACCGACCAGCGGCTCTGGCAAGTCGGCCTCCGACCCCAAGGAACGGGCGAAGCAGGCGGCGTTGACGCGCCAGATGTCACCGGACGAGAAGGCGGTCTACAAGAAACGCAAGGCCCACGACCAGCTCATCCGCCGCATGGGGATCGACCCGGATCACGGTTGGGAGGCCCATTACGAGATTCTGCCCGGCAAGGAAAAGGTGGTCGCCGAGCTCAAGAAGCTTGCCGAGAAGGCCGATACGGTCTATCTCGCCACCGACCTTGATCGCGAGGGCGAGGCCATTGCCTGGCACCTGCGTGAAACCATTGGCGGAGACGACAGCCGTTATCGCCGTGTGGTGTTCAACGAGATCACCAAGAACGCCATTCAGGAAGCCTTCCAGGATCCCGGTAGTCTCAATATTCCGCGGGTAGAGGCCCAGCAGGCGCGTCGCTTCCTCGACCGTGTCGTGGGCTTCATGCTCTCGCCCCTGCTCTGGGCCAAGGTGGCCCGAGGCCTTTCTGCCGGCCGGGTCCAGTCCGTGGCGATGCGCTTGATCGCCGAGCGTGAGCGCGAGATACACGCCTTCGTTCCTGAGGAGTTCTGGGATGTCCACGCCGAGCTCGTGTCGAATGATGGCGAGCCGGTACGCTTCGAGCTGGTTCGTCAGGACGGCAAGCCATTTCGTCCCACGTCGGAGGCCGAAACGCTTGAGCGTATTGCCGCGCTGAGGACGGCGAAGCTGGCCATTACCTCGCGGGAGGACAAGCCGACCAGTTCCAAACCGAATGCACCCTTCATTACTTCGACCTTGCAACAGGCGGCCAGCGGCAGGCTGGGTTTCTCGGTCAAGAAGACCATGACCCTGGCGCAGCGCCTCTACGAGGCGGGCTACATCACCTATATGCGTACCGATTCGACCAACCTTTCCAAGGATGCGGTGGAGGGTGTTCGTGACTACATCGGCAACGAATTTGGTACCCGCTATCTTCCCAAGGAGCCTAATCGCTATTCCAGCAAGGAAGGTGCCCAAGAGGCGCACGAAGCGATTCGTCCCTCCGACGTGGCGCGCCAGTCGACAGAGCTTGCCGGTATGGAGCGCGACGCCGAGCGCTTGTATGAACTGATCTGGCGTCAGTTCGTGGCCTGTCAGATGACTCCCGCAGAATACCTGTCCAGCACGCTGACCGTGCAGGTAGCGGGCTATGAACTCAGGGCCAAGGGCCGTGTGCTCAAGTTCGATGGTTACACCCGGGTGATGAAGCCCATGGGGCGCAAGGAAGAAGACCAGTCGCTGCCGGACCTCGCCGAAGGCACTCCCATGTCGCTTGAGCGTCTCGAGCCGCTGCAGCACTTCACCAAGCCGCCGGCCCGCTACACCGAGGCAAGTCTGGTCAAGGAGCTCGAGAAGCGCGGTATCGGCCGGCCCTCCACCTACGCCTCGATCATCTCGACGATTCAGGATCGCGGCTACGTGAAGCTGGTCAACCGACGCTTCTACGCCGAGAAGCTTGGCGCCATCGTGACCGAACGGCTCAAGGAGTCCTTTCCCGATCTGATGGACTTCTCCTTCACGGCGCGCATGGAGGACAGTCTCGACGAGGTCGCCCAGGGCGAGCGCAACTGGCAGGCATTGCTGGATGCGTTCTACGCTGAGTTTCGCCTCGAGCTCGAGAAGGCCGAAAGCGAAGAGGGCATGCGGCCGAACCAGCCGGTGCCCACCGATATTGACTGCCCCAGCTGTGGCCGCAAGATGCAGATCCGTACCGCCTCCACCGGGGTATTTCTGGGCTGTTCGGGGTACAACCTCCCGCCCAAGGAGCGCTGCAAGACTACGATTGATCTGATCCCCGGCGACGAAGCCGTGGCCGAGGACGCGGGAGAGGAAGCGGAGACCAATGCGCTGCGCGCCAAGCAGCGTTGTCCAAAATGCGGCACGGCCATGGACAGTTACCTGATCGACGAAACCCGCAAGCTGCACATCTGTGGCAACAGCCCCGATTGTGATGGCCATGCGGTCGAGCAAGGCAAGTTTCGCATCAAGGGCTACGACGGGCCGACCATCGAATGTGACAAGTGTGGCAGCGAGATGCAGCTCAAGTCGGGCCGTTTCGGCAAGTATTTCGGCTGCACCAACGATGAGTGCAAGAATACCCGCAAGCTGCTGAGAAGCGGTGAGGTGGCCCCACCCAAGATGGACCCGATTCCCATGCCGGAACTGGCCTGCCAGAAAGTGGAAGACCACTATGTGCTACGCGATGGCGCCAGTGGCCTTTTCCTGGCGGCGAGCAAATTCCCCAAGAATCGCGAGACGCGCCCGCCGCTGGTGCGCGAACTCAAGTCCCATGGCGACGAACTGCCCGAGAAGTATCGCTACCTGCTCGAAGCGCCCAGCGAAGATCCCGACGGACGTCCGGCCCAGATCCGCTTCTCACGAAAGGCCAAGGAGCAATTCGTGATGACCGATGAAGACGGCAAGGCCACCGGCTGGAAGGCGACCTTCAATAACGGCAAATGGCAGGTGGAGGACAAGCGCAAGTGACGCCGCGATCGCGTACCAATCAGTTGCTCTACCAGGCCGAATTGTTGCTTCAGATGCGCCCGGGCACGGACGAGCACGCCGAACCGCGTCGCATGGCGACCGAGGAGGGCGCGCTGGCACTGACTGAACTGGCGCTGGAGTCGCTGCTGCGGGAGGTCACCGAGCATGCCCGGCTCGAACGTCACGACTGGCGTGAGCTGTTAGGCGACGAAGGTGCCGGGATCGCCGAACTGCAGCGTCTTCGCGAGCTGGCCTCGCGGCCCGACAGCTGGTTGGCCTGGCTGGTGGTTCGCCTCGAGGCCCTGCATGGCAGCGACGGGGTGGCCCGGCGCTCCAGTGGGGCGGCACAGGGCTTGATCGCCACCGGCAGCGGCGCGGCATTGGGCGATGAGCTGGCCTGGTGTCTGCGTGAGGCCAAGGCGGAGCTTGCCGCGCTTCGCGAGACCAGCGAAGAGTGGTAACCGTGCCGGCGGAAAGCGCTGTGGAGCGTGTCGCCCTCTTCGTCGATGTCCAGAACGTCTATTACACTACGCGCCAGGCCTTCGGCCGCCATTTTGACTACAACGCCTTCTGGTTGCGCTTCGCGGCCGGGCGAGACGTAGTCGTGGCCAATGCCTACGCAGTGGAACGCGGGGATCCCAAGCAACGTCAGTTTCAGAATATCCTGCGAGGCATCGGTTTCGACGTGAAGCTCAAGCCCTTCATCCAGCGCAGCGATGGCTCTGCCAAGGGCGATTGGGACGTGGGGATCGCGCTTGACGCCATCGAAGCCGCGTCACGAGTCGATCGTGTGGTGCTGGTTTCCGGCGATGGCGACTTCGACATCCTGGTGGAGAGAATGCGCGAACGTCATGGCGTCGCGGTCGACGTGGTGGGCGTGGAATCGCTCAGCGCCGATTCACTGATCCGTGCGGCGAGTCAATTTGTGCCGATTGATACCTCGTTGCTGCTTTAGGCGATATGGGGCCTCCTTATTGCTTTACACCAAGCGTTCGATATGTTGGTCCTCGAAGACTGTGGGTGTTTTTGCCAGAATAGGAAGACACGTCACCCAGGAGAGATCCTTATGCCGGAACACTTCATGCTGAGTCCTGCCTCGAGCGGGCTTTTGTCGCCGAAGATGCTGGGCTACTGGACCGATGCGCATTTACGTGACGCGCCAGATGAGTCCGGCATCTATTGTGTCTTTCGAGCGGCCAGGGACCCTGAGAGCGAAGAGATGATCGTTCAGCAGCTGCTGTATGTGGGTGAGCACCGCAGTGCGCGCTATGGGATCGAGCATCATCCCGACAGGGAGACTTGGCGGGCCTTCTTGAAGCCCGACGAGGAGCTGTGGTATTCGGTGGGGTTGGCGGGCCATGCCAATCGAGAGCGCTTGGCCGCGGCCATGATCAATGCCCATAAGCCGCGATTCAATAGCCACAGTCAGTATCTCGATCGCTTCCCCTTCGATGAGACGACCGTTCATCTCTATGGCAAGACGGACAAGCTGCAGAGTCTCTTTACCGTGGAACGACAAGACTAATCACCGTAGAATGTCAAGACTGACCCAGCCCATTGCCAGCCCACCACGCCAAGGCATCGCTCAGCCGCTTCTTGCGCAGTGGGGCGATCGCCTTGGGCAGGTGGGGCAAGGCGATGTGAGAAGCGCCCATAACCGGTACAATCGCGGACTTTTGCGATCTGACTGGACCCCTCTACGTGATCTCCACTGCCAACATCACCATGCAATTCGGGGCCACGCCCCTGTTCGAAAACGTTTCCATCAAGTTTGGCAGCGGTCACCGCTACGGATTGATCGGTGCCAACGGTTGCGGAAAATCCACCTTCATGAAGATTCTCGGTGGCGATCTGGAGCCGTCGGGCGGCCAGGTGATGGTTGAGTCGGGCGCCCGGCTCGGCAAGCTGCGACAAGATCAATTTGCTTTCGAGGCCGAACGGGTTATCGATACCGTGATCATGGGCAACCATGCGCTGTGGCGAGTGACGGCCGAACGCGAGCGCATCTATTCGCTTGCCGAGATGAGCGAGGCCGACGGCATGGCGGTCGCTGACCTCGAGGTTCGTTTCGCCGAACTGGATGGCTATACGGCCGAGTCGCGTGCCGCCGAACTATTGCTTGGCCTGGGCATTCCGATCGAGCAGCATACGGGACCCATGAGCGAAATCGCGCCAGGCTGGAAGCTGCGAGTTCTGCTGGCTCAAGCCCTGTTTTCCGACCCCGACGTGCTGCTGCTGGACGAGCCGACCAACCACCTCGACATCAATACCATCCGCTGGCTGGAGAACGTATTAACGGCACGCAGCGGCACGATGATCATCATTTCCCACGACCGCCATTTTCTCAATAGTGTCTGCACGCACATGGCGGACCTGGACTACGGCGAGATCACGCTGTTCCCCGGCAACTACGACGATTACATGATCGCCGCCACGGCCGTGCGTGAACGCCAACATGCCGATAACGCCAAGAAGAAGGCCCAGATCTCCGAGCTTCAGGCCTTCGTCAGTCGCTTCTCGGCCAACGCCTCCAAGGCCAAGCAGGCCACCTCACGCGCGCGTCAGATCGACAAGATCAAGCTTGAGGACATCAAGCCATCGAGTCGGGTCAGCCCCTTCATTCGCTTTGAGCAGAGCAAGAAGATTCACCGCAACGCGGTTAATGTCGAGACCTTGAGTCAGGGCTATACGGGTGAAGCACCGTTGTTCGAGGGGTTGAGCATGACCGTCGAGGCTGGCGAACGTATCGCCATCATCGGGCCCAACGGCATCGGCAAGACCACGCTGCTCAAGACGCTGGCCGGCGAACTGGCCCCCTTGGCTGGGGGCGTCCGCTGGACCGATAGCGCTGAAATCGGCGTCTTTGGCCAGGAGCATAGCGATAACTTTGCCAACCAGGCGACACTTTATGAATGGATGGCGCAATGGACCACCGGTGGCGAGCAGGTGATTCGCGGCGCCCTGGGCCGCATGCTGTTCTCGGGCGACGATATCGGCAAGTCGGTCAAGGTGATCTCCGGCGGCGAGCAGGGTCGGATGCTGTTTGGCAAGCTGGCACTGACACGCCCCAATGTATTGCTGATGGACGAGCCCACCAACCACATGGACATGGAGTCCATCGAAGCGCTCAACCTGGCACTCGAACACTACCCCGGTACGCTGATTTTCGTCAGCCACGACCGAGAATTCGTCTCATCGCTCGCCACGCGTATCCTGGACATGAGCCGTGAGGGGATCATCGATTTTACAGGTGGGTACGACGATTACCTGAGAAGCCAGGGCCATTACTGAATTATGCCTATAACAGGACGTCGGGAACTGGTGGGCTGAGTGAGGTTCGTCTAGGGTGAATAGGGGCCCGTCTGCGATCGTGCCGTTGGGCGTCTAGCGCAAGGAAGCACATGCCCTGGATCAAGATTCTTCATATTGTGGCACTGGTCTGCTGGTGCGGCACGCTGCTCTACCTGCCGGCGATGATCGCTCAGTCGGCGCGTGCCACGCCTGATGCCCCCGCCTATGCGATTGACGCGCCATTCATGCCGCGTTTCCTCTACAACAGCGTTGCCACCCCTGCGGCACTGGTTGCCATCATCTCGGGAACCTTGTTGTTCCTGCTCAATAACATCGCCAGTGGCTGGCTGGTGCTCAAGCTTCTGGCGGTGGCTGTCATGATAGCGGCGCATGGCACCTGTGCCCTGTTGCTCGTGCGTCTGGAAAAAGGTCATCAAAAGGGTGTGAGACCCGTGGCACTCGTCACCAGCATGATTGCCGGTGTAAGTATGCTGGTCGTGGTGGGTCTGGTACTGGCCAAGCCTGAGCTGTAACGGACGTCAGACAGGGAGAGCATGGATGTCGGATTGCCAAGGATCATTCTTCCACTTCGACACCGACGGCATGATCATAGACGAGCTGGCCGCCCAGCAAGCCGGCCAGGGTAATCAATGCCGCCGTGGTCAGGCTGAGTGCCAGCCCCCAGGGCAGCAAGGTCTCGCCATTCAGGCGCCACAGCCAGTTCAGCGATGCCAGCGACAGCAGCAGGACCGCGACGATGGCGTGGCTCCAGGCAGTGACCAATCGGCGGATGCGCCTCACGCTGACCAGGTCGATGACGCCCGCCACGCTTGCCGTCCAGCCACCCAGGGCCCCGACCCCCGCCAGCCACAACGATGCCCTGGCCCAGAAAGGGTCCTGGGTATAGAGATACCCCAGATCACTGGCGACCAGCGCCAGCAACGCCGCTACGGGGAAATGGATCATTACTGGATGCAGCGGGTGCCCGGCAATGGCGGCGCGACTTCTGATAGTGCGTTGCGTCACGATGGGCATGCCATCCTCCTTGATCGCAATGAGAGTCCTGCTCGCATTCAACGCCTCGGGCGCAGGCGGGTCAAGCACGCCCTTCCAGCACTGGCAGCGACGACGCTGGGGCTTGCCGGTTGCAGCGGCGACTACTCGATGCTGGACCCTTCCGGACCCGCCGCCCGCGATATTGCCTTTGTATGGTGGGGGATGCTGACCTTCTTCACGCTGGTGTTTGGAGTGGTGGTCGCACTGTGGCTGGCTGCCTTTCGACGCCATGAACACCGTGAGCGCAGTGAAGGGGAGGTGCGCCGTCTCTCGCGACGCTGGATCATCGGCGGTGGTCTGTTGCTGCCAGGCGTGACGATCCTGGTCCTGCTTGTCTTCGGCGTGCCCGTCGGGCAACGCATGCTGACCCTGCCCTTGCCGGGCGGTGAGGATCCACGGGTGATAGAAGTCATTGGACATCAATGGTGGTGGGAGGTGCGCTATCCGGATACCGGTGACGGTGAGGTGGTCACCGCCAATCAACTGGTCATGCCGGTTGGCGAGCCGGTGGATTTTCACGTCTCGGCGGGTGATGTCATTCACGCCTTCTGGATACCGCGGCTTGGCGGAAAGATCGACATGCTACCCGGCCGCGTCAATCGCATCCGCCTTCAGGCCGACCAGCCAGGTGTCTTCGGTGGACAATGTGCCGAATTCTGCGGTACCCAGCATGCCCATATGAAGCTCTACGTGGAGGCGATGCCGCCCGCGGATTTCGACACCTGGCTGAGCGCACGCCAGGCGCCGGCCAACGTGGGCGATGACGAGCAGCATCAAGTCGCCCGCGAGGCGTTCGCTCAGCACTGTGCACAATGCCACCGGGTTGCAGGGGTGTCACAGGCAACTGTCGGTCCCGATCTGTCGGATGTCGGCAGTCGCCCCACCCTGGGGGCCGGTGTGATGGCCATGGAAGATGGCGCAATCGCCCGTTGGCTGGCCGTCCATCAGCGTTTGAAGCCCGGCAACCTGATGCCCGTCCATGATCAACTCGATGCCGAGACCCTTGAAGACCTCGGTAACTGGCTGGAGACGCTGAACCCATGAGCGACACCCAGGCACCCGGTAAACACGAACGAAGCGAGTCCGCACAGCTGCATCGCGAACTCGAGGTCGTCTGGCGCAACCCGCGTGGCTGGCGAGCGCTGACCGTGGTCAATCACAGCACGCTGGGCCTGCGCTTCATGGCCACCGGGTTGGCCTTCTTCCTGATCGGTGGCGTGCTGGCGATGCTGATCCGCGCCCAGCTGGCGTTGCCGAGCCAGGCTTTCATGACCCCGGATATCTATCACCAGATCACCACCATGCATGGCACGGTGATGATGTTCCTGTTCGCCATTCCCGTTCTCGAGGGACTGGCGATCTACCTGATCCCGAAGATGCTCGGCACTCGCGACCTGCTGTGTCCACGACTCACCGCTTTCGGTTACTGGTGCTACCTGTTCGGCGGCATCATCCTGTTGTCGAGCATGGCGCTGGAAATGGCGCCCGACAGTGGCTGGTTCATGTATACCCCGCTGAGCAGCGGCGAGTATTCGCCGGGGAAAGGCTCGGATTTCTGGTTGCTCGGCATCACCTTCGTCGAGATCTCGGCGCTGTCGGCTGGGGTTGAACTCACGGTATCGATTCTGCGCACGCGCGCTGACGGCATGGCATTGCACCGCATGCCGCTGTTCGCCTGGTACATCCTCGTCATGGCATTGATGATCGTGGTCGGGTTCCCGCCGCTGATTTTCGGCAGCGTGCTGCTGGAGCTGGAGCGCGCCGCGGGCATGCCGTTCTTCATCGTCGAGCAGGGGGGCGACCCGATACTCTGGCAGCATCTGTTCTGGCTCTTCGGCCATCCAGAGGTCTACATCATCTTCCTGCCGGCAGCAGGGATCGTTTCGACCCTCTTGCCGGTCTTCGCGCGTCGCCCCATCGTCGGCTACGGCTGGGCGGTGGCGGCAGTCATCATCACCGGCTTCATCAGCTTCGGGCTTTGGGTTCACCACATGTTCACCGTGGGGATTCCGCATCTGGCCCAGGCTTTCTTTTCGGCTGCCAGCATGCTGGTCGCGGTGCCGACCGCCATTCAGGTGTTCGTCTGGTTGGCGACCCTGTGGCTGGGGCGGCCGCGCATGTCCCTGCCGATGCTGTGGATACTGGGGTTTCTGGTCATTTTCGTATGCGGGGGGCTCACCGGGGTCATGCTGGCGCTGGTGCCGTTCGACTGGCAGGTCCACGACACCCACTTCGTGGTGGCGCACATGCATTATGTGCTGGTGGGAGGAATGTTCTTCCCGCTGATGGCGGGGTTCGTCTACTGGTTACCGCTGGTCTCCGGTCGTATGCCCTCGGAGCGCCTGGGGCGGCTTGGCTTCTGGCTGACCTTCCTGGGTTTCAACCTGACCTTTCTGATCATGCACTGGACGGGCCTGCTGGGCATGCCCCGGCGCGTCTATACCTACGACAGCGCCATGGGTTGGGACATTTATAATCTGATCTCGTCCGTCGGCGGTTTCATGTTATCCGCGGGTATTGCCATGGTGCTTCTCGATCTAGCGTTGCACTGGCGCTTCGGGCGTCCGGCGCCGCCCAACCCCTGGGGAGCGGATACGCTGGAGTGGGGGCTGTCGATGCCGCCAGCACCGTATAATTTTGCCAGTTTGCCGACGATCAAGAGCCGCCACCCGCTGTGGGATAACCCGGCGTTGGGTGACGAAATGGCGAGAGGCGAGCACGCGTTGGCCGATGCGAGCCACGGTCGCCGTGAGATATTGGGCGGTGAGGTGCTTACCGGACGCGTGCGCGAGAGAATTCATATACCCTCCAATAGCTGGTGGCCTCTGTTCGCCGCCCTGGTGCTGGCGGTGGTCTGCATCAGCCTGCTGGTGCGCCTCTACCCCTTGGCGTTGGGCGCCTTTCTGGTGGCGGTGGCGATGTTGTTGCGTTGGGCCTGGGAGAATGGCGGCCATCCGATCGCAGCGCCACTGGGCGACGATGAACCGACCTCGCCGCCATTGCATTCGCGGACCCGTGGCGGTCCCGCTCGCTTCACCATGGGTGTGTCACTGATTGCCGATGGGGCCTTCTTTCATTCGCTGCTGTTCGGCTGGTTCTATCTCTGGAGCGTCTCACCCCAATGGCAACTTCCCGAGCAATCCCCGCTCGACCCGATGCTGCTGATCGGCGCCGGGATCGCCTTTGCTCTGGGGATGCTGTGGCTGGAGCGTCGGCTGCGCCGGTTGTACGCCGGCGATGAGACGCGCCTGGCGCTGGCGTTCTATCTGATCGCCGCGCTCGGTGGGCTGCATGTCCTGTTGCTGGTAGCGCTGTTGTGGCAAGCGGATCTCGCCCCGACCGACAATGCCCACGACGCCGTGCTGGTGGTGTCGCTGGCCTACCTGCTGGTGCATGGCCTGCTGGCCACTCTTCTCATGGCGCTGCAAGGGCGCCGCGCGGCGCTGGGCTATGTGGGTGTCCGTCTTCCCATGGAGCCTGGGGTCGTGGCGCTGTTCTGGCGCTACCAACTGGGCATTTACGCCATCCTGGCGGTGTCGCTCGGTGTGCTGCCACGTGTAATCGGAGGTGGGGCATGATGCGCCGCGTTCTCTGGTTGGAAACCGAGCATCCCATGCAACTGGTGCTGGGCCTGACGATCTGGAGCCTGTGGTTCGTGACGGCCTATGGCGGGTTGTCAGTCGTTTGTGCGTTGGCGCCGCCCGCGCCCGAGCAAGGGGCCTTGACGGGCATCAACCTCGTGCTGGGGGGCCTGACCCTCGTGACGCTGGGTTTCCTCGCGTGGATGACCCAGCGTTGCATGGCGGCGGCCCGGCGCAAGCGAGGAAGGTTGCGTTATATGAGCGCACTGGCGGGAGGGTTGTATCTTTTCTCAACCGTCAGTGTGGCGTTCGTGGGGTTGCCGCTATTAATGCTGCCGCCGTGCCTGTGACGGTGGCATTGGCCCGATGACGTCACCCACTACGTTGCCGGCCGATCTGGTTGATGCGTCACCTGTCACCGAAGCCCTCTTTTCGCTCGAGGGAATGTGGTGTGGCGGCTGTGCGCTGGCAATCGAGCATCGGCTGAGCGGCCTGCCGGGCATCAGCCGTGTCGGGGTCGATTATGCCAGTGCCACGCTACTGGTCGAGGGTGAGTCCGGGGCGATTCGCCGTGATGTCTTGTCCGGGCCGGTGTCCAGGCTTGGCTATCGGCTCTGCCTGCTTGAGCGGGCGCCGGATGCCGAGGCGAGACTGGACGGCGAGAGCCATCGCCTGGCCAGCCGGCTGATCGTGGCAGCGGTGTTCGGCATGTGGACCATGCTGGCCTCATTGTTGATCTACGTAGGTGCGATGCCCGAGCCACGTCTGGAGCGTATTCTCGCCTGGGTGTCCGGCGCGTTTGCCCTGCCGGTCGTTGTATATGCCGGGCGGCCCTTTTACCTGGCCGCCTGGCGCACAACGCGCGCCGGCTGGCCGGGTATGGATGCACTGGTGTCGTTGGGTGTGTTCGCTGCGCTGGGCGTCTCGGCCTGGCTGTTATGGCGTGGGGAAGCCGAAGTCTATTTCGATACGGCCGTGATGCTTATCCTGTTGCTGCTGGCCGGGCGCTGGATCGAGACCCTGGCGCGCTATCGGGGGTTGCGGGCGCTTCGCGGATTGGTTCCTGCTGCCGAGCGCATACAGGTGCTGCGCGAGGCGGGCGACGCCTGGGTGGCGCCCGCCGAGGTGGAACCTGGTGAGCACATTCGCGTAGCGCCCGGGGACATGGTGCCGCTGGATGGTGAGCTGCTCGATGTCGCCGCAAAGCTTGACCTCTCGCCACTCACCGGAGAGAGCCGCAGCCAATGGGTAACGTGTGGCGACCAGGTCGTGGCTGGTTCGCGCAATCGGGGCGAGGCGTTGAGCATGGTGGTAACCGCTCGGGCGGGTGAATGCCGCATGGACAGGCTATATCGCGAGATGCAGCGTGCTCAGGCCACCAAAAACCGACGCCGTGCCTTGGCCGAGCGTTTTGCCGCCTGGCTATCGCCGTTGGCCCTCACGTTGTCGCTGGTGACCCTGGGCGCCTCGTTCGCCTTCGGCGTGGCGATTGACGAGGCCATGGTACGTGCGCTCTCGGTCCTGGTGGTGGCCTGTCCCTGTGCGGTGGGACTGGCCGTTCCCTTGGCCAGTCTGGGCGGTACGGCCCGGGCATTGGAGCAAGGAGTGGTGTTTCGTGATCCCTCGGCCATGGAAATGGCCGGCAATGTCCGCTCGGTGGCCTTCGACAAGACGGGAACCTTGACACTGGGTGAACTGGCGGTCACGGCGATCGAGACGGCCCCTGAGCTGAGCAGAGGGGAAGTGCTGGGGCTTGCTGCGTGTCTCGAGTGGGGAAGCGAGCATCCGGTAGGGCGGACGATACGACGACAAGCCATGGAGGAGGGCGTGCCGCTGGAAGGAGCGCCCTGGCGGATCGAGGAGCGGCAAGGTCGGGGGCGTCATGCCTGGCTGGTGCCGACGGACGCCGATGATAAGGAACATAGGCGACTGAGTATCGGCAGCCCCGAGTGGTTGGCCGAACTTGGGGTCGCGGTGCCGTCCGAAGCCGATGACACGTCGGCCTGCACGCGGGTCGATATGGCCCAGGGGCGCCGCTGGCTCGGAACGCTATGGCTCACCGATACACCAGATGCTTCGGCCGCTCCATTGCTGGCCTCGTTGCAGCGAGAGGGGATCGTCGTGGCATTGATCAGCGGCGATCGAGCGCCTCTGGTCCACCGGCTCGGACGAGACCTGGGGCTCGACGAGAATGCCTGTTTCGGAGGGCGACGACCGGAACAGAAGCTCGCATTGGTGTCAGCGCTCCCGCATCCGTCCCTGTACGTGGGAGATGGCATCAATGATGCCCCGGCGCTGGCGGCCGCGACGCTTGGCATCACACCTCTCGGCGCCAGCACACAGGCAAGGGACGCCGCCGCCATTCAGCTGCTCCGGCCCGGGCTCGGTGGGGTGCGTGTGGCGATCGATACCGCTCGCGCCACCCAGCGTGTGATGACGCAAAACCTCACCCTCTCGATGCTCTATAATGCTCTCGCGCTGACCCTGGCGGTGTGGATGCCGATACCCCCCCAAGCCGCCGTGCTGGCCATGTTCTTGAGCTCCGTCAGTGTGATCGGCAACGCCGCCCGACTGGGCTTTGCGTCATCCGGTCAATCTGGAAGGTGAGTGACACTATGCTTCGCGTCGTCCCGCGGCGGTGAAACGCCACTGACAAGGGGGCGGTAATTGAGGTATGTTCGTCGCAACCTTCATTCGAGACTCATGTAATGCCATCTCTGTCCCGACGTCACTTTACCCTCATGGCGCTGGCGGCTCCGCTTAGCCTGCTGGGGGGCAAGGCCGCCAACGCCAACCTGGTCGATCGTGTTCTGTTGCAGGCCATCGTGCCACGACACGACGATGAAGTCTGGGTGCTGGTCGACGATAGAGAGGCGGCATTGTCGGTCTACCGTGGGAACTATCGTCTCGAGCATTTTTCCCCCATATCGCTGGGTCGCGGCGGGGCCAGCCCACAACGTCTACGTGGTGACCGGGCAACCCCGCTGGGCGAGTTTCGCGTCAATCGCTTCAATCGCCAGAGCAAGTTTCACATTTTCATTGGCTTGGATTATCCCACTCCCACTCATGCGCGCATGGCCCTCGAGTCGGGGGTCTACGACCAGCAAGACTACGACAATTATTTTGTTTACTACCGCCGCCATGGCTATCCTCCACAGGATACCGTGCTTGGAGGTTACATCGGGATCCATGGGGTCGGTAACGGCGATCCCGACATCCATGAGCGCTTCCATTGGACCGATGGATGTGTCGCGGTCACCGATGTCCAGGTCGAACGCCTGACTTCGCTGATCGATATTGGCACGCGGGTAGTGATCCGCTAGGCTTGGCCTACGTAGGGAATGTTGAAGCTATGGACAAGCGTTGCCGAGTATAATAAAACAGCGTTTGATGTCTGTGCTTCGCAGCTCAGATGCTGCATGTTAGCCTGCACGTGCAGGACGCCTGCTAGTCAGGCAATCAACGCAAGACCAAGGAATACTCAAGGAGAACCCTATGACTCTGAAGACCACTTTGAAGATGACTGCTGCCGCTGCCTCACTGGCCGTTCTGGCTGGTTGTGCTTCTACCGGCGCGCTGGAAGAAGTTCGCACGACCGCTGAATCCGCCCAGGCGGATGCCGCAGAAGCGCGCAGCATCGCGACCCAGGCACAGAACACTGCCAACCAGGCACAGCGCGACGCCCAGGCGGCTCTGCAGATGTCCGAGCAGAACCGTGACGAAATGAACCGTATGTTCGAGCGCTCCATGCAGAAGTAATTCTGTTTGAGTGTCGGCATTCATCGAAAGATGATGTCGGTTCTGCAGTAGAAAAAACCCCGCCAGCGCGGGGTTTTTTCGTGAGATAGGCATGTTAAATGCCGCCTGCGTTATGTAAGTAAACCTTTTCAGGCACCCTCAAAATCCTCCCCTTGGTGAACAGTCGCTTCGAGAAAGTCATACAGGGTGTCGGGGCGATCTTTGCGGGGCAGCGCATCCTCTTCAGCGGAGCGAAGCAGCGAGACGATAGCACCATCGGGCGCCTCGACCAGGCGTCTCACCTTGGCATAGTCCACCGGTGGTTCGGCCTCGCCGAAGGCGGTTGAAACCACTCCAAGGGCATTGATCAGCGGCTCGAAACTCGCCTGGTTCTCTTCCAGCTGAGGAAACGACTGGGCATAGAGGACACCATCCTGAGACCAGCCGGCCTTGAAGGGTTGATCGATGATATTTACCGGCGTACCACTCGGCACGCGCTCGAACAGCGATTTGATATCTTCGGGATACATGCGGATACAGCCGCGACTGACGCGCATGCCGACGCCTTCGGGTCGATTGGTGCCGTGAATCAGGTAACTCGGCAGGCCCAGCAGGATGGCATGCCTGCCCAGAGGATTCTCCGGTCCCGGCGGCACCACGGTAGGCGGTGGTTCACCTCGTGCCGCGGCTTCTTCGCGCATCGAGCGCGGCGGAGACCAATGAGGATCCTTGACCTTGACCGTCGTGCGGGTTTCACCGACTGGCGTGCCGAAGCCGTCGCGTCCAACGCTGATAGGATAGGTTTCGACGATATTATCGGCGGAATAATAGTAGAGACGCAGCTCCGAGAGGTTGACGACGATACCCTCGCGTGGCGCCTCGGGCAGAATGTGGCGCTTGGGAATCATGACTTCGGTTCCCGGAAGCGGAGCCCAGATGCTGACCTCGGGGTTGGCCATGCGAATCGCCTCGTAACCCACGTTATGCTGGCGGGCCAGGTCGACCAGGGTATCGCCCTTCTCGATCACGACCGACTCGTCCTGACCGATGACGCTACCCGTCTCGGGCAATAGATAGTGACCCCGCGGCAGGTCTCGCATGATGTCGCTTCCCTGCGCCTGCGCCTTCGCGTCTACCGGCATGAACGCCATCGCGAGTAAAGTAGCGACGAACAAGGTGGCGGCAAGCAGTCGGGAAGCTAACAGTCGGGGAGATAGCCCGGCGAATATCAATGTAGAGCGATATTTCCTCGTTCGGCCTGCCAGCAATATGTCATCCATCGAGTTTTACTCTTCCTTCGTCAAGTGAAGTGATCCTCATCACGCATCGGCAAGCAGTGCGACAAGTAGGATGTTAATTAACCGTCATCCGTATGATTGCACCGCGTGGTGATGTATCGCCAGTGTTCACGCGGTGGCTTGTCGTTCAAGCGGCTTGAGCCTTGCGGTTGAGAGCGTCCAGCAATGTCTCCACGGCCTGGAAGCGTGCCTGTTCATTATGCATGTCGGCTTCGAAGCGCAGGGTGTCGGCACCATCGAGCCGGTAGCGATCAGGCGCCTGCTGGATCAGTTCCACCAGAGTCAGCGGATCGACGCGGGTTCCTCCGCCGAAGGTCAGCCTTCCTCTTTCGGGGCCGGCCTCGAGGCGTACGATGCCCAACCGTTCGGCCCGCTGGCGCAAGCGAGTCTGGTGCATCAGAGTCTTCACGGGTGCCGGCAACAAGCCGAAGCGATCGATCATTTCCACCTGCAACTCCTTGAGCTCGCCTTCATCTACGGCGCTGGCGATACGCTTGTACATGACCAGGCGCTGTTGAACGTCATGGAGGTAGTCGTCGGGAATCAGCGCCGGCAGGTTAAGACTGATCTCCACGCCTTCCGCCAATGGTGATTCGATGTTGGGCGTCTTGCCGGCGCGGATCGCCGCCACGGCCCGGTCGAGCATTTCCATGTAGAGGCCGTAGCCGATCGCCTCCATCTGGCCGCTCTGCTCCTCGCCGAGCAGTTCGCCTGCACCGCGGATTTCCATGTCGTGGCTGGCCAGGGTGAAGCCGGCACCGAGCTCTTCGGCCTGGCCGATGGCCTCCAGACGCTTGACGGCATCGCGGGTCATGGCGCGAGGCGGTGGCGCCAGCAAGTAAGCATAGGCCTGGTGGTGGCTACGTCCGACGCGACCGCGAAGCTGATGCAGCTGCGCCAGGCCGAACTTGTCGGCGCGCTCGATGATGATGGTGTTTGCGCTGGGTACGTCGATCCCGGTCTCGATGATCGTCGAACACACCAGCACATTAAAGCGCTTGTGGTAGAAATCGGACATCACACGCTCAAGCGAGCGCTCCGGCAACTGGCCATGGGCGACCCCGACACGCGCCTCGGGTACCAGCTCGCGCAGCCGCTCCGCGGCCGTCTCGATAGTCTTGACCTCGTTGTGCAGGAAATAGACTTGACCGCCGCGCAACAGCTCACGCAGCAGCGCCTCCTTGATGACCGCCTCGTCGCGTTGCTGGACGAACGTCTTGACCGAGAGCCGTCGCGGTGGGGGGGTGGCGATGATTGACAGGTCGCGTATGCCGCTCATGGCCATGTTAAGGGTGCGCGGAATGGGGGTTGCCGTCATGGTGAGGATATCCATTTCGGCGCGCAGGCTCTTGAGTTTCTCCTTCTGGCCTACGCCGAAGCGGTGTTCCTCGTCGATGATCAAGAGCCCCATCCTTGGCAGTCGGGTCTGCTTTGAGAGCAACTTGTGCGTGCCGATGACGATATCGGCCTTGCCTTCCTCGATTCGCTTCAGCGACTCTGCCTGCCCCTTGCCCGAGGTGAAGCGCGAGATAATCTCGATATTGACCGCGGTATCGGCGAAGCGGTCGCGGAAGTTCTCGTAATGTTGACGGGCCAGCAGGGTGGTAGGTACCAGTACCACGACCTGGCGGCCGGAATGAACGGCCAGGAAGGCCGCGCGCATGGCGACCTCAGTCTTGCCGAAGCCAACGTCACCGCAGACGACGCGGTCCATGGGCTGTGGGGCGGTCATATCGTCAATCACCGCGGCGATGGCGGCGTGCTGGTCGGGCGTTTCCTCGAAAGGAAAGCTGGCGGCGAAGCGCCGATAGGCGTCATCGGGCGGGTCGTAGGCGAAACCCTGGCGGGCCTCGCGACGCGCATAGATATCGAGGAGCTCGGCCGCTGTATCGCGGATTTTTTCGGCGGCCTTGCGTTTGGCTTTCTGCCAGCGCTCCGAGCCCAGGCGATGCAGTGGAGCGAGTTCATCGTCGGCACCGGCATAGCGTGAGATAAGGTGCAGGCTGTCGACCGGGACATAGAGGCGAGCCCCATCGGCATATTCGAGCGCTACAAACTCGGCCGCCTGACCGCCGGCATCGAGCGTTTCCAGGCCCAGGTACCGGCCGACGCCGTGGGCCTGATGCACCACAGGGGCGCCGGGACGCAATTCCGAGAGATGGCGAATCGCCAGTTCGTTATCGTCGGTCGCCTTCTCGCGACGCCGGCTCTGACGCACGATATCGCCGTACAGCTCGGTCTCGCTGATCACCGCGAGGTTGGGCTCGGTCAGCCATAGGCCGGCATCGATTTCCCCCTCGGTAAGCGCCAGGCGTGAGTCTGCGGCCAGAAATGCCGGGAAGTCGGCCACATGGGGAAGCGTGAGCCGCAATGGCGCCAGGGTTTCCTCCAGCGCCTCGCGGCGTCCACGCGACTCCGCCACGAAGAGCACGCGACTGTCTTGTTGCGTGGTCAGAAAATGTTCCAGGGCGGCGAGCGGCTGCTTGGCCCGTGCGTTGACCGCTACATCGGGTGGCGGCTGGGTTGCCGGCACACTCGCATGGCGATGTTCGCTGTCATCGGTCAGCTCGACGCGAGGGTGGCGCTTGATGGCGGCAAAGACATCGGCCACAGGGACGAAGGCACGGTGTGGCGGCAGCAGCGGCCGGGTCGGGTCAACGCCAAGGTTCTCGTAACGGCTCTCGATGGCGCTCCAGTGGTGTTCTGCGGCGGCAAAGACCTCGGGTAGCAACGCCACGCGCGTGCCTTCGGCAAGGTGCTCGAAGAGGGTGGCGGTATGGTCGAAGAACAGGGGTAAATACTGCTCGAGACCAGGAGAGGGGATGCCCTTGAGCGCGTCGACATAGAGCGGGCACTGGCGGGGATCGACATCGAAAAGGGTTTCGAAACCCTCGCGGAATCGAGCGATAGCCTCCGGGGAGAGAGAATATTCGTGTGCCGGCAGCAGCTCGACCTTGTCGACCTTGTTCCGGCTGCGTTGGGTGTCCGGTTGGAAGTGGCGCAGGGTGTCGATCTCGTCGTCGAACAGGTCGATACGCAATGGGTCTTCGCTACCCATGGGGAACAAGTCGATCAAGGCGCCACGCAGCGCGTATTCACCCGGTTCGTACACCGTTTCAACGGCACGGTAGCCGGCACGCGAAAGCGCGTCGCGAAATCGTTCGCGGTCGAGGCGCATGCCGGTTTCCAGCGTCAGTACCCGGCCGGCGATATATTCGACCGGCGGTAGTCGCTGCATCAGGGTATTGATCGGCACCAGGACGATGCCGTGTTCGCCATCCTGAAGCCGGCGCAGAGTACGCAGCCGCGATGAAACGATGTCCTGATGGGGCGAGAAGCTGTCATAGGGCAGCGTCTCCCAATCCGGAAAGGGCATCACCGAGGTGACGGCGAAGAAGCGCAGGTCGTTTTCGAGCCGTTGCGCCTGGGCGGTGTCAGCGGTAATCACCAGCAGTGGGGCATCGTCGGCCAGATGGGCGAGCGCCAGGGCGCCAGCGCTGCCATGGGGCGTCTGCCAGTAGAGCGTATCGCGCAGGCCCTGGGGCCGCGGCGGGTTTAGCGGCGAGAATGTCGGCATGGTGTCTTCGGCTGGAGGCAAAGGGTGTCTTTGGCTTGAGGTAAGAAGTGACGGTACGCTTCCCGGGCGGCAAGCCACACCATGATACCAGCCTGCCATGAGGCGTGTAGTCAACCTGTGCTTTCTGTAATCTCTTTACAGCGGTTACGACCATCCTGCGATTGCCCCAGCGATGGAGGCCCAGGATAATAGCGTCCCACACCTATCACCGTCAGAGAGGCTTCACGTGAGTCAACCCCCCCTCGATACTGTCTTCCAGGAATGGCATGACAATCAGGCGCTCGCCGAACAGATGATTCCGCTGATCGGCAGTCTCTATCGCCGGCACAATGTCGTCACGACGCTTTACGGCCGTTCGCTCTTCAACCGCAGCGTCATTCGCATCCTCAAGGATCACCGCTTCGTGCGTAAGGTCGAGGGCACCGAGCTTTCCGTTCAGGATACGTTTCCGCTGGTTCAGGCCATGGGGCAACTCAATCTCGGGCCGGCGCACGTCGACGTGGGTAAGCTGGGGGTGGCGTTCAAGAAGCAGGGCAGGGGGGACGCTCTGGCGTTCATGCGCGAGGAACTGGCCGAGATTGTCGATGGTCATGACCCCAGCGCCGGCAACGGCAAGCCAAAGGACGTTGTGCTCTATGGCTTTGGGCGTATCGGGCGGATCCTGGCAAGGGTGCTGATCGAGAAGGCGGGGGGCGGCAACCTGCTGCGCTTGCGCGCCATCGTGGTGCGCGGCCGCGGTGATATTGCCAAGGATCTCGAGAAGCGGGCGAGCCTGCTGCGTCGCGATTCGGTTCATGGCCCCTTCAACGGCACGATCAGTGTGGACACCGAGGCTCGGGCCCTTATCGCCAACGGTAACCTGATTCAGGTGATCTACGCCGACTCTCCGGCAGACGTCGATTATACCGCCTACGACATCGATAACGCCGTAGTGGTCGACAATACCGGTATCTGGCGTGATGAAGAGGGCCTGGGTCAGCATCTGGCCTGCAAGGGCGTGGCCAAGGCGCTGCTGACGGCGCCGGGCAAGGGAGATATCAAGAATATCGTCTTCGGCATCAACCACGGCGATATCGCGGCGGAAGATCGCATTCTCTCGGCGGCATCGTGTACCACCAATGCCATCGTGCCGGCCTTAAAGGCGATCAACGACGAATTCGGTGTCGTTCACGGGCATGTCGAGACGGTGCATGCCTATACCAACGACCAGAACCTGATCGACAATTACCACAAGGGGGACCGTCGTGGCCGCAGTGCGCCCCTGAACATGGTGCTTACCGAGACTGGCGCCGCCAAGGCTGTAGTCAAGGCCTTGCCAGAGTTCGCCGGCAAGCTGACCGGTAACGCCATCCGCGTGCCGATCCCCAACGTATCCATGGCGATCCTCAACCTGACCCTCGAGAGAGAGACCGACGCCAACACGCTGAACGACTACCTGCGCCGCATGTCGATCGACTCCACCTATCAGAAGCAGATCGACTATGTAGATTCACCCGAGGTGGTTTCCTCGGACTTCGTTGGCAATCGTCATGCGGGTATTGTCGATGCCAAGGCGACGATCGCCAATGGACGTAACGCCGTGTTGTATGTCTGGTATGACAACGAGTTCGGCTACAGCTGCCAGGTGATCCGCATTCTGCAGCACATCTCCAACGTTCATTTCCGCAAGTTGCCCCGCGCCAGCGAATGATGCCCCGTGCTGTCGCTCCTCGCCCAAGGAGCGGCAGCATGCCTGCCTGAGAGTATGTGTTGCGACGCTGTCCGGCGTCGCGATAACGCCAGTTGATATCCGCCCGAGTCGTGTCGCCGCCCGCTGCAGGGCGCCATCTTATACCTTGGGTCATGTGGTCATTCTGACGGCATGTCTTTATAATATCCCTGATATTCGGGGTGGTCCGGGACGTGCCCGGGCCTGTCTGGTAACGTACTGAAACCACAAGAATTCGAATCCATTCGAACCCCTTTCCTTCGTATATCCGATCCATCAACTGGGCGAGACTATGATCGAAGTCAAGAAAGGCCTGGATCTCCCCATCATGGGGGCGCCCGAGCCGCGTATCGAGGATGCGCGGCCGGTGCGCCACGTGGCGGTCCTGGGAACCGACTATGTGGGCATGAAGCCGACCATGGAGGTCCGGGAGGGGGACAGTGTCAAGCTGGGGCAGCTGCTCTTCACCGACAAGAAAACCGATGGTGTGCGATTCACGGCACCGGCCGCTGGCGAGGTGGTAGCGATCAATCGCGGTGAGAAGCGCAAGTTGCTATCGGTCGTCATCAAGGTCGCCGAGACCGAGGAGGCGATCGAGTTTGTGGCTCATGGTCGCAACGAGTTGATGAGGCTGGATCGACAGCTCGTGGTGGACCAACTGGCCGAATCGGGGCTCTGGGCGGCCCTTCGTACCCGCCCGTATTCGCGCACCCCTGCCCTCGATGGGACTCCGGAGAACATCTTCGTCACTGCCATCGATACGCACCCCCTCAGTGCGGATCCTGCCGGAATCATCAACGAGCAGCCCGAGGCCTTTGAAGATGGCCTTAAAGTTCTCACACGCCTCACCGAAGGCAAGGTGTATCTGTGCACCGCACCCGACGCATCCGTTCCTGGCGGCGACGTCGAGGGCGTGCAGGTCGAGACGTTCGGTGGCCCACACCCGGCCGGTCTGGTCGGCACCCACATCCATTTCCTGTCACCGGTGGCACTTCACAAGCGTGTCTGGCATATCGGCTACCAGGACGTCATTGCCGTCGGCAAGCTGTTTGCCGAGGGCAAGCTGGACACCAGCCGGGTCGTCGCCGTAGGAGGTCCGCGTGCCAAGGCACCCCGCCTGCTGCGTACGCGTATCGGTGCCAGCACGCTGGAACTTCTCGATCAGGAAGTGATCGACCCCCACGATACGCGGGTCATTTCCGGTTCCGTGTTTGCCGGCGCGACCGCCGAAGGCTCTCTGCGCTACCTTGGCCGCTTTCATAATCAGATCTCGTTGATCGAGGAAGGGAACAAGCGTTCCTGGCTGGGATGGCTGTCACCGGGGAAAGATCGCCATTCAATAATGGGAATCTATCTTTCCCACTTCAAGGGCCTGCACGATTATGCGCCCACCACTTCGACCAATGGCTCCGAACGGGCAATGGTGCCCGTGGGAACTTACGAGGAAGTGATGCCGCTGGATATCATGCCCACGCAGCTTCTGCGCACGCTGATCGTCGGTGATATCGAAACCGCCATGCAGCTTGGCTGCCTGGAGCTGGACGAAGAGGACCTGGCGCTCTGTACGTATGTTTGCCCGGGGAAATATGAATACGGCCCTATCCTGCGTGACAACCTCTCCATGATCGAGAAAGAGGCCTGATGATGGCTATCCGACAAACACTCGATAATCTCGAGCCGCATTTCCACAAGGGCGGAAAGTACGAACAGTTCTATCCCCTCTATGAGGCGGTGGATACCATTTTCTACTCGCCGGCAAACGTCGCCAAGACAACGGCCCATGTGCGTGACGGTATCGATCTCAAACGCATCATGATCACTGTCTGGGCCTGTACCTTCCCGGCCATGTTCTTCGGCATGTGGAATGCCGGCTGGCAGGCCAATACCGCGATTGCTGACGGCTACGCCTCGATGTCGGGCTGGCGCGAAGCGATCACGATGTTGTTCTCCAGCGGCCACGACCCCGATAGTCTCTGGGCCAACTTCGTGCTTGGAGCGACCTATTTCCTGCCGATTTACCTGGTGACCTTCGTGGTCGGTGGGTTCTGGGAGGTACTGTTCGCCATCAAGCGCGGCCATGAGGTGAACGAAGGCTTCTTCGTGACCTCAGTGCTCTACGCCTTGATCCTGCCTGCCACCATTCCGCTCTGGCAGGTGGCGCTGGGTATCACCTTTGGCGTAGTGATCGGCAAGGAAATATTCGGTGGTACTGGAAAGAACTTCCTCAACCCGGCGCTGACGGGGCGTGCGTTCCTCTACTTTGCCTATCCCGCCCAGATCTCCGGTGATGCCATCTGGGTCGCCGCCGATGGCTACACAGGGGCCACCGCGCTTTCCGTAGCGGCGCAGGACGGCATGGCGGCACTTTCCAGCCAGTGGAGCTGGTGGGATGCGTTCATCGGCTTCATGCCGGGCTCGGTGGGGGAGGTCTCGACGCTTGCCATACTCATCGGTGCGGCAGTCTTGCTATGGACGAAGATCGCCTCGTGGCGAATCATGCTTGGCGTTTTCCTGGGCATGGTGGTCACCAGTACACTATTCAATCTGATGGACTCAGAGACCAATCCGATGTTCGCCATGCCATGGCACTGGCACTTTGTGGTGGGCGGTTTTGCCTTCGGCATGGTGTTCATGGCCACCGACCCGGTATCCGCGTCGATGACCAATCAGGGCCGGCTCATATTCGGTGCGCTGATTGGAGTCATGACCGTACTGATCCGAGTGGTGAACCCCGCCTTCCCGGAAGGCATCATGTTGGCGATCCTGTTCGCTAACCTGTTTGCTCCGCTGATCGATCACTTCTTTGTACAGGCCAACATCAAGCGCCGCTTGCAGCGTACTGGTGTGCCGGCCGAGGAGACTGCCTGATGGCACAGAGCAACAACTCCATCAAGAAGATTCTGACGGTAGCGTTCGCACTCTGTATCGTGTGTTCGGTTATTGTTTCTACCGCCGCGGTGGCGCTGCGCGAAAGGCAGCAACTCAATCAGGAACTCGACCGCAAGACCAACATTCTCGAAGTGGCCAACCTCTATGAACCGGGAATGGATGTGGAAGAGGCATTCAGCGAGATCACCGCACGCGTCGTGGATCTGCGTACCGGCGAGTACACCGACGAACTTGACCCCGACACCTACAATAGTTTCGAGGCGGCTCGTGACCCGGCGTCCTCACGTACCCTGTCGGGTGATCAGGATATTGCCGGCCTGTCTCGTCAGGAGAACTATTCCACCGTCTACCTGGTGGGCGACCCGGATGATCCCGAGCAGATCATCCTGCCCATCCGTGGACAGGGGTTGTGGGGGCTGATGCGGGGATATATCTCCCTTGAGGGCGACGGCAATACTTTCGTCGGCATCACTTACTATGACCACAGCGAAACCCCGGGCCTTGGCGCAGAGGTGAACAACCCCCGCTGGCAGGCCCAGTGGCAAGGCAAAGAGGTCTATGCTGAAGAGGGTGACCTGGCGCCAGCTATCGAGCTGGTCAAGGGTGGCGCCAACGAGGAAACGGAAGTGGATGGCCTGTCTGGTGCGACACTGACCAGCCGCGGTGTTACCAACATGTTGCAATTCTGGTTGAGCCCGGAAGGGTTCGGCGACTATCTGGCGAAGTTCCGTAGCGGCATCGACCAGGAAGACGCCCAGAATGCCGAAGTCGAACTCGAAGCTGAAGGAGCCTGATCATGGCGGCAGATACTCCCAAGGGCGTTCTGACAACGCCGATCTTCAAGAATAACCCCATCGCCTTGCAGATACTGGGTATCTGCTCGGCCCTGGCGGTGACCACCAGCATGAGTGTCTCGATGGTCATGGCGTTGGCCGTGATCTTCGTTACGGCTTTCTCCAACCTGTTCGTATCGCTGATTCGTAACCACATCCCCTCTTCCATCCGCATCATCGTGCAGATGACCATCATTGCCTCGCTGGTCATCGTGGTAGACCAGATTCTCAAGGCTTACGCCTACGAAATATCCAAGCAGTTGTCGGTCTTCGTCGGATTGATCATTACCAACTGTATCGTGATGGGCCGCGCCGAAGGCTTTGCCATGACCAATACGCCCGGCATGTCGTTCCTTGACGGCGTCGGCAATGGTCTGGGATATGGTTTCATCCTGATGGTGGTGGGTTTCTTCCGCGAGCTATTCGGCGCCGGAAGCGTCTTCGGTTTCACCGTGCTGCAACCGGTACAGGATGGTGGTTGGTATGTGCCCAATGGCCTGTTCCTGCTGCCACCTTCGGCGTTCTTCATTATCGGCCTGCTGATCTGGGTATTGCGCACCCTCAATCCTGAGCAGATCGAGGAGAACGAGTTCAAGATGAAGGAAAACACCCAGCCGAAGGAGGCCGTGTAACATGGAACATTATCTCAGCCTGTTCGTCGCTTCGGTCTTCGTCGAGAACATGGCCCTGGCGTTTTTCCTTGGTATGTGTACGTTTCTGGCGGTATCCAAGAAGGTGTCGTCGGCCTTCGGACTGGGAATTGCAGTCATCGTGGTACTGACCGTAACTGTCCCGGTCAACAACCTCGTCTATAGCTTCTTGCTCCAGGAAGGGGCGCTGACTTGGACGGGCATCAGCGGTGCCGAAAACATCGATCTCTCATTCCTCGGGCTGTTGAGCTATATCGGGGTTATCGCTGCCTTGGTGCAGATCATGGAGATGTTCCTCGATAAGTACGTTCCGGCACTTTATAACGCCTTGGGGGTATTCCTGCCATTGATCACAGTCAACTGCGCAATATTGGGCGGTGTGCTGTTCATGGTCGAGCGCAGCTACAACTTCGGTGAGTCGGTGGTGTATGGGTTCGGCGCCGGCGTCGGTTGGGCATTGGCCATCACCGCCTTGGCCGGTATCCGCGAGAGGTTGAAATACAGCGATGTTCCCGGCTCGCTTCAGGGGCTGGGCATCACCTTCATCACTGTGGGTCTGATGTCACTGGGCTTCATGTCCTTCTCCGGCATCCAGCTCTGAGGCACGTCATGTTGTTCCGGCGGCACGCCGTGCTGTCGGAAATCAGGCAACGTCAAGCAATAGGAACCCGACATGGTTGATACAGTAGTCATCTTGCTCGGTGTGGTCATGTTTACCGTGATCATCGTCGGCCTGGTCCTGGTAATCCTGGCCGCAAGAAGCAAGCTCGTCAGTACCGGCGACGTCCAGATCGAGGTCAATGGCGATCCCGAGCACACCCTGACGACCCAGGCGGGAGGCAAACTCCTCAATACCTTGGCCGCCAACGGCATCTTCCTCTCTTCCGCCTGCGGCGGTGGCGGCTCCTGCGCTCAGTGCAAGTGTCGAGTTGAAGAGGGCGGCGGTTCCATCCTGCCCACCGAAGAGTCCCACTTCACGCTGCGTGAGAAGAAAGATGGGTGGCGGCTCTCCTGCCAGGTGCCGGTCAAGCAGGATATGAAAATCGAGGTCCCGGAAGAGGTCTTTGGTGTCAAGCAGTGGGAATGCGAAGTCATCTCCAACCCCAACGTCGCCACCTTCATCAAGGAGCTTAACCTCAAGCTTCCCGAGGGAGAGGAAGTTGCTTTCCGTGCGGGCGGCTATGTACAGCTTGTCGCTCCTCCTTACGATGTCAAGTTTTCCGATTTCGATATCGATGAGGAGTATCGAGGCGATTGGGAAAAATTCGGTCTTTTCGATATCTCCCACAAGAACAACGAAGAGGTCATCCGCGCCTACTCCATGGCGAACTATCCGGATGAGAAGGGCATCCTCAAGTTCAATATTCGTATTGCTACACCACCACCTAACACCAACCACCCGCCCGGGTTGATGTCGACCTATGTCTTCAGCCTGAAGCCGGGCGACAAGACCACGGTAATGGGTCCCTTCGGTGAGTTCTTTGCCAAGGATACCGATGCCGAGATGGTCTTCGTTGGCGGTGGCGCTGGCATGGCGCCGATGCGCAGCCATATCTTCGACCAGCTCAAGCGCCTGCACTCCAAGCGCAAGATCACCTTCTGGTACGGCGCGCGTTCCTGGCGCGAAACCTTCTACAACGAAGAGTACGACAAGCTCGCCGAAGAGTTCCCGAACTTCGAATGGCACCTGGCGCTATCCGACCCGCAGCCGGAAGACAACTGGGAGGGCCCTACTGGGTTTATCCATAATGTGCTCTATGACATGTACCTCAAGGACCATCCTGCTCCCGAGGACTGCGAGTACTATATGTGTGGGCCGCCGATGATGAACGCTTCGGTGATCAAGATGCTCGTCGACATGGGAGTTGAGCCAGAAAACATCATGCTTGACGACTTTGGTGGTTGACCTTCATCAAATGGCGGATCTCCATCGAGTGGTTGCCGTGTAGTGCTCAAAGGGCTGGCCGTTGTGGGTCGGCCCTTTGTGCTTATGACGTACCGCATTGGTAAACGATGGCACTGCTGGCCAAAGGTGGGGTTTTTTGGCATGGATCTATACTAGCTATTTACTGTCTCAAGGACAGGATTTCGTACGAGTGGATAAACGTACGAGTCGATGAATTTCCAATGATTGCGGAGTAATGATCATGAATCTTTTTTTTATTGTACTGGCCTTCATGTTACTGATCGTGGCCGCCATGGCTATTGGCGTGATCATGGGGCGGCGGCCCATTGCCGGAAGCTGCGGCGGGCTCAATCGTCTGGGAATGAAGGAAGGCTGTGAAGTCTGCGGCGGCAAGGACGAGGTATGCGAAGAGGAAAACCGCAAGGGACGTGCTGGTGCTCGTCGGAAAAGCGACGAAAGCCGCGGTGCGGACCTGGGGTACGACGCAACCCGTCGCTGATGAGCCACGTTAGCCTTAGCAGGCTGCGCCATGACAATATCTGATACCACAAAGAACTAGATGGTAGTCCGTAGAGGAGGCCCACAGCAATGCCTGGCACGGCATCGCTGTGATTATACGGCCAGCGTAATATGTTTTTGACGGTCCGTGCGCGCTCTTTACCGCTTGCGTAAGCGTCATGTATCCTTCTTCGCCACCACGAGGGGTATGAGCGCGTTGAATCAGTGACTCGGTAGGGGCTAACCTATCCTATCCGAGTCGCGTTGCTACCTCGGATCACCCTTCATAATCTTTCCCCACGGCTCTCTATTGCGGAGGGTCTTTTCCGCTGTGCGTAAAATCTCTCCCTGCCTGCCCTTCCAAGCACATTACCGCAAATAGCTTTCCCTCTTGACATGATGTCCCGCACGGCTTTGCACGGTCTTTTGCTCGACTCGCTACCCCCTTGGTGCCATTGAAGCATCAGCAACGTCATGACTTGACGGGCGAGCGAGGATGAGAAAAACCAACTACGCAAAGGAGGCATACGTTTAGTAACATTGCGAAGAGAAAATTAACAATTACATAGGCGCTGCTAAATCGGCACTGCTGCATTAAAGAGGAGAGAGGCGATGCACTTTCTGGCGGTAGCTTTGCCTGGACGGCTTGATCCGCCCTGATGCTCACACGTTTGGTCATGTTCCGCCAGTCATACACTGGCAATTGGAGGATGTATAAACGTGTTCATGAGCATGTCGTCATGGGCTTTCGGTTGAACGGAACTCAATGAGGAAGTGATGACAACTACTTACAGGCCCGAAGTTGATGGTTTGCGGGCAGTGGCCGTTATTCCCGTAATATTGTTTCATGCCGGTTTCGAATGGTTCAGTGGGGGGTATGTCGGTGTCGACATCTTCTTTGTCGTCAGTGGTTACTTGATTACCGGTATTATATACGGGGAGTTGCTCTCCGGTAATTTCTCGATTATCAATTTCTATGAGCGTCGTGCAAGAAGAATACTCCCGGCCCTTTTCTTCGTCAGTATTGCCTGCCTGGTAACAGCTTGGCTATGGATGTTACCCGAAGAGTTCCAAAACCTGAGCGAAAGCCTCGTTGCGGTCAATCTCTTCGTCTCCAATATCTATTTCTGGCAGGATTCGGGGTACTTTGCCGGTCCAGCAGAAATGGAGCCTTTCCTGCACACCTGGAGCCTGGCAGTCGAAGAGCAGTTCTATGTGTTCTTCCCGCTTTTCATGCTTCTGGTCTGGCGATTCGGGCGAGGCCTCCTGCTGGGCGTTATAGCGCTGGGTTTCGTGGCCAGTCTGGCGTTGGCGGAGTATGGCTCGGTACATCATCCCTCGGCCAACTTCTTTTTGCTGCCGACACGTGCCTGGGAACTGCTGGCAGGGGCCATCCTTGCCATCTACATGCATGACCATTCGGTACGACCCTCTTCACGGACCAGTAATGTGGCGGGGGCGCTGGGCCTTGGCCTGATCCTCTATGCCATCTTTAGCTTCGATGAAAGCACACCGTTCCCGAGCCTGTGGGCCGTTATCCCCATATTGGGCACCTCACTGATCATTCTCTATGCGAACGGCACTAACGTCATCGGCCGTTTGCTGTCACTGAAGCCGGTGGTGGGGATAGGTCTGATCAGTTACAGCGCTTACCTGTGGCACCAACCGGTATTCGTCTTCGCCCGAGAGCGTAGCTTGAACCCGATCTCTCATGTCGACTACATCCTGTTCAGCATTCTCTCGCTGCTTCTGGCCTGGTTCTCTTGGCGCTATGTCGAGCAGCCTTTCAGGAGCCGAAAGAATTTCACCCGCCCGCAGATTTTCAAGGCAGGACTGGCAATGTCCTGCCTGATGATAGGGATCGGGCTCTACGGCAGTTATTCGAAGGGAATTCCTTGGCGTCTGGATGACGATGTCGAAAGACTCGCCGAGGTCCGTAGCGACCAGGATATTAACAGCGGCAGCTGCCAATCACAGCCAGGCGATATGCGCTCCATCGATGAGATATGTGAGTACAACGACAAGGGGCCAGGAACTGTCGTGGTCTGGGGAGACAGCCAGGCGACACCCCTGGTTGGCCCGGTGGCCGAGCGAGTCGATGCCTTGGGGATGAAGGTTAAGCAGTTCGTCTATACCAATTGTTTGCCCATCGCCGGCTATACCCGAAGCGACGAGCCGGAGTGCGGTCGCTTCAACAACGATGCAATGGAATATCTGTTGGGTAATGATGATGTAGAGCTGGTGGTCATGCTCGGTCGTTATCCAATGCAGTTTGAAGGAGAAACCTTCAACAACGGTGAGGGAGGAATCGAAACCGACCGCGCCGTTCATGCCGTGCCATTCGACGCGGCCGGCGACTCTATGACCGATGATTATCGTCGTGTCGAGGCGGTTGGAGAACTACTCCAGGCAACCGTCGACAAGTTGGTGAACGACGGTAAGCAGGTCGTGCTGATTTACCCGGTTCCGGAAGTGGGCTGGAACGTGCCTTACCTGCTGGCGAAGGAGAAGCTGTACGGCATCGAGCGGACGTCGCCACTCTCGACCAGCTATGACGTATTCAAGGAGCGCGCGGCTTCCGCCTACCAGCAGCTTTCCAAAGTTGCCCCTCACGATGGTCTGCTGAAAATCGAGCCGGCGCGACTGTTCTGCGATACCTATTTGCCCGGACGCTGTGCGACCCAGG
Organism: Halomonas korlensis; assembly: GCF_900116705.1. Taxonomy (GTDB): domain Bacteria; phylum Pseudomonadota; class Gammaproteobacteria; order Pseudomonadales; family Halomonadaceae; genus Halomonas; species Halomonas korlensis. The sequence continues at coordinate 416,299 of NZ_FPBP01000001.1, read as the reverse complement.
TCGAGGAGAACATTCTTTATTACGACAACAACCACTTGAGTCAATTCGGTGCCTCTGTATTGGTCGAGCATGTGTTTCATGAAATGCGCAGCAAGGGGTGGCTGAGCGACAAAGAGTTGAAGTTGAGCCTGCTCAGTGAGTAACGCAATGGGCGTTGACCCTGTAAGGAAACACTAAAGAGCAAGGAATCACTAAAGACTAAGGAAACGCTAAAGAAATCCTGTTAAATGAAGGGAATAAAAATGAAGATATTAGTCATTGGGAACATGGGGTACGTAGGTCCTTCCGTGATCAAGGAGTTGGCTCGGCAACACCCGGAAGCCATCTTGCATGGTTACGATAATGCTTATTTTGCACACTGCCTGACCGGTATCGATACCCTGCCTGAGCGGCATTTGCAAAAGCAGTATTTCGGCGATGTGCGCAATCTGCCGGAAGGTATGCTGGAAGGCTATACAGGCGTTGTTCAGCTTGCCGCCGTCTCCAACGACCCCATGGGTAACCGCTTCGAGTCTGTGACGCGAGAGATTAATCAGGAAGCCACTGTGCGCATTGCCGAACAGGCGGCGCGAGAAAATGTCAGCAACTTCGTGTTTGCCTCGAGTTGTAGCGTTTATGGGGTGGCAAGTGGAGATCCGAGAAAAGAGACAGACCCGCTCTCACCGATGACCGCCTATGCCAGGTCCAAGATCGGCAGCGAAGAGGCGCTTGCCGATATCGAAGGTGACATGGTCATCACTAGTCTCAGGTTTGCAACGGCCTGCGGTATGTCCGAGCGTCTGCGGTTGGATCTGGTGCTGAACGATTTTGTCGCCTGTGCCTTGTCACAGAAGAAAATCACGGTATTAAGCGATGGCAGCCCCTGGCGTCCCCTGATCGACGTCAGCGATATGGCGCGTGCCATCGACTGGGCCATACAGCGCAAGGCCAGTAACGGGGGTCGGCTACTTAATATCAATACCGGCTCCAATCAGCGTAACCATCAGGTACGCGATCTGGCCGAGACCGTGGCAAGCGTAATTCCGGGCACTTCCGTCAGCATCAATGAAGCAGCGGCAGTCGACAGTCGGTCCTACAAGGTTGATTTCAGTCTCTTCGAGGAACTGGCACCTGACCATCAACCGCAGATGACGCTGCGAGATTCTATACAGGGCCTCGTGGAGGGGCTGAGCAAGATGGAGTTTGCGGATACTGACTTCCGCGACTCCCATTTGATGCGCCTGCATGTCCTACAGGCGCATGTCGATCAGGGTCGGCTGACGCAAGCCCTGAGGTGGACCGAACAATAAAGCGCATGCACAAGATGCATGCTGTGACAAACCATATCGTAAGCAGAGCAGGGGAAAGAACATGAAAGTCGTCATTCTGGCAGGAGGTTTCGGCACTCGCCTCAGTGAAGAAACCTCAATTCGTCCTAAACCAATGGTGGAAGTCGGAGGACGTCCCATTCTCTGGCACATCATGAAGCTCTATTCCCATTATGGCTTCAAGGACTTCGTTATTCTCGGTGGCTACAAGGTTGAGTATATCCGTGATTATTTTCTTAACTACCGGGGGAAACAGACCGATTACACCATTGATTTGAAGACCGGGCGAGTCGAGTGGTTGCAGGGCGTCTCTGAAGACTGGAACGTAACCGTCATGGATACGGGCCCCGACTCCTTGACCGGCGGGCGGATCAAGCGTGCCAAGCATCTCATCGGAGATGAATCCTTCTGCCTGACCTATGGGGATGGTGTCAGCGACATCAATATCCACGATCTGGTGGAAGCTCACAAGGCGTCAGATAGCTGGTGCACTCTCACGGCGGTAACTCAGCCGGGCCGTTACGGTGCCCTGAGGCTCGACGAAAAGAATAGTCAAGTCAAAGCGTTTCGGGAAAAAGGTGCCGTGGATGGGGGATTAATAAACGGTGGCTTCTTCGTTTGCGAGCCCGAAGTCCTGGACCTGATCGACGATGACCGCACGACCTGGGAAAACGAGCCCATGGAGCGAATGGTCGAGATGGGCAAGCTAGGCTACTACCATCATCAAGGTTACTGGCAAAGCATGGACTCGCTGCGCGATAAGATGGTGCTCGAAGCCAGTTGGGCTGATAACCCCCGCTGGAAAGTCTGGAAAGATTAATAAAATCTTCCTTATTTTTCCGAACAGCGGCAACCTTGTGAGAAGACAATGATTATCGTAGATACGGCTCTGGCGAAACGAAAAGCGGATAACAATCCCATTCGTGTAGGCATGATCGGTGCGGGCTTCCAGGGTAGGGGAATCGGCCTACAGATCATGACCGCGACACCCGGCATGAAGCTATGCGCGGTAGCGAACCGGAACATTGATTCGGCGGTACAGGTGTTCGGGCAGGTGGGTGCCGAGCCGGAGAGGTGCGATACCACCTCGCAGATCGAGTCGGCGATCGCTCGCGGGAGACCGGTCGTCACGCAGGACGCCAATGCGCTTGCGGCAGCAGCAGGCCTTGACGCCATCATCGAAGTGACGGGGTCGATCGAGTATGCGGCATTGGCGATTCTGTCCGCTATTTCCAGCGGAAAGCACGTCATCCAGATGAACGCCGAGCTTGACGGGACCATCGGCCCCATCCTGAAAAAGAAGGCTGACCAGGCAGGCGTCGTCTACACCTTTTCGGACGGGGATCAGCCCGGGGTACAGATGAACCTTTATCGGTTCGTGCAAGGTATCGGCGTCAAACCAGTCTTGTGCGGCAACATCAAAGGGCTCCATGACCCTTATCGCAATCCGGCTACCCAGCGTGCCTTCGCGGAACGCTGGGGCCAGAAACCGGCAATGGTCGCTTCGTTCGCTGATGGCACCAAGATCTCATTTGAACAGGCCATCGTGGCTAACGGTACCGGCATGCAAGTGGCCCGCCGCGGCATGCTGGGGCCCGATTTCTCGAAAGGCGATCCCAATGCACCGCTGATTCCGGTCGAGCAGACCATATCCTCGTTCGAGCCCTATCTGAATGCCACAAGGCCAGGCCTGGTCGATTATGTGGTGGGGGCCAGACCGGGGCCCGGCGTGTTCGTCATTGGCACGGTGGAGGATCCCCGTAAGCAGCACTACCTTGAACTCTACAAGCTCGGCAAGGGCCCTTATTACTGCTTCAACACGCCTTATCATCTCTGTCACTTCGAAGTGCCCACCTCGGTCGCCCGCGCTGTGCTTTTCAGCGATGCGGTTCTAGCGCCTGAAGGCGGACCCAGGGTCGGGGTCGTGGCAATCGCCAAGAAGGACCTGGCGGCAGGCGAGCGCATTACCGAGTTTGGCGGTTTCGAAGTCTACGGCGTGGCTGACAACATCGACACCATACGCAATGAACGGTTGCTGCCTATCGGGCTGGCGCTCGACAGCGTCGTAAGACGGCCTGTACGCAAAGATATGCCGCTGACCTTCGACGATGTTCAAGTACCTGAGGGACGGCTGGTCGACCGCCTGTACAGCGAACAGGAAAGAATCTACACCGGGCAAAAAATATCAGTATGAAGGAACAGGTGAAATGAAATTTACCGAGACGAATCTCAAGGACGCTTATCTCGTTGATCTTGAGCCTCGCGGCGACGAGAGAGGGTTTTTTGCCCGGACCATGTGCTGTGATGAGTTTGACGAGGTAGGACTGGACAGCAATTTCGTGCAGCAGAATACGTCTTTCTCGGCCCAGCGCGGTACCTTACGGGGATTGCATTTTCAGAAGCAGCCCCATGGGGAAGACAAGCTGGTTCGCTGCCTCAAGGGCGCCATTGTTGATGTCATTGTTGATATTAGAAAAGACTCATCTACTTATTTGCAGCATCAGATGTTCGAGCTCACGAGTAGCAATCGCCTTCAATTGTATGTCCCCAAGGGGTTCGCTCATTCCTTCATGACGTTGGAGGACGATGTCGAAGTAAGCTACTTGGTCACTGCCCGCTATTCGCCAGCGTCAGAAGATGGCCTGCGCTTTGATGATGAGGAGATTGGAATCAAATGGCCATTGCCGGTCACGGTAATGTCGGATAAGGATGCCAACTGGCCATTGATCCAGGCACGCAGCGAACCCCTCTATTGAGTGTTCGAGCCTATTTATCCCGATAAGCCGTGATACAGCCGGGATGAGGACAGGCAAGAAACATTAGCCAAGGGATGTTAGCCAGAAAAGCACTTGATAAGAAGACCATAAAAAAGGATTTCATCATCGCAGGGGGAGGGAATGATGACTAGAGTGATAGCAGTCGTATTGACATACAACCGTCAGGAACTCCTGCAATGCTGCCTGGATGCTATCCAGCAACAGACACGGCGTTGTGACGACATTCTCGTTATCAATAATGCGAGTACGGATGGCACGCGTGAGATGCTGGAGAGTGGCAAGTACTCCGACCTCAAGGTGTACTCATTGAAGAAGAACATGGGGGCGGCAGGTGGCTTCAATGCAGGGTTTCGCCTGGCCTACGATAATGGCGCCGATTACGTCTGGATGATGGATGATGATGTCATACCTGAAACCACGGCGCTTGAGCGGCTCCTCGAGGCCGATGCCCTTCTTGAGGAGAAAGGGGCAAAGCGAACCTACCTGTTGTCGACGGCCTTTACAGAGACGGGGCAGTCGACCAATACCCCTCAGATCAGTGACAAGAGGAACGAAGCCGGTCACTTTGGCTGGCCAGAACAGCTCGAGCATGGTCTGGTAGCCGTTTGTAGTGGTACCTTCGTGTCGATCTTGTTACCGCGAAGCACACTGAAGCAATATGGACTACCCATTTCATCGATGTTCATATGGGGCGAGGATGCAGAATTCACTCTCAGAATCACGCGTGAGGCTCCTGGTTACCTCGTCGGAGCAAGCCGAGTTGCCCATATCCGTCACGGGGGAGCCTCGATCAGCATCGTGGCCGAAACCAACCCGGTCAGAATCGGCTATTACAAGAATTTTGTCAGGAATAATATTTTTTTGGCCAGAAAATACAAGACGAGGCGGCGACTGTTTTCCGTGCTGTTCAACAATGTCGTGCTGACCATCAAGATGCTACTCAAGGGGGAGCCGAGAAAGGCGTATGTCGTGATGGTGGGTTTAACACAGAGCCTCTTTTTCAACCCACATAGTGAACGAGTGGATGCTGATTACGACTACTCGAATATCGAAAAATCAACTACGCACCAAGCGGACACTTACGTAGACCATAGTGCCGGGGCAGCCAACCCGGCAATGTTTGCGGGCCTGAAGTATATTCGCCAATCTTGAAGGGTGCGGCCCACCAATAGTGCTGAGTTCAAATGATAGCACCTGTCAATCAGACGGTAGTCGCCATACCACGTTATTAACCCATAGTGACAAAGTCGGCAGGTGGCCTTGCGCTGTTGCACCCTGGCTGCTGCAACGCCTGACGTGAGCAGTTTCGCAGGAACGAGAACGCTTTAGGTAGTTAAGTATTAGAAAAACCAATATTCTTAGGCTCGCAATTTGTAACGTTATTTAGCATAGTGACAGGTTACGTGAGCGAATTCAGTGCTTAGTTATTCTGTGAGAAGATGCGAGGCTTTCAAAAGGATCTGTCAAGCGTAACTCTCTTGATCAGGCTCGTTAGCTTCATTAGTACACCTGCTCGATGCCATGCTGTAATAGCAGAATCAAAGTGAGCGTTTAAGTTTGCGGGTATCTAAGTTGGTTAATTCGGGAATCATTTTCCAAGCGGCTGATCTATAGAAAAGCTGAACGTATGGTTATCTTTTAAAACGCTATCACCTCCCTGTGAGGAAGGCTTATATGGTATATCCAGTCAAGAACGCTAACACCTTTTCCTTGCTTTCAAGCGTTAAGCAGCTATATCGGCTGTTGACAGGCGAGCAACGAAGGCGACTATTGCGCCTGCAATTCCTGGTAGTAATAATGGCTTTTGCGGAACTCGCCAGCATAGCGGCAATTGGCCCCTTCATGGCGGTAGTTGGCGATATGAGCCGCTTGGAGGGGGATGGCCTGCTAGGCGATTTCTACCGGTGGTATGGTGCCGACGACCCTACAACCTTTCTGTTCTGGATAGGACTAGGCGTATTAGGCGTGCTGGCATTGGCTGCCATGATCTCGATTTTTATCACGTGGAGGCTTTCGCTGTATTCTCAGCAAGTAGGCGCCGAGCTGAGCACGCGTCTTTTTAAGCACTATATGCAACAGGATTGGTTGTACCATGCTAGCGGCAGCAGCAGCGAACTCACCAGCAAGATTGCGCAGGAATGCCGGCGGATCAGCGACAACGTTCTGACGCCGCTCATGCAGATGAATGCAAAGATGGTAATGGCCTTGGTCATTACGATAGCCATTTTCCTCTTTAACCCATGGGTAGCGCTAAGTGGGGTGGTGGTCTTTGGCACGGTTTATTGGGGGCTTTACCGAACTGTACGGCGCAAACTTTCAAGTAATGGCAACGTAGTCAGCGCCACCAATAGCCTACGCTTCAAGCTGATGAATGAAGGGTTTGGCGGGATCAAGGACACTCTACTTCTGGCGCGTCAAGATGAATTCAACCGTCGTTTTGAAAAAACCAGCCGCCAACTGGGGCGAGCCAAAGGCACCACCAAGGCCCTCAGCCAAGCGCCGCGTTATCTGATGGAGCTGGTCGCCTTTGGGGCTGTCATCATGTTGGTTCTTTACTTATTGGTTTCTCACCAAGGCAACCTCGGTACGATCCTGCCAATCCTTTCTGTATATGCCATGGCTGGCTTCAAACTATTGCCAGCATTCCAGCAAATTTACAGCAGCCTTGCGATGGTTCGAGGGAATATCGCCTCGTTCAATAGCTTGCAAGGGGACCTGGCGGCCAGTCAGGAAACGACTGACGATAAGCCGGTACAGCAGACGGGCAAATGGGTACCTCAGCAGGTGATCCGTCTTGACAATGTTACGTTCTGCTATCCAGGCAAGGAAGAAGCGGCGCTTGAAAACCTCAATATGACAATCCCCGTCAACGGTACCATTGGCTTGGTGGGTGCCTCGGGCTCGGGTAAGAGTACCGCCATTGATGTATTGCTGGGTCTGATCGAGCCTAATCAAGGACAACTGACGCTGGATGGCCAGCCGGTAACGGCTGAACGCCGCCGAGCCTGGCAGAATACCGTCGGCTTTGTGCCCCAAAGCATATTCCTGGCCGACGCCAGTATTCGTGAAAACATTGCCTTTGGCCTTCCACCAGAACATATTGACGCTGTAAAAGTACAGCGTGCCGCACAGATGGCTCATCTGGATGACCTGTTAGAGCGCTTGCCTGAGGGTCTTGAGACCCGAGTAGGTGAACGTGGCATTCAACTCTCTGGTGGCCAGCGCCAGCGTATCGGTATCGCCCGTGCCCTCTATGATAACGCCGAAGTCCTGGTACTCGATGAAGCGACGAGCGCCCTGGATGGTATTACTGAGCGCCTGGTAATGGATGCGATCCACGACTTCTCCGGCAAGAAGACCATCATCATGATCGCCCACCGTCTGGCCACGGTAAAAGCTTGTGGCTGTATATACCTGATGGAGGAGGGGCATGTGATCGACAGTGGAACGTACGACGAGCTGGTTCAACGTAACGAAACCTTCAAAAAAATGGCTGAGCACGCATAAATAATTAGTTATTAAAATAAATTCTAAAAAAGGCAAGGTTTTTGCCTTGTTCCGCAGGGGCTGGTTACCATGATAAAAAGAGCTGCTAAAGAGCTGCTAAGATCTTCGTGTCGCAAATTAGGAGTAGAGTTAAAACGAAAAGAGATGACCAGAATTTTTGATTTGACAAAGGGTGATTGTGTTAATCCAATTGAGGCAGTATACGCCTCATCTGGTAACTCATGCCTGGTCAAGGTTCCGTTGGATCGCATAGTGACTTTTAATTACAGCGCCTTTTCGCTTGGTATAAACGGAAAGCACCCCTTTGTCAGAACATTAAAGGCGTACGAGGAAAACAGCCAATTAACTGCAAAAGCTTCTCCCCTTCGCTGGTTTTATGATCTTTATCAGCCAGCTACGGCAAGTGAGTTGATGGATATTCCTAGACCAAGCTATTCTGCCTTCCTTGATCTTCCCCCACTTGCTAGCCTGCCGCTATCTTCTTGGTTATCACCGGAAAAGTACTGTGAATATATAAAAAGCATTTATCAAAGAGAAGATACCGAGCAAGGGGTCAAGCTCGATGAATTCATTGGTGGAAGTCAATTTGGCCCAATTGAACCTAGAAAACTTTTTATTGAATACCGGCGTTTAACTCATCTTTACGATTCGATAAAGAGTCGTGGGTATAAACCTCAGACAGGCGAATGGATGACGGGTACAGCTTGGATCGATGAAAAGGATTGGGTAGTGATGGTCTCGACGGGCCAACACCGTATCGCTTGCCTGGCGGCCTTGGGCCATGAGTCTGCAGTCGTTCGTTTACAACCGAAAAAGGCGCCTGGAGGCCTCATGCTTAAGTCTTTTTCTCGGCATTTCCCTAGCGTCGTCAATGGATTTCATACGGAAGAGGAGGCGCTTGCTATATTTGACCGGATAATTAGCAAGAAGTCGCCGAGAGTCGCGAGCGACTGGATTGATTATTGTATAAATCACCTTTCATTGCCGTGTGTTGAAAAATAAGATTATTTCAGTGTATCAAAGATTAGCTTGATACTAGTTGGATGAGGCGAGGTGAGCTATCGCTTGGCAACTTGGATATTCCGTTTTGCTAAGATTGTTTGGCAATATGGTTCACTGTTGTCATGGATAAGCATAAAAATAGTCAATACAAGAAATTATATTAAAAAGGTGCTAATGTAATGTCACTGGGATCGATAGCGGATAGCGATAACTTGCTGCTGGCCTCAACCACGGTTGGTGCCAGAAAGACCCATTTTGGGTCAGGTAAGGTCACGGGTGCTGCGCGTGTACGATGCCGAGCCTCCAGCATTACTACTAGTGAGATGGGCTTGGCACCGAGCGGTGACCCGGTCATTGATCAGAAGCAATTGCAGGACTTCCTGGACAATATCGCCTCCGATGGGTTAACGGGCATCATCGAGGCGGGCCACTGGTTCGTCTACAGAAAGCTCAACTTGCATGATGGCATTCGTGTCTGTGGCCAAGGGATGGAAAAAACAATCATCGAAGCCCGGGCCGAGGACTGGCGGCAAGACGATTATGTCATGATACATCTGAATGTCGGCGATACCCTTCACCGACACGGTGTATTCTTGTCAGATTTCTGCGCCATCGGGGCCGATAAGCGAGCCACTGATAATGGTCCCTTGATTCGCCTTGAAGGAATGTCAGATTTCCTTGTCGAGCGAGTCCGTACCGAGGATGCCTCGAGCTATGGGATCTTCGTCACCGGTTACGGTGTAGGGCGATTTACTAATAACATCCGTAGCAATTTCTGGAATTCGACCCACCGTGGTGTGATTCGCCAGTGTCGTGCACTACGTGGACAGGTGGGTATTGGATGTGAAGGCGGGGCAGAAAATGTATTGATCATGGGCAACCATACGGATGGTCAGACTCTCCATGGCTTTCGTCTGGCATCGGCCTACGACACGCAGATCATCGCCAACAGTGCCATAAATACTCGGAATGCCTACTGGATCGATCGCCACGAAGGGATTCACATCTTGCATAATAGTGCTAACCATGTAGAGAGAGGGTGCGTGTACGGTGGGTTCGACAAAAAAAAGGACGAACGACTATCCAAAGGGCTCTGGATTACCGGCAATCAGTTCAAGACGTCCGAATCTGCGATAACGGATGCCTATCATGGTGACTCCGATAAGTTTACTCGCGTTGTAAAAATCAAGGATAATCTATTGGAAGGTGGGCATATTCGGTTGCTGTGGTCCAGGCAGGTCGATATTCAGGGGAACGATGGTGATGGTGGAAATGCCATCATTACATCGCACAAGGTCAGTGGTTTCGTGGGCAACAATTTTATGCGGCTCCTTAACAAGTCAGATGGCGTGATAGATCTGGGGAATAACGTCAACTTGGAGGAATAGGCATAATAATTAATTTCAAGTCTAGTTACAAAGTGGAAGAATAATGCATCCAAGTTTTTCTTACCGGCCCGACATTGATGGCCTGAGAGCGTTTGCGGTTTTTCTGGTGATTGGCTTTCATTCTGGTTTCTCTTTATTGGAAGGTGGCTTCGTCGGTGTCGATGTCTTCTTCGTGATAAGCGGCTATCTGATCACAGCACTTATATATGGTGAAATGACAGACAAGCGCTTCAGTTTTTTAGTTTTTTATCGACGACGCGCCTCTCGTCTACTTCCTTCGCTGTTTGTGCTTCTCGCCGCGGTCCTGATCTTCGGCTTCGTCTTCTATGATGAAAAAACCTTCGACAACTTAGGTAAGGAGATATTCTTTTCAGCATTTGGGTTAGCGAATATATTGTTCGCCCAGGGGGAGCAGTATTTTGCCAGCGAGGAAGCGTATCGACCCTTGATTCATTTGTGGTCTCTTGGCGTTGAAGAGCAGTTCTATGCTTTCTGGCCGTTGTTGCTAATATTTTTCATTCGTACGGGTCGTGCTGTCGTCCTGCTTGTCACGGCGCTGCTGCTGTTGGTATCGCTGGGGATGTCGGAGTGGTCCGTCAGAGAGGGTGAGAGCCTGGCAAGCTATTACCTACCACACTATCGCGCCTTCGAATTGCTGATAGGGGCCCTATTGGCGATTGTCATGTCTGACGAGCGTTATGCATGGCGGGCCACGCGATATTCTCCTCCATTCCTGCCTTGGCTTGGCGCCGGGATGATATTGCTTTCGGCCTTGTGGCTGGAGTCCAACAGCCGATTTCCCGGGCTGAATGCGCTTTGGCCGTGCCTGGGAACGGCGCTGATTATCTTTCATGGCAACCGGGGTAGCCTCTGTCGATTGCTCGCTTCCAGGGAACTCGTCTGGATAGGCCTGATTTCTTACCCTCTCTATCTCTTTCATCAGCCGGTCATCGCCGGGCTCGAGTTCTTTCAAGGAGAACAAGCTCCTTGGATGGTATTCAGCATTGTTGTGCTCATTGCTGTGCCGGCGGCATGGATGTCGTATTGTTTCCTGGAGATACCGGCTCGCCGTTATGCACGGCGAGCAGGTGGTTATGGAAAGGGCATGGCACTCGGGACGCTATCTGTCGGCCTTCTCGCAGGGGCCGGCTTCTTGGTCGCTAAGACCAATGGCCTCGAGGCACGTTTCAGGATACTGAACCCGTTCGCTTTCGAGGTGGCGAAGGCCCATGCCTCCTCCTTCCATAAGGACTATGTCCGGGGTTTTAATGTAGCTGAAACCCAAGCGGAAACCAGCGTACTGTTTATTGGTGACTCTGTTCTCCAACAATACGTTGCGCCAATCGCGAAGTCTTTGGGATTGTCTCCGGAGAACGTAGATGTCGTTTCCCGAGGAGCATGTGTATTGCTCAAGGGTGTTGCGTTCAATGACCAGTCAGCGGATATTTCTTGCAATGAGCTTCGCGAGCAACTTTATGACATTGATAAGACGTATGACCATGTCATCATCTCTCAACTTTGGGACACGTATGACGAGAGGATCACTAATTTCCCCGAGGGAAGCACTATCGATACTCGTTGGGCCGGGTTCATACAAGCCACGGTTGACCATTTTCGTCCAATGAGCCGTCAGGTAACGATCATTGGTCCCCATGTTCATGTGGAAGGTGTGCAGAGGCTGCAGCCTTCCATTGCCATCGATTTTGATGACTATCGTGAAGGCTTGAATCAGTTAAAGGTTGAAGACCTTGAAGAGCTTGCCAAGTCCGACACTTATTTCCAACATTTGTCTCAACACCATGCGCTACGTTATCTGAGTCCTTATCGGATATTTTGCGACAAAAGGTGCCAGGTATCCGATGACGGCTGGTCATTTTTCTCCGATCGGCAGCACCTGACGGGCTTCTCTGAAGCCTTCGTGGTGAAGAGGCTACGGCAGCTATACCCACCTTGACGACAGAAGCCCCCGTAATGCCGGCCCTGTTTTCCTTGGCTTCTCTGCTCAAATTACCCCAGTGGCCTGGTCGACGGAGGGAGCCATGCGCCTCTCTCGCCTCGCTTCAGCCTGAGCATGACACTAGCTTTCTCATACTTTCTTTTTCGAGGCTCACTTTGACGATGGCCTTGTAAGTGAATTCGTGTACGTGAGTGAGCGAAATCGCTTGGGAATGATAATAAAAACGCCCATAAATCAAACGGTTAATCTTAAATACATCAATATAATCTAATTATTATAATAGCTAAATTAATGAGCCTTGAGGGATGGGAAATTCCATTCCCACAAGCATTCGAGATATTTGTAATATTGTGTAATTATGATTGTACTCCTGTAACAATCAGGGTCTGCCAGATGACATGGTCTTTGCCACACGCCTAGGGAAGAAAGCCACAAGAGGCATGTGGCACGAACGCTTGGGCAAGAAGACGGTAAGACACAGCAGGTCTGATGAAGAGGGAGTCAACCATGCGTCATTGGAACGCCGACAAGAACACTCGAAATGTCTTGCGAGCAAGGGAGAAAGGACAATGAAGAAGTTTACACGCGGTGCCTGCTTTGCTGTCGCATTATTGCCTATCAGCATATTGGGCGGTTGTGCCATGGCGCCTGGTGGTCATATCGATTATGAAACGGAGGAAGTCTCCCTGGATAATCAGGTAGATATCGTCCCAATCACGCCGAGCTTGATATCGACCTATCGCGCCGAGAATGACTCCAGCAAATCCAGGACCATGACAACGGAAATGATCCGCGAGATAGAAGATTATCAGTATCTCGTCGGGCCGGGTGATGTGTTGAATATCATCGTCTACGACCACCCCGAGCTGACCATACCGGCGGGTAGTGAGCGTAGTGCAGAAGAATCCGGCACCCTCGTGCATGCCGACGGTCGCATCTACTATCCCTATATCGGCAACATCCAGGTAGAAGGGAAAACTGTCAACGAGATTCGGCGAATTCTCACCAACCAACTCTCCACCTATATCACCGATCCTCAGCTTGAAGTGAGCGTGGCGGCGTTCCGTTCGAAGAAGTTTTACGTCAGCGGCGCTGTCGATTCACCGGGGACTCAGCCCATTACCAATGTCCCCATGTCTGTCCTCGATGCCATCAGCCAGGCGGGAGGAGCTACCGAGAACGCCAATTGGCACCAAGTCACCTTAACGCGTGACGGCAAGGAGATGCCCATTTCCTTGTACGAGATGCTGAAGCAAGGCGATCTGACGCAGAATGCCCTGATGAGGCCAGGCGACGTGCTGCATGTCTCGTCGGCTGAGAATCAGAACATCTCCGTGCTGGGGCAGGTTCGGGATCCGGGCACCATTCAGGCAGGCATGGAGCGCTTCAGCCTCACCGATGCCTTGTCGCGTGCAGGTGGTGTGGTCGAGAGTCGCGCCGAGCCTTCAGGCATCTTCGTCATTCGGGGTAACCCGCAGGGCAGCGACAAGATGGCTACCGTCTACCAGCTCGACATCTCGAATGCCGTCGCCCTGAACATGGGAACCCACTTCCCGCTGGAACCTCAGGATGTTGTCTACGTGACCTCCGCACCGCTGGCACGCTGGAACAACGTCATCAGTCTGCTGCTGCCGTCAATCAGTTTGCCCGGTTCGGTGGCTGAAACGTCCAGCGACGTTGGCGACCTTTAATCCCTTGGGGCTTTCGTATCATGACAACCGCATGCGGTTGTCATGATACCCAGCCATGGCCTTCCAGAGAGATATTCATCCTCACCCTCCTAGGGATGACATCAACATGACTAGCTTGACCACTAACAGTACGATCGTACAACCCAATCCGAATGCATCAGCATCTCCCAGCATGCCTCTCGGTGAAGAGAATATTGACCTGGGGCGCATGCTGGGCATGCTGCTCGACAACAAGTGGAAGATCATTCTTCTGACCTTGGCGTTCGGGATCGCGGGTATTGTTTACGCAATGCTTCAAACTCCCGTATACCAAGGGGATGCTCTCGTCCAGATTGAAAGGACAGGCACCACTACCGGCGCCGATGAGATCGCCGCGATGCTGATGGAAGAGGAGCCGAGAACGGCAGCGCAGATGGAAATACTGCGCTCGAGGCTCATCATCGGCCAGGCGGCGAGCCAGGAGAAGCTGGATATCAGCGTCTCGCCGGTAGTTTTTCCCGTTATTGGTAATGCCCCCATCGTTCACGATATCCCGCGTCCGGCATTCGCCGAGGGTCGGCCTGAGATCTGGGCCGGTGAGAGCATCAGCGTGGAAACGCTGAGCGTCGATCCGGAACTGGTCAACCAGCCCCTGACGCTTGAGGTCACCCAGGGCGGTGGCTATCGAATTCTAGGCGTTGAAGGCGAGGTGCTGTTGACCGGTCAGCCAGGTGAGCGAATCGAGGCCGATAACCCCTGGATCGAGATCCGGGTCGGCGAGATTTTGGCACCGGCAGGCGCTCAGTTCACCATTGCCAAGCGCAGCACTCAGTCGGCGATCAACAGCCTGAAGTCACGGTTCGCCGTAACTCAGGTAGGGGAGAGCGATACCGGCGTACTGCAACTCGTTCTTAATGGCACCGCTCCTGATGAAGTGGAGTCATCGCTCAATGCCATCGCCGAGGTGTACCTGGCCCAGAACATTGCGCGCCAGGCCGCGGAAGCGGAGAAGAGCCTCGAGTTTCTTGACCAGCAACTGCCGAGGGTGCGTGAGCAATTGGGAGAGGCCGAAAATAGCCTCAACGCCTACCGTACCGAGCAGGACAGTGTCGACCTCACACAAGAGACTCAGAACGTCTTGACCAGCATGGTTGAGATAGAGAGTCGCATGAACGACCTCGAGATGCAGGAATCGGAGCTGTCTCGCCGTTTTACACCGAATCACCCGGTCTACGCCGCGCTGCTCGACAAGAAAGCTCAGCTACAGCGTGAGCGAGCTAACCTGGAAGACCGGACCGAGAACCTGCCCGAGACCCAGCAGCAGATGCTGAGAATGACCCGCGATGTCGAGGTCACCCAGCAGATCTATGTGCAGCTGCTTAACCGTATGCAGGAGCTGAATATTGCCAAGGCGGCCACCGTCGGCAATGTGCGGATCATCGACTTTGCTGCCGTCCTGCCATCCCCGATCGCGCCCAATACCGGACTGATCGTGATCGTCGCCATGCTGGTGGGTCTCTTGCTTGCCATCAGCCTGATTCTGCTTCGCGGGTTGTTAAACAAGGGTATCGAAAGCGCTGAACAGTTGGAGGATATGAACCTCCCAGTTTACGCCACAGTACCGCGCTCCAATGACCAGATGAAGCTCGTCAAACGGGTCAAGCAGCGTAACGATAAGATATCCAAGCATGCCATCGGCAGCTTTCTCGCCAAGCTCTACCCAACCGATATGGCCGTTGAGTCGATTCGTGGCCTGCGCACCAGCCTGCACTTCGCCATGATGGATTCACCCAACAACTCCATCATGATCACCGGTCCGAGTCCTGGGATCGGCAAGAGCTTCGTGACCATCAATCTGGCGTTTGTCTGTGCCCAGGCGGGTCAGAAGGTGCTGATCATCGACGCGGACATGCGCAAGGGTAACCTGCACTTCACCTTCAATGACAAGTCAGAAAATGGCCTGTCCGAGGTGATCTCAGGCAAGCTGCCGGTCGACAAGGCGATCCGTCAGTCCGATGTGCCTGGCCTGCACTACATGACACGCGGAGTGGCGCCGCCAAATCCCTCCGAGCTGCTGATGCGCAAGAACTTTGCGGAAATGGTGAATGAGGTTAGCCAGCACTACGATCTGGTGTTCTTCGATACGCCGCCGATCCTGGCCGTGACCGATGCCTCCATCATCGGCAAGGTCGTCGGAACCACGCTGCTCGTGGCGCGTTTCGGCGTCAACCCCCCGCGTGAGGTCAAGATCGCCGTTCGTCGTCTCGAGAACACCGGTGTTCATGTGAAGGGCTGCATCCTCAACGCCATCGAGAAGACTGCCGCCATCAGCTACGGTTACGGCTATTACAGTTACTCCTACAAGTAGTCAGTTGGGCCCGGGATTGAAATGATGAATTCCGTTCTCGGGTCCAGTTTCGCAGGTTGGGAATATCAAGCCACTGAGTGCAGAAACCTGAAGGTAGATTGCCGTGAGATATTCAAAAAGAACAGTGGATGTCGACAGCTTTCATGGGGGGCTCCGGTATATACACGGATTCACCTATCGAAGCATTTTCGTGTTGACGCTATTTCTGTACCTCTATTTGCTGAGCCCTTATTTCAATTTGGGCGGGATGCTACTTCACGGTGGCATGATTGCAATCGTGCTCTTCCTGGGTATGCACCCACTTCTTGCCGCCAGGTCGCTGCAGCAGATGCCTCTGCTGCTGACCTTTATCGCACTATGTTTTTTCTGTCTATATAACCTCGTCGTCATTATCTTCTACATGGAAGCCTTCAGTACGTCTTTCCAGAACTACGTTATCCAAGTAGGCGTCTATATAATGATTGGGTTCGTGTTAGCCTTCTATTTGATCCAGAAGGCTCTAGACATGGATCAGGCATTGACACTGTGCTTCAAGCTCATCGTTTTCGTGGTTTTCGTTAATTCCGCAATTATTTTGCTGGAATATCAGTTCCCGGCGTTCCGTGCCCTCGTCGAGTCTATCCTCTACCTGCCCGAAAATTCCAACATCAACTATTTGACGAGGGAGTATCGGCTACGCGGTATCGCGTCAGGCGGCGCCGCTAATCTGTCGCTTTTCCATGGCACTATCCTCGTATTGCTCCAGGCGTTATACATCAAGCGCAAGATAAGTTTTATTTACTTTTTGGTGGCTTCGATAACAATCTTCACGTCGCTGCTGTTCATCGGCCGGACCGGCATTGTGGTGGGTTTCATTGGCATCGTCCTGTTTCACATCCTCAATCTCATGCTATCAAAAGAAAAAGTATCAATGCGACGGGTGCTGATTTATGCCAGTGTCACGGCTATTGTGGTTGTTGCCCCACCGATGCTTGCCCTGCTGTATCCTGACAGCGTGCTTTCCTACTCAATCAGTTTCCTGTACCAAGGTGTCGAAGGGCTAGAGCAGGAGGGAACGACAACATCGCTGATAGATATGTTTGCCATGTCAGATCAATGGGCCAAACTATTTTTTGGTGTAGGGGCCCACACGGGCGGCTTCGACCTGGTTCGCCGCGTTGATGCGGGCTATATGCGCATGTTCACGGCCTTGGGTATTCCGTTGACAATCGCTTTTTACCTGTTTGTTGCCTATCTGGCCAGGTATGTATTGATGATCACCCATTACAAGAGCTTCTGGATCGTTTTCATGATTATCATGTTTATTGCCGAAATAAAGGAGCCCTTCATTTTCAAGGGATACTCGGCAAGGATGATGTGGATGATTATCGGCATGGGACTTTGCTACACCTTCTCTTCGCCTTTTTATGCCGACCAGAGAGAGCGCGAACCTGCCTACTGAAAGAGTGCTTCTTGTTGTTCGCCGCCTTGTCAGCGTTCCGTTATCCAATATCATTTTATGGAGATTTTCATGCGTCCGCTCGTCACTGTCGTGATGCCTGTCTATAACAAGGAACAGTATGTGTCACGCGCAATTCAGTCCGTTCTGGACCAGACGTATCCGGACCTGGAGCTGTTGATTGTTGATGATGCTTCCAAGGATGGCAGCCTTGAAAGGGTGGCGGAATTCGACGACGCACGCATCAGGGTACTCAGGAGAACTACCTCCGGTCCGGGTGGTTACGCCGCCAGGAATCACGGCATCCGGCATGCCACGGGAGACTGGGTGGCCTTACTGGATGCAGATGATGCCTGGTTCCCGGAGCATCTCGCCGATGCCATGGACATTGCTGGTGAATTTGTTGATATTCCGATCATCTGCTCGGCCCGTATCAGCCAGGTCGGTACTAAACAGACGCTTGATTCCTTCGCGAAGCATTTTATATCAGAAGGGCCTCAGGTACTTACTCTCTCTGACTATCTGAAGTTTGCCTGCAAGGGTTGGCGTGCCATGGGAACAAACGCTGTTCTACTCAAACGAGACGCCCTGTTCAGTCATACCGTCTTCCCTGAAGGGCGTACCGAACGCTCAGGTGATCTCTATGCCTGGGTTGAGCTGCTGGCCAGGATGCAGCGCATGGTGTGGTCACCGCATATCGCCTCCATCTCCTATCGTGATGCCGCCTCGGTATCGGTCAACTCCACGCCCTCCATAGACCTCTTCCGCGAGATGGTGAATGAGCTCGGGCCCTATGTCAGCCACAGGGATGAAAAATGGCTCAAGCGCTATAGCAACAAGATGGTCAAGTATGTGTGGCTGCAGAAGAAGAAGAAGCGAATGTCACTTCCATTGTCATTACTGCCTGGGTCGTTCTACTGGGCCGACGATATTCCTTATTGCCTGAAATGGACACTGATCTCGTTGATGCCATTCGGTGTTCTTGAAGCCATGCATCGACGCTTTCAGGCAGATTAATGCGCTCATAGCGAAACGTGATGACGTAGTACCTTAGGAAGATGACATGAAAAAGATTTATCGGCTGGTTCCCACTGCCATTCGCGAGCGCGCCGCCTTCATCGCGCGTGCCGGGTATTATCCCCGCTTCAAGCACCCGGTTACCTACAACCAGAAGATCAACCACCGTAAATTTAACTGGAAGAATCCGCTTTTCATTACCTGCGCCGACAAGATCGCCGTCAAGGAGTATGTGGCTGAAAAAGTGGGGCGCGAATACGTAATTGACAATGTTTTTGTCGGAGATCGACTCTCACCTCTCGACGCCCGGAAGTTGCTCGACAAGCATGGTGCCTTGGTAGTCAAGGCTAATCATAACTCAGGTCCGGTCCAGTTTCTTTCTCCAGCCGATCCGGACGACAGGGTCCGGTCGGTCTGCGATAACATCAATCATCAACTCACCGTCGATTACGGTCGGATGAAACTGGAGCCTTGGTACAGCCACATCCAACCGGCAGTGCTGGTTGAAAAAAAGCTAAAAACGTCCAACGGTGACGACCTTTGGGATTATAAATTTCATGTCTTCAACCACAAGAAGAAGGGTGAGCAGACAGTTCTGCTGCATATTGACTATGACCGATACGGCCATGCGCACCGTTCTTTTTTTGATGAAGAGCTTAACTGGCTGCCTTTCTCGCTGACCCATCCGTGCTTGAAGACCACTCTTGAGCGACCGGAAAATTACGTGAAGATGCTTGAGATTGCCAAGACACTGGGCCAGCCGTTTTCCTATGCTCGCGTTGATCTTTATAACGTCGATGGAGTTATCTATTTCGGAGAGATCACCTTTGCGCATGGCGCTGGTCGATCACGTTTTTCCTCCATTATTTACGATAAATGGATGGGAAAGCTATGGGAACTTGACCCCGCGATGTAGCCGGAAGTTTGCCTATTGTTGAGACTTTTCATTACAGGACACTCCGGTAACGCTATGCACATTCTTCATGTCATCACCAGCCTGTATCCCGGCGGCGCTCAGTCTGCTCTGTGCCGCCTCTGCACGAATGATACAGCGAATCAGCATACTATCATCGCCATGATCGGCGGTGGGGATTACGAGGAACGCCTCAGGCAGCAAGGCATCGCTGTCGAATCGCTGGGCTTTACCCGCAAGGACGGCTTGCTCTCGGGGATGGTGAGGTTGTGGAAACACCTCAGGCAGTATCGACCGGATCTGGTGCAGACGTGGATGTATCATCCCGATCTTATTGGAGGGATATGCGCGCGTCTAGCCGGGGTTCGACACGTTTGTTGGGGTATCCGCCACACTGCGTTGGAAACGGGCCAAAGCTCACGCTCCTCCATCATTACCGCCAGGCTCTGCGCGCGGCTCTCCGGCCTAATACCCAACCGAATCGTCTGCTGTGCTCATGAAGCGGCCAGGCTCCATGCGTCGCTTGGCTACCGTTCCGAGAAGATGGTGGTCATTCCCAACGGCTATGACCTGTCCGCTTTTCATCCTTTTGGAGAGCCTGATGGCAGGCGAGACGACGTGCTGTCGGGAGAAGATTTACGGTGGCCGGTTCTGGGAATGGTGGGGCGATACAACACGCAGAAGGACCATGAAAATCTACTCATGGCGTTGGCCGAAGTGAAGAGCCGCGGTCATGGTTTTAGCTGCCTACTGGTAGGAAGTGGCCTCGATGACCAAAACCTCTTTCTCGTAAAGCGGATCGCGGAGCTGGATCTGACCTCTCGGATTCGCCTGATGGGGATTCGCTCGGATATTCCGGTCATCATGAATTGTCTGGATCTTCATATTCTCTCGAGCTCATTTGGTGAAGCCTTCCCCAATGTGATCGCCGAAGCCATGGCTTGCGGCACACCATGTGTGGGCACGGATGTCGGTGATACGGCGATGATCATCGGTGAGACTGGCTGGGTGGTGCCTCCCAAGGAGCCTTGCAAGCTCGCCGATGCCATTCAGGCGGCACTGGTCGAACGTATGGATTTTCCCGATCGCTGGGCAGGGCGTCAGGCATCGTCCGTTGCACGAATAAAGGACAATTTCACCATCGACAAGATGGTGACTTCTTTCGATAGTGTCTGGGCGAGTTGCCTCGACTCCAAGGATTGACATGAAATTTCTTATCATTGCCGGCGCACCGCGCTCGCTGGTCAGTTTTCGAGGTCATCTCATATCCGATCTTGTCAGCCAGGGTTTGACGATCCATGCCGCGGGTCCTGATCTGCCGATGGATAGCGAAATTCGAGTGCAACTCGAGCAAAAGGGTGCCCATGTGCACGATATCTTTCTCAAGCGCACCGGCATGAGCCCCCTGGATGATCTACGCACATTATTGGGGTTATTTCGGCTCATGCGGGTCATCAAACCCGACTACGTGCTCGGCTACACCATCAAGCCAGTGATCTTCGGTACCCTGGCCGCTGCCATGGCCGGTTGTCGCCAGCGTTTCGCCTTGATCACCGGGCTTGGCTATTCCTTCTCGGGCCACAGCGATAGCCACAAGCAACGCTTGATAAGTCGCATCGCCACCAACCTCTATCGGCAGTCGCTGCGTTTCACCCATAAGGTGTTCTTTCAGAACCCCGACGATCAGGCCTTGTTTCGTGAACTGGGCGTGCTGAATGGTGTAACACCTTCGGTGGTGGTTAACGGCTCGGGAGTGGACATCGAGCATTACGCCCCGCGTCCTTACCCAGCCAAGGTTGCCTTTCTGCTGATCGCCCGGCTGCTGATCGACAAGGGGGTTCGCGAGTACGCTGAAGCCGCCTATCGCCTCAAGGTGGAATTTCCCGAGGCCAGCTTCATTCTGGTCGGCGACCTCGACAGCAATCCCAATTCGATCACGCCCCAGGAACTCACCAAGTGGGTCGATGACGGCGTCATTACTTACCTTGGCAAGCAAGATGACGTCCGAGATGCACTGGGGGCTTCCAGCGTGTTTGTGCTGCCCACTTTCTATCGAGAGGGAGTACCCAGAACCATCCTGGAAGCATTGGCGATGGGGCGTGCCGTGATCACCACCGATACCCCGGGCTGCCGCGAAACTGTCATCGAGGGGGAAAATGGCTATCTGGTCCAGCCGCGCAATGCCGATGAATTGACCAATGCCATGCGAGCCTTCCTCGTATCGCCGCAACTTGTCAGCACCATGGGCCGTCGCTCGCGCGAACAGGCCCTTCGCAAATATGACGTACGCAAGGTCAATGCCGTCATGCTCAAGGAAATGGGGATTTCATGATCAAGCGCCTTTTTGATGTGAGCGTAGCTGCCCTGTTATTGATCGTTTTGTCGCCGGTCATGCTCATCGTCGCCATCCTGGTTCGCTGGAAACTCGGTTCCCCCGTGCTCTTCAGACAGGTGCGTCCTGGCCTTGATGGCCAGCCCTTCCGACTGGTCAAGTTCAGGTCCATGCGCGACATCCGGGATGCCAACGGCGAGCTGTTGCCGTCGGCGCAGCGACTTACCCGCTTTGGCAGCATGCTGCGTTCCTCCAGCCTGGATGAGCTACCCGAGTTATGGAACGTCCTCCTGGGCGATATGAGCCTGGTGGGGCCGCGTCCTCTGCTGATGGATTACTTGCCACTCTACACTCCCGAACAGTTTCGTCGTCACGAGGTTCGTCCCGGCGTTACCGGCTGGGCCCAGGTGAACGGACGCAATGCCATTAGCTGGGAGGAAAAGTTCCTTTTCGACGTCTGGTACGTCGATCACCAGTCTCTTCGGTTGGATATCTGGATCCTGTTACTGACGGTCAAGAAGGTGTTCAGCCGCGAGGGTATCTCCCACGCCAATGAGGTAGGCATGCCCCGATTTCAGGGAGCGAAATCAACCAACAATAGGATCAACGAAAATGGGTGACAGGATCAACGTGCTTGTGACAGGGGTGGGCGGGCCCACCCCTCGTAGCTTCGTCAGATCGATCCTCGACTCGGGATGTGAACGCTATCGCTTCGTGGGAGTCGATTCGAACCCCTTGGCCATTGGTCTTTATGACCGAGACAGCTACATCGAGACCCATGTAGTGCCGGAGTCTTCCAGTGAAGATTACTGGCCGGCTATCGGGCGTCTCGTCGACAAGCATGAGATTGCGTTCGCCGTGGTCATGCCCGAAACCGAGGTGCTGGTCTGGGCCAAGGCCAAGGATGCACAGGCGCTGCCCTGCAAGGCGTTCGTGCCTGACTATCAGACGAGCCGCGTGCTGATCGACAAGAAAGCGATGCATGACGCGCTGTACAACAAGCATTACATACCCGCGCATGCCAACTTCTCCAACGGAGCAGATATTGGCGAGCTGTCGTTACCTTATCCCTTCTGGGTGCGCTCCACTGTCGGCTCGAGTGGTCTTGGTTCCCTGAAGGTAGGCAGCCGAGGAGAGCTCGATGAATGGATGCGCATCAATCCTACCGTCGGGGAGTTTATTGCCTCCGAGTTCCTGCCTGGGCGGAATCTGGCTTGCAAGCTGCTCTATTTCGATGGACGGCTTCTGCGCTCGGCGTGTGCCGAGCGGCTGGAATACATCATGGCCAAGGTGTCGCCGTCCGGTATCACCGGCAATACCTCCTTCGGGCGCCTGATCAACGACCGCCATCTGGTCGATATTGCGGATGACGCCATCAGGGAGGTGTTTCACCAACATGGGGTTAAACCGCATGGGGTGTTTACGGCGGACCTCAAGGAAGCGGCAAATGGCCAGCCAATGATCACCGAAATCAACGTGAGGTTCGTCGCCTTCATGTCGGTCCTGGCCAAGGCGGGCGCCAACTTGCCGCTTGATTACCTGGAAGCCAGCCTGAACCCCGAAGCGTTCTCTACCGCCTATCGGCACTACACCTTCGAGGACGACATGATCTTTCTGCGCGACGTCGACGAGAAACCGGTTGTCATGAAAGAAAGTGAGCTGTTGAAACGGGAGGCGCATGATGATTGACGGACCCTTTTCTTCCTGGCCTTCCTTCACCGAGGAGGAGGCCGAGGCGGTACAGCAAGTGCTGCTCTCCAATCGGGTCAATTACTGGACCGGTGAGGAAGGGCGGGAATTCGAACGCGAGTTCGCCCGTGCCACGGACAGCGAGTACGCCATTGCGGTGGCCAATGGCACCGTTGCCCTCGAGCTGGCGCTGCGCGGGCTGGGTATTGGTGCGGGTGACGAGGTAATCGTGACCTCACGGACCTTCCTGGCCTCGGCCTCGAGCATTGTAGCCGTCGGCGCCGTGCCGGTCTTTGCCGATGTGGAGTGCGATTCCCAGACGCTTTCATTGACCACCGTGGTGGGCCACATCACCCCTCGTACTCGGGCGATCATCGCCGTGCATCTGGCGGGCTGGCCCTGTGAGATGGATGCGCTGATAAACCTGTCGGGCAATGGCATTGAAGTGATCGAAGACTGTGCCCAGGCCCACGGTGCACGCTACCGAGGACGCAGCGTGGGGTCGATCGGCAAGGTGGGCTGCTGGTCGTTCTGCCAGGACAAGATCATGTCCACCGGCGGTGAGGGGGGCATGGTGACTACCAACGACCCCGAACTCTGGCAACGCATGTGGGCCTACAAGGATCATGGCAAGAGTTGGAGCGCCGTCTACGAGCAGCAGCATCCTCCCGGTTTTCGCTGGTTGCATGAAAGCTTTGGTACCAACTGGCGGCTTACCGAGATGCAGGCCGCCATCGGCCGGGTGCAGTTGCGCCGTCTCCCGGCGTGGTCCGCCCAACGCCGTGCCAACGCCGAGCGCATCTGGGCGACCGCACGCGAATGTGCCGGACTGAGGGTGCCGCGGCCGCCGGAACATATCGAACACGCCGCCTACAAGTGTTATGTCTTCGTTCAACCACACGAACTCAGCGATGGTTGGGACCGGGATCGCATCATTGATGAAGTCGTGGCGCGCGGGGTTCCCTGCTTCAGCGGCTCTTGTTCCGAGATCTATCGTGAAAAGGCCTTCGAGGATACCGGCTGGCGCCCCGAGGAGAGGCTACCGGTAGCCCGCGAACTCGGTGAGACCAGCCTGATGTTGCTTTGTCATCCCACGCTGAAGGCGGAAGAGATCGAGGCCACCTGTCGAGCACTCAAAGAAGTGATGGCTATAGCGACGGACTAAGCTTGCCTGTCTCACAACATCGGCTGGTGATACTGGAATATCTGAAATGAAACAGGGACATGGCGGCTACGGCCGCCATGTCCCTGTTGGCATTAGGTAGCCCCGCGTTATCTACCGAAAGACGACGATCTCAGTGCCGGAGACATGGCCTCTCCCGAACTGCGCACGCGGTCGGCAGGAATCGCCACGGGCTGCGCCGGCCAGGAAGGTGAGGGCGAGCGGCCGAGCCACTCGAGGTCGGCGATGTCGTCGCGCGGCGCATAACCGGTGGGGGCTGAGATCAACAACTCGCGGATCCTGTCGTGGCGGCGTGTCTGGATGGCTTGGTAAAGCTCCTGTAAGTAAGACTCAAGCCGCTCCCACGACCAGTAGTCCTCCTTGGCAGCCATGATCCGTGGATGGGCCGTGTCGGATACATTTTCCCCGATCAATAGCTCTTCATAGAGCTTCTCGCCAGGACGCAGCCCCGTGTAGCTGATCTCGATATCGCCATCAGGATTCGCCTCGCTGCGTACCTCCAGACCCGACAGGCGAATCATTTCGGTGGCTAGGTCAGCGATCTTCACCGGTTCCCCCATGTCGAGGACCAGGACATCGCCACCGGTACCCATGGCGCCGGCCTGGATCACCAACTGTGAGGCCTCGGGAATGGTCATGAAATAACGGGTCACCTGCGGATGCGTCACCGTGATCGGACCACCGCGGGCGATCTGCTCATGGAACAACGGCACCACCGAGCCGGAAGAGCCCAGCACATTGCCGAAACGCACCATGGTAAAACGTGTCTTCGTCTGTTGGTCGGCGAGTGCCTGACAGACCAGTTCGGCGAGCCGCTTGGTGGTACCCATTACATTGGTCGGGCGTACGGCCTTGTCGGTTGATACCTGCACGAACGTCGCCACTCCGCAGTCAATAGCCGCTTCGGCCATGGCCAAGGTGCCGTAGACGTTGTTGAGGATGCCCTGGATGCTGTTGTTCTCCAGCATGGGTACATGCTTGTAAGCGGCGGCGTGGTAAATCGTTTCCACGCCGAAGATTCGCAATACGCTGTCGAGGCGCTGACGATCCTGGATTGAACCGAGCAATGCCTTCACAGAAACGTTCAGCTTCTTGTCGCTCACACGCTGTTGCAGCTCACGCTCGATGGTATACAGCGAGTACTCACAGAACTCGAACAGCAAAAGCTGACGCGGTCCCTGTTCCAGTACCTGGCGGCACAGCTCCGACCCGATGGAGCCCCCGGCTCCGGTCACCATCACCACCTTGCCACGGATATTGGCATCCAGCAGCGTCTGGTTGGGAGGTACCGGATCTCGACCCAACAGGTCCTCAACGGTCACGTCGCGAATCTCGTTGAGCCGTGCACGGCCGGCAATGACGTCCTCCATGCTGGGCAGGGTCTGAACGGGCACCGGGAGCGGCTCCAGCACGCGCAGGATCTCCTGGCGGCGGCTACGCGGCGCGCTGGGGATGGCCAGCAGGATGCGCTTGGCCCCGTAGTCCTTCAACAGACGAGGTAGCACATCGGGGCTGTAGACCTTCAATCCTTCCACGTAGGTCGTCTGCATACCGCGCCAGTCGTCGATGAAAGCTACTGGCGAGTATTCTGAGCCCTGACGCAGCGTGTGCACCAGCTGGGCGCCGGCGGCACCCGCCCCATAGATGATCACCCGGGTCTTGTCGCGTCGCTGATTGCGCAGGTGCAGTGAACGAAGGATGAAACGTATGCCGCCCACGGTCAGCATGGCCAACATAGCGTAGATAAGGCCCGACGAACGGGGCAGCGCGTCCGAGAATAGCGAGGCCATCAACAGCAGGGCGCTGGAAGACGCAATGCCGACCACCAGAGACTGCAGTGCCTTGGCGCTCATGTAGCGGATCACGCTGCGGTAGAAACCCAGCCGCGTAAACAGCAACAGGCTCACCAGCAGCACACCCGACCATAACAGCCAGATTTCGCGTGACATCAAGGGTGCCCAGCTTTCCAGTCGCAGCCAGAGGGCCAGGAAGAAGCTCGCCGTTAGCAGCACACTATCAATCGACAGCTGGATAAGACGTTTCTGCCGACGTGGCAAACGAAACAGCCGATTAAGCATCGCCACCATGGATCAGATCCTTTGCCGATTTGTTAAATAATGTTACCAAGAATATGAAACCTTAGCTGACTTCCCAAGTTGGTTTTACTAAGCAGAAGGGCGCCAGAAACTTGATATAACGAGCAAAATGCAGCGCTGACGGTAAATAAGTAAATTGCAATTTATAACAAAAAATAGCTAGTTAACTTTCCATCCTTGAAATGAGAAAGTCTGAGGTTAAAGGTCGGCTTGGCGAGAAAGCATGAACAATGAAAGCGCCGATAAAAGGACTGACGGTGACGAGGCAGCGCTTTCGGCGCGGCAGCATGCTGGCGGGGGTAGCGGGGGATATCATTGAGTGGCAATGGCTTTTACTTTCAAGAGAGGCAGGATTGAATTGCCCTTAAGAAATTTCCTGGTCAGATATGTCTAGAGAATCTGGTATTATTAATCAGGTTTATTCTGAGGCTAAACCTTAAGCGAGTATGAGGGACTTGGTTTGCATTAGTTGATTGCTCCTCCCGCCAAGCTGTCATCGCTGCCTAAACGTCGCTGGCTTCGGGATGGCGCTGCGACACTTTGTTGCATATAGCGGAGCCAAAATACCCCGCAGGTGCTCCTTTGCCCTGTTTCTTTCGCTATCATGGTGACCGCTCATTCGCGGCCCCGGGGGTACCTGGCGCCGAATCGTGAGCCGACCTCTCGGACCGAGGCGTCTCACGTGGCGGCCGGAATCAACGAGACAAGTGTCGAGGCCTCAGGTATCTTCGGGAATGGCGGGGCGCAAGAAGGCGGCACGATACTGATGAGCGTCCAGGAGTTCGACATTCGTCACAGCGAGGCTGTTACCATCGCCAACTGCACACCGATGGAATCGGGGTGTGGCTTATCTGTCTCCGCCATGGCCATCCGCTGGAACCGTATAATCTGTCTACCGGCATTGACCAGCCCTTCGGGCAGGTAGCTTTAGATTTTTATAACATATTGAATATCAACGAATAGGACACCATGTTCGAGCGCATTCTGGTGCTATGCACCGGTAACATCTGCCGCAGCCCGGTTGCCGGCGCCATGCTGGCCGCCCAGCTACCCCATAAGCATGTCGAGACCGCTGGTCTCAACGCCCTGGAAGGCCGAGGCGTGGAGGCCAGAGCACGTGCCTTGGCTGAAGGCGCGGGGCTTGACGTCAGCGCTCACGAGGCGCGCCAGGTCACCAGCGAGATTCTGCAGGGCGCCGATTTGGTGCTGGTGATGTCCGATGGTCAGCGCTTGGCGGTCGGCCAGCTGGACCCTGCCGCCCTGGGTAAGACCATGCTCCTGGGTCGTTGGCTCGACGGCGGCCAAGGGCGTGAGATACCTGATCCCTATCGCAAGAGTCAGGAGGCTTTTCAGCAGGTGCACAAGCTACTGACCGAGGCGACAGACAGTTGGATAGGGAAGCTTGGCTAAGCCTTTATGTATGACTTGTTGAAGATACTGGTGGCTCAACTGTTGATGCCGCTTCCCGTCCTGCTGAGTCTGCTGTTGCTGGGTCTGCTGCTGGTCAAGGCAGGACGCCGCCGCCTTGGCCTTGCCATGTCCGTAGCGGCGCTGTTGTTGCTGTTGCTGTTGAGCTGGGCGCCGATAGCAGACCGCCTGATTTCGCCCCTCGAAACGCAGTACGAGGCCTTGCACGACCTGCCGGTAGAAGCCGACCTTGCAGCGATAGTGGTGCTGGGAGGCGGTTGGCACGACGCAGCCCCCTGGCCAATCACTGCCAAGCTGAACCAGAGTTCCGCCATTCGCCTGATGGAAGGGGTGCGGCTGTGGCGCCAGCGTTCCGCGTTGCCGCTGGTCGTGACGGGCGCCAGTCGCGATCCCGAACGAGAACCCGTCGCTCGAGGCTATGCCGAGGCTGCACGACAGCTTGGCGTACCGTCAGCTCGCTTGCAGGTACTGGATACCCCGACGGACACCGGCCTGGAGGCGCGGGCGGTACGCGAGTCGCTGGGTGAGGGAGCCCGGGTGGTTCTGGTCACCTCGGCCTCGCACATGAGCCGAGCGATCCAGCACTTCCGGCGCGCCGGGCTGAAGCCACTGGCGGCACCCACGCACTACCTGGCAGGGCGTGCGCTGACCAACAGCTTAGGCTACTGGGTGCCCTCGGCGACTCAGTTGCACAAGAGCGAGCGCGCCATCTACGAGCGCCTGGGACAACTGGCCGTATATCTCGAATGAGGCACTTTGTGAGTGCACGGCCGACCTTTATCAGGGCTGGGTACAATGACCCCGCCAAGGCGGCTGATTTATCCAAGCAGGGAGGCAATATCGATGCAGGCAGTCATTCAGGCATTTTATGATATCCAGCCCGACCCGGCGACGCCGGATCAGGCGGTCAGCTTCGGCACCTCCGGTCATCGCGGCCGCGCTGATGTGGGATCCTTCAATCGGTCGCACATACTGGCCATCACCCAGGCGGTAGTCGATTATCGTCGCGAGGCTGGCATTCAGGGGCCGATTTTCCTCGGGCGCGATAGCCATGCGCTCTCCCGGCCCGCCTGGGAATGCAGCCTTCAGGTATTAGCCGCCAATGGGCTGGAGGTGCGCGTCGAACGCGATGGTGCACTTACCGCCACGCCGCTGGTCAGCCGTGCCATCCTGAAGCACAACGCCCAGGGCGGGGCGGTGCAGGCCGACGGCTTGATCATCACACCTTCGCACAACCCCCCAGAGGATGGCGGTATCAAGTACAACCCGCCCCATGGCGGCCCGGCCGAGGGTGAGATCACTGGCTGGGTCGAACGCCGCGCTAACCGTTACCTCGCCGAAGGGGTGACGGCAATTGCCACCGTGCCACTCGAGGAAGCGGTGGCGAATGCTCAGCGTCACGACTTCGTGGGCGAGTACGTGGCGGCCTTGGGCGAGGTGGTTGACATGCCGGCCATCGCCGCCTCGAACCTCAGGCTGGCGGCCGATCCCATGGGAGGCACGGCCTTGCCAGTGTGGCAGGCCATCGCGGAGCGCTACGCCTTGTATCTTGAGGTGGTCAATCCCGCCATTGACGACAGCTTCGCCTTCATGCCGCCGGATCACGACGGCAAGATACGCATGGATTGTTCCAGCCCGGCGGCGATGGCCAACCTCTTGGCAATGAAAGATGACTTCGATCTGGCCTTCGGCAATGATCCCGACGCCGACCGTCACGGTATTGTCGATGCTGCCGGCCTGATGAACCCCAACCACTATCTGGCGGTCGCCATCGACTACCTCATCACCCATCGTCCAGGCTGGTCGGAAGCGCTGAAGGTCGGCAAGACGCTGGTGTCTTCCTCGATGATCGACCGGGTGGTGGCGGATCGGGGGCGCGAGCTGTTCGAGGTACCGGTGGGTTTCAAGTGGTTCGTGGAGGGCCTTCATCAGGGCTGGCTGGCCTTCGGCGGTGAGGAAAGCGCCGGGGCGAGCTTTCTCACCTTTGATAGTCATCCCTGGTCCACGGACAAGGACGGTATCCTGCTCTGCCTGCTGGCAGCCGAGGTCCTGGCGGTCACCGGCAAACGCCCCAGCGAATACTATCGGGAACTCACGGCACAGCATGGCGAGCCTCATTATCGCCGTGTGGACACCCCTTGCAGCCGCGAGCAGCAGGCCTTCAAGGCGCTGAACGCCGAAAGTTTGGCTGTCGAGGAACTGGCCGGCGACCCCGTCGTGGGGGTAATGGTTACTGCTCCGGGAAACCAGGCACCGATCGGCGGAGTGAAGGTGACAACGGCCAATGGCTGGTTCGCCGCCCGCCCCAGTGGAACCGAATTGCTCTATAAGGTCTATGCCGAGAGCTTTCGAGGACCGGAGCATCTTCAGACGTTGATCGAGGAAGCTCAGGCGTTATTGACCGAACGGTTGCAGGCCGCAGGCAGCGGCTCTTTGACGTAAAGAAATGTAACAATTATTATCCCGCAACACGGCATGACAGTTGGATGGTGCTGGAGCGATATCGGGCACAGCCTGGTCATACCTTCATCAAGAGAACATCGTCTCGGTCTAGGAAATGTCAGGATACGCCGACTGGCGGAGCTCAGGAGCATGATGAATGTCGCAGTCGGCAATCCGGCAACAGATGGTCGCACTGGGCGATGACCCTTGGCGGGCGGGCAACACGCTGTTGCTATGGGCCTTCGTATCGTTGCTGATCCTGGTGCCGTGGGGATATGCGGCTGTCCCGCTGGCGGGTGGACTGCTGGCGCTTTCCTGGTTGCTGGCACACGATCCAGCGCGCAATCTCGTACGCGATACGGCTCGGCACGGCCCGGCCCTGTTGGATGGCGAAGATCTCCTCTGGCTACTGGCGTTGGCTGCGTTTGCTTTTACATGGTGCTGGGATGTGTTGCGCACCGGCATCTGGCCAGTCGCAGAACATGGGCGAGGCTGGCTATTACCGCTGTGGCCGCTGCTGGCCGCGGTGCTATTGGTGTGGTTGCGCCGCCATCCCCCTTTGCGCATCGGCTGGTGGCTGGGTCTGGTGGTGGGAGGGTTGGGAGCTGGTGCCATCGCTGTGCATGAGCGATTCGTGTTGGGTGCCTACCGCGCCGATAACGACATGAACGCCATTCCCTTCGGCAATATCTCCTTGCTGTTGGGTGTGCTCGCCCTGGTGGCGATGCTGGGGCGCTTATCCCGCCCACGGCGCCCTTCTGCTTGGCTGACCGCCGCGCTTGGATTGGCATCGGTGGCTGGCTTTGCCGCTTCCTTCCTTTCCGGTACTCGCGGTGGCTGGGTGGCAGTGCCCTTGTTGTTCTGGATGGGATTCCGGGCGTTTCGCCGGGTCTTTCCACCACGTCAGATGTTGATGGTCGCGGCGGGGTTCTGGCTGCTGGTGGTCGGGCTGGTGGCAATGACCGCCATCACCGATTACGGGGTTTCCGAGCGCATCGAGAGAGCGTTCAATGATGTCCGTGGCTATGTCGAGGAGGGCGATAGCGGCAGCTCAGTCGGGCTGCGACTGGATATGTGGCATGCCGGTGGAAAGCTGTTCCTGGAACAGCCGCTGTTGGGCTGGGGCGAGGGGCGGCTGCAGGCGGCTCGGGATGTCATGATCGACGAGGGCGTAGTGCATCCCGACGTGAGTCTCTATGACCAGCTACACAGCGACATCATCGATACTGCGGCAAGACGAGGGCTGTTGGGGTTGATGACCCTGGCCGCGTTGTATGGAATTCCGTTCTGGCTGTTCGCTCGTCACCTGCATCGAAGTCACGATGCACAGACGAGAACTCTCGCGCTTTCAGGATTGATGGTTATCGTCGCTTTCGTGGATTTTGGTCTGACACAATCCATGCTCCGCGATGTGAGAGGATTGAGCGGCTATCTAGGTTTAATCGTGGCATGCTGGGCGCTGCTCAAGACACATTTGGTTACATTCAGGTTGCCAGATGACACCAAGGAACGAGGGCAACAATGAAATTCTTGATCACCGGCATGGCCGGTTTCATCGGACATGCCGTGGCCAAACGCCTCTCGGGGGAAGGGCACGAGATACTGGGTATCGATAATCTCAACGATTATTATGAGGTTTCGCTCAAGCAGGCACGCCTCAAGGATCTCGCAGATTGTAACGATGTGCGCTTCGTGAAACTGGACCTGGCCGATCAGGAAGGAATGGCGAGGCTGTTCGCGGAACACCGCTTTGATCGAGTCATTCACCTGGCCGCCCAGGCGGGGGTGCGCTATTCGCTCGAGAATCCGCATGTCTATGCGACCAGCAACCTGATGGGCTTCATGAACGTGCTTGAGGGCTGCCGTCGACACGACGTCAAGCATCTGGTTTATGCCTCGTCCAGCTCAATCTATGGGATGAACGACCGCATGCCTTTCGCTACCAGCGATAGCGTAGACCACCCCGTCAGTCTCTATGCGGCCACCAAGAAGGCCAACGAGCTGATGGCGCATACTTATTCTCATCTCTATGACCTGCCTACCACGGGGCTGCGCTTCTTCACGGTCTATGGGCCATGGGGGCGGCCCGACATGGCCATGTTCAAGTTCACCCGGGCAATCATCGAAGGTACGCCGATCCAGGTATACAACCATGGCGATATGTCGCGCGATTTCACTTATATCGACGACATCGTCGAGGGCGTGGTGCGTATCCAGGCGGTGACGCCTGCCTCGAATCCACAGTGGAAACCTTCCCAGGGATCACCGGATAGCAGTAGTGCGCCGTATGCGCTCTATAACATCGGCCATGGTAGCCCGGTGGGGCTCATGGACTTCATTCGCGCCGTGGAGACCGCTATCGGCAAGAAAGCGGTCTGCGATTATCAGCCCATGCAGCCCGGCGATGTGCCACGTACCTGGGCGGATACTGAAGCGTTGTTCGCTGCCACTGGCTATCGACCGAAGGTGAAGGTGGAAGAGGGCGCCCAGCGCTTTGTGGGGTGGTACCGCGAATATTATGGCGTATGAGAGGTCGAGGTCTGCGGCGAGGGTCGAGGCCAATACCTACAACGTAAATATTGATGTTTGAACTGGCTATATCGGGAGACAGGTAATGAAGATCACAATTTTCGGAACGGGGTATGTCGGGTTGGTGACCGGTACCTGCCTGGCCGATGTGGGCCACGACGTGTTGTGCATGGATGTGGATGCCGACAAGATCGCTAGGTTGCGTGATGGCGAGATTCCCATCTATGAGCCGGGAATCGAAAGCATGGTGAAGAGCAATGTCGCCAATGGACGCCTTCAATTCACCACCGACCCGGCCGAGGCAGTGGCTTTCGGTACCCTGCAGTTCATCGCGGTGGGTACGCCACCGGACGAGGACGGCAGCGCCGACCTCCAGTATGTGCTGGCGGTGGCCGACACCATCGGTCGGCATATGAACGAATACAAGGTGGTTGTCGACAAATCGACGGTACCGGTCGGCACCGCCGACCGGGTTCATGCCGCGGTGGCCAATGCCCTCGAGGCACGTGGTGAAACGATCGACTTCGATGTCTGCTCCAATCCGGAGTTTCTCAAGGAAGGCGCGGCCATCGAGGATTTTACCTACGGGGCTCGCATCGTGGTGGGCACCGATTCGGAGCGGGTGAAGGAGTTGATGCGTGAGTGCTACTCACCCTACAACCGCCTCCATGAAAAGCTCATGTACATGGATGTGCGATCCGCTGAGCTGACCAAGTATGCGGCTAACGCCATGTTGGCCACCAAGATCAGCTTCATGAACGAGATCGCCAACCTGGCCGAGCGGCTGGGGGCGGACGTGGAACAGGTGCGTCACGGTATCGGCAGTGATCCGCGCATCGGTTACCAGTTTATCTATCCCGGATGCGGCTACGGTGGTTCCTGTTTCCCCAAGGATGTGCAGGCGCTGGCGCGCTCCGCCGCCGACGTGGACTATCAGGCTGAACTTCTCAACGCTGTTGAGAGCGTCAACCGCCGACAAAAGAAGAACCTCTTCACCAAGCTCTCCCAGGTTTTCGATGGGGATCTGACAGGCAAGACCATCGCCCTATGGGGTCTGTCCTTCAAACCCAACACCGACGACATGCGGGACGCCCCCAGCCGCACGCTGATGGAGGCGGTCTGGAACGCCGGGGGCCGGGTGCAGGCCTTCGACCCTCAGGCAATGAAGGAATGTCGCCGGATCTATGGCGAGCGTGATGATCTGACTCTCGTGGCCGACCGTATCCAGGCGGTGAAAGGGGCCGACGCACTGGTAATCTGCACAGAATGGAAAGATTTTCGTACGGTCGATTTCGAGTGGCTCAAGTCTAACCTGGCCACCCCGGTGATCGTTGATGGTCGCAACCTTTACGATCCGCAGACAGTGAAGCGTGCCGGTCTGCTCTACTACGCTATGGGCCGTGGGGACTCGTTGAAGACTCCCCAGCTCTGAATTATCCGCGTTAAGCCACCGTGGGAAGGGGCAGGCTCCTAGTTGTACGGTCAGCAGGCCGACTCGGTTTGCGATAGGACCGATGGAGCCACCCGCGCCCCTTCCAGCGTTTTACTCACTACCAAAGGAGTGGCGAGTTTCTACTCGCCCCGATTCCTGCGTGGGTCGGCTTGACTAACCACGGGGCATCGGAAGACCTCGCTTCTCACCTTTTAGCCGCCTGCTCCCTTTATTTAACCGCTTGTTCCCTCGCCGTTCGCTTTCCTCTCATCGTCTCCTCATCAATTCGCTAGGCTAGTTTTATGCGCTGGTCGATCAAAAAGCGCAAATTCAGAATTTGTGTTACTTTATGTATACGGCGAGTCCGTTTTGTAACGGCTAGGCTCCTGAAAGGTGGTTGTGGCGTTTTGTACTCCTGTCCGAGAACCTTTCAAGCCGTGATGTGTTGGGCTCATTAATGGTGGTCAGACAAATAATGCGGTGCAGCGATGAACAATATAACCATGACCGTACCTCCCATCGCCCGTTCGCCACGTGAGGTGCGCAGGGAAATGTTACGAGCGAACCGCTTCCTGGGAATCCATCAGGTATGGTGGGGAGGGCTTCTCGCGCCGCTTTTCTTCTACCTGATAGTGCAGCTGGGAGGTGGAGAATGGCAGTGGTGGTGGGGCATGGCCGCCTTCCTGTTGGCTTGGACATGTGTCGAACTCTGCTTCTTTCCACGGCGACTGGTAATACGCCAGTTGGCACTGGAGGAAAGCCATGCCGAGGCAGTCCGGCTGGCCTGGGCACACGACCTGGCGTTGCGCGATGTGGTCGCACCACGGCATCGTCGAGCAGGACTGTCGTCGCGGATGATCACGGCAGGGCGTGAGAGCTTCCGTTACATTCGTGGCAGGGCGCTCATCACAGGAATGCTTGATGTGTTCGGCTACTTACGAGGCAGGACACTCAGGTAACAAGGTGGTGAGGCCGATTCACGGTCGTCTGCATCTTCTTGCTGAAGTGCAGCGAGCAAGACCTCCTGCAGGATGGGTAAATGGGATGAATCAACATCCCGGGCCGCCGTCAGCAGCGTGAGCGGACCCAGTCGGGCATGGCGCATCAGCGGGATCAGGCAGTCAGGGCGATCGCGTAGCTCGCCTCGATAGCGAGCTGCGAAAACCCCATGACTGATGTCCTGCTGGTGATATTGACGACGCAGGGCGGGAGACGGGGAGGCGTCACGATACCAGTCGGTAAGCGCCAGGCTCTCGCGGCGCTTGCCACGCGGCCAGAGACGATCAACCAATACCCGAGCGCCATCGTCTGGTTCGGCAGGCCGGTAGATACGTTTCAGCATGATCCGATACGCCATCGAACGGCTCCTATAGTCTATTCAGTGCATCCTCGGCATGCGCTTGCCACTTGCCTGGCAGGTCGGCCGCTTGTTGTATCGCCCGCTGCGCTTGGCTGTTTTCACCCCTGGCGTGATGAAGGAGACCCAGATTCAGCCAACCTACGGCAAGATTCGGGTCGTTGGTCACGGCCTGTTTGAAGGCGTGAATGGCGCCCTCGTCATCGCCGACAGCATGACGGGCATTGCCGAGTGCAAAGTGGCCCATGGCAGTGCCGGGGAAACGTTCCACGATAGCATTCCAGGCGGGTAATGAAGCCTCGGCACCCTGAAGGCGTTCCCATGCCGTGGTCGCCTCTATGGCAGTATCTTCATTGATGGTTTCAGGCAGTTTTCCGGGAGCCAGGGTCACGAAGGCCCACCGATCACTGCGCGCCCAGGTCGCATCAAAACGCTTGAAGGACTCGATTCGCTGCGGTGTTTCCCCACTGTGCAGAATCAACTCCTCTGCCTCCAGGTCGAAGCCGATGGCGACCGCGTAATGCCAGAGTGGCCAGGCAGGCAGGGAAAGGTTCTGCATCACGACGACCGGCTGGCCGGCGGCAATTTCGGTCAGCAGCGTATCGAGATTGCCCTCGATCACGAAGGGAATGCGCCCATGTCGGCGAACCGTGGCCAGCATCTCCGGCTGCACACTGCCTTCGCGGCCGGGCAGGAATACCTGGGGAATCAGGGCATCGACTGATACCTCGACGCCCTGGGCATTGAGGACCATGGCAAGCGCCGCCGGGCCGCATTGATAGTCACGTTGGCCATGGAAGGGGACATCATCGAGCAATAGCCGCTCGGGTAGTCGCTGCTGCGTCGTTTCGGCCAGTTGCGGCGTGGCGGCACAGCCGGTCAACAGCAGCAAGATCAGACAAAGCCCTGCAAAGCGGAGCCGCGGAATTTTTCGTAGGCGCTTGCGCAAGACAAGAACGCCCGCAGCGCGGGCGTTCTCGACGTACCAGACTCGGCTTGTCAACATTGTGTCAGCTTCAGCGAGTGAAGGGGAAGACGTTAGTCAGGCCCAGGATATCGGTGACCAGCAGGATAATGAAGACCGCAAACAGCGCACCGACAACGCTGGCACCGGCGGGAAGCTCTTCAAGCTGGTCGGCCATCTGCGCGGCCTCGGCATCCGAGAGGGCGGCGACACGCGCCTCGACTTCCGCCGGGTCAACGCCCTGTGCCACCAGTTGCTCCTGGACATCATCGCGGGCGAGGATCGTGTGGATACGCTCACGATGGCTCTGTCCGCGCTCGGCACTCAATGCTTCCTCGGTGCTGATCAGGGTGGCTCCCGGCGTCGGCTGGCTGGCTGCCACCACGGGAAGGCTGCCAAGCACCAGCGCGGCGATGAGCAGCGGGCTCAGGAAACGGCAAATCTTCTTCATCATGAGGTTCATCCTTCTTTTTGGTTCGGCTTCCGGTTTCTCGATATGCCAGGCGTCGCGCTCAAGCGAGGCGAGAGGTGCGATGCTGGTTATGTCAGTATAGGCCAAAATGCCATGTGCTTTCATACCCTTGGCCCTCAACGTCAGGATCGAAACATCGAGCCGAGAGCCTGAGGCCGCTGCTCCCGAGGGAGCGATCAGCCGATGCGGTAGGAAGAGGGCAGCTCGGCCAACAGGCCGCGCCCTCCGGCGAGTGTCAGGGCAAGGTCATGCAGGCCGTCGTGGAGCGGCAAGGGCGAGGCGCCCTTGACGGCAAGATCGAGGCGCTGGGCGAACAGCAGCAGCTTATGCAAGCGCTTCGCGGGAAGCCGACCCAGTGCCTGCTGGTAGGCGGGACGCCGCTTGTCGAAGATCATCGGCTTCTGCGCCTTGCAGGCATGCTCGAAACTCTGTCCCTGGTCCATGTGTTGGTGCAGCGAGAGCAGGGTGCGCAGCTCGCGGGTCAATGCCCAGAGCATGATCGGTGGCTCGACGCCTTCCCCTCGTAATCCTTCGATGATGCGTGAGACCCGTACACGCTCACCCTTCAAGCAGGCCTCCACCAGGACGAAGACGTCGTAGCGGGCATTGTCTTCTACCCCCCCGACAATCTCCTGAGGCGTGACGCGTGCGCCGGGCGGCATCAGTAGGGCGAGCTTCTGTAGCTCCTGGTCGGCGGCCAACAGGTTGCCTTCGGTGCGCTCGGCGAGCAGGCGTGCGGCGCCGAGCTCCAGGTTGAGGCCATGGCGTTGGGCACGGTCGCGCAGCCAGAAGCCCAGGCGTGAGGCGTCCACCGGCCAGACCGGCACGAAAAGGCCGGCCTTGTCCAACGCCTGGAACCAGGCGCTCTTCTGCTGGCGAAAATCGAGTTTCCCCATGGCGATCAACAGCACATCCTCGCTGTCTTTCAGGCCATCGGCGTATTCCTTCAGGGCCTTGGCGCCTTCCTGGCCGAGACTGTTACCGTTGAGGCGCAGTTCGATCAGGCGACGCGAGGCAAATAGCGACAGGCTGGCCGCCGCCTCGGTGAGGCGCCCCCAGGCAAAATTGGCTTCCACGGGCAGGACATCGCGCTCTTCGATACCGGCGGAACGCGCGGCCTGACGCACGGCATCGCAGGCTTCCATATGCTGCAGCGGCTCGTCGCCGGCGACAATCACCACCGGTGGCAGCGTCTTCGCCAGCGCCTCGGGAAGCTTGTCGGCAAAGACCTTCATGGCCGCTCCTTCATGACTTTTTCTTCATGCTTTCTTCATGCTTTGGCGAATCATTCTTCGGCCAGGCTCCGCAGGCGATCCAGAAGCTGTTGTACGGCTTGCTGGCGCAGTTGCTGCATTGCCTCGTCGCGCAGGTCCTGATTGGAGAGAAGATTGTCCTCACTCACCGTGAAGCTGGTCGTCACCTCGAGGCGTTGCTGATCCAGCAGGTAGGTGCCATCACGGCGTTGCACCGAGAAGGGGACGGTGAGCTCAAGCTCGCGCTCCTGGGTCCCGCTGTCCAGCACGCCGAGTTGGCGTTCGCGGAACATTTCATTACCCAGGTTCAGCACTAGGTCAGCATCGTCATCGAGGCGCGTTCCTGCCGCCTCGAGCCGCTCGCCGGCAAGGCGCAAGAGCTCGCTGTCAGCCCCCGAAAGGGCGAGCGATTCCAAGGCGAGCATTGGACTTCCGACCCCACGCAGCCGAAAGCCACAGCCCGCGAGCACGAAAGTGCCACTTCCGGCCAGGATAAGGTTCAGGAAGGTGCGACGTTGCATGAGCGCTCTCCTTGAAGGCCATTCAGACCTTGGACGTCACCGGGAATCGCTTCTCAGCCAACGACGATATTGACCAGCTTGCCCGGCACCACGATGACCTTGCGAATGGTCTTGCCGTCGGTATGCCGCTTGACGTTCTCGGCGGCCAGTGCCTCGTTCTCGATGGCCGTCTTGTCGGCCTGGGCCGCGACCTCGATATGCGCGCGCAGCTTGCCGTTGACCTGCACGACCAGTTCGATGCTGTCGCGTACCAGCGCGGCGTCGTCGACCTGGGGCCAGGCGGCGTCGATCACCGGGTCGGCGTGTCCCAGTGTCTGCCATAGGGCGTGGCAGCCGTGCGGGGCAATCGGTGCCAACAGCAGCACGCTGGCCTCGATGGCCTCACGCACAACAGCCAGCCCCAGTGGCGAGCGATCCTCGAAGCGCCCCAGGGCGTTGGTCAGTTCCATAACGGCGGCGATCGCGGTGTTGAAGGTGGTACGCCGGCCGATGTCGTCGCCGGCCTTCTTGATGGTCTCGTGGGTCTTGCGACGCAGTTCTCGCTGGGACTCGTTGAGTGCTTCGACATCCAGAGCGCCGGGTTCTCCCGCCTCCAGATGCTCGGCGACTAGGCGCCACACGCGCTTGAGGAAACGGTGGGCACCTTCGACGCCGGAATCGGACCACTCGAGCGATTGCTCGGGCGGTGCGGCGAACATCATGAACAAGCGCACGGTATCGGCGCCGAAGCGGTCGATCATCGACTGGGGGTCGACGCCGTTGTTCTTCGACTTCGACATCTTCTCGATGCCGCCCATCGCGACCGGCTGACCGTCATTAATCAGCACGGCGCTGACCGGGCGGCCCTTGTCGTCGCGTTTGACCTCGACATCGGCAGGGTTGAACCACTGCTTGCCACCGTTATTGGCAGGACGATAAAAGGTCTCGGCGATCACCATGCCTTGGGTCAGCAGACGCTGGAAGGGCTCGTCGCTGTCGACCAGGCCGAAGTCGCGCATCAGCTTGTGGAAGAAGCGTGCGTAAAGCAGGTGCAGGATGGCGTGCTCGATGCCGCCGACGTAGAGATCCACCGGCAGCCAGTAATTGGCGCGCTCGTCGAGCATGGCATCGGGATTGTCCGCGCAGCAGAAGCGGGCGTAATACCAGGACGATTCCATGAAGGTGTCAAAGGTGTCGGTCTCGCGCGTCCAGCCGTCGCCCAGGTCAGAAAACGCCGGCATGCGCTTGAGCGGCGAGCCGGTGGCGTCGACGGTGACCTCCATGGGCAGCTCGACCGGCAACTCGTCATCGGTGAGCGGCACGGTCTGGCCTTCGGGACCGTATTTGACCGGGATCGGCGCGCCCCAGTAACGCTGACGCGCCACGCCCCAGTCGCGCAGGCGGAAATTAGTCTTGACCTCGCCGCGACCGAGCGACTCGAGCTTGGCGGCGATGGCATCGAAGGCGGCCTGGAAGGCGAGGCCGTCGAACTCGCCGGAATGGATCAGCGTGCCATGCTCGACATGGGCGCCTTGGGTAAGGTCCGGCGTCTGGCCGTGCTCGTCGGCGATCACCGCCTTGATGGGAATGTCGTATTTGGTGGCGAATTCCCAGTCGCGCTGATCGTGGCCCGGTACGGCCATCACCGCGCCGGTGCCGTATTCCATCAGCACGAAGTTAGCGACATAAACGGGCACTTCATCGCCGGTGAGAGGATGTACGGCCACATGCCCGGTGGGCATGCCTTTCTTTTCCATGGTGGCCAGCGCCGCCTCGGAGGTGCCGCCCTGGGCGCACTCTTCGAGAAAATCGGTCAATTCAACGTTGCCTTCGGCCGCTTGCTTCGCCAAGGGATGGCCGGCCGCCACCGCCAGGTA
Source organism: Halomonas korlensis (assembly GCF_900116705.1). Classification (GTDB taxonomy): domain Bacteria; phylum Pseudomonadota; class Gammaproteobacteria; order Pseudomonadales; family Halomonadaceae; genus Halomonas; species Halomonas korlensis. Next base: position 375,401 of record NZ_FPBP01000001.1, on the reverse strand, counting down.
GGTCACGCCCATCAACGTATCGGGGCGGGTGGTGTAGACGTTGACCGGCGTGAGGGCATGGCCGTTGGCTTCCCGGATGTCGAACGTCATCTCCACGCCACGCGACTTGCCGATCCAGTTGCGCTGCATGGTCTTGACCTGCTCGGGCCAGTCGACCTTGTCCAGGTCCGTCAGCAGCTCCTCGGCGTAGTCGGTGATCTTGAGAAACCACAACGGAATTTCCTTGCGCTCGACCAGGGCGCCGGAGCGCCAGCCACGGCCCTCGATCACCTGCTCGTTGGCGAGCACCGTCTGGTCCACCGGGTCCCAGTTGACGGTCGACATCTTCTTGTAGACCAGCCCCTTCTCGACGAGCTTGGTGAAGAACCACTGCTCCCAGCGATAGTAGCTGCTGTCGCACGTGGCGAATTCCCGGCTCCAGTCGTAGGCGAAACCGAGGGCCTTCAACTGATTGCGCATGTAGTCGATGTTGTCGTAGGTCCACTTGGCCGGCGGCACCCGATTCTGGATCGCCGCATTCTCGGCCGGCATGCCGAAGGCGTCCCAGCCCATGGGCTGCATGACGTTCTTGCCCTGCATGCGTTGGTAGCGCGAGACCACGTCGCCGATGGTGTAGTTGCGCACGTGCCCCATGTGCAGCTTACCGCTGGGATAGGGGAACATCGACAGGCAATAGAAGGGTTCGCGCTCGGCGTCTTCCACGGCCTTGAAACACTGGTGAGTGTCCCAGAATTGCTGGGCGTCGCGTTCGATATCGTGGGGCTTGTACTGTGCGTCCATCGCTGTCAACGGGTACCTTGGAGTCATTGCAGCGCACCGGCGGGCTGCAGGAGTCTACGGATAAAGCCCGGCGGCTCAGTGCTGACCCGTGAAGCGTCAAGACATTGAACTGCCGAGAAGATGTAGTCTAAATGGTACGCAAGGATACCCCAGCACGGCAGGGTCCGGCTATGGCCGGCATCTGCCGCGCACCGCGACCGAAAGGAGAAGACCATGAAACGTGAGCAGGATTTACAGCACGAGCACCGCCTGCGCGAGAGTTACACGCGCATGCTTGGCCGGTTGCGAGAGGGTGCCCACGAGCTGACCTGGGAAAATCTGCAACAGGAGCTCGACGAGGCGGTGGAGTTCGAGGCCGAGCTCGAGGAATTCACCAAGGACGAGCTTTCGTTGCTGCGCGCCTGGGTGGAACGCGACCTCAAGGATATGCGTCGCTATCTCAGCGCCGGCGGTGAGGGGGTGGCGGCATGGCTGGGTATCGACCTGTCGGCGCTGTCACGCAAGGTCGTCGAGTCGCTGTTGTCGATTGCTGATCGCAGCAGCATTCAGCGCGAGCAGTTCGAGGAAGATCTAGAGGCGGCCCGCGCCGACTATTGCGAAGGCGAGATGGCAGCTCCCGGCCGGATGGCCTGCGTGCACTGCGAAGCCATCGTCGAGCTTCAGGGCGTGACACGCATCGAGCCGTGCCACCAGTGTGGCCACCGTTATTTCTATCGGGCATCGGATAGCGTGGAAGACTAGTCGGCAGGCCCCGGGTATCAGCCGTTTCGCGTGTATGGGAGCGACGCGTCTTCGCTCCCATCGAGCTGGCTAAGCTTATAGCGTTTTGCCACCCCTGTTATTTCGCCACGGTGTGCCAGATGTGTTTCAAATCCTCCGTGAGCGACCACTGGTGAACATAATGAAGGTTGATGCGCACCTTGTCTGGCCAGATAACATGACGGTTAAAGGTTTCAGGATCCGCGGTCTTCTCGAGCAGTTCTTCTTCATCACGATACTTGAGCGTGGCGGGACCCGTGATGCCGGGGCGTACGCGCAACAATAGCCGCTCCTCCCCCACCAGGTTGTCGGCAAAGCCTGTGACATCCGGCCGGGGGCCCACGAAGCTCATGTCGCCGATCAGTACATTCCAGAGCTGGGGCAGCTCGTCGATCTTGGTACGACGCAGCAGGCGACCGACCCGGGTGATCCGTGGATCGTTGGCGCGAGTCACGGTGGTATGGAGGCCGGGGCTGTCTCGCATGGTGCGTATCTTGACAAGCGTGAAGGGTTTTCCGCCCCGTCCGATCCGTCGTTGGGTGAAAAAGCCATTTCGCCCCGTGTTGAGGGTGGCCGCTAGCCAGGCCAGGGCAATGATCCACCAGGCCAACAATAGGCCGATGGCGGCAAGGGTAAAATCAAGTACCCTCTTCTTTCTCTGCGATGTGCGACGTAAGAGTTTCATGGGTCCTGCTCCAGTGACGTTGGGCTGGGATGAGTCAGTTGGCCAACGCGCGTTGCGATGTGCGATGTCGTTTGAAGGAACGGCGGATTGCTTCCTGCTTGAGCAGGATATTGACCTTCTGACAGAGCGGGCCCTGTGCTTGTGAAATGCGCTGACGGAAGGGGTAGAGGGCGAATACCACGGGAGACAACAACGGGAAGTAGACGACATGAAGGCGAGCATAGGCCTTGCGAAAGCCGAAGCGTTCGATCAGGAAGTCATGGATACCGGTGTTGTGGCTGATGCTCCGAGCGCCGTCCGAGACGTATCTCAGGCCTCGCTCGTTGAGGTAGTGCAGGTTCATCCGATAGATCAACGCGTAGGAAGCGTACTGTCTGAGCGAGTCGGGCGTTGACCAGATGGAAAGATAGAAACAGGCGTCATCCGACACCAGGTTTTCGCTGAACGCCACCATCTCGCCGCTCTGGCGGTGGCGCACGACCCAGAACTCGGTCTCAGCAGGCAGCGCCATGATGGCCTCGCAGAAGTCCTCACGTGTCATCATCGGCTCGAAGGTGTCGTAGCGCTCGTAAGCCTTGCAATAGACGGCATGCCCCGTCTCGAGGATCTGCTTGCGGGACGCTGGCTCGACGAGGAATCGCTTGTCGCCGCGGCGCACCTTGCTGCGCGTGTTGGCGCTCAGGGCCTCGAGTTCCTCGGGTTCCGATTTGATGACGTGCCACCACTCGGTCGGGGTTTCGCAGTCGAAATCAGATTCCCAGCGGATCAGATAGGCACGGTGGATCGCCAGGAGAACCATGGCCCTTGAGGGGCTGACGCCGGCATCACAATGGGGCATCGATAGAGGTAGCAACGTGCCAAGGTGCTTACGCCATAAAACCTCGTTGTTACGAAAGTACCGATATCCAATCATGAACGTCTCATACAGGTCGCTATAATCGTGACAAGGATGGGTGTGGCTCCCCATGACACGAAGCGTTACATATTTACACAGTCGGTGCCCCCTGAAAATTCTCGAATAACTTCAACCAAATGGCTTCGTTCTTTACGAAAAAAAAAGCAGGAAAGTGGACGGAAAAAGCTAAAAACCTAATCCGACTTTATAAGCCGCCTATGCTGCGCTGCCTTCGGCGTTATGCCAGCATTCCGAGAGGTTTCAGCAGCAGAATGGTCGTGATGACCAGCGCGGTCATGGCGAAGGCATAACCCAGGTTGGCGCACATCATTTGCTTGCCGCTGATGCCGTAGCGGCCTTGGAGCGAGAGATTGATGCCCGAGAGCGGGCCGACGGAGGTACCTACGGCCCAGGCTGCCAGGCCGACGAAGGCAAAGAGGGTCTGGCGGTCGGCCTCTAGATCGAGCATCGAGGCGAGCACCGAGACGCCAATGATGGGGTGCAGGCCCACCAGGGCGCTGGCGACAATGGCGAGAAAGCTCAGTACGGCTTCGAATGCCTCGAACTGGGCAAAAAGCCGCCAGCTGCTGTCGGTGGCGGCGTCGACGAAGGTCGATAACCCTTTGGTGAGCAGTCCCGCACAAAGAAAAAGCGTCAGCTCGCCGCGCATGGCGGGTAGACGCGTGATGGTGTGCTGGTGGAAGCGCTTGAGGGTCCAGGACACGCCTTGCGGAAGGTTGCTGGCAAGCGCCACGGCCGGCAGCAGGAAAGTGATGATGCTGACGATGGACAGCTTGGGCGTCAGGCCGTAATGAAACAGCATGACCAGTGCGGCCATGCTGACCGGCATCAACAGGCTGCGCGGAGACAGCGAGAAGCCCGCGACCTCATCGAGCGCATAACGTCGCGATAGCTCGAGAACGGTCAGCGCACCGGCTACCATCGCCAGCGGGAGACCCATCGCCAGTACCTGGGGATAGTGCATGTCCGGTGCGAGTGTCATCACCACGCCCATGGAGGCGAAGAACGGCGACCACAGCGCGGCACTGGAGAGCCCGCGATTGAGGGCCAGGTATTGCGGCATGCTCAAGGGCCCCTGTCGGGCCAGGCGGTCCCCGATCATGAAGACGGTCGACAGGTTGAGAATCGTACCCAGTAGATGAACACCAAGCCAGGTGCTGGCGATACCGCGCGCGCCGGTGATGGGCCGACCTAGCGGCCGAGAGCTGCCGCGACGCGCGCCTATCAAACCGACGAAGCTCACCCCAACCAGCATCGCGACGACAAAAGTATTGCCGTCGAGGATGCTCGGCCAGGCAATGTCAGCCTCATAATAGACATGAGCCGCCATCAACAGGGCCAAGCCGATCCCGGCGAGGACACCCGATTGGCGACGGGTGCGCGTGGGGAGGTCACGCCACAGCAGCAGAACCGCGAGCCAGAAAGCGTAGCTGACGGGTATCGACGAGACGTCGAGCTTGGTGAAACCGCTGATCTGCAACAGCAGCCCGGCGAAGATCAGACAACCGGCAACAGCCTGTCGTGCGGAGAGAGTGGCGGTAGTGGCAGGCACGAAGCGTTCTCCTGAAACAAAGCAGCCTAACCAATTCACGGTGACTGGCGCCACTCCCTGGCCTGCAATTCGCGGGCATTCTCGAGGCGTTCGAGCATGGCGCTGGCCGCATTGGAGAGCGTTCTGCTGCGGTGGACAAGATACCCCAGCGGCCGATGGATGGGGGGATGATCGACGGCCAGTTCGTGCAGATCGCCGGCCACCAGCCCTTCGGGCAACAGGCTCCAGCCGAGGCCAATGGCGGTCATCATCTTGAGGGTTTCCAGATAATTGGTGGAGAGCGCGACCGGCAATTTCAGGCCGGCGGCGGCGAACCTCGATTCGATCAGGCCCCGGGTAAAGGTCAGCTTGCCCGGCAATACCGCATCGAACTCGCACAGATCGTGGAGACTGGGTCGCTCGCTGGCGGCTAGTGGGTGGTCGTGTGCGCAGACAAAGCAGAGGCGGTCGATCCACACGGGAACGACGTTGAGATTCGGGTCGGGTGTCGGCGCCAGGGTCACCACGGCGATTTCCAGCTCACCATCGAGCACCCCTTGATACGCCTGCTCGGAATCCAGGAAATGCAGGTCCAGGCGTACCTCGGGGTGCTCGCGGGTGTAGGTCTTGAGCAGCGGTGGCAAGCGGTGCAGGCCGATATGGTGGCTGGTGGCCAGGGTCAGGCTGCCCGCCACGCCGCCGCTGAGGTTGCCGAGCGCCCGTCGGCTGTCGTCGACCATCACCAGGATCTGGCGGGCCCGAGGCAACAGCATGCGGCCCGCCTCGGTGAGCGTGACCCGGCGCCCGATGCGGTCGAACAGCCGGGCGTCGATCATGCCCTCAAGCGTCGCGATTCGCTTGCTGACTGCCGGCTGGGTCAGGTGCAGCTGTTCGGCGGCGCGTGAAAAGCTGCCCGTATCGGCCACGCAGAGGAAGGCCTGCAGGCTTTGGGTATCCATGATCGACTCTCCTTGGTGCCTACTTGCATTCCTTTTAGGAATCGCTTCCATAAATAACATGAATTGCATTTATGGGCACGTCGCGCAACACTGCTTTCACAACCAAGAGAGGCACCCGTGAGCGCCGAACGTTTCGACGTCTTCTCACCCTCTCGACGTCATAACAGGGCATGAGCCCAGGAGGAACACATGGCTGGCCAGACACTCTACGACAAGCTGTGGTCTCAGCACCTGGTCAAGGAACGCGGCGATGGTACCGCCTTGATCTACATCGACCGTCAGTTGTTGCATGAGGTGACGTCTCCGCAAGCCTTCGAAGGGCTGCGGCTGGCGGGACGTAAACCATGGCGGCTCGACGCCAACCTGGCGACCCCGGACCATAACGTGCCGACGACTCTCAAGGAGCGTGCCGAGGGTAACGCCGGCATCAAGGACCCGACGTCGCTGATACAGGTGCAGACCCTCGATGACAACTGCGTCGAGTTCGGCATCGAAGAATTCAAGATCAACGACCCACGCCAGGGCATCGTTCACGTGGTGGGGCCGGAGCAGGGCGCCACGCTGCCGGGGATGACCGTGGTTTGCGGCGACTCCCACACCGCCACCCACGGCGCCTTCGGCGCGTTGGCTCATGGCATCGGCACCTCGGAAGTCGAGCACGTGCTGGCGACCCAGTGCCTGCTGGCGCAGAAGATGAAGAACATGCAGGTCCGGGTGGAAGGCAAGCTCGGCACCGGCGTCACGTCCAAGGATATCGTGCTGGCGATCATCGGCCGTATCGGCACGGCGGGGGGCACCGGCTGTGCCATCGAGTTCGCCGGTAGCGCCATCCGCGACCTGTCCATGGAAGGCCGCATGACGGTCTGCAACATGGCCATCGAGGCCGGCGCACGGGTCGGGCTGATCGCCGTGGACGACACAACCATCGACTACCTGCGTGACCGCCATTACGCGCCCACCGCCGCGCAATGGGAGGCCGCCGTGGCGGACTGGAAGAACCTGGTCTCGGATGCCGATGCCCGTTTCGACAAGGTGGTGACCCTGGATGCAGCCGAAATCGAGCCCCAGGTCAGCTGGGGGACCAGTCCCGAGATGGTGACCGGTATTTCTGGTGAAGTGCCGGATCCGGCTGATTCTGCCGACGAGACTGTGCAGCGTGGCTACTCGCGTGCGCTCGACTACATGGGGCTGGCGCCTAAGCAGAAGATTACCGACATTCGCCTCGACAAGGTGTTCATCGGCTCCTGCACCAACTCGCGCATCGAGGATCTGCGTGAAGCCGCCAAGGTAGCCAAGGGCAAGAAGGTGGCCGACTCGATCATGCTTGCCATGGTCGTGCCGGGCTCCGGCCTGGTGAAGCGCCAGGCGGAGGCAGAAGGGTTGGACAGGATCTTCCTCGATGCCGGCTTCGAATGGCGTGAGCCCGGCTGCTCGATGTGCCTGGCGATGAACGCCGACAAGCTCGGCGCGGGCGAGCATTGCGCGTCCACCTCGAACCGCAATTTCGAGGGCCGCCAGGGGTATGGCGGACGGACTCACCTGGTCAGCCCCGCCATGGCCGCCGCGGCGGCGATCGCCGGGCATTTTGTCGATGTCCGCGGGCTGGGTAACGATGGTGCCGCCAACGACCCCACCCATGTCCAGGAGGCGTGAGCCATGAAGAAATTCGATCGTCATGAAGGACTCGTGGCCCCGCTCGACCGGGCCAATGTCGATACCGATCTGATCATTCCCAAGCAGTTTCTGAAGTCGATCAAGCGCACCGGCTTTGGCGTCAACCTGTTCGACGAATTGCGCTACCTGGATGAAGGCGAGCCCGGCCAGGATGCCAGCCAGCGCCCGCTCAATTCTGATTTCGTGCTCAACCAGCCGCGTTACCAGGGTGCCAGCATCTTGCTGACAAGGCGCAACTTCGGCTGCGGAAGCTCGCGGGAGCACGCGCCTTGGGCGCTGGAGGATTTCGGTTTCCGCGCCGTGATCGCCCCGAGCTTTGCCGATATCTTCTATAACAATGCCTTCAAGAACGGCCTGCTGTTGATCCCGCTCGCCGAAGACACGGTCGACCGACTGTTCGCCGAGGTGGCGGCAAGCGAAGGCTATCGGCTCGATGTGGACCTGGAAAACCAGCGTGTGACCACACCGTCGGGGGAAATCATCGAGTTCGAGGTGGATGCCTTCCGCAAGCAGTGCCTGCTCGAGGGGCTGGATGACATCGGTATTACCCTCAAGGATGAAGCGGCCATTCGTTCGTTCCAGGATAAGCATCGCGCGGCGCGCCCCTGGTTGTTCCGCGACAGCGCCTGAGGGCTGAAGACCACAAGGACACAAAGATGACACGCAAGATTCTGGTATTGCCGGGTGATGGCATCGGCCCGGAAATTACCGCTCAGGCGAGCCGGGTGCTGGCGGCCTGTCAGGCGCGCGGCCTGGATATCGAGGTCGAGGAGGCGCTGGTCGGTGGCGCCGCTTATGACGCCTTCGGTGAGCCGCTGCCCGCCGCCACGCTCGACAAGGCCAGGGGGGCGGATGCCATCCTGCTCGGTGCCGTAGGGGGTCCCCAGTGGGATACCATCGAGGATCTCGCCAAGCGCCCGGAGAAAGGGCTTCTGGGGTTGCGCAAGAACCTGGGGCTGTTTGCCAACCTGCGCCCCGCCATCCTCTATCCTCAATTGGCCGAGGCGTCGAGCCTCAAGCCCGAGATCGTCTCGGGGCTCGACATCATGATCGTCCGCGAGCTGACCGGCGGTATCTATTTCGGCCAACCGCGCGGTATCGAGGAGCGTGAGGGGGAGCGCGTTGGCTTCAACACCTACGTCTACTCGGAGAGCGAGATCGAGCGCATCGGCCGCGTGGCCTTCGAGATGGCCCAAAAGCGTGGCAAGAAGCTCTGCTCGGTCGACAAGGCCAATGTACTCGAGGTCACCATCCTCTGGCGCGAGGTGATGGAGCGCCTGGCGCCTGAATACCCGGATGTCGAACTCTCTCACATGTATGTCGACAACGCCGCGATGCAACTGGTGCGTGCGCCCAAACAGTTCGATGTGGTGGTCACCGGCAACATGTTCGGCGACATTCTCTCGGATGCGGCGGCCATGCTCACCGGCTCTATCGGCATGTTGCCTTCGGCCTCGCTGAACGAGAGCGGCCAGGGCATGTATGAACCCTGCCACGGCAGTGCACCGGATATCGCCGGTCAGAATCTCGCCAACCCCTTGGCCACCATTCTTTCCGTGGCGATGATGCTGCGCTACTCGCTGGGCGAGGCTGCGCTTGCCGGGCGCATCGAGGCCGCCGTTGGCAAGGTGCTGGATGACGGCCTGCGCACGGCCGATATCGCCTCGGCGGGCAAGAAGATGGTCTCGACGTCCGAGATGGGCGACGCAGTGCTTACTGCCTTCGAGTGACTGTGAACTCTTCGTGGTGGAGGGTTAATCAAAACCTGTTCGATGAGCACTGAAGGATATGGCAGAAGCCCGGATTCTCTCGGCTATGAGGGAACGGACCACATCGACAGTTGTGCAGGGGAGATGGGACCTCGTGAAGACACTCTGCCGATTCGTGCAGTTGCCCTGGTCTCGAAAGGTCTTGTTGCTGGAGGCTGCTGGCTGGCTGGCGCTGGCCTGGCTGTTGGTCCGAACCATGCCATTCCGGGTCTGGTCGCGCTGGCTGGGCACCCAGTCGTCAGGGGAGGTTGACCTCGTTGGTGTCGAGCGCGACCCTCGGGTGCGAGACATCTGCCTGGCGATCACCTCTATCAGTGCGCGGCTGGGCGACCGGCTCACCTGCCTTATGCTGGCCATGGCGGCCCAGTGGATGCTCAGCCGGCGAGAGATCTCCAGCAGCCTGGTGCTGGGTACCCGCACCGAGCAGGATGCGCAGAAGCGACTCGTCATCAAGGCACACGCCTGGGTCAGGGTCGGCTCGGGTGTCGTGCTGGGTCATCATGAGGAAGGCTACATTCCGATCTCCAGCTTTGTTCGCTACCACCCCTCGCCAGAGCGGCAAGCTGAGTGAGTGCAATCCTGGGGCGCGTTCACTTTGCCGGCGAAGCGGTCGACCCCGAGGCCTTCGGCCCGGCACTGGCCACCCTCGACCACTACGGCCGGGAGGGCGCGAGTCTGTGGGTCGAGGGGCCCGTTGCGTTCGGCTTCCAGCGTCTTGATATCGCCCCCACGTCGGTGCATGAAAACCAGCCGCTGGTAGTCGGACATCTGCTGATCGTTGCCGATGTGATCCTCGACAACCGCGAGTCGCTGTGTGATCAGCTCGCGATCGAGGCGCGCTGGCGCGCGCAGATGCCTGATAGCCGGCTCCTGCTGCACGCCTACCGTCGCTGGGGGCGGGAGTGTGTGGAGCGGCTCGTAGGCGACTTTGCCTTCGCCATCTGGGATGCCCGCGAGCAGGTGCTGTTCTGTGCCCGTGACCATATCGGTTCGCGTCCGCTTTATTACTGCCGGGCCGGCGAGCGCTTCCTGTTCGCGACCGATATCCGCGCCATTTACGCCTTCCGCGACCTTTCCCTGGCGATCGATGAATCCCGAGTCGCGAGCTTTCTGCTCTGGCCCCATGACGCCAGTGAGGCGAGATTCTTTCAGAGGGTTCAACCCTTGGCGCCCGGTCACTGGCTCAGGGTGGATCGTCATGGCGTGACGCCTCAGGCCTACTGGCACCCCATGGAGGCGCCGAGCATTCGCTATTCAAGGCGCGAAGAATATACCGAGCATTTCAGGGAGTTGCTGGAACTGGCCGTCGGTGACCGGCTGAACACCCGCTACCCGGTGGGCTCGCACCTGAGCGGTGGCCTGGACTCCACGGGCGTGACGATCCTGGCGAGTCAGCGTATGCGGGCAGGCGGTGGGCAACTGGACATGAGTTACAGCTGGTCCCCCCCCGTGTCGGCGCATTACCCGCTGGCGGATAGTCATCGCGACGAGCGACGTGTGATAGATGATATCTGCCGACGAGAGGGTATCCGGTGTCAATACGGAACCACTACCGGCCGAGAATACCGGGACTATCTGGCCCGGGACATCGCCCTGGATGGCACCACCGACCTCTTCGAAGAGTGGGGCGTAATGCGCCAGGCCGCTCGTCGCGGCACCCGAGTGATGCTGTCGGGTTGGGGTGGCGATGAGTCGGCTACCTTCGGTGTGCGGGGGTACCCCGGCTATCTATTGAAACGTGGCCAGTGGTTGCGACTCCTAGCCATTGCGCGCACGGCGGCCGGGGGATTTCGCCATCCCAGAAAGCTGGCCAGGTTTCTGTGGCAGGAGGGCTTGCTGACCTTTCTCCCGGATGCGCTATACGCCCGTCATAGTCCCTACCTGCGGCCCGATCAGCTGGAGCCGTTCTATCGACCCGACTTCATCGCAAGGTTCCCCAGGGCGAGAGACCAACGCATGCCGGCATGGCGTGAGTACCCCGATCCCATTGGCATGCAGGCGCTGCTGCTACAGAACGGCCACCTGGCGAGCCGCATGTCGACCTGGGCGCATTGGGCAGCCGAAAATGGCATGGTCTACCGCTATCCCCTGACCGACCAGCGCCTGCTGCGCTTTACCATGGGGCTCCCTCCCGAGTTGTTATGGCACCAGGGACAGGCCCGCAGCCTGTACCGGGATGCGTTCGGTAGCCTGCTTCCCCGGCAGCTCGGCAAGAATGATAACGCCAACGAAAAGAAGCGTATGAATATCCGCACCGAGTGCTGGCAAATCCTGGCGGAGGAGGCGGCGAAAGGGCGGTTCCAGCATGATTGTGACTGGCTGGACATGGCGGCCCTGCAGGCCCGACTGCGGGATGCCCCCCCACAAATGACTTCTACCCCGGAGATGCTGCGGTTTCTTCCCCTCTGTTCGGCCCTTCAAGCCTGGTATCTTTGGCAGCGCTACGTCTTCACTCGCTGAGACTTCGCTCTGACATGCTATTGATCTACTATACAAGTGTGATTGAGTTTGGCTTGACTTAGTTCCGGTTGTGAATAACGCTTTAAGGATCTATGCAGTAAAGAAAACGGACGCTTTGATAGATTTACTTTATGGAGTGGTTGCTTATGGATAATTCGTCAATGACCAAGCGAGATGATCGGCAGAAAAGCGAGTGGGTGACGCCCGAGCTTACACGCATGGGCATTGAGCAGACCCTAACGGGAAGGATTGACAATCCTTCCGAAACCATGTCGGGTAATCCTAGTGGGAATGTTCCGGGATCGGGCGGTTCCTGAGTCAACTTTTCGTCCATGGATCATGGAGTCCTTGAAGTTGATGTGCATGGACAAAAGGTATTTTATGAACCGCAGTACTCTGGTGAAACGTCATCCCTCGCTTTTGTCGTCGAGTGTGGATGATGACTTGGTTCTGTTTAGTGCTGAACAAGGCATGTATTACGGAACCCAGGCGGTGGGAAGACGCATCTGGACGCTGATCGAAGATGAGGTCAGCGTCGCCGAGGTCTGCGACAAACTCCTCGATGAGTTCTCGGTAGATCGCGTGACCTGTGAGCGCGAAGTCTTGCAATTCGTCGAGCAACTCGCGAATGAGGGCATGGTCACGGTCCGCTGATCTTGCAAGCCCCTCACTGCATCCAGGTCATCCTCGTTTCACTCACGCCCTCACTTCGCGATCCCTCACTTCGCGATAGTGGTGGGCTTGCTGGGTGAAAAGCCGACAGTAAATCCCGCCGTGTCTGATCAACTCATCGTGACTTCCTGACTCGCGTATCATTCCTTGGTCAAGCACATAGATATAATCTGCCATCCGCACGGTCGAGAGTCGGTGGCTGATCACCAGTGCAGCTCGGTGATTGATTCGTTCACGGAAGTTCTCGAACAGTTCGAACTCCGCTCCAGGGTCGAGCGCGCTGGTCGGCTCGTCCAGAATAATCACGCTGGACTGGCGCATGAAGGCGCGAGCCAGAGCGACCTTCTGCCATTGGCCGAGGCTGATTTCCTGCCCATCGTCAAACATACGCGTCAGGAGGGTATCGTATCCGGCCGAGAGCCCCTCAATGAAGGGATCGGCGCCGGCCTTGATCGCAGCTGTCTTGATCGATGGCGTACCGACGGGCTGCAGAATGTCCCCAAAGCGGATGTTCTCGCTCACGGAGGCGGCATAGTGCGAATAGTCCTGGAAGATCACGCTGAACAGGCGGCGGTAGTCTTCCAGGCTGTAGTCGCGAATGTCTACGCCATCCAGGGTGATCCGGCCCGCCGTGGGATCGTAGAGTCGGCAGAGCAGCTTGATCAGCGAGGTCTTGCCGGAGCCGTTGGCGCCGACCAGGGCCACGATCTGGCCAGGGCGAATGGTTAAGTCGATCTGGCTCAGTACGGGCGCTTTCGTGCCGGGATAACAGAAGCTCACCTGTTCGAAATGAATGCCTTCCTGTGGCGGTTCGGAGACCGTTACGGGGTTCACCGGTTCGGCGATCTCCGGTCGTATATCCATGAACTCGAACAGCAGCCCCATATAGAGATGATCCTCGTACAGCTTGGAGAGCTGCTGGACCAGTTCCTGGCCCATGGTCTGGGCCCGTTGGAAGATCAACAGGAAAAGCACCAGGTCACCGATACTGTTGTGTCCTTCTGCCGTCTGCCAGGCCAGGAACGCCAGAGCACCGAAGAAGGCGATAGTGGCAACGCTGCCCACGAGCACCTCGACGCGTGTGCGTCGCTGGGTAATGTGCATGCGTTCGCGGCGAATCCGGCCACGTAGCTCAGAATATTGCTCCCTCAGAAAGTCTCCCAGTTGAAGGAGGCGCAGCTCCTTGGCGTGGAGATCCGACGTCATTAGCCAGTCGAGATAGCTGGCCCGACGCTCCATCTGGGTTCGGTGTCGCTGCCAGTCATACAGTTGGCGGGTGAAGTGCAGCCGGACCAGCAGTGCCGGTACGATGGCGATCATCAGTACCGGCAGCACCAGCCAGTTGATAGAGAGGATCAGAACCACGATGGCCGTTAGCATGACGCAGTTCTTGATCAGCATCATCACGTTGACGACGACCTGAGCCGGGCGCTGATTGCCGGCTTCGCGAGCTCGCTCAAGTGTGTCGAAATAACGGGGGCTTTCGTAGAAGGCGAGGTCGGCGCGCACCGCCCGCTCATGGATTTGCCGATCAATATGATCGGCTACCAGAAGTGACTGAGCTTCCCTTGCCAGGTTTGCCAAGGCGCGAGAAGTCATGAATGCCAGAGTTGCAGCACCGGTCAGCGCCACGTATCCGATCACCGATACAAAGTCTTGGCTAGCGGCCTCCTCGCCGAGAAGCTCGGTGACGACATCGACCATCTGCTTGAGCAGGTACAGCACGGCAAGGCCGAAACCGATTTCCAGAACCAGCAGGATGGTGCTCAGCAATGTCCATTTTCGGCTGCTTGCCCAGAGAAGCGGGAAAATGCGACGCAGAGTGCGAAGCGGATGGAAAATTCTTTGCATCTTCAGCATGGGCGGAAGGGGAGCGTCAGATTCATGGTCGAGGCTCAGAAGGTGTGAACAGCTTGATCAGCACGCGCCACGGGCGAATAACGTAATACAGCCATTGCCAACGAGGCGGCAGCGGCACGAATTGATAATCGGTATAGGTGGGCATGAGCGGCACAAACGGGCTTCGGAGGCGATAGGCCAGCCAATAGGAAGCCGTGGACTGCCAAGAAAAAGCAAAATCCGGCGTGGGACGGGTGTGTCGCAATGCCAATTCGGCTTCGTGTCCCCCTTGCAGGGTAGCCAGGCAGGCATTGAGGAGGCTTCTGCCATTCTCGCCCAGTCCATGAGTGAGTGCCGGTTCGGGCTGGGCAAGAGCATGATAGAGCTCCATGCTGGCCGCGACAGACGTCGTCAGGCCATGTTTTTCGGCGCAGGCATAGGCGTCATCGAGGTCGAAATCCGAGTGGCGTTGAATTGCATCCAGATCGACCAGCCAGTGAAGGTGTGACCAGTAATGGCGAGTGTGGTGTAGGCAGATATACACGAAGAGTTCGCTTGTCGGCATTGTCCATAGCACCGTGTCGCCGAATGGCAGGGGTTTACGAGCCTCGAGGAGCGCATCGGTGCGGTAGAGTTTGCCCTCCTTGTCCAGTTGCTTGTGGAGTTCGATCTCGACGCCCTTGGGAGAGATGAGGGTGATGACCGGCTGAGTGCGCACGGCGAAGTCCAGGCTGCCTCTGTCGGACGCCAGCTGTTTTGGATTGTGTGCCTGGTAGTTGCGCTGCAACGCTGCCTCGAGCAGGTCGACAGCCTTGTCACAGGGCACCAAAAGATCGATATCGCGGCAAAAGCGTATGGCCGGGTCATCATAGTAGCGGGCAGCCAACGAAGGCCCCTTGAAGAAAAGGTAAGGAATTTCCAGAGGGTCCAGAAGCTCGCGAACAAGACGCTGCTGTTCGGCAATAACGTGTAGATTATGCTGCAGGATTTGCAGGCATTGGCTCCGCATTAGTGCTGCGTCTTGCGATGACAGGGAGGGCGGGCTGAGGTGTCGCAGATGTCGATAGACCAAGGGCAGCACGAACTGTTGCTTGGCTTGTCGTGTCACTTCCGCCCAGTCGTCGATTCGTGAGCACAGTGCCATGGCATATTGCTGCTGGGGCACCGAGAGCTCGAGCCTGGCGAGCAATATCAATAATCGGAGCGTTGAGTCCAGCGAGAAAGGCTCAGTCGTCATGTCTTGCATCAGCATGAATCCGTTGTAGCAGCGGGGCAAGGCTCTGCTCCATGCGCTCCAGCGACCAGGGTCGCCGGTAGCGATAGACCCTGATTTGCCGCGCGAGGTCAGCGCCGTACTGCATCAGTCTGGCGGGTCCATTGAAGCGTTGCCCCCACTCCGGCAGGTACAGGGCCGACATCACGATCCTGAATGCCTCGACGCCCTCGATGGCCTCGACGCAGGCCTCTTCATCGGCAGAGCCCCTTTCCAGCATCACGAGCACCCTCAATGGCTCGATGTCCGTCTTGAAGCCCTGATGCTGATTCAGGTGAAACTTGTCTGTGCGTGTCAGGTCTCGGATCAGGCCCTGGCGCTCGATACTCAGGCGCTCCAGCGCGTCTTTCCATAATTTGAGACGCCGTGGCCCTGGATAAAGAGTGGGGAGCCCCTCTTCGGGCTTGATCACTCCCACATCGTCGCTGACCAACTTCCAGCCGTACTGATAATGCAGCCAGGCGGCGAGCGTTGACTTGCCTGCTCCGGAGTTTCCCGTAAACCCCCAGATACCAGAGGGCGTCTCTACAGCGCTGATATGGAGGGGCATCCAGTGCCTCTGGTGCAGCAGTGCACCCAAGGCGGTTCCCAGCAAATAGACACGCAGGTCCCTCTCGTTGGTTGTCGAGCCCCGAGCGAGCCTCAGGCGGCGATCGACACTGATGTGCTTGCCTTGCTCGACGCGAAAGCGAGCAATGCCTTCAAGGAGAAATTGGCAACGGTCGTTGGTGCTCTCAAGCCAGGGCGTGCTGAACCCTGCACCTTCAAGATGATCTGCCACGTTCCCGATACGAATCAAAATGTCGGGGCTTGCTACCGGCGGCAGCGTTTCGAGCTCGGGAAGCGCAAGCTGTGAGGCGATCGTCAGTCCATAGATGGTGTAGTAACGGAATGAAGGAGAAGCAGGTATAGCTTGGCGTCTTTCCGGCGCAGCCGGTAATGGCGGAATGTTCTGTGTAAGTCGATCTCTAACGCCCGGCATGATCGGTCTCCACCTTAGCTAAGTCCCTTTTGTTACTATAATGTAACGCTATGTCCGTGTGACCAAGCATGAAAACGGTAAGCCCTAATCAGAGGTGGGCTGGTGCTCTCGACTCCCCCGCCTGCCAGGTGGGGGCGGCTCATGTATAATACGCCTCACATTCAGTTGTGGGAGGACTTCACATGTTGAAAGTCGGTTTCATCGGTTGGCGCGGCATGGTGGGCTCAGTGCTCATGCAGCGCATGCTCGACGATGGCGATTTCAAGGGCATCGAGCCGATCTTTTTCACCACTTCTCAGGTAGGCCAAGCCGGCCCCGACGTCGGCGTCGACGTGCCTCCGCTCCAGGATGCCTTTGACATCGAGTCGCTCAAGGCGCTGGATGTCGTGATCACCTGCCAAGGCGGTGATTACACCGAGAAGGTCTATGGCGACCTGCGCCAGAGCGGCTGGAAAGGTTACTGGATCGATGCCGCCAGCACCCTGCGCATGGACGAGGCGGCCACCATCGTACTGGACCCGGTCAATCGCGATGTCATCGATGCGCAGCTGGCCCGGGGCGCCAGAACCTTCGTTGGCGGCAATTGCACCGTGAGCCTGATGCTGATGGGGCTGGGTGGGCTGTTCGAAGCGGACATGATCGAGTGGATGACCTCCATGACTTATCAGGCCGCTTCCGGTTCCGGTGCCAAGCACATGCGTGAACTGCTCAACCAGATGGGTGGCCTGCGCGACAGCGTGACGACCGAACTGGCCGACCCTGCGAGCGCCATCCTCGATATCGATCGTAAGGTTACCGCCGCGATGCGCGCGGGCGAATTCCCGATTGACAACTTCGCCGCCCCCCTGGCCGGCAGCCTGTTGCCGTGGATCGACAAGCCCATGGAAAGCGGCCAGAGCAAGGAGGAGTGGAAGGCCTCGGTCGAGACCAACAAGATTCTGGGGCTTCAGGACAACCCGATTCCGATCGACGGCCTCTGTGTGCGCATCGGCGCCATGCGCTCCCATAGCCAGGCGTTTACCATCAAGCTGCGCCGTGACGTGCCGATCGACGAGATCGAGGATCGTCTGGCCCGGCACAATGATTGGGTCAAGGTGATTCCCAACGACAAGGACGCGACCATTGAGGGTCTGACGCCGTCTGCCGTGACCGGCACGCTGAATGTCCCGGTAGGCCGCTTGCGCAAGCTGGCCATGGGCGGTGACTACCTTACTGCCTTCACTGTCGGCGACCAGCTGCTGTGGGGGGCCGCCGAGCCGCTCAAGCGGATGCTGAGGATTCTGCGCGAACAGTAAATCCGGTCATATGAATCAGCGGGGCGCTCCCATTGGGAGTCGCCCCGTTTTTTCGCCCATAGATTCGGATTCGCCTCGTCACTTAGCAATGAGGTACGTTGAAAGAATGAGATACAGCCATGCTATAAGGTGACAACATACTCAGACACGATGTTTAACAATACGATAGTTAGCTATGCCAAAGAAAATAATTAGGCAGTGACCAGAAAATCAGTTTAGAACGGCTTCAAGAGGTAGCCGACGATAGACGCTGCCGAGGAACGCAAGGGAGATCGATGAAACACAAGCTGACTCTCGCGATGCTGATTTCGCTATCCGCGACCAGCCACCCGGTGATGGCCCTGGGGGTGGGGGACGTTGAGGTGCGCTCGACGCTCAATACTCCTCTTAGAGCCAGCATTCCCCTGACCGATACGGCGGACCTTGAGCCTGAGCTGATCAAGGCCTCGATTGCCGACGTACGAGCCTACGCAACCGCGGGCCTGGAGCGGACTCCGCTGGCGGCGAGTGTGCGTCTGGACGTCTCGGAGCGCGAGGGCAGGCTAATGCTTGACATGACCAGTGAACGAGCCATTCACGAGCCTTGGCTGGACCTGCTGCTGCGCTTCGATTGGCCCAGTGGGCAGCAGCTGCGTGAGGTCACGCTGCTGTTGGACCCGCCGGACTATGACAGCATGCCGGCGCTGGTGATGGGGGGAGCGAACGTGGCGCGATCTTCCAGCGCGCCATCGTCGACCGTCGATTCGGTGCCAGCGGCACGTGCCGTATCGCCGTCTTCTCGGTTTGACGCTTCCGATAACGCGGCCCGCGTCAGCAGTGGCGACACCCTCTGGTCGGTGGCAGGCCGCCTACGCCCGGACAGTGGCATCAGCATGGATCAGATGATGGTCGCGCTGGTTGAAGCGAATCCCCGGGTCTTTCCTTCGGATAACATCAATGCCATGCGCGCCGGCTCCATACTGGTAGTGCCCTCGCGCGATGCTCTTGCGTCGCGTACCGCGGCCGAAGCGCAGCGCATCGTAGCGTCGATGAATCAGGCCTGGGCGAACCGTGGCAATGGTGACCCGGCGCGCGTATCCATGGGCAGTCCTCAAGCCGCCGGGGAGGTGGCGCTCGCGAGTGCATCGGCGTCGCCCGCGTCCGATGGGACGACGAGAGCCGAGGAACCCGCGGGCGAAAATGGTGCCAGCGCCGCTGATGTTGCCGAATCGACGACAGAGCCCGCCGCGTCGAATGGTCAGAGTGCACGTCTGACGCTGTTGACCGATGCGCAGGCGGCCGCCTCGCGTATCAGCGCCATCGCGCCGGAGGGGGCGGGCAGCGGTGGAGGAGAGGATAAGCGCGGGCCGGCAGGCGAGCCTGTTCTCGGCGCTGGTGACAAGCAGGTCGTGATCGCACCGGAAGTGCTGCAGGCGCTCTTCGGTGAAAGTAAGATGACGCGCGATGCCCGTCTGCTGCGCCTCGAGAGGCGGTGGATGGAAAGCCGAGATGCGTTGGAAGCTGTGCGTGCCGAACGCGACGCGCTTCAGGCATCGCTTGGCGACATGCGTGCCGAACTCGATGCCATGCGGGACCGGCTGGCCACCCTGAGTGCTGGTGGCCAAGGTATCCATGCACCGGGACCCGGTGGTGTCGTGCCTTCTACCGGCGAAGCGAACCAAGCGGCAGACGCGCCCTGGTGGGGTGCCGTCTACGAGGCAGAGACGAACCCGTCGCTGGTAGTGGGAGGTGCCGGCCTTGCAGTCTTGTTGGCACTCTGGGCATTGGTGCGTCATCGTCGCCGGCATGGCCGGACCGAGGCGTATACCTTCGGTAATATCCCGGCTGTCGGGTCGCAGGGCGCTGGAACAGCCAGGCCCGACGCGGTCGGCGGCCAGGAGGAGCCGGCCGCGCCGGTGCGAGCGTCCATGCCACAGGCTGAGGCGATCAATGAAGCGGATATCTTCATTGCCTATGGGCGTTTCGACCAGGCGCGTGAGTTGCTGGAAGCCAGTCTCGACAAGGAGCCGGACCGTGACGACCTGCGCCTCAAGCTGCTGATGGTGCATCTGGAGCAGGGTAACCGGCAAGACGCCAATCGCCAGGCCGAGCACTTGGAGGCAAGAGCCGACCCGGCCATACAGGCGGAAGTCGCCAGAGTAATGAGCCGGCTTGGCGAGGTCTCGCCACTCGCCGCCGACCACGGCGACCCACTCGCCCCGGAAGATAGCCAACCGGAAGATGATAGCCAAACTGCCAAGGTAGAGACCCAAGCGACGCCTGGCGAGACGCCAGGACCAGAAGATGCCAAGGAAACTGATGAGGCGCTGATCGATGCGCCAGTCGAGACAGTAGAAGAGGCCAGGAGGGAGAGTGAGGCCAAGGTAGAGAGTGAGGTTAAGGTGGGCGGCGAGAGTAGTGACGCGTCGGGCGCCCCAGCGCCTGAGCTGAACTCTCGGGAAGCCGAACAGGGTCGGGACATCATCGACTACCAGCCGCCGGCACTGGACCCCGCTCCAGCGGCTCGACAGGAGACGCCGATGCAGCCCAGCATCGAATTCACCTCCTCCTTCGAGGCGCCATCCCGCACTCCCGAGCCTGTTGGGGCGGGGTCCTCGTCAAGCGGGACCTTCTTCGGCGGCGTCCGGTCGAATGATTGGGACGTCGAGGAGGTGGCCTTCCCGCCTCTCGATCAGGATAATAGCTCTCCTTCCGCTGGCGCTGCTTCTGCACTCGGCGAGGCTCGAGAGCTGTTGCAGGCGGGCGACGTCAAGCAGGCACGCTCGCTGTTGATGGATCTGGCCGCCGATGATGATGCGACGACGCGGGAGGAGGCGCAATCGCTGCTCACCCGACACGACCTTTGAAGGCCGCATGACGCTATTTCGACAACTCGACGAACATCTTCCTCTCGATGGCCGACTGGCCATGGGGCTTGAGTATGACGGCAGCGCCTATTGCGGCTGGCAGCGTCTCAAGCACGCCGCCTCGGTCCAGGCCGAAGTGGAAAAAGCCCTGTCCCGGGTTGCCGGCCAGGCGATCACGGTACATGCCAGCGGACGCACGGATTCCGGCGTCCACGCAACTCGCCAGATCATTCATTTCGACCCTCCCGTACGGCGGTCGGAAAAAGCCTGGGTGTTCGGGACCAATGCCAATCTGCCCCGCGACGTTGCCGTGCGTTGGGTCAGGTCGGTGCCCGCCAGCTTTCATTCCCGTTTCAAGGCGCTGGCGCGTCGCTACCGATATGTCATCCTCAATCAGCCCAGCCGGCCGGTGCTGGAGCGCGCCAATACCACCTGGTGTCGTGACCCCCTGGATGAAGGCGCCATGCACCTGGCCGCGCAAGCGCTGGTCGGTGAGCACGATTTCTCGAGTTTTCGTGCCGCCGGCTGTCAGTCGAAAACGCCCTGGCGTCATCTGCATTTCATCGAGGTCCATCGACATGGTCCGCTGGTGGTGATCGATGTCCAGGGCAACGCCTTCCTGAAGCACATGGTGCGCAATATCGTCGGGGCGCTGGTGACCGTCGGGCGGGGTGGTGGCGGGGTCGATTACCTCACCGGCCTGCTGGCGCACCAGAATCGTACCTTGGGTGATGTCACGGCGCCGGGCTGTGGCCTGCATTTCGTGGACTCGTTGTACGATGAGAGCTGGGGATTGCCCCGGGAGCCTCTCGGCCCCAACCTGCTCGCCTTTCTGGGCGAGTGGACCGGTGAGCGTGAACTGCCTGATTGCCCGATGATCGACTTCCGCCGTGGTAAGCCCATGATCAAGGTAAACGCCAGGATCTGGATGCCAGGCCAAGTGACGGAAGAAGTAAAGGAGGGGAGCGATGAGTGAGCGCCGATTAGCATTAGCGCGTACGCGCATCAAGTTCTGCGGCCTGACGCGGGAGCAGGATATCGACGCCGCCGTGGCCGCCGGCGCCGACGCGCTGGGCTTCGTGCTCTGGCCTGGCAGCAAGCGGGGCATCGATGAATCTCGGCTGGCGAGGCTGAGTGCTCGCGTCCCGGCCTTCGTCACGCGGGTAGGGCTTTTCGTCGACCCCTCGCCGGCCCTCGTCGCACGGTGCGCCGAGTCCCTGGACCTCCTGCAGTTCCATGGCGATGAGCCGCCCGCGCTCTGCGCGTCGTTTAGTCGTCCGTGGATCAAGGCATTGCGTATGCGCGAAGATCTCGATCTACAGATGGCCGTCGAAACCTATGACGGCGCCCAGGCGGTGTTGCTCGATGCCTATCGCCCTGGGGTGCCGGGCGGCACCGGCGAGACCTTCGACTGGTCGCGAATCCCCGCAAGGCTGGCAAAACCTGTTATCCTCGCCGGAGGTTTGACACCGGACAATGTGGCTGATGCCATCGCCACGGTTCGGCCCTTCGCGGTGGATGTTTCCGGCGGCGTCGAAGCCGATGCTGGCCTCAAGGATCCTGAGCAAATGTTGGCCTTCGCCAACGCCGTGCGACATGCCGACCATGCGAACCTGAACGGCTGGTAACTGCGCTGTTCTCGTGATGAACCTAACCCTCTACCCGTGACCTTGTGAGGTGTCTTTCGTGAGCAAGTTCAGTGACCTGACCCGATTTCCGGA
This sequence comes from Halomonas korlensis, assembly GCF_900116705.1. Taxonomy (GTDB): domain Bacteria; phylum Pseudomonadota; class Gammaproteobacteria; order Pseudomonadales; family Halomonadaceae; genus Halomonas; species Halomonas korlensis. Next base: position 353,240 of record NZ_FPBP01000001.1, on the reverse strand, counting down.
CGCCCTTGGCCATTTCGGTGCCTACGGTGGCCGGTTTGTCTCGGAGACCCTGAGCTTCGCCCTGGACGATCTGACCAAGACGTACTTGAGTCTTCGCGACGATCCGGAATTTCAGGCGGAATTCGACTACGACCTGGCCCACTTCGTGGGCCGGCCGTCACCCCTCTACCATGCCGAGCGATGGTCGAAGCAGCTCGGCGGGGCACAGATCTGGCTCAAGCGCGAAGACCTCAACCACACCGGCGCCCACAAGGTAAACAACACCATCGGCCAGGCACTGCTGGCCAAGAAGAGCGGTAAGCCGCGGGTGATCGCCGAGACCGGCGCCGGCCAACACGGAGTGGCCACTGCCACTGTGGCGGCGCGTCTGGGGCTCAAGTGCGAAGTCTACATGGGCGCCGAGGACGTGCAGCGCCAGAAGCTAAACGTCTACCGGATGCGTCTGCTGGGCGCAAACGTGATTCCGGTCGAGTCGGGGACCCGCACCCTCAAGGACGCCATGAACGAGGCGCTGCGTGACTGGGTTACTAACGTCGACGACACCTTCTACATCATCGGCACCGTGGCGGGACCGCACCCCTACCCGATGCTGGTGCGCGATTTCAATGCGGTAGCGGGGCGTGAGGCGCGCCGGCAATCGTTCGAGGAGTTCGGTCAGTTACCGGACGCCCTTATTGCCTGTGTCGGTGGTGGCTCCAATGCCATGGGGCTGTTCTACCCGTTCGTGGAAGACGACGAGGTTGCCATGTACGGTGTCGAGGCCGGCGGTGATGGAGTCGAGACCGGTCGTCATGCAGCGCCGCTGGCGTCCAATGCGCCGCGTGGCGTGCTACACGGCAATCGCACCTATCTGATGTCAGATGAGGGCGGCCAGGTATCCAATACCCACTCGATCTCGGCGGGCCTGGATTATCCGGGTGTCGGGCCGGAGCACGCACTATGGAAGGATGTCGGCCGGGTCCAATACGTGGCCGCCAACGACAATGACGTGCTCGAGGCGTTTCGTGAACTGACTCACGTCGAGGGCATCATGCCAGCCCTGGAAACCGCCCATGCGCTGGCCTATGCCAAGGTACTGGCCCCGACCATGCGCCCCGACCAGAACATCATCGTCAACCTTTCCGGACGGGGCGACAAGGACATCCTGACCGTCGCCAAGATTGACGGCATCGAGATCTAAGGGACCATGATGAACCGAATCGACCAGCGTTTCGCCGACCTCAAGGCCCAAGGCCGCAAGGCGTTGATTCCCTACATCACCGCCGGTGACCCGGCGCCCGGGCACACCGTGAGCTTCATGCATGCGATGGTGGAGGCGGGGGCCGACATTATCGAGCTGGGCGTCCCGTTTTCCGACCCCATGGCCGATGGCCCGGTAATCCAGAAGGCCTGCGAGCGGGCCTTGAAGCATGGTGTTCGACTGTCGCACCTGTTCGCCATGGTGAGCGAGTTTCGTCAGCACGATACGCAGACGCCGGTGGTGCTGATGGGTTACCTCAATCCCATCGAGCGCATCGGGCTGGAAGCCTTCGCCGAGCAGGCAGCGGCAGCCGGTGTAGATGGCGTACTGACCGTCGACATGCCGCCGGAGGAGGCCAGTGAGTTCGGCCCGGTGCTGAAGGCGCAAGGGCTTGCCTCTATCTTCCTGGTAGCCCCTACCACCTCCAACGACCGGGCCGCTACAATATGCGCCCACGGTGAGGGCTATCTGTATTACGTGTCACTCAAGGGTGTAACCGGGTCTGCTATTCTCGATGCCGATGACGTGGGCCGGCACCTGGCGCCGCTGCGTGAAATGACCGACCTGCCGCTGTGTGTCGGTTTCGGCATCCGCGACGGTGCCTCTGCAGCTGAGGTAGGGAAGGTGGCCGATGGCGTGATCGTTGGTAGCGCGCTGGTCAATCGCATCGCCGAAAATGCCCAGACACCCGACCGTATCAATGGCGAACTCAAGGCAGTGCTTGGCGAGATGCGCCAGGCACTCGACGCCTTGAGCGCTGGCTGAAGGCCGGCTTGTTCGCCTGATTTGCTTCGTCGTCCGGTGCGTCCGGGCGCCAACCACATGACGGAACCTCTTCTGACATGAGCTGGCTAGACAAGATCGTGCCCTCCATGGGTCGCATTCAGCGCAAGGATCGCCGGGCGAGCGTGCCCGATGGCCTCTGGCGCAAGTGCCCCAAGTGCGAGGCGGTACTCTATCTCCCCGAACTCGAGAAGCACCATAACGTCTGTCCCAAGTGCGACCATCACCTGCGCCTGACGGCGCGCAAGCGCCTTGACTGGTTTCTTGACAAGGAGGGACGCGAGGAACTGGCCACCGAGGTCGAACCGGTCGATCGGCTCAAGTTTCGCGACTCCAAGAAATACAAGGATCGTCTGGCAGCGGCGCAAAAGGAAACCGGTGAACGAGACGCGCTGATTACCATGCGCGGGACCCTCGATGGGCTGCCGGTCGTCGTGGTGTCCTTCGAGTTCACCTTCATGGGCGGCTCCATGGGGAGTGTCGTGGGGGAGAAGTTCGTACGCGCCGCGACGCTGGCCCTCGAAGAACGTATTCCACTGATCTGTTTTTCCGCCTCCGGTGGCGCGCGGATGCAGGAAGCGCTCTTCTCGCTGATGCAGATGGCCAAGACCTCGGCGGCACTCGAGAAGCTCAAGCAGCACGGCGTGCCCTATATTTCGGTGCTCACCGACCCGGTCTTCGGTGGTGTCTCGGCCTCGCTTGCCATGCTGGGCGATATCAACGTGGCCGAGCCCAATGCCCTGATCGGTTTCGCGGGTCCTCGGGTCATCGAGCAGACGGTGCGTGAGCAACTCCCCGAAGGTTTCCAGCGCAGCGAATTCCTGCTCGAGCATGGCACCGTCGACATGATCGTGCATCGCCGCGAGATGCGCTCGCGTCTCGGGAGCCTGCTGCGCAAGTTGACGCATCATCCGGCCAATGGCGCACCGCCAGATGAGCCCGAATGGGAGCCCGACCTGGTCGATGTTGCCGAGCAGGACGATGCCACCATCGAAGAAGTCCTTCCTGAACCAGAAGCGCCGCCCGCTGCCGAACGCGAGGAAGATGATCGCGACGAACGTGCTGACGGCTCACGCTGATCGCCATTGCAATGAACGCCATGGCTTCGCCAACTACCCTGGATGCCTGGCTGGCCCGTCTGGAAGCCGCCCACCCAGTGGGGATCGACCTGGGGCTCGAACGCGTGGCCCGTGTCGCGCGACGCATGGGCCTGCTGGATGCTCCCGTGGCCGGCCGCCTTGTCACGGTGGCCGGTACCAACGGCAAGGGTTCCACGGTGGCCATGCTCGACGCGCTGGCCCAGGCCCACGGCCTGTCAACGGCGGCGTATACGTCCCCGCATCTCCTGCGTTACAACGAGCGGCTGCGGCTGTCGGGCGCCGAGGCCTCCGATAGCCTGCTGATCGATGGCTTTACTGCGGTGGAAAAGGCGCGCGTCGACGGCCCGCCGATCAGCCTGAGCTATTTTGAAGTCGGCACCCTGGGCGCGCTCTGGGCTATTGCGCGGCAACGCCCCGACCTGGCGATTCTCGAGGTGGGGCTGGGGGGGCGTCTCGATGCCGTCAATATCGTCGATCCGGACGTTGCCGTGATCACCACCGTGGCGCAGGATCATGCCGCTTACCTCGGTGATGATCTCGAAGGCATCGGGCGCGAGAAGGCCGGCATCCTGCGTGCAGGCCGCCCGACGGTGTTGGGTAGCACGACGCTGCCGAAGAGCGTGCGGGAGGTCGCCGCCGAGCTCGGCGCTCGGGTCTACGCCCTGGACGAGTCTTTTTTTCGCCAGGGAGGAGAAGCAGAAGGTGAGGAAGAAGGATGGCGCTGGCGCGGGCGCGACCCGGCTGGGCAATCCGTCGAGATCGATGCGTTGCCCGATCCCGGCTTGCCGCTGGATAACGCTGCCACGGCGCTGCAGGCGCTGGCGCTGGCGGGTGTTGAATTGAACGCCACGGACTGTCGTCGCGCGCTGGCGGCGGTCCGTTTGCCCGGCCGCATGCAGTGGCGGGGGCAGTGGTGCCTTGACGTTGGCCACAACCCGCATGCCGCCACCTATGTAGCTTCCCGCCTCGCGGCACGACCCTGCGCTGGCCGAACGATCGCCCTGCTGGGCATGCTCGTCGACAAGGATGCTGATGGGGTCATCGAAGCCCTCCAGCCGGCCGTGGATGCTTGGGTACCGGTGAGCCTGGAGGGCGACAGGGCACGCAGGGCCTCCGATCTGGCAGGCCGTGTGGCCGCCCGAGGCGGCACCGTATGGCACTGCGCCGATGCACCTGAGGCCGGTGCTGCGTGGTTGGCGACGCGCCTGTCGCCCGAGGATAGGGTGCTGGTATGCGGTTCCTTCTTTACCGTGGCCGCGGTGCTGATGGCTTGGCAGACCGCGGAACAGACTGATGTGAATGATTCGGCCATGGAGGGAACACCATGAAATACGGAATGCGTGAGCGCCTCAGCGGCGCGGTGATCCTGATCGCGCTGGGGGTAATCTTCGTGCCCATGCTGTTCGATGAGCCGGCGCCGCGCGGTGAGCGCCCCGAGCCGGCGCTGACGATCGAGGAGCCGGTGGACGTCGAGCGTCAGGACGTGCCCGACCCGGAGCCCCCGTCGAGCCTTGGCGAGATTCGCTTCCCCAGCGGTACGGCGTCGCAGACGCCCCAGCCCTTTATTGATGAGGACGCCACTCAGGCGAGTGAGACGGTAGCACGCGGCGAGTCCGTGACGCCCGAGCCCGATTCATCACCAACCACATCAACGGCGAGTGAGGAGAGGTCGGGCGGCGATCCGTCGAGCGGCGATCCGTCGGGCGACGCTTCGCCGGGCGATGACCCCATCGCCGAGCTGGCGCGAGCCGCCGACCAACGGCTGTCGCAGGAAGCACCGCCCGCCGAGAGCGAGGCGCCTAGCGCAACGGCGGCGACTGCCTCGGGTGGCTGGGCCGTTCAGGTGGGGAGCTTCGGCCAGCCGGAAAATGCCGAACGTTTGCAGTCCCAGCTGGCCGAGCAGGGGTTCAATGCCTTCAGCCGACCCCGCGACAACGATCTGACCACGGTGTATGTCGGGCCCTTCGCGTCCTCGGAGGACGGCGAGCAAGCCATGGGCGAGCTCAAGGAGCAGGCGAACCTCCAGGGCCTGCTGGTGCGCGTTAGGGATTGATATGCTGCTGACCTGGCTTGACTGGATCTTCATCGTGGTGCTGACCGTCACCACCCTCACCGGGTTTTTGCGCGGCCTGATCCGCGAAGCCCTTGGGTTGGCTGCCTGGGTCATCGCCTTGTTGGCCGCACGCCTGCTTGCCGAGCCGGTGGCGGACCTGTTGGCCGGTGTAATCGATAATGCTGACGGTCGCCTGGTGCTGGCGTTCGTACTGGTGATTTTTGCGGTGGTACTGCTGTGCGGCATCGTCATTCGCCTGGTCCACGCTGCCGTGGAGTGGGTCGGGATGGGGCTGTTCAACCGCGTGATGGGAGCTGCCTTCGGCGGTGCCAAGGGAGCGGCGATCCTGGTGTTGGTAACTATTCTCATTTCTCTTACGCCATTGGCCCAGCTTGATGCGTGGCAGGGGGCGCAGTTGCGACCCACCTTCGAAGAATTGCGTACTTGGGCACTCAGCCAGCTGGAAACCTGGGAGGGCGAGCTCCCTGGCGCCCCCGACTCCCTACCGGGCCTCTCGATGCCCTACGGCGAGCAGGAAACTCGCGCATCCATCGACAACATGAACGGGACGACCGATCAGCCCTGAAACACGAATCCCGGGTGGGCCGCGTTGGCGACTCGCCCACCAAGGCAAGCGAGGAAAGATGACATGTGCGGAATCGTTGGCCTGATGGCCAAGCAGGCGGTTAACCAAGGTATCTACGATGCCCTGACGGTGCTGCAGCATCGCGGACAGGACGCCGCTGGCATGATGACCTGGCATGAAGGCCGCTTCCTGCTGCGCAAGAGCAACGGCCTGGTGCGGGACGTCTTTCACACTCGTCACATGTCGCGCCTGAAGGGCAACCTGGGCATCGGTCACGTGCGCTACCCGACGGCAGGCTCCTCCAGCGAAGCCGAGTCCCAGCCCTTCTACGTCAATTCCCCCTATGGCATCTGCCTGGCCCACAATGGAAATCTGACCAATTCCGAACAGCTCAAGCAGGAGCTGTTTTCCTCCGATCTGCGGCATATCAATACCAGCTCCGACTCCGAGGTGTTGCTCAACGTTTTCGCCCATGAGCTCGGCAAGCAGGGACCGCACCTCAAGCCCGGCGACATCTTCGATGCAGTGCGCCGGGTTCATCGCCGCTGCCGGGGTGGCTACGCGGCAGTGGCGATGATCAATGGGGTCGGCCTGGTGGCCTTTCGCGATCCGCACGGCATTCGCCCCGTGGTGTTTGGCACCCGCGAGGACGTCAACGGCCAGGACGTGATGATCGCCTCCGAGTCGGTGGCACTGGACGTTGGCGGCTTCGAGCTGCATCGGGACCTCGGCCCAGGCGAGGCCATTTTCGTCGACATGGAAGGCGAGATTCACACCCAACAGTGTGCCGATCATCCGCAGCTGACGTCCTGTATCTTCGAGCACGTCTACCTGTCGCGTCCCGATTCCATCCTCGACGGTGCCTATGTCTACGGCACGCGCATGCAGATGGGCCGCAAGCTGGGCGATCGCATCCAGAGCGACTGGCCCGAGCACGACATCGACGTGGTCATCCCCATCCCTGACACCTCGCGCACCTCGGCGCTGGAACTCGCCCAACATCTGGGCGTGACCTATCGCGAGGGCTTCATGAAGAACCGCTATATCGGCCGGACCTTCATCATGCCGGGGCAGACCCAGCGCAAGAAATCCGTGCGCCAGAAGCTCAACGCCATCGACATCGAGTTCAAGGACAAGAACGTGCTGCTGGTGGACGATTCCATCGTGCGCGGCACGACCTGCAAGCAGATCATCCAGATGGCGCGCGAGGCCGGGGCGCGCAAGGTCTACTTCGCGTCTGCCGCGCCGCCGGTACGCTACCCCAATGTCTACGGGATCGACATGCCGGCGGCCGACGAGTTGATCGCCCACGGGCGCAGCGAAGCCGAGGTGGGCGAGCTGATCGGCGCCGACCGGATCTTCTATCAAGACCTCGATGACCTCAAGGACGCCTGCCGCGAGGTTAATCCCGCACTGACAGCCTTCGACTGTTCGGTGTTCGACGGCAACTACGTCACCGGCGATATCGATGCACGCTACCTCAGTGACCTCGAGGCGTCGCGCAACGACATGGCAAAGCAGCAGCAGAGTGCCGGTGACCATGCCCTGGTAGGAATGCACAATCAGGAAGACGGACTCGACGACTGAGGGGGCGATCATGCACGACGAGCATTCACCGCAGGCTGACTGGGACCTGGAGACGCTGGCGATCCGCGCCGGTCACCAGCGCAGCCATGAGCAGGAGCACGGCGAGCCGATCTTTCCCACCTCGAGCTTCGTCTATGGCAGTGCCGCAGAAGCCGCCCGCAAGTTCGGTGGCGAGGAGCCCGGCAACATTTACTCCCGCTTCACCAATCCCACGGTGCGCACGTTCGAACAGCGCCTTGCGGCGATGGAAGGCGGTGAGCGCTGTGTGGCGACCAGCTCCGGCATGTCGGCGATTCTCTCCACCGCCTTGGCGCTACTTGAGGCCGGCGATGAGATCGTGGCCTCACGCTCGTTGTTCGGCTCCACGGTCAGCCTGTTCGACAAGTATCTGGGCAAGCTTGGCATCACCACGCGCTACGTGGAGCTGTCCAATCTCGACGCCTGGGAGGCGGCGATTACCCCGGCAACCAAGCTGCTGTTCGCCGAAACTCCCTCCAACCCCTTGTCCGAGATCGTCGACATCGCGGCGCTGGCCGAGATTGCCCATCGACACGATGCCCTGCTGGCCATCGACAACTGCTTTCTGACCCCGGCACTGCAAAAGCCGCTGGCGCTGGGGGCGGACTTGGTGATTCACTCGGCGACTAAGTACCTGGATGGACAGGGACGCGCCATTGGCGGGGCGGTCGTGGGTCGCGACAAGGAGCTCGAGGAGCTGTTCGGCGTGGTGCGCACCTGCGGGCCGTGCATGAGCCCTTTCAACGCCTGGATCTTCACCAAGGGGCTCGAGACATTGAATCTGCGCATGCGCGCCCACTGCGACAATGCCTTGGCGCTGGCCCGCTGGCTCGATCAGCATCCCGCCGTCACGCGGGTGCACTTCAGTGGACTCGAGCACCATCCGCAACATGCCCTGGCAGCCCGCCAGCAGCAGGGATTCGGTGCGGTGCTGGGGTTCGAGGTCAAGGGGCAGCGCGAGGCAGCCTGGTCGGTGATCGATGCGACGCAAATGCTCTCCATCACCGGCAATCTGGGTGACGTCAAGTCGACGATCACCCACCCGGGCACCACTACCCACGGTCGGCTTTCCGACGATCAGAAGGCCATTGCCGGCATCAGCGAGAACCTGATCCGTGTATCGGTGGGCCTGGAGTCGATGAATGACATCCGCGGAGATCTAGCGCGCGGGCTGGACGCCCTGGTCTGAGCTCGAGGCCTTGACTGTGTGCAACCATCTGTTTGCCGTCCGCCTCGACTGCCGTTGCGGGCGGCATCGTTTTTTCCGAACGGTGCATTCGGCTTTTTTCAGCGGATGGTAATGCTGCGCTACGGTATGCTGGACGCCATCTACTACCAACGGCACATAACATCACCGAAGAGGCGAACGACATGTGGCGCAATACTCGCTCCGGCTGGGGGCTCGTCAGCATCGCCCTGCACTGGCTGAGTGCCCTGGCAATCGTCGGGCTGTTCGCCCTGGGATGGTGGATGACGGATCTGGGGTATTATGACGAGTGGTATAACCTTGCGCCCTGGTGGCATCGTTCGGTCGGAGTGTTATTGCTTGTCGCCACCTTGCTGAGAGTAATCTGGCGGCTCATGTTACCGGCCCCGGTCGCCCGCGGTCCTCGACTCGAGCGCATCGCAGCACACATCGGGCACATTGGCTTGTATGTGCTGATGCTGGTGGCGCTGGTCAGTGGGTACCTTATTTCCACCGCCGACGGACGAGGTATCGACGTATTCGGCTGGTTTCAGGCGCCGGCATTTATCAGTGATCTGCCCAATCAGGCCACACTGGCAGGCACTATCCATTGGTACAGTGCGCTGGCGCTGATCATCCTGGCCGGGGGCCATACCCTGGCGGCCCTCAAGCATCATCTGGTCGATCGCAATGATGTCCTGTTGCGTATGATTGATCCGACCCGTTCACGCCGTGGCTGAGATGCCGCTTGGCCGATAGATTCCCTTAAGGAGACTTAATAGATGTTCAAGAAAACCGTGATTGCAGCGACCCTGGCGGTTGCCTCCGTTCCTCTGACTCAGGCCCAGGCAGCGGATTACACCATCGACACCGAAGGGCAGCACGCCTTCGTGCAATTCAAGATCAGTCATCTGGGATATTCTTACATCCTGGGCAGTTTCGAGAACTTCAGCGGCGATTTCAGCTATGATCCCGAGGATCTGGATGCTACATCGGTCAATGTCGAGGTCGATGTGGCGAGCCTCAACAGCAACCACGCTGAACGCGACAAGCACATCCTGAGCGATGATTTCCTGGATGCCGGCGAATATCCGACGGCCACCTTCGCCTCTACCGGCTTCGAATCCAACGGCGACGACGAAGGGGTGCTGACCGGTGACCTGACGCTGCACGGCGAGACCGTTGAGATCGAGATGCCGGTGACGCTGGTGGGCGAGGGTGAAGATCCCTGGGGTGGCTATCGTGCCGGCTTCGAGGGTTCCACCATGTTGACGCTGGCCGATTTCGGTATCGACATGGGCGACTTTCCCGAAATGATGCACGAACTCGAACTCTACGTGACCTTTGAAGGCGTCCGTCAGTAACGACGAACGCATCAGACGCGGGCGATACGAACACCCCCGGGCGAAAGCCCGGGGGGTATTGTCGTTGGGTTGGAAGTGCCGGGAAGTTCCTTTTCCCGGTTCAGCCGTCAGCGGGTCTCGTTGAGTACCGCATCGGGAAAGTGGCGACGCAGGATGCGATTCTGGAACGCATCCACGAAGCGACTGTTGATGATGATAATGAAGCGCTCGAACGGCGCATTCGGGTCTTCCTGCTCGATTCCCTCCACGCTGTGATACACCTTGTCGTCACGCAGGTGAAGGACATCACCTGCTGCCATGGTGGTGCTGGTCAGCGGCTGACTCCCGGCCTTGTCGGCGTACAGATGGTTCTTTGCCCCCAAGACGTTTTCGCGGTTCACCACCATGATACTCAGCGCCTTGCAGCCATCGGCATGAATGCCCTGGCCCTGCAGGGGGTCGACCTGGCCCTCACCACGCACGCCGGTAATCTGCATCAGGATAGGCTCCTGAGGGGCGAGCGACCAGAGCCGCGCCCAGGCGCGCACGAAGGCCTTGACGTCAGGACGTGAGAGGAATTCCTCTGTCAAGGGATCATAATAGCGCAGGCGATCCGCCATGCTCTCGGCATCATTGAAGGCGCCGCCCTGAGCCATCGGGCAGTGTCCCATTTCCTCGACATCTCCTTGTCCGTTAAGCGTCAACCAGGACATCCGCTTCCAGCGCTGGTTAACGTAGGGGTCACGGGGAAGATCGCCAATGAAGCCCTGCCAGGCCTCCAGGTCGATCCGGCTGCGGATATCTGTCAGGCTCCAATGCCTGGTTTCGAGAGTCTCGGTGACTCCGGGTGACCAATAATCCGCCAGCGGGTCCATCGGCATGGTGGAGACATCGAAGCCATGCTTGAGATTGTCGAGTTTCATGTTCACTTTCTCCTGTATTTTGGGCGACATTGCCCGTGGGTTGACGAGCCTTGGCCCGGCCAACACTAATTAAATGAAAATGAATAAAACTAAATGTCAAAAAAGACGATGCTAAACTCGCACTGAAAGCTGGTGCTACGTGCGTTAAAAAGAAGGGGATGGGCAATTCGGAAATGTGAAGTTACAGGTAGGAGATCAAGGACCCATACGTGTAGGATGAATGACGCCATGAATGATGAGGCTAGGGTAAGTCGATGACAGCGCCGTTCCTGCGCGATGAGGAGCCCCATGCTCGGGCATGATTCTCAACTCCGAAGGTGGTTGAAAGGGCTACTGAGGTGGGGCGGTATTCAGCACTTTCACCCGTTCGAGAGATCGATACGCGGTGAGGTGGAGCTCGTTCGTCGCCAATATCTGGAAAGCGAGCAGCGTTTTCGAGCGTTGCTGGAAAGCCTGCCCAAGGTGGCCGTGCAGGGATACGATCGGGAGCGTCGCGTCATCTACTGGAACGAGGCAAGTGCCCGTCTCTACGGCTATACGGCCGATGAAGCGTTTGGACGTCCGCTGGAGGATCTGATCATTCCGCCGCCGATGCGCGAACCCGTCATTCAGGCCCACCTCGCCTGGATGCGGGAAGGACATGAAATACCCGCCGATGAACTGGAGTTGCTCCATCGCAGTGGCGAACTGGTGCCCGTTTTCTCACATCACGTGATGCTCAACGAGCACACCGACGAGCCGCTGATGTTCTGTATCGATGTGGATCTCTCCGATCAGAAGCAGGCCCGTCGAGAGCTGGATTTCGCCACTCGCTTCGATCGTCTGACCCATCTGCCCAACCGTCAGACTTTCGAGGAACGCCTTGATGAAACGCTGGAGGAATGCCGTTGCCACGACCGGTCCCTGGTACTGATTTATCTGGATATCGATCACTTCGTCGAGATCAACGATGCGCTGGGCTATGAGCAGGGGGATCGATTGCTGGTGGACCTCGCGCGTCGATTGCGTAATGGGCAGCGAGCCACCGATATGCTCTCGCGGGTCTCCAGCGATGAGTTCGTGCTGGCCTTTCCCGGCAAGCACGAAGGAGAAGCTATTAATCGCTTGGTGAAAAAGGTTCATGAATTATTACGCGAGCCCTTCGTGCTGGATAACCACAAGCGCAAGGTGACCGCATGTCTGGGCATCAGCCTGTTTCCCGCTAACGGCGAGTCGGCTCGGGAATTGATGCACAATGCCGATCTAGCCAAGAATCGGGCCAAGCTCAATGGTCGTGGTAGTGTCCTGTTCTTTAACCAACAGCTTCATGAAGATCTGCTGAAAAAGCATCGACTGGTCGATCGGCTGGAACGCGCCCTTGATGAGGGCGAGTTTCGTCTGCACTACCAGCCGCAGGTATCGGCGATCAGTGGCCGGATTGAAAACCTCGAAGCATTGTTGCGTTGGGAGCCGGCAATCGGCCCAGCGGTATCGCCTGCAGAGTTCATTCCGGTTGCCGAACGTTCCGATCTGATCCATCGCATCGGTGACTGGGTGATGGAGGAAGCCTGCCGGCAGCGAGCCCATTGGCGGGATGCCGGTCTGCCGATCGAGCGTATCGATATCAACTTCTCGGGTCGGCAGATCAATCGGCTCGACGTGTTTCAGCGTTTCGAGTCGTGTCTCGATCGTTATCGCCTGGGGCCTCGTCACATTGGTATCGAGCTCACCGAGAATGTGCTGATCGAAGCCGATGGAAGAATCCTCGACGGTCTGCGCTCGCTTTACGATCAAGGATTTCGCATTGCGATCGATGACTTCGGTACTGGCTATTCCTCACTTAGCTATTTGAAATATTTTCCGGTCACAGCACTCAAGATCGATCGAAGTTTCGTACGTGATGCGCCCTTGCAACCCAAGGACCGGGCGATCATGGAGGCGTCCGTCTTCATCGGGCATCGCCTGGGGCTCGAGGTCGTGGCGGAAGGGGTGGAGAATATCGAGCAGCTCGCCCTGATTCGTGAAATTGATTGCGACCTGGTCCAGGGGTTCTATTTCTTCCGCCCCATGCCGGCAGATGCCATCGAGCGTCTCATCGTCGGTGTCGTACCGGCTCAATCAGGTTTGTCGAGCTGAGATTTCGCTCGGTTTCGCTTAGCATGTCTTTCCCTTTGTAGTGAGGTTGGAGCCATCGTGACTCGAGCCGGATCCCACGATTCGCTGGGAATGACGCTCTGGCGTCAGACCTGGCCAATGACCATCGGCGTGTTGGCGCTGCTTGGTTTTCAACTCGTCGACAGCGCCTTCATTGCCCGGCTGGGCACCGCCCCGTTGGCGGCGCAGTCATTCACCTTTCCCTTGTCATTTCTGATCATCGGAATCCAGGTGGGGTTGGGGATCGCCATCGCCGCCTTGATCTCGCGTGCCCTGGGAGCCAATGAACAGGCGCGTGCCCGCCGGTTGGGAAGCCTCGTATTGCTGGCTGGCGGGGCACTCATAGCCCTGCTGGCGATAGGTCTCTGGCTGGCTCAAGAGCGGATATTCACTCAGCTCGGCGCCGATGCGACGAGCCTGGGATTGATTCGTGCCTATTGGGCGCCCCAACTACTGGCGGCCTGGTTGGGAGCAGTGCTCTATTTCGGCTATAGCCTCTTCCGTGCGCATGGCGATACCTGGCTGCCGGGCAAGATGATGCTGATCACCAGCCTGATCAATCTGGCGCTGGATCCCTTGTTGATCTTTGGTGTCGGCCCCTGGGAGGGTATGGGGCTGCCGGGGGCGGCCTGGGCCACGGTAGTGGCGTTTTCCACCGGGGTGGTAGTGCTGGCCAGGCGTTTGAGGCATACCGATTGGCTATCGGGAACCGGGCTGGTTAGTGAGATGCGCCACTCGGCCGGTGCCTTCTTCGGTATTGCTGGCCCAGCCATGATCAGCCAACTGATGCCGCCCTTGGCCGCCATGCTGGCGATCTCGGTGGTGGCGACCCTGGGCGAGACGCAGGTAGCGGCCTGGGGACTGGCCAGTCGGTTAGAGACGTTGTCGCTCATGGTGGTGCTGGCCATGACCATGTCGCTGCCTCCTTGGCTGGGTCGTTGTTATGGTACCGGCGACTGGGATCAGATAAACCGCCTACTGCAATTGGCACTCAAGGTGGTGGTGGTCTGGCAGCTGTCGCTTGGCATCCTCTTGGCGATCTTGTCTCCCTGGGTCGCGTTGGCACTGTCGGGCAACCCCGAGGTGCGAGATGACCTGGCCACGTTGATTCGATTTCTGCTACCGAGTTATGCGGCATTGGGTATTTGTATGCTGGTCGTGTCGGCGGGTAACGCGCTGGGTTGGCCCCTGCGCGCCATGCTGATGTCCGGGGCGCGATTGTTCGTCTTTTATCTCCCGTGCCTGTGGGCAGGGGCATGGCTGACGAAGGGTTTGGTGGGTCTGGCAATCGGGGCGGCGGTAGGCAACTTGCTGGCGGGTCTCGCGGCCTGGCAACTTTTACGCCGTATCCTGGCAAGCCCACGGCGTAGACCCGCCGTAGTCACAAAATAATAGCCACAAGATAATAGTGGCAAGAAAGTAGAGGCAGGATAGTGGCTTGAAGTAGCTGGCAGCCATCGTGACAACGAACTGCATTTGCGATAATTCTTCGTCGATGTCGCTAGGGTTAAAAATGCCTCTTTTTATGAAATAAACGGTGCATCATTTGTTAAAAATCTACTGCTTTGAGAATGAAGTGTAATGTTGTTTTCGTTTCGAAAGTCTGGCTTCGACAACCTGGCGAGCACGGTTTAACATAGATTAAAATAACCCTAAATTATTTTTTTGTTTTCATAACATGCGTTAATAGAACACTGCTAGCCAAGTGAGACACTGATCATATGGAGCAAGGGAGTGGCTCTAAAGGGAATGCCGGGCAGGGATGCCCATGGATCAAGGGATGCCCGAGCGGGACGCTCGTTGAGAACTGCTAAGGAAAGCGGTGTTCAAGCCCGGCCGAAAGGCCGGGCTTTTTTTCGTCTGCAGGTCTTCAGTTGCCTGGTGTTTGTAGCACGAAAATCGTCAAGCCGCGGTGGGCGGGGCAGGCGGGAATCACGATGGTAGGGAGAAATACTGTATTTTTCTTTTACTGAACAAGAAATGCTAAAGTCGGGCCTCTCGGCAGTATATGGTGGGCTCAAGTCGAATGTGACGTCTGTGGTTTACCAGAGGAAGGCCATTGTGGAAGATCAAGACAGTTGTATCATTCACCACTTCAGCCATTACTGCGTCCTGACGAAGGAAGAAAAAGCCCTGCTCGACGAGCTCGAGGAAAATCCTACTGAGGTCAAGGCGGGGGAGGCCCTTTGGGAAGAAAACGATGCGGCTGAGGACTTCTGTACGCTTCGCAGCGGCTGGGCCTACTCCTATCGATACCTCGAAAATGGCTCACGACAGATCCTCGAGATCTTCCTGCCTGGGGATATTATCGGTCTCAGGGAGTTCGCGTTTTCCAGGCGCCTGGCCGGTGTGCGAATGATCGAGGATGGGGTTATCTGTTGTTTCCCTCATCACAGGATCATGGCGTTATTCCGACAATCCCTTACCCTGACGGCCGTGATGTTCGCCATTGCCAGTCGCCAGCAGGTGCTGATGACCGAAAGGCTGGTGAACATTGCGCGACGCAGCGCCAGGAAGAAAATGGCGCACTTTCTGCTTGAAATGCACCAGCGGCTAAGACAGACCGGAACCGGGAGCGGTTGCAATCTGCGTCTGCCTTTATCACAGGAGCTTCTCGCCGACCTGCTGGGGCTTAGTTCGGTACATGTCAGCCGCACCTTTACTACCCTGAGCCGTGAAGGCTTGGTGCATCGTGATCGCTACGACGTGGTAATACCCAATCTCGAGGCGCTGGTCGGCGAAGCGGAGTTCGATGACCGTTACCTTGTCGATAATTTAAGGCCGCTGTTCAGGGCTGAGTAACCCATGCTTGGCTCGGGAGGGGCGATCCCTTTCCCTTAACACCGAGCGGGTAGGTGGCGCCACAAACGAGAACGCCCGGGCCTTATGAAGACCCGGGCGTTCTTTCATCGGGGATAGTCTACAACTCAATTGACCGCGGCGATGGCCTCGGCCAGGTAGGGCAGCTTCTCATGAGAAAAGCCCGCCACGTTGGCACGCCCCGAGCGCACCATATAGATGCCAAACTCATCGCGCAGGCGATCGACCTGCTCAGGCTGCAGGCCGGTATAGGAAAACATGCCGCGCTGTTCTGCCACACAAGCGTATTTCTGATCGAGCCCGTAGGGCTTGAGAGCCTCGACGAAATCGCGACGCAGGGAATTGATACGGTCACGCATCTCGGTGAGTTCTTCACGCCAGATGGCGGCGAGCTCGGCAGACTGCAGGATCTCGCTGACGATGGCGCCACCATGGGCCGGGGGGTTGGAGTAGTTCTCCCTCGCCACGATGGCGATCTGAGAGCGCACGTTCTCCATCTGCTCGTTGTCTTTCGCCACCATGATCAGGCAGCCGGTGCGTTCGCAATAGATACCGAAGTTCTTCGAGCAGGAGCTGGTGATGATGACCTCGTCGAGGTTCTCGGCCATCAGGCGTACCCCGTAGGCATCCTCGTCCAACCCCTCGCCAAACCCTTGATAGGCGAAGTCGATCAACGGTAGCAGGCCACGCTCGCGCACCACTTCTAGGACTTGCTGCCATTGCTCACGGGTGAGGTCGAAGCCGGTCGGGTTGTGGCAGCAGGCATGCAGCAACACCACGTCGCCTTCGGGAATCTGCTTGATGGCGCCCAGCATGCCGTCGAAGTCGAGACGGTTATCGGCGTCGACATAGGGATACTTGCGAAGCGTGAGGCCGGCGGCGGGGAAGATGCCCAGATGATTCGGCCAGGTCGGATCGCTGACCCAGATGTCCTTGCCGGGCAGCTGGCCGGCGATGAAGTCCGCCGCCAGCCGTAGGGCGCCGGTACCACCGGGAGACTGTGTGGCGCTGGCGCGGCCGGCTTCGAGCACCGCTGAACCCTCGCCGAGCACCATGGGCAGGATTACCTGGCCGTAGCTCGGTGCCCCATGCGAGCCGATATAGGTCTTGGTGGTCTCGTTCTTGAGCAGCAGGGCCTCGGCCTCCTTGACGGCGCGCATCACCGGCGTGTTGCCCTGGGCATCACGATACACACCGACCCCTAGATCGACCTTCTGCGGATTGGTGTCCTTCTTGAAGGCCTCGATAAGACCGAGGATGGCATCCCCGGGCACCCGCTCAATTTGCTCGAACATTTATTTCGCTACCTCGTCGGTTCTAGCGGCAAGAATGAAGTCGTTCTTGTGCAGGCCGTTGATCTTGTGTGTCCACCAGGTCACTGTCGCCTTGCCATATTCGGTCAGTATTGCAGGGTGATGGTCGGCCTGCTCGGCGAGCTCGCCAACGCGCTGGGTGAAGTCAAGCGCCTGCACGAAATTCTTGAAAGTGAAAGTGCGTTCAAGCTTCATGATGCCATCACGCTCGATGATCTGCCACTCGGGGATCTCGGGCTTGTATTGCTCGATCTCTGCCTCGGTCACGCGGGGGGCGCCCGAGCGGCAGGCCTCGCACTGCTGTTGGGAAAGCTCGCTCATGATTTCTCCTTGTCGTCTCGATGGGCTGCCCGGTGCACCAGGCTCATGATGTCCTGCAGAGAAAGGTCGTGCAGGGAGATGTGATCGTCAAGCATGTAGTAAACACGTAGTAAAGCGCCACAAGATCGGCGGGGAGGGGGCGATGCGCTATACAACCGATAAATCTCTGCCGCATAAAGAACTGCCGCTGTGGCTCAAGCTGGTCCTGAGCCTGTGGGTCGTCGTCTGGGCGCCGACCTACTGGGTGCTGCTGGGCCCGCAAAACTATTTCTGGCTATGCAACCTGGCCAACTTCCTGATCCTGGCGGGGCTCTGGAGCGAGAGCCGGGGGCTGGTTTCCATGCAGTGGCTGGCGGTGGCCCTGGTGGGCGCTCTCTGGACGCTGGATGTGGGTACGGCCTGGCTGACCGGGTGGCATCCCATCGGCGGCACTGAATACATGTTCGATACCGAGCACCCCCCGCTGGCAAGGGGGATGTCGCTCTACCACCTGATCCTGCCGCTGGTGGCAGGGTTCGCGATCTGGCGGATCGGTTATGATCGCCGGGCTCTACTCTGGCAGAGCCTACTCACCTGGGTTGTTATCCCCGCCAGTTATCTCTACACCGATCCCGAACGCAACATCAACTGGGTCCAGGGGCCCTTCGGCCAGCCTCAGTCGGTGTTGGACCCGCTGCTCTACCTGGTCGTGCTGATGTTGCTCTGGCCGCTGGTGATCTATCTGCCGGTGCACTGGCTTACCCTCGCCCTGTTGCGTCGTCGTCGCGGCTGACGGGGTTCGATCAACCGGCCAGGTGCACGGCGAGGCGCCGTCGAACCTCGGCATAGGGGTATTCTTCAAGCGTCGCAAAGCCGGGCAATCGGCGAGCCTTAAGTGGTGTAAAAAGGGGGGTCGAAATGCCACACAAGAAGCGGGTAAGCAGGTCCGCGGAGGCGGGTAGGCCGGCGTCATGCTCGGTCAGCCGCTCTAGCAAGGGCCGGCAGAGCGCCACGAGATTCTGATGTTCCAGCGGCGCCGGCGGGCTTACCGGGGGCAGGCGAGCCACCTCGCCCCGGCAGGTTGAGCAGTGGCCACACTGCTCGGGCGCGCGGGTGTCGCCAAACCATTCCGCCAGGCGCCGGCTGAGACAATCGTCGCTCTCGAACAGGGCCAGCATGGCATGCAGCCGCTCGACTTCCGTTTGCTCCTTGTGGCGAAAGTACCCCAAGAGCTCATCGGTCAGCGTGTTGGCATCGATGTCGGGCTGGCATATCGCATAGACGTCGGTCATTTGCTTGCTTTCCAGTTCCAGCCAACCCTTGTCGACGAAATACTCTAGTGCGGTGAGAACCCGTGCTCGACGGGTATCGAGGCCACGCTCTGCGCCCAGGGCGTCGAGGGCAGCGAAATCCAGCGCATACCAGGTACGTGCGCGACGCGAGGCGTCGAGGATCGCCTGCACGAAGGCGCGTCGTTCGCCCTGAAAGCGTTCGGCCAGGTGCTCGGCTGTATCGCGAAGCTTGAAGCGATAATCGGCGAAAAAACTGTAGCGCGGGGCGATGATGCCGCGTAGTTCCAGCTGCACGAGCAGCGTCTTGAGCGGCAGCGGGCGGATATTGCATTGCTGCGAGAGCCGATTGAGCAATAGTTCCCACTGGCTTTCGGCCCCTCCCTGCGACGAGGCGATCAGGTCGTCGACGACGTAGCGAATGCCATGGCGTTCCGGCGTGTCACCGTAGACGAAGTTCTCGAGCACGTTGAGATGGTCGCGTCCTGCCAGCATCAGGCAGGAGGCGGGAAGGCCGTCGCGACCGGCGCGGCCGATCTCCTGGCTATAGTTCTCCACCGACTTGGGCAGGTCGAAATGAACGACGTTGCGAATGTCTGCCTTGTCGATGCCCATGCCGAAGGCGATGGTGGCGACGATGCAGGGTAGCCGGCCGGCCATGAAGTCTCGCTGAAGCGCCTCGCGACGCTCACCGTCGAGTCCGGCATGATAGGCCACTGCCCCCAGTCCCGCCGCGGCCAGGTAGGCGGCAAGACGTTCCGCCGTCTGTTGCAGGGTCACGTAGACAATGGTGGGTTGTGTTGGGGTAGCGTCCAGGCGCGGTCGCAGCCACTCGACCAGCCGCGCGGGACGCTCTGTGGCGGCCACGGGGCTCACCTGGAGATCGAGATTGGGACGATAGAAGCCGGTGGCGGTGACATCGCCCGGCAAGATGTCGAAACGCTCGCGCATGTCCTCGATGACCCGCGGGGTCGCCGTGGCGGTCAAAAGCAGCACCTGGGGAATGTCGAAGTCGCGGCGGTAGGCGGGGAGCTTGAGATAATCGGGGCGAAAGTTATGCCCCCATTCGGAAATACAGTGCGCCTCGTCGATAACCATCAGCGAAATCGGCACGTGCCGGATGAAGGCGCGGAAGCGTTCGTTCTTGAGGCGTTCCACCGAGACCATCAGGATGCGGATCTCGCCGCGCTTGACGCCCTCCATCACCGCCGCCGCCTCTTCGCGACTCTGGCCGGAGTCGAGGCTGGCGGCGGCAATGCCATGGCGCTCGAGAAACGCCAGTTGATCCTGCATCAACGCCAGCAGCGGGGAAATGACCAGCGTGAGGTGGGGCAAGTGCAGCGCCGGCAGCTGGTAGCAGAGTGACTTGCCCGAGCCTGTCGGGAAGATTGCCGCCGCCGACCGTCCGGCGATTACCGCATCGATCACCGGGCGCTGGCCCGGACGCAACGTGGAATAGCCGAAGACCTGTTCGAGCGTCTGCTTGATCATGAAGGTATATCGCTCTGCGGGTATCAGGCAGGGGAGCATAACATTGGTGAGGCACCAAACAGCTGGCAACCCAAGGTCGCCAACTCGCGCACCATAGGATCGGTCGCAAGGTAGGCCAGGGAGAAGCGCCTCATCTCGCGACAAGCACCTCACGCCAAGCACTTCAGGACAAGCTCGAACCTCGATGGCGGTCTTCAGCGTGGGGCGTCGTAGCGTCCCTGGCGGTAGCGGGAGTACACCACCTGCCAGAGCTGTAGATGACGTGAACGGAAGGCGCCCGCACAAATCGCCAGGTAATACCGGAACATGCGTCGCGTGCGTTCGTTGTAGCGGTGGGCCAGCTTATGCCAATGAGTATCAAGGTTGGCGAGCCAGCCCATCAGCGTGGGGTCATAGTCAGGACCGAAGTTCTGCCAGTCTTCCATCAGCAGGTGGCCTTCACTGGCCCTTGCCACATGCATGGCGGAGGGCAGCACGCCATTGGGAAAGATGTAGCGGTGGATCCACGGGTCGGCCCTGATCCGGGAAACGTTGGAGCCGATGGTGTGCAGCAGAAACAGGCCCTCTTGAGTGAGCAGTTGCTTGACGGTGCGAAAGTAGGTGTCGTAGTTGCGATGGCCCACATGCTCGAACATGCCGATGGAGACGATACGGTCGAAGCTACCTTCAAGTTCACGGTAATCCTCGAGTCGTATATCCACTGGCAGCCCAGCGCAACGCTGGCGCGCGAGCTCGGCCTGCTCCCGGGAAATCGTGATGCCGGTGACCTCGACACCATGATGGCGAGCCGCATGATCAGCGAAACTGCCCCACCCACACCCGATGTCGAGCACACGCATCCCGGGGGTCAACTGCAACTTGCGACAGGCCAGTTCCAGTTTCTGGAACTGGGCGTCATGCAGGGTGTCGGCTCGTTTCCAATAGCCGCAGGAATAGCACATGGTGGGGTCGAGCATTTCCTCGAAGAGGTCATTGCCGAGATCATAGTGGGCCTCGCCGACAATATATGCCCTGGCCCGGCTCTGCAGGTTGATAAGGCCGGACTGCAACCGGTACAAGAGCCGCTTGGAGGCCGGGTGCGCCCGATCCCCCAGCCCATGGCGGATCAGCCGGCAGGCAAGCTGATCGATACGTTCGCATTCCCACCAGCCGTCCATGTAGGCCTCGCCGAGACCCAGCGTCCCATGGCGCAATACCCGCGAGAACAGATCAGGATGAAATACCTGGATATCGTGAGATGCCGAGCCGTTCAAAGTGATTCCAGAGCCGTCAAGTAGTTGCTCGATGATGTGTCGGGCACGATTGTCCGGAAGTGAAATCGGGCTGATACGAAGATTGCTGGTCATGGAATCCTCCTGATCCACTGGACAATTGCTTCCGAGCTGTCGGGGTCACTGCGCAGTACTCGCCTGGCGTGCGCCGATTAACTAAGAGCATAGACCAGCCTTTAACGTCTGGAGAAAGTTCGCCTTATGGTTTGGCTACCGATTCATGTACTTAAGTTTTGACCAGATCAGTCACCAATATTCACGTCATTATCGACCTGTAAGCAACCGCTGCCAGGGCGCCGGCGTATCGGTATCGCGGCAGATTGCCACCTCGCGGGATAGCGTCTCGAGGCGCGTTTGCTTACTGTAGGGCATATCCGGTAAATGAAAATTGAGGTTTATGGAATATGACAAATGCTGACGGCCGCGCTGACAACTCCGTCGAGCATCGCTACGCCACGCAGGCAACCGCGAAGAGCACGACGGGACGCGTCAGCCTGGTCGGTGCCGGCCCGGGCGATCCCGAGCTATTGACGCTGAAAGCGCTGCGTCGGCTCCAGGATGCCGAGGTCATTCTCCACGACCGCCTGGTCGGTGCGGAGATCCTGGCGCTGGCCGCCCCCGATGCCGAGCGCCGCTATGTCGGCAAGGCACGCTCCCGTCACAGTGTTCCTCAGGAAGGGATCAACCAGGCGTTGGTCGACTGGGCGAAGGCCGGCAAGCGTGTCGTCAGATTGAAGGGTGGCGATCCCTTCATCTTCGGAAGAGGGGGTGAGGAACTCGAGGCGCTGGTGGCGGCCGGCATCGTGGTGGAGGTAATTCCCGGCATCACGGCGGCTTCTGGCTGCGCGGCCTATGCGGGTATTCCGCTGACCCACCGCGACCATGCCCAATCGGTGCGCTTGATTACCGGGCACTTGAAAAACGGCAGTTGTGATCTCGATTGGGCAGCATTGGCAAGCCCGGGGCAGACGCTGGTCTTCTATATGGGCCTGCAAGGTCTCGACGAGATACGCCACCAGCTAATGCAACATGGTCTGAGCAGCGACACTCGGCTGGCCCTTATCGAACAGGGGACAACGGCGCGGCAGCGCGTTCACTGCGGTACGCTGGCCAGCATGCCGGCGTCTCTGGAACGGGATTGCATCCGCCCCCCCACCCTGATCATCGTCGGCGGGGTCGTGGGGCTGCATGAGCGGCTCGCCTGGTTCTCTCCCGAGCAAGCTCGGGCGGTTGGCTGGGATACTGGGCAGGGCCAGCGCGGTGGTTAGCCATCAGGGCGGCGCGGCGGTGTAGCGGCTGAACTCTCGCTGCCAGCGCGACAACAGCGCCTGGCGTTTCAGGTCATCGAGCGTGGCCAGCAGTCCTGGGCCCAGGTCGATCGGCCGCAAGGCGTCACCGAGTTCGCGGCGCAGTGCCTCTGCGGTACCCGGCCCATCCAGTGCTGGATGAATGGCGCCGAGAGCGGTCTGCTCGGCGAGCAGGCGTTGACCCGTCTCGCTGATCAGGAAGTCCAGAAAGCGTCCTCCGGTATCGGGATGGGGCGCATGCTGGGGGACGAAGGCCAGACGTCGCGTCACCAGGGCGTAGTCATCGGGCACGACAAGCCTCAATTCGGGATGCGCCGCGACCACATCCCGGGCGTAACTGCCCAGCAGGTTGTAACCCACCAGGTAGCGCCCCTCGATCAGTCCCTCCAGCATATCGTCGGTGGTATCGACCAGCTGTGCCCTTGCCTGGCCGAGTGCGGCCACCAGTTCCCAATAGCGTGGCGAGAGACGCGACTCTTCGATGGCATAGGTATACCCCGCACCGCTGCTCGCCGGATCGTAGGTCACGACCCGACCCGAGAGCTCACGGCCGTGGCGCTCGAGCAGCGCCAGAAGATCGGCGTGGCCCTGGATCGTGCCATAGCGCTCATCCAGCTCTCTGCGGACCACCATGACGATGGGCTCGAAGGTGAAGGCAAAGAGTTCATGTCGCCAGCGGGCCCAGGCAGGCCATGCGCGTGCATTGGCACTGAGCTGCTCGCGCGCGTGGCCGTCGTTGACCAGCCGATACTGCCAGGGCATGGCCGAGGAGATCATGACATCGGCCTGATCGGGGGCCTTGAGAAAGCGCTGATGCAGGTCGAGCGTCGTGAAGTTGCGATAGGTCAGCTCAACCTCGGGATGCAGACGGTGAAAGGCTTGCAGGACCGGCTCGATCTGGGGCAGGTCGAGGGCTGCATGCACCACCAGCGGGCGGGGAGCGTCGGTGGTGGGGTCGGCTGGGTAATGCAGGGTCTCGTCGGCGAGGGTGGCCAACGGCAAGAGACCGAGCACCAGCGTCAGCCAATAGCAACGTAGCGTTCTCATTGCGCCGCCTCCGGAAATACCAGCCGCACGCGCAGGCCGCGTCCGTCCTGGCCCGCCTCGAGATTCAGCGTGGCATGGTGGCTGCGGGCAATGCCATCAACAATGGCCAGGCCAAGCCCCGACCCCTCCAGCGCCTCGTCACCACGATGAAAGGGACGCAACATTCTCAAGCGTAGCTCGGCGGGAATTCCGGGACCGTCATCCTCGACTTCAAGGGTAAGAGGTGTTGCCCGGGTGCGTACCGTGATGCAGCGAGCGCCGTAGCGTTGGGCATTGTCGATCAGGTTGCTAAGCGCCTCGGCGAATTGCCAGTCGACCCCGTTGACGACGAGCGGCGACGACGATGCCTCGAGACCCAGGTCAACGCCGCTGCGCTGGCATTGGCTCCAATGCTCGCGAACCGCCTCTCGGGCGATGGCGTTGAGGTCGAGCGGGACGAGCTCGGGTTGGTATTCGGGGTTGTCCAGCCGGGTCAGTGACAGGAGTTGCATCGCCAACCGCGCGGTTTTGGCACTGGTCGTCTGCATGGCGAGCAGAGCCTCACGCCAACGGGCGGGGTCTTCCTGGCGCAGGGCCAGTTCGGCACGTGCCGAGAGTCCCGCCAAGGGGGTGCGCAGTTGATGGGAGGCGTCGCCAATGAAACGCTCCTGGTTGGCACGTACACGGCGCATCCTGGCCAGCAGGTCATTGAGGGTCTCGCGCAGCTCGGCAAGTTCCCTGGGCAGCGGCAGCGTCAAGGGTTCCAGGGTGCGCGGGTCGCGGGCGCGGATCGCACGCCGCAGCCGGGTCAGCGGGGTGAGGGCGGCGCGGATCGCCAGCAGCAGCACGGTAATCGCCACGGCCGCCATGGCCAGGATGTAGGCGAGATTGCCGCGCAGCAATTCTTTCATCAGTGCCTCGCGACCCTCGCGGGTATGGGCGACCCGTACCTCGAAACGCTCCCTCAGCCGCCAGTCTTCGAGCCGGGAGCGACGCACGCCCTGGCGCAGCTCCATGCCACGCCACTCGATGTCTCGATAAAGCCGTGTATCGCCGGACGCGCTGTCATCCCTCGGATCACCCGGGAGTTCCGCGTTACCGGTGACCACGCGGCCTGCCTGGTCGACCAGGCTATAGAAAACCCGCTCCTGCGCGTCGGTCGCCAGCATCTCGAGTGCGGCGGGGGGCAGGTCGAGCCATAGCTGTTCGTCCTGCCACTGCACCTGCTCGGCAATGGATAGTGTGGCCGCCTCGAGCAGGCGGTCGAAGGCGCGGTCGGCGGTGCGGCGCGCTTCACTCCAGGCCAGCAGCAGCATCAGCCCGCCCAGCGCGAGAAGGGGGACCAGCAGCCAGGTGAGCAGGCGACGATAGAGGCTGTCGGTCAGCGTCACGTCGTCTCCAGCACATAACCCAGGCCACGAACGGTGCGAAGCGTCACGCCGTGCCCGGTCAGCCGCTTGCGTAACCGGTGTATATACACCTCGATGGCGTTGTCGCCCATCGGCTGGTCCTGAAAGGCTTCTTCCGCCAACCGCACCTTCTCCACGGGCTCTCCGGCATGGCGCATCAGGCACGTCAGCAAGCGCTGTTCGCGAGGGGGAACCCCGAGCGGCTCGCCTTCCAGCGTGAAGCGCTGAGCCATGACATCGAGCACCAGCGACCCCACCTTGAGTTCACGATCACTGCCGCGTCGGCGCATCAGCGCCCTGACCCGAGCCTCCAGTTCGTCAAGGGCAAAGGGCTTGGCCAGATAGTCGTCGGCGCCCAGGTCGAGGCCACACACACGATCCTCGACGGCACCGCGTGCGGTCAGGATCAGCACGGGCGTGCCACTATCCTGGCGCCGCAGCGCCGTCAGTACGTCGAGACCGCTGCAGCCGGGAAGGTTGAGATCCAGCAGCACCAGCGCATAGCCATGATTCATCGCCCCGAGGCGTGTGCGGGCCGCCTCACCGTCAGCCAGATGGTCCACCTGGTGGCCGCCCAACCGCAGGGTGTCGACCAGCGTCTCGGCCAGTAGACGATCATCTTCCACCAGCAACAGCGTCATGGCGTGGCCTCCATGGGCTCGTCTCGCGGCTGGGCCAGCGTTGTCAGGGCATTGTCCAGGCTGGCGGCGGCAAGGATGGGATCAAGGCGACTCGCCGGGCCTGATAGCGTCAGCCATAGGGGCGGTTCTCCCGGTGGGGCGGGTAGCGGTCGATACACCATGATACCGCCGGTTACTAGCGGGCGCGGATCATGCGCATCGCTACTGCACCAACGCACGCCGGGCCGCAGGTCGTGACGCAGGCTGGCCTCGGGAAGCGCGGCGAGTCGGCATTCGATATGACGGCCGCGGCCTTCCAGCAGTGCGGCCGTCTCGCCACTCTCTGCTGCCAGGCGATCAAGCAATGGCTGGATCCGAGCCGCCAGGTGCCGACTGGGCGTGTGGCGTCGCGCCAGGCGAACGGGGGTGTGTCCCAGGCTCCAGCGGCCGTTCTCGCCGCGTTTTACGTAGTCGAAGCGTTCGAGCGAGCCAAGCAGGCGCAGTAGCGTGCTCTTGTAATAGCCGGTGACGTGGGCGAGCTCGGCTAGACTCAAGGTTTCCTGAGCAGAATCGAACGCTTCTAGCACCGTGAGCGCCCGCTCGACGGCTTCTACACGATCCTGTGCCATGGGCGATTCCTGTCGCTGATGCCGCTTTGGAGGCGGCCGATAAAGTCGGAAAGCGAGGGGTGGGCTGAATTGAACTTTAGTCGCAATCGATTGAATAGCCGTTGACCTCGCTGGGCGAGGCGCCTAATTTTCTGTTCTGAGGAACGAGGTTCTGCCTTACAGAACTGTAAGGTAAGCGATGAACCTCCCCAAGTCAAACATCGATCCATCCCGGATCCATTCCGTTAGGGGAATATAACAATGTCCACCAGAGCGCCACTCAAGCTGTTCGCCATTGCCGCACTGACCCTGAGCGCGGGAAGCGCCTTGGCTTTTGAACCCCAGGGCAAGGTGGAGTGCATAGCACCGTCCGATCCCGGCGGCGGTTGGGACTTCACCTGCCGCAGCGTCGGCAATGTGCTCCAGGAGCTCGACCTGGTGTCGGGTAACGTTCAGACCATCAACATGGCCGGCGCCGGTGGCGGTGTCGCCTATGGCCATACCATCAGCAAGCGCGCCGGCGACGAAAAGCTCCTCGTGGCGGCGTCCACGGCCACGACGACCCGCCTCGCTCAGGGCCAGTTCCCTGACATGACCGCCGACATGGTCAACTGGATCGGGGCGCTGGGCGCCGA
Organism: Halomonas korlensis; assembly: GCF_900116705.1. GTDB lineage: Bacteria > Pseudomonadota > Gammaproteobacteria > Pseudomonadales > Halomonadaceae > Halomonas > Halomonas korlensis. The sequence goes on along the minus strand of NZ_FPBP01000001.1, from coordinate 326,199 downwards.
CTACGGCATCATCGCCGTGTCGGCCGATTCCGAGTACGAGGATCTACCCGCGCTGATGGACGCCTTGAAGGAAGACCCGCGCAGCGTGAAGTTCGCCGGCGGCAGCGCCAAGGGCGGTTGGGATCATCTCAAGGTGCTGATCGCGGCCCAGGCCGCCGAGGTTGAGAACCTGCCACGCATCGCCTACCTGTCGTACAACAACGGTGGCGAGGCGCTGACCCAGGTAATCGGCGGTCACGTTGAAGCGTTCACCGGCGATATCACCGAAGCACAGGGCTTCATGGAGTCCGGCGACCTGAAGGTACTCGCGGTACTTTCCGAAGAGCGCCTGCCCGGCGACTTGGCGGATATCCCCACCGCACGTGAGCAGGGCATCGAAGCGATTGGCCCCAACTGGCGCGGTTTCTATATGCCGGCGGATATCTCCGACGAAGCCAAGCAGTACTGGGTCGATGCGATGGACACCGTCTATGCCAGCGACGAGTGGCAGAGCGTCATGAAGCAGAACGGTCTGATGCCTTTCCATATGAGCGCCGGCGAGTTCGAAGCCTTCGTGACCGACCAGATCGCTGATATCGAACAACTGTCCAAGGATATCGGGCTGATTCAATAATGACTTACAACGACCGTATCTTCGGAATACTGATGATTGTCCTGGCCGTCGCGTACGGCTGGGGCACTACCCAGTTTCCCGAGCCGTTTGGTGGGTCCGAAGCTGTCGGACCCGACACCTTTCCTCGTTTATTGGCCATCGTGCTGGGGCTTTCCAGCCTTTACATGGTCGTGCGGCCGGACCCGGATAACGCCTGGCCATGGAGCCGTACGGGCATCGAGCTGATCATCGCCGTGGTGGTGCTGGTGCTCTATGCGATGTTCCTTCAACCGCTGGGCTTCATCATCAGTACCACACTGGCCGTGGGCACCCTGTGCTGGCGGATGGGATCGCGCCCGGTCAAGGCCTATATCATCGGGGCGATTTCCGGTGTGGTGGTGTATCTGGTGTTCAACTTTGCCCTCGACCTGGCGCTACCGCTGGGCGTGCTGTCGTTCCTGGAGGTGGGCTGATGGAAACGCTGGGCTATCTGATGGACGGTTTCGGTGTCGCGCTGCAACCGCATAACCTGATGTTTGCGCTGATCGGGGCCTTTCTCGGCACCCTGATTGGCGCATTGCCGGGGCTTGGCCCGGCCAATGGGGTGGCGATCCTGATTCCGCTGGCCTTTACGCTTGGCCTGGCCCCGGAAACCGCCCTGATCATGCTGACCTCGGTCTATGCCGGCGCCATGTACGGCGGGCGTATCTCCTCGATACTGCTCAATATTCCCGGCGATGAGCCGGCGATGATGACCTGTCTCGACGGCTACCCGATGGCGCAACAGGGCAAGGCCTCCGAGGCGCTAGCGATCTCTGCCGTGGCATCGTTCATGGGCAGCTTGATCGCTACCATCGGCCTGATCCTGCTGGCGCCGTTGCTGGCCGATTTCGCGCTGACCTTCGGGCCCGCCGAGTACTTTGCGCTGTTCCTGCTGGCCTTCGCGACCCTGGGCGGCATCACCGGCAAGAATCCGATGAAGACGGTGGTAGCGGCGGCCATCGGCCTGATGATCGCCACGGTCGGCATCGATTCCACCGGCGTGCAGCGCTTTACCTTCGGTACCCTGGAGCTCTACGAAGGCGTGGACTTCATCATTGCCATCGTGGGGCTGTTTGCCATTTCCGAACTGTTGTTCTTCATCGAAGAGAAGGCCGGCGGTGGCAAGGAGAAGATGGTCGTCAACAAGCTCTCACTGAAGTGGAAGGATATTCGCGAGATCCTGCCTACCAGTTTTCGCGGCGGGGTGTTGGGGTTCGTCGCTGGCGTACTGCCTGGGGCCGGTGCCTCGCTGGGTAGCTTCATCAGCTACACCCTGGAAAAGCGCGTGCTGGGCAAGAAAGGCTATTTTGGAAAGGGCGACCCGCGTGGTGTGGCAGCCCCCGAAGCTGGTAACAATGGTGCTTCCAGCGGGGCTCTTGTCCCCATGCTGACATTGGGTGTGCCGGGCAGCGGTACGACAGCGGTGCTGCTGGCGCTGCTGATTTCGCTGAACATCACGCCGGGGCCACTAATGTTCACCCAGAACGCCGATATCGTCTGGGGGGTCATCGCCGCGCTGCTGATTGGTAACTTCCTGCTGCTGATCCTGAACATTCCGTTGGTCGGCATCTTCGTCAAGCTGCTGTCGGTACCGCCTATGTACTTGTTGCCGATCGTCACCATGATCGCCTTCGTAGGTATCTATTCGATCAGCAACACTATCTTTGATCTGTACTTCATGGTGGCCTTCGGCGTGGGCGGCTATTTCCTGCGCAAGCTGGAGATTCCGCTGGTGCCGATCATCCTCGGGCTGTTGCTGGGGCCGGAAATGGAAAAGAACCTGCGCCACGCCATGGATATCTCTGACGGTGACTGGACCATCCTGTGGAACAGCGGCCTGGCCATTGGTCTCTGGGTGTTCGCCGGGCTGGGGTTGATCCTGCCCTATATCGTCGGGCCCATCCTGCGTCGACGCATGCGAGCCACCCCGGACTCAGGCAGTCCCGAAAGCGATTGACCTGCTGACGCTTCACTGACCTAAAGGGCGCCGATTGATTCGGCGCCCTTTTTTATTCCCGATGCAAAACGCTGGCCCGGCACGAACAGCCATGACCGGCCCTTACCAGGGCGAGCCTACAGCGCGTGATGCGGTGGTTAGTTTCGAAGGACTATTTCGCGATGATCGGCGGGCAGTTACATATGATGTCTCATATACTGATGAGTTAAATTAAAGGAGATTCTTAATGAACAGATTTTATTTAAGTGGTTACATTTAACTAATTACTTCTAATTAAAAATATAGCTTAAATCGGTAATTTTTAATCTTTAAGCTCTTAGTATTAGTAAATCCATCTATTGGGCATGCTTATCTTAACCCTTGAGCCGCCGGTGTTTATTATCCAAGATTACTTAACTTCACAATGTGTCTGTGCAATATAAACAATGTCTGTTACGGGGATGCACCGCGCTACCCTCGGGCGGTAGCGTGGCTAACGTCTCGTTTTACTACTCACTTTCCACATTGTTTCAATCGAACTGTTACTCCCACGTACACAACCTGAAGATTCCCGACCCGTTATTTTTATGTCCATCGAAGGACGTCATGTGACTGAAAAGCCCCCCTCGCAACAATCTGCAGTACCAGATATTGATCTCGGTCACTTTTTCGGCTGGTTGGTTGATCATAAATGGTTAATTGCCTTAGTTATGTTGCTGTTTGCCATCGGTGGGTATCTGTATGCAGGATCCCAGCCCCTCGTTTACAGCGCCGATTCGCTGGTGCAGGTGGAAAGCGAGAGCAGCTCGCTGATCAACCTCCCCGGGATGGCGGGTCAGCAGTCCAGTGCCGAGCAATCCCGAACCCTGACCGAGATCGGCATCCTGAAATCGAGAATGGTGCTGGGTGGGGCAGTTGACCGAGAGAACCTGACCATCCACGTCTCACCCAGGCGCTTGCCGTACCTTGGTAACTTTTTGGTCAACCAGGGTGTGTCCGTTCCGTCCTTCTTGCGTGATTATCCTTATGTCTGGGCCAATGAGTTTGCCGAGGTGTCGCGCTTCGAGGTGCCCGAGGGGGCGTCCCTAGGTCCCTATATCCTCCGCTCGGAGGGCGACGGAGGTTATTCCTTGCTGCAGGACGAGCGTGTTGTGGTGACCGGCCAGGCAGGCGAAACGGTGCACAGCGATGAGGGTCATCGGCTATTCGTGCAGCGCATTGAGGCGCATCCAGGTGCCGAATTCGTACTCAATCGAAGCACACGGCTAAGTGCGATCAACGGGCTCAAGTCGAGCCTGAGCAGCCAACAAGCAGAAGGTGAGTGGCTAGTCAATCTTCGCCTGACCGGTCAGGACCAGACACAGATAGAAAATACCCTCAATACCATCATGCAGGTCTTCCTCGCTCAGAATATCGAACGTCAATCTGCCGAGGCCGACCGCCAGCTGGAGTTCCTTGAGGAACAGATTCCTCAGGTAGGTGAACAGCTCGCCGCTTCTGAAACCAACCTGAATAACTATCGTGCCCAGCGCGATTCCGTTGATCTGGACTTCCAGACCGAGGCAATGCTGAACAAGTTGGTGACGCTCGAGAACCAGCTATCGGACATCGAGTTTCAGCGGACCGAGCTGGAGCGAAGGTTCACCAGTAGCCACCCAACCTACCAGGCGCTGATGGAAAAGAAAGAACAGCTGGAGGAAAACAAGGCGGAACTGGAGAGTCGCATCACCGATCTCCCCGAGACCCAGCAGGAAATTCTCAGGCTCGAGCGGGCGGCGCGCGTTAATCAGGAAATCTATGTCCAGCTACTCAACAAGCAGCAGGAAATGCGTCTGATCCAGGCGGGCACCGTCGGCAATGTCAGGATTCTCGATTCGGCTGTCGTACAACCATCACCCATCGCGCCGCGTTCGAGCCAGATCATGGCGATCAGCCTGCTTATGGGCCTGCTCGTTGCGATTGCTATTGTCATGGTCCGTTACCTGCTCAACCGTGGTATCGAGGTGCCCAAGCAGCTACAAGACCTAGGCCTGCCCGTCTATGCAACCGTTCCCCTTTCCGAGGAGCAGGCGAAGCTCTCGGGTGGCTTCAAGTCCGGCCCGCGGCGACGCAAGCTTGCCGGTCTGCGTGACCTGTTGGCCTTGCGAAGCCCGACGGATCTCTCCATCGAGGCATTGCGTAGTCTGCGCACCAGCCTGCACTTCGCCATGCTGGATGCAGGTGACAATCGGCTCATGATCACGAGCTCCGCTCCCACGGTTGGCAAGAGCTTCATCAGCGCCAACCTGGCCGCGATCTGTGCTCAGGCTGGCCAGAAGGTTTTGGTCATCGATGGCGATATGCGCAAGGGTCATCTCCACCATGCCTTTAAAGGTGACAGCAAAGGCGGGCTCTCCGAACTGCTCAGCGGTCAGCAGACGCTGGAAGAGGCTATCCGCGGCTCAGCGGTGGAAGGGTTGGATTACATCGCTCGTGGTACTTCACCGCCTAATCCCTCCGAGCTACTGATGCGACCAAACTTTTCCCGGTTGTTGGCGGAGGTGTCGTCCCGCTACGACCTGGTGATCATCGATACCCCGCCAGTGCTGGCGGTGACAGATGCCGCCATCATCGGCAAGCAGGTCGGCACTGGCTTGCTGGTGGCGCGTTTCGGCGTGAACCCACCAAGGGAAGTCGAAGCAGCGATGCAGCGCCTGGAGACCAGTGGCGTCACCCTCAAGGGCGCCATCCTCAACGCTACGGAGCGCACGGCCGCCACGAGTTACGGCTACTACGGTCACTACAACTATTCCTACAAGTGAGCAGCCACTCCGGCCGAAACGAGGCCGACATCAAGCCACATCCTCGGCAATCGATTATGCCGGGGAGACGGTCGGGGTAGCGAAAGAATATGCATAAGGACATGCAGAAGCACAGCAGTAACACCAGAGTGCCAGTGCAGCGCCCAAGGGAAGTCACCATGGCAAGCATCACGTCTTACTTACCGATGCAAAGGCGGAACTCCCAGTTCTTCAAACGGCTGATCCTCAGCCGCAAGTTGCAATTATTGCTGGGATTTTTCCTGACCGTCCTGCTCCCGGCATTGTTCATCTGGGACGAAGCCCTATGGAATATCGCCGACGCTGCACACTGGACGACGTTCTTCGCGATTACCTTGGCCTACGGGGGTACGCTTTCTATCTTGCAACGCCTGAGCCGGTTGCCTGGCGCTCGCGGCTACTTGCTGAGCATACCGGTGACCTCGGTCTGTTTTGCCATTCCCTTCGTCCTGTTTAATTTCATCACGATCGAGCCGAACGAGACGCTCTATCTTGCCAGTTACTTACTCACCGCTTTGTCTTCCACCGCGGGTTACTGGATCGCACAAAATTACCATCAGCTCAAGCTCGCCGTAGTGCCATTCGGTAAGGCGCCCAGCCTGTGCCAAATCGGTAACGTCAAATGGCACAGCCTGGATATGCCTTCGCTGGGTGAGCTTCGCGTGGACGGCGTGGTTGCCGATTTGCACGCTGATTTGCCTCCTGAGTGGGAGCGTTTTCTGGCCGACTGTACGCTTCACCGCATCCCTGTCTATCACGCCACTACCACCTACGAGTGGCTGACCGGCCGTGTACGGCTGGGCCACCTGTACGAGAATCGTTACGGCAGTCTACAGCCGGATGAAGGCTATGAGGTGCTCAAGCGTTGCCTGGACTTGCTCACCGTTCTGTTAACGTTGCCCCTTACCCTGCCGCTGATGGCCATCACAACTGTTGTTATCTGCCTGGAGAGCCCGGGGGCCGTCATTTTCACCCAACAGCGTATGGGCTTCCAGTGCCGCCCCTTCACCGTCTACAAGTTCCGCAGCATGTTTATAAACCAGCAAGGTATGGGCTATACCGAAAACAATGAGGATCCACGCATCACCCGTGTAGGCAAGGTGATCCGCAAGTATCGGGTGGATGAGCTACCCCAGCTATTCAACGTGCTGAAGGGTGACATGAGCCTGATCGGCCCGCGACCGGAGTCCATGGACTTGGCAAATTGGTACCATAGGGATGTACCGTTCTTCCACTACCGGCACGTGGTGCGGCCCGGCATTTCTGGCTGGGCTCAGGTGGAGCAGGGCTACGCCGCCGAGGTGGATGGCATGAACCAGAAACTGGAATATGATTTCTATTACATCAAGAATATTTCGTTCTGGCTCGACTTGTTGATTGTGATACGCACCATCCGCACCGTGCTGACCGGCTTCGGTAGTCGTTAATCCTGAAGATTAGCACTTTTTATGACCTGCAGAACTCGGGCTAACTCAACATCGGCGTTCAGTACTCAAGTGAAGCGAATTAATATGAGACAGGTAGAGCTGATGCGTCAGACCACAACCCTGACAATAAATGATACAAACACCACCCCAATCGCTTCGTTTGTTGCGCCATGCTGAGTCAGCTCAAGGAGCTCTATCGCCTCCTTACTGCTGAGCAGCGCAAAAAACTCTTGCGTCTGCAGTTCCTGGTGGTGCTGATGGCCTTTGCCGAGATCGCCGGTGTGGTGTCTATCGGCCCCTTCATGGCGCTGGTAGGCGATATGAGCCAGCTTCAGGGCGAGGGCATGATGGCCGAGTTCTACCGCGCCAGCGGCTTTACCGAGCCACGCACCTTTCTGTTCTGGCTGGGTATTGGCGTGCTGGTGGTGCTGACCGGCGCAGCGCTGATCTCGATGTACACCATTTGGCGGCTTTCGATGTATGGCGCGCAGGTGGGGGCGCAGCTCGCTAGCCGACTTTATACCCACTACATGCACCAGCCTTGGCTATTCCATGCCAGCGGTAGCAGCAGCCAGTTGACCAATCAGATCGCTCAGGAGTGTCAGCGAATAACCGGTAAGATCATAAATCCGTTGATGCAGATGAACGCCAAGTTGGTGATGGCGCTGTTCATGACGGTAGCGATATTCCTCTACAACCCGCTGGTGGCCCTGGCGGGACTGATAATTTTTTCTGTGGCTTATGTACTGCTCTTTCGCACCGTGCGCCGGCGGCTGATTCGTAATGGCAAGAGCATCTCCGAGGCGCAGCGGTCGCGCTTCAAGCTGATGGCGGAAGGTTTTGGCGGTATCAAGGACGCTCTGCTGCTGGGTCGCCAACAGGTATTCACCGACCGCTTCGACGGTGCCAGCGACCGCTTCGCCGAAGCCCAAGGCACCACCCAAGCCTTGAGCCAGGCACCTCGCTACGCCATGGAGTTGGTGGCCTTCGGCAGCGTGATCTTTCTAGTGCTCTATCTGCTGGCTGCACACAAAGGCAATCTGGGTTCCATTCTGCCGGTGCTTTCCGTTTATGCCTTGGCGGGCTTCAAGCTGTTGCCAGCCTTCCAGCAGGTCTATACCAGCCTCTCGCAGATCCGCGGCAACCTGGCCGCCTTTGATGCCTTACGGATTGATCTCTACGCCAGCAGCCAAGGGGATATTCTTAAACAGCCCACCGAGCAGGAACGAGCGAAGCAACACTTGGCACTCAAACAAAGTATTCAACTGGAAAATGCGAGCTTTACCTATCCTGGCAAGCAGGAGCCGGCATTAAGAGGAGTGAATATAGTGATTCCAGTTAACCAGATAGTCGGTTTGGTAGGAGCTTCCGGTTCCGGTAAATCGACTGCCATTGATTTACTGCTGGGGCTGATCGAGCCAAGCCAAGGGCAATTGTTGGTTGATGGCCAGCCAGTGACATCCGCAAACCGGCGTGCATGGCAGAACGTCTTGGGGTTTGTGCCACAGTCTATTTTCCTGGCAGACAGCAGCATTCGCGAGAACATCGGCTTCGGTCTGCCGACCGATGTCATCGATGACGAAAAGGTACGCCATGCCGCGAAACTGGCACACCTAGATGGGCTCCTAGCCGAGTTACCCGATGGCCTAGAAACCCGAGTCGGCGAGCGGGGCGTACAGCTCTCCGGCGGTCAGCGCCAACGTATCGGCATAGCACGAGCGCTCTACCACGATGCGGAGGTGCTGATTCTGGACGAGGCCACCAGCGCCCTGGATGGCATTACCGAAAATAATATTATGGAGGCTATCAACGCCTTTTCTGGCAAGAAGACCATCATCATGATCGCCCACCGCTTGGCCACCGTAAGGCAATGCGACCACATCTACTTGCTCTCCGGGGGAAAGATCGTAGACCAAGGGGATTACCGATCATTATTGAAGCGAAACAGGACCTTCCAACGCATGGCACAACATGCATAAACGCTAGTTCCCATGCAGCTTCGTACCGAGCCAGTACACAATTCTATATCGGGTTTGATGGGTTAAGTGCCTTGAAAAAATTTTGGAATAAGAGATAGGAGAATACAATGGTAAATACCATACTAGTCACCGGTGGAGCAGGGTTTCTGGGGTCTCATCTGTGCGAGCGACTTTTGAATGAAGGGAAAAATGTTATCTGTGTCGATAATTTCTCTACAGGTAGCAAGGATAATATCATGCATTTGCATGATAACCCGAAATTCGAAATTATTCGCCACGATATTAACTTTCCCTTATATCTTGAGATTGATCAAATCTATAATCTTGCGTGCCCAGCAAGTCCAGTTCACTATCAGCTCGATCCCGTGCAGACCATCAAGACGAACGTACATGGTTCCATCAATCTTTTGGGACTGGCCAAGCGCACCAAGGCGAGAATTCTTCAGGCGTCAACAAGCGAAGTTTATGGCGATCCAGAAGTGCACCCACAACCTGAAACCTACTGCGGAAAGGTCAACCCTATCGGCACGCGGAGCTGCTACGATGAAGGCAAGCGCTGTGCCGAGTCATTATTCTTCGACTACCATCGCCAGTATGGGATGGATATTAAGGTGGCGCGTATTTTCAATACCTATGGGCCGCGCATGCACCCCGATGATGGGCGAGTCGTCAGCAACTTCATCATGCAGGCGCTCCAGAATAAAGAAATCACCATATACGGAGACGGCAATCAGTCACGCAGCTTCTGTTATGTTGATGACTTGGTCGATGGCTTGATTCGTCTCATGAATGCGGAGAACGTAGTCGGTCCAGTCAATCTTGGTAACGACGGTGAATTCTCCATGCGAGAATTAGCTGAAAAAGTGATAAGTCTAACGGATAGTAACAGCAAGCTAAGTTTTCATCCGTTACCCATGGATGATCCGAGACAACGACGTCCGGATCTACGTCGAGCTACTGAGAAGCTCGGGTGGACACCTACCGTGGCATTGGAGGAGGGGTTGATGAGAACAATTGAGTATTTCGCTGCCCAGCTGGAACACTATAATGATGCAGTGGTTATTAACCTGGAGTTAAAAGTGCCGAAATCTACTATTACAGCTTCCTGACAAGTTGTTTGATGTGAAATCTCGATAATTTTAATAAATTAGTTTGGCAATTTTAAAAGTAAGAGTCTTTTATCAAAGTGGTAGGGTGACATGATCGCGTCTTCCATGCTGAAAATCTATATGTGTATACCGACTCTGGCGTGAGTAACCACATGGCAAAACCTTTAAATAAATTACTGAAGAATGTGGTTAGGAAGCTAATAAAAGCACCCTTAAGGAAGTTGCCCATCGTTCTGGAACATGCTTGGTTTGTCAGCCCGAAAAAAACCAAATTTGCAGTATGGTATAAAGATGAAATCCTTGAGGATAAGGATGCTCCTTCGACTTGCGTTGCCACCTGCGATAAAAAGTACAATCCACTAGATTGGATACAAATCAGCAAGGTTAAATTTTCGGGTGTGTGCGTGCTGTCGAATGGTATGCTACTGATGTGTAGGCCTTTGAAAGTTCATCAGCGACATCCGGAGTCGCGTAAGGCAATCGTCTGTACTAGAAACTATCGGCCACTGAAGTACCCTGGGGCTCAGTCATTATTATTTTCCCTAACCTTCATACGCAGGAACCTAGCCTATTGGCTTAAAACAGAAGAGCATAGAAGTTTGTCGGGAAACATAGCGCTCTTGGGCAACAGTGTATTTGATAACGCCAATTACTATCACTTTTGGACCGATGTGATCGCCGATATCTGGTATATCCGCCAACATCTTCCTGAGGCAGAGCTTCCAGATTACTACCTTGTGCCACTATCGAATGCGGCGTGGCAATGGGATGTGCTGAGCATGTGCGGCGTACATGAGTCACAGGTAATTCCCTACGCTCGACATGAGGTTGTCTCACTCGATAAATTGACCATACCGATTCGAGACAAGGGGGCCGTGAATCTGCCGTCGTGGTTATGTCGTGCGATGCATGACATGAGCGGGTGGTCCCCCAAGCCGCAGAGGGGCGAGCGACTGATCTTCGTATCGCGTGCCGATGCCGATCGTCGACGCGTTGTGAACGAGAGGGTCATCCGGGAGCATTTGAGTGATAGGGGCTTTGAGGTGCATACCTTGAACGGCTTAAGTGTTACGAAGCAGCAGCAACTGTTCGCCTCAGCCGCTATTATCTGCGCACCGCATGGCGCCGCCTTGACCAATTTGGTGTGGTGTAGCTCTGGAACCGTCATCATCGACTTATTGTCTGAGCGGCACTTGATTCCTTGCTTTCGCGATTTGGCTGCCCAAAATCAGTTGTTTTATTACCCTTTTGCTTGCCAGCAGGTAGAGGGCGTTACGAGTGGCATAAAGGGAGATATCGTCGTGTCAGATGCTCAGGTCGATTCGGTGTTGGATATCATTGATCAACATGTACCGAGATGTGGTGACCGCATTAGCGCGCAAATTGAAAAAACGCTGAGTGATAAATCTACGCCTATTAGCTGAAAGGTCTGAACGCTGAATTGAAAGTCAAGTAGAATCGGATGATCGTCATGCTCGATCATACTTCACGGTGAATGGCTCGGGAGCTAAGTGATGGAAGCTAGTCGCGTCATTATAAGTTGCACCACAACAGCGCAGCGTTTGGGGATGCTTTTCTATGCAATTGAATCCATAAAGAAGCAGAAGGTTTTGCCAAGCAGAATTCAGGTTAACATCTCCAAAGAGCCTTACCTGCGAGATGCAGGAATCCAAGAAGTGCCCGACTGGCTTAATCATGAACTTGTAGACGTGAAGTGGGTGGACAACACCGGGCCTTTTCGCAAGCTCCTGCCGACTATCAATGGGAGTACCGATAATGATCAAATCGTTACCATAGATGACGATATTCTCTATCATCCCGAATGGTTGGGCAGTTTGCTAAAAAGTGCTAGTGAGCATTCCGGTTGTATCGTCTGTGCGCGGGGCCGTTACATGAAACAGTCTTTGCTGGGAGGCTGGCAGAACTATTCTCACTGGTGCCTGTCAACTAGCGCCTCCCTTGTCATGAAAATGTTGCCAACCGGCGCGGGGGGAGTGGTTTATAGACGCCCCCTTCTGGATCTCGATTTCTTGAACGATCCGAAGTTTCTGGAGATATCACCCACAACAGATGACCTATGGTTTAGAATGGCAAGCCTAAGAAAAAGCGTCCCTGTATATGTTGATCCGGAAATAGATGTAAAAAATATTTATCTTATTCACCATGAAGGACTTGGGAAGATCAATTTTCCGGGAAGAAAAGGTTCCTTGCTAAACAAGATTTATCAACGAACGATAGGATATTGTCGCGATACGCTGGGTATCGATTATTATGAAAATGACAGGGCATGGACACGGGTGTGTGAGTATTCAAAGAATTGGGAGGCTCCAAATTCTGTAAGAAGCCAGGTTACTAATGCATAAAATGATGAGTTCTCAATCTGTTTCCTGTGTGCGCTCTCAGCCTAGTTTATCAAGCTTATTGGTATGGTCTGCGACGTGCAGAGCTATTTTTCAAGCAAACGGGCTGCAGTCATGAATATCGCCATGCTCTTGCCGGACCTGCGAGGCGGTGGGGTGGAACGTGTGCGGCTTGTGTTGGCGAAAGAATTTTCCCAACAGGGGCATCGCGTGGAATTCGTGTTGTTGCAAGCTAGAGGGGAATTACTGGCCGAGGCAGAAGCCCATTTTGTGGTGCATGACCTCGCCTGCGAACGTATTCGCTATCTGCCGCTGGCCTTGGCACGCTACCTCAAGTATCGCCGCCCAGATGCCCTGCTTGCTGCCATGTGGCCGATGACAGTTCTGGCCCCTCTGGCCGCGCGACTCTCCGGACACACCTGCTCCGTGTTGGTCTCGGAACACAATACACTTTCTGAGCAATACAAAAGCTGGGGGAGAATGCATCGGGGAATCCTGCGATTGAGTATGGCCGGTGGGTACCGGCTAGCGAAAGCATGTGTGGCTGTTTCGGAAGGTGTATCTTATGACCTCGCCACACTATCGGGCGTCAAGAAAAAATGTTTTAGTGTGATCAATAACCCGATACCTCAGAGGCCCATGCCGAGCCAGAAGAATTTGTCGGAGGCTGAGTCGTTATGGGGAGTGCCAAGCGGCGGTAGAATTTTGTCGGTCGGGAGTCTCAAGGCGCAAAAGAATCATGACCTGCTCCTACGCTCCTTCGCCCAAATAAAAAATAGCGGGGCCAGGCTGATGCTAGTGGGTGATGGTAGCGAAGAAGGAAGGCTTCGGCTGCTTTCCCGAGAGCTTGGTATTGTAAATCAAGTAATCTTCGCCGGTTTTCACCGTGATCCTACATGTTTCTATTTGACCGCTGACTTATTTGTACTGTCATCATGTTACGAGGGCTTTGGTAACGTTATTGTGGAAGCGCTACTAAACGGTACACCGGTAGTATCTACCAACTGTCCTTTCGGACCTGCTGAAATATTAAGAAATGGTGAGTATGGCATTTTGGTACCAGTAAATGATGAAGCTGCATTGACAGCAGCAATGAAAGTTTCACTTGCGAGTGATCATGACAGCCAACGCCTGATGACAAGAGCGAAAAGCTTTTCCCCCGCCGAGGCAGCGAAAAACTATCTTGAGCTGTTAATTAGAAAGTGAAAAGCATGATTTCTATACATAAAAAGGTTGGTCGTCGTGACCCAATTCCTTGTTTTGTAGAGTTTGTTGGTCCAAGAAGTAGTGGCAAAACTACGTTACTGAATTGCCTTAAAAACCGTTATGGGCACGAGTTTTCCTATGTTGGCGCTCCAGATCTTTCATGGTTCGCCAAGGCTAGAATACGGCTTCGTCAGGAGTTGTTCGGAAGAAGAATGTTTAATGGCCATCAGCTCGATGCGTTTTCCAGTGGCAGGCTTATAAAAGGATTCTCTAAGGTTACTGGCGGACTGGACTGGTATGCGAACTGCCGAGGAGAAATCTTTGTGGTGGATGAAGGTCCTTTTCGCGTCATCATGGATTATGCCGCACATAGTGAAATTCAGTACCAAGTGTGGCGAAAGTTCTGCATAAATAAGTTAGAGATTTTGTCACGGTATAGAGTGCTAGTGGTATTTGTTAAAGCAGACCCAGCTGTTCATTTTGAGCGCGATAAGAAGCGTCGGGTGGAGGAGTCGCAGCGTGGATCGCTACAAGGCTATTCTAGTGGATATAGAGAGTCCTTTAGAAACCGTAGATTTTTTCGTGAAGAAGCCATCAGCCTCCTTGAAGCTCGAAAGTATAACAATTTTCAAATGGTAACTTTAGTCAATGACAATGACGTAGGAGAAGTCGCATTTCGAGTGCGTAATCTTATCCATAATAACGTGGCGTGGAAGAGTGATTAACATGTATAAGATTTGAGTAAATAAGTGTTAAGTGCCTGATCGACGATTAATGCATGATTTCGTATCAATATCTTTGCACAATGGCTAAGGAGTTCGAGTGCATGACTAACAAACACTAGCCTATTGACCTTTATTAATTTACGAAAGTTAGATGGAGATTTTTATGTATTTTGATGGATTTTTATGCGCAAGCTTATCTAGCGAAATTGAACGCAGGTTAAAATTCTCTTCTTCTTTTAAAGACCCTGCTCAATATAGATTTGTGGAAAGTGTTGATGGCAGAAAATGGACTGTTGAAGACGCTGACAAACTTGTTTCAGAAGAATTTAAGCTGTTGCGAGAAAAAGAAAGGGAGAAAGGCCGAAAGTGGGTCAATGAAGCTGCAGTTGCTTGCACTATAACCCATCGCGATAAGCTTCTTAAAGAGGCTGCGGAGAGAGAGTGTTTTCTTTGCGAAGATGACGTGGTTATTGATAGTTCATTTATAAAACATTGGCAATGCAAAACGGTAAGATCAAAGCTTTCGGGTCTTAACGGTTTGGTATTGGGTTGCTATAGTTCACATAAAAAAATTGAAGTGAGTTCAAAGTCTTTGCTGTCATTTGGTAAGTTTGGCGTTTACGAGGTTCTAAGTCGTAAAATTTACAGTGCGGCATGCTATTTTTTGCCTCCACCGCTGGCGGAAAGCGTCATTCTTCATCAAACACCAGTTAAATGTATTTCAGACCAGTGGGATGATATTAGACAACACGTAAGTTTTCCAATATTCGTAATTCATCCTGCACCTGCAAGTTTCGTGGCTTTTTCTTCAAATATCGGTTATGGAAATTTTAGAGTAACTTCAAACTCCTTACTTTGGCGCTCAATAAGAAGAATAAATAGGAGTGTTAACTCTAATCATTTCGTCAATAAAGTTATATTTAAATCTTGTGTGTAGATTTCTGTATTAAGTGATCACATACAGCGACTGAATTGCGTAATGTGCTTTTTACCGATTTCTGATTAAAGGTTTTCTAAATGTTTTTAACAACTTTTTTACAGATAATGTATCTGATTGAGGGTGTTTGCGCTTGCAACTTGGAGCGCTGAGGTGCTTCTTCATTGTCGTGGTTAATGATTTGGTATTTTATGCAAAATATTCCTGTTACAAGTGGATTCAACCAGCCCGTTCTGTTTATTGCTTACGACGGGTTACTCGACCCGCTAGGCGGCAGCCAAATTTTACCTTACCTCTATAGTATCGCGGATCTCCCCCAGCATCTGCACATTATAAGCTTCGAGAAGGCTGAACGTTTTAAAAGTAGTTCAAGTGCTCTTAGGGATGAGCTTGATAGAAAAAATATTGGATGGACGCCGCTCACCTTTACGTCACGGATGGGAAAGTTGGGAAAAATATGGGACCTTTTTAGAATGTATGTCACTGCACTCAAGTTGCAGCGTCGACATCGTTTTACGATTGTTCACTGCCGTAGTTATCCCGCCATGCAGGTAGGTTGTTTCCTGCGTCGTTTTATGGGAGTAAAGACGATATTCGATATGCGCGGTTTATGGGTTGATGACAGGGTGGAGGGTAATCTATGGCCCCAGGACCGCTGGCTCTATCGGCGTCTTTATCACTATTACAAACGCTTGGAGAGGCGTCTTCTGGAATGTGCAGATGCGGTAATCGTTTTGACCGAGCGCGTAGTTCCTGAAATACGCCGATTGGCGCCTGAAATGCATGCTCCCATTGCGGTGATTCCTTGTTGCGCTGATTTTGATCATTTTTCGGGCATATCAACTACAGACAAGCTGGCGACTCGTACCGATATTGGCATCGACAAGCATGCACTGGTTATCTCCTATTTGGGGTCGCTGGGTACTGTCTACCTGCTTGACGACATGCTTCGGCTGTTCGAGACCGTGGCCCGGCAGCGTGATTACGCCCACTTGCTTCTTATCACCCAGGACTGGTCGCCTCAGCATGAGGAACGCCTGGGCGAGTCGAGTTTGGCTGACCTTCGACATCGTATCCATATTAGGCCTGCTCGTCGTGACGAGGTACCGAACTTGTTAGGTGCCTCGGATATCATGCTCAGCTTTCGACGCGCCACCTATTCCCAGATGGCCTGTTCACCGACAAAGCTGGCCGAGGCGTTCGCCTTGGGTATCCCGGCGATCAGCAACGCTGGCGTTGGCGATATCGATGCGATGACACGCGCCCTGGATGCCGGAGCGGTGGTTGATCTGAATAATCCGGATGCCTTTGAGACAATCTTGAGAGATCTGGACAGCATTCTTGCCAAAGGCGGAGAGCGGTTACGCGAATGCGCCAGGGGAACCCTTGGGCTTGAGAGGGCCAAGCTCGCCTATCGCAGGGTCTACGAGCAGCTTGAGGGCCAGTCATGACCGTCGCGCCCCGTATTGAACTCTATATCGTGGATGTTTGCGGCACCCTGGTCCTTGATGACACCACGCTCGGGCTTCTGCGCCACCACTTTGCCAAGGACACCGCTCGGCCATTGCGTGCCCGGCTCTTCAGCGCCGTGTGTACCCCTAGCAGCCTGCCGTGGTGGGTTTTCGCGGTGGCTGAGAAATTGACAGGGCAACATCTCTTGAAGCGTTTCGCCGTACGTCAGTTGGCCGGAGAGCGGTGCGAGGCGCTTGTTGAGAGTGCCCACGAGTATGCCAGGCGGCTATTGGCTGATCGGCGAGTAGATCCCGTCTGGCAAGTACTGGAAGAACCCATGGCAACTGGACGCGTCCTGCTCGCCTCGGCCAGCCTGGATCCGGTGATAGCGGCATTGGCCTACTTGACCGGTGCGCGGTATGTGGCTAGTTCACTCGAGCAGCGTGACGGCATCCTCACCGGGCATTACGAGACGGACCTGACGGGCCTGAAACACCAGGCGATGGTCACTAAGTATGGGGAGACCCTCCTGGAGGGGCCGATCAGCGTAATGACCGATAATGCAACGGATCGAAGCCTGGTCGAGATGGCTTCGGTGGCCTACATCGTGCTGCATAAAGCGGCACACCGTGAACGCTGGCAAGGCATTGGGGCGACCTTTATCGAAATTGACTCATGAAGTTGGTGTATCTTCTGCCATTCAGCTATTTCCTGAACACGCGCCTTCGCGAGGGAAGTGTTTCCTTTCACTTGGTCTTCGAATGGCTGGCCGCGATGCTGCTTGTGGTCGTGTTGGGCGAGGTGGAACCACTACCCGCCCTGGCCATGGCGGGCCTCAGCTACTTGGCGTTCATCAGCCTGTACGAGATTGGTTACCTCGTGAATGACCTTGTCGCTGCTCAACGGGAAGTGGGGGGACGCAAGCGAGGGCCGCAGGAAGCGACGCTCGGCTGGGGACTGGCATGGACAGGCAGTCGTCTCATAGCATTCATGCTGATCACGATATGGCTGGATTTCCTGACGGTGCCTGCGTGGTGGTCGTTTTATCTAGCCCTATGTCTCACCTTTTCCCTTCACAATGTGCTGCAGAACAGTGAGCTCAAGTCCGCCACCTTTCTGTGGCTAGCATGGTTGCGGTTCATGGCCCCGGTAATGTTCGTGGTGGAGGACGCCCAACGTCTCGGGATCGGGCTGGCTGCTGCGGTTTCCTACGTCACCTTTCGCCTGCTGGGTTATCTGGACAGTAAGCGTCTGCTGCGTATGCCCGGCAGACAGCGCGCCTCGTTCCGTCTGTTTTACTTTCTCATGCCCCTCATCGGCCTGCTGGCCCTTTGGCCCTATGCAGGCGCCGAAGGGTACATGGTCCTGACGAGTTACTTTGCCATAGTGGCGGCAGTGGGCACCCTCGCGGGGCCGGCACTGACACGCGTCTCGCATTCACGGACGGGTAGATGACATGTGTGGTTGCACCGGTTTCTTGACAGGCGCCTCGCCCTCGCTGGCTGAGCTGGAGAATTCCGTCAGGCGGATGGCCGATACCCTTCGGCATCGTGGGCCCGATGACGCGGGGGTTTGGGTCGATAGCGACGCTGGCGTGGCATTGGGGCACCGTCGGCTCTCCATTCTGGATCTCTCGCCGGCGGGACACCAGCCCATGCATTCATCCTGCAAGCGCTATGTGCTCACTTTCAACGGCGAGATTTATAACCATCAACAATTAAGAACGGAATTGGAAAGGGAAGAACGATGGGGGCGCCATAACTGGCGCGGGCATTCAGATACCGAAACCCTGCTGGCGGCATTCGCGCTTTGGAGTGTCGAGGCGACACTGAAGCGCTGCGTGGGAATGTTCGCCATTGCGCTATGGGATCGGCAAACCCGTACCCTGACCCTGGCACGCGACCGCTTCGGTGAAAAGCCGCTCTACTATGGTTTCGCTCAAGGCTGCGGTTTCGCTCAGGGCTGCGGCTCTGCCCGAGGCTCGGGGGGCAGCGTTGTGGCGGGCGAGGTAGAGGGTGTTCGCGGCACCGGCCCGGTGCTGTTCGGCTCCGAGCTCAAGGCCTTGATGGCCCACCCCGAGTGGCAGGGCACAATGGCGACCGACGCCCTGGAAGGTTACCTGCGCTTTGGCTGTGTGGGCGGCGAAACCAGTATCTTCCAGGGCATCGCCAAGTTGCCTCCGGGAGGACTGCTAAAGGTATCGCCTGCCGATGTGCTGGCCGGTGAGCTGCCGCGTTCGGTGGCCTGGTGGTCGGCGGAGCAGGCCGTGCATGAAGCGATGCAGACCGGGCGCATCGAGGACCCAGAGGCCGCCGTTTCAGCGGTGGAACAGGCGCTGGGCCAATCGGTACGCCGCCAAATGCTGTCCGATGTGCCGCTGGGCGCTTTTCTCTCCGGTGGTATCGACAGCTCGCTGATCGTGTCGTTGATGCAGCAACAGGCCGACCGACCGGTGCGTACCTTCTCGGTGGGCTTCGATGATGCCCGCTACGACGAGTCCACCCATGCCGCGGCGGTAGCGGCCCACCTGGGCACCGACCACTTGACGCTGGAAGCCACCCCGGACATGGCACTCGACCTGGTGCCCCGGTTGCCCGAGCTTTTCGACGAGCCCTTCGCGGATTCTTCCCAGCTACCCACCGCGCTGGTCTCGCGACTGACCCGCAAGCACGTCACGGTGGCGCTTTCCGGCGATGCCGGCGATGAGCTGTTCGGTGGCTACAACCGTCACCTCTGGGTTCCGCGAATCTGGCACAAACTCAAGCGTCTACCGTTGCCGGCACGCCGAGCCCTGGCGGTATCGCTAGAGTCGATCCCCTCGCACCGATACGACCAGCTGATGCGGCTGGGAGGCTGGGTGCTGCCGGCCAAGCTGCGCCTGCGTACCTTCGGCGAGAAGTTGCACAAGCTGGCGGCAGTCCTGTCCAGCCCCAGCGAGCAGGCCCTGTTCGCGGGGGTGGCTGCGATGAACCGTCATCCCGCCGCACTGCTGGTCGGGCAAGGGCAGGGCAGGGCGCTGGATGCCCTGTTTCCGGCTCTCCAGCAGTTCAACAGCATGGAGTGGATGCTGTTGATGGACACGCTCCACTATCTGGTGGATGACGTGCTGGTGAAGGTCGACCGCGCCAGCATGGCCAGCAGCCTGGAAGTGCGCGTGCCCTTTCTGGATCCCGATGTCTTCCACACCGCCTGGCGTATCCCGGCGCATATTCGATTGCGCTACGGGCAGGGCAAGTGGGTGCTGCGTCAGCTGCTCTATCGTAATTTGCCTCGTGAGTTAGTAGAACGTCCCAAGATGGGCTTCGCGGTGCCGCTGGATGCCTGGCTGCGGGGCCCACTAAGGCCATGGGCCGAGGATCTACTCTCTTCTGCCAGTTTGAAAGATTTACCGCTGCTCGATACCCGTCAGGCTCAGTCGCTATGGCAAGCCCACCTGAAGGGGCACGGGCATCACGCCCAGCAGCTCTGGACGGTGCTGCAATTACTGGCTTGGCAGCGGCGGTGGAAGCCTGGGCTTCCCTGATCTCTGGTTTTTGGCCTCTGGTTTCTAATCCTTGTACCTGATCTGTGTCTCCGTCGCGTGCCTTCGCGGTACGGCTCATTAAATAACGACTCACTGCAAACGCGGTTGCCATGTTGCCTTACTGGATTCTTTTCCTGATTCCCGCGGTAGGCGTTCTGGCGCCATACCGCCTGACCCCCGCCTCTCGTCCTGCGATCTGGTGGCTGGTCGGTAGCCTCTTTGCCTTGGCCATTGGGCTGCGTTTCCAGGTCGGTGGCGATTGGGGCTCGTATCTGGGTTATCTGGACCATGCCTCCACCATGACGCTGCTTGAGGCGTTGTCACGTGAGGACCCGGGCTATTACCTGCTCAACTGGCTGGCGGCGAACCTGGGCGGCAACATTTACTGGGTGAACCTAGTCTGTGGCGTCATCGTAATGACCGGCATAGTCGCTTTTGCACGCAACCAGCCGCTGCCTTGGCTGGCCCTGATGGTGGCGGTGCCCTACCTGATCATTGTGGTGGCCATGGGCTACACCCGCCAGGCAGTGGCGCTGGGGTTCATCCTGCTGGGTCTAGTGGCCCTCGGTGATGGAAGGGTGCGTATTTTCGTGGTCTGGGTGCTGATCGGCGCGGCTTTCCACAAGTCTGCGGTGCTGATGCTGCCGATGGCGGGGCTGGCGGCCAGCCAGAGCCGGTTCACGTCCATAGCCTGGGCGGGAGTGGCTACGTTGATTGGCGGTTACCTGTTCCTGCTGGATTCCGCCGACCAGCTCTGGGCCAATTACGTCGAGGCCGATTATCAGTCCGAGGGTGGGCTAATCCGCGTATTGATGAATGCCGTACCCGCAGGGCTCTACCTGGTGCTGCACCGATATTTGCAACTTAATGAAGACGAGCGATGCCTGTGGTGGTGGCTTTCGCTGCTGGCCATCGCCTGCATCCCGCTGGTGGTAATGTCCTCCACCGCCACCGACCGTGTCGCCCTTTACCTGATTCCCCTGCAAGTCTTCGTGTTCTCACGGCTTCCGCTGATTAGCACGGACGCACGTTGGTCGACGCTAATCGTGCTCAGCGTGGTGGCCTACTATGCGGCGGTGTTGCTGGTGTGGCTCGTGTTCGCTGCACACTCCCATGCCTGGTTGCCCTACCAGCTGGTGTGGCTGCTGTGATGTCTGGTGAAGCAAGTTCCCGCTACCCCTCGAGGTCACAGCGATGCCTGTCCCTATTTGTCAATGTAATTATCACCTAAACGGATTTATAGGTGTTTAACGTGCGTTACCCCGCAGGGCGTAAGGAAGCCATTATTAATAAGATATCGCCGTCCTTGAGTCTCTCCATCTCCGAACTAACAAAATACTGGGGTAGCTTCTATGGAATGCAGGATAAAATTCTTGAGCTGGGGTTTGTCAAGTTCCCCACGCTGTCTGGGTTGATAGATATTGAAAGTTATGCTGTGGATATTCTGGGTGAATGTGGCGGTAAAACCTTTGTCGAGTCGGCGCCTGCGCAAACTAAACTTTTTGATGACTTGGGTTTAAAATCCCTTTTGGCTCCTATCTTGTTTGAATTTGCTAAAGAACAGTTCTGTTACAAAGGGAATGTGGATAACCAATATCATATTTCTCGCTTTGTCTGTCCTGGGAATAGTGTAGAGAAGTATAGATCCCATTTTGATTCTCATTTGTTCACTTTGGTAATTCCGTTAATAATTCCAACTTCTTTGTTGGGCGAAGAAGTTGGCGAATTCTTGTTTATGCCTAATGCCAGAAGAAGTCCCAAGAGTGAAATTGAAAATATTTTTGGAAAGATGTATTTCAAGAGGTATTCGAGTAGGCGGGCGATGATGAAGCTAGTAAAGGCCCGTAAATGTGAGGTTGAGCTGTTTTCTGATCAGTGTCCTTTGTTGTTTCTGGGCCGAACGACATTGCATACAAATAAGGCTGTTTCCTTGGGCGCATCAAGTGTTCGGTTGTCATCGTTATCCCATTTTTTTGACCCGGGGCCTACATTTGTCATTGGCAGGTTATTGAGGTCTTTGAGGGACCGGTGATCGTCTTCAGCGTGGTGGCCTACTATGCGGTGGTGTTGCTGGTGTGGCTCGAGTTCTCTGCAAATTCTTATGCTTGGCTGCCTTACCAGGGCAAACGCATGAAAAACCGCGCTATGACGGGCTTCGTAGCGCTTTACCCCTAGGAGCTGTTGTGGTCATCTAACGCTTTTTGCTCATGGATGGCCCCATGCTGACACCGTCACTTATGCACCATTTATCGATCATTCCCGACTTCCGCCAAGTCTGGAAAGTGCAGCATCAGCTGTCGGATATCCTGTTTATGACCGTTTGCGCGGTGATTTCTGGTGCGGAAGGTTGGGATGAAATCGAGGATTTTGGCCACGCGAAGCTGGATTTTCTGCGCCAGTACGGCGATTTTAGCGCTGGGGTGCCCAGCCACGACACCCTGGCGAGGGTCATGGCGCTGGTGAATGCCGATCAGCTGCAAAGCGCGTTCGCCGAGTGGATGAAAGCCTGCCATGACGTCACCGATGGGGCGGTGGTCGCCATTGATGGCAAGACGCTACGAGGCTCCTATTGCCGAGGCAAGAACAAGGGCGCCATCCATATGGTCAGCGCCTTCAGTGCGGCCAATGGAGTGGTGCTGGGTCAGGTCAAGACAGCGAAAAAAAGCAACGAGATTACCGCGATTCCTGAGCTGCTCAAGCTGCTGAACCTCCACGGCTGCCTAGTGACGATCGATGCCATGGGCTGCCAGAAAAAGATCGCCACCCAGGTGCTGCAACAAGGCGCGGATTACCTGCTGTCAGTGAAGGAGAATCAGCCCGCCCTGGCAGACGCATTTGAGGCGGCATTCCCCATGGCGAAGGTGGTCAATTTCGAAGGGGATGCCTACGTCACGGATGAGAAGAACCGAGGGCGCCAGGAGACGCGCTATCACATCGTCAGTGATGCTACTGAAGAGTTTCAGGAGCCTAGCTACGAATGGCCGGGCTTGAAAACGGTCGGTGTGGTAATGAGCTTCCGCCAAGAAGGTGACGAAGCGCCCGACGCCCCGATGGTTCGCTATACCATCAGCTCAGCCTAGCTTAGCGCCAAAAAGCTCGCCGAAGCAGCTCGCCAGCATTGGTTTGTTGAGAATAAACTCCACTGGTCACTCGACGTCGCACTTAGAGAAGACGCCTGCAAAATTCACCGCGGACAGGCAGCCGAAAACCTCGCCAGGGTCCGGCATATTGCCTTGAATTACCTGAAAGGCGAGAAGCTTTTCAAGGGTGGAATTCAGCGAAAGCAGAAGAAAGCCGCGCTGGATGAGACGTACCTGGCGGACATTCTCGCGGTGTGAGAGTTTTCATGCGTTTTCCCTGGCTGCCTTACCGATTAGCCTGGTTTTCAATGCCTTGAAAAATTAAGACTTCGGATGGTCCTGATGAAGATGAAAAAGAAGCTTGTCGGAATATTTATTATATTGCCTTTGTTGCTTTTCTCTTACTTGTATCTAACGCAAGTGGATAATGGGCTTACTCGGGAAGATGAGCAAGCTATAGGGCAAACGTTAGGCACATTTCTTGAAGGCACAAATGACGAAAACCTGACTTTTCAGCAAGAGGTCGATTTCATAAGGAAAGTGCAAGTGACTGTGCTCGACAAGGTACCTGTCAATTCAGGGATACCACATGGCATGCCACGTGAGCCCAGTGACTTGTTGGCGCTAGGTAAAGGACTCTGCTTCGACCGTAGTCGCTTTATTGAAAAAGCCCTGCGCCAGCATGGCTTTGAAACACGTCATATCGCTATCTATTCAACCTCCGAAACTGGATCAGCGATCAAGTCCCTGCTCACCCCACAGGTCCGCTCGCATGCCGTTACCGAAGTGCTGACCTCACTAGGTTGGATGGTGGTGGACTCTAACGAGCCATGGTTGTCTCTCGACAAGGGATATCAGCCGGTGTCGATCGATCAACTCTCGGGACTGGGTAGCTCCGGTATGGTGGAACGCTTTATGTCACTGCCCGAGACCTCTATCTATGCGCATGGTTTCACTTTTGTGTATGGGCTGTATTCACGTCACGGTATGTTCTATCCACCTTATGACCGGGTGCCAGATATCAATGTCGCCGAGTTTAGTCAGAATATTTTGCGCATATTCGAGTAGGGAGCGCATCCGCTGCTGTCGGAGCACTGCATGCAAAGCAATGACGTTGTGGTATTGGTTTCCAACACCTCTTGGTACCTCTATAACTTTCGCCGCGGGACGATCGATGCGCTGCGTGGCGCTGGATATCATGTGGTGGCGCTGGCCCCTGAGGATGTCTATTCCTTCCGGTTGGTGGAGGAACTTGGTATCGAACATGTGCCGCTGCCCATGGAGGGCAAGGGCACACGGCTGCTGGGCGAGAGCAACAGCCTGGTGACCCTGGCCAAGAGTCTGCGTCGCCTCAAGCCCGCCTTTGTCTTCAACTTCACCGTCAAGGCCAATATCTATTCGGGGTTGGCCTGTCGGCTATTGGGCATTCCCTATGCCAATAACGTCTCGGGACTGGGAACCGCCTTCCTGCATGATAGCTGGCTGTTTCGCCGGGTGCACTCGCTCTATGGCGTCGCCAACCGCGGGGCGCAGCGGGTGTTCTTCCAGAACCAGGAAGATCATGACCTGTTTCTGAGCCACGGCCTGCTTCGCACGACGCCGACTACGGTGCTGCCGGGCTCCGGCATGGATACCACCCGCTTTACTTTCTCGCCGCTGCCGAACCCCGTCCCCTTTACCTTCGTGATGATCGCTCGCCTGCTGGGCGACAAGGGCGTGCGCGAGTTTGTGCAGGCGGCGGGGCAGGTGCGTGCCGCTTACCCCGATTGCCGCTTCATGCTGATCGGCCCCCATGAGGCCAGCAACTGTACCGCGATTACCGAAGCCGAGGTGCAGCGCTGGCAGTCAGAGGGCGTAATTGAGGTGCTTGGCGAGCAGGGCGACGTTCGGCCCTTCCTCGAGCAATCGCATGTGCTGGTGCTGCCCTCCTATCGGGAAGGGATGCCGAGAACCGTACTGGAAGCCGCCGCGATGGGACGGCCCGCCATCGTGTCCGATGTCCCGGGGTGCCGCCAGGCGGTAGTGGCCGGCAAGACAGGTTGGCTGTGCGAAGTGAAGAGTGCTGATTCGTTGGCCCAGTGCATGGCGACATGCATTGCCATGCCCCGGGCGGAACTGCAGGCAGCAGGCAAGGCGGCGCGAGTGCGCATCGAGGAGGAGTTCGATGAGCGCATCGTGATTGAGGCGGCGCTTGGCTGCTTGCATGAAATCCATGACCTGAACCGGGCCCATCCATTGTCATGCAAGGAATGAGACGATGCTGAAGATAGAGAACGTGCGCCTGGGGGTGATCGGCCTGGGCTATGTCGGGCTGCCACTGGCCGTGGAGTTCGGAAAGATACTGCCGACGGTCGGCTTCGATATCAACACCCAGCGGATTGGCGATTTACGCAACGGTACCGACCTCACCCAGGAGGTGGAACCGGCGCTGCTGGCCGCGGCCACACAGCTGCACTTTTCGAATGACATCGAGGCACTGCGCGATTGCAACGTCTATATCGTTACCGTGCCTACGCCCATCGATGCGTGCCGATGTCCGGATCTTACCTGCTTGATAAAGGCCAGCGAGACGGTGGGCCAGGTGGTGGGCGTGGGAGATGTGGTGATCTACGAGTCGACCGTCTATCCTGGCGCCACCGAGATGGATTGCATTCCGGTCATCGAGCGGGTTTCGCCCCTGGTCTTCAACCGCGATTTCTTCGCCGGTTACAGTCCCGAACGCATCAACCCGGGCGACAAGGAGCACCGGATCGCTTCCATCAAGAAAGTCACCTCGGGTTCCACGCCGGAGGTAGCGGAGTTCGTGGATTCTCTTTACCGTCGGGTGATCACCGCCGGTACCCATCTTGCCAGCTCTATCCAGGTCGCCGAGGCCGCCAAGGTGATCGAGAACACCCAGCGCGATCTCAACATTGCCCTGATCAACGAGTTGGCGGTGATCTTCAACCGGCTAGGGATCGACACCGGGGAGGTGCTGGAGGCGGCCGGCAGTAAGTGGAACTTTCTGCCGTTTCGCCCGGGCCTGGTGGGGGGGCACTGCATCGGCGTGGACCCCTACTACCTGACCCACCGCGCTCAGCAGGTGGGCTATCACCCCGAGGTGATTCTCTCCGGGCGGCGCATCAACGATGGGATGGGGGCTTATGTGGCGGGGCAATTGATCAAGCAGATGATCAAACGTCGACTACAAGTGCAAGGTGCTCGGGTTCTGGTAATGGGCCTGACCTTCAAGGAGAACTGCCCGGACCTGCGCAACACACGCGTGGTGGATATCCTGGCCGAACTTGGCGATTACGGTGTGGTGGCGGAGGTATACGACCCCCAGGCCAACAAGGCCGAGGCCGCGCGTGAGTATGGCATACACTTGGTCGAATGGCCGGAGAACGATGCTTACGACGCCATCATCCTGGCCGTGGCCCACCGGGAGTTCCGCGAGCTCAGGGTGGGAGACATTCGGGCCTGGGGCAAGCCTGAACATGTGCTCTACGACCTCAAGTTTGTGCTGCCGAAAGAATCCGTCGACCTGCGCCTGTAGTCGACCTGCGTCTGTAATAGCCAGTGGCTGTTCCGTCACCCTTTCTCCCTCATTTCTCGCTTCTGAGTCATATAACGCTGAGAACTTGCCGCTTTTATAAAGGTTGCTAACACAATGAAGATACTCGTGACCGGCAATGCCGGCTTTATCGGTTTTCACGTCGCCAAGCGCTTGCTGGAGCGCGGCGACAGCGTGATCGGCTTCGATGTGGTCAATGACTATTACGACCCCACCATCAAGGAAGCACGGCTCGAGATCCTGGAGGAGACGGCCCAACGTACCGGCAGCGAGTACCAGTTTGTGAGGAAGAACCTGGCCGACCAACCGGCGCTGAACGACGCCTTCCATGGGCATGCTCCCGAGCGGGTGATTCACCTGGCCGCCCAGGCCGGGGTGCGCTATTCGCTCGAGAACCCCCACGCCTATGTGCAGAGTAACGTGGTGGCTTTTACCAACATCCTTGAGGCCTGCCGGCATCACCAGGTGCAGCATCTGACCTACGCCAGCACCAGCAGCGTATACGGCGCTAATACCAATATGCCGTTCTCGGAGCACGAGAGTGTCAATCATCCGCTGCAGTTTTACGCCGCGACCAAGAAGGCCAATGAGCTGATGGCACACAGCTATAGCCACTTGTTTCGCCTGCCCACCACCGGGCTGCGTTTTTTCACCGTGTATGGTCCCTGGGGCCGCCCGGACATGGCGCTGTTCCTGTTCACTAAGGCAATACTCGCCGGGGAGCCAATCCAGGTGTTCAACCACGGAAACCATACCCGGGATTTCACCTACATCGATGACATCGTTGAAGGCGTGATCCGCGCCAATGATGATATCGCCAAGCCCAATCCCGAGTGGAACAGCGACAGCCCCGACCCGGCGACCAGCAACGCGCCGTATCGCATCTTCAACATCGGTAACAACGATCCGGTACAGCTCTCCGCTTACATTGAAGCGATCGAGGAGGCACTGGACAAGAAAGCCATCAAGGAATTGCTGCCGCTGCAGCCGGGTGACGTGCCTGCCACTTATGCCGATTGCAGCGAGTTGGAGAAGGCCGTGGGCTATAAGCCTGCCACGCCGGTGAAAGAGGGCGTGGCCAACTTCGTTGATTGGTATCGAGATTTTTATAGGCGCTGAACTTTTTCCCAGCCCTTTCCCCACCTGTATCACCATCAAGCAGCCCGGCCATGTGCCGGGCTGCTTGCGTTTGGTACGTCAAAACTGGCTCGTGACAGCTTTACCTGCCCATCGCGCCAGAAAGGTGCAACGTACGAACGCCAAGCACAAAAAGGGCGCGAACCAGACGACGACTTGCACCACAAAGCGGCGCTTACGCTAGCTGTGAGTAATGCGAGCATTGGTTAAGTTATTGTAAATAAGTAATAAAACTAATTTTTGGCCATTCTGGCACACCCCTTGCGATATCCCTTGAGACAGACATAGTGCAGCGCCGGAAACGACCTCGCTGGCGGTTATCCGCCGCCGTCCATACCGACAACAACATCGATCGCAAGGAGATCCCATGATCCCGACACTTCCTGCCCATTCTTCCCGTTGGCTGGCTGCCTCCCTGCTGAGCCTTGGCGTCGCGGCACCGGCACTGGCTCAAGAGGATCCGATCAAGGTCGGTATCCTGCATTCGCTCTCCGGCACCATGGCGATTAGCGAATCGACGCTCAAGGACACGGTCGAGATGTTGATCGAGAAACAGAATGAGGAGGGCGGTCTGTTGGGGCGTCAGCTGGAAGCCGTGGTTGTCGACCCAGCGTCCGACTGGCCGCTGTTCGCCGAGAAGGCACGCGAGCTGCTGGCCCAGGAAGAGGTCGATGTGATCTTCGGCAACTGGACCTCGGTGTCGCGCAAGTCGGTACTGCCGGTGGTCGAGGAGCTCAACGGCTTGCTCTTCTATCCGGTGCAGTACGAGGGCGAGGAGTCCTCCGAGAACGTTTTCTACACCGGTGCGGCGCCCAATCAGCAGGCGATTCCCGCCGTCAATTATCTGATGAACAACGTCGGCGTCGAGCGCTGGGTGCTGGCCGGTACCGACTACGTCTACCCGCGCACCACCAACAAGATTCTCGAGGCGTACCTCAAGAGTCACGGCGTGGCCGATGAAGACATCATGGTCAACTATACGCCCTTCGGTCACTCCGACTGGCAGAACATCGTCTCCGAAATCAGCCAGTTCGGTAGTCAGGGCAAGAAGACCGCCGTGGTCTCGACCATCAATGGCGATGCCAACGTGCCTTTCTATCGCGAGCTGGGCAACCAGGGCATCAACGCCGCCGATATCCCGGTCGTGGCGTTCTCGGTGGGCGAACAGGAGCTCTCGGGTATCGATACCGCGCCGTTGGTCGGCCATCTGGCGGCATGGAACTACTTCATGAGCGTCGATACCGACGCCAACTACGACTTCATCGACGCCTGGATCGAGCATACCGGCGATGAAATGTCGGTGACCAACGACCCCATGGAAGCGCACTACATTGGCTTCAACATGTGGGCCGAGGCGGTACGCAAGGCCGGCACCACCGAGGTCGACGCGGTCAAGGACGCCATCATCGGCGTCAGCGTGCCCAACCTTTCCGGCGGCTATGCGGCAATGATGCCCAACCACCACATCACCAAGCCGGTGCTGATCGGCGAGATCCAGGACAACGGTCAGTTCTCCATCGTCTGGGAAACTCCCTCGACGGTTGCCGGCGATGCCTGGTCCGACTACCTGGAGGGCTCGCGTGACCTGATCAGCGACTGGCGCAAGCCGATGGAATGCGGCAATTACAACGTGGTCGAGGGCAGCTGCGGCAGCGGCCAGGCCGAAGCCGCCGCCGAATAACACGCTCTGGGCTGGCCGCGATGGCCGGCCCCTTTCAACACGCCGCTCGATATTTATCCCATAACCCACAGGACTCACCCATGAGGATGATCCGATGCTTCGTGCCTGGGCTGTTGCTCTGTCTGTTGATCGGGCTGGTCCCGTTTGCCCAGGCCCAGAACGACGATGCCGCAGGCCAGGCGCTGCTCGAGGCCCTGGCCGTCTCGTCATACGAGGCGAAGGGCGAGGCCATCGAATCCATCATCACCAGTGGCGATGAGCGCAGCCGTCGCTGGCTCGATGAACTGCTCGATGGCAAGTTGCAGCGCCACAAGGATACCGGTCGCTTCGTGATCGTGCTCGAAAACCGAGGGCGTAACTGGCCGGTTATCGATGCCTTGAGTTTCGAGGAAGCCGGTGAGATGTCTCGGCGCGATCTCGACCGTATCGGCATCAACAATGCCCTGCGCGGGCAATTGCAGAGCGCTCTGGCGGTACTCGATCTCTACACCGATGATGTCGATGACCGCCGTGATGCGGCTCGCGAGCTGTTGGGCAGCGTGGATGCCGCGATGGTCGAGCCGCTTCGCGAGTTGATCGGCAGTGAAGACGATGCCGAGGTTCGCCGTCTGCTCGAGCAGGGCCTGGCGATTCATCGCCTCAACGAAGGCGACATCGAGGCGATAGCGGAGCTCGAGGGCAGCCTGAACAGTCGCGTCCGGGCGGCCCTCAACTCGGCAACGCAAAGCGATGACCCGCTGGTAGCCGATGCCGCCTCGGCGGCGTTGCTCGATATCGAACAGAAACTTCGCATCAACAGTGGTCTCGAGACGCTGTACTTCGGCTTGTCGCTGGGCTCGGTGCTGGTACTGGCGGCCATCGGCCTGGCCATCACCTTTGGCGTGATGGGCGTGATCAACATGGCCCATGGTGAGTTGATCATGCTCGGCGCCTACACCACCTGGGGCATGCAGCAGCTGCTGCCTGGCCAGCCGGGACTGTCTCTGGTGCTGGCGATTCCCGCCGGTTTCGCGGTGGCAGCACTGGCCGGGATCGCCATCGAGCGAGGCGTCATCCAGTTCCTCAAGGGGCGGCCGCTGGAAACCCTGCTGGCAACCTTCGGTGTCAGCCTGATCCTTCAGCAACTGGTGCGCACGGTCATTTCACCGCTGAATCGCACCGTGGTGTCGCCCGAGTGGATGAGCGGCTCGCTGATGATCAACGAAGGGCTGTCGCTGACCCTCAATCGTCTCTTCGTGCTCGGCTTCGCGCTGGTGGTGTTCGCCTGCCTGATGCTGGTGATGCGTCGCACGCGGCTGGGCCTCGAGGTGCGCGCGGTCACCCAGAATCGCGCCATGGCCCGCGCCATGGGCATCCGTGCCACCCGCGTCGACATCATGACCTTCGCCCTGGGGTCCGGCGTGGCGGGGCTGGCGGGCGTGGCGCTCTCACAGCTCACCAACGTCGGCCCCAACCTCGGCCAGAACTACATCATCGATTCGTTCATGGTGGTGGTGTTCGGTGGCGTCGGAAATCTGTGGGGAACCCTCGTGGCCGGCTTGTCGCTGGGCGTGATCAATCAGGTTCTCGAACCCTGGGTGGGCGCGGTCCTGGCCAAGATCGTGGTGCTCGTCTTCATCATCCTGTTCATTCAGAAACGCCCCCGCGGACTCTTTCCGCAAAAGGGCCGTGCGGCAGAGGGCTGATTCGATATGTGGTTATCCAGACCGTTTCGTGAACGCTCGACCCAGCTCTTTCTCGGTGTGCTGCTGGCCGCGCTGGCCGCGGTCACCTTTCTCAACCTGGCCCTGCCAGCCGATAACCCCTTCCACGTGTCCACCTATACGGTGACGCTGCTCGGCAAGTATCTGAGCTATGCGCTGCTGGCGGTGGCGGTGGATCTGGTCTGGGGCTACCTCGGCATCCTGAGCCTCGGCCATGGCGCCTTCTTCGCCCTGGGCGGCTATGCCATGGGCATGTACCTGATGCGCCAGATTGGTGATCGAGGCACCTACGGCGATCCGGTCCTGCCGGACTTCATGGTGTTTCTCGACTGGGATTCGCTGCCCTGGTACTGGCTCGGCTTCGATATGCCCTGGTTCGCCTTTCTGATGGTGATACTGGCGCCCGGGCTGTTGGCGCTGGTCTTCGGTTTTCTGGCGTTTCGCTCACGGGTGACCGGGGTGTATCTGTCGATCATCACCCAGGCGATGACCTTTGCGCTGATGCTGGCCTTCTTTCGCAACGAGATGGGCTTCGGCGGCAACAATGGCCTCACTGACTTTCGCGAGCTACTGAGTTTCGACCTGCGCAGTGATGCCACGCGGCTGGGGCTTTTCATCGCCACGGGTATCGCGCTGGCGCTGGGCTACGTGATCTGTCGGGCGATCGTTGCCAGCAAGCTGGGCCGCGTCAGCGTGGCCACGCGCGATGCCGAGGCACGCACGCGCTTCCTGGGCTATCGGGTGGAGCGCTTTCAACTGTTCGTCTTCGTGGTCTCGGCGATGCTCGCCGGGGTGGCCGGCGCGCTCTACGTACCGCAGGTGGGAATCATCAACCCCAGCGAGTTTTCGCCGATCTTCTCCATCGAGGTCGTGCTGTGGGTGGCGCTCGGCGGCCGGGGCACGCTCTATGGGGCGGTGATCGGGGCCATTCTCGTTAACTACGCCAAGACCGTATTCACCGGCGTCATGCCGGATGCCTGGCTGTTCGCGCTGGGGGGTCTGTTCGTCCTGGTCACGGTGTTCCTGCCCAAGGGCATTGCCGGCCTGCTCGGCTATCGATTTCGAGGGCATCGCTTTAAAGGACGGCATTCCAAACGCCGCTCGTCGGCGCCCGACACGTCCACTTCCGACACGTCCACCTCTGGCACCCGGGAGGCCACTGCATGAGTTTCCTGAGTTCCCTGGCCGATCGCGATCGCGTCTTCGATTTTCTGGTCCCGGCGACGTCACCGGTCGACGTCCGCCACGGGCCGATCCTCTACCTCGAGGATGTGACGGTGACCTTCGATGGCTTCCGGGCCCTTGACAGTCTCAACCTGACCATCGATGACGGTGAGCTGCGCTGCATCATCGGTCCCAACGGGGCCGGCAAGACCACCATGATGGACATTATTACCGGCAAGACGCGGCCGGATAGCGGCTCGGTGTGGTTCGGCAGCCGGCATAACCTGCTGGCCATGAACGAGCCGGATATCGCCAGCCTGGGTATCGGCCGAAAATTTCAGAAGCCCACGGTGTTCGAGGCATTGAGCGTGTTCGAGAACCTCGAGCTGGCCATGGCCGCCGACAAGCGCATCCTGCCGACCTTGACGGCACGCATGTCCGGCGAGAGCCGCGATCGCATCGAGGAAGTGCTCGAGACCATCGGACTCATCGAGTTGCGTCATGACCCAGCGGGCATCCTCTCGCACGGTCAGAAACAGTGGCTGGAGATCGGCATGCTGCTGATGCAGCGCCCGCGCCTGCTGCTGGTCGACGAACCGGTGGCCGGCATGACCGAGCAGGAGATGGAGCGCACCGCCGAACTGCTCACCGGCCTTGCCGGCAAGGGCAAGCAGTCGGTGGTGGTGGTGGAGCACGACATGGGCTTCGTGCGCTCGATTGCGCGCACCGTGACGGTGCTGCACCAGGGCAGCGTACTGGCCGAGGGCAGCATGGACCAGGTGGCAAGCGACCCGAAGGTGATCGAGGTCTATCTCGGTGCCGATCCCGCCGAGGAGGTGGCCTGATGCTGACCATCGATAAGCTCAACCAGTACTACGGCGAGAGCCATACCCTCTGGGATCTCGACCTGCGCGTGCCCACCGGCGCCTGTACCTGCGTGATGGGGCGCAACGGCGTGGGCAAGACCACGCTGATGAAGGCGATCATGGGCGAGGTGGCCGTGGCCTCGGGCAGCGTCCGCTACGCCGACGAAGTCGAACTGACCCGGCGCCAGGTCGAGGAGCGTTCCCGGCTGGGGATCGGTTATGTCCCCCAAGGACGGCAGATTTTCCCCTTGTTGACGGTGGAGGAGAACCTGCGCACCGGTCTTGCCGCCAGAAGCGACGGCAAGAAGACCATCCCCGAGCGGGTCTTCGAGCTATTTCCTGTACTTGATGAGATGAAGCATCGACGAGGCGGGGATCTCTCCGGCGGCCAGCAACAACAGTTGGCCATAGGCCGTGCCCTGGTACTCGAACCGCGCCTGCTGATTCTCGATGAGCCGGGCGAGGGCATTCAGCCTAATATCATCGCCCAGATCGGGGAGGTCATCCGCAAGCTGATCGTCGAGGACGGCCTGACCGTGCTGCTCGTCGAGCAGAAGCTGCCGTTTGCCCGTAAGTACGCCGATAACTTCGTGATCATGGATCGTGGCTCGCCGGTGGCCCATGGGGAGATCGTCGAGTTGAGCGATGCCCTGATCAAGAAGCACCTGACGGTATGACGGCCTTCACGCCTGCCCCGGCTGCGATCCGCCCTTTGGCCACCGGGCATCGTTTCGATGCCAAGCGTCACTGGGCGGCGTCGATCGAACTCGACTTCGACGTGCGTGACGGCGCGACGCGGCTGGTTCGCTCGCGACACCAGGGCCCGCTGAGGGTGCAGCGTACCTTTCATCCTGAAGCCAAGTATCCGGAAGCCTCGAGCGGCCCCTGTCATGCCTACCTGCTGCACCCGCCGGGGGGCCTGGTCAGTGGCGACGCGCTAGCGATTCATGCCAGCGTTGGCCCAGGCGCCCATGCGCTTCTGACCACGCCCGCTGCCAACAAGCTCTACAAGGCCGACTCGCATGGCGTGGCCTGGTCTCAGCAGACCTGGCTCGAGGTCGCCGATGGCGGAGTGCTCGAATGGTTGCCCCAGGAAACACTCGCCTTCGATGGGTCGAAGGGCCAGCAGCGGACCTCGATCGACCTCGAGGGCAGTGCGCGCTGTCTCGGCTGGGAAATCATCGCGCTGGGTCGACCCGCCAGTGACTTGCCCTTCGCCACCGGGCGTATCGATCAGCATTTCCGGCTGTACCGAGACGGCAAGCCGCTCTGGGTGGAGCGACAGCCCCTCGACCCGCTGCATTCGCGCTTCAGCGGGCGCTGGGGGCAGGGCGGCGCCACGGTGCAGGCGACATTATGGGCCGTGGGGCTCGACGACGAACCTGCCGCGATCAATACCTTGCGCGAGGCTATTCCCGCCAGCACCCGCTGGGCGGTCACGGTACGCCAGGGTGTGCTGCTGCTGCGCTATCTGGGCCATGAGCGCAACGAAGCCTGGACGCTCTGTCAGCGCGCCTGGGAAATCCTCAGACCCCTACTCATCGGTCGGCGCGCGCATGTGCCGCGTATCTGGCTGACCTGATTTTTCCGTCAATGGAGACGCCGCCATGGAATTGACCCCCAGAGACAAGGACAAGTTGCTGCTGTTTTCCGCCGCGCAGCTGGCCGAACGCCGTCTGGCCCGGGGCCTGAAGCTCAATTATCCCGAGGCGGTGGCGCTGATCAGCTTCGAGATTCTCGAGGGAGCTCGTAACGGGCGAAGTGTGGCCGACCTGATGAGCTTCGGGCGCGAGATTATCAATCGCGACAACGTCATGGAGGGCGTGGCCGAGATGGTCGACGAGGTCCAGGTCGAGGCCACCTTTCCCGACGGTACCAAGCTTGTCACCGTCCACGAACCCATCGTTTAAGGAGTGTGCGCCATGATTCCAGGTGAATACCAACTCAAGGAAGGCGATATCGAGCTCTGCGAAGGGCGCGAACGGATCACCGTGGAGGTGGCCAATACCGGCGACCGGCCCATCCAGGTCGGGTCGCACTACCATTTTGCCGAGGCTAACCCGGCGCTGACCTTCGACCGTGCCAAGGCACGCGGCTACCGCCTCGATGTGGCCGCCGGCACGGCGATCCGTTTCGAACCCGGCCAGCGCCGCGAGGTAACGTTGATTCCTTATGTCGGCCGCCGCCATATCTACGGCTTTCGCGGCGCCGTCATGGGTAGCCTGGAGGATGGCACGCAATGAAAATTTCGAGACAGGCCTACGCCGACATGTACGGCCCCACGGTCGGCGACCGGGTGCGCCTGGCCGACACGGAGCTGTGGATCGAAGTGGAGCGCGATGCCACTCACTACGGCGACGAGGTGAAGTTCGGCGGGGGCAAGGTCATCCGCGACGGCATGGGCCAGAGCCAGCGTGTCGATGGAACGGTGATGGATACCGTGATTACCAACGCCCTGATCCTCGACTGGTGGGGCATCGTCAAGGCCGACGTGGGCATTCAGAGCGGGCGCATCGCCGCCATCGGCAAGGCCGGCAACCCCGATACCCAGCCCGACGTGGAGATCGTCATCGGCCCCGGCACCGAGATCATCGCCGGCGAAGGCAAGATACTCACGGCCGGCGGCATCGACGCGCACATCCATTTCATCTGCCCGCAGCAGATGGAAGAAGCGCTGATGAGCGGCATCACCACCATGCTGGGCGGCGGCACGGGGCCGGCGACCGGCACCAATGCCACCACCTGTACGCCGGGTGAATGGCACATCGGCAAGATGCTCCAGGCCGTCGACGACATGACGATGAACATCGGGTTTCTCGGTAAAGGTAACGCCAGTCTGCCCGAGGCCCTGGAGGCCCAGCTCAAGGCCGGTGCCATGGGGCTCAAGCTGCATGAGGACTGGGGCACCACCCCGGCCTCGATCGACAATTGTCTCTCCGTTGCCGACGCCTACGACGTCCAGGTGGCGATCCATACCGACACGCTCAACGAGTCGGGCTTCGTCGAGGATACCCTGGCAGCGTTCAAGGAGCGCTGCATTCACACCTACCATACCGAAGGCGCCGGCGGCGGCCATGCGCCGGATATCATTACCGCCTGCGCCAAGCCCTATGTGTTGCCGTCGTCGACCAACCCGACTCGGCCTTATACCGTTAACACCATCGACGAACATCTCGACATGCTGATGGTCTGCCACCACCTCGACCCGAAGATTCCCGAGGATGTGGCCTTCGCCGACTCGCGTATCCGCCGCGAGACCATCGCCGCCGAGGACATCCTGCATGACCTCGGCGTTATCTCGATGATCGCCTCGGATTCGCAGGCCATGGGGCGTGTCGGCGAAGTGGTCTGCCGCACCTGGCAGACGGCCCACAAGATGAAGGTGCAGCGCGGTCTGCTGCCCGAGGACGCGGCGCTCGGGGCCGATAATTTCCGCGCCAAGCGCTATATCGCCAAGTACACGATCAATCCGGCGATTACCCATGGTATCGGTCACGAGGTGGGTTCCATTGAGGTTGGTAAGCTGGCCGACCTGGTGCTCTGGAAGCCAGCGTTCTTCGGCACCAAGCCGGCGCTGATTCTCAAGTCGGGGATGATCGCCGCCGCGCCGATGGGCGACCCCAATGCCTCGATCCCCACGCCCCAGCCGGTCCATTACCGCTACATGTTCGGCGCCTTCGGCCGGGCGGCAAGCCAGACCCGCCTGACCTTCGTCAGCCAGGCGGCGCTTGAGGCCGGTATTGGAGAGCGGCTGGGCCTGCAGAGCCCGCTGTCAGCATGTCGCGATGTCCGGCAGGTGAGAAAGAGTGACATGAAGCTCAACGATGCCTGTCCCGAGCTGACCGTGGACCCGCAGACCTACGAGGTGCATGCCGACGGCGAACTGCTGACCTGCGAGCCGGCGACCGAGCTTCCGCTGGCTCAGCGATATTACCTGTTTTGAAGGGGCAGCGTATGTGGAAATTGACCGAACGGCTTGGCCCCATCGAGGCAAACAAGGCGAGTGACACCCTGACCCTGCCTTATGAGCTGCGGATCCGTGGCCGGCTCAGGGCGATGAGCGACGCTGGCCGCGAGCTGGGCCTCTTCCTCGACCGCGGCCCGGTGCTGCGAGATGGCGAGGGATTGCGTGCCGAGAGTGGCGAGCTGGTGCGCATCCAGGCCGCCGTGGAGCCGGTCGTCACCGCCCGCATCGCCGCGGGTCTACCTTTGGCGCGGCTCGCCTACCATCTAGGCAACCGCCACGTGCAATTGGCGCTCGGTGAGGACGACCCTTCTTCACCAGGTCAGGGCGGCTACGTGCGCTTTCCACCGGATCATGTGCTGGAGGAGTTGGCGGAACGGCTAGGGGCCAGCCTCGAGCATCACCTGGCCACCTTCGATCCTGAGCCTGGCGCTTATGCCCACGCCGGGCATGACCATTCCTCCCACCATACTGATAACCACGAGCACGCCCATTCTCACGAGCATGACCATGAACACTGACGTGCCCAGCCATGCAGGCCAGGGCGAGGATCTGGCGCTGCTCGGCTTGCTGCAACTGGTCAGTCCGGCGCTGCCCATCGGCGCCTTCGCGTTTTCCCAAGGGCTCGAGAGTGCCTTCGAGCTGGGCTGGGTCAGTGACGAGGCGAGCCTCGGCGACTGGCTGGAAGGCGTGCTCGACGATGGCCTGATGCGCTGTGAATTGCCGGTGCTCGCGCGCCTGCATATCGCCTGGGCCGAGCGCGATGGCGAGACCATCGTCGAGTGGGATGGCTGGCTCGCCGCCAACCGCGAAACGGCCGAGCTCGCCGCCGAGGATAGCCGGCTGGGCGCCTCGCTGGCGCGGCTGCTGTCGAGCCTTCGATTATTGCCCGACTCGCCAGCGCTGCCTCCCAGTGCGGGGTACGTCACGCTGTTCGCCTGGACCGCGCAGATGCGGGGGGTGCCGCTTCGCCAGGCGCTGCTGGGCTTCGCCTGGGCATGGCTCGAGAACCAGCTCGCCGTGGCCTGCAAGGCGCTGCCGCTGGGGCATACCGCCGCCCAGCGTCTGGTCGAGCGCCTTCGCCCCTTGCTGGTCACGGCCGTGGACGAGGCGTTATCCCTGGGCGACGACGAGCTCGGCCCGGCACTGCCCGGCCTGGCGCTGGCGAGCGCCCTGCACGAAACCCAGTATTCGCGACTGTTCAGAAGCTAGGAGAAAAGACCATGACCCATTGCCTGCGTATCGGCGTCGGCGGCCCGGTGGGCTCCGGCAAGACGGCACTGCTCAAGCAGCTCTGCCTGGCCTTGCGCGACCACTACGATATCGCCGTGGTCACCAATGACATCTACACCCGCGAGGACGCCGACTTCCTGCTCAAGCACGAGGCGCTGGCGGCCGACCGCATTCTCGGGGTCGAAACCGGAGGCTGTCCACATACGGCCATCCGCGAGGATGCGTCGATGAACCTCGCCGCCATCGACGACCTTCAGGCGCGACACCCCGACCTGGAGCTGGTGCTGGTGGAGTCCGGTGGCGACAACCTCTCGGCGACCTTCAGCCCCGAGTTGTCGGATCTGACGCTGTACGTCATCGACGTCTCCGCAGGCGACAAGATCCCGCGCAAGGGCGGGCCGGGGATCACCAAGTCGGACCTGTTGATCATCAACAAGATCGACATCGCCCAGTACGTACACGCCTCGCTCGAGGTCATGGCGCGTGACGCCAAGATGATGCGCGGCGAGCGACCCTTCGTGTTCACCAATCTTTATGACGGCGTGGGGCTTGAGGAGATCATCCGCTTCATCCTCGATCGCGGCATGTTGCCGGAACGCCGGCCGCCCGAGCGCCGGCCTCGAGCCGATGCCGCCACCGCCTGACCGCTTTTTTACTCACCCCCTTTCGCCATTGCCATCTTTCGCTATTGCCAGGAGATTTCCCATGATGATGCGTTCTTTCAAATTGCTTCGACCCGTCGTGCTCGGCACCTGCCTGCTGCTGCCTGCCGCCACCGTACTGGCCCATTCCGGCCATGGCGCCCCCTCGGTCCATGCCCATACCGGCAGCCCGGCGATGCTGATGGTGCTCGGGATCGCGGCCCTGGGAGTGGCGGCGCTGGTGCCGTTGTTTCGGGTGCTGCGCCGCCGCCGGCTACGTCGACAGGCTTGAACCTGATCGACGCTCAGCACGCAGCGCGCCCGGCTTAGGCCGGGCGCGCTGCTTTTTGGGCTGCCTGTCGCTATGCTGGCCGCTGACGCCGCCCGACCCGGCGGCAAGCATCACGAGGAAGTCATGAATGTCATGAAGGGCCAGAAGACAGGGAGGCGACGGCGAATGTGGCCATGGATCGCGGCGGTACTGTTGGTGGCCTGGGTAGCGGTGGGCATCTGGCAGCGTTACAAGCCGCTGCCGGACGGAGTCGGTCAGGCCTTCCCGGCGCGACCCGCCGAGGAAGTGCGCTTTCTGGCCGACGAAACCTGGTACGACGCGTCGGGCCGGCGTCACGCCAATCGCCAGATCTTCGATGAAATACTCGGCCTCATCGGACAGGCGCAACGCCTGATCGTGCTCGACATGTTTCTCTACAACGACTTTGCCGGCGCGGCAGAGGATGAGGGGTTCCGCCCGCTATCCGCCGAGCTGACCACTGCGTTGATCGAGCAGGTACATCGCTATCCCGAGCTTCAGGCCGTCGTTATCACCGACCCCCTGAATACCCTCTATGGCGGGCTGACGCTTCAGCATTTCGAGGCGCTTCGTGCAGCTGGGGTCGCCGTGGTCGTCACCGACCTGACGCAGCTGCGTGCCTCCAACCCGCTGTGGTCGGGTATCTGGCACCTGGGGCCACGCTGGCTGGGCAATAGCGAGTCGAACGGCTGGTTGCCCAACGTGCTGGGGCCGGGAAAAGTCACGCTGCGAAGTTATCTCGCGCTGCTCAATTTCAACGCCAATCATCGCAAGACGCTGGTGGTCGACCGGGGAGAGGGCTGGGCGGGCCTGGTGACCTCGGCCAATCCCCATGACGCCAGCAGCCTGCACGGCAACGTGGCGCTGCGCTTCGAGGGACCTGCCGCACTCGACCTGCTGGCCTCCGAACGTGCGGTGGCGGACTGGTCAGGCGTGGATCTGGCCGGGCCAGTGCCGCCCGAGGATGCAGGGGGGCCGCTCGAGCAGGCTCGTTTGCAAGTAGTGACCGAAGGAGCGATTCGCGAAGCACTGCTCGATGCCATCGCTGCCAGCGGGCCAGGAGATCGGCTGGACGTGGCGGTATTCTATCTGGCGCATCGTGAAGTGATCGAGGCCTTGATCGCGGCCCGGGCGCGCGGCACGGCGGTTCGGGTGCTGCTCGACCCCAACCGCGATGCCTTCGGTCTCGACAAGGACGGCATCCCCAACCGTCCGGTTGCCCAGGAGCTGGTCGATGCCGGTATCGCGGTGCGATGGTGCTTGACGCAGGGCGAGCAGTGCCATAGCAAGCTGTTGCTGCGACGGTCGGCCAACGGTGGCGAGGCGGAGATGATTCTCGGGTCGGCCAACTTCACTCGCCGCAATCTCGATAATCTCAATCTGGAAACCAGCGTGCGTCTCCAGGGGCGCGCTGAGTTTCGCGCCTTGCGTGACGCCGCTGACTTCTTCGAGCGTCGCTGGCTGTCAACGCCCACGCAGATCACCAGCGAGCCTTTCTCAGCCTATCAAGAGACTGGCTCTTGGAAGCGGCTGCGCTATCGCGTGATGGAGGCCACGGGGCTGTCGACCTTCTGACCCGTGCTAATGCCACGTGCCTTGGCTCACTCGACGTGCGTCACGGCCTGGCGGCGGGGATCGACATGCCAGGGCAGGCCATGGCGCGCATTATACTCGAGTTCGGCGATCACCTGGGCGCCCAGCAGCAGGATGATCGCGCCTACTTCCAGGCTCAACAACATCACGATCAGGGTGGCGAACGAGCCATAGACGACATTGACGAACGACAGGTTGGCGAAATAGAACACCAGCAACAGACGCACCCCCTCCCAGAGTAGCGCTGCCACGAACCCCCCGACGATGGCTCGCCGGATGGCGATCTTGACCACCGGCAACACCTTGTAGATGGCACTGAAGAGCAGGAAAACGCCCACGAAACTGAAGAGGTTCAGCATCGACTCCGAGAGCCCGGCCAGCGGCAACTCGCGATCAAAGACGGCGAGAGACAAGGCATTGATCGAGCTGACCAGGGTCACCAGCAGGGTCAGGGCCAGCAGGCCGGCGCCAAGTACCAGCATGAAGGCATAGGGCATCAATACCGATACCCAGACGCTGCGATGGTGATGGTGTGTCTCATGCGCGTGGAAGATGAGCGCCAGAGCATCCTCCAGCATGCGAAAGGCAAAGGAGCTGAACAGCAGCAGCACGGGAAAGCCGAGGATGCCAATGACGTCACGCGAATCGAGCAGGGTACGCACGGCCTCGAGCACCACTTCGGCATGCGAAGGCGCCAGGTGGCGCGCCTGGATCGTCAGGACGTCAAGCAGCCGCTGTTGATCGACCACTCCGGCCAGCAGCACGGCCAGCAGGGCGAACAGCGGCACGATCGACAGCAGAATGTTATAGCCGACGCCTCCCGCCAGCAGGATGCCTCGGTTACGCAGAAAGGCCAGAAGCACACGCCACATGAAGCGCCCTACCTTTGGCAGTAGGGCGCCCAGTGTCTTGAGCGAGAAATGCTCAGCGCGGAAAAGCGTCATTGACCTGGCCATCCATGGGCATGGGGCGATG
This sequence comes from Halomonas korlensis, assembly GCF_900116705.1. GTDB lineage: Bacteria > Pseudomonadota > Gammaproteobacteria > Pseudomonadales > Halomonadaceae > Halomonas > Halomonas korlensis. The sequence continues at coordinate 284,192 of NZ_FPBP01000001.1, read as the reverse complement.
ATACGCCCTTGACAGCGTTTACGGTCAATAACAGCGACAAGGACTACGGGGGCAAGGCGGATGTCTTGAAAGCCGGCATTCACGCGGCCAGGCGTGGTTTGTTCTGCGCCATGAAGCGCAGTGGCCAGTGGGGCAATTGACGCCGATCATTCGGCCTCACCGTTGCCCAGCAGGATCTCGATCAGACGGTTGAGTCGGCCCTGGAATTGCCCGCCGGGCGAGGGAGGCAACGGATCCGAGGTGATGGCGACGGTCAGTTCGCGCTCCGGCACCACGAACAGTGCCTGTCCGCCATAACCGCGACCGTAGTAGACCCGCTCTCCGGCGAGGGTGGTGATAAACCAGCCGTAGCCATAGCCGTCTCCCGTCCAGGGCGAGCGGCCGCGCGCGGTCCAGGAAGCCTCGGTCCAGCCTTCTGGCAACACCCGAGTACCGTTGACGACGCCATCCTGGCGGTAGAGTTCACCGAGCTGCACCAATGCCCGCGGTGAGAGCTGCATGTCGTTGCCGCCAAAATAGATGCCTTGAGGGTCGCGAGGCCGGTGCGGAATGGCGATATCGAGGGGCTCGCCCAGTAGGCGCCGAGCGAGTACCAACGTTGACTCGCCGGTTGACTGTGTCAGCGCTGCCGACAGCAGATGACTGCTGCCGGTGGAATAAAGCATGCGCCCGCCGGGCTCATCGACGAAGGGCCGCGTCAAGGCATACTCGACCCAGTCGGGGCTCATCACCCAGGCGCCATAATTGTCTCCCGACGTTCGCTCAAGCCCGGCTTGCAGGGACAGCAGGTGTCCCACGGTGATCTCGTTGACTTGCGATTCGGCAGCATCGGGCATCAATGGCCCCAGCAATTCCGCGACAGGCTGATCGGGCCCCTGCAATATGTCCTTCTCGATGGCTGCTCCGACAAGCGCGGCCAGTACCGTCTTGGACAGTGATTTGATATTGGCGGGCTGGTCCACGCCGGGTCCGTCAAAGGCACGTTCGTAAACGATCTCGCCGTTTTCGGCCACAACCAGCGCATGCAGGCGGTCGAGCGCCTCGGCGGCCGACTCGATACGCTGAAAATCAGCGGCTTGTAGTGCTTTCTGGTCGGAAGCCATGGCGTTTGATGCATGGCAAATCATGGCGAACGCCAGCATAATCCTCAGCCGCGACAGCGTTCTTTCCCTGATGTGTCGTTGGGTTGGTGAGCGGGGCATGCGGCATGTCTCCTGACGGAAGGGCGGGGTGTTCGAGGCGAATCTTGACGGATAGGTTCCCTGCCGGTTGGGAGAGTCGTGGTCATGCCCCGGGGCATGATCGCGCTGGCTGGCCTGTGCCAGCCGACATAACACACGGTTTCACAAGCGAGGCATGATGGCCAAATTCGAAGAGATAGCGACGGCGAGCATACCCGGCCAAGGCGGAGAGCTCAGGCTTCTGCAGCGCAACGACGAATTTTCCATTCGTATTGCCGGCAAGAGCGGTGAGTTGATGAACACGCGCCTGCATGGCTCCGAGGATGCTTTGGCCGAGCTGGCCTGTCGACGGGTTGCTGAGCGTATTGAGGCCCGCGTGCTGATTGGCGGGTTGGGGATGGGGTTCACCCTGGCGAACGCCCTGGCGTGTCTGGCCCAAGACGCCACGGCGGTGGTCGCCGAACTGGTGCCGGGCGTTGTGGAGTGGAACCGAGGCCCCCTCGGCGCGGCCGCTGGCTATCCGCTGAAGGATCCGCGAACGCAGGTCCGCCTGGGCGATGTGGGCGAGTTGCTACGCCAGGAACCGGGCGGTTTCGATGCCATCATGCTGGACGTGGACAACGGGCCGGAGGGGTTGACGCGACGCGAGAACGATTGGCTCTATTCCCCCAAGGGTCTCGCCGCGGCTCAGGCCGCGCTACGTCCGGACGGTATCCTGGCGATCTGGTCGGCAGGCCAGGACCCGGCCTTTACCGATCGTCTCAAGCGAGTTGGCTTCGTGGTGGAGGAGGTCATGGTGCGAGCTCATCGTCCCGGCAAGGGGGCGAAGCACTGGATCTGGCTCGCGTGGTGACACACGTTCGATAGCTTTCGAAGCGCACGCTGCTGGGGCTGATGTATTCCGTGGAGTTACCGTGTGTTAACGAACTTGCCAAGGTAGCCTGCAAGCGACAACAGTGTATCCTGAGTGTTACCACTATCTTCCGCGCGTGACGTGTCGGGAGCCATCGACCAGCAAGGGGAAGTCGCGAAATGTCGGATATCTCGAATAACCAATTGCTTAAGGACAATCGCGTGAGGGCGCTAGCTGCCATCGCGGTTGTGTTGCTTATCTGGGCCATCATTGCCACATCGAATTCCGGAGATCGCCAAGATCAGGTTAATGCTCTTCAGGATGAGCTTTCCGCCCTGGAAAGCGAGAACGCGTCCTTGAATCAGCAAGTCACAGAGATCCGCGAAGCCGAGGGTGATCTTGCGGCGGTCGAGGAAAGCCAGGCGCAGCGCCAGCAGGAACTGGAGGCCACTGAGCAGGAGCTGGCCAGCGCGGAAGAGGAGCTGACGTCGGTACGTGACCAGATCACCGAAGCCGAGGAGACCATCGCATCATTGCAGGAGGAAATCAGCACCCTTCAGCAAGAGCGTGATCAGGCGCAGGAAGAGCTGACCTCCCTGCGTGAAGAGCACGACGCCGTTGCCCAGCAACGTCAGGAAGCCGAAACGGCGCTTGAAGAGGCACAGTCGGCCCGCGATCAAGCCATCGAATCTCGCGATTCCGCTGAGACCGCGCGCAACGAGGCCGAGGCGGCCACCGAGCAGGCGCAACAAGAGCGCGATGCGGCACAGGAAGAGCGCGATGCGGCCCTTGAGGAGTTAGCGGCGCTTCAGGATGATGTCAGTGCAGTTCAGGATAGCCTGTCGCGTGTCAACGATGCCGTGACTGAGCAGCAAGAGATTCAGGAGAACCTGCAGGCCGAGCTCGAGACCCTGCGCGAACAGCGCGACGCTGCCGAATCCGAGCTACAAGCCATCCACGATCAGCGAGAAGAGGCACGGGCACAAGTCGAGCAAGCTCAAAGCAACTTCGAGGAGCTCGAGACCGCCATCGAGGAGGGACGCAACGAGGTCGCCGATATCGATTCCCAGATCGAGCGTCGCCAGAGTCAGCTGTCCAACCTGGAATCACAGCTCGCCGATTGGCAGCGTGAGCTCTCCGACCTGCAGTTGCGTCAGTCCGGTCAGGGTGACGACGAGTCGGCCTCACAGACTGGCTCCGAATCACAGCCGGGGAGCGCGTCAGGATCAGAGTCAGAAGGCGGTGAGTCCGCTTCCGGTTCCGACAGCGAGTCCGCTTCCTCGAGCGAGTCCGAGGCGTCCGAAGCCCAGGGTGGGGAATCAGAGACCCAGTCTGCTGAAGGCTCTCAGTCTGCAGACGACTCACAGCAGTCCGCCGAAGGTTCGCAAACCAATGAAGGTGATCAATCCGCCGAGAGCTCACAGCAGTCTGCTAATGGCTCTGGTTCCGCTGAGGGCTCTGGTTCCGCTGAAGGCTCTCAGTCCGCCGACGACACTGAAAACCAGGAGGAGACCGAGGAGCAGTCCGAGCAGAACTGATCCGCTTCCGAGCTATTTCGCATGACCCTGACGGCGAGCCTTCCAGGCTCGCCGTTTTGCATCTTGGCCGTGCATTGCATGCGACAGCGTTTTGGTGCGTATACTGAAGGCACATGCTGCAAGCGTGGCAACCCCCATATTCTTTAAGGAGAGAGTCGTGATTGAAGGGGTCAAGCATATTGTCGCCGTGGCTTCCGGCAAGGGCGGCGTCGGCAAGTCCACCGTCACCGTGAACCTGGCGCTGGCCATGGCCGCCGAGGGATATCGCGTCGGCATTCTGGATGCAGACATTCATGGCCCCAGCCAGGCGCAGATGCTGGGCGTCGGCGAGGGCGTACGGCCACAGTCATCGGGAGGGAACGGCTTTCTGCCGCTTCAGGCCCATGGCCTGCAGGCCATGTCCATGGCTTTCATGGTCGATACGCGTGAACCCATGGTGTGGCGCGGCCCGATGGTCGCCGGGGCCTTTCAGCAGATGCTCACCCAGACCGCCTGGGATAACGTGGATTACCTGTTCATCGACATGCCACCAGGCACCGGTGATATTCAGCTGACGCTGGCCCAGAAGGTGCCCGTGGATGGAGCGGTGATCGTGACCACGCCGCAGGATATTGCTCTCTTGGATGCGCGCAAGGGCATCGAGATGTTCCGCAAGGTCAACGTGCCGGTGCTTGGCGTGGTGGAGAACATGAGCCTGCACTTGTGTTCACACTGCGGTCACAGCGAGCCTATCTTCGGCGAGGGAGGCGGTGAGCGTATCGCGGCAGAATATGAGACCCGCGTGCTGGGTCGCTTGCCGTTGACCATGTCGATCCGTGAGCAGGTGGATGGCGGGCGCCCCACCGTAGTGGCCGAGCCGGACAGCGAAGTGACCGGTACGTTTCGCGCGATGGCGCGCCAGGTGGCAGAACAGATCCGCGACCAAGGGGGTAATGAAGGCCCCGAGATCTCATTCAGCAAGTAAATCGCCGTATTGGCCGAGCATGCCTGTGACGCGATAGGCCGGGACCGCTATGATTACGGTCCCGGTTTTCTTTGATTTTTCAGCAGGACGTTTCGATGAGCATCAAGTCCGACAAGTGGATCCGCCGCATGGCCGAGCGGGAAGGAATGATCGAGCCTTTCGAACCCGAACAGGTGCGCTACGTCAATGACAAGCGAGTGATCTCCTACGGTACGTCCAGCTATGGCTACGACGTGCGTTGTACGGACCATTTCAAGGTCTTTACCAATATCCATTCGGCGATAGTGGACCCCAAGGGTTTTGACGAGAAGAGCTTCGTGGATGTCAGGGGCGAGGTTTGTGTAATTCCTCCCAACTCCTTCGCCCTGGCGAGTACCGTTGAGTATTTTCGTATCCCGCGCACCGTCCTGACTATTTGCCTGGGCAAGTCCACCTATGCCCGCTGCGGTATCATCGTCAATGTCACACCACTCGAACCGGAGTGGGAGGGCCATGTCACGCTGGAATTCTCCAATACCACGAACCTCCCGGCCAAGATCTATGCCAATGAAGGTGTCGCGCAGATGCTTTTCCTGGAGTCTGACGAAGAGTGCGAGACGTCCTACCGGGATCGCGGAGGAAAGTATATGGGCCAGCGGGGAGTGACCCTTCCCAGAACCTAGCTGTACCTGGCTGGGTAGCGATCGGCTGGCCAAATTGCGGGGCTCCTCTAAGCTGGAAAGACCATGGCTCGGCAAGGTATGACCATGGTCTTCCTTCTGCATGAGGCCTTGTCCATGCCTTTTCCTTTATCTAGTTGCGTGATGGATGCCGTCAATTGTCGCCGGCTCATGCGTTGCTGTGTGTTGTCGTTACTGCTGGGCGCGTCGATGTTGCCTGCTGCCACCTCGGCCTACTCAAGAATGATTGTCTTCGGTGACAGCCTGAGCGATTCGGGGCAGCTTCCGGATGTGGAGAGTCTCGCCTCGGGTACGATACAAAGCCTGCGATTCACCAACCGGTTGGCGCCGACCTATCGGGCACCATCTCCCTTTGGCGAAGTAAGCGCACAGCGTCTGGCCAGGGCACTGGGGCTGAAGCCGCTCTTGCCCTCCACGTCCATCGTGCGCGAGTTGCTCGATCTGCCGGATGGCACCAATTATGCCACCGGTGGTTACACCACCGATGATATCCTCGGCTCGATTACCCGGCCGGAGGGATCGGTGGTCGGCGGGGTGGGGCTGACGATACGACGTCGTGATGGCTATCTGGTGACGGTGGGCGAGGCCGACCCGGAGGCGCTTTATTACCTCAATGGCGGGGGTAACGATTTTCTCGACGGTGTCGTCACTGATGCCGCCGCTGCGACAGCCAGCGCCGTGACGCTTGCCCAAGGCGTCGATGCCTTGGTCTCGGCCGGCGCAACGACGCTCGTGGTCGCCAACCTGCCCGACATAGGCGCCACTCCGGCTGGCTTCCAGAGCGGGCAGCGGGACTTGTTGTTGTCACTCTCGCAGGTCTTCAACCAGGTACTCGATGAGCGACTGGCGGTTTACGACGGGGAGGTAGCGATTATTCGTCTCGATGTTGGTGCCTTGTTCGATGAAGTCGTGGCGGCACCCGGGGATTTTGGTCTGGCCACAAATATACCGTTATCTAACGCCTGCTTCAGTGTGTCTTCCTGCGATATTTCAAGCTACGGCCTGGCAGCCGGCACCCCGGACCCATCGAAACTTCTATTCAACGATACCGTGCACCCGACCACGACTGGCCAGGAAATCCTGGCCGACTATGCCTATGCCCTGATCAAGGCACCGAGGATTCTTTCGTTAGCCGGTGGCCTGGTGACCGATAGCCTGAATGCCCAGCATCAGCTGGTGGGTAGTGAATTGCGCCCCGGTCAGCAAGACGACGCGTGGCGCATCTTTGTGCACGGGGATTATCGCGAGGATCAGTCCCGTAGCAGTCATTATGTGGGCGAGACCGACGCCGTGCAGCGCGGGGCAGGCATCGGGGCAGTCATACCGGTGCGGCAAGGGTGGCTAGGCGCCACGGTGGCCGGGCGCGACGGCGAGCTTGAGGCGCCGGCGGATGTCGAGCTCGAGGGATTAGCTTTTAGTCTCTTTGTGCGACAGCATCTGGGGCGAGTCGGGAGTCAGGCCATTGTCAGTTATGGTGATTTCGATCTTGAGCTGCGTCGGCGGGTCACCCTGGGCAAGGCTGAGCGCACACTGTCGAGTGGCACCACGGCACGCGGCTGGGCGGCCGAGCTGCGTCTGGACTATCGGCTGACCGCAGAGGAGTCGGCCTGGTATACCGCCCCCTTTGTAGCCTATCGATATATCGATACCCATATCGATGGCTACCGCGAGGAGGGCTCGCGAGCGAATGCCTTGCTCGTTTCCGATCAAGAACGCGATGAACATCGGGCAGAGGTCGGGTTGATGATGGATCGTTCCCCGCAAGGTGGCGTTGGTGTCTTCGCTGAGCTTGCCTGGGGCGAACACCTGAATGATGAGAACGACGCTACCGAGGTCCGGCTGGCCTCACTGCCAACCAATCGCTGGTCGGGAGAAGGCATAGAGCGCGATAAGGATCACTACCTGCGACTCGATACCGGCCTTCGCCTCACCTTGGGTAATGCCCGCCTCCAAGCCGGTGCGGGCGTCGAAGGTTGGGATAGTCTGGAGCCGCATTTCCAGCTGAGCGCCGGGCTGAGCTTCTAGCGCTGGTCTAGCGCCGGACAAGGCTTCTGGCGCCGTTCCCGTTTGCCTTTAGCGGTTAATCCGGACTCAGTCGTCGGGCGTCTCATCGAGTTCTTCGGCGGCGTCGGTGTGGGACATGCGCAGGCCCTGGGGCGGCAGCGGTGTACCATCGAAGGTGACACCTTTAGGACCGAACCGCAGTCGACCTTCAAGACACCATTTCACGGCAATGGGCATGATCAGATGCTCTCTAGCCTGGACCTTTGCCTTGAGGGTTGCTTCGGTGTCGTTTTCTGCCACGGCTACCACGGCCTGCAGCGCGACGGGGCCGCCGTCGAGTTCCTCGGTGACGAAATGCACGCTGCAACCATGCTCGCTGACACCATCGGCCAGCGCTCGTGCGTGGGTCTGCAGACCTTGATAGTCGGGCAACAGCGAGGGATGGATATTGATCATCCGGCCCAGGAAACGTTGCACGAAGCGGGGGGTAAGAAAACGCATAAAGCCGGCGAGCACCACCAGGTCCGGTTCGTGGCGCTCGATGACCTTGATAAGGGCACCATCGAAGGCGTCGCGGCTTTCGTACTCGCGATGCGGCAGGGCGACGGCATCGATGCCCGCATCGCGGGCACGTTTCAAACCGTAGGCGTCGGGCTGGTTGGAGATCACGGCGACGATCTCGCCCCCCAGCTGATCGTGCTGCTGCGCATCGATCAGTGCCTGAAGGTTGCTGCCGTTGCCCGAGATCAACACCACGACGCGACGCGCTTCGCTGGGGTCGGGGGCGAATTCTCCCAGGGTATCGCCGTAATAGTTCTTGTCGCTCATGCCTTCCGAGACTCCAACTGGACGTGTGGCTCGTCGTCCTGGCGGGTGACGATCTCACCGATGCGATACACCGTTTCGCCCTGCGCCTGCAGATGCTCGCGGGCTTGATCGGCATGCGATGCCGGCACGACCACGACCATGCCGATACCGCAGTTGAGGACGCGAAGCATCTCCTGCTCATCGACGTTGCCGTGTTGCTGAAGCCAGTCGAAAATCGCGGGGCGCTCCCAACTTGTGGTGTCGATGCGCGCGGCAAGTGTCTGAGGCAAGGCCCGAGGAATGTTTTCCAGCAGTCCGCCGCCGGTAATGTGCGAGAGGGCATGCACGGGCACGCCGCTTTGCTTGATCAACGACAGCAACGGCTTGACGTAGATACGCGTCGGCGCCAGCAGGGCGTCGCCAAGCGGTCGGCCTGCGATGGAGGTATCGAGCGATGCCTCGCTGACGGCAAGGATCTTGCGGATCAGCGAATAGCCATTGGAATGGGGGCCAGAGGAGGCCAGGCCCAGCAGGACGTCGCCTTCAGCGACCTTGCGGCCATCGAGGATCTCGGACTTTTCCACCACGCCGACACAAAAGCCGGCCAGGTCGTAATCACTGCCTTCGTACATGCCTGGCATCTCGGCGGTTTCGCCGCCTACCAGCGCGCAACCGGCCTGCTCGCAGCCGTCACCGATGCCGGTCACCACGTCGGCGGCGATATCCACATCCAGCTTGCCCGTGGCATAGTAGTCGAGGAAAAACAGCGGTTCTGCACCGGCCACCACCAGATCGTTGACACACATGGCCACCAGGTCGATCCCGATGGTGGCATGGCAACCGAGATCCATGGCCAGCCGCAGCTTGGTGCCGACGCCGTCGGTGCCCGAAACCAGCACTGGCTCGCGGTAACCCGAAGGCAGTTCACAAAGGGCACCAAATCCCCCCAGGCCGCCCATCACTTCCGGGCGAGTGGTGCGCTTGGCGACGCCTTTTATGCGATCCACCAAGGCGTTGCCGGCATCGATGTCGACACCGGCATCCTTGTAGCTGAGCGAGGCACCGGTTGGGCGTTGTGTGGAGTCGGTCATGGCCTGTCCTGAGTATGAAGTGGCGATCGCGATAGGGTATCGAGATAGGGTGATGCGGGACGCATGGGTCAAGATTGGGGCCGAAATTGTACCATCACGACGTATGGCTGGCAGCCTGTAACCCGTCATGTCCAAGGAGTAAGCGATGCAGAAGCAGTGGTGGGTAGCCGCTGGGGTGGCGGTGGTGGTGTTCTGGTTCTTCATCAGTATCGAGCCGGTGTTGATGCCTTTCTTTATCAGCATGATCCTCGCGTATCTGGGGGACCCCCTGGCCGACCGTCTGGAAGCGATGGGGCTGTCGCGGCGCCTGTCGGTATCGCTGGTGTTCCTGTTGTTGACCCTGATCATCGGGCTGACGTTGCTGCTGGTGGTGCCGATTCTGGGTCGTCAGCTTGGACAGTTGGTCGAGGCTCTGCCCGTGGTGCTTATCTGGGTGCAGAGTACGGTGGTGCCGCACATCCAGTCACTCACCGGCATGGATTTGAGCACCGACATCGACGAGATCCGCCAGGCGGTGGTAGATAACTGGAAGGAAACCGGCAGCTTCGCCGCGGGCCTGCTGGCGCAAGCTTCGCGTTCGGGATTGGCATTGATCGCCTGGATCGCCAATCTGGCGCTGATTCCGGTGGTCACTTTCTATCTCTTGCTGGATTGGGACGCCATCATGGCCAAGTGTCGCGCTTCGCTGCCGAGAAGCTGGGAGCCTTCCCTCGTGCGACTGGCGCGTGAATGCGATGAGGTGCTGTCGGCTTTCCTGCGCGGTCAGTTGATTGTCATGCTGTGCCTGGGGGCGATTTATGCCGTGGGGCTGACGCTGCTGGGCGTCAGCTTCGGGGTGCTGATTGGCATGCTTGCGGGGTTGGCGAGTATCGTGCCGTACTTGGGCGTGATCGTCGGCATCAGCGTGGCTGGGCTTGTGGCCTTCTTCCAGTTCGGCGACTGGCTGATCCTGGTGGGCGTTGCCGCGGTGTTCGGTTTCGGCCAGTTTGTCGAGACCGTGGTGCTGCAGCCCAAGCTGCTTGGCGACAAGATCGGCCTGCATCCCGTGGCCGTGATCTTCGCGGTGCTGGCGGGGGGGCAGCTATTCGGTTTCACGGGCGTGCTGCTGGCGCTACCGGTGGCCGCGATGATCATGGTGGTGCTGCGTTATCTGCACGGACACTACAAGAACAGCTCGCTCTATGATGCCGACCGTCATCGTCTCAAGGACGAGGAATTGCCATGAAAGGTGACTCCCGACAATTGCCGCTGGGGGTGGGGCGGCGAGACGACGCGACATTTGCCAACTTTTACCCAGGCCCCAACGCCACCCTGGTCGGCTGGCTCAAGCAGCAGTTCGATGTGGGGGGCGAGCCGCTCCTATATCTCTGGGGCGCGCCGGGCACCGGCCGCACTCATCTCTTGCAGGCTGCTTGCCATGCCGCCACGGTGCGGGATTGTCGCGCTCTCTATCTCCCGTTGAAGGAGTTGGGCCATTTCCCTCCCCTGATGCTGGAGGAGATTGAGCGCCTGGACCTGGTTGCCATCGACGATCTCGACCGGGTGATGGGTCGTGAACGCTGGGAAGAGGCCTTGTTCCATGCCTTCAATCGCCTGCGGGATTCAGGCAAACAGCTGGTGGTGGCGGCAGAATCACCGCCACGGCAGCTTCCGGCCGTCCTGCCTGACCTGCGCTCTCGCCTTAGCTGGGGCATGACCTTCCACGTACAAGGGCTGGATGATAGTGACCGCCTCGCGGCGCTGCAAATGCGGGCGAAGGAGCGAGGCATCGAGCTGTCCGACGAGGTCGCCCGCTATATTCTGCATCGCGGCCCACGACGCCTCATCGACCTGTTCGCGCTACTCGAGCGACTCGATGTGGCGTCGCTCTCTGCCCAACGCAAACTCACCATACCGTTCGTCAAGCAGGCGCTGGGCTGGTAGCCGCAGCCACTGAGCAAAACGCTAGCGACTGAGATCAACATTGCGCTGCTGGCCGCTGCCGAGACTGATCTGGTGAATGATCACACGCGTTTCGCCGCTGGCAGGGTCGCGTCCACTGCTCGAGACATAGAATTCGCCCGCGGGTAGTCCGTTGATGCGAAAGCGCCCGTTGCCGTCGGTCCTGCCGGTATGCGTATAGTCTCTCGCCCTGGGGTCGGCAGGCTCCACTGCACGCCCCGCCAAGGCCTGTTCCGCCGCTTCGGCCGAATAGGTGGTGACCGGCGCTACCGAGACCGGGCGATCCGGAATCGGGCGCCCACTGAGGGTCAGCTGTCCCGTGATGACGCCACTGCCGGTCTTGTCGAGCGCGGCATATTCTTCTGCAGGAAAGGCGACCTGGCGGGGTACGCGCCTCGTGGTAGGCGGTGGCGATGCCTCCCGCTCATCCACTTCGGGTGACTCGACCCCTTTCTCGATCACTTCGATGCGCTCACGCTCCCCGGCAGGATAACGGGGCTCGATGACCTGACATCCAGCGAGCAGCAGGGCGATCAGGAGGGGAAGTATCCAGCGTGTCATCTTGGCTCTCCCAGCGAGGGTAGTGGATGGCTTGCCCAGAGAGCATAGCGCAAAAGCGTCGCCGATCCTGGAAATACGGGCACTTGCGCCATGCCGGCCAGGCTGCCCTGATTCATGCGAGACGACTCTTGCGAGCCGCTTGAACTTGCAAGCTTTCGGGACGACCACCATGGTAGAGGAACAGATCCAGCGTCTCAGGGAGGTCGGGAGCATGAGTGATTATCGTATCGAGCAGGACAGCATGGGTGAGCTGGAGGTGCCGGCATCGGCCCTTTACGGGGCGCAGACCCAGCGTGCCGTCAATAATTTTCCTGTCTCGGGGCAACCTATGCCCACGGCATTCATCCATGCCATCGCGCGCATCAAGCTGGCCGCCGCCCGGGTCAATCGCGACCTGGGGTTGCTCGACCCCCCGCGTGCCGAGGCGATCGTTGCCGCCGCCGAGCAGGTGATTGCCGGTCATCACGATAGCCAGTTCCCGATCGATATCTTCCAGACCGGGTCCGGCACTTCGTCCAACATGAACGTCAATGAGGTCATTGCGCATCTGGCGACCCGGGAAGGACAAGATGTCGGCGCCAACGATCACGTCAACATGGGCCAGTCGAGCAATGACGTGGTGCCGACCGCGATTCATCTGTCGGCGGCGCTGGCGGTTCAGTCCCGTCTGCGCCCGGCCCTGGTGCACTTGCGACAGACTATCGATGCCCGTGCGGTGGAGCTCGATGGCGTGGTCAAGACGGGGCGTACGCACCTGATGGACGCCATGCCGTTACGACTCGGACAGGAGCTTGGTGGCTGGTCGAGTCAGATCGGGCAAGCCATCGAACGGCTGGACAGCGCCATGGTGCGCCTCTGCCGGTTGGCACAAGGCGGCACGGCAGTCGGCACTGGCATCAACGCTCATCCCGAGTTTGCCGAGCGCATGGCTCGTGACCTGAGTGACCAGACCGGACTGGCGTTGACTCCCAATGACAGCTTTTTCGCCAGCCTCGGCTCCCAGGACGCGGCGGTCGAACTCTCCGGCCAGCTCAAGGGGTTGGCTTGTGTGGTGATGAAGATCGCCAATGACTTGCGCTGGATGAACTCGGGTCCCCTGGCCGGTCTGGGCGAGATCGAGCTTGAGGCGCTGCAGCCGGGCAGCTCGATCATGCCTGGCAAGGTCAACCCGGTGATTCCGGAGTCTGCCGCCCAGGCCGCCGCCCAGGTAATCGGTCTCGACGCCGCGGTGACGGTGGCCGGCCAGAGCGGTAACTTCCAGCTCAACGTGATGCTTCCCCTGATCGCTCATAATCTCCATACATCTCTTGGTCTGATGAGCAACACTGCCTGGCTGCTGGCGGACCGTGCCATCGCCACGTTCAAGGTGCGTGAGGCAAACCTGGCCGAGCCGTTGTCGCGCAATCCCATTCTGGTAACCGCGCTTAATTCGGTGATTGGCTATAACGCTGCGGCCGCGATCGCCAAGAAGGCCTATCAGGCTGGCCGTCCGATCATCGACGTGGCTCAGGAGCAGACGGGGCTTTCCCGCGAGGAGCTCGAACGGCTGCTGGACCCCGCTGCGCTGACGCGAGGAGGAATACCGCAATAAGCGGCGTAAGGAGTTACGACAAGCGGGATGGCGCTGGCAGGAAGCAATGACGGGTCAGTCTTGCTGTTCCCGCTCCCGGCCTTCACGAATTGTCTCATTGGCCTCGCGATATTCCTCAAGGTCGGCCTCGGGCGTGGTGGCTTCATCGGCACGTGAAGGGCGAAAGCACAAGGTGGCGAGAAACGGGAAATGATCTGAGCCGATTTTGGGCAGGCGATGCATGGTGTCGAGAGTGAAATGCTCGCTGACGAAAATATGATCCAACGGCCAGCGCAAGAAGGGATAGGCCGCATGGAAGGTGCTGTACATGCCGCGACCGATACGCGGATCAAGCATGCCACTGACGCGGCAGAACAGACGTGTGGAGCGTGACCAGGCCACGTCATTGAGATCCCCGGCCACCAGGGTGGGCAGCGGGTTCTCGTGGATGCGTTTGCCTATAAGCAGCAGTTCTGCGTCACGCCAAAGTGACTCCTCGCTCTCGTTAGGCGCTGGTGGCCGGGGGTGCAGGGCGTGCAGCCTGATGATGTCGCCACTGGCGAGCGTGACGCCGGTATGGATCGAGGGGATGTCATCCTGAATGAGCCACTTCACTACAGGACGATCCAGCGGCAGTCGCGAATACAAATGCATGCCGTAAAGGTTGTCCAGCGGAACCTTGACACTATAGGGCCAGTCTTCGTCCAGCGCTTCGTCGAGACGCTCCTGCCACCACTCATCGGATTCCAGCGTCAACACCAGGTCGGGGTCGTGTTGATGGATCACGCTGATGAGCTTCTCTGAACGACGATTTGAGGTAAGCACGTTGGCCACCAGCAAGGTCACGCAACGAGGTGCTTGGCCCGGCTCGGCTGGCTGTACCTGGAGGGGCCAGAGCCGTGTCCAGGGCAGGATACGGGGAAGCTGTAGTGCCAAGGTCAGCAGGCTGGTGACCAGCGCATATCCGAACCAGGGAGTTTCGGCGAGAGGGGAGAGCGCTGCGGTGACTAAAGCGAGGGCGCTGATCTGCAGACGCGGAAATTCGCATGCGCGTATCCACCACCAATGAGTGGGTAACCTGCCCAACAGCGTCATGGCAAGCAATAACGTGGACGCGATACAGATGAGCAGGTCGAGCATGATCCGATTCTTTATCAGCTGGCCGAACATCATTCATAACACACCCGACCTGGCCAGGGAATCAGGCGGCATGAGACGGGCGCCGTGTTGCCACGTCATCGCCACGCTCCAGCGGAGGCTTGAAATGATGATTGACGACGTCGAGTAACTGCTGAGTACCTTGGTAAACCTGAATGTTTTTAACCGAACATGAGGTGGCCAAAAACGAACAGAAAGGCCTGGGGCAGCGATGACGACAAGATACAGTCTTAGAGGCAAATGGTGATGGATGAGCGGCGCGAGTCAGGCGATATGCAGAGCGACATCATGGATTTCCAGTAAGCGAAGCACGGCATCGGGGGGCTGACGGTCGGTGAACAGCGCGTCCAGCTGCGCGATATTGCCTTGGCGTACTACCGGGTTGCGATGAAACTTTGAGTGATCAGCAGCCAGATAGACTTGGCGAGAGTTTTGGATGATTGCCTGGGCGACACGTACTTCCTGATAATCGAATTCAAGTAGCGAGCCATCCTCGTCGATCCCGCTGATGCCGATGATGCCGAAATCGACCTTGAACTGGTTAATGAAATCGATGGTCGCCTCACCGATGATCCCGCCGTCACGAGAGCGGACCTGCCCGCCCGCGATGATGACATTGAAATCTTCCTTGGGCTGCAGGATGGCGGCTACCTTGAGGTTGTTGGTGATGACTTCCAGCCCCTGATGCCCGAGCAGCGCTTCAGCGATGACTTCGTTGCTGGTGCCGATGTTGATGAACAGGGAGGCATGATCGGGAACATGCTGAGCCAGTAACTCGGCGATGTGCTGCTTGGCTTCCAGATTCAGGGTCTTGCGAGTGCTGTAAGCGGTATTGACCGTGCTGGATTCGAGCCCGGCACCGCCATGGACACGGCGGATCATGCCTTCGCCGGCCAGGGCGTTCAGGTCGCGTCGAATAGTCTGTGGGGTAACCACGAAATGTTCGGTGAGCTGCTCGATACTGGCATAGCCCTGATGACGGACCAGATCGACGATCGCATTCTGTCGTTGTTGCTGATTCATGTCGGCTTCCTTTCGATCGTCCCATTGTAGGGGATCCTGGCGGGTTTAGGCAGGTGCAGGTCAGGCCGTGTGCGACGAAGGTAGTAAAGCATTCCGAACACACTGCAGTACCCTTGATGATCATAACCGAACATATAATGACAGGAGCTGGCATGACTGACTACCTGCTTGCCATCGATCAGGGAACAACCAGTTCCCGCGCCATCCTCTTCGATCGCGCGGGGCGTAATGTGGCAATGTCGCAACGCGAATTCACTCAGCATTTCCCAGACGATGGGTGGGTAGAACACGACCCGGAAGCAATCTGGGAGACGGTCCTCGCCACTTGTCGTGAGGTGATCGAAAAGGTGCAGGTGGGGATCGATCAGATTATCGGGGTGGGCATTACCAATCAGCGCGAGACCACCCTGTTGTGGGACAGGGCAACCGGGAAGCCGTTGTATAATGCGATCGTCTGGCAGGATCGTCGGACTGCGGATAGCTGCCAGGCACTGCGAGAGCAGGGACATTCCGACTTGTTGCAGGCAAGCACTGGGCTCTTGATCGACCCGTATTTTTCGGCGACCAAGCTTGTCTGGATGCTCGAACACGTTGAAGGGGCTCGTGAGCGTGCCGAGCGGGGAGAGCTGGCCTTCGGCACCGTCGACAGCTTCCTGATCTGGCGCCTTACCGGTGGGAAAGTTCACGCCACTGACGCGACCAATGCATCACGCACCGCGCTTTTCAATATTCACGAACAACAGTGGGACCCGGCTCTTCTCGAGCTGTTCAATATTCCGGCCAGCCTGCTGCCGGAGGTCAAGGACTCCAGCGATGATTTCGGTCGGGTCGAGGCCAACTGGTTCGGCGGAGAGCTTCCCATTGCGGGCGTGGCCGGCGACCAGCAGGCCGCACTGGTCGGCCAGGCCTGCTTTGCACCGGGTATGGGCAAGAGCACCTATGGCACCGGCTGCTTCATGATCGTCAACACTGGCGATGTGGCTGAGACCTCGCGCAATCGCCTCCTGACTACGGTGGGCTATCGTCTGAACGGCAAGCCGACATATGCGATGGAGGGCAGTATCTTCGTGGCCGGAGCCACGGTGCAGTGGCTGCGGGACGGGCTGCAGCTATTCGCCAACGCTTCCGAAACGGAGTCCCTGGCAAGCGAGACACGCGATGGCCACAGCGTCTACCTGGTGCCGGCGTTTACCGGGCTCGGTGCGCCCCACTGGGATCCCAAGGCGAGAGGGGCGATACTCGGGCTGACCCGAGACACCGGCATCGCCGAGATCGTGGCAGCCGGGCTGCAGGCGGTGTGCTATCAGACCCGGGATCTGCAGACCTGCATGCTTGATGATATGGCGGCCTCGCCCGGTGCCTTGCGCGTCGATGGGGGCATGGTATGCAACAGCTGGGTCATGCAATTCCTGGCGGATATGCTGGGGGTTCAGGTGGACCGGCCCACCGTGCTCGAAACCACTGCCCTTGGCGCGGCGTATCTGGCCGGGTTACGGCTGGGCTGGTATCAGGATCTCGACGAGATCGCGTCGCTTTGGCAGTGCGAGCGCAGTTTCTTTCCCAGCATGGAAGAAGGCGAGCGTCAGCGGCTCTATCTTGGATGGCTCGAAGCGGTGGAGCGGGTCAAGAGCGACCGCTTATGAGTGCCTATGGGCTTGCAAAGTTAAGCGATATCGGTAAGATATGTCCTCGTTGCCAGGGCGCGTCCGGCAGGATAGCGCGCCCAGCCTGTTCTAGGTAGATATCCAAGGTCCCGGAAAGATAGCCTTGGGAGAACAGGATAAAACAGGAAGCAGGACCATAGCTCAGTTGGTTAGAGCGCCACGTTGACATCGTGGAGGTCGGCGGTTCAAATCCGCCTGGTCCTACCAGCTCACCGGCAACTACTTCCTGCAGGACCATAGCTCAGTTGGTTAGAGCGCCACGTTGACATCGTGGAGGTCAGCGGTTCAAATCCGCTTGGTCCTACCAGTTCTGAAACGCCCCCGCAGCTTGGCTGTGGGGGCGTTTTGCTATGTCAGCGCCGTCGTGGTCAGCTCGGTCTTGTCGATGAACACCGTCACGAGCGATTCGATACCGGCCTGGTCGTTTGTAGTGAAGCGTGCCTTTGTCGGGCTGTCCAGATCCAGTACCCCCCATAGCTGGCCCTTCACCACGATCGGGACGACGAGCTCGGCATTCGAGGCGCTATCGCAAGCGATGTGGTCGGCCACGGCGTGAACATCGTCGATGCGCTGGGTCTCTCTGGTACGGGCCGCGGCACCACACACGCCCTTTTCGAAAGGGATGGGGTGGCAGGCCGGCTTGCCCTGGAAAGGCCCGAGGCTGAGCATGTTGGGCTGGCGGTGCAGATAGAAGCCGACCCAATTCAGCTCGCCGACTTCCTGCATGATGAAAGCGCAGGTCTGCGCGCTGTTGCTCAACCAGTCGAGCGTGTCGAGCAGGGCTTCGAGTTGGCGGACGAGCAAGGGGTAGTCCGGTGTCATAAGCGGCTCCTCGAATGAAAAGGGTCGGTTGAACGAAAAGGGCCGGCACAGTGGCCGGCCTCAGCTCATCTCTCAATGAGGGATTATCACTTCCAGCCGGGCACCGCTTGCGGTCCGAAGAGTTCGTCTGCCTTGGCTTCGACTTCTTCGGTCTGGTACGACTCGACTAGCTGTTTTATGGCCTCGCGATTCTCGTCACCCTCACGCACCACGATCAGGTTCACATAGGGCGATTCGGGGCCTTCCTTGATCAGCGCATCGTCGAGGCTCAAGCCGGCGGGCTGGGCAAAGGTATTGTTGATGAATGCCATATCGACATCGGGCAGCACGCGAGGCAATTGCGCCGCTTCGATTTCGCGAAAGTCGAAGTCGCGCGGGTTCTCGACGATATCGATGGGCGTCGCCTCGAGGTTCTCCGGGTCGTCCAGCGTGATCAGGCCTTCGTTGTGCATCA
Organism: Halomonas korlensis; assembly: GCF_900116705.1. Lineage (GTDB taxonomy): Bacteria > Pseudomonadota > Gammaproteobacteria > Pseudomonadales > Halomonadaceae > Halomonas > Halomonas korlensis. The sequence continues at coordinate 265,881 of NZ_FPBP01000001.1, read as the reverse complement.
GGATCAGCGCACGGCCCTCGTTGGAGGGGTCGTTGGGAAGGGCGATGATGGCACCCTCCGGCAAGGCGTCGATGCTATCGTACTTTTCGGAGTAAGCGCCGATCGGGTAGACGAACGTATAGCCGGCCACCGCGAAATCATAGCCACGATCCTCGACCATGGAGCGCATGTAGGGCTCGTGCTGGTAGGCGTTGGCATCGAGGCTGCCGTCGGCCAGCGCGGCATTGGGCGTCACGTAGTCGGTGAATTCGATGACTTCGACTTCGAGACCATACTCGCGCTCGGCGATATCCACGGCGACCTGCATGACCTCGGTTTCGGGCCCCGCCACGGTGCCTACCTTAATGGTGTGCTCGTCGGCGATGGTCGCTCCTGCGGTCACGGTGAGGGCGGCAGCGGTCAGGGTGCCAATCAGCGTCTTGCGCATCTCGAGTGTCTCCTTCTTGAAGATCATGAATAACCATTAAGCATACTAAAGAAATAACGCGTGAATCTGTAATGCATTTTGGTTATCAAGACCAATAATCACTTGTGATCGCTCTTGCGCACCAGGTAATCCCCCAGGCTTTGAAAGCCCTGCACCATCACGATCAGGACCACGACCGTGATCAACATGACGGTAGGATTGAAGCGGTTATAACCGTAGCGGATGCCCAGGTCCCCGAGACCTCCTCCTCCTACCGCACCGGCCATGGCCGAGTAGCTGACCAGGGTGACGGCCGTCACCGTGAGGGCGGTGAAGATGCCGCCACGAGCCTCCGGCACCAGGACCTTGGTAATCACCTGCCATGGCGTCGCCCCCATGGATTGAGCGGCCTCGACCAGCCCCGGGGGAATCTCGTTGAGCGCACCTTCGACGAGGCGTGCCACAAAGGGAATGGCAGCGATGGTCAATGGTACAGCGGCGGCGTTGGTACCGATCGATGTACCCACCAGCATGCGGGTGAAGGGAATGATCGCCACCATCAGGATGATGAACGGGATCGAGCGCCCGATATTGGTAATGATGCCCAGGCTGCGGTTGAGCAACGGGTGGGCCATGACCTGCCGCGGACGAGTGACATAGAGCAGCACACCCAGCGGTATGCCGACCAACGCCGAAATCACACCGGACAGTGCCACCATGTAGAGTGTGTCCAGGGTGGCTTCGAGAATCAGCTCAAGCATCGCGCTGGACATGGCCAAGCACCTCCACGTTCAGGTTGTGATCTTCCAGATAATCGATGGCTTCCCGGGTCTTTTCCGCGGGGCCCATCAGCTCGGCAATCATCAGACCGAGGGTGCGATCCTGTATCGACTCCACCTTGGCCTGGAGAATGCTGACGTCAACGCCGCATTCTCTGGCGAGTCGTGAGATAAGCGGCGTGGAGACGGCATCTCCCGAAAAGGCGAGGCGCACGACGGGGTGGTTGTGTTCGCCGGGAGACGCTTCGAGTCGCTCGATCAGCGCTCGGGGAGGCTCGAGTTCCAGAAAGTCATTGAGAAAGCGGCGGCCCAGTTCGGTACGCGGTGCGGTGAAGAAGTCACCGACATCGGCCTCTTCGACCAGTGCGCCGTCGGAAATCAGGCTGACGCGATGGCATATCGTTTTGACGACTTCCATTTCATGGGTAATCAGCAGGATGGTCAGGCCAAGCTGGCGATTGATATCACGCAGCAGCGCCAGAATGGAGCCGGTGGTCTGTGGGTCGAGCGCCGAGGTGGCCTCGTCGCACAACAGCACCTTGGGCCGGCTGGCGAGCGCTCTGGCGATCGCCACCCGCTGCTTCTGACCACCCGATAGCTGTGCTGGATATTGGTCTGTCTTGTCATCCAGGCCCACCATCTTGAGCAAGGGATCGACCCGCTCGCGGATCTCGCCGCGCGCCATCCCCATCAACTCCAGAGGCAGCGCGACATTCCGGTAAACCGTTCGGTTGGTCAGCAGGTTGAAATGCTGGAAGATCATGCCGATGCGATGCCGCGCCTGATTCAGCGCCGTCCCGGAAAGTCCAGTAAGCTCCTGGCCATCGACGCTGACAATCCCTTGGGTAGGGCGCTCGAGCAGGTTCACACAACGGATCAGCGTCGATTTGCCCGCCCCCGAGAGACCGATCACACCATGGATCTGGCCTTTCGGGACATGCAGATCAACGTTCCTGAGGGCAGTAACGGCCGACGGGCCGCTGCCATAGGTCTTGGAAACCGTGCGAAGTCGGATCATATGAGCCACCGAAGTGGCGCCGCTTTTACGGTCGGGCGGGCAGGTGGCGGTGGCGCCCGCAATCCGGGGGTCAAATCGGCGCCGTTAAAAGTGCGCGAAGGCTACGACCAAAGCAGAAGGCTGTCAAGATTGGTCCCATGGCCGTGGTTCTTGCATGGACGGGCACGGGCGGAATTTTTTATGCTATCGGCCTCTTTCTTCTAAAACCCGCGGCGCACTGCTTTTCACCCAGCGGTGCATGGCCGCCATCGTGAGGAGCGTCAATGTTCACCGGCATCGTGCAGGGAACGGCAGAAATCATCGCCATCGAGGAGGCAGAGGCGTTTCGCACGCATGTTGTCGCCATGCCTGAAGCGCTTCGGGCAGGGCTCGTGCCCGGCGCTTCGGTAGCCCATAACGGGGTCTGCCTCACGGTGACCGCCATCGAAGGCGAGCGAGTGCGCTTTGATTTGATGCGCGAAACCCTGCGCGTGACCAACCTTGGTGCGTTGAAGGTGGGGGATCGCGTCAATATCGAGCGGGCAGCACGCTTCGGCGACGAGATCGGCGGGCACGCCATGTCGGGCCATGTGATCGCCACGGCCGGACTGGTGGATATCGATGAAGCCCCTGACAACCGCCGCCTCTGGTTTGAACTATCGCATGAGCTGGGGCGCTTTCTTTTCGACAAGGGCTATATCGGTGTCGATGGCATCAGCCTGACCATCGGTGAGGTACGTCAGCCCGATGCCGTCCATGGTCCGCGTTTCTGCGTCAATCTGATTCCCGAAACCCTGGCTCGAACGGTCCTGGCGGATCGCAAGCCGGGCGATCGCGTCAATATCGAAATCGACCCCCAGACCCAGGCCATCGTCGAGACGGTTGAACGTGTGCTGGCCTTACGCGGCAACGAATCGTGAGAGTGTTCGCTGCCTCGCATCCCTGCAGGGCTTTGGTTACCATGAACGGCTTTTCTCGCCCTCTCACTGGCCCTGGGTGGCCATGCGCGCAGGAACGACTCCCATGCTGAAACGCCTGATCGACAATCATTTCAAGCTGACCGAGCATCACACTAACGTCAAGACCGAGGTCATCGCGGGGATCACGACCTTCCTGACCATGGCCTATATCATCTTCGTCAACCCCAGCATCCTGTCTCAGGCCGGAATGGATTATGGGGCGGTGTTTGTCGCCACCTGCCTGGCGGCGGCGTTGGGCTGTCTGATCATGGGGCTGTGGGCCAATTATCCCATTGCCCAGGCGCCTGGGATGGGCCTGAATGCCTTTTTCACCTATGGCGTCGTGCTGGGCATGGGTTATACGTGGGAGGCAGCTCTGGGTGCGGTATTTCTCTCCGGTTTTTGCTTCTTTCTGCTCAGTATCTTCAAGATTCGCGAGTGGATCATCAACTCGATTCCGCTCTCGCTGCGGCTTGGCATTGCCGCCGGTATTGGTCTGTTTCTGGCAATGATCGCCTTGAAGAATGCGGGCATCGTGGTCGCCAACGAGGCCACTTATGTGGCACTGGGTGATCTTTCCGAGCCGGCGGCCCTCTATGCCTTGCTGGGCTTCTTCGTAATCACGGCTCTGGCCTATCTCAAGGTGACCGGCGCGGTCATGATCGGCATTCTCGGGGTCACCTTGCTGGCAATGCTGTTTGGCCACAACGAGTTCGGTGGCTTCATGTCCATGCCGCCTTCCATCGGGCCGACCTTCATGGCCATGGACCTGGTCGGGGCACTTGATGTGGCGATGCTCAGCGTAATTTTCGCCTTTCTGTTCGTCGACCTGTTCGATACCTCCGGCACGCTGGTAGGGGTGGCTCACAAGGGTGGCTTGCTCGACGAGAACGGCAAGCTGCCACGTCTGGGCCGTGCGATGATGGCCGACAGCAGTGCATCCATGGCGGGCGCTGTGCTTGGCACCTCTACCACCACGAGCTATATCGAATCCACCGCTGGCATCGCCTCGGGTGGGCGCACCGGGCTGACCGCCGTAGTGGTCGCTGTGCTGTTTCTGATCAGCCTGTTCTTCGCACCGCTAGCGGGCTCCATTCCCGCCTATGCGACCGCCGGGGCACTGCTCTACGTGGCGGTGCTGATGGCGGGTAGCCTGGCTCACGCCAACTGGGACGATCCTACCGACGCCGCTCCGGTGCTGATTGCCGCCCTGGCCATGCCGTTGACCTTCTCCATTGCCGAAGGCATCGCGCTGGGCTTCATCAGCTATGCTGCCATCAAGGCGCTGTCTGGTCGCTTCCAGGACCTTAATCCTGCGGTGGTGTTGCTGGCCTTGCTGTTTGCTGCCAAGTTCCTGTTCCTCGACTGATCCCACATCGACTGCATTCACTCACCGAGACTCGTTTTGATGAGCATCTACGGCGACTATATCAAGACCGTGATCCGTACCGTCCCTGACTGGCCGCAGCCGGGGGTCAACTTTCGCGACATTACCCCGCTGCTGCAGAACAGCTCGGCGTTTCGCAAGCTGATCGACAGTTTCGTGCATCGTTACCAGGACATGGAACTGGACGCAATCGCCGCCATCGATGCCCGCGGTTTCATTGTCGGTGCGCCACTGGCCTATGAGTTGAACTGTAGCTTCGTGCCAGTACGCAAGAAGGGCAAGCTGCCCTTCAAGACCATCAGCGAAACCTACACGCTGGAATACGGTCAGGCGGAGGTAGAACTGCATTCCGATGCTTTCAGGGAAGGCGATCGCATTCTTATCGTCGATGATCTGATCGCAACCGGCGGCACCATGCTGGCGGCCGCCAAGCTCATCACCCGCAGCGGCGGCCAGGTGGTGGAAACCTCCACCATCATCGATCTGCCGGACCTTGGAGGCTCCAGCCGGATTCGTGAGGCTGGCTACGGGGTTTTTGCGGTCTGCTCCTTTACTGAAGACGAGTGATCCAACCGCTGCGATCAATGCCAGAGGCCGACCGCCGGTCCATCAAGCGAGGCGCTACATCATGAACAGTCCGCTCCCCGACAGCTGGCAAGAATGGCTGGGCGCCGAGTTCGAAAAACCTTACATGCAGGTGCTGCGCGACTTCCTGTCCGCCGAGAAATCTTCCCATAAGGTCATCTACCCGCACTCGTCCGACTGGTTCCGGGCTTTTGAATTGACTCCGCTGGATCAGGTCAAGGTGGTGATACTGGGTCAGGACCCTTACCACGGCCCCAACCAGGCCCATGGGCTGTGTTTCTCGGTGCGCCCCGAGGTGCCGGTGCCGCCATCGCTGGTCAATATCTACAAGGAATTGGCCGCCGATCTGGGCGTTGAACCCGTCAACCACGGCAATCTCGAATACTGGGCCCGTCAGGGCGTGCTGCTGCTCAATACGTCGCTGACCGTTGAGCGAGGCAATGCCGGCTCGCATCGTGGCAAAGGCTGGGAAACCTTCACCGACCGGGCTATCGCAGCGGTCAACGAGCATGCCAAACCGTCGGTATTTCTGTTGTGGGGGAGTCCTGCGCGCAAGAAAAAGGCCCTGGTCGATACCTCTCGCCACCTGGTGCTGGAGTCGCCGCATCCTTCTCCGCTATCGGCCCATCGTGGCTTCTTCGGCAATCACCATTTCTCGCAAGCCAATGCCTTTCTCGAGCAGCAGGGCCGATCGCCTATCGATTGGCAATTGCCTGCCGATCCCGAGGCCAGCGTGCCTTAACCTGGACCGACGATACGGGTAGAATGGCGCGCAATTTGTCGCCTGGCCCATGCGGCGCTTGAGGCAATTACCGTTCCTTCCGTTGTGTCTTCCAAGAGGTCTGACCATGAGCGTCCATGCGATCAAGCATCCCCTGGTCCAGCATAAGTTGGGTCTAATGCGCGAAGCCGGTATCAGCACCAAGAGCTTTCGTGAGCTGGCCGGCGAGCTGGCCAAACTGCTGACCTACGAAGCGACCCAGGATCTGGAGCTGCAGGAGCAGGAGATCGATGGCTGGAACGGCGTGCCGATTCCGGTGCAGCTGCTGAAGGGCAAGAAGGTCACCATCGTGCCGATCCTGCGGGCGGGACTCGGTATGCTCGATGGCGTCACCGACCTTATTCCCAGTGCGCGTGTCAGTGTCGTGGGATTGTACCGTGACGAACAGACCCTGGAGCCGGTGCCGTATTTCGCCAAGTTCGCAGGAGATCTGGACGAGCGCATGGCGATTGTCATCGACCCGATGCTGGCAACCGGTGGCACCATGGTGGCGACGCTGGACATGTTGCGCGAACGGGGTTGCAAGCTCATGAAGGTGATCGTGCTGGTGGCCGCGCCGGAGGGCATCAAGCGGGTGCAGGCCACCTACCCGGATATCGAGATCTACACCGCCGGGATCGACGACCATCTCGACGAGAACGGCTATATCGTTCCAGGTCTCGGCGATGCGGGAGACAAGATCTTCGGCACCCGCTGATTTTCGACAAGAACTGGCCGCGCTCACTGCGGTTGCTATTCAAAATTCTGACGCTAAGTTTTCGCCCCTGCGGCTACCGATCAGGGGCGTTTTTCTGCCCCGATAAACATAACGATGGAGACACTCCCATGACAGATTCAGCAGCGACGGCGCAGGCGCCCGTCGACTCTTGGCCCAAGACGCTGCTGACCGGGGCGCAGATGCTGTTCGTGGCCTTTGGTGCGCTGGTGCTGGTACCACTGCTGACCGGGCTTGATCCCAATGTGGCGCTATTCACCGCCGGTATCGGCACGCTGATCTTCCATGGCGTGACGCGGGTCACGGTGCCGGTGTTCCTGGCGTCGTCCTTCGCCTTTATCGCGCCGATCCAGGGCTCCGTGGCAAGCTTCGGGGTATCCGCCACGCTGGGCGGTTTGATGGCGGCCGGCCTGGTGTATGTGGCGATTTCCCAGGTGGTGCGGCTCAAGGGGACGGGCTGGCTGCACCGTTTGCTGCCGCCGGTGGTTGTCGGGCCGGTGATCATGGTGATCGGCCTGGCCCTGGCGCCGGTGGCGGTTGAGATGGCCACCGGCCAGACCAGCGATAACATCGATTACGGCCCGGCGGTCTTCTTGTCGATGGTCAGCCTGCTGGTAACCCTGGTCCTCGCCGTGTTCGGTCGTGGGCTGCTGCGCCTGATCCCCATCATGGGGGGGATCGTCACCGGCTACCTGCTGGCCCTGCTGATGGGGGTGGTCGATTTCACGCCCGTGCAGGAGGCCGCCTGGCTGGCCCTGCCCAGCTTTACGGCGCCGAGCTTTCACTGGGCCGCTATCCTGTTCATGATTCCCGTGGCCATTGCGCCGGCCGTCGAGCACATCGGTGATATGGTCGCCATTGGCTCGGTCACGCGCCGTAATTACCTCGAGAAACCCGGCCTGCACCGCACCCTGCTGGGCGACGGCCTGGCCACGACCGCAGCGGCGCTGTTCGGTGGCCCACCCAACACCACCTACTCGGAAGTGACTGGCGCGGTGACCCTGACGCGCGCCTTTGACCCGAGAATCGTGGTGGTGGCAGCAGTCATTGCCATCGTCCTGGCCTTTGTCGGCAAGCTGGGCGCGCTACTGCAGACTATTCCCGGCCCCGTCATGGGCGGCATCATGACGCTGCTTTTCGGGTCGATCGCCGTGGTGGGCATGAATACCCTGGTGCGTGCCGGCAAGCCGTTGACCGCGCCACGCAATCTGGTGGTGGTATCGCTGGTGCTGGTGTTCGGTATCGGCGGCATGCAGTTCGGGGGCGGCCAATTCACCCTTCAGGGCGTCAGCCTGGCGGCGCTGGTAGGCATTGTGCTCAATTGGGTGCTGCCACGAGATGAAGAGGACGAATAAGCCGCCTCAGACGTGATGCCTTTCCTGTCCGCCGTCCGAGAAGGTCGGCGGGGTACTGGCACTGACGATTACACACTCCGCCTCACCGATGTTGCGGAATCGATGGGGCAGGCGCGAGTCGAAATAGTAGGCATCTCCTTCCCCCAGCACGGCGACTTCTTCGCTGACGGTGATCTCAATCTCACCGGCAACTACCACGCCACCTTCCTCACCTTCGTGTTCGAACATTTCCTCGCCGCTGTCGCTGCCGGGCGGATAGCGCTCATGGATGATCGACATGCTGCGACCCGGCTGACGTGCTGCGACCAGCCGCCAGGAAAGGTGGCCGTCGCCGATCTCGGTGAGTTCGTCGGCACGATAGAAGGGCCGCGGCTGGCTGGTGTCTTCGCCGGCAAAGAAAGCGCTGATCGATACCGGCAGTGCGTCGAGAATCTTTTTCAGGGAACTCACCGAAGGGCTGACGCTGTTCTGCTCGACGAGCGAGATGGTGCTGTTGGTCACGCCGGCACGCTTGGCCAGCTCGCGTTGCGAGAGGCCTCGCGCATTGCGTAGTTGTCGCAACCGTGTACCGACATCGAAACCGCCCTGTGGGGTCTGCATCGTTACTCCTGTCATGCCGACTCGATGAGCGTCGAGTACGGCTTGTATAAGTTTTTGATGACGTGGGGTTATCGAGACAAGCAGGGCCGTCAAGACAAGGCCGTCAAGAATAGTGCACGCAGGATACCGTTTAAGGTCGCTGGCGGTAAGCCATTCCCGGGCTTTCGCCCTGTCACGATTCGGATGAGGCGGCGTGGCGTGCCCTGCCGGGCTCAGGCATCATGGGGAACAGGAAAACGTCACCAGCAGGAGCATCGATGATCAAGCAAGACGAGCTTACCGGGCTGATTCTGGCCGGCGGCCGAGGGCGTCGAATGGGCGGGCGTGACAAGGGGCTGGAGACCTTTGCCGGGCAACCGCTGGTGCTGCATGTCCGTGAACGGCTGGAAGGCCGGGTGGCTGAGGTTTTGATCAATGCCAACCGACACCTCGAGGCTTACCGTGCTCTCGCCGATCGTGTGATTGCCGACGCCGAGGAGGGCTTTCAGGGGCCGTTGATGGGCATTTACAGCGGCCTGCGTGCCGCCACCACGCCCTGGTTGGTGGTAGTGCCTTGCGATAGCCCGGCGCTGCCGCATGATCTGGTAGCGAGGCTGATCGGCAGCATCGGCAGGTCCGATATCGCGGTGGCGTTTGACGGTGAGCGGCTGCATCCCGTGGTGGCCTTGATTCGTACCGCGCTGGCGGACGATCTGGGCGAGGCGCTGAGCGCTGGCGAACGCAAGATCGACCGCTGGTATGCGCGCCACGCCTGGTGCCGGATGGACGTGTCGGACTGCCCCGAGGCCTTCGCCAACCTCAATACCGAAGACGAGAAGCGGCGCCTGGAGCTGGCGCTGCAAGAGGAGGTTCCACGCCCATGAGCGAGACCCTGCATGAGCGGCTGATTCTCGATGAACACCTGCCGTTGCTGGGCATAGCCGCCTGGAGCGGCACCGGCAAGACGACATTGCTCGAGCAGCTATTGCCACGCTTGCGTGAGCGTGGGCTGCGTGTTGCCGTCATCAAGCATGCCCACCATGGCTTCGACATCGACCAGCCAGGCAAGGACAGCTACCGGCTGCGAGAGGCAGGAGCGGCGCCGATGGTGGTGGCTTCTCGCACTAGGGTAGCGCTGATGATGGACACACCGGGGTTCGATGAGGCGAATCTCGTCGAGCTGATCGCGATGGTGCGTCAACAATCACCGGACCTGGTGTTGGTGGAGGGCTTCAAGGCCTGGCCGTTGCCCAAGCTGGAGCTTCATCGCGCCTCGCTGGGCAAGCCGCTGCGTGCCGGGGAGGACCGGTGGATCAAGGCGGTCGCCAGTGATCAACCGCTGGCCCTGCCCGACGGCGTAGAGTCGCTCGACCTCAACAACCATGATTCACTCGGCGCTTGGATCGCCGCCTGGCCGGCGCGCTGGGTCGGTCAGCGCGGCCCTCGCCCCGTAGCCCCTGAGGAGGCCCGATGACCCTATCCTGCTTCGACCTCGGCGAGCGGATGCTGACGGTTGATGAGGCGCGCGAGGCGATACTCGCGCTGGCAGTGTCGTCGCTGGCTCACGAGACCCTGCCGCTCTGCGAGGCCCATGGGCGCGTGCTTGCCGAGTCGGTCGTTTCGCCCATCGATGTGCCGGGCAATACCAATGCGGCGATGGATGGTATCGCGCTGCAGTGGTCGTCAGAGGCGACTTCCATTAGCAGTTGGCGTCGTGTTGGTCAGCTTTTTGCCGGTCAGCAATATCCTAGCCCCCTCGCGGCCGATGAATGTCTGGGCATCACGACCGGGGCCCCAATGCCGCCCGGCGCCGATACCGTCATCATGATCGAGCAGCTCGAGGAGCATGACGGCCGAGTGGTTATCGATCGGCCCGAAACGGTCAAGCGTGGCCAGCATGTTCGACAAGCCGGTGAGGACATCGCGCGAGGCCAGTTGGCGCTGGCGGCGGGAACGCGGATATTGGCGGCTGAGCTGGGTCTGCTGGCGTCGCTGGGATTTGACCGGGTGCGGGTGATTCGCAGGCCCAGGGTAGCGCTTTTCTCGACAGGCAACGAAGTCACGGCGCCGGGAACCCCGCTGCCGCCGGCCGGTATCTATGATGCCAATCGATTCACGCTTCAGGGGCTGGTGGCCGAGCACGGGGGTGAGCCCATCGATCTCGGTATTCTCCCGGACGACCAGGATGTACTGGTCGACGCCTTGGAAAAGGCCGCCGACCAGGCCGATCTGATCATCACCAGCGGTGGCGTCTCGGTGGGCGAGGCCGATTTCACGCGCACAGCGCTGGCCGAGGTCGGCGAGCTGGATTTCTGGCGCATTGCCATCCGGCCGGGACGACCGCTCGCCTGCGGCACCCTTGGTGCTCAACGCGTACCCTTTCTGGGCTTGCCCGGCAACCCCGTCGCGGTCATGGTCACTTTCCTCGAACTGGTGGCGCCGCTGCTGTCTCGCCTGCAAGGCCGCGATATCACCCCATTGCCTATCTTGTCAGCCCTGGCTGAACATGACATGAAGAGCCGGGTAGGGCGTGTCGATTACCTGCGGGGAATTTATCGCTGCGACGACAAGGGGCAGTTGTCGGTGCGTAGCACCGGTGCGCAGGGATCCGGTATTCTCTCTTCCATGGTCATGGCCAATTGTCTGATCGAGATCAGTGCCGATCGCAAGAGTGTGACACCTGGCGAGGCGGTCACGCTTCATCCCCTTTACCGACTTCCATGACGATTTTCATGAGGCTCATTTCATGGCTCTGACCCATCTCAATGCTCGTGGCGAGGCCCATATGGTCGACGTCGGCGATAAGCCGGAAAGTCAGCGCGAGGCAAGCGCGTCCGGTGTGATCGTGATGCAACCCGCGACCCTTGCCCTGCTCGCCGATGGCGGCTTGCCCAAGGGAGACGTACTGGCGACCGCCCGCATCGCGGGCATACAGGCGGCCAAACGGACCCACGAACTGATCCCCCTGTGCCACTCGCTGGCGTTATCCAAGGTCACCATCGAGTTCCACCTCGATTCGGCAAGATCGAGCGTCGAGGTTACCGCGACGTGCCGCCTCACTGGTCGTACTGGTGTCGAGATGGAGGCGCTCACGGCGGTTTCCATTGCGTGCTTGACGCTTTACGACATGTGCAAGGCGGTGGACAAGTCCATGGAGATCGGCGAGATCCGTCTCGACAGCAAGACGGGAGGAAAGTCAGGCGATTACCAGCGCCTGGTGACCGGGGCGCCGATTGTCACGGGTGAGTGCGCTGCTGGGGAAGTCTCACTTGGAACCCGCTGCGATGCCGAGTCGCCCTGCATTCGCGTCAAGTGTCTGGCCGAATTGCGTGAGCGACTGGGCGTGGGCGAGCTCTCGATCCCGCTGGCGAGTCTTTCGAGTTCCGATGTGGCGGGGCTCAAGAGAGCGCTGAAGGAACGGGATCCACGGTTTGCCAGGCTGGATGAAGGCAGAGTGCTGTGCGCGGTGAATCAGGTCATGGCAGCGGACGCCACCCCGATCACCGATGAAGACGAGGTCGCCTTTTTTCCTCCGGTGACGGGAGGCTAAGCATGATTCGTGTACAGGAAGCACCCTTCGATAGCGGTGCCGAGCAACAGGCCATGTTGGCCCGACGGACCGATATCGGGGCCGTCGTGAGCTTTACCGGCCTGGTGCGCGACTTCAACGAAAGGCCCGAGGTGCAAGCCCTGACCCTTGAGCACTACCCGGGCATGACCGAATCGGCGCTGGCTGACATCGTCAAGCAGGCAGAGTCGCGATGGTCGCTCGATGGGGTTAGCGTGATCCATCGGATTGGACGTCTGACCCCTGGAGACCCTATCGTGTTGGTAGTGGTTGCCAGTGCCCATCGTCGTGCCGCTTTCGAGGCCTGTGAGTTCATCATGGATTATCTCAAGACACGCGCACCGTTCTGGAAAAAGGAACACGCCAGCGATGGGGACTACTGGGTAGCCGAACGCGAATCCGATCACCGCGACGCTCATCGCTGGGGGACCTGATAATGGCAAGCTCATCAGAGCTGATCGACGACTTCGGACGACGCGTGAGTTACGTGCGTCTATCGGTCACTGACCGCTGTGATTTTCGCTGTGTTTATTGCATGAGCGAAGAAATGACATTTCTTCCCCGCGCTCAGGTATTGACCCTGGAAGAGTTGGCGTTGGTGGCCCGTGCCTTCGTGGAACTCGGCGTGGAGAAAGTCAGGCTGACCGGGGGTGAGCCGTTGGTCAGGCGCGATATCAATCAACTGGTAGACGAAATCGGCGCCTTGCCGGGCCTGAGCGATTTCGCCATGACGACCAATGGCGCCAGCTTGCCAAAATACGCCTCGCAACTACGCGATGGAGGGCTGAAGCGTCTCAATATCAGCCTGGACTCTCTGGACCCCGAGCGCTTTCGTCGCCTGACGCGCACCGGCGACCTTGGCAAGGTCATCGAGGGGATACGCGCGGCAAAGCAGGCTGGTTTTGCTCGCATCAAGCTCAATGCGGTGATTCTCAAGGGCCGCAATGACGATGAAGTGGTCGACCTCGTTGAGTTCGCACGTTCGGAGGGCCTGGATATCAGTTTTATCGAGGAAATGCCGCTGGGCGATGTCTCCGATCATGATCGAGCGGAGACCTATTGCTCGAGCGACGAGGTTCAGGCCTTGATCGAGGCGCGCTATCCGCTGATACCCACTACCGAGACGACGCCGGGCCCTTCGCGTTATTTCCGCATGTCGGACAGCGATTCCCGGGTGGGTTTCATCTCACCGCACAGTCATAATTTTTGCTCGACCTGCAACAGGGTCAGAGTCACCGTGGAAGGGCGACTGTTACTTTGCCTGGGTAATGAGCATTCCGTGGATCTTCGCAAAGTCTTGCGCCGCCACCCTGGTGATATCGATATCCTCAAAAAGACAATTGTTCAGGCGATGCCGCTCAAGCCCGAACGCCACCATTTCACCACTGATGGTGATATTCAGGTGGTGCGCTTCATGAACATGACGGGAGGTTGATACGGTAGCGCATTTCTTCTCGATCAGCGGCGCCGATATGGCGCCGTTTTTTATATTGGGCCATAACAGGCGATAGGCCGAATTCTTTAAATATTGTCATTAACGCACTCGACTTTTCTTGCCAAGCGTTCGACTGTGCATATACTTTTTCTATAGGTATAGGCGGAGAATAATTTCTTTTAACCGGCAGGGAGAGGGCTAATGTCCAGCGAAACCTTGGAACGTATCGCCCGCAACAAGAACGTGGCCCGCGCTGCGGCACGTCAGCTCAGTATGGAACAGCTTCACAAGCTGGCTGAGGTGATCGGTGAAGTCATTGCACAAAAGAAAGATGAGGAACTCTCCCGACAGGAAGAAGAAGCCCAGAAGGAACGCAAGTTGGCTGAAATACGCGAAGCGATCAATGACGCCGGATTGTCATTGAACGACTTGGTGACGGAGCAGCCTCGCCGCAAGCGTGGACGCCCGCCCAAGAACGCCAACAAGGAGTGAGCGCGCCCAACGAAAAAACAGGCTCTGTATGGCTGTTTTTTCACGCTTATGATGTTACTGCTTAACGGCAACAAGCATGCAGGGTGTCATTCAGACGATGTCACTTGACTCGGTACCTCCACGGCCAGGATCTGTAAATGGATGTCAGGCAGTCGGCGCATATGATCGGTAAACCAGGACAACATACGAGGCTGTAATGCCAGCCTCAGCTCGGCTAGCGACTCGGCCTGTACTTCTTCAAGCGTTTCATCGAGCCAGTCGGCGAAGGCTTGCTCATCGAAGGGGCTCGCCTGACTGGCGTCGAGCATCAGGCGCCCGATGCGTGTCCATCCGCTTGCCTCGTTCACCATGACGGATAACGCCACATACAAGCTCCCCTGACGCGAGGAAGAGCCGCTTTCCCCTCTGAGACCCGGGTGAGGCGCCACGGTGTTTTTTGTGACGATGCACGGTGGTTGGGGATGGCGCTTCTCAAGGGCAAGGCCATCGCCGTCCAGGCGAATCAGGTCGCCATCGACAGGAATCAGCGGCGCGTCAATACCCAGGGCAACGGCCAGAGTGCAGTGCGCTTGTTGATGGCGATGCTCACCATGCACTGGCATCAGCCAGCGCGGCTTTACCCAACCATAGAGCGTGCGCAGTTCTTCCTGGGCGGGGTGGCCCGAGGCATGCAGCTCCGGGTGGTTGAATTCATCGAGCAGCGAGACCCCGAGCCGTTTCAGGCCACTCTTGAGGCGCTCGATGAGAAGCTCGTTACCCGGAATGGCCTTGGCGGAGAAGATAACGCTATCCCCGCTACCCAGCTCCAGGACGGGGTGCCGCCCTTGGGCGAGCCGATGCAGCGCCGCTCTTGGTTCCCCCTGGCTGCCCGTGGCAATGACCAGTACCTCTTCGGGAGGCAGATAGCCAAGGTCGGACGAGGGGACCAAGGGGGGGAAGTCATCGAGATAGCCAAGCCCGCGGGCCACCTGAACCATGCGCTCCATGGAGCGTCCCATCAGGCTGACCCGTCGGCCACAGCGGTGAGCGGCTCGGCAGATGGCCAGCACCCTGGCCAGATTACTGGCAAAGCAGGACACTATCACACGCCCCTGGCAGCGAGAAATGGCGCGTTCGAGTGCTATCGCCACGTCCCCTTCACTGCGGGAATGACCCGGCATGGGGGCATTGGTCGAGTCGCCGACCACCAAGTCGACAGGGGCGATTGCCTGAAACATCGTGGCGGAAATCGGCTTGCCGACAAGCGGTTCTGGATCTAGCTTCCAATCGCCGGTATGCAGCACGCGGTACCCGCCGGCAACGATCAGCAGGGCACAGCTTTCGGGAATCGAATGCGGCACCGGCAGGAAGCGAAACGTGAAAGGACCGCTCTCAATGGCCTCGCCTGGCTCGATGACCTGGATGGCATCGGTGGCGAGCCCGCGCTCGGTGAATTTCGCGCGCAAAAGGCCTGCTGCCAGGGGAGTGGCATGAATGGGGCAGCGCCATTTCGGCCATAACCAGACCGCCGCGCCTATGTGATCTTCATGGCCATGAGTAATGACCAACGCTTCGGGCGTGATGCCCCGTGTCGCAGGGGTATCCAGGTTGGGCACCTGCAAGGGGCTATCGGGGAGATCCTGACGAATCATCATGCCGCAATCGACGGCGACCCAGTGCTGATCAAGCCCGTACAGGCTCAGGTTCATGCCTATCTTGCCGCAGCCGCCGAGCGGCAGAAGATGCAGGGGAGGGCGACGGCGAGGGCGAACGTGTACGCGAGGGCGTGGTGGCATCGGGATCAAAATAAAACAGGGTGTAGGCGACCACTATACGGATCGCCATCGACGGCCACAACGCGAGACAGGAGGTCGTGTCAGGGCAGCGGGATTCGCTACAATGGAGTGGTTTCGGTGATAGCCACCGATTTTTTTCACGCCATGGACCGCACATGTCACATTACTATCGCCTGGTGGTTTCCTGCCCGGATCGTGTGGGCATCGTCTCTCGTGTTTCCAGCTTCATTGCCGGTCACGGCGGATCGATTACCGAAGCGAGTCAGCACTCCGACCTGCAAGTGGGTCGGTTTTTCATGCGCTATGAAATTCTCTCCGATTCGATCGATATGTCGGCTGAGGCATTGCGCGATGCTTTCGCGCCGATCGCCAGGGAATTCGACATGACCTGGGCGCTGTCCGATACGCGCCAGCGCAGGCGCGTGGTGTTGATGGTATCGCGAGAATCGCATTGTCTGGCGGACCTTCTTTACCGCTGGTCATCCGGCGAGCTCGACTGCGAGATCTGCGCGGTGATCTCTAACCATCAGGACATGCGAGGCTTGGTGGAATGGCATGGCATTGTCTATCACCATGTTCCGGTGCCGGCCGAGGATAAGTCGGCCGCTTTCGCCACGGTGCACCGATTAGTGGAAAGTGCCGAGGCCGACTGCGTGGTGCTGGCGCGCTACATGCAAATCCTGCCCCCGGCACTTTGCGAGCGTTATGCCGGGCGGGTCATTAATATCCACCACAGCTTCCTGCCATCCTTCGCCGGCGCCAAGCCCTACCATCAGGCGCATCAGCGCGGCGTCAAGCTCATCGGTGCGACCTGTCACTATGTCACCGAGGCATTGGATGCCGGTCCGATCATCGAACAGGACATCCATCGCGTCAGTCATTGCCATACGCCCGCAGACCTCGTGCGGTTCGGCCGTGATGTGGAGAAAGCGGTACTGGCAAGAGGCTTGCGCTGGCATCTGGAGGACCGGGTGCTGGTTCATGGCAACAAGACTGTCGTCTTCGCCTGACAGGGAGGTCAGATGTCCTTTGCCGATACGGTGCTCGCTCCCTGGCTGCTGATGGTCTGCGCCGGACTGGCGTTATGCTTCATTGGCCTGGCGTTGGCCCAGCGTCCCTGGCGGCTATTAATTACTGAACCGTCGTTACAGCATCGTTGGCTGGGGGCCAGCCTGATAGTGGTTCTGCTTTGGCAACTGCGTGCCCAGGCGGTGGACTGGCTGACCCTGCATTTGATGCTGACATCGCTGATGACGCTATTGTTCAGGGCGCCCCTGGCGTTGCTGACCAACTTGCTGGCCAACCTGGCGATGGTGTCGCTGGGGCGGGTGGGCTGGCCTCTTATCGGTGTGAACCTGATTGTCACTGGAGTGGTGCCAGTGTTGGTGACAGTAGGCGTCTGGCGTCTGGTCGATCGTCGCCTACCGGATAATCTGATGGTGTTTCTATTTATCTGCGGCTTCTTCGGCTCGGCACTGGCGACGCTTTCCGCGGGCGTCGTGGCGATAGGCTTGATGGCGGTGGGGGCCAGCGACCCCCAGGTGATGCACCAGGCCATGGAGTATGCTCGCTTTCTTCCGTTGTTAATGCCTTCAGAGGCTTTCATCACGGGCATGCTGCTGAGCATCCTGATGGTCTATCACCCCGAGTGGGTCGCTACCTTCAATAGCCATCGCTATATCGACACGAAGTGATGGCGCCGGTAGTTGAAACACTAAGCAGGGACTGAGCGACGGGCTCAGTCATAGGGTTGATCGGTGGGGCCGATCAATGCGACTGATCTGAGCAGTTATTGCAGGGGCAGGGTAAGCTGGCGCCTCTTGGCCTCAGGTAGCAAGCGTGCACCGACGCCAATCAATCTCACCGGACGTTTGGCCCTGGCCCAGGCCTGTTCGAGCAGCCTGTCGTAGCTTTCCTGGCTCGGGGCCAGGCCCTGGCTTTCCAGCGTGGTCAGGGTGAAATCATCGAAGCGTACCTTGATGACAATACCCGAGACCGGCGGGTAGCCATGGCGCGCCAGGCGTTCCTCGAGGCGTTCGCAGAGAGGAAGCAGGGCCGGGCGGCAGCTGTCGATGTCAGGCAGGTTATGAGCAAAGGTGGTCTCGACGCTGATCGACTTTCGTTCGCGCTCTACCCTGACATCGCGATTGTCGATTCCGCGAGCCAGTTCGAACAGCCGTTGCCCGAACTTGCCGAACTCGGTGATCAGATCATCCAGTGATAGGGTGCGTAACTGTTCGCATGTGGCGATGCCCAGTGCGTCGAGCCGGGCACTGGTAGCCGGGCCGACCCCATGCAGCTTATTGACCGGCAGCCGGAGCAGGAAGTCGTCGACGCGGTCGGGAGAGATGACGGTCAGACCATCGGGCTTTTCCCAGTCGCTGGCGATCTTGGCGAGAAATTTCGTCGGCGCAGCGCCTACCGACAGCGTAATGCCGGTACGCGACAAGCATTCTTCCTTCAGCCATCGAGCCATCCATGTTGCGCTGCCGGAGAAACGCGACACAGCGGACACGTCGAGAAAGGCTTCGTCCAGCGAAAGGGGTTCTACCAGCGGAGTCAGTTCATGGAAGATCGCCTGGATCTGGGCCGATACCTCGCGATAGCGATCGAAATCACCGGAGAGCAGGGTCAGATGGGGACAAAGCCTAAGGGCCCGGGCCGTCGGCATGGCGGAATGGATGCCATACTCGCGGGCGGGGTAGTTGCAGGTAGCGATCACCCCCCGCCGTTCGGCACTGGCGCCTATGGCGAGCGGAATCTCCCGTAGGGCAGGGTCGTCACGCATCTCCACGGCGGCATAGAAGCAGTCGCAATCGGCGTGAAGGATCTTTCGCAGCGGGGGAGTCATTGACGCCGCGGTTCAGTTAAGTGCCTGGCCGTTACCGCCACGTATCAGGCCAACGCCGATGCCTTCGATCTCCAGGGCCTGATGCCGCAGATCCACTTCGATGGGCGAGAACGCCGGGTTCTCGGCGAGCAGCGTGACGCGGTGGCCCTGGCGAGAGAAGCGTTTGACAGTGACTTCGTCCTCTAGCCGTGCCACCACGATCTGCCCATCGCGCGCCCGGTCGGTGCGATGTACGGCCAATAGGTCTCCCTCGAGAATGCCAATGTCTTGCATCGAGAGCCCACGCACCTTGAGCAGGTAGTCGGCCCGTGGGGTGAAATACTCCGGCGGCAAGGGACAATATCGGTCGATGTGTTCGGCAGCAAGGACCGGATTGCCCGCGGCCACTTCGCCGATGATAGGCAAACCCAGTGGTATCTCTGGGCCTTCGGCCGTATCGACTTCTTGGGCAGGGAGGCGGATACCCCGGGACGTGCCGGGTATCATGCGGATGACCCCCTTACGCTCCAGGGCGCGAAGATGTTCTTCCGCTGCATTGGGCGAGCGGAAACCCAGAGCACGGGCGATCTCGGCGCGAGTAGGCGGGTAGCCCATCTCACTGATGGTCTTGACGATGAAGTCATGAACATTCTGCTGGCGGGCGGTGAGGGGGCGTGGCATACGACCTCCGGGTAACGAGTGGCGACGGGATATCGCGCGTTTTCTTGTTCAAGTATACAGCATGGAAGTTCATCCAGTAAAAACTCGATAACCATTTAGGGTGTTTTAAACGCTCTGGCGATATCGGCCATTGAGAGCCAGCGTTGGCTATCATAGACTTGGGGTAAATTTAAAACAGCTGTTTACCATCAGGAATACGTCGCTCATGGGCCAGACCGATACCGTTACGCGAATCCTCGACACGGCAGAGGTGCTGTTTGCAGAGCGAGGCTTTGCCGAAACGTCCTTACGCCATATCACCAGCAAGGCCAAGGTCAACCTGGCGGCGGTCAACTACCATTTCGGCTCCAAGAAATCGCTGATCCAGGCGGTATTCGCCCGCTATCTGGATCCCTTCACCGAGCGTTTTCACGCCGCTCTGGATGAGCTCGAAGCGCGTTATGCCGGTGGGGTCATCCCGCTTGAGGAACTACTTGAAACCATGGCGCGAACGGTGCTCGAGGTGCCGGCCGAGCGCAACAGCCTCAAGGTCTTCATGCGGCTGCTGGGGCTCGCTTACAGTCAGGCTCAGGGTCACCTGCGTCGCTACATCCAGGGCCAGTACGGTGGTGTCTTTTCGCGGTTCACCGAACTCGTTCGGCGCGCCACGCCGGATTTACCCGACGCCGAGCGTTTCTGGCGTCTGCACTTCATGCTCGGCACGGTGATCTTCACCCTCTCGGGACTGGAGGCACTGCGTGATATCGCCGAGAAGGATTATGGCGAGCAGGTCTCGGTGCGCGACCTGGTACGTCGTCTGCGTCCCGTGGTCGTTGCCGCCATGAGCGCCCCCTTGCCCGACGCTACCTTCCCCGCCGCCGAGGCTAGCTGATGCCAACCCCAGTGCTCCAGAGCCTGCCGCCCAAACAAGCGCCCTGGCTCGAGATCGACGCCACTTGCCAGCGTCTGAGCGTCTGGAAGGGTAGTGAGTTGGTAGCCGTCTATCCTGTGTCGACGGGGCTGGCCGGTACCGGCCAGCACGAGGGGAGTGGCCAGACGCCCCTGGGTTGGCACTATGTGCGTGCTGCCATCGGTGATGGTGAACCTGTTGGCAGCGTATTTCGTGGCCGTCGGCCGACCGGTGAGCGCTTCTCTGCCGAGCTGGCAGCCGCCTACCCTCAGCGTGATTGGATACTGACGCGAATCCTGTGGCTCTGCGGCCTCGAGCCGGGCCATAACCGCGGGGGTGACGTCGATAGCCAGCGTCGCTACATTTATCTTCATGGCACGCCGCCGGACCAGCCCATCGGTGAGCCGGCCTCACACGGCTGTATTCGTTTGCGTGACGAGGCTCTGTTGGCGGTATTCGCGGTGGCCAGGCCCGGAACGCCTGTCTGGATCCATGCGGGATGACGGCAACCCCGACACCGCTTAGCTGTTACGGTTTGTCGCTTTGATCTAGAATCGGCTCCCTTCCACGCCAAGGAACGCGATCATGACCCAAACGCTCGGTCCCGTGATGCTGGACCTCAAGGGCCAAGGCCTGACACAGGATGAGCGTGAACTGCTGACGCAACCGGAAGTCGGCGGCGTGATCCTGTTCGGTCGTAACGTCGTCTCGGCCGATCAGGTAAGCCAGCTGTGTGCCGAGATGCGTAGCGTGCGTCCTGGCCTCTTGATCGGTATCGACCAGGAAGGCGGAAGGGTACAGCGGCTTCGTGAGGGCGTAACCCGAATACCCTCCATGAGCCGGTTAGGTCGCGATCAGGTCACGATGCCAGAAGTGACGCTGAGATTATGCCAGGATGCCGGCTGGTTGCTCGGCATGGAAATGGCCGCCTGCGGCCTCGACCTGAGCTTCGCCCCGGTACTCGATGTGGACGTCGGGACGTCGAGCGTGATCGGCGATCGCAGTTTCTCGGCCGACCCGCAGGCGACGGCGGAGATGGCCGGTGCCTTCATCCATGGCCTGCACGAAGCGGGCATGGTCGCGGTGGGCAAGCACTTCCCGGGCCATGGCGGCGTGGCGGCCGACTCCCATCACGAACTTCCTGTCGACGAGCGTTCGATGGATGAGCTGCGACGCCATGATCTGATACCCTTCGCCGTGCTAGCGGCAAGGCTCGACGCGGTGATGCCTGCCCACGTGGTCTACCCGGCGTTCGATGCGCGGCCCGCCGGTTTTTCCCCGGCCTGGCTCGGCATGTTGCGCGAAAGTCTTGGTTTCAAGGGTGTCGTATTCTCCGACGACTTGAGCATGGCCGGTGCCGCCTCTGCAGGTAGTCCCGCCGAGCGTGCCATGAAGGCCTTGGCCGCCGGTTGCGACATGTTGCTGGTATGCAACGATCGTGACGCGGCCCTCGAGGTAATTGAGGCCTGCCGCGGGCGTGTCGCGCGACGCGTGTCCCGATTACGGTATGCACGCGCGCGACCGACGCTTCAAGCATTGACCGCAATCTCGCGGTGGCGTCGCGTGCATGCTCGCCTGGAGGCCCTGGCCGCTGAATGAGGCCCTGGCCGCAGAATGAGCGCCAGGCCACCGAATGTTCCATGATTGACACGACACTTGCCATTCTCGGCGCTCGCGTAGCGCCGTTTCCTGTTCCTTTGATGAGCCGATTCCCGATGTCCCGATTCGACGCCGATTTTTACCAGTCTCTTGCCGATATGCGACACCTGATGGACCACGCGGACTGCTTGATCAGCCATGAACAGGTCGAACGCGCCCTTGACCGTATGGCCGAGGAAATCACCCGGGACCTGGGCGACAAGCTGCCGGTGTTTTATTGCGTGATGAATGGCGGTCTGATCACCACCGGACATTTGCTGACCCGGCTCGGCTTCCCTCTGGAAGTCGATTACCTGCATGCCACCCGCTACCGCGGCGGCATGCGCGGTGGTGAGCTGTTCTGGCGCGTCTCGCCGGAGATTCCCATGGCAGGACGTCATGTGGTGATCGTCGACGACATTCTCGACGAGGGCGCGACGCTGGCGGCTATTCTTGCCTATTGTCGCGAAGCCGGGGCTGCGAGCATGGCCACCGCCGTGCTGGTCGACAAACAGCACGAACGCAAGGCAGTGCCTGGCCTCAAGGCCGATTATTGCAGTCTCGAGGTGGCCGACCGTTTCGTCTTCGGTTTCGGGATGGATATCAAGGGATACTGGCGCAACGCACCAGGTATCTTTGCCCCGCAAGGGCTGTAGGGTCCAGGCGCGTTCCTGTCGCCCATAAGGCAGGCACCTCGCCGCCGCTCACCGGGCTGTTAGCGGCGGCGAGGTGAAATCATTCAAGCCAGGCCCAGCTCGTGAGTGGCTTCCTCACGCATCTTGAATTTCTGAATCTTGCCGGTCACGGTCATCGGAAATTCGTCGACGAACTTCACATATCGCGGAATCTTGTAATGGGCGATCTTGCCCTTGCAGAAGGCCTGGAGTTCGTCGGCGGTGAGCTCCTGCCCGTCGGCAAGCTTCACCCATGCCATGACTTCTTCGCCGTACTTCTCGTCGGGCACGCCGATCACCTGCACATCCGAGATGGCCGGGTGGGTATAAAGGAAGTCCTCGATTTCCCGCGGATAGATGTTTTCTCCGCCGCGAATGATCATGTCCTTGATGCGTCCGACAATCGCGACATACCCCTCTTCGTCCATGGTCGCCAGGTCGCCGGTATGCATCCAGCGGGCGCTGTCGATCGCCTTGGCGGTGGCCTCATCATTATTCCAATAGCCGAGCATCACGCTATAGCCGCGGGTGCATAGCTCACCAGTCTCGCCCCGGGGCACCACAGCGCCGGTCTCGGGACTTACCAACTTTACTTCCAGGTGGGGGTGGATGGAGCCCACCGTGGTGACACGCTTCTCCAGCGGGGCGTCGGTTTGGGTCTGTAGACTCACCGGGCTGGTCTCCGTCATGCCATAGCAGATGGTGACATCCTGCATGTTCATGCGGTCGATTACCTTGCGCATCACTTCGATGGGGCAGATAGAGCCAGCCATGATACCGGTGCGCAGATGCGAGAGATCGAAGCTCTCGAAATCGGGATGTTCTAGCTCGGCGATAAACATGGTGGGTACGCCGTAAAGGGTCGTCGCCTTTTCCTCGGAGACCGCGAGCAGGGTGGCTTCGGGGTCGAAGCCGTCACCTGGATAGATCATGGTGGTGCCGTGAGTCACACAGCCCAAATTTCCCATCACCATCCCGAAGCAGTGGTAGAGCGGCACCGGGATCACCATGCGATCATTTTCGGTGAGCGCCATGGTGCGAGCCACGAAGAAACCATTGTTGAGAATATTGTGATGGGAGAGCGTGGCGCCCTTGGGTGCCCCCGTGGTGCCCGAGGTGTACTGGATATTGATCGGGTCGTCGAATTGCAGGGTGGCCTGCACCTCGGCCAAATGCGCCTCGGAGATCTCGTCGGCGTGGGCCAGCATCGATTGCCAACTGAACATGCCGGTGAGGGCTCGATCGCCGTCAAGGCAGATTACCCGCTTGAGTTCCGGCAGCTTGGCGCTCGAGAAAGTACCGGGCCCGCCGTCGCGCAGCTCCGGGGCCAGCTCTGCTAGGGTCGCCACATAATCGGAGGCCTTGAACTTCCCTTGCAGGATCAGCGTTGACGCCTCGGACTGCCTAAGGGCGTACTCCAGTTCGTGGGTCCGATAGCTGGGGTTGATATTGACTAGAATCGCGCCGATCTTGGCCGTGGCGAACTGGGAGATGGTCCACTCGGCACAGTTGGGTGACCAGATGCCAACTCGCTCGCCCTTTGTGACGCCAAGGGCGAGCAGGGCACGAGCGGTCTGGTTGACCGCCGCCTGCAACTCCTTCCAGCTATAGCGCAGGCCCTGGTGGCGGCTGATCAGGGCATCACGATCGGCAAAGCGCGCTACGGTGTCATCGAAGCAATCCCCAATGGTCTGCCCCTTGAGAGGGGTATCGCTGATGCCACTGACGTAGCTGGTCGGAGAGTGTTGGCGTGTCATGATGTCCTGTCTCTGATGATGTCAATGAATGGGCAAACACGATAGCGGCTTTCAGTGTTCGACTGATGTCGGCTCCAGGCTGGCCAAGACATCGCGGGCTTGGCTCTCCACATCATCGAGCTCCCTGTGCATCAAGCGGATATCCTCGAGCTGACGCTCCAGATTGGCCCGTTTGTCGGCCAGGATTTCGAGCAGGCGCTTGAGCTGGCGTGCGTTGCCGTCCGGCATGGCGTCATACATCATCACCACTTCACGGATTTCTGCCAGCGAGAAGCCGAGACGCTTGCCGCGCAGGGTTAGCTTCAGCCGAACGCGGTCCTTGTCCTGGTAAATGCGGGTCTGGCCTCGGCGTTCGGGCGCGAGCAGGCCTTCCTGTTCGTAAAAACGAATGGTGCGTGGTGTGACCTGAAACATGCGCGCCAGTTCGCCAATGGCATAAGTGCGTCGTTGGCGAGGCAGTCGGTGAGTTTCCGAAGCCGATGAGCGCGGAGGCATTAGCGTTTTCCTTGTCCTTTGGGCCGGTGCAGGCGAAGCTGAAACCATGAATCTGTTCGCAACACTAGCCCAGGGTTACGTTAACGTAAAGTGCTACTGGCCACTTGCCATTCCCGATAGCCGAAACGAGGATTGCCATGGATTTTTCGCTGAACGAAGACCAGAAGGCGCTGGTTGCCGCCGCCGAGGATTTTGCCAAGGCGGAACTGGTCGACCATGCCGCTGAATGGGACGCCACCTCGCACTTTCCCACCGAGGTGATTCGCCGTGCCGGCGAGGCGGGCTTTCTCGGCCTTTATACGCCCGAGGCGCATGGCGGTATGGGCCTCTCGCGTCTCGATGCCTCGCTGATATTCGAGCGGCTCGCCCAGGGCTGTGTCTCGACCACGGCATACCTCACCATTCACAACATGGTGACCTGGATGGTCGCTACCTGGGGGGACGATGCCCTGCGCGAAACCTGGGTACCCGCCATGGTCACTGGCGAGCGGCTCGGCTCGTATTGTCTCACCGAACCCGGAGCCGGCTCCGATGCCGCCAGCCTGCGTACCAAGGCCGTGCGCGAGGGGGGCGAGTATGTGATCAGCGGCTCGAAGATGTTCATCTCCGGCGCCGGGGCTACCGAGGTGCTGGTAGTGATGGCGCGCACCGGCGCCCCCGACAGCGGGGCCGGCGGCGTCTCCGCCATCGTGGTACCCGCCGATGCCGCCGGCATCGAGTACGGCAAGAACGAAGACAAGATGGGTTGGAAGAGCCAGCCGACCCGCCTGGTCAGCTTCGATGGCGTGCGGGTACCGATGACCAACCGCCTGGGCGCCGAAGGGGAGGGCTTCAAGTTAGCCATGAAGGGGCTCGATGGCGGTCGCCTGAATATCGCCAGTTGCTCGCTGGGTGCGGCCCAACAAGCGCTTTCGCTGTCGCGGGATTATCTGCTGGAGCGCAAGCAATTCGGCCGTGAACTCGCAGGCTTCCAGGTCCTGCAATTCAAGCTCGCCGATATGGCCAGTGAGTTGACGGCCGCCCGCTTGATGGTGCGTCATGCCGCCTGGCGGCTCGATCGCGGCGACCCGGAGGCCACAGCGTATTGCGCCATGGCCAAGCGTCTTGCCACCGACGTGGGATTCTCGGTCTGCAACGAGGCCCTGCAGTTGCATGGTGGCTATGGTTATATTCGCGAATACCCCCTCGAGCGCCTGGTGCGAGACACGCGCGTGCACCAGATTCTCGAGGGCACCAACGAGATCATGCGCCTGATCATTGCGCGTCGCCTTCTGGCGGACGGCGTGATCGAGTCGCTCCAGTAACCGGACCAGGGGAACCTATCGATGTCGGACCTTGCTGTACGCTTCACCGAGCGTCCCACCCGTGATGGCAGCCGCATTGGCGTGGCCATGCTCAATGCGCCCAAGTCGCTCAATGCGCTGTCGTTGGAGATGATCGGCCAACTCGAGGCCAGGCTCGATGTTTGGGAGGCCGATCCCGGCATTGTGGCGATATGGCTCGAGGGCGCCGGCGACAAGGCCTTCTGTGCGGGAGGCGATGTGGTGGCCCTGTATCGCTCATTGGTCGAGACACGCGATACACCTGACGCGGACCGGCGCACCGCTTTCGCCGAAACCTATTTTACCGACGAGTATCGGCTCGATTATCGAATCCATACTTTTTCCAAACCGATCCTGGTGTGGGGCGATGGCATCGTCATGGGGGGCGGCCTGGGACTGCTGGCCGGTGGCTTTCAGCGCCTGGTGACCGAGACCACGCGCATCGCCATGCCGGAGATCACCATCGGTCTTTATCCCGACATCGGCGCAAGCTGGTTCCTGGGTCGCATGCCATCTGGCGTGGGGGCGTATCTGGGTCTGACCGGGGCCCAGCTCAATGCCCGCGATGCCCTGGACCTGGGGCTTGCCGACCGCTTTATACCCCGTGAGCGTCACGAGGCCCTGCTCGACGGACTGGCAGAGGCCGACTATGGCGATCGCACCCAAAGAGCGCTGCGCGCCGCGGTACAGGTGGTGCTGGACGATCAGGAAGACCGACGCGAGATGCCGACGGGCCAGGTCTGGCCCCATTTAGATCATCTTCAGATGTTGGTGGGGTGGGTCGATGCCGCGACGGCGGTGCGCCGGATTCTCGATGATCGGCGCGAGGATCGCTGGCTGGCGGCCAACCGAGCCCGCCTCGAAGCCGGCTGCCCGCTGAGCGCTCACCTGGTGTGGCGCATGTTGGAACGCCATGCCCATACGAGCCTGGCCGAGGCCTTTCGCGATGAGCTCAACCTCTCGGTACAGTGTTGTCGCCTGGGCGATTTTGCCGAAGGCGTACGCGCCCTGCTGGTCGAGAAGGACAAGGCGCCGCGATGGTCACATGTCGACGCCGACAGCGTACCGGAGGCAGATCTCGATGCCCTGCTGGCGCCGCTCTGGTCCGAGGCGACCCATCCTCTTCGGGCGCTCGGCGGCAAGACGTCCCACGGCTGAGGTGGCTTTTCCAGAGCCGTTGACCAGCGAGCCTTGATGCCAACCGGTCATGCCAAGTAACTAAATCACAATCAGGAGCCACGCCAATGAATATCGCCTTTATCGGTCTGGGTAACATGGGCGCCCCCATGGCACTCAATCTGCTCAAGGCCGGCCATCATGTCACGGTATTCGACTTGGTGGAGAGCGCCATCCAGGCGTTGGAGGCAGAGGGCGCCAACCGCGGCGAAAACGCCCAGTCCGCTGTCGCCGGTGCCGAGGTCATCATTTCGATGCTGCCTGCCGGTGCCCATGTCAGGGCGCTCTACCTCGGTAGCGATGATGCGCCGGGCCTGTTCGATACCTTGGACGGGGCGCCCTTGATCATCGACGCCTCGACCATCTCCCCGGAGGACGCTCGCCACGTGGGCCACGCTGCCAGTGATAAGGGGCTGACCTATCTCGATGCACCGGTATCGGGGGGAGTTGGGGGCGCCAAGGCCGGGACGCTGACGTTTATCGTCGGTGGCAGCGAGACGGGCTTTACCCGGGCCCAGCCGGTGCTGCAGGCCATGGGCAAGAATATCTTCCATGCGGGCGATGTCGGCTCGGGGCAGGTGGCGAAGATCTGCAACAACATGCTGCTGGGCATCCTGATGTCGGGGACGGCAGAAGCTCTGGCGCTGGGAGTCAAGAATGGCATGAACCCGTCGGTACTCTCCGAGATCATGCAGCAGAGCAGCGGCGGCAACTGGGCGCTCAATGTCTACAATCCCTGGCCCGGCGTGATGGAAGGCTCAGCAGCCTCGCGGGATTACCAGGGCGGCTTTCTCACCGATCTGATGGTCAAGGACCTGGGGCTGGCCTGGGAGTTGGCGCTGGGGTCGCGCTCGACGGTTCCGATGGGATCACAGGCGCGTAATCTCTTCGCGCTGCATAGCGCCCAGGGCAGCGGACGCCTGGACTTCTCGAGTATCCAGGCGCTCTATCGCGAAGGAGAGTCGCAAGGTTGATAGACGTTTGGCTTGGCAGGAACGGCTGTATAGTCTACATTTGGTAAAAATGTAGAAATTTATTCTCCGATTGAGGACACCGCCATGAGACAGATCACCCCCGTCACCTGGGACGACCCCTTCCGCCTGATCGATCAGCTCGACGAAGACGAGCGCATGGTCCAGCAGACCGCGCACGACTATTGCCAGGAAAAGCTGCTGCCGCGAGTGCTGGAAGCCAACCGCCACGAGCACTTCGACCGCGAGATCATGAGCGAGATGGGCGAGCTGGGTCTGTTGGGCGCCACGATCGATGGTTATGGCTGTGCGGGCCTGAACTACGTCAGTTACGGCCTGATCGCCCGCGAGGTGGAGCGTGTCGATTCGGGCTACCGCAGCGCGATGAGCGTTCAGTCGAGCCTGGTGATGTACCCCATTCACGCCTTCGGCAGCGATGCCCAGCGCGAGAAATACCTGCCGAAGCTGGCGTCCGCCGAGTGGGTGGGATGTTTCGGTCTCACCGAACCCGATCATGGCTCCGACCCGGCGGGGATGAGCACCCGCGCGGTACGTACCGACAACGGCTGGCGCCTCAACGGCACCAAGACCTGGATCACCAATTCACCGATTGCCGATATCTTCGTGATCTGGGCTCGCGATGAAGAAGGTGTCGTTCGCGGATTTATCCTCGAGAAGGGCATGAAAGGGCTCAGCGCGCCGAAGATCGAGGGCAAGTTCAGCCTGCGTGCCTCCATCACCGGCCAGATCGCGATGCAGGATGTTGAGGTCTCCGATGAGCAGCGCCTTCCCGGTGTTCAGGGTCTGAAAGGGCCTTTCTCTTGCCTTAACCGGGCGCGTTTCGGTATTGCCTGGGGCACCATGGGCGCCGCCGAAGCCTGCTGGCATGCCGCTCGCGAGTATACGCTGGAGCGCAAGCAGTTCGGGCGCCCGCTGGCCGCCAATCAGTTGATCCAGAAGAAACTCGCCGATATGCAGACTGAAATCGCGCTTGGCCTGCAGGCGGCGCTGCGAGTCGGCCGGATGATCGACGCCGGGCAACTGGTGCCCGAGGCGATCTCGCTGATCAAGCGCAACAATTGCGGCAAGGCGCTGGACATCGCACGCCAGGCGCGCGACATGCACGGCGGTAATGGCATCTCCGATGAGTACCACGTGATTCGCCACGTCATGAATCTGGAAGCCGTGAATACCTACGAGGGCACCCATGATGTCCACGCCCTGATTCTCGGTCGATCCCAGACGGGCATTCAGGCCTTTGCCAATTGACGCTAGCCGAACACGAGGAGCTTACCGATGAGCCGACCGCTTGACGGCCTGGTTGTGCTGGACCTGTCGCGTGTCCTGGCCGGCCCGTGGGCAGGCCAGTTACTGGCCGACCTTGGCGCCAAGGTGGTCAAGGTCGAGCATCCCCAGCGCGGTGACGATACCCGTGGCTGGGGCCCGCCATGGCTTGCCGAGGATGACACCGCCGAGCGGATGGCGGCTTATTTCCTGTGCGCCAACCGCGGCAAGCAGTCGCTCGCCGTGGACATCGCCACCGAGGATGGCCAGGCACTGGTGCGCGAGCTGGCCAAGGGCGCGGACATTCTGCTCGAGAACTTCAAGGTAGGCGGGCTGGCGCGCTATGGTCTCGACCATGCCAGCCTGAAAGCACTCAACCCACGCTTGATTGGGTGTTCCATCACTGGCTTCGGCCAGGACGGCCCCTATGCTCACCGGGCTGGCTATGACTTCATGATCCAGGCCATGGGCGGGTTGATGAGTCTTTCCGGCGAACCCGACGGCATGCCGATGAAGACCGGGGTTGCGATCACCGATGTGATGACCGGGCTCTATGCCACGATCGGGGTGCTGGCGGCGTTGCAGGAGCGCGAACGAACCGGGGTTGGTCAGCACGTCGACCTTGCGCTGCTCGACGTGCAGGTGGCGACCCTGGCCAACCAGGCGCTCAACACGCTGGTGAGCGGCAAGTCACCACAGCGTCACGGCAATGCTCATCCCAATATCGTGCCCTACCAGGCCTTCGCCTGTGCGGATGGCTATCTGGTGCTCACCGTCGGCAATGACGCGCAGTTCTCTCGGCTGGCCTCGCTGCTCGGCCATCCCGACTGGGCAGTCGATCCGGCCTATGCCAGCAATGCCGCCCGGGTCGGCAACCGCGAGGTGCTGGTATCGTTGATCGAGCGGATCATGGCGACCCGCAAGCGCGACGACTGGCTGGCCGAGCTCGAGGCTCGTGGCATCCCGGCGGGGCCGATCAACACCTTGGCGGAAGTCTTCGACGATCCTCAGGTGCGTCATCGCGGCCTGCACTGCACGCTCAAGCGCGGGGATCTGGACATCCCCCAAGTGGCCAATCCGCTGCGGTTCGACGGCGAAACGGCCACCAGCGACTTGGCTCCCCCTGGGCTCGGTCAGGACAGTGCGGCGATTCTTGCCGAAATGGGCCTGACCCCGGAGGACATCGCCCGGTTGAAGCGGGAAGGCGTGGTCAGATAAATGCTGGCCCTTCGCTCAGCGCGGCGAAAAGCGTCGCATCAACCCCCGCTCGGCGATCATGCGCGTGGAGATTTCCTCCACCGAGAATCGCGTGGTATCGATGAAGGGGATATGCAACTGGCGATAGAGCCCCTCGGCCTGGCTGATTTCCTGCAGGCACTGGTCCATGGAGCTGTAGCGGCTGTTGGGGCGTCGCTCGTGGCGAATGGCCGCCAGGCGCCGCGGGTCGATGGTCAGGCCGAAGAGCTTATGACGGTGCGGGGCGAGGGCCTTGGGTAGCTTCAGAATGCCATCCTCGTCGAGGTCGTCCTCGGTCAGCGGGTAATTGGCGGCACGAATCCCGAACTGCAACGCCAGGTACAGCGAGGTGGGCGTCTTGCCGCAGCGGGACACCCCGATGAGGATCACGTCTGCCTTGTCGTACTGATGCGTGCGCGCGCCATCGTCGTTGTCCAGGGCGAAATGCACCGAGTGGATACGATCCATGTAGACGTCATCGCTGCCGATCGCATGCGTACGTCCTACGCTATACGAGGAGTGGGTGGCCAGCTCCTCTTCGAGGGGCTTCAGGAAGGTCGAAAAGATATCGATCTTGAAGCCGGCGGCGTCTCGAATCACGTCGCGAATCTGCTCGTCGACGATGGTGTCGATGATGATCGGGGTTGCACCGTCGCGCACCGCCGTGGCCTCGATCACTTCCGCCAGCTGTCTGGCCTTGTCTACCGAGTCGACATAGGGCTTGGTGACCATGCGGATATCGACGTTCTCGAATTGCGCTAACAGGCTGCGGCCAAGACTCTCGGCGGTGATGCCGGTACCGTCGGAGATGAAGAAGGCGGTGCGGGTCATGAGGCTCGCTCGGGCTGGGAAAGTGGTGTCATTGTCGAGCCTCACGGGGGGGCGAGACAAGGCGCCGACTACAGGAATCGGCGCCAAGGTCGCCGTGTTGTAAAAAACCTCCAGTGACTTCGCGGTTAGACTAATGGCGAATATAGACAGCCGCTGTTAGAGTCGCCGTCAATCGCACCGCTTGCCGCTCGGCTGATTGCCGCCGCGCAGGCTGCATCCTGTCGTTGGTTTCCTGGGGGTTTCGTGGACAATTACATTCTGTGGTTCGATCAGTTGGGCATGAACGATGTTGACCGGGTAGGAGGCAAGAATGCCTCTCTCGGCGAGATGATTTCCAATCTCGCCGGTGCGGGTGTCACGGTGCCCGGCGGTTTTGCCACCACGGCCCACGCCTACCGCGAATTCCTCTCCCATGAAGGACTCAACGAGCGCATCAATCAGACGCTCGCGACGCTCGATGTCGACGATACCAACGCCCTGGCCAAGGCCGGGACACAGATCCGCCAGTGGATCATCGACACTCCTTTGCCGCCGACCTTCGAGCGCTACCTGCGCTCGGCCTATGAAACCCTGACGTCACAACACCCCGACATGAAGGCAGCAGTGCGCAGCTCGGCCACCGCCGAGGACCTGCCCGATGCATCCTTTGCCGGCCAGCAGGAAACCTTTCTCAACATCGAGGGTTTCGACAACATCAAGCGGGCGGTGCACGAGGTGTTTGCCTCGTTGTTCAATGATCGGGCGATTTCCTATCGGGTACATCGCGGCTATGCCCACGAGAATGTGGCGCTTTCGGCGGGCGTTCAGAAGATGGTGCGCTCCGAAACCGGGGCCAGCGGGGTGATGTTCACCCTGGATACTGAATCTGGTTACCGCGATGCGGTCTTCGTGACCGCCTCTTGGGGCCTCGGCGAAACGGTAGTGCAGGGCGCGGTTAATCCCGACGAGTTCTACGTGCACAAGCCGACGCTGGCGGCGGGGCGCCCGGCGGTGTTGCGCCGCAATCTCGGCTCCAAGTTGATCAAGATGATCTACACCGACGACACCAGCGCCGGCAAGTCGGTGGCAACCGTCGATGTACCGCTGGCCGATCGCGGTCGCTTCTGTCTCAACGACGAGCAGATCATGGCGCTGGCCCGCCAGGCGGTGACCATCGAACAGCATTACGGTCGCCCGATGGATATTGAGTGGGCGCTGGATGGAGACGATGGCGAACTCTACATCGTACAGGCACGCCCCGAGACGGTGGTTTCCCAGCAAGAGGGCGGCAAACTCGAGCGCTTCCAGCTCAAGGAAAAGGGCAGGACCCTGGTCACCGGCCGCGCCATCGGCCAGCGTATCGGCCGCGGCGCGGTCAAGATCGTGTTTTCTCCCGACGACATGGACAAGGTCAAGGCGGGCGACGTGCTGGTCACCGACATGACCGACCCGGACTGGGAGCCGATCATGAAGCGTGCCTCGGCGATCGTCACCAACCGCGGTGGCCGCACCTGCCATGCCGCGATCATCGCCCGCGAGCTGGGGATTCCGGCGGTGGTCGGTTGTGGCGATGCCACGCAGATGCTCGCGGATGGCCGCGATGTCACAGTATCTTGTGCCGAAGGCGATATGGGCCATGTCTACGACGGGCTTCTGGAATTCGACCGCCGAGTCACCAGCGTGGATGCGATGCCCGAGATCCCCTTCAAGATCATGATGAACGTGGGTAACCCGGATCGTGCCTTCGGCTTTGCGGGGCTGCCCAATGCCGGTGTCGGCCTGGCGCGTCTGGAATTCATCATCAATCGCATGATTGGCGTGCATCCCAAGGCGCTGCTCGAATACGACACGCTGCCCGCGGATCTCCAACAGACGATTGACCTGCGCACCGCCGGTTACGCCGACCCGGTGAGCTTCTACGTCGATAAGCTGGTGGAGGGTATTTCCACCCTGGCCGCTTCCTTCCATCCCCAACCGGTTATCGTGCGGCTATCGGACTTTAAGTCCAACGAGTACGAGAACCTGATCGGCGGCAAGCTCTACGAGCCCGGCGAGGAAAACCCGATGCTCGGTTTCCGCGGCGCCTCACGCTACATCTCGGAGTCTTTCCGTCCCTGTTTCGAGCTCGAATGCCGAGCGCTCAAGTATGTGCGTGAGGAAATGGGCCTGGACAATATCCAGATCATGGTGCCCTTCGTGCGGACCACCGATGAGGCCCGGGAAGTGGTCGATCTGCTCGCCGACAACGGCCTGGCCCGTGGCGGCTCTTCTGACCCCCAGGGCCTCAAGGTGATCATGATGTGCGAGCTGCCGGCCAACGCCTTGCTGGCTGACGAGTTCCTCGAGTACTTCGATGGTTTTTCCATCGGTTCCAACGACTTGACGCAGCTTACGCTGGGCCTCGACCGCGACTCCGGCATCGTCGCTCACCTGTTCGACGAGCGTAATCCCGCCGTCAAGAAGCTGCTCTCGATGGCAATCCAGGCCTGCAAGGCCAAGGGCAAGTACGTGGGCATCTGCGGCCAGGGGCCGTCGGACCATCCTGAGCTCGCCAAGTGGTTGATGGAGCAGGGCATCGATTCGGTCTCGCTGAACCCTGACGCGGTGCTCGAGACGTGGTTCATGCTGGCAGGTGAAACCATCGGCTGAAGTCAGCCACCCGACACAACCGCTCGACGCCCGGCAGCCTTTATTGACTGGCCGGGCTTTTTCGTCTCTGGCCGTAACGTTGGTATGGTTTTTGACATCTTGCTGGTTTGATCGCCTTTTTGTGTCGAGTCTGGCCTATGCTGTGATTGTTATTTAGGGAACCCGACAAGGGTCGATGTTGATCAGGAGACGCTGTATGCCCATGCCCATACTCCCTTTTTGCCGGCGGCTGGTGAGCCCGGTCGCCGTGATGCTGATGGTCGGGTTGCCGTCGACCACTCACGCCGAGGTGGAACTCGATTATGAGGCGCCGGCCATCGCCCCGGAGTCGAGTTCCACCGTCACCGAGAAGCCGGGTTGGGAAAACGAGGACTTCGCAGTGGCCGCGGCCAATCCGCTGGCCACCGATGCCGGGTACCAGGTGATCAAGGCTGGCGGGTCCGCCATCGATGCCGCTGTTGCCGTGCAGATGGTGTTGACCCTGGTAGAGCCGCAATCCAGTGGCATCGGCGGCGGCGCCTTCCTCATGCATTTCGATGGCGAGGACGTCCGGGCCTACGATGGCCGAGAGACTGCGCCAAGCGGGGTCGACGGTGAGCTTTTCCTCGATGAGGAGGGCGAGCCGCTGGACTTCATGGCCGCCGTCGCCAGCGGGCGCTCGATCGGGGTCCCGGGCACGCTGCGCATGCTGGAACTGGCCCACCGCGACCATGGGCAGCTGCCCTGGGAAGTGCTGTTCGAGCCGGCGATTACCCTGGCGGAGGACGGCTTTGAGGTCAGCGAGCGACTCCATACCAGCCTGGCCGAGGTGGAACACCTGCGTGATGATTCGATCGGCGGCGATTTTTACTACGACGAGGCGGGAGAACCGCTGGCCGAGGGACATACGTTAAAGAACCCGGCGCTCGCCGCGATCCTTCGCGAGATTGCCAAGGAAGGCAGCAGTGCCTTGCATACCGGGTCGATTGCCGAAGACCTGGTGTTTCGCGTGCAGAACCATGATCGGCCCGGCGCCATGTCGCTGGAAGACCTGGCCAGCCATGCCGCCCAGGAGCGCGACCCGCTCTGTACCGAGTGGCAGGCCTATCGCGTCTGTGGGTTTCCGCCGCCATCCTCGGGGCATCTGACCATCATGCAGATACTGGGCATGCTCGAGGCATTGCCAGCGCTGGAGTCACCGTTGAACGATGATCTCCCTAGCGTCGAGTGGTTGCATCGATTCCTTGAGGCCTCACGACTGGCGTTTGCCGATCGCGACAAGTATATCGCCGACCCGGAATTTGTCGACGCACCCGGCGGCGACTGGAGCAACATGCTCCATCCCGACTATCTGGCCAAGCGCGCCGAGCAGATCGGTGAACAGAGTATGGGCAGCGACGCTGCCAAACCGGGCAATCCTGGCCCCATGGAAACCAGCTGGGCCGTTCAGCCCGAGCAGCCCGAAGCCGGCACCAGCCATATCAGCATTATTGACGAGGAGGGCAACGCCATCGCCATGACCACGTCCATCGAGCAGGCGTTCGGCTCGCGGACCATGGCCGATGGTGGGACGGGAGAGCCTGGCGGCTACCTGCTCAACAACGAGCTCACCGATTTCTCCTTCCAGCCCGAAGACGAGGCGGGCAACCCCATCGCCAACCGCGTGGAGCCCGGCAAGCGTCCGCGCTCGAGCATGAGCCCGACCTTGGTGTTCGATGCGGACAGTGGCGAACTGGTCGCGAGCCTGGGCTCTCCAGGCGGTGCGGCGATTATTCATTACACCGCCAAGACGCTCGTCGCAATGCTCGATTGGGGGCTCGATGCCCAGGAGGCCCTCAACCTGCCCCATGCCATCACCCTGGGCGGGCCGGTCTTTCTGGAGGCGGGAGGCTATCCTGCCGCGACGCTCGAGGCGCTGAAGAGTCTGGGTCACGAAGCCAGCGAACGCGAGTTGGTCAGCGGCCTGCAGGCCTTGCAGGTCACCGAGGGCGGGAGCATCTTCGGCGGTGCTGACCCGCGTCGGGAAGGGGTCGTCCTTGGCGATTAGCCCCTGAGCCAATTGCGCAACTTGACCAACAGCAGCGCACCGTCGCTCATCTCACGGCGGATCGCCAGCAACTCGGCAAGCGCTGCGGGTCGGTCGGTGATAATGGCATCGACGCCTAGGTCGATCAGCTGGGACATGCGGGCCCGGTCATTGACCGTCCAGGCATGGATCTCATAGCCGAGGCGTCGGGCAAGGCGAATCTCGTTATCGGTGATGCGATTGTGGCGCAGCCCGAGAGCATCGAAGCCTCGTCGCTCCAGCGTGCCGGGCAGGATCAGCTGGGCGAGCAGGGTGGTGGCGACGTTGGGGTCTCGGGCCTTGATTTCTCTCACGAGCGAAGGCGACATCGTGGCCAGACGGGTTTCGCCGATGACGTCGGTGTTTCCGCAGGTGGCGACGGTGCCGCCGGCTTCTCGACAGGCAGCCCTTATCCGGGCCTCGCGGTACAAGGTGTCCATCACCGCATCGACCAGGGCCAGTTCGCGCCCCGGGTCGGGCTTGAGGTCGATCATCAGTTGCCCCCGGCCGCGAACCCTTTCCAGCGCATCATCCAGTCCCGGGATAGGTTCGCCGACATAGGCGTCACCGAACCAGCTGCCGACATCGAATTCGGCCAGTTCCGTTCGTGACAATTCGCCTAGCTGCCTGGGGTCGCCGGTCAGCCGGCTCATGCTGCGGTCATGATAGAGCACGACCTGATTGTCGCGAGTAAGCCGCACATCGATCTCGACTCGGTCGGCCCTTTCATCCAGGGCCAGCTCCAGGGCCGACAAGGTGTTTTCGGGCGCGGCCATGGAGCTGCCGCGGTGGGCGATGATGGAGACCTCATCACGCAGCTCGAAGCTATTGACGATCAGCCAGGCCTGGAAGAGTGCGAACAGGATGACGCTGACTTCCACTGCCCAAGCCAGGCGGCCCGGGTGGGCATCCGCCGGAGGGGCCGCCGGACGCAGTACCTGATGTTCCAGCCGTAGATAGAGACAAGCGGCAAGCAGCGCGTTGGCGGCGATACCGAGGAAGGTGATGGCCAGCGTCAGCAGGACATAGGCAGTAAGGTAGCCGAGCATGGCCGGGATCAGGACAGCATTGTGCTCCGGCAGCCACCACAGCATCGGGGTGAACGCTCTGCCGAAGAGCGCGGTCGCCAGTACCGGCAGGGCAATGATCACGACCAGCAGGGCGATGACCGCCAGGGCGATAGGGCGCCTGCGGCCCTGGGTAAGAAAATGGCTGCGTTTCAGCGCTGCACGGGGCGAGAGATTCTCCAGCATCATCATTGGTAGGGCGAGCAGCCAACGAAAATACAGCCTCGCGGCCAGGCCGATCCACAGCCCTATCACTGGCAGGCCGATGGCCACAAACTGCCAGAACGCCGGTGGCCGTACCCGTTGTACGTAATAGGGGTCCAGGCCACCTAGAAAGACGCCATAAAGCCATACCAGGAGGATAACGGTGGGTATGAACAACAGCAGATGGCTGCCTACCTGCAACACGACCAGGCCGGATAGCGACGGCAACCGCCTCAAGGTGGCCCAGAGCGCTTCGAAGGCCAGGCGGTAATGGTTGTCTCGCGGACGCACAGCCACCAGAATCATGCCGGCCTGCTGCAGGTACAGTACCAGGAAGGTGGTGCCAATGGCGGCCAGCAGCCACAGGACACCTCCCGGGCTCAGGAGAATGTCGAGTAGTTCGGTGTTGGTGAGGATCGGTTGCCCAAACTGGCCAAGCAGACGCGTCAGCGACCATGCGACAGCGGGCAGCAGCAGGCTCGAGGCGAGCAGGGTAAAGAATAGGTGATAGGCGATCAGCGGCCGCAAGTGCTCGCGCAGGCTGCGCAGCACATCGCCGCCTAGCTGCGAAAGAACCAGCATGGGCGTAAAGGAGATATTCTCATGATAGACGTGGCCCCGTAGGCAACGCCGGTGGTTTGGCACAAGATTGCGCTTGGCCGGGCGTGATCGAGGCCAATGGACACTTCACTGCACCGATGTCAGGGGCGCCTCGGCGATCAGGATGCCGTTGTTGTCGGCATAGAGCCATTGTCCGGGAGTTATCGTTACGCCGGCGAAGGTCACGGCGATATCTCGCTGCCCCTCACCGCGCTTCTCGCTCCTGCGAGGATGAGCGGCAAGCGCCTGGATGCCGAGCTCGGTTTCGAACAGCACATCAATGTCGCGCACACAGCCATACAACACCACACCGGCCCAGCCATTGCCTGCGGCCTGCTCCGCCAGCATGTCTCCCAGTAATGCACACCGCAGCGAACCGCCTCCATCGACCACCAGGACGGCGCCATCGCCGGGTTCGGCGACTGCCTGCTTGACCAACGAGTTGTCTTCGAAGCACTTGAGGGTGCGGACCGGCCCGAAGAAGGCTTCACGCCCGCCGAAATTGGTAAATATCGGGTCGAGTACCCGTACCTCAGGGAACTCGTCGCATAGATCAGGGGTGATGATATGGCTCATGATTCCGTTCCTTGCCTGCCGTAAAGACGTCTCGGGCATCATGCCATATCCCACGGCCGCGACATACGTTTGTGGTCGGTAGGCAACAGAGTTGGCGCTTTCCTAATAAAAAAGCGCCCCGCAGGGCGGGGCGCTTCGGTCATCGACTCTGGCTGCCGCCATGGCGGCCATTGATGTTGCGAGCATCGGAGTCGTAGGACAGGGTATCAGGCTTCCTGGGCAATCGGAATCACGTTGGATGCTGCGTTCTGATACTCCTCGATCTCGTGGAAATTCATGTAGCGGTAGATTTCTCCGGCCATGGCATCGAACTCGCCCATGTAGCGGCGGTATTCCTCGACACTCGGCAGGCGACCCTCCACCGCGGCCACGGCAGCGAGTTCCGCCGAGGCCAGGTAGACGTTGGCACCATCACCGAGGCGGTTCGGGAAGTTACGGGTCGAGGTGGACACCACCGTGCTCTTCGCCGCCACGCGGGCCTGGTTGCCCATGCACAGTGAGCAGCCCGGCATTTCCATGCGTGCGCCGGCACGACCATAGATCCCGTAGTAGCCTTCCTCGGTCAGTTGGTGCTGATCCATCTTGGTCGGTGGGGCTAGCCACAGGCGAGTTTTCAAGCTGCCGGCTGGCTGCTTCTCGAGCAGCTTGCCCGCGGCCCGGAAGTGGCCGATGTTGGTCATGCACGAGCCGATGAAGACCTCATCGATCTTCTCGCCCGCGACTTCGGAGAGCAGGCGAGCGTCGTCCGGGTCGTTCGGGGCGCAGAGCACCGGTTCCTTCAATTGCTCGAGATCGATCTCGATGACCTCGGCGTAGTCCGCGTCCTGGTCGGCGCGCATCAGGCTCGGGTTGGCCAGCCACTCTTCCATGCCCTGAATGCGGCGCTCGATGGTGCGACGTTCGCCGTAGCCATTGGCAATCATCCACTTGAGCAAGGTGATATTGGATTTGAGGTATTCGGTGACCGAGTCCTCACCCAGGGTGATGGTACAGCCCGCCGCGGAGCGCTCGGCGGAAGCGTCGGAGAGCTCGAAGGCCTGCTCGACGGTGAGATCCTCGAGGCCTTCGATTTCCAGCACGCGCCCGGAGAAAGCATTCTTCTTGCCCGATTTCTCGACGGTCAGCAGGCCCTGCTGGATGGCGTAGTAGGGAATGGCATGCACCAGGTCACGCAAGGTGACGCCCGGCTGACGCTGGCCCTTGAAGCGCACCAGCACCGATTCCGGCATGTCCAGCGGCATCACGCCGGTGGCGGCGGCGAAGGCCACCAGCCCGGAGCCTGCGGGGAAAGAGATGCCCAGCGGGAAGCGGGTGTGAGAGTCGCCGCCGGTGCCCACGGTGTCGGGCAGCAGCATGCGGTTCAACCAGCTGTGGATGATACCGTCACCCGGACGCAGCGAGACGCCACCA
The DNA here is from genome assembly GCF_900116705.1 of Halomonas korlensis. Taxonomy (GTDB): domain Bacteria; phylum Pseudomonadota; class Gammaproteobacteria; order Pseudomonadales; family Halomonadaceae; genus Halomonas; species Halomonas korlensis. The sequence continues at coordinate 225,755 of NZ_FPBP01000001.1, read as the reverse complement.
CGGTTCATGATGAAGTCGGGCAGGGTGTGGTGGGTGTCGACGTCCACGGGCTTTGGGTAGGCGGCGGTGTGGCAGAAGGACTGCATGACCAGGTCGGCCTGGAAGCCGAGACACGCCAGGTCCTTGAGCTCGTCGCGGGTCATCGGGCCAGTGGTATCCTGGGAGCCCACGGTGGCCATTTTCGGCTCGCAGTACATGCCGGGGCGAACGCCGGTCAGGCCACACGCCTTGCCGACCATCTTCTGTGCCAGGGTGAAGCCCTTGCCGGTGTCGCCGGGCTGCTCGGGCAGTCGGAAGACGTCGGACTGGGGCAGCCCCAGCGATTCGCGCGCCTTGGTGGTCAGGCCGCGGCCGATGATCAGCGGGATACGACCACCGGCGCGCACCTCATCGAGGATCAGCTGCGTCTTGAGTTCGAAGGTGCTGAGCACCTCGTCGCTGCCGTGTTTGCAGACCTTGCCCGCGTAGGGGTAGACGTCGATGACATCGCCCATCTCGAGCTTGGTGACGTCCATTTCCACGGGCAGGGCGCCGGAATCTTCCATGGTGTTGAAGAAAATCGGCGCGATCTTGCTGCCGAAGCAGAAGCCGCCCGCCCGCTTGTTGGGAACATGGGGGATGTCGTCACCAAAGAACCACAGCACGGAGTTGGTCGCGGACTTGCGCGAGGAACCGGTGCCGACCACATCGCCCACATAGGCAATCGGAAAGCCCTTGGCCTTGACGTCTTCGATCTGCTTGAGCGGACCGGTAGTGCCGGGCTCGACCGGTTCGATACCGTCACGCTCGTTCTTGAGCATGGCGTTGGCATGCAGCGGGATGTCCGGACGTGACCAGGCGTCCGGCGCCGGGGAAAGGTCATCGGTATTGGTCTCGCCGGGTACCTTGAAGATAGACAGCGTGATCTTATCGGCCAGTGCCGGCTTGGAGAGGAACCACTCGGCGTCGGCCCAGGACTGCAGGACGTCCTTGGCCACGGCATTGCCGTTGCGGGCGCGCTCTTCCACGTCATGAAAGGCATCGAACATCAGCAGGGTATGCTTGAGCTGCTCGCCGGCCTCCTTGGCCAGTTCGCTATCGTCGAGCAGTTCGACCAGGGTGCCGATGTTATAGCCACCCTGCATGGTGCCCAGCAGCTTCACCGCATGCACCTTGTCGATCAGCGGAGACTCGGCCTCGCCCTTGGCGATGGCGGTAAGAAAGCCGGCCTTGACGTAGGCGGCCTCGTCGACCCCCGGGGGCACGCGGTTGGTGAGCAGATCAAGGACGAACTCTTCCTCGCCGGCGGGCGGCCGCTTGAGCAGTTCGATCAGCGCGGCGGCCTGCTCGGCGTTCAGCGGCTTGGGCGGCACGCCCACGGTGGCGCGTTCCTCGACATGGTGGCGATAGGCTTCAATCACGGGGGGCCCTCATCAGTGGAGACGGCCAAGGCACATCGCATCAACGACATTCGGCATCGAAACGGGGCGTTGGCGGGAGAAGCAGACGTGTTCGACGTTGCGTCTTCGAGTGGACGAGATTCTACGGCAAACTGTCGACAATGTTAAGCGAGCCCCATGGTTGCCGGCTTGAACTTTGGTCTGCGACCTGCCGGGGTGTTACTCGAGACCAGTCGCGTTACCATTGTCATCTAATCAACGACGATGCGGCAGACAAGCGAAATCTCCGTAACCGCGTTCTTCTTGGCTGTTGCCTTGGTGTTGCCAACCGCTTTTCTGACAGTTGACGAGTCGACAATCATGCATGCCACTCATGACGATGCCAGGGTTGAGAATCTGCTCTCTGCTGAGCTTCTTGGCTTTCTTGCCTGTCGCACACCCGGTGCCTGGGTGGAGTGGGCTTTGGCCAATCCCGAACTGTTGTTGATCGACCACGCCCAGTGCGAAAAAAAGGCGGCCTCGACCGCCATGAGCCTGCTGTACCGTTACGTGGATAAACCGCTGCTGCTCAGCAAGATGTCTCAACTGGCACGCGAAGAACTGCTGCACTTTGAGCAGGTGGTCAAGTTGATGGAGTCTCGTGGTATCGTCTATCGGCATATCAAGGCGTCTCGCTACGCCGAGGGCCTTCGCCAGGCGGTACGCCCTCAAGATCCCGAGCGGCTGGTTGATATCCTGATTATCGGAGCCTTCATCGAGGCACGCAGCTGTGAGCGCTTCGCCTGCCTCATTCCGCACCTGGATGACGAGCTTGCCAAGTTCTATCGAACTCTGGTTAAGTCCGAAGGTCGCCACTACGAGGATTACCTGATGCTGGCTCGGCACCTAGGGTCAGAGCCCATCGCGCCGCGCATCGCCTTCTTTGCCGAACGCGAGGCCTCGTTGATCACCTCGCCGGACACGGCGTTTCGATTTCATAGCGGCGTGCCTTACTAAGGCCGCCGCTTTCGCCATGCAGGACCGATCATGATGCGGGACTCCTCCGACGTCACCGACAATTCGCAACAAGACCAGTTGGCCCTGTTCGGCCACTTCTCGCTCACCTTGGGTGAAGATGCGCTGACGCAGTTCAGCTATGACAAGGTCAAGGCCCTGCTGGTCTACCTGTTACTGCATAGCCAACCGGTCAATCGGGCAACACTGGCAGAACTGCTGTGGCCGGACCAGGGGCTGTCATCAGGTCGCACCAACTTGCGGCATGCGCTTCACTGCCTGCGCCAGTCGCTCGGAGAAGAAGCCGAGCGGGTGCTGGTCGTGTCTCGCCAGACCATTGCCTTCCGCCGCCCGGAGAGCTGGTGTTTCGATCTTCATGAGGTTAAGACGCTGCTCGAGGCATCGCCCGACGTCACCACTCTGCAAGCCTTGCTGAGCTCATATCGGGGAGACCTGGTCGAGGAATTGCAGCTGCCGGCCTGTGCAGAGTTCCAGCGCTGGCTCGTCCAGATGCGTAACGAATGGCGGCAGCGGGTGATCCGCTTCGCCGAATCGGTGATCGAGCAACACGAGTCGGTCCCCGACCATTTACTGCATTCGTTGGTGAGTCGTTTCCCCGGGTACGGCCCCTTTCACGAGCGTCTGGTGCGCCAGCTCGCCGAACAAGGCCAACTCGCTGCCGCGCACGAACAGTACAATGCTTACCTGCAGCTACTGGCGCTCTCCGGCCAGCAGCCCGAGCCGGCGTTCATGCATCTTGCTCGCTACTGGTCCGATAGCCAGGCAGAGAGTGCGGTGTTAAGCCATCAGAGTCATTTTTCCCGAACGCTGGCACCGGATAGCTCGCCCCTGCGCGAGGAAGAGATCGAGCAGCGCCAGCTCTCGGTGATGGCGATTCGTCTGCGCTTGACCGGCGATCTATCGTCACGCGCCGGAACTCGTGCCTGCCTGATGCTGGAGTTCGAACTGCTGCGATGGCTCGAGCAGCAGTGCCATCATCTGGGCGGGTTCTGGCTGCCCGGTGCTACCGGTGGTCTGGGGCTTGCATGCTTCGGTACCCACGGCCCTGCTCACCAGCTGGCCGAGCTCGTTGCCCTCTACGAGCACTGCCGGCGTATGCTTCCCGAAGAAACCGCTCGCCACTGGAGCGGCGAGGGTGAGCCGCCGCGTATTGAACTGGCAGCGGGGCTCAACAGCGGCAGGGTGGTATATCTTCCCGAGCGCCAGATGGTCGACCCGCTGGGACAGGTCACCCAGGGATCGCTCGAGTTGATGGTAGCCGCCGAAGGCAGTGAGCTGGTGATTTCCCAGGAAGCCAGCCAGCACATGCCGCCGGCCCTGGACCTACAGCCCCGCCTGTCGTCGCGCCTGGTCGCAAGCGATGGCCGGGTTCGCCTGCGTGCCTTGGTGCTGGGCGCCAATGAAGGCGGGCGCGAAGCGGTGCCGCCAAGCCTGATCGGCCGCGAGGCAGCACTGCGTACCTTGCGGGATGCCCTGGCTCGGGCCGGTATCGGCCTGAGACAGAGTGTACTGGTGCGCGGGCCTTCCGGTATGGGCAAGTCGGCGCTGATGGTCGGGTTTCGCCAGCTCGAACAGTGCCATGAGGCCGCTGTCTGCTGGCAGCCAACGACACGCCTTTCGGTACAGGAACCCTATGGCATGGCGCGCCAATTACTCAGATGGCACGTTGGGAGCGAGATTGACGTCGATGCGTTGGATGTCCTGCTCTCCTCGGTCGGATTCCTGGAGCTCGACGCTTCTCGCCGCGAACTGATCGAGGAGGCGTTAGGAGCACGCGAACCGCGAGAAGTCGCCGTGCTCACGCAAAGTGGAGAGGCCGTCGAGCTGGTGGTAGGCGTGCTGCATCGCCTCATTATCCTGCTGACCCAGGAGCGGCCGCTGGTGGTGATGATCGATGACCTGCAGTGGCTCGACGAGCCGTCCTTCAAGGTGCTGGCGGGCCTTCAGGCACGCTTGCCGATCAACTGCCCTTTCCTGCTGGTGGCCAGCCATCATGGTCGCGAGACATTACCGACTCGACTCCACTGGGACCAGCAGATCACCCTCGGCCGGCTGGACGCGATGCAGTCGTCACGATTGCTTTCCCAGCTGGCGCGCCGTTATCGGCTTCACCTCAGTCCACGGTTGCGGGGGCAGATCATCGAGCGCTGTGATGGCGTCCCGCTGTACCTGCAGGAGCTTTGCCGCCGGGTCGACATGGATCGACGCGAGGGTCGCACGGTCCAGCTCGACGAGCTGCCACGCGGACTGCTGGGGTTGCTTGCCAGTCGTATCGATCAACTCGATGGCGATCGCGAAGTGGCCCATGTCGCAGCGGTGCTGGGCCGTCGCTTTCGCCTTGATTTCCTAACGGAATGCAGTGGCTGGGAGATGTCCCGACTGACGCAGGCGCTTGAGCAGATGCTGCGTCTGGAGATCATCGAGAACGCCGACAGCGAAGAAGGTCGGCGCGAGTATCAGTTTACCCATCAGCTGTTGCAGGAGGCCGCTTATCTGTCGTGTCCGCGTGATGTTCGGGTGCGGATTCATCGCCAGGTCGTGACGCTGATCGAGGAGCGCTTCCCGGTGTGGATCAGCCGCCATCCCGGCGAGTTCGCGACCCATCTCAGGCGCAGTGGCCACTATGCTCGTGGTGCCCGCTATTTCGAGCTGGCCGCTCGAGAGGCCTTGAAGGTGAGCGCTAATCGTACCGCGTTGAGAATGGCCGACTTTGGCCTGGCCAGCCTTCGCCACGTGGCGCATCAGCCGGAACGCGAGATCAGCCTGCTCACCGTACGCGGACAGGCTGCCTTTACCCTGGAGGGGCATGGCTCGCCTACGGCCCACGAAAGCTTTGCGCGTGCCCGGGAGCTGCTGGCCGATAGCGGTGACGAAGCCGCCGATCTGGAACAGGCCTTTCTCGTCAACTGGGGGCTGTGGGTCGGTTGTAGCCAGCGTCATGCCCATGCCGACGCCTTTTCGCTGGCCTCACGACTCGCCGACCAGGCAGGCCGTCTCGAGGATCCTCGCTACCGGCGCCTGGCGGATTATGCCCGGGCCAGCTGTGAGTACTGGGCGGGACGTATCGGCCAGGCCTACGATCATCTGGAAGAGATCGATCCTCTCAATTCGCCGATGATGATCGAGTGGCTGCCGTTCTCGGATCATCCGCAGATCGCCGCGGCCTGTTTCCAGGGCTGGGCGCTGTGCCTGCGGGGCGACTATCACCGGGCCGAACTTCAGGTGGAGTCGGCGATTCGTCTCGCCGAGCAGATCAAGCATCCGGGCAGCCTGGCCATGGCCCTGATGTATGCGGCAGCGCTCTATCGACAGCTGGGACACGTCCATCTAGCGACCGCGCGGGCGGAGCGCGCCTTCGAATTGACCGGAACCCCGGATCTGCACCTGTGGCAGAATGCCGCTCGCGGTGTGCTCGGATGGAAGCGGGCGCTGGCCGGTGACCGAGACGGCCTGGTTCAGATCGATAGCTCTCTGGAAGAATTTGCCGAGGTCACTGGGCGCGATCGTTACCAGCGCCCCGCGCTCTGGTATGTGGATGCCTGTATGGCACTCGGTGAAATGGCCAAGGCAGAGGATTATCTCGATCAGACGCTGCTGATTGCCCGGGAGCGTACCACCCTGTTTGTGCCGGAACTGGCCGTGCACCTGGCCCGCGTCCGCCTGAGCCTTGGTCACGACAGGAAAGAGGTCAAGGCGCTGGTCGAACAGGCGCTGACCCAGGCCCATGAGGACGGTAACCTGCACCAGCAGCTGAGTGCCCTTGAGCTATGGTTGACCCATATCGACCCAGAAGACCACGCTGCGCGCGAGCGATTCCGGCGTTTGCTTGGCGAGGTGAGTCATAGCGATGCACCGGTACTGGTGCGCTGGCGGACGCTGCTGGACAAGCGACTTCCTCAGGCGGCGAGCGTCTCGTCATGATTCTTCGTCAGTGACGCAAGGGCGGGCAGTGGCGATCAGGTGGCCAGTTCCATGGCGGCGATTCTTTCCAGGGCCTGATGTCGGTGGTCACCGCAGAGGTTGCGATCGAAGCGAAACGCTGCGCATACCGCTGGCCGGCGTAGATCATCGAAGAGCCGGCAAAGATTGGCGTCGTCCAATTGCACGCAGCGCTCCCCGGCCGGTTTGCCGTAGGGCATGCCGGGAATCGCTGAGCTGATCGAAGGCGCGATGCAGCAGGCGCCGCAGCCGGGACGGCAACCGTCGTCGGTGTCGGTTTCTTGTCTCATGGTCTTGCCGCCGCGATGGCCCCCTTGTCGATACCCTCGAAGGCCTGGACACGGGTGGCAGTGCCTGTTTCCAGAGTGATCGTTTCGGCCAGCCAGGCGGCGATCTGCTCAACGGTCGTCGGTGTCGGCAGCACCGCGCAGCGCTCACGAGGCAGGCTCAGGAAAAAGCTGCCCTGCGGTGACAGGTAGCGGCTTGCGACCTGGCCCCGATGCCCTGATTCTCCGCAATCGACGATATCCTGCCGGTCAACCAGGTAGCGGTCGGTCAGCCAGTCACTCCACTGTTGCTCGAGAGCCGGGGCGCGTTGGCCTTGCTGCCAGATATGCAATCGCGAGCGATGGCCGTGGGCGATGCGCTGGCAGTTGCCGGCGTGGCGTTTCAGGCCGTGGCTGTAGGTGTAGGCCGGCCCCTCGATGGCTTCCTCACGCAAGTGAAGGCGGATGTCGCTGACCCTCGGCGGAGGGCGTCGCACCAATTCTGCCGCCATATGATCAGCCAGGCGCTCGGTGGTGATTTCCTGCCAGGGCAGCAGCGTCAGCGCCTGACGAGGCGCGCGAACCTCGAATGCGTAGGGCAGGGAGGCGCGCACGCAGAGGCCTTCGCGACAGTCATGCACTTCCACTCCGGCCGCGCGCGTGGGCACCAGCAGGGTGTGGTCCGCGCCGGCATCCAGCCGCATCTTGATCCACGGCTTGACCTCGCCGAAGTCGAAGAGCATGCCGTCCTCACCGAGCTCGCCGTCGAGTTCCACATCCACATGCCAGCTGGCGCCGACCAGGCCACGACGCGGGCACCATAGTGATACGTCGAGCTGCGTCAGGCGGTTGACGAAGAGCGTCATCAGTCGATCCCCATGATCTTGTGAGTCTGCAACGAGAGGCGCCACTGCGGATTGTCCAGACAGTAGGCCAGGGTGTCGTCCACGGTGGTGGTGGCCTGGCCCAGGGGCGTGCGGTCCATGGGTTGCAGGAAAAACAGACGAAAGCCCAAGTCGGCAAAGCGCTCGGGCGGCGCGTCGGGTTGAGGATAGACCAGCTTGAGCTCGTCACCCTCGGTGACTATCAACGAGTTTTCCCCCTTGGGACTGACGCACAGCCAGTCGACCCCCGCCGGTGCCGGCAAGGTGCCATTAGTCTCCACGGCGACCTCGAAGTGCCTTGCGTGCAGGGCATCGATCAATGGCGCGTCGAGTTGCAGGAGTGGCTCGCCACCGGTAAACACCACGTAGGGCCTGGAGCGCCCACCCACATCGGGCCAGAGCGCGGCGAGGTGCCCGGCCAGCGCCTCGGCGTCTGTGAAGCGTCCGCCGTTCTGGCCATCGGTGCCGACGAAATCGGTATCGCAGAAACGACAGGCCGCCGTGGCGCGGTCACGTTCGCGTCCCGACCAGAGATTGCAGCCCGAGAAACGGCAGAACACGCTTGGGCGACCAGTCTGGCCTCCTTCGCCCTGCAAGGTATAGAACGCCTCCTTGACCTGGTACATCACGCGACTCCCGCGTCGGGATCGGGCCGCTGTGACCTGGCGGCGTCACTGGGCCGCTGTAAACAGGGCCGCTGTAAACAGGGCTGCTGTAGATAGCTTAATGGGTCTTCGACGCCATTGGCGGCAAACGCTGCGAGCCGCTCACGGCAGCTGCCGCAACGGCCACAGGCCAATTCACCGCCTTGATAACAGGTCCAGGTGTCGGCGTAGTCCAGTCCCATGGCAAGGCCGTCGGCGAGTATTTCCGCCTTGGTCGACCGAAGATAGGGTGCATGTAACTGAACGGGGTCGAAGTTGGCGATGCCGGCGGCAGCGTTCATCGCCTCGACGAACTCGGGCCGGCAGTCCGGGTAAAGCACATGATCGCCACCATGGGCGCCATAATCGACCCGCCCGGCGCCGATATTGGCCGCCTTGGCGATGGCCAGCGAGAGCAGGATCATGTTGCGGTTGGGCACCACGGTGGCAGTAAGGTTGGCTTCGCTATAGTCGCCCTCGGGCATCTCGCGATCGGCATCGGTGAGCGCCGAGTTGTCGATCAGGCCATGAATGGCGCGGATATCGACCACTTGGTGTGGCACCCCAAGCGCGCGACATACGCGGGTCGCCACCGTCAGTTCGCGGCGGTGGCGCTGGCCGTAATCGAAGGAGAGGGCATGTACCGTTAGGCCCTCGCGTAGGGCGCGATGCAATACCGTGTAGGAATCCATGCCGCCGGAGTAGATCACGACGGTGGTATCGGTAGCCTTGCCTGGCGGGAAAGCGGGAATGGTCATCTTGGAAACTCTTGTCGGAGAATTTGTCGGGCGGCCAGGTGTCGTCTACCTGGGCGCTGTCCGGGGTCCGGTCCGGCGTGTCGCAGTTTACGCAACCCCTTATGATCTGGCCAGAGTGGGTGCCAGTTGCTAGACTTTCGCGCCTTGCACGACTTCTGTAAGAAAGGTCCTGTAAGGAATGTTCCGTATGGAATGCGGGATCATCCTTCTTCCCGCGCCATCGTCCTGACAACGGTGATCCTCCATGAAAGCCCCCGAACTGCTGTCGCCCGCCGGCACCTTCAAGAACATGCGCTATGCGTTCGCCTATGGCGCCGATGCGGTCTATGCCGGTCAGCCGCGCTATTCGCTGCGCGTGCGCAACAATGACTTCAAGATCGACAACCTGCACAAGGGGATCGCCTACGCCCATGAGCGGGGCAAGCAGTTCTATGTGGCCTCTAACATCGCGCCGCACAACAGCAAGCTCAAGACGTATTTGAAGGATATGAAGCCGGTAATCGAGGCCGGACCCGACGCGCTGATCATGTCCGATCCGGGGCTGATCATGATGGTCCGTGAGCGCTGGCCCGAGCAGGTGATCCATCTCTCGGTCCAGTCCAACGTGGTCAACTGGGCAGCGGCGCGGTTCTGGCAGCAGCAGGGCATCAGTCGTATCATCCTGTCGCGTGAGTTGTCGCTTGCCGAGATCGGCGAGATCCGTGCCGAATGCCCTGACCTGGAAATCGAAACCTTCGTGCATGGCGCGCTGTGCATCGCCTACTCGGGGCGTTGCCTGTTGTCCGGCTACTTCAATCATCGCGACCCCAACCAGGGCACCTGCACCAATGCCTGTCGCTGGAAGTACAACACCGTGGCGGCCGCGGAGGACGAAACCGGCGATCTGGTGCCGGCCAACTCGGCCCGCGCCCATGCCGCCAGCGGCATCTGGACGCCCCAGGACGGTGGGCAGCAGGGCGGCTTGATCGCCTCCGGCGGCGGTAGTGCCGCCGAGGCAAGCACCGCGACGGCCGGGGGCGTCGAAGGGCAGGATGAGCTCTCGGCGCTGATCGAGGACCGGACTCGTCCGGGCGAGCTGATGCCGGTGCACGAGGATGAACACGGCACCTACATCATGAATTCCAAGGACCTTCGCGCCGTCCAGCACGTGCCACAACTGGCCGAAATGGGCGTTACCTCACTTAAGATCGAGGGGCGTACCAAGTCGCATTACTACGTGGCCCGCACCGCCCAGGTCTACCGGCGAGCCATCGACGATGCCGTGGCCGGCCGGCCCTTCGACATGCGCCTGATGGACGAGCTCGATAACCTGGCCAACCGTGGCTACACGGAAGGCTTCTATCGTCGTCATGTCCATGATCAGTACCAGAATTACGAACAGGGTAACTCGGTGGGTGTCCACCAGCAGTTCGTCGGTGAGGTCATTGGCTACGACCCCGACCGCAACGTACTGGAAGTCGAAGTCAAGAACCGCTTCGAGGTGAGTGACTCGATGGAGTTGATGCTCCCCGGCGGCAACCGTCGCTTTACCCTCGAGCATATCGAGAATCGGCGTGGTGAATCCGTTGCGGCCGCACCGGGCTCAGGTCATGTGGTGCGCATTCTCGTGCCCGGTGAAAAAATCGCTCCCGAGCGTATCGAGTTCGCGTTACTGATGCGCGATCTCTAAGACGCCAGCAACTGGACATCTGCTTGACTCAGCGACATTGTGGGGACGTCCGACAGACGAATAGGGAACTGCATGGCCACCATTGAACACAGCGAGATCGTCAAGGCCTCCCCCGAGCGAGTCTTTGCCTTGCTCGAAAGGGTCGAGGACTTCGCCGACTATTCGGACTTGATCGAGCGGATCGAGCCACTGGGCGACGACCGCTACCGCTGGCATGTCCATGCCGTCGGGCGTGACTGGACATTCGATGTGGTCATCACCGAGTGCCGAGCGCCGGAAGTGCTGGCCTGGGAATCGTTGAGCGGTGTGGAAAACCAGGGGCGGTATCGACTGACGCCGGTCGTGGAGGGCACCGAAGTGGCGCTGACCCTGACCTATTCGCTGCGCAACCGCCTGATCGAAAAGGCGGTCAACAAGGCGGCGACGCCGCTCGTCGGGAAGGTCAGTCGGCAAATATTGTCGCGCGTCGAAGCCAAGCTATGAGCTTCAGGTCGCTGATTGGAAAATATTATCAGCGGCCTAACTGTGCCTTGAGGTCTGACGGGAATACGCTGTGAATGCCGACTGCTTCGGCACTTCATGAGGAAACGGCGGTGATCACAGGTCTCTTGCTGTGTCTGGTTGTTCTGTTCGCACAACTCGGTTTTCTACATTATCTCGATAAACGTATCGCCGCCATGCCGCGACTGTCTGATGACGCGAGCCAGCCCGATGATTCACTGCTGACGATTGCTGAAGATTGTCACCCGCCATCGAGCCGGGCCAAGGTCATATGAACTGAGGTAAATGGCTTTGGCCCCGTCGTTAGGGCTTGGCTCGCCAGCACATGACGCCGCTCACGACATCGCCGATTTTGGTCCAATTCTTGGGGGGCCTAGTTCTTGCGTAAGGAGGCATTCAGATGGTCGACCACTTCCGCCCAGTCGGCATCCTCCTCGATGGCTTCGCGCAAAAATTCTGCCTGTCCCTCGTTCCAGCAGGGCGCATCGGGCAAGGCGACCTCATCCGGTATGGGCGCATGACGATCGATGAATCGCTTGATTGACGCGGGATCGGAGGCGAGACCGAGTTGTTCGAAGAGTTCAGTAAACGGGTGGTCAGGATGTTCCATTAATCTTTCCTTACGTCACGTCGGGATAATTCTCTCCCACCATAGCCCTTTCGCTGTGGCGCTGCATAAGGGAAATCAACGCTTCTTTAATCGAACCGCCACGGAAAACCTGGTGCCCGAGACGCTAGCGTTCACCGACCAGGGAGGTGAGAAAGCGTTCTTGGCGTTGTGCCTCACTCAACGGTTGGGCGAGTAGATGGATGATCTTGGTCAGTGCTGCCTCAGGCGTCATGTCATCGCCGGATAATACACCGGTTTCTGCAAGCGCACGGCCGGCGGCGTAATGGCCGGTGGTAATGCCGCCCTGTGGGCATTGGCTGATCGCGGCCAGTAGCTTGCCTTCACCGCTGGCCCGTGCCAGTACGCCGAGCAATGCGGGATCGGCCGGCAGGTTGCCGCTTCCCCAGATTTCCAGCAAAGCACCGCGGAGATGGTCATCTTCCACCCAGGCTGCTACCTGTCGGGCGGCAATGCCTGGCCATAGAACAAGACGGGCGACTCCGCCCTCGGCCAGCACACCGTAGTCGGGAAGCTCGAAACGCGGGGCACCGCGTAGGTGGTTTGCCAAGCGCCGATCGTTATAGAGCACGGGGTCGCGATCGGCCCACTCGCCGAGCAGGGGATAATTAGGGCTTGAGAAGGCATCCGGCGAACTGGTGTGTTGCTTGCGGGATCGCACGCCACGCATCAGCTTGCCGGCGAAGGCGATGGAGACTTCCTGAAGCGCCGGCATGGCGGCGAAACGAAGTGCCATCTCGATATTGTCCAAGGCATCGCTGCCTGTTGCTTCCAATGGCAGCATGGCACCGGTGACCACGACGGGTCGGTCGATGCCCTGTAACTGGTAGGCAAGGCTCGAAGCACTCCAGGCCAGTGTGTCCGTGCCATGTAGCACCACGACCCCGGCATGCTCGCGAAAGCGCTTGGCGATCTCGCGTGCCAGGCGTTGCCAGTCACGTGGCGTGGCGGCGCTGGAATCGATGGGGTCGGGGAGTTCGAATATCCTGATGTCGGGCAGTGTCGATCGACGAGCGGGTGCCAGCCTGTCCAGGGCCGCGTGCAGACGCGCTGAAAAGTCTTTACCCGGCGCGAGGCCATCGGATGTGTTCACCATTCCTACCGTGCCGCCAGCGTAGAGAATCAGCAGGGGAAGGGAGTCGGGCATGACAGGTCTCGCAAGCCGTGAACAGTGTTTATGTTAGTCCGCCAACCTACAGCCGCAAAGCGCGCAGGAGTGAAGCGGCTGTCAGCGGGTCACCAAGTGCCCTGTGTCATCTATCTCGAGTCGATGATTGCGGCCAGCCAGGCAGGCGAAACCGGCGGCAACGGCAGTGATCAGTAGCAGGACAAAGGTGATACGGCCCAGGCCAGCCTCGAAATGCAGCATGACACCAACGCCCAGTGGCCCGAGTGCCGCCAGGGTATAACCGCCGCCTTGGGACAAACCCGAGAGCTTGCCGGCCAACCGCGAGGTGCCGGACCGCAGGACGATCAATGTCAACGCCAGACTGAAACTGCCGCCCTGTCCCAGGCCGAGCAGCACTACTCCTGCCCAGCGCCATTCCATCGGCCCCAGCAGCAACAACCAGATGCCGGCGGCGATACAGCCGAGTACTACCAGCAGCGCGGGCCGTTGATCACGCCCCAGGCGAGCGAGCCAGGGCGCAAGCAGCGCCGAAAGTAGCTGACACATGACCGAGGCGCCCATCATCCAACCTGCGTCGGCTTCACTGTATCCACGAGCGACGAGCAAAGTGGGCAGCCAACCGAAGACGATATAGGCCAGCGACGACTGGGACCCCATCATCAACATGACCTGCCACGCCAGCGGCTGGCTCAGCAGTGCGCGCATCGAGCCCGCGGTGTCGGCTACCGTTACTCCAACGGTGCGACGGGGCATCAAGGTCTGCCACCCCACCAATGCCAGCATGGCCAGCAGCGACCAGCTGGCGAGCCCGAGCTGCCAACCGCCGAGCGCATCGGTAAGCGGGATGCTCAGACCGGCCCCCAGTGCGCCGCCCAGGCAGAGTGCCATGGTATACACGCCAGTCATGAGGTCGGCGCCAACCGCCATCTCGCGCTTCACCAGCGCGGGCAGCAAGGCGCCGGCTATACCGATGGCCGCACCCACCAGCAGCGTGCCGGCAAAGAGCAGCGGTGACAGCGGCACCCCGCGCAGCAGTAAGCCAACGGCCAGCAGCAGCAGGGCAAAAGACAGGGTGCGTTCGGCGCCTAGATGTTTGGCAAGCCAGGGCGCTATCGGGGCAAACAGACCCAGGCATAGGACGGGCAAGGTGGTCAGGGCCCCAATGGCGAGTGCCGACAGGCCGGTATCCTGCTGGATTCGTGTCAGCAGCGGAGCCAAGGACGAGAGGGCGGGCCGCAGGTTTAGCCCCACCAGGACCATCAAACCAATGAAAACCCACCTGCCTCGATTCTCCTTGCGCCCTTGATCTACCCGTAGCGCTTGGATTCTAAGCTTCTCGGCGTCAGTCATCGAGACCCCGACCCCACCATTCCCGACCATTGCCTGGACGCGGAGAAGCGTTTGGCTCGTCCTTGGGTATCAACAGGCTTCCACTTTCTTCATTAGCATTGAGAGGACGAAAGACGACCTCGCCTGGTGGGCGTGGTGTGGCCTGGTCGACCCGCTGTCGGATATCGGCAATATCCTCACTACTGACCAGGCCACCACCGAGGGGGTTGGCCTGGGCAACCAGCGGCCCGCGGAACGCCCAGCAGCGCTGGGGTACCTGGGCCACCAGCCAGTCGCGTCCCTTCCAGTGGGCCTGGCCTTTGGCGAGTAGTTGAAGGGAATCAATCGGTATCAGGGCAGCAAAGAGCCCACTGTTGAGCACCATGCCGCCACCAGTCATATGGACAGCGCCTTCGAAACGGCCTTCCCGCAACGCCCTGAGCGCCTTGCTGCGTCTGTGGCGTGGTTTCACAATGCCTTGGCCACAGAGATGCAACAGGTCATCATCGACCTGTTTGATCACCCAGACCGCGACGGTGCCCCTACCCATTAATCGCTTCAGCATGCTAATGACTCGCTCGGCGATTCAAGGCCGCCCTTGTTTTCGTTTAATCGCTAATATTCGCATGATGTAATCGGCTTCGACAGGCCGGTTCACGCCTGGCGAGAGCCCTGGCCGCCGCTACGCCGGCGACGTGGCGCCCGCGAGTCCTCTGCGCTGCGGTTGGCAGGCTTGCTGTTCTGGGTGTTACCGCGATTCGAATTGCCGCGATTTCCCCCGTTGCGTCCACTGCGGTTGCCTCGACCGTTCTCGATAGGTTCGGGCTTGGCGTTAGGGTCGGGTTCGAACCCGGGTTCGATGCGTTTCTCAAGGTCGCGTTTGATCAACCTTTCGATCCCCTTGAGCAGGCCATGCTCGTCGACACAGACCAGAGAGACTGCCTTGCCTTCGCTTCCGGCGCGACCGGTGCGGCCGATACGGTGGACATAGTCCTCGGCAACATTGGGCAGCTCGAAATTGACCACGTGGGGCAATTCGTTGATATCCAGACCGCGGGCGGCGATGTCGGTCGCCACCAGCACTTGAAGATCGCCGGTCTTGAAGGCGCCCAGCGCCTTGGTACGGGCCGACTGACTCTTGTTGCCGTGGATCGCCATGGCCGGAATGTCTTGCTTGGACAGCTGCTCGGCCAGGCGGTTGGCGCCATGCTTGGTGCGGGTGAAGACCAGTACCTGCTGCCAGTCGTGCGCGGTGATCAGGTGGGCCAGCAGCTCGCGCTTCTTCTCGCGATCAACACGGTAAATCGCTTGATCGACGAGCTCGGCGGTGGTGTTGCGCCGCGCCACCTCAATCATCTCCGGGTTGTCGAGCAGCTTGCCGGCCAGCGCCTGGATCTCATTGGAGAAGGTCGCTGAGAACAACAGGTTCTGGCGCTTGGCGGGCAGCACGCGCAGGATCTTCTTGATGTCATGGATGAAGCCCATATCGAGCATCCGATCGGCTTCATCGAGGACCAATATCTCGACCTTCGACAGGTCGACGTGCTTTTGCTGCTGCAGGTCGAGCAGTCGTCCCGGGGTGGCGATCAGCACGTCCAGGCCGCCACGGATAGCGTCCACCTGGGGTTGCTGGCCGACGCCCCCGAAGATGACGTGGGAGCGCAGGGTCAAGTGACGACCGTAGTCGGCCACGCTCTCGCCGACCTGGGCCGCCAACTCGCGGGTCGGGGTCAGCACCAAGGCACGAATCTGGCGCTTGGCGGGGCGGGGGCCCTCGGCCAGGCGCTGCAGCATCGGCAGGGTGAAGCCGGCCGTCTTGCCGGTACCGGTCTGGGCACTGGCTAGCAGATCACCACCCTTGAGCACGGCGGGAATCGCCTTGAGCTGGATCGGTGTAGGAGTGGTATAGCCCTGGGCCTCGACGGCACGCAGGAGTTCGGCACGCAGGCCGAGGTCGGAAAAGGTCATGCAGTCTCCGCAGAGACGCCCCGGTCGCGCCATACTGATGTATCGGTATGGCCAGTCCCGGGCCGGGGCGTAATAAAGGAATCTGGCGCGGCAGGAGGGACGAGCGATTGCCGCGTGACAATATTATGCCAGAGCCGGTGGCGGAATGCAGCTTTCGTCTACGTGGCTGGACGTCCAGTGGATCAGAGATTGGCCTTGATACGTGCCAGGGTGGCGGCGCTCAGGCCCTCTACCGAGCCAAGCCCGTCGGGGCTGAGGGCGCGCAGCTGCTCGAGATCGCCGATGCCGTGGACAAACAGCTTGCGGGCGCTGACGGGGCCAATGCCGTTCAAGGCGGTGAGCGCTTTGGCATGACGGTCCACGAAGGCTGTACGCGCAACATTGTCCAGGCTGTCGCAGGCGCCCTGACGGTAGAGCGAGCAGGCCAGGCGATCAACGTCTCGCTGGACGTCATCGAGTACCGGCAGGTCGATGAAGTCATGCTGGCGGGTAAGCTCGCCGATGCTTGTCAGTAGATCGCTGGCGCTCTCCAATGCAGTGATTGCCACCTCGTCGTCGCTCTCGAGTGCGGTGAGAAGCGCTTCTCTGGCCTGTTGGGCCAGGGCCTGTAGCTCCAGGGCGATGGCGTGTTCCCGGGAAGTAGTCGATTCGTTTTCATGCATGATGGCAGGCCCCTGTGCGAGACGGCTGAAGAAATACCGGCGGATGCCAGCAAGCTTAGTCGATCCTTGCGTAGTCGATGCTTGCCGCTGGTCTTATTGTCGCTGTTGAACGGCAGCGGCGATCCGGTCGGCGACCACGTCGAGGCTTTGCCCCAGCGCACGCACCAGCGGCGCATAACCATCACTTTCAAGCGGTTGTTCGACGACAAAAGGCGACATGGCAAGCAAGTCTCCCTGGGCGTCGCGTAGCTGCCACTGGCCGCTAGCGATGGCTCGTCCATCGTAACGGCCGTTGAAACGGTCGATATCCACTTGCAGGGTCATGGACTGACTATCAGTCGGGGTGCGTTCGTCAACGACCCGGGTCTCGGGTAGCCGTGCCGCCAGTCGAGCTTGCAAGCCGCGCGCCAACTGTGAGCCTAGCGGTTCGGCCCAAAGGTGATGGTTGGCCTCGTTAAGGGTAATGTCGTCGAGTTGCAGCACAATGCCCTCGCTGTCCAGAAAACGGGCCAGGCGCGGGGCGGCGATGCGGAGCTGGTATTGCGCCTCGACACCGGCGATCGATGTATCCGGGTTGGTGGCAGGCGTGCCCTCCGGCAGGGTATAGCGATTGGGGGCCGGGCCGTTGCTGGCACAGCCGGCGAGCCATGCCAGCAGGCAGGCGATCCCCAAGATTCTCATCATATTCACTGGGAAGCTCCTTGTGGCGTGGAACCCGGTGCCCTGGGCAGCGGGTCCTGACCGTCGATGCTGTCGAAGAGCAGAGCACGGGGATTATCCCGTAGCGTGCGCGCCGTAGGCTGCAGGTCACGCAGCAGGCGTTCGAGCTGTTGCAGGGTGGTAGAGAACTCACGGTAGGCCGGGGACTGTGGTGAGATGCCCTGCAGCGTGTTGCTCAGCTCGGTTAACGTTGTGTTCAGCGTGCTCGGCAGCTCACGGGTGCCAGGGTCATCAAGCAATGTGCTGACACTGTCGGTGAGCTCGCGAACTTCGCTGAGCATCGCCTCCGAGGCAACGAGATTACGGTCGAGCCCGTCGAGCAGAGGTTCTATCTCCAGGCCGTTGAGTTTGGCCAGTAATTCGGTGACCTGGCTCTCGATCTGGGCGAAGCCACCCGAAGTGGTAGGAAATACCGTGCGATCGGCGAAGCGCTCCTCCACATACTCACCGGCGAGGTCGCGCTGGAAATTGAGATCGACGAACATCGCGCCGGTCAGCAGGTTGCCATTCTTCAGTGATGCACGCAGCCCTAGATCAAAGAAGCGTACGAAACGTTCCTGCCAGCCCTCGAGATCGAGCTCGCTACGATCGATCCCCAGCCGCTGGGGTTCAATACGTATCAGCACGGGAATCGCGAAGCGCTCGCGGGTGTCGGGCTGTGTGGCAGTGAAGTTCCAGGGAACGGCTGCGACGGTGCCAATACGCACGCCACGAAACTCGACGGGCGCGCCGCGACCCAGCCCACGTACCGTGTCATCGACCAGCATCACGTACTCGAGATAGCGATTGAAGGTACCCTGGCGGGCACTGTCCTCATCGACATAGAGAGTGAAGGTGGCGTCAGGTTCGACCTGGTCGCCAGGGGGTAGATCGTCGGGGACGCCGAAAGTCACACCCCCTCCGATCAGCGATTCCACCGAGTCAAAGTTGACGCGAAAGCCCTCGGAATCGAGCCTCACGTCGATTCCACTGGCCGACCAGAAGCGGGCGCTGTCGGTGACCAGCCCATCATAAGGGCTCTCGATGAAGATCCTGTGTTGCATGCTTCGGGACTGAGGGTCGAAATTCGCCTTCTCCACCCGGCCCACGGTGAAGCCCTGATAGGTTACCGGGTCGCCCACGCTCAATGAGTTGCCGAGCTGGCTGACCAGGTTGATGCGCAGGCCTTCGGCGCCGGGTGGGGCTACCGGAGGCTGGTCGCTGACCTCGAACTGTCTTGCCTCGAGCTCGCTGGTGCCCGGCTCTAGCTGGATGAAGGCACCCGAGAGCACGGTTCCCAGGCCACTGATGCCTTCACGACCGATGCGTGGCTTTATGACCCAGAACCGGCTGTCCTCGACGAGCATGGCTTCGCTGTCGGGGGTCATGCGAGCCGTGATCACCGCGGTCGTCTGGTCATCGGAGAGGCTGACACGCTCGACCCGGCCCACCTCGACATTGCGTGTCTTGATCAGGGTGCTGCCGGCCTCGATGCCTTCAGCATTTCTCATGGTCAAAGTGATCTGTGGCCCGCGGCTGCGGTAATTGTCGAAGACCAGCCAGGCGCCGATCAGCAGCGCCACTATGGGGATGATCCAGATCGGCGACAGGCGCCCTTGAGGAATGGGCTTGGCGCGATGCATATCGTGCGGGTCGCCGGTGGCGTGTTGCGGGGTATCGCTCATCCATGCGCTCCTTGTCGCGTGGTCTTGTGCGGTTGACCGTTTTGCTGGCGCTGCGACTTCGGCAGGGGCGGATCCCAGATCAATCTCGGGTCAAACGTCATGGCCGCCAGCATGGTGGTGATCACCACGCCACCGAAGGCCAGCGCTGCCGGGCCTGGGGTGATCGACATCAACGCACCCGCACGGATCAGCGCGACCAGGATCGCGACCACGAACACATCGACCATCGACCAGCGGCCAATGAACTCAGTCAGCCGGTAGAGGCGCGTGCGGGTAATGGCATTCAGCTCATTGCTGCGCTTGACGACCAGGCAGAGCCAGGCCAGCGCGACCAGCTTGCCCACCGGCACGATTACGCTGGCAACGAAGATCACCACCGCTATTGGCCACGAGCCCATCTGGATCAGCTCCACCACGCCGCCGATGATCGTCGAGGGGGTGGATTGGCCGAGGCTGGTGGTGGTCATGATCGGATAGAGATTGGCCGGTACGTACAACAACGCGGCGGTCGCCAGCAACGCCCAGGTGCGTTGCAGACTATGAGGCAGGCGAGGATGCAAACGATCACCACAACGCCGGCATTGTCCGTGAGCTCTTTCATCCAATCGGTTGACCAGCCCGCAAGTGGCACAACCGGCCAGCCCCTGGGCAGCAGCCGTATCGCCGGTGCGGGAGCCCTCGGGCGCCAAGGGTTCACCGGCCAGCGAGAACCACATCCAGTCCGCGTCCAGGGACTGGGTCGTGAACAACAGCAACAGCGCAAACAGGCAATAGGCCCAGAAGGAAAGGCCCAGCTCGACCTCGGCCATCCCCGCGACCTTGATCAGGCTGACCAGCGCGCCGATGATGAAGACATCGGCCATCATCCAGGGATGCAAGTGGGACAGCGACCTGGCGATACCGCGACTCGCCGGTAGCGGGTCGTTTTGCATGAGTCCTGCCTGTAGCCAGACCACCCCGAGCAGGTAAATGGCGGGCAGCACGACGATGGTCAATATTACCGCGATGGCGACCAGTGGCTGGTCGAAGCCGATCAAGGTGGTGGCGGTCTGCGACAATTCGATACGATTGCCGATACCCCCTACGCTGAAGCTGACGAACGGAAAGGACACCGCCAGCATGAGTGCGATCAGCGCGGAAAGCGCCAGGGCCATGCTGCGCTGGGCCGGTTGATGGTGTCGGTTGGCGAGCGTATGGCCACAGCGCGGACAATCGGCCTTTTCGCCTGGGCGCAGGGGAGGAAGCGCTACCAGCCAGTCGCACTCATGACAGGCTCGCAGACGCCGACGTGTTGTCCTTACCTCTGGCGGATGGCTGTCCACCAGAGGCTCACCCCGCGTGAGGGATGGGACTCCCAGGTAACGCTTCGGCACTGCTTTTACGCTTCCCATCAGATGGACGACCCACAACGAAAGTGTGACATGTTGACCAGAGTGACACCATAGTCAAACATGCGCGCTTGAATGTTCTTGAGGAGACAACATGATACTTCCCGCCGTGGCGGTCTTGGCAGGCCTTGTCCTGCTGGTATGGAGTGCCGAGCGCTTCGTTGATGGCGCCGCGGCGACGTCTCGTCGCCTGGGTCTGTCCCCGCTGTTGATCGGCATGCTGGTCATCGGCTTCGGGACTTCAGCGCCTGAGTTGATGGTCTCGGGACTGGCCGCTGCCCAGGGCAATCCCGGCCTGGCACTGGGCAACGCCTATGGCTCGAATATCGCCAACATTGGCCTGATCCTGGGATTGGTGGCCTTGATCTCGCCTCTTGCCGTACATTCTGGGGTCATCCGCCGGGAGTTGCCGGTATTGGGTGGTGTCACCCTGCTGTCGGCACTGCTGATGTGGGGCGGCGTGATCGGCCGGGGGGAGGGAGTGCTGCTGTTGGGACTGCTGGCAGCTTTCATCGCTTTCAGTATCTTCATGGCGCGTCGCGGTGCCGGGGATCCGCTGGCCACGGACACCGAGGAGAGCCTCGCGGTGCATCCAATGTCGTTGGGGACAGGCCTCGCCTGGACCGGCGTTGGACTTCTGCTATTGGTGGTCAGCTCGCGGATCCTGGTGTGGGGAGCGGTGGCGATTGCCCAAGAGTTTGGCGTGAGCGATCTGATCATCGGCCTGACCGTGGTGGCCGTGGGAACATCGCTTCCCGAGCTGGCATCCTCGATCAGCGCCCTGCGCCGCCGCGAGCATGACCTGGTGCTGGGTAATGTAGTGGGGTCCAACCTGTTCAATACGCTCGGGGTGGTGGGGCTGGCAGCCGTGATCGCACCGATCGAAGTCGGGACCGAAGTGCTGTTGCGTGACTGGACCCTGATGGCCGTCATGACCGCGGTGATGGCGGTATTCGCCATGGGCTGGCGGGGACGGCCGGGGCGCATCAACCGTTTCGAGGGGGCAGCGCTATTGAGCATGTTTGTTGCCTATACCGGATGGATGATCCATTTGGTCATGTCGGGGGGAGGCGGTTGATGCGACAACGCGACACGGGCCGCTAGAGTAACTTCCCGTCGCTTTCTTGCGACTTGCTTGTACGATCAAGTCAGTACGGTGTCGTGAGTCACGCTCAGCTGGATTTTCATTACGGGCATCAAGATTCGGGTGAGTTTCATCAAGCGCGTTACGCTGGTCTAGTATGAAGTTGTCACTGGTGTCGAAGTGGCAGATGCCCCGGCACGATGGGAAACGAATCGAAAACATGGACCCGCAAGCAATGTCAGCTTCCCAGAGGGGGCGCTTGCCTTGCGACTCGCATCCATTCTGGTAACGAGGCATGCGTCATGGAACTGGATCCCCTGTTGCTATCGCGAATCCAATTCGCGTTTGTGGTGTCGTTTCACGCCATCTTTCCTGTGTTCACGATTGGCCTGGCCTCGTACATCGCGTTTCTCAACGGACTCTTCTTCAAGACCGAGGAGCCGGCCTGGGACCGATTGGCGCTGTTCTGGACACGCGTCTTTGCGGTGGTGTTCGGTATGGGCGTGGTGTCGGGCATCGTCATGTCCTTCCAGTTCGGCACCAACTGGAGCAACTTCTCGCTTTCGACCGCCAACTTCCTCGGCCCGATGCTGAGCTACGAGGTGGTGACAGCCTTCTTCCTCGAGGCCGCTTTCCTTGGCGTACTGCTGTTCGGCCGCGGAAAGGTGCCGCAGGGGGTGCATCTCTTTGCCTCGATCATGGTGGCTCTGGGTACCTTCATCTCCTCGTTCTGGATCCTTTCCGCTAACAGTTGGATGCACACTCCTACCGCTTTCGAGGTGATCGACGGCCGCTTCCAGATAACCGACTGGAGCGATGCGATCTTCAATCCCTCGTTCCCGTTTCGCTTCTCGCATATGGTCATCGCCTCGTTCCTCACCGGGGGCTTTGTCGTGGCCGGGGTAAGCGCCTGGTATCTGCTGATCGGTCGCGACGTCGAGGCAAACCGCAAGGCGCTGTCGATGTGCCTGTGGATGCTGCTGTTACTGGCCCCGACCCAGGCCGTGGTGGGGGATTTCCATGGCGTCAATACTCTTGAACATCAGCCGACCAAGGTGGCGGCGATGGAGGGCAACTGGGAAACCATGCGCAATGCCCCGCTGTTGCTCTTTGCCATCCCCGACCAGGAGGCCCAGCAGAACCATTTCGAGATCGGCATTCCCAGCCTGGCAAGCATTATCCTGACGCATGATCCCGACGGCGAGGTGCCGGGGATTCGCGAGGCGTCGCCGGAAGAGCAACCCCCCGTGGCCATCGTCTTCTGGGCCTTCCGGGTCATGGTGGGGCTAGGATTCTTGATGATTGCGGTAGCGTTCGCGGGTCTGTGGTTGCGCCGCGGCGGACGAGTCTACACGCATCGCGGCTACCTGCAGACCCTGCGCGTGATGACTGCGGCCCCCTTTGTCGCCGTGCTGGCCGGCTGGATCGTCACCGAGACGGGGCGGGCGCCTTGGCTGGTCTACGAGGTCATGTCGCACGCTGAGGGGCTGACGCCCTCGCTCACCGGCGGTATGGCGCTGTTCACATTGATCGGTTACATGGCGGTCTACGCAGTGGTGTTCTACGCCGGGGTCTATTACCTGACGCGCGTGGTACGCCAGGGGATGCTCCCGGGACAGCCACACTTCCCCGATGATATCGAACGGCCCGCGCGGCCACTGTCAGCGGCGCATGCGACCTTCGACGATGCCTCACGCACCACGATGGGAGGCTGAACCATGGAAAACTTCGATCTCTCGATGATATGGGCTTTGATCATCGGCTTTGCGGTGATCATGTACGTGGTGATGGATGGCTTTGACCTGGGGCTGGGGATTCTCTTCCCCTTCGCGCCCGACGAGGATGCCCGCGATGTGATGATGAACTCCGTGGCACCGGTCTGGGACGGCAATGAGACCTGGCTGGTGCTGGGTGGCGCAGGGTTGCTGGCGGCCTTTCCGCTGGTCTATTCGGTGTTTCTGCCAGCCCTCTACATCGGGGTCTTCCTGATGCTCGCCGGCTTGATCTTTCGCGGTGTCGCCTTCGAGTTTCGCTTCAAGTCACGGCGACGGCGCATATGGTGGAATCGAGCGTTCTGCTGGGGCTCGGCGGTGGCGACCTTTGCCCAGGGCGCGGTCGTCGGTTCCTATATTCAGGGGTTTACCGTCGAGGATTTTGTCTACGTGGGGGACGCCTTCGACTGGCTCTCGCCGTTCACAGTACTCACCGGCCTGGGTTTGATGGCGGGATATGCCCTGCTCGGGGCGACTTGGCTGATCCTCAAGAGCGAAGGTTACGTACAGGACTGGGCGTATCGCATCACGCCGAAGCTGCTTTTGGCCGTGCTGGCGGTATTCGCGATCATCAGCATCTGGACGCCTTTCGTTGACCCCGGTGTCTGGTCGCGTTGGTTCGATCACATCCAGTTGATCTGGGTGCTTCCGGCACTGTCGATGCTATGTGCTTTCACCATCTTCCGTTCCGTGCGTCGACGTGACGAAGGCCTGCCCTTCATCTCGACGCTGGGCCTTTTCACCTTCACCTATCTGGGTCTGGTCGCCAGCAAATGGCCGGTCATCGTGCCGCCGGATTATACGATCTGGGACGCGGCCTCGGCCCCGGAGTCGCAGCTATTCCTGCTGATCGGGGTGTTGTTCGTGATTCCGGTCGTGCTTGCCTACACGGCCTGGAGCTACTGGGTATTCCGGGGCAAGGTCAAGGTCGGCGAAGGCTATCATTGATTGGTACGTCGATTGATGACCAGTACCGGCGATGAGGCGACGGACCTGACGCCACGGCGCTGGCTTGCCGAGCTGGCTGAGAGAGAACGTCCGCTGCTGTTCCTGGCGGCGTTCGCCGGGGTGATGGCAGGAGGCTTTACCATCCTGCAGATGGCGCTCCTGGCGTGGTTTCTTGCGCAGTTGCTTGTGGCAAACGCCGGGCTCGATGCCCTGTGGCCGGTGTTGTTCGGCCTTGTGATGGTCATATTGCTGCGCGCCGTGGCTCAGTGGGTCCAGGAAGTCTCGGCACTCGAGGCCAGCCTGCGAATACGCCGTCGTGCGCGTGCCCAACTGCTCGATCATCTGGCCATGCTCGGCCCTGTACGGTTGGCCGGTCGGCATTCGGCCTCGCTTGCCAACCAGTTGGTGGAACAGGTCGAGGCGCTGGACGGCTACTTTGCGCGCTTTGTTCCGCAAATGCGCCTTGCGGTGGCGATTCCGTTGCTGATTCTCGGCGTCGTGGTCTGGCTCGATTGGCTGGCGGCCGTTTTCCTGCTGATCTCGGCACCGCTGATTCCCCTGTTCATGGCGCTGGTTGGCATGGGGGCGGAGCGTCTCAACCGCGATCAGTTTGCGGCCGTCGCGCGCCTCTCGAGCCACTTCATCGACCGGGTGCGCGGCATCACGACCCTGCAGCTATTCGGTCGCACCGCGGAGGCCACACGGGAGGTGCAATACGCCGCCGACCACTATCGGCGTCTGAGCATGCGCACCTTGCGGCTGGCGTTTCTCTCCTCGGCAGCACTGGAGTTCTTCGCCTCGGTGGCGATCGCCGTGGTGGCCATCTACGTCGGCTTCGGGCTGCTTGGCTATATTACCTATGGCCCCTCGACCGAGCTCACGCTCTTTACCGGCCTGCTGGTACTGCTGTTGGCTCCTGAGTTCTTTCAACCCCTGCGCAGCCTGTCGCAGCATTATCATGACCGAGCCGCGGCGCTCGGCGCCGCCGAGGGTATGGTGTCGCTGCTGGCCATGCCGGTCGACCCGCAGCGCCTGCCAGGCGCCGAGACGCCGCCCACACCCCCGGGTGTGTTGGTGAGCCTGGCGTCCGCCACCCTGACGTATCCCGGTCGGGGGGCCATCCTCGGCCCGCTGGACCTGACGGTTCGCCCCGGCGATATCCTGGTGGTCACCGGCGCCTCCGGTGCCGGCAAGTCGAGCCTGCTGCAGTTGTTGGCGGGGTTTGTCGACCCCGCCCGAGGCCGGCGCTGCGTCACGCCGGGCCTGCGCTTCGCCTGGATGGACCAGCGCCCCTTGCTGATCCAGGGCAGCCTGGCCGACAACCTGCGCCTGTCAGCGCCCGATGTCGCTGACGAGGCCATGCAAGCGGCCCTTGAGCGCGCCGGCCTGGCGGAGCTTTTGGCGGTGTTGCCCGAGGGGTTGGCAACGTCGTTGGGCGAGCGAGGGGTCGGCCTGTCCGGTGGTCAGGCCCAGCGGCTGGCGCTGGCGCGTATTTTCCTGTCGTCGGCTCCGCTGGTCCTTCTCGATGAACCGACTGCTCATCTGGATGCCGACACCGAAGCTGCGATCATTGATGCCTTGCGTGAGCTGGCAAGCGAAGGGCGTGCCCTGGTGGTTGCCACGCACCATCCGGCCCTGATGCGCCTGGCGAATCAGCGGATCGACCTCGGTGATGTCCGAATCAAGGAGACGGTGATTGACTGAGCGGCACGCGATATCCCTGCGGACGACCCTTGCGCCCTGGCTGCGCCTGTTGGCGCAGCGACGCGGACGCCTGAGCATTGGCACCCTGCTCATGGCGTTGACGTTGGTCTCGGCGATCGGCCTGCTGGCGCTCTCCGGCTGGTTCATCACCGCCAGCGCCCTGGCCGGCACCGCATTGGCGGCGGGGGCGGCCATCAGCCTGAACATTTATGTGCCTGGAGGGGGGATACGCCTGTTTGCGCTGACACGCACGGTGTCGCGTTATGTCGAACGGCTCTATAACCATGACACGGTTCTCAGGCTGCTGGCCGATCTTCGTGCGCGGCTGTTCGGCGTCCTGGCTGGGCTCGATGAGCATCGACTGTCACGGCGGCGCGCCAGTGACTGGCTGCACCGCCTGACCGCCGATATCGATGCCTTGGATAGCCTTTACCTGCGCCTTTTGGCACCGCCGGCGGTGGCGGTGGTGGCGGTCATTACGCTGTCGGCTTTCGTGTCGTTCTGGCTGCCTGTGGCCGGGCTTGCGATAGCGGTACTGCTCGGTGTCGCGATTGGCTGGTTGACGTGGGGCCAGTCGTGTCTCGGCATGGCGGCGAGCCGCCGGCGCATGGAGGACCTCGAGCACTTTCGTGGCCGGCTGATCGAGCAGTGGCAAGGGCTTGCCGAGCTTGAGGCTTACGCTAGCCTGGCCTCACACCGCCAGCGTCTGGATGACATCGAGGCGCGACTCGAGGCCGACCAGCGGCGCCTGGGGCGGCTGTCAGCGCTTGGCAATGCCGTGTCGGGCGTCGCTGTCGGGACAACCTTGATAGTAGTGCTCTGGCTGGCGGCACAGGCCTATACCAGCGGGCAGCTTTCCGGCCCGGTGATGGTGATGATGTCGCTGGCGGTCTTGGCTTTCAACGAGGCGCTGGCGCCGCTGGCCATCGCTTTCACCCATCTCGGGTCGACGTGCGTTGCAGCGATGCGACTCAATGAGCTGGAGGCGGCTGTCGCCTCGACAGTAACGCCTAGCCAGACGTTAACCTCGGACGCGCTTCCGGCGAGGCTGGATAACGTCACGCTGCGCTACCCAGGCGCTCTTGTACCGGCCCTGTCGTCCGTCTCGCTTACTGTAGCAGCAGGAGAACGGGTGGCGCTGTGTGGCGCCTCGGGGGCCGGCAAATCCAGTGTCGCCTCGTTGCTCGCCGGCCAGCTGCGGCCCACGCAGGGCAAGGTCATGCTCGACGACAAGCCCGTGCAGGAACTGGTGCCGAAGACGCTGCCCCAGCGCGTGGCGGTCCTGACGCAGCGCATCGATCTCTTCGATGACAGCCTGGCGGCCAATCTACGCCTGGCCGATCCCGTCGCCGATGAGACGCGGCTCTGGCACGCCCTGGCGATGGTCGAACTATCCGGTTGGGCGGCGGGACTGCCAAACGGACTTGCCACCCGAGTGGGCGAGGGCGGGCGTCAGCTCTCCGGCGGGCAATCCCGGCGGCTGGCGCTGGCGAGACTGATGCTGCGCGATCCCGGCCTGGTGATCCTGGATGAGCCTTTCGCCGGTCTGGACGCGACAACCGCAGCAAGGGTTGCCTCGCATCTCGATGGCTGGCTCGATGGACGCACGGTGGTCTACCTGGTGCATGACCTCGGCGAGCAAGTAGACCCGCCGGGTATCGATCGCCGGCTGATGTTGCGGGAAGGCAGGTTAGCGCCCCTACCAGCCCCTTTGCGCTAAACGACCGGATGTTTCAGGATAGGCAAAATGTCGACGATGAGGTGCGTTGTATGCACGATTTCCTCAAGCGCTTGCCGAAGGCCGAACTGCATTTGCACATCGAGGGGTCGCTGGAACCCGAATTGATGTTCACCCTGGCCGAACGCAATGGCATCGAGCTGCCTTATGCCTCGGTCGAGGAGGCGCGTGCCGCTTACGACTTCACTGATCTTCAGTCCTTCCTTGATGTCTATTTCCAAGGCATGAGCGTGTTGCGCACTGCCGAGGATTTCCATGATCTGGCCATGGACTATTTCCGCCGGGCGAGCGGCGAAGGGGTGGTCCATGTGGAAATGCACTTCGATCCCCAGGCCCATCTGGCGCGTGGCGTCGGGCTTTCGGTCGTGATGGAAGGGTTGGACCTGGCACGCCGCCATGCCGAACGTGAGTTGGGCCTGTCCTCGGCATTGATCATGGCATTCCTGCGTGACCGCCCTGCGGAGGAGGCGATGTCGGTGCTCGAGATGGCCGCTCCCTACTGGGAAATGCTCGATGCCGTGGGGTTGGACAGCGCCGAGCATGGCAATCCACCAGCAAGGTTTCGCGAGGTCTACGAGCGAGCTAGGCGCCTGGGCATTCCCCGTGTCGCGCATGCCGGCGAGGAGGGACCAGCCGACTACATCCGCGAGGCGCTGGACCTGTTGGATGTCTGCCGCATCGATCACGGCGTACGCTGCCTGGAGGATCCGGCGCTGGTGTCTCGCTTGCGCGACGAAGGCATCGTGCTGACCGTCTGCCCGCTTTCCAATGTGCGGCTCAAGGTCGTCGAGCGACTCGCGGACCATCCCCTGCCCAGGCTGCTCGATGCCGGGCTGAAGCTCACCCTGAATTCCGATGACCCGGCCTACTTCGGCGGGGGGATGCTGGCAAACTTCGAGGCGTGTCATCACGCCTTTGGCTGGGACGAGGCGGTGTTCCGTCGCCTGGCCGCCAACGCTATCGAGGCGGCCTTCATCAGCGACGAGCGTCGAGTGGCATTGCGTCGTCAGCTGGCGGCATGCCATTAATGATCTTTCAGGCATACCGTCAGCTCTGGGGTCAAGGCAGCGCCGGGACCTCGAAATCGGGCATCTCGCCAGTCAGGGTATGGAGAAAGGCCACGATATTGTCGATCTTTTCCTCTTCGAATTCCTGTCCCAGCATCTCCTGGCCCATGATGGCTACGGCTTCCTCGAGCGTTTCGGTGGCACCATTGTTCATGTAGGGATAGGTGACCGCGACATTGCGTAGCGTCGGCGTGCGGAAGCGGTACTTGTCGGCCTCTTCACCGGTGACGTCGTAGCGTCCGACATCGGTCGATCCAGGGACCTGAATGGCATGAAACTGGCTGTCGCTGAGGTTAGGGCCACGATGACAGGCGATGCAGCCGTTATCGACGAAGGCTACCATGCCGTCCTTTTCCTGCGTATCCAACGCATTCATGTCACCCCGTAGATACCGGTCGAAGGGCGAGTTCGGTGTATTCAGCGTTCTTTGAAAACTGGCGAGCGCCTGGGCGAGGTTGTCTTCGTTCACCGGATCGTCGTCTTCCGGAAAGGCACCGGCGAAGTGTTCCTGATAGATGTCAAAGCCATCCAGGCGCGAAAGAGCGCTTTCTAGATCCATGGCCATTTCCACCGCGGCTTCGATGGGTCCCAGCGCTTGCCCCTCGAGGTCTGGCTCGCGGCCATCCCAGAACTGGGCATCGAGGAATCCGGCGTTAAGGACGGTCGGGGTGTTGCGCTCGCCGATCTGCCCTTGGTGGCCGGTGGCGCGGGGAATCCTGTCGCTCCAGCCCAAGGCCGGATTGTGGCAGGTAGCGCAACTGATCACCCCGCTTGTGGAAATCCGCGGCTCGAAGAACAGCATCTTGCCCAATTCCACCTTCTCGTCCGTCAGTGAGTTGTCGGCGGGAATCGGGGGCAGATGCGGCAGGGGGTCAAAACGGCTGCGGTAATCTCCCAGGCCATCGTCAGCGAGGACGGCGGAAGAGAGAAAGACTGCGCCCCCCAACAGGGCGGCGCTCATTAGATGAGGTTGGTGGAAGTTCATGGCAATTCCCTATGGTTCCCTTGCCGACAACGGCTGTTATGCCTTTCACAGTAGTTTCGTGCGGGGGACCGGGGAAGCGTGGGCAACGAGGTATTGGCCTGTCCTTGTTTCAAGTCAATTTTCGATGACAAGTAGAGCATCTCAAGGTACAGGCCGGTGATCGAGATCAGTGGGTGGTTCAGTGCGTGGTGATCAACATCACCACACTCAGCGCGGCGGAAACCCACATGGCCGGTTTGATCGCTTGGATGTGGCCGGTGAAGAGCTTGATCAGTACGAAGCTGAGGAAGCCGAAGGCAATCCCCAGGGTAATCGAATAGGTCAGCGGCATCAGAATGATGGCCAGGAAGGCCGGGAAGGCCTGGTCGAATTTCGCCCATTCGATCTTGCTGATCGGCGCCAGCATGAACAGCCCCACCAGCACCAGGGCAGGTGCGGTAGCGATACTCGGCACCAAAGAAAGCAGTGGCGACAGGAACAGGAACGGCAGAAACAGACAGGCGATGGTCACCGCCACCAGGCCGGTCCGGCCGCCCTGGGCGACGCCGGCGCCGGACTCGATGAAGGTCTGGGCTGCACTGGTGCCCAGGGGGGCGGCGATCATCGAGGCGAAGGCGTCGACCGTCATGGAGCGCTTCAGGTTGCGCGGGTTGCCATCCTTGTCCTTGAGATCGGCCGACTCGGAGAGTGCCATGAAGCATGACAGCGCGTCGAAGAAGTTGGTAAAAAGCATGACGAAGATGAAGGGCAGGTAGGCCACCTTCAGTGCGCCCCAGATATCTACCTGCATGACCGCGCTGAAGTCGGGCCAAGCGGCCAGGCCGCTCCACTCCACCACCACGTCACCGCCCCATAGACGCCCCATGGGCGATGCCAGCAGGGTAGTCAGGCCGATACCGAGGATCAAGGCGCCGTTGAAGCGCAGGATCACCAGGATCGCCGTCGCCATCATGCCGATGAAGAACGTCACCATGCTGGCATCCATATTGCCCAGCGTTACCAGGGTAGCGTCGCTGCCGACGATGAAGCCCGCGTTCTTGAAACCGATGAAGGTGATGAACAGGCCAATGCCACAGGTGATCGCATAGCGCAGCGAGGGAGGAATGGCCTCGATGATTGCCTTGCGGACGTTGAACATGGCCAGTAGGGCGAACAGCACCCCGGACCAGAATACGCAGCCCAACGCCACTTCCCACGAGAGCCCGGCGCCCTGTACCAAGGTATAGGTGAACAGGGCGTTCATGCCCATGCCCGGGGCGACCA
The DNA here is from genome assembly GCF_900116705.1 of Halomonas korlensis. Lineage (GTDB taxonomy): Bacteria > Pseudomonadota > Gammaproteobacteria > Pseudomonadales > Halomonadaceae > Halomonas > Halomonas korlensis. Next base: position 194,652 of record NZ_FPBP01000001.1, on the reverse strand, counting down.
GGATCGGATTGCGTGCATAGAGCCCCATGGCCAGGCTGCTCATGAAGCTGATCAGCACCGTGGCCGAGAGGGCGGCGGAGAAGGGGATGCCGGCGTCGCTGAGAATCGCCGGGTTGACCACGATGATGTACATGGAGGCCAGGAAGGTGGCAATGCCGGCGAGGACTTCGGTGCGCAGCGACGAGCCGCGCCGACTCACGCCAAAATAGTGGTCCAGCCAGTTGGCATTTACCGAGGCCTGCTTGGGCGACTGGCCTTGAGCCTTGCCGGCAAGGGAAGAGGAGGTCGGTTCCATATCGATGATTCCCATTGTTGTTGGAGGAATGGATGGTTGGCGAGCGTGGAAAACGGGAGATACAAGCCAGGGTTTCTTGCATGCTGACCAATTGGTCAATCATGGCACGAAATAGCCTAGATAATATTTGACCGTTTGGACAGGTGGTCGCAACTATTGTCTTAGACGAATCGTTGCGGGGGGGAAGATAAGGATCGGCAATGCCCGGGCTGTGTCTGAAGACCGCACACGCGGCTGCGCTCGACGCAAGGGGGGAGCCGGCGTCGAGCGTAGGGTTTGGTAAGGCAGGCGCCCGTCAGTGCTTGGCGGTTACTCCCTCACGTGCTGTCGTCTGCCGCCCGCCCAGGTTTCCAGTACGTTGCGGTCATCGCCCAGCATCATCAGTGCGAAGAGTCGCTCGCCGAGGGTCTTACAACGTGCGTGACGACGCGCCATCAGCGGCGAGCCATCGGGATCGAGTACCACGAAGTCGGCCTCCATGGCTGGTGCCAGGCGGCCGACCTGGCCATCCAGCGAGAGCGCGCGGGCGTTGCCCAGGGTTAGCCCGTAGAGGCCCTGCCAAGCGGTAAGCGGCTGGCCGCGCAGCTGACCCACCTGGTAGGCGGCCTTGAGCGTCGCCAACCCCGAAAGATCGGTACCGCCACCGACGTCGCTGGCATAGGTCACGTTGAGTCCAACCTCGCGTGCGGCCTGGCGATTGAACAAGCCGCTGCCGAGGAACAGGTTGGAACTGGGACAGAAGGCCAGGTTGGCGCCGCGATCGGCCAGCCGGCGTCGCATGCCCTGGTCGAGATGGATGCCATGGGCGAAGGTGCTGCGTGGGCCGACCAGATCGGACTGCTCGTAGACCTCGAGGTAGTCGCGGCTCTTGGGGAACAGCTCGGCGACCCAGTCCAACTCGCCGGGGTTCTCTGAGAGGTGGGTCTGCAGCCATAGGCTTGGGTCGTTGCGCAGCAGGCCGCCAGTGGCGTCGAGCTGCTCGCGGGTAGAAGTCGGCGCGAAGCGTGGGGTCAGGCTATAGCCGAGGCGTGCTGTGCCGTGCCAATTGCCGATCAGACGTTCGGTATCGTGGATGCCGCCATGGGTGTCATCGCACAGCGCCTCGGGAGCATTGCGATCCATCAGCACTTTGCCCGCCAGCATGCGCAGGTCGCGCTGGCGACAGGCTGAGAAGAAGGCCTCTACCGAGGTAGGATGGCTTGAGCAGAACACCTGGGCGGTGGTGGTACCGACCCGCAGCATCTCGTCGAGAAAGGCGTTGGAAATTACATCGGCGCGTTCACGCTGGGCAAACGCGCACTCCTCGGGAAAGGTGTACTCGTTGAGCCAGTCGAGCAGTTGGCGTCCGTAGGAGGCCATGATCTCGAGCTGCACGTAGTGCACGTGGCTGTCGATGAAGCCGGGCATGATCAGCTTGCCGCGATGATCGATCACCTCGATGTCCGCCGGCAGTGTCGGTGCGAGACGCACGTAATCATCGATGGCGTGGATGCGGCCATCCTCGAGCCACAGGGCACCATCTTCGATATGGCGAACACTGCCCTCGGCGGGTGTGTCGCCTTCGCCGGGGTCGGCATCGAAGCTCAGCAGTTCGGCGCGTATCACGCGTGAGTCGTTTGACGTCATGATTGGGGCTCGTTATCGGTAAAAACTTGAAGCTATATGAGCTTGGCCGCTCCAGTGGCTAGAAAGCACTAAAAGCACTAGTTGAATATCTGGCGCAGTTCTGCCGGGTCGAGGCCGCGCTGGTCTGCCCGCTCATGGGTGCCCACCAGAGGCAGCAGCTCGGCCAGGGCGGCAAGCGCAATGGCGTAGGGCGTCTTGTCGCCTCCGGTGCCACCACTTGCGGTGCCGATGGGGCAGCGCACCGTGGCCAGGGCCGCGTCGTCGTGTCCGGCATCCTTGAGTCGCGAGCGGAAGCTGGCCCGCTTGCTCTTCGAGCCGATCAGGCCGATCGAGGCCATGTCGCCGCGCGCCAGCAGGGCATCGATCAGCTCGCGGTCCTCTGCGTGGTCATGGGTCAATACCAGCGCATGGCTGTTCACGGGCAGCGCGGCCACAGCGGCTCGTGAGTCCGCTGGGTGGCGACAGGTTAGACGCGGCTGCAGCTCGGCCCAGTCGGGGAAGACGCCGTCGCGGCTGTCATGCCACAGAACTCGCCAGGGCAGCGGGGCGGCCAACCGGACCATCTCGGTGCCGACATGGCCGGCGCCGAAGATGGCGAGCGTCGCCGCACTGCCGGGAAAGATCTCCAGCAGCACATTGACGAAGCCGCCGCAACATTGGCCGCTGCGCCCACCCAGGGCGAAGGCCTCGAGGCTCATGCCGAGCGTTCCGGAGGCCAGCCGCTCGCGGGCCGAGTCGATCACCTGGAATTCGAAGGTGCCACCGCCGAGGGTGTCGTGGATGGCGTCTGCCGTGATCACCATGCGGGCGCCGGGCTCACGGGGGGTGGAGCCGGCACTGGTCACAACGGTAGCAAGCGCGTGGGGAAGGCCATCCCGTTGCAAGCGGTGCAGGGCCTCATGCCAGGCTTGCGGACGCGATGCGCTCATCACACGCCACTCTTTTTCAGCGGCCAGGCACCATATTTAGCCCGCAGGGTCTCGGCGGCCATCAGTACCCGTTCCGGCGTGGCCGGGGTGTCGAGGCGCGGTGCCTCGGCGTAGTCGGCAAGGCTCGCCAGGGCGTCGCGCAACGCCGACCACACCGCCATGCCGAGCATCAAGGGCGGCTCGCCCACGGCCTTGGAGCGATAGATGCTGGCCATCGAGTTGGGGTGTCCCTCCAGCAGCCTGACGTTAAACACCGGGGGTAGATCGCCATAGGTAGGAATCTTATAGGTGGCCGGGCCATCGGAGATCAGCCGGCCGGCCTCGTTCCATTTGAGTTCTTCGCTGGTCAGCCAGCCCATGCCCTGGATGAAGCCGCCCTCCACCTGGCCGAGGTCGATGGCCGGGTTCAGCGAGTCGCCCACATCGTGAAGGATATCGACCCGATCGACCTGGGACTCACCGGTGAGCGTATCGACGCTGACCTCCGCTACGGCGGCCCCGAAGGCGTAGTAGTAGAAGGGGCGACCCTGGCCGACGTTGCGATCGTAGTGAATCAGCGGCGTGGCGTAGAAGCCTTTCTCGGAGAGCGAGATGCGGTTGAGATAGGCGGACTGGATCAGCTCGCCCCAAGAGATGCGACGCTCGCTCTCGCCATGGCCTGCCACCAGATGGCCGGCCTCCAGGCGCATGCCTTCGCGCTCGAGACCCTGGCCCTGGTAGAGATGCTCATGCGCGAAGTCAAACAGGCGCTCCTTGAGCTTCACGCAGGCGTCGCGGGCGGCCTGGCCGTTGAGGTCGGCGCCACTGGACGCCGCCGTGGGCGAGGTGTTGGGTACCTTGTCGGTACGAGTGGCGCTGATGCGCACCTCGTCGGTATCGAGGCCCAGTTCGCGGGCTACCACCTGGCAGATCTTGGTATGCAGGCCCTGGCCCATCTCGGTGCCGCCATGGTTGATCATGACGCTGCCGTCGGTATAGACGTGCAGTAATGCGCCGGCCTGATTGAGGTGCTTGGCGGTGAAGGAGATGCCGAATTTCACCGGCGTCAGCGCCAGGCCGCGCTTGACGATCGGGCTCTCGGCATTGAACTCGGTGATCGCGCGGCGCCTTTCCCAGTAGTCGCTGCTGGTCTCGAGCTGCTCGACCAGTTCCTTGAGCAGGGCGATCTGATCCACCTGTTGGCCGTAGTGAGTCATCTGGCGGCCGGGGCGGTAGAAGTTACGCTTGCGCACCGTCAGCGGATCCTCGCCGATACGTCGAGCGATGTCGTCCATCGCCGCCTCGATCACCATCATGCCCTGGGGGCCACCGAAGCCGCGGAAAGCGGTATTCGAAGCGGTATGGGTGCGGGCGCGATGGCCCGTCACCCGGGCATCGCCCAGTGAGTAGGCGTTGTCGCTGTGGAACATGGCGCGGTCGACGATGGCGTCCGACAGGTCGGGGGAATAGCCGCAGTCGCCGATCACGGTAATCTCGCCGCCCTGGATCACGCCCCGGTCGTTGACACCCAGCCGATAGCGGTTATGGAACGGATGGCGCTTGCCGGTGGCGCGCATGTCCTCGGCGCGGGGCAGGCGCACACGGGTGGTGCGGCCGGTGCGCCGGGCAAACAGCGCAGCGATGCAGGCCCAGGGCGAGGCCTGGGTTTCCTTGCCGCCGAAGCCGCCACCCATGCGGCGCACCTCCACGGTCACGGCGTGAAACGGGACGCCCAGTACTTCGGCCACCAGTTTCTGGGTTTCGCTGGGGTGCTGGTTGGAGGTGAACACCACCACACCTTCATCCTCGGTGGGCTGCACCAGGCAGGCCTGGCCTTCCAGGTAGAAATGCTCCTGGCCGCCGACGAACTGCTCGTCTTCCACGATCAAGGTGGCATTCTGTAGCGCCTGCTCCCAGTCGCCACTCTGCTGGACGTGGGTGGGGCGCACGAATTCTTGCCGCTCGGCGGCGACGACCGGGTCGAGACAGGCGGCCTGCTCGTCGATCTCCACGACTGCCGCCAGGACGGCTTCCCGCGCGGCACGGTGACTTTCGGCGGCCACGGCGAAGATGACCTGGCCGACGTAGCTGATCTCATCCTCGACGAAGATGGGGTCGCCGGGGAAGACGGGGCCGATATCGGTATGGCCGGGTACATCACTCACGGCAATGGCATCTACGACGCCAGGCATGGCCTTGACCTTGTCCAGCTCGAGGCGGGTCAGGCGGCCGTGGGCGACGGGCGAAAGGCCCAGCGCCACATGCAGGGTATCGGCCGGGGCGCTCAGATCATCGATGTAGGCGGCACGCCCGGTGACATGCTTGACCGCGCTCTCATGGGCCTGGGAGTGCGGGTGAGTATTGGTATAGGGAACCGTGTCGCGGGCAAGGGGACCGTCGCCCTTGATGCGTCCCTCGAGCTCGTGACGGGCAGTTTCCGACTCAGCGCTCACGTCGGCGGCGGCGTTCTCTGGCGCGGTTTCGGGCGCCTTGGTATGCGGCGCGGCGGCGGGCGCCTTGGAAAGCTTAGTGAGCGTACGCATGGAGCATCACCTCCCGGGGGCTATCGGACTCGGCTTGAGCGATCACGAGGCGCAGGCGCTCTAGCAGGTTGGCGGCGGAGAGCCTGCGGTATTCGGCGCTGCCGCGCACGTCGGACATGGGCTGGAAGTCCTCGGCCAAGGCTTCGCGTGCAGCAAGGAAGGCTGCCGCATCGGGGGCCTGGCCCTCCAGCGCCGCCTCGGCACGAGCGGCGCGCTTGGGAATTGCCGCCATGCCGCCAAAGGCCAGGCGTACGTCGTACAGGACGCCATCCTCCAGGCGCCAGGCGAAGGCCCCGAGCACCGCGGAAATGTCATCCTCTCGCCGTTTGGACAGCTTCCATACCTTGAGCGTTTCCCCCCTGACGGGGCGGGGCAGGAACACGGCGCGGATCGCTTCGCCCCGCTGCAGGGCGGTACGCTTGTAGTCGAGAAAGAACTCTTCCAGCGGCAATTCGCGCTCACCCTTGGGGCCGACCAGACGCAGGCGCGACCCCAGCGCTAGCAGTACCGGTGGGGTGTCGCCGATCGGCGAAGCATTGGCCACGTTGCCGCCCAGGGTGCCCCGGTTGCGAATCTGGGAAGAGCCCAGCCGATGCAGCAGGTGGGCGAAGGCGTCAAAATGCTCTTCGAGCAGCGGCTCGATACGGGCATAGGTCACCGCAGCGCCGATCCACCAGCCCTCGCGGCCATCTTCGAGGGTGGTTTCCTCGATGACGTTCAATTCGGCGACGCGAGTGACATCGATCAGCCGCTCGAAGCGCACCAGGCGCTGGGTGCTCTCCAGCCACAGGTCGGTGGCCCCGGCAACGAGCCGCGCCTCGGGGTGGCGCGCCAGGCACTCGATCAATTCGGCGAGCGTGGTGGGCTGGGCAAAGGAACTTTCATCAGCGGCGTGCTGGGCTTTCGGCTCAGGAGCGGCGGCGTCCATCCACAGCGGGCGATGCTCCGGGTGCTCGTTCATGGTCAGCGCGGCGTCGCGGATCGGGCGGTAGCCGGTACAGCGGCAAAGATTCCCGCCCAAGGCGGCCTCGAGACGTTGCGGCGTCAGCGGTGCCAAGGCCCTGTCGGCCTGCCGGCGCCGCTCCTCATGAAGGGTGAACAGCGACATGACGATGCCCGGGGTGCAGAAGCCGCACTGGCTGCCATGGCAGGCGACCATGGCGGCCTGGGCGGGATGGAGGCCGCTGCCGTCAGCGAGGCCATCCACGGTGATCAAGTGGCGTCCATTCAGTTGATGGGCCGGGGTGATGCAGGCATTGGCGCTATGGTAGCGCAGCTCCCCGTCGGGCCCTGTTTCGCCGATGGCAACAGTGCAGGCACCGCAGTCGCCGGACGCGCACCCCTCCTTGGTACCCGTGGTGCCGAGGGTTTCACGCAGCAGTTCAAGTACGCTGGTTTCGGGGGCTGCCTCGCAATGGCGTGGCCGTCCGTTGAATAGGAAATCAATCATGCCCGGGTCTCTCGTGGGTAGGTGCCTGTGAAGATGTCATCAGGCGCCGCGCTAACAGCTTGGCCCTCGGTTGGGCGCTCAGCATCAATATCCGCAGGCCTGGCCTGGTCAAGTTACTGACCATTCGGTCAGGATATCTCAAGCTTGGTTCAAAAAAGCGGGCGTTGCAAGGTCGTTTGCACACGGTGGCAGGGTGGGGCACTATCGCCGTCACTTGTCCTTCCCGGGCCATCGCAGCGCCCCGTCAGGGTAGTGAGGCAGTCGATGACGCTATGCAAGGTGCCCCAAGATACGGGCGAAGAAAAAGGCGAAGCCAACGGGGCGATCCGCGAGCGCAACGAGCGAGCTATCCTCGCCGCCGCCGAACGGATCTTCGCCCAGCACGGCTTTCGTGGCGCCAGCCTGCAGGCCATCGCCCATGAAGCGGGTCTGCCCAAATCGAACGTCCTGTATTACATGGGCAGCAAGCGTGGCCTCTACGTCCGCCTGCTGGAGCGCATGATGGCGCGCTGGAATGCCTTACTCGATGATATCTCGGTGGATGACGACCCGGCGGAAGTCCTGGAAAGTTTCATCCGCAGCAAGATGCAGCTGTCTCGTCGCCATCCAGAAGGCTCGCGGCTTTTCGCCGCCGAGATCCTCGGCGGCGCGCCCTTTCTCCAGGACTATCTACGCGGCGAACTGCGCGATTGGGTGAAGGCGCGGGCGCGGATTTTCGAGCAATGGAGCGCGCGTGGGCTGATGGACCCGGTTGATCCGGTCTGGCTGATCTTCCTGATCTGGTCGGCTACCCAGCACTACGCCGATTTCGAGGCCCAGGTACTCGGTATCACCGACAAGGACGCGCTGACGGACAGCGATGTGGAGGCCATTACCGGCTTTCTGACCCAAGTAATTCTCAAGGGATGTGGCGTCACGCCTCGCCAGGCGTGATGCGCTCGACATGGCAATGATGGCGCTGCCCATTGATTCCCGGCTCCAGGCCATCCGGTCGGTACTCGCCGAACATACACGTGCCCTGTTGATCGCCGCCCCTGGTGCCGGCAAGACCACGCGGGTGCCGCTGGCCCTGCTCGACGAGCCCTGGTGTCGCAGCGGCAAGCTGTTGCTGCTGGAGCCGCGCCGAGTGGCCGCCCGTCTGGCAGCCGGTTACATGGCAGAGCAGCTCGGCGAGCGTGTGGGGGAAACCGTTGGGTATCGCATGCGCGGCGAAAGCCGGACGGGACCGTCCACACGTCTCGAAGTGGTCACTCAGGGCGTATTGACGCGACTGTTGCAGGACGACCCGCTGCTTGAGGGCGTGGCCGGGCTCGTCTTTGACGAGTTTCATGAGCGCAGCCTTGAGGCCGATCTCGGGCTGGCATTGGCCTTGGATGCCCAGCAGGGGCTGCGTGAGGATCTGCGACTGCTGGTGATGTCGGCGACCCTGGATGTGCCCAGCCTGCTTGCGGTACTCGGCGAGTCGACGCCGATCATTGACTGCCCGGGACGCAGCTTTGCCGTCGAAACCCGCTATCGGCCCTTGAACAGCCGCGAGGACACCGCCCGTCAGCAGGCCGCGGTAGTGAATGAGGCCTTGCAGTCTGACGGCTTCGAAGGCGGCGATGCGCTGGTGATTCTCCCTGGGGTGGGTGAAATACGCCGCCTGGCCCGGCAGCTCGATGTCCAGACAGCGTCGTTCGAAGTGAGGGAGTTGCACGGTCGCCTGTCGCTGGCCGAGCAGCGTCGCGCCTTGCGTCGCGATCCCGAGGGTCGTCGTCGCGTCGTGCTGGCCACCGCTATCGCGGAATCGAGCGTGACCGTGGATGGCGTGCGCATCGTGATCGACGCCGGGCAGGAACGGGTGCCGGTGTATCAGCCGCGCACCGGGCTCACGCGACTGGAAACCCGGCGGGTCAACCGCGCCAGCGCCGATCAGCGCCGTGGCCGGGCTGGTCGCCAGGGCCCCGGTCTCTGTCTTCGCCTGTGGGCCGAGGAGCAGCCGCTGATCCCCCACGGCGAGCCGGAGATCCGCCAGGCCGATCTGGCGCCGTTGGCCTTCGAGCTGGCGCGCTGGGGCATCAGCGATCCGGCGGCCCTGGCCTGGGTGACGCCGCCGCCCGCTGCGGCCTTGGCGGCAGGGCGAGAGTTGCTGCAGCGTCTCAGCGTGCTCGATGACGCCTTTCACCTTACCGCGCTAGGGTGCGCCTGTGTGCGCTGGCCAACCCACCCGCGGCTGGCCGTGATGCTGACGCGGGCCGTTGATCTCCAGGCCCGGCCGCTGGCCTGCGCCGTGGTGGCCACCCTTGAAACCCGCGAACTGGACGGCGAACGCGACCTGGAACGCGCCCTCCAATCACGCCTGGCGGAGCGATCCAACGGGCCATGGCAGCGAGATGCGCGACGGCTGGCGCGAATTGCCGGTTGTGAGCTGGAGGTTGCCAGTCTGGCCCCGCTGGGAGAGTTGCTGGCGTTGGCGTATCCGGAGCGCGTCGGCCAACGGCTCGAGCCGGGTTGCTTTCGCCTGGTCGGCGGTGGGCTTGCGACGCTGCCGGAAGACACCCCCTTGGCCCATAGCGAATTGCTGGTGGCGGTCGAGCTCGACGGGCAAAACGGTGAGGCGCGCATCTTTCGCGCCGTGTCGCTGTCTTCCCGGCGGCTTGAGGCCTTGTATCCCGAGTCACTCGAGTGGCGCACCCGCCTCGAATGGTCGGACAGCGAGGGCAAGCTGCTTGGCGAGCAGGTGCGTGGACTGGGGGCGGTAGTCCTGGCGCGCAAGCCGCTACAGAAGATGCCGCGCGAGGCGGTGCATCAAGCACTGCTCGAAGCGGTGCGTCGACGTGGCACACTGGCTTTCACGCCGGCAGACGATCAGCTGCGCGGACGGATGGCGCTGTTGCGGCGCATCGAAGGTGATGCCTGGCCCGACTGGTCGACGGCCTCGCTCCTGGATCGCCTCGATACCTGGCTGGCCCTCTATCTCGATCGGGAGAACCGGCTCGATGCCCTCGACCGGTTGCCGCTGGGGCGCTTCCTGCGGGATAGCCTGGACGGATCCCGGCGCGCTTGCCTCGAGGAGCTAGCCCCCGAACGCTTGCCCGTGCCCAGCGGGTCGTTCGTGCAGGTGGACTATACGCCCTGCCTGCAGGATGGCGAGCCAGTGCTGGCCGCCAAGCTTCAGGAGCTGTTCGGCTGGCGGACGACGCCGCGCCTGGTACGAGGGCAAGTCCCGGTGCTGGTGCACCTGTTGTCGCCGGCACGCCGGCCGTTGCAGGTGACTCGTGATCTGGAGAGTTTCTGGCGTAATGGCTACCCGCAGGTGCGCAAGGAAATGCGCGGCCGCTATCCGAAACACCCCTGGCCGGAGGACCCGCTCAGCGCCGTGGCTACGGCACGGACCCGATCGAGGCGGTGATCAGCTGGTCGCGGCGGGCTTCTTCTTTGCGTCGCCTCCCGAATCAGAAGTGGCCGCGTCTCGCCGACGAGCGGCCTCGCGGCGCCGCAGCAGCCCCTTCTCACCCTCCACGATAAGAAAGATCACGATGCTGGCGGCGGCGATCACGACCCAGTGAAGCAGGGAGAGGGCGGCGGTGCCGAAGATGGCCTGCATGAAGGGGAGGTAGGTCCAGGCCAGCTGGAAGACTGCCACCAGCCCGATGGCCAGGAGCACGGCCCTGCTGCCGAGGATGCCCTTCAGCGACAGGCTGCTGTCGATGAGAAAGCGGCTGTTGATCAGGTAGACGACCTCGGCCGCCACCAGCATGTTGACCGCACCGGCGCGGGCCAGCTCGATGCTGCCGCCCTGGCCGTGCAGGATCCAGAGGAAGATGCCGAAGATGCACAGCACCATCAGGATCGAGACGAAGATCACCCGCCACAGCATGAAGAGGTCGAGCAGCGGGGCGGCCGGATCGCGGGGCTGACGCTGCATCACGTTCGCCTCGGCCAGCTCGAAGACCAGGGCCACGCCGAGGGTCACGGCAGTGATCATGTTGACCCACAGCACCTGCAGGCCGGTGATGGGCAGCGTGAAGCCCGCCAGGATGGCGAGCAGTATCGCCAGGCTCTCGGCGCCGTTGGTGGGCAGGATGAAAGTGATCGACTTACGGATGTTGTCGTAGACCTTGCGCCCTTCGGCCACGGCGCCGACGATGGTGGCGAAGTTGTCGTCGGTCAGCACCATCTCGGCGGCCTCCTTGGCCGCCTCGGTGCCCTGGATGCCCATGGCCACGCCCACGTCGGCTCGCTTGAGTGCGGGGCCGTCGTTGACGCCGTCGCCGGTCATGGCGCAGATGCCGCCCCGCGCTTGCATCGCCTGCACCAGCCGCAGCTTGTGCTCCGGCGCGGCCCGGGCGAAGACGTCGACCTCGGTGATCTCGCGCTCCAGCTCCTCGTCGCTCATCTCCTCGATCTCATGGCCGCTCAGGGCGCGGTCGGTGCGCTTGAAACCGAGCTGATCGGCGATGGCGCAGGCCGTGACGGCGTGATCGCCGGTCACCATCACCGGCCGGATGCCGGCCTGCTGGCAGTTCTCGACGGCCTCTATGGCGGCCTCGCGGGGTGGGTCGAGAAGCCCGACGAGGCCGAGCAGTACCAGGCCGTGCTCGACCTCGTCGTCGTCGAGCTCGCGGCTGGTGTCGGGTGTCTCCTTCTCGGCCAACGCGAGCACCCGCAGGCCGCGCGAGGAGAGGTCGTGAATGCGCCCCTGCCAGGTATCGCGATCCAGCTCGCTATCGCCTTCGTCGCCACGCGCCTTGTCGCACATGTCAAGCAGGCGATCCGGTGCGCCCTTGACCAGCAGGCGTGGCCCCTCGTCGAAGTCGTTGAGGGTGGCCATGTACTTGCGCTCGGAGTCGAAGGGAATGGCGTCGCGACGCTCATGCTCGTTGCGCAGGTCGCCGATATCCAGCCCGGCCTTGGCCGCCGCGACCACCAGCGCGCCCTCGGTGGGGTCGCCGTCGATGGACCACTCCTCCTCCTCGTGGACAAGCTCGGCGTCGTTGCACAGCGCGCCGGCGAGCAGGAAGCGGGAGAGGGCGGGAACCTCCTCCAGCGAGAGCGCCTCGGCGTCCTCCTCGCTGTCGCTGCGTTCGGGGTCGTACAGCTTGCCCTCGGGGGCGAAGCCGATGCCCGACAGGCGTATCTCGCGCTCGGCTAGCCAGATGGCCTGAGCGGTCATCTCGTTGCGCGTCAGCGTACCGGTCTTGTCGGAGAAGATGGTGGAGATGGAGCCGAGGGTCTCCACCGCTGGCAGGCGCCGAACGATGGCGTTCTTGCTCGCCATGGTCTGCACGCCCAGGGCCAGGGAGATGGTGACGATGGCCGGCAGCCCCTCGGGGATGGCGGCGACGGCGAGCCCCACGCTTGCCATGAACATTTCTGTCCAGGGCTGTTCATGCACCAGCACGCCGATGGCGCCGGTCAGGACCGCGGCGACAAGGATGAAGATGGCGAGAATGCGTCCGGCACGATCGAGCTGCTGCACCAGCGGTGTCTTGAGCTGCTCGACCCCGCGCAGCATCTCGGAAATGCGCCCGATCTCGGTCTGTGCCCCGGTCTGTACCACTACGCCGGTGGCGTTGCCCTTGGCGACGATGGTGCCGGCGAACAGCATGGCGCTGCGATCGGCTAGGTCGGCATCCTCCTCCACCGGCTCTTCGCTCTTGTCAACCGGCGTGGACTCCCCGGTCAGCGCGGCTTCCTCGGCGTTGAGCCGCTTGGCCTCGAGCAGTCGGATGTCGGCGGGCACGCGGTCGCCACTCTCCAAGTGCACGATGTCGCCGGGCACGAGCTCCTCGGCGTCGATCTTCGTCTCGCGCCCGCCACGGCGGGCCGAAGCCTGGGGCGAGAGCATGTCCCGTATGCTGTCCAGCGCCTTTTCGGCCTTGCCCTCCTGGAAAAAACCGATCAGGGCGATGATGACCACAACGGCGAGTATCACCGCGGCGTCGAGGCTCTTCCCCAGCAGCAGGCTGGCGATTGCCGCGACGATCAGGATTAGCATCAGAACATTATTGAACTGGGCAAGCAGGCGACGCCACCAGGGCTGGCCTTCGTCCTGCTGCAGCCGGTTGGGGCCGTGCTGGCTGAGCCGCTCTCTGGCTTCGTCGTCGCTGAGGCCTTCTTTACGGGAGTCGAGGCGCTCGAGCACCTCGTCGCCGGCCATGGCGTGCCAGGGTGTCCGCTCCTTCTCTTCCTTATCTCCCTTGCCGTCGTGATCGGGCATGCCGTTTCTCCCTTGTCATCCATTATCTTCCATGATGATCTAGGAGTAGCACAGGTCTCGCCGCGCTGCAGGTCGCGTGCGTTGTGGAGTTGTTACCGCAGGCGTGGATAATGCCCGTGCGGTGCTCGACTCCGCCTGCCGTGGGCTCGGGTGCGCAGGATCCGCTTCTCCAATTCGACGACGAGGTAGATCGCCATGCTGCCGGTCAGGATCACCGTCCAGTGGCCAAGACCCAGCGCGGCGCTACCGAAGGTCAACTGCATGAAGGGCAGGTATGTCCAGGCAAGCTGCAGGACCATGACCAGGCCGATGGCGATCCACACCGGGCGGCTGCCGAAGATGCCGGGGATCGACAGCGTGCTGTTGAGCAGGAAGCGGCTGTTGATCAGGTAAGCGGCGCTGCCCGTCACCAGCATGTTCACCGCGCCGGCGCGGGCCAGCTCGATACTGCCGCCCTGGCCGTAGAGAATCCAGGAGAACATGCCGAACACGCCGGCGAGCAGCAGCAGCGAGACGAAGACGACGCGCCACAGCAGGAAGAGGTCGAGCAGGGCGGCGTCGGGGTCCCGTGGCCGGCGCTGCATGATGTCGGGCTCGGCGTCCTCAAAGGCCAGAGCGAGACCCAGGGTCACCGCCACCACCATATTCACCCATAGCGCCTGCAGCGGTGTCACCGGCAGGGTGGTGCCGGCCAGCACGGCAAGCATGATGGCTAGGCCTTGGCCGCCGTTGGTGGGCAGCAGGAAAGTGATGGTCTTGCGGATGTTGTCGTAGACCTTGCGGCCTTCGCGGATGGCCCCGACGATGGTGGCAAAGTTGTCGTCAGCGAGCACCATCTCGGCGGCCTCCTTGGCGGCCTCGGTGCCTTGAATACCCATGGCCACGCCGACGTCGGCGCGCTTGAGTGCCGGGCCGTCGTTGACCCCGTCACCGGTCATGGCGCAGATGCCGCCGCGGGCCTGCATCGCCTTGACCAGGCGCAGCTTGTGTTCAGGCGCAGCGCGGGCAAAAACGTCCACTTCAAGGATGATCGCCTCGAGCTCTGCGTCGGACATCGCCTCGATCTCGCGGCCGCTGATGGCCCGCTCGGTGTGGACGAAGCCCAGCTGCCTGGCGATGGCTAGCGCCGTTACCGCATGATCTCCGGTGATCATCACCGGACGGATGCCGGCAGTCTGGCAGTCCTTGACCGCCTCGATGGCCTCGTCTCGGGGCGGGTCGAGCAGCCCCACCAGGCCCAGCAGCACCAATCCTTCCTCGGCGTGCTCGTCCTCTAGCTCATGGACGTCGTGAATCGGCTTCTCGGCCAGCGCCAGTACCCGCAGGCCGCGTGCGGAGAGGTCATGGATACGCTCCTCCCACAGAGCCACATCCAGTTCGCTGTCCTGGCCGTCTTCGCGGACACGGTGACACATCTCCAGCAGACGGTCCGGGGCGCCCTTGACCAGCAGCAACGGTTCGCCATCCACTTCATGGAGAGTGGCCATGTATTTGCGCTCGGACTCGAAGGGAATAGCATCCTTACGGTCGTGGTCGCCGCGCAGCTTCCCGGTGGTCAGGCCCACCTTGGCCGCAGCAACCACCAGGGCGCCCTCGGTAGGATCGCCGTGTATCTGCCAACGACCGTCCTCTTCGGCGAGTTCGGCGTCGTTACACAGCACCCCGACCTTGAGGAAGTGGCGCAGGGCGTGGTTCTCGTCGAGATTCAGCGCCGTTGCCGCCGGCTCGCTGTTGCCAATCCGATGGAAGCTGCCCTCCGGGGCGAAGCCGATGCCCTTGATGCGGAGCTCGCCTTGCGGCAGCCAGATCGCCTGGGCAGTCATCTCGTTACGGGTCAGGGTGCCGGTCTTGTCCGAGAAGATGGTGGAGATGGAGCCTAGCGTCTCTACCGCGGGCAGCCGTCGGATGATGGCATTGCGCCTGGCCATGGCCTGGACTCCGAGCGCCAAACCGATGGTGACGATGGCCGGCAGGCCTTCGGGGATGGCGGCCACGGCCAGGCCCACGGCCGCCATGAACATGTCGCCCAGCGGTTGGCCGTGTACCAGGGCACCGATGACACCCGTCAGGGCGGCAGTCACAAGAATGAAGATGGCGAGGACCCGGCCGGCGCGGTCGATCTGACGCAGTAGCGGAGTCTTGAGCTGCTCGACCCCGCGCAGCATCTCCGAAATGCGTCCGATCTGAGTGTTTATGCCGGTTTCCACCACCAGGCCCCGGGCGTTGCCCTGGACAACGATGGTGCTGGCGTAGGCCATGCTGCTGCGGTCGGCCAGGTCGGCCGCTGCCTCTACAGGCGCCGTGTCCTTGTCCACCGGGGTTGACTCCCCGGTCAGCGAGGCCTCTTCGCTGCGAAAGCGCCTGGCTTCCACGAGTCGAAGGTCGGCCGGTACCCGATCGCCGCTTTCGATCAGTACGATGTCACCTGGTACCAGGTTCTCGGCAGGCACGGTCTCGCGTTTGCCGTCACGCATCACCTGGGCCTGTGGCGTGAGCATCTGTCGTATGCTCTCAAGCGCCTGCTCGGCCTTGCCCTCCTGAAAGAAGCCGATCAGCGCAATGATGATCACCACGCCGAGGATAGCGCCCGCGTCGAACGCTTCTCCCAGCCACAGGCTGGCCGCAGCAGCGAAAATGAGGATCAGTATCAGAATATTGTTGAACTGCTCCAGCAGGCGCTGCCACCAGGGTCGGCCCTTTTGCTGTTGAAGCTCATTGGGTCCGTACTGAGTCAGTCTCGCCTCGGCCTCTGAGCTGCTCAGACCTTTGAGTGAACTCTCGAGGTTTCCCAACGCCTCGTCAGACGTCATGGCATGCCAGTTGGGGCGTTCATGGGGCTTTCGCTCGGGCATCCTGTTACCTCCGGCTCTGAGCATCGCTGTCACCGCTGTCAAGGCTACTGGTGTAGCATACTCCATGCTGCACTGCAGTGACCCAGGACAAGATGATGAGCGTAAGAGGGTGATAACCCACGTGAGTGGCAACCTGAAGCGTTGGCGGCCCATCGATACGCGCGAGATTCCAAGCCGGGCCGATGATGGACCTGCCTGGATGGCGATTGCATAATCACTCACGACAATCCCTGCTTCTGTGGAAGGCCTCACAAGTTCAAGTACTGTTGTAGTGTGAGGTAGCAACGTGCCGTGCGACCACGGCTTTTTCCTATCCCATCCCGGACGTGTGCCATGGCCCAGACCCTCTCGAAACGGATCAATAAATACATCAGCGAGAGCGGGCTATGCTCCCGACGGGAGGCGGACCGCTACGTCGAACAGGGCAATGTCCGGATCGACGGCAAGCGCGCCACCCCGGGTGACCAGGTCGTCGCGGGCAGTGTGGTGAAGGTCAACGGCCAGGTCATCGAGCCGCTGGAGCTGGAAGAAGAGGACCTGGTGTTCATCGCGCTCAACAAGCCGGTGGGCATCGTCAGCACCACGGAACCCGGCGAAAAGGCCAATATCGTCGACTTCGTCAAGCACGGCGCGCGGATATTTCCCATCGGCCGGCTGGACAAGGATTCCCAAGGGCTGATCTTCCTGACCAACAACGGCGACCTAGTCAATCGCATCCTGCGCGCGAGCAACCAGCACGAGAAGGAGTATCGGGTCACCGTCAACAAGCCGATCACTGATGAGTTTATCGCCGGCATGGGTGGGGGTGTGCCGATCCTGGGTGAAGTCACCCGCAAGTGCCGGGTGGTCAAGGAGTCTCGGTTCGTCTTCAATATCATCCTGGTCCAGGGACTGAACCGCCAGATACGCCGCATGTGCGAGGTGTTCGGCTATGAGGTGGTGAAGCTCGAGCGCATCCGCATCATGAATGTGTCGCTCAAGGGGCTGGCGCCTGGGGACTGGCGGGATCTGACGGCAAAAGAGGTGTCGACGATCCTCTCCCTGACGGAGCATTCCGCTTCCGAGGCCGAGGACACCAGCCGCCGGTCGGCCCGACGCAAGGGAGGTCAGGACGCCAAGGGCAGCTCGGGCAAGCCAGGTGTCGGCAAGGTGGCGAAGCGCAAGACACCCAAACCCCGGAAGTCAGCGGTCCAGCCGGCGAAAACCTCCCGCTCGCCGGGGCCTCGTCAGCAGGGTGCAAACCCGCCTCGCAAACCGAGGGGCAGGAAGTAACTCTTTACTGAACTATCAAGCTTTACTGAATTAACAAGCCATGAGGAACCCCGTGAGTGATCTCCGCTTGCAGAGCCCTGCAGTGGCGCGCAATCGCCAGCCGATCCTTGAGGTGCTCGAGCAAGCACTTCCCAAGCCAGCCTACGTTCTCGAGCTGGCAAGCGGCAGCGGCGAGCACGCCGTGTATTTTGCCAGCGCCATGCCGGGATGGCGCTGGCTGGCCAGCGACCCGACACCGCAAGCACTTGCCTCCATTGCGGCATGGCGAGAGCAGGCCCGCCTGTCGAACCTTCTCGAGCCCGTCGAGCTGGACGTGATGGGTGTATGGCCTGACGTGAGAGTCGATGCCGTGGTTGCCATCAATCTCGTGCACATCTCGCCGTGGTTCGTCACCAAAACCTTGATGATGCGTGCGCAAGAGCGTTTGGTAGACGGTGGGGTGCTTTATCTTTATGGACCCTATCAGCGAGAGGGACGCCATACGTCACCGAGCAACGAGGCCTTCGATGCTGACCTGAAGGCTCGCGATGCGCGTTGGGGGATACGGCATCTGGAAAGCGTGGTCGCCGAAGCTGAACAGCAGGGCTTGAAGTTGGAGCGAGTCGCGGAGATGCCGGCGAATAACCTGAGCATTGTCTTCAAAAAGCAAGCAATACCCGAGGTGTCAGCGTCGCCCGGACAGGAGACGGTGCACGATGGTTGAGCCCGATCACTCGGGTATCTTTCCGGGCTCCCGATATCTCACACCTTCCGCCTGCCGTTCTTCTCGAGTCTTCGTCTCGTCCTCGGTGGGCACGCCCCAGACCGTTTCCTTGCGGCCATCCTCGTAGGTGTAAGTGGTGCAGCCGGCCAGCAGTGCCAGGGCGAGACCCGCGGTAACCAGCCTTGTTGAACGATGCATGAAAACTTCCTTAGCCGGAGAGGCCCAGCAGTATCGGGACATAAACTACCAGCAGCAGTACCACGATCAACCCCAATAAATAGGGGATGATCGCGCGAGTGATACGCTCCAGCGGCAGTCGAGTGACCGACGAGGCCACATACAGATTGATCGCGACGGGAGGGGTGATCATGCCGATCGCCAGTCCCACCACGATGATAAGCCCGAAATGAATCGGGTCGATGCCGATACGAGACACCAGCGGCAGCAGTACCGGCGTGAGAATGATCAGCGCACTGGCTGTCTCGATGAACACGCCGGTCAGCAGGATGACGCCTACCACCAGCAGCATGATGACATAGGGGTCAGTGGAGAACGACAGGACCGCCGAGGCGATGGCCCCGGGCACTTGCCAGCTGGACAGGGTCCAGCTCAGCACGGCCGAGGTGGCGATCACCAGCATGATCACCGAGGTGGTGACCGCCGAGCGAATCAGGATGCGATAGACATCGGGTAGCGTCAGGTCACGGTAGACAAACAGCGATACCAGCAGCGCGTAGTTCACCGCGACGACCGCGGCCTCGCTGGGCGTGAAGACACCCGAAAAGATACCGCCAAGGATGATCACCGGAGTCATCAGTCCCCAACTGGCGCTCTTCAAGGTGCGCCAGATGGTCGCCGGCGAGAAGGCGGTGCCTCGCGGGTAGTTACGCCGGTAGGCCTGGACGATGGAGATGGTCGCCAGCCCCACCCCCATGGCCAGGCCAGGCAGGAAACCGCTGAGAAACAGCTGCGATACCGATTGCTGGGCGATCACCGCATAGATGATCATGGGGACCGAGGGCGGAATGACCACGCCGATGGTGCCGCTGGCGGCAATCAGGCTCGCGGCGGAGGCGGGGTCATAGCCTTTCTTGCGCAGCTCGGGCACCAGGCTCGAGCCCACGGCGGCGGTGGTGGCGGCCCCTGAGCCGGAAATGGCGGCGAAGAACATGCCCGCCAGTACCGAGACGATCGACAGGCCCCCCTTGAGGAAGCCGAACAGCGAGTCAGCGAAATCGACGAGTTTCTCGCTGACCTTGCCCTGGGCCATCAGGTCGCCGGCGAGAATGAACATCGGCACGGCGACCAGGGCGAAGGAGTTGATGCCCTGGAACATCTGCTGGGTCACCACCATCAGGGGGGTTCCCTGGGCTGTCAGGGCGATCATTGCGCTGGCGCCGATGGTCAGCGCGATGGGCACGCCGAGCAACATGAAGCCGAGAAAGCAAGCGAAGAGCAGGGCGGTCATGGGTCGTGTGCGTCGCTATCGGGGTCGTTCACCGTGGCGTATCGACCGCTATGTACCAACGAGACGAGATCGACCAGCGAGGTCCAGGCCATCAGGGCGGCGCAGAACGGCATCACGGCATAGACCCAGGTCATCGACAGGCGCAGCGAGGCAGACTTCTGAAAGCTCTGAATCTGCATGTATCGATAACCGATGACGATCAGCGAGATCATGAATGCCACTACCACTAGGGTCGCCAGGAGGCGGCTGGCCTGACGGATCCTGGGAGGCAGGGCGTCGACCACGAAGGTCACGGCGATATGGCGCCTGCGGCGGTAGGCGAGGGTGGCAGCGAGAAAGGTGATCCATACCAGCAGAAAGCGCGCGACCTCCTCCGTCCATCCGACGGCGGAGAAGAACACGCGGGAAATGATCTGCAGGGTGATCACGCCAATCAGCGCCGCCATGGCCAGGAAAACGACCGGGCGTGTGACGGCGTCGATCCCCTGCTCGATGCGCTGGAGCAGGGGCAGCACTTATTTCAGGGCCTCCTGGATGCGCGGCAGGTAATCACCGAACTGCTCGCCGTATTGCTCGTAGACCGGCGCGACGGCTTGCTGGAAGGCGGCCATGTCGGGTTCGTCAACGATCTGCATGCCCGCCTCGCGCAGCTCGGCAAGCTGCTCGGCTTCCATTTCGGCATTCATGCGTCGCTCGTGCTCGGCGGCGTCCTGGGCGGACGTTTCGAGCACTTCCTGGGCGGCCTCGGGCAGCTGGTTCCAGATGGGCATACCCATGACGAAGATTGCCGGTGCGTAGGTGTGGCGAGACAGGGTCATGTGGCTCTGCGTCTCGTCGAGCTTGAAGGAGTGGATGACATTGACCGGGTTTTCCTGGCCGTCGATGGTGCCCTGTTGCATGGCGGTCAGCGCCTCGGTCCAGGCCATCGGAACCGCATTGGCGCCAAGCTCGCGGAAGGTGTCGACGTAGACGGGGTTCTCCATTACGCGAATGCGCAGGCCATCGATATCGTCTGGTGTAGTAACCGCGCGCTCGCTGTTGGTGAGGTTGCGAAAGCCGCGCTCCGCATAGGCCAGGCCCTTGAGGTTGACCTCGGCGAGCTTGTCCAGCAATTCCTGGCCGATGGGTCCGTCGAGCACCTCATAGGCGGCCTCGGGCGAGGGGAAGAGAAAGGGCAGTTCGAACACCGCCATTTCCTCGACGAAGTTGGCCACCGGCCCGTTGGTGATCACGCCCATGTCGACGGTCCCGATCTGCATGCCTTCCAGCAGGGTGCGTTCGTCTCCCAGGCTTGCGTTGGGGAAGATTTCGACGGTCACGGCACCTTCGGTGCGTTCTGCCACCAACTCCTGAAACTTCTCGGCAGCGATATGAAAGCCATCCTGCTCGTTGACCACATGGGCGAGGCGCAGGTTGATGGGCTCCATGTCGGCGAAATCGGCGGCGCTGGCGGTAGCGGCCACGGCGAGTGAGATCCCCAGGGTCAACGCATGGCGGGCGATTTTCTGCATTGTGCTTATTCCTTATTGATGTCAGTAGCTTGGGAAGAATGCCCGAGGTCGATATGAAGCGTCAAACTGGGGGACTCAAAGCTGTCGATGTATGAAAAAGCATCCACCAGCCCTGCGGTGGGATGACGGAAGGCGTCGGGTAGTACACTGGCGATCTAAAACTATGCCGCTGCCAGAGCCGAATCGCCGTTTGGTTCGTGGATACCATCAGATTGTACTGCATGGTGGTTAAGTTCTGTTCTCGAGCCGAGGCCTGGGTGAAGTCGCGGGGCACGGCATAGGTTTCTCCGGACAGGAATACCGGCTCAATGAGAGCCCAGAGGGCCAGCCAATCGGTGGTGCGAAAAGCACGGATTCGGGTCACGGAGATTCCTTCGAGCGGCTGAACTCATCGAATCAAACGTAGTCTACGCCCAGCCACCGACTTGTGACACCGGATGGCCCACGAGCGCCAAAACCATTACAGGCGCCTCTTGGTCCGGGTGTCAGTGCCACGTTATTCGGCGCTAGGGTCACACTAAATCAATGATTGCAATGGAGATTCCATGTTTGCACTGAAGCTTATCGCCACCTCTTCCCTGGTTCTCGCCATGGCTGCCCCCGCCCTGGCGCAACAACAAATGCCCCAGGGTCAAGGTCAGCCGCCAAGTGCAGAAGATCAAGTCAACCAGCTCGACGAGCTTGTCGACCTCGACGATGCACAGGAGCAAGAGCTCACTACGCTTCTTAATGATGCCCAGAGCCGTATCCAGGAGCTTGAGAGTGAAGCTCAGGAGGTCCAGCTACAGCTCCAAGAAAGCGTCAGCTCCGATTTCAATGAGAACGCCATTCGTCAGGATGCCGAGCGTCTCGGCCAGCTCACCGGCGACATGACTGCCGAAAGCGTGCTGCTTCAGTCACGCATCGAGGCCACGCTTACCGAGGAGCAACGCGACGAGCTCGAACGCCAGATGCAAGTCCAGCAGGAGCAGATGGAGCAGATGCAGGAGCAGATGCAACAACAACAGCAACAGCAGCCGGAATGATCTTCATCGGCCCAGAATGACCGGCAATGAGTCGGACACTCGCACAAAGAGACGGCCGCCCTCTGGGGCGGCCGTCTCTTTGTGCGCATGACGGTGAGAACTGCTTTTCTGGCATCGCCTTTGATTTGAGCGCCTGCCATCGAAAAGCCGCCGCTGGGAAATGCCCAGCGGCGGCTTTTCTCGATGTTTCTGGTCGGAGCGACAGGATTCGAACCTGCGACCTTTGCAACCCCATTGCAACGCGCTACCAAGCTGCGCCACGCTCCGATGTCGTTTCGGGATGAGCGAATAGATTCGACACTCTCTCGAAGACGAGGCGTATACTAGCGCGTTCCCGATAAAATGAAAAGTCGCGTTTGCACTTTTGTTTCAATTGGTTGGCTAGCCATCGCTGGATATTGGGTGGGTCGGGGTCGAGGGGTTATCTTGTCCTAGGGGTTGATCCGCCAGTTACTGCCAGAAAAGGAGAACGGCATGCCGTTGATCATGGGGATGAGTGTGCTGTTGGCATGCCAGTTTCTGGGGGAACTGGTGACTCGTGGGTGGGGCCTGCCGGTTCCGGGTCCGGTTATTGGCATGGTGATACTATTAATAGGCTTGCTTATTTGGGGCAAGGTGCCGGGGAGCTTGCGCTTGGCAGGCGAGGGGCTGCTTCGTTACCTGACTCTGCTGTTTGTGCCTGCTGGCGTCGGC
Source organism: Halomonas korlensis (assembly GCF_900116705.1). Taxonomy (GTDB): domain Bacteria; phylum Pseudomonadota; class Gammaproteobacteria; order Pseudomonadales; family Halomonadaceae; genus Halomonas; species Halomonas korlensis. The sequence continues at coordinate 172,101 of NZ_FPBP01000001.1, read as the reverse complement.
TTGATCGCGCACTTCGAGCTGATCGGGAAGGATCTCTGGCCCATCATCTTCACGTTAGTGGTTTCCACTGCGGTGACGCTTGCCGTGACGGGTAAAATGCTCGAACAACTCAACCGTCGTCGCAACCGGAGAGTAGAGCGGTGAATATTGCGGCCTTTGACCAGCTGTGGGTCTACCTTTCCGGTAACCCCTTGCTGTCCTTGTTGATAACGCTGGTGGCTTTTGCTGCGGCGGTACGTATCAATCGGGCCTTGGGAGGGAGTTCGCTTTTTCACCCGGTTACGCTTTCCGTGGCAATGCTGATCGGCTTACTGTTGCTGGTGGATATGGATTATGCCACCTATTTTGAAGGGGCCCAGTTCATCCATTTCCTTCTCGGGCCGGCCACTGTGGCGCTGGCGATACCTCTCTACGACCATCGTGAGAAAGTCCGCCAGTTGCTCTGGCCATTGCTGCTTGCCTGCATAGTAGGCATCATCACCGCGGTAGGGTCGACGCTAGGGCTGGCGGCTCTCATGGGGGCAAAACCCGAAACGCTCCTCTCTCTCGCGCCTCGGTCGGTGACATCGCCCATCGCCATGGGTGTTGCCGAGCAGATTGGCGGCATTCCGTCCTTGGCCGCCGGGCTGGTACTGTTGACCGGGTCGATTGGCTGCGTTGTCGCTCCCTGGATCTTTCGTGTACTCAAGGTTCGGGATCCGGCCGTGCAGGGGTTCACATTAGGGCTTGCGGCTCATGGTTTCGGCACCGCACATGCTTTTGCACGAATTGGCGCCGTGGCCGGTGCCTTTTCGGGGTTGGCGATGGGGTTAACGGGCCTGCTCACAGCTTTTCTCCTTCCTCTTCTCGTTCGTTTGGTAGGTATGGGCTGAGAATTCTATGCTTTTTCGCGAGCCACATGGCAGTTGGAAGAGAAGGCAGCATGGCGGATGTGATAGGGACCATTAGATTTCTTCCCAGATCCGCTTGCGAAAGTCATGCGTAAGCGAAGAGGCCTTTTCCATTCTTTCCATGTGTGCCTCGGTGGCATGCTTGAGAAGCTTTTGGTAACAATTGTGCAGCTCTCCCGGGGTCTTGGGAGCTTCTTCACCGTGGAAACAATTGGCCATTTTCACTCCGTTTTCGGCCATGGCGGCGAGGAACTCTGCCTCAAATTGCATCGCCTGTGTCAGGCTTTCCATCCAGGCGAGCTGCATGCGGGCGATGGGGTTGGCATTCTGCGCCCATTGCTCCTGCCACCATTCGAACATTTGGGTTGAGGGGGCAGCGGGAGTGTTGGCATCTCTGGATCGAGCTTTGCTCATGATAGGCCTCCTTTACTTACTTGAGCTGTTTGACTGAAAGCGATCAACGTGCTTGGTCTTCACTAAGATTATAGTTGACACGGACGCTTTGGGTGATGCGCCAGGACGGCATTCGCATTCTCCTGACGTCAATCAAAGGATAATGCCTCGGCCGCTAATAAGCGGAAGACGTAAGCTTCGACTAAAGCCTTAAGCACATTGGGCCTGGAGAGGGGAATTTTGGCATGTGGAGTGTGATAAAATCGGTTTTAGCAGCTTTTTTCGGTGTTCAGCGTGACCAGCAGCGGCGAGAAGATTTCGAGCACGGCAAGCCCGTCAGCTTTATTATTGTGGGTATTGCCATGGCCATGCTCCTGGTGGCGCTCGTGGCGTTGATAGCGACACTGGCCGCGGGTTGAAATCGTCTGACCGTTGATGCATACGTTTAGGGTTCGGACCGGCGGCGACTCAATTCGTCGGTAGCGTTCCGTATACTCGACAAAATATCGGTTGGTGTTACTGTATTCTGGTATGTGCTCTGCATGGTTTCGGCGGTGGTGGATCGTGACGCCTCCTGAGCTGATGCTTCATTAACACACTGAATTCATTTATTGACGACAACAATCATGAGGAGGCGCCGATGCGCACGTTGCTCGTGAGGGTGGCAGCAGGTCTGACGCTGGCCCTGATCTCTCCCTTGGTTCTGGCCAATGGCTGGAACATGCCGATCGGGGTGACAGCGCTTAGCCGTGAGATCCACTCCCTGCACATGACCATCTTCTGGATCTGCGTGGCGATCGGTGTAGTGGTTTTCGGGGTGATGTTCTACTCCCTGTTCCGTTACCGTCGCTCCAAGGGCGCAGAGGCGGCCAATTTCCACGAGCATACGGGCGTGGAGGTCCTTTGGACGGCAGTTCCCTTGTTGATTCTTGTCGCCATGGCCGTTCCTGCTACGGCTACGCTTAAGAATATGTATGACGTTTCCGATGCAGAAATCGATGTCATGGTGACGGGGCAGCAGTGGCGCTGGCGCTACGAATACCTGGGCGAGGATATTGCCTTCACCTCTAATATGAGCACCCCGCGCGAGCAGATCAGTGGTGAGGCCGAAAAGACTGAAAACTATCTTCTCGAAGTCGATGAGCCGCTGGTGTTGCCTGTCGATACCAAAGTGCGTTTGCTGTTGACGGCAGACGACGTCATACACTCCTGGTGGGTGCCTGAATTAGCGGTGAAGCAGGACGCTATTCCCGGGTTTGTGAACGAGAACTGGGTGCGTATCGAAGAGCCCGGTATCTATCGAGGGCAGTGCACCGAGCTTTGTGGTATGGACCATGGCTTCATGCCGGTTGTCGTCGAGGCGCTGGAAAAAGATGAGTATGAAGCCTGGCTGGCCGAGCGCAAGGAGGCGGCTGAGCAGGAGGCCATGGGAGTAGATCGCGAATGGGAACTGGCCGAGCTGATGGAGCGCGGTGAGCAGGTCTACGGCAGCATCTGTGCCTCATGCCATCAGGCCGATGGCTCGGGAAGTCCACCAGCGTTCCCGGCACTGGCGGGCAATACCGATATGCTCGACGATGTGGAATGGCACATCGATACTATTATTAACGGGGTGTCGGGTTCCGCCATGCCGGCCTTCCGTAGCACTCTGAACCCAGTGGAGATTGCCGCGGTGGCCACCTATGAGCGTAACGCCTGGGGTAACGATGCTGGCGATACCGTACAACCGTCGGAAATCGTCGAATTGCTGGAAGAATGACAGCAACCGGCCTTTCCGTTTCTCTATTGCGATCGTAACCAGGGAGATTTCCGATGGCTTTTCATTTTCCCAAGCCGACTCCAGAACAAAGTACGACCACGGCCGACGCCGGCCTGGCCGATTCGCACCATCATGAGCGGCCTCGCGGTCTGATGAGATGGGTGCTGACCACCAGTCATAAAGAGATCGGCAGTCTCTATCTGATTTTCTCATTGACGATGTTCTTCATCGGCGGCATCTTCGCCTTGGTGGTGCGCGCCGAGCTCTTCCAGCCAGGGCTGCAACTGGTTGAGCCCGAGTTTTTCAACCAGATGACCACCATGCATGGGCTGATCATGGTATTTGGCGCTGTGATGCCTGCTTTCGTGGGGCTGGCCAACTGGATGGTGCCGCTTCAGATTGGGGCGCCAGATATGGCCTTGCCTCGCCTCAACAACTTCAGCTTCTGGTTGTTGCCGGTGGCATTCACGCTTTTGCTGTCGACGTTATTCATGCCCGGCGGAGCCCCGAACTTCGGTTGGACGTTTTATGCGCCGCTTTCCACTACCTATGCACCGCCTTCCACGACCTTCTTTATTCTTTCCCTGCACCTGGCCGGCATAAGCTCCATTCTCGGCGCGATCAACATCATTGCTACTATTCTAAATCTGCGTGCCCCCGGCATGCGCATGATGGATATGCCACTGTTCGTATGGACATGGCTCATCACTGCATTCCTGTTGATCGCCGTCATGCCGGTTCTGGCAGGCGTCATCACCATGATGTTGATGGATATCAACTTCGGCACCAGTTTCTTCAGCGCCGCAGGCGGTGGCGACCCGGTGCTCTTTCAGCATCTTTTCTGGTTCTTCGGCCATCCAGAAGTCTATATCCTGATTTTGCCCGCCTTCGGGATCGTCTCTGCCATCATTCCGACGTTCGCGCGTAAGCGCTTGTTCGGTTACGCCTCAATGGTGTATGCCACAGCTTCCATCGCCATCCTGTCCTTCCTTGTCTGGGCGCACCATATGTTCGTGGTGGGCTTGCCGCTGGTCGCTGAGTTGTTCTTCATGTATGCCACCATGCTGATCGCTGTGCCCACTGGGGTGAAGGTATTCAACTGGATCACGACGCTGTTCCGTGGCTCGATTACCTTCGAGCCGCCGATGCTCTTCGCGCTGGCATTCGTGGTGCTCTTCACCATCGGTGGCTTCTCGGGACTGATGCTGGCGATCGCTCCGGCTGACTTCCAATATCACGACACTTATTTCGTAGTGGCTCACTTCCACTATGTACTGGTGCCGGGCGCCGTATTTGCCATTATGGCAGCCGTCTATTATTGGCTGCCCAAGTGGACAGGTCACTATCCGCACGAGCGCTTGTCCCAGGTTCACTTCTGGCTCTCGGTTATCGGGGTGAATCTCACTTTCTTCCCGATGCACTTCTCCGGGTTGGCTGGTATGCCGCGCCGTATTCCTGACTATGCCCTGCAGTTTGCTGACTTCAATATGGTGTCAAGCCTCGGGGCGCTATTATATGGCGCTTCCCAGCTTGTCTTCGTACTGGTCATCGTCATGTGTGTGCGTGGTGGCAAGAAGGCTCCAGCCAAGGCTTGGGAAGGGGCGGAAGATCTCGAGTGGAGCGTACCGAGTCCGGCCCCGCTCCATACATTTGAAACGCCGCCCAATTTCGAGCGTCCCGTGCACTGAGTGCCGTCAAGGATCTTTCGAGGACCAACTTCATGACTCAGCCGAACCGCGACGACCACGGTGCCAAGAAGGGGGTACGGCGCACCGTGGTTCGTACGGTGGCGGCCCTGGCCGGAATGTTTGCCTTCGCTTTCGCGTTGGTGCCGCTTTATGACGTCTTTTGTGAGGTAACGGGCATCAACGGCAAGACAAACAGCAGTGCGCAGGCTGTCATTCATGAGGAAGTGGATGAGTCGCGCATGATTACCGTCCAGTTCATTACTCGTGGCAGCTCCGGTCTACCCTGGGAGCTTGACGTCGAGTCTCGGCAAGTCCGGGTTCACCCTGGACAAACCAATGAGGTCAATTTCACCTTTCATAACCGCAGCGACAACAGTAGCTGGGGTCGGGCAGTGCCCAGCGTGTCGCCTTCGAATGCCTCACTCCACTTGCGCAAGGTAACCTGCTTCTGTTTTGAGGAGCAGCATCTGCAGCCAGGCGAGCGAATCGAAGCCCCGCTGGTATTTCAGCTGACCCGCGATCTTCCGCCCGAGATCAAGACCGTAACCCTTGTATATACCCTATATCCGGTCGCCCATAAAAATGAGCCACTTCAGGCGCAGGTGACTATTGGCAAAGGAGATGAGGCATGAGTGGTGGCAGCTATTACGTTCCCGAGACGAGTAAGTGGCCAATCTTAGGGTCACTGGCTCTAGGCGCCATGATGCTGGGCAGCGGTGTCATGCTGGTACATGGAGCTGTTGGTATGCCGGTGATGTTGATCGGTTTGTTCGGCATATTGACTGTGATGGGGTTTTGGTTTCGGGATGTCATCAAGGAGTCGCGCGGCGGGTTATATGATGACCAGATGGATCGCTCCTTTCGCTGGGGAATGGCATGGTTCATCTTTTCGGAGGTGATGTTCTTTGCCGCTTTCTTCGGGGCGCTTTTTTATGTGCGTACCTTCGCACTCCCCTGGTTGGATGGAGAAGGAGCCAAGGGCGTGGCCTCACTGCTCTGGCCGGACTTTACCGCCAGTTGGCCATTGCTGAACCCGCCGGACTCTTCCATTGCTGGGCCGACAGATACCTTCAGCCCCTGGCACCTGCCGCTAGTCAACACGCTGATTCTGGTGAGTTCCAGTATTACGCTGACAGTTGCCCACGAAGCCCTCAAGGAAGGACTCCGCGCCACTGCTCGCAATTGGCTGGCCGGCACTGTGCTGCTGGGTCTCTGCTTTATCACCATCCAGGGGGTGGAGTACTACGAGGCTTATGCTCACTACGGCATCACTCTCGAGGCGGGTATTTATGGGGCCACCTTCTTCATGCTGACTGGCTTTCATGGTCTACATGTCATTATCGGCACTATCATTTTGGCAGTCATGCTGGCTCGAGTCTTACAGGGCCATTTTACCGGTGAAGATCATTTTGGCTTCGAAGCGGCCGCTTGGTACTGGCATTTCGTCGATGTGGTATGGATCGGGCTTTTCCTGTTCGTTTACGTTTTCTAACGCTTATTGTCAATAGGATCTGCTAGCCGCCCAGTTCTCCGAAGTAAAAACCATAGAAGAGCAACGCCAGAAGGGCGGCTGCTAGGCTAACCCGGAACTTGAGAGATATCAGCAGGCGCCTCGAGTGTCCCTGATCACGGATGAGGAAGCCGGCGCCAGCTGCAAGGCTGGCCACCATGGCGGTGAAAACGAGGGCAATCAGGATCTTTAGCAGCATGAAAAACTCCGTAATAGGGGCTGGTAGGAAACAAGCGCGTGCCCGGCACCGACGGATATGGCTCTGGTGGTCTTTCTGGACAGTGATCGTGGTACTCGGATTATGTCTGGGACTATGGCAGTGGGAGCGAGCTGAGGACAAGCGCAATTTCCTGGCCGCCCTTGAGGCGGCTCCCCTTGTTCAGGATCCTTCTGCGTCGCCACCCGAAGGCGCCACGCTCATGCTTTCCGGTGAGTATTTGGCAGATCATACGCTGTTCCTCGATAACCGCACGCTTGATGGTCGCCTCGGCGTTGCTGTGTTGACACCACTGCGTGACGAACAAGGTCAGTACTGGTTAGTGCAGCGCGGCTTCATGGCGACCGATATGGGCCGTGGTACGCCAGAAGTGGCTACGCCCGCTGGTGAGGTCACGTTGAGAGGGCAGTGGCAGACGGAAAGCGAAGGGGCTCCCTTGTTTGGGCCCAACCAGGAGGGTTTGCGTCTACAACGTATCGCATTGGAAGCCTGGGACCACGAGTTCGCCTTTGCAGGCTGGCTGCATCTCGTTGAAGGCCCCGGTATGCTTGAGGCTTGGTGGACGCCCAATGTGATGCCACCCAGTCGTCACCTAGGTTACGCCGTACAGTGGTGGTCACTGACGCTTGCTGCTTTGATAGCCATGGTAATAGGTGGTCGGCGCCTGACACGCGATGCACCTCGACTACCTCTTTCCAAACCTGACGAGTAATTTCTTGATGAATCCCGATCGCGCCCTGCGCCGTTCCCGACTGAAACTTCTGGCCTTGATTACCGTTTTTGCGCTCCCCATGCTGGCGGCCTGGGTCATGGTGACCTGGCGTGTAGGCATTCCCGAGCAGCGTACCGCGCATGGTGAGCTTTCTCCAGAAGTGCCGCTGCTCGCTGAGTGGCCACTTAATGAATTACCTCTATCTCTACAGACCAATGATTGGATTCTCGCCTTCGATTGCGGCACCGAATGCGATGCCCAGGCCGATCAGTGGTGGCGGCTACATCGTGCCCTTGGTCGAGAGGCCGATCGTATCAGCCGCTTGCGTATCGGTGGACAGGCCACGGAACCCTTGCCTGGTGAAACCCTGGCCCAGTGGGCCGAGGTGCCGGAGTGGCGGTCTCCGGGAAAGCTTTGGGTGCTGGATCCCCAGGGAATGGCCGCAGTTTCCTATACGGAAGGAGTCGATGCTGCCGATGTGCTGGACGATGTGCAGCAGTTGCTTGACATGAACCCTCAGCCACCTGGATCGGTTGACGCCGAGGTGGCCAAGCGATGAAAGCGCAGCAGGCGGTTGGAGAGGGAGTAAGTGCAAGGCAGCAACGCCGGCTTAACGTATTGGTCACTCTGAGTCTGGTCGGCGTGATCTTTACCGTGATAGTGGTGTTGGTGGGAGCCTGGACACGGTTGGTCGATGCGGGGCTGGGATGTCCCGACTGGCCGGGTTGTTATGGTGAGATGGTCGTGCCGGATGCCGAGCGTGCCTTGAGCCACAGTCCTGATACCCCGCTGGAAAGCTTCAAGGCTTGGGTCGAGATGACGCACCGTTACCTGGCCTCTTCGCTGGGTCTGCTGGTGATTGCCTTGTTGGTGTTCGGTGCTTCGTTGCGTCGTGTTGCCGGCTATCCTTGGCGGGTGAGTCTCGCCCTCCTGGCCATGATTCTGGTTCAGGGTGCCTTTGGTGCATTTACCGTGACCCTTAAACTCTGGCCGCAGGTAGTAACCCTCCATCTTTTGGGTGGTTTATCGGTCATGTTGTTGTTCTTGTGGTTACACTTGAGATTGCGCCGGTTAGCGAGGGGTGAGCGAACGGCGGTTAAGCCTCGACGTCTAACCCCTCTCTGGGCAGCGGCGGTGCTGTTGCTGTTTTTGCAATTGGCGCTCGGCGGATGGGTCTCCAGCAACTATGCGGGTATTGCCTGCCAGGGCTTTCCCACCTGTAACGGCCAATGGTGGCCGGGTACCGACTGGAGCGAAGGCTTTCATCTGACACAAACCGTCGGGCCGAGCTATCTTCATGGACAGTTGCATGCCGATGCTCGTACTGCCATCCAGATTGGGCATCGAGTAGGTGCAGGTTTGCTGGGGCTAGCGTTATTGATCCTCGCCTGGCGATACTGGCAAGAACCACCTTTACGCCCCTGGCTTGGTGCCGTGCTGGGAGGTTATGCTATACAGTTCTTTTTGGGCGTCGCTAACGTCTTGCTTTGGTTGCCCTTGTGGTTGGCGTTGGCCCATACCGCCGGAGCGGTATTGTTGGTCATTCTTATGACGCTAGCGGTATGGCATTGGCGGCAGTCGGTACGGGAACCGAACAGACATTTACGGGCTGAGAAGGAGTGGGTGCATGCCTAACGCGATGGTCGAGCGTGCTGAGTCGATGGAAGACGTTCAATGGAGCTGGCGTGACCTGCTGACCTTGTGTAAGCCACGAGTGGTCGTGGTCATGCTGGCCTGTGCGTTAGTGGGCATGGCCCTCGCTACTCCTACGTTGCCTTCATTGTCAGTTGTCGTTTTTGGTCTGCTGGGAATCGGCCTGGCTGCAGGAGGGGCGGCGGCCTTCAACCATGTAGTCGATCGCCGTCTCGACGCTTTGATGCTCAGAACATCACGTCGTCCGCTAGCCTCTCAGCGGATGCCCATGCCTGTTGCATTGGGGTGGGCAACTCTGCTTTCTGTCGCAGGTATAGCGGTGTTGATATGGCAGGTGAATGTTCTGACAGCCTGGTTAACGCTAGGCTCGCTGATCGGCTATGCCCTCATCTATACGACCTTTTTGAAGCGGGCCACACCGCAGAATATCGTTATCGGCGGGGTGGCCGGCGCCGCACCGCCGCTGCTGGGCTGGACGGCGGTAACTGGTCAACTCGGTCCGGAACCCTTGCTGTTGCTGTTGATCATCTTTGCCTGGACGCCACCGCACTTCTGGGCCTTGGCGATTTACAAGCGTGATGAGTACGCCCGCGCTGGCGTGCCCATGTTGCCGGTAACCCATGGTGATGCGTTTACGCGCCTCCAGGTCTGGCTCTACGGTTGGTTGACGGTGGCTGTGACATTGATGCCTTTTGTGATTGGCATGAGCGGGGCTATTTACCTGGTCGGTGTGATGGCATTGAACCTGCGCTTCATGTACTGGAACTGGAAAGTCTGGCGGGGCCGTGATCTGGAGGCGCCATTGGCCGCTTTCTGGTTCTCCATACGCTATATTCTTGGCGTCTTTGGCATTTTGCTGCTTGATCATTACGCTGTGCTTTGGGTTACTTGATTGATCCACCATTTATTTCAAGTTTCGGTTTGCCGCTCATATTGACGGACACCCTCGGCTTCTCGCCTGATGTTTATCCAGTAGGCGTTGGGGGCGTGAAGGCTCATGCTGTATAGTATTTGTACAGCCGATGATTTTCACGGAGATGTCCATGTCGACGAACACCAGTCTTGTGCTTCTTGCTTTGGCCTTGATGCTTGTCATCGGGTTATCGGTTTACGCTTATACGTTGTGGCGTGAGGTGCGACGGCGTCGCGAGTATCGACAGGAAGAAGATCAACGAGCTCGTCAAAACTGTCTGGACAACCTAGAGATGGTGGCATCGGCGCTCGCGCAGGGGCAAGTTGATGTCACAGAAGGCGCCTGGCGGTGCAAGGTGTTGTTGGAGATACTCGACCCTGACCTCATGGAACGGCCAGCTTTTCGCGCTTTTGGGGAGGTCCATGAACGGACGCGCCACCTGCATACGCATTCCGCACGTGATGCCTTGAGTTCTCAGGAACGCCTCAAAGAAGATCAACAACGGCTTGCTGTCGAAGACGAGATGCGCGAGCCAGTACTCGCCGCTGCCAGTGCTGTGCTAGAATTTCATCGACGCTGGCCCGAAAGCCGATATTGATCGGATCAGGCGGTAAAAACGCGATTGCATGTTGGGCCAAACTGACCCATGCTGTTCGGTAGTCGTAGACGACTGATTTTCGGGCAGTGCCTATCTGCATTGCTGCGTCATAGGTCGACCAGATAAGTTACGTTTCTTGAATAAGTTATGTTTCTGAGATGGTCGGTAAGGGATCAAGGTTCAAAAGGTGGCTGATAACAGCCAACCGATAAAATACTCTGTATGGCATTATCGATAAGCTAATGGCTTGTCTTGTCATCACTGGGTCAAGGGAGTTTTACATGAAGAAATCAACAACTGGTTTGTTGCTCGGTTCTGCATTGGTGGTTGGCCTTTCTGGCTGCGCCAGTTCGGCGTCACAATCCACTTCCGGTGCCTCAGACCGCGCGTGGTACCAGCAGCCAGTCGTCTGTGGTCTCGCGGGTGGCTTGATCGGTGGGGGTATCGGTTATGCCACCAGCAGCGAGTCTGACGAAGATAGAGGCACTGCTATCGGCGGTGTCTCTGGTGCGGCCATCGGCGGCTTATTGTGCGCAGATCGTTCACCTGAGCCGCAGCCGGAACCCGAGCCGATGCCCGAGCCGGAACCCGAGCCCGAGCCCGAGTTCGAGCCGGTGGTTCTCGACAGTGACGTGACCTTCCCGTTCGACTCGGCTGAGCTGCGCCCTGCCGCCGAGAGTGAGCTGAATCAGGTCGCCAGGACGCTTCGCGAAAGCCCTGAGGTCCGCGTTGTTATCGAAGGTCATACCGATTCCATCGGCACCGCCGAGTACAATCGTGACCTCTCGCAGCGGCGTGCCGAGTCCGTAAGCTCGTACCTGCAGTCGCAGGGGATCGCCGGCAACCGCTTGCGTACTGTTGGTTACGGCGAAGAGCGTCCGGTCGCCAGCAATGATACGGATGCTGGTCGTGCACAGAACCGTCGCGTGGAAATCAACAGCCAGTAATTGGTCTGATTTCTTGCGATATCACCGGGCCATGTCTCGGTTGTCAGGGGCGCCTCAGGGCGCCCCTGATTTTTCCCCCCACTGTCGGTTGCCAACAGACCTTTGTGCTGCTGAGTCCTGGTGGCCGTCTTGGCTGTAATTGAAGGCCGCCGCGTTGCGCATGGCGTGCCATGCCGCTTTTCTGTTAAAGTCTCCCTCCGCCGCGAGTGATGCCAGAAGCGTTTCGCCTGCCCTGTAGGGGCAAGGGCCTGATGCGTCTGCGGTGTTTTATTGCGCTAATTTCGTTCATCGCGACATGTGGTCTTTCGTATGGGCCACCACTGCGCTCAAGGACTGTCTCATGCCCATCGTGACGCTGCCGGACGGCAGCCAGAAAACCTCCGACGAGCCTCTAACCGTTATGCAATTGGCGGAGAGCATTGGTCCTGGTCTCGCCAAGGCGTGTATCGCTGGAAAAATCGATGGCGTGCTGGTGGATGCCGCCGATACGATTGACCGCGACGCGCATGTGTCGATCATTACCGCCCGTGATGCAGAAGGGCTAGAGATCATTCGCCACTCCTGCGCTCATCTTATCGGCCATGCAGTCAAACAGCTTTATCCTGAGGCAAAGATGGCCATCGGGCCGGTGATTGATGACGGCTTTTATTACGATATCGATTTCGGTCATTCAGTGACGCCAGAAGATCTCGACGCCATCGAGGCGCGGATGAAGGCGCTGATCGATCATGACTACAATGTGGTGCGCGAATACGTAGACCGTGACCAGGCCTTGCAGACGTTTCTCGAGCGAAACGAACCCTACAAGCAGGAAATCGTTCGCGAGATTCCGGAGGGGGAGAGCATTCGTCTCTACCATCACGAGGAATACACGGACATGTGCCGTGGCCCCCACGTGCCGAACACACGCCACCTCAAGATATTCAAGCTGACCAAGCTGGCAGGCGCCTACTGGCGAGGTGACGCTGACCGGCCAATGCTGACTCGCATCTACGGCACCGCATGGGGCGACAAGAAGCAGCTCACTGGTTACCTCAAGCGCCTCGAGGAAGCCGAGAAGCGTGATCACCGCAAATTGGCAAAGAAGATGGACCTCTTTCATCTTCAGGAAGAGGCGCCCGGGATGGTCTTCTGGCATCCCAATGGCTGGACAATCTATCAGGCGCTCGAGCAGTACATGCGCCGCGTGCAGCTTGAGAACGGCTATCAGGAAATCAGGACGCCACAGGTGGTCGACCTGTCGCTGTGGAAGAAGTCTGGTCATTGGGGCCACTATAGCGACCTGATGTTCACCACTGAGTCCGAGAAGCGCGAATACGCCATCAAGCCGATGAACTGCCCCTGCCATGTGCAGGTATTCAACCAAGGGCTCAAGAGCTACCGCGACCTGCCGTTGCGTCTGGCCGAATTCGGCAGCTGTCACCGCAACGAGCCATCCGGGTCCCTGCATGGCTTGATGCGAGTCCGCGGGTTCACTCAGGATGATGCGCACATCTTCTGCACTGAGGGTCAGATCCAGTCCGAGGCAGAGGCCTTCATTGCCTTGACGCTCAAGGTCTACAAAGAGCTCGGCTTCGAAGACGTGGAGCTCAAGCTTTCGACCCGACCCGAGGGCTTCATGGGTGAGCCGGGTCTGTGGGATCGCGCCGAGGCCGGACTCGAGGCCGCGCTCAACGCGACGGGGCTTGAGTGGGAGCTGCAACCGGGAGAGGGGGCTTTCTATGGGCCCAAGATCGAGTTTGCGTTGCGAGACTGTCTCAATCGTGTCTGGCAGTGTGGTACCCTGCAGCTCGATTTCAATCTTCCGGGACGCCTCGGCGCCCAGTTCGTCGATGAGGACGGTGCACGCAAGACGCCGGTGATGTTGCATCGTGCTATCCTCGGTTCCTTCGAGCGCTTTCTCGGTATCCTGATCGAACACTATGCCGGTGCCATGCCGTTATGGTTGGCGCCTGAGCAGGCGGCGGTGTTGACTATTACCGACTCGCAGCGTGATTATGCGGTTAATCTGGAACGTCGACTTCAGAAAAGCGGCCTACGCGTCAAGGCGGACTTGAGGAACGAGAAGATCGGCTTTAAAATTCGCGAACATACGTTGCAGAAGGTCCCCTACCTGCTGGTGGTGGGAGATAAAGAAGTCGAGTCCGATTCGGTGGCCGTGCGCACGCGCAGCGGAGAGAATCTTGGTACCATGGCAGTCGATGCCTTCGCCGACTTGATTCAGGCCGAACGGCGATAGCGACATCTTCCAAGGCTATAGTGGAGACGGAACCATCAAGAGAAGCAATCCAAGAGGGCGTGTTCAGGATAAGCGCCCACCAATGAACGAGCGGATTACCGAAGATCAGGTTCGCCTGATCGACAGCGACGGCGAGCAGATGGGCATCGTGCCTACCACTGAAGCGCTGGAGCGTGCCGAAACGGCCGGTATGGACCTCGTCCAGATTTCCAATGCCGATCCGATCGTCTGCAAGATCATGGACTACGGCAAGTTCGTCTTCGAGCAGAAGAAACAGAAAGCGGCTCAGAAGAAGAAGACCAAGCAGATCCAGGTGAAGGAAGTGAAATTCCGGCCTGGCACCGACGAGGGTGACTATCAGGTCAAGATGAAGAACCTGACGCGTTTCCTCGAAGGTGGCGACAAGGGCAAAGTGACACTGCGTTTCCGTGGTCGTGAAATGGCGCACCAGGACATTGGCCGTAAGCTGATGGAGCGGATCGCCGCCGATCTCGAAGAGATTGGTACCGTGGAGTCTTTCCCTAAGATGGAAGGACGTCAGATGATCATGATCATTGCCCCCAAGAAGAAGTGATTCGACGGCCCGTCCAACGGACAGAAGCTTACCCTGGCTTTTGTCGGCCCCGAATTTTCTAAAAAACCTCGAGCGGAGTTTACTCTCATGCCGAAAATCAAGAGCAACAGTGGTGCAGCCAAGCGCTTCAAGAAGACGGCCAATGGCTTCAAGCACAAGCAGTCATTTCGTAGCCACATTCTGACCAAGAAATCCACCAAGCGTAAGCGTCAGCTGCGTGGGATGAAGCAGATCCACGACGCCGACAAGCAGCTCGTTCAGCGCATGCTGCCTAACCTCTAAACCTTGGTAGGTTTCATTAACGTCAGGAGATTGCTATGACTCGTGTCAAGCGTGGCGTCGTTGCTCGTCGCCGTCACAAGAAGATTCTCAAGCAGGCCAAGGGGTACTATGGTGCCCGTTCGCGTGTCTTTCGTGTTGCCAAGCAGGCGGTTATCAAGGCTGGCCAGTATGCCTATCGCGACCGTCGCCAGCGCAAGCGCCAGTTCCGCGCCCTGTGGATCCAGCGTATCAATGCTGGCGCCCGTCAGCACGGCATGTCCTACAGCCGTTTCGTCGGTGGCCTGAAGAAAGCGGGCATCGAAATTGACCGCAAGGTGCTGGCTGACCTGGCCGTGAATGAGAAGGCGGCCTTTGCCGCTATCGTCGAGAAGGCCAAGGCTGCCCAGTAAGTGGCATCGACCGCAACCTTGAATCGGTATTACCCGATGGGTTGTTGACGTCGCAGGGGAAGAGCCGCCGCTCTTCCCCTTTTTTATGCAACCCTTGACGTCTGCATACTTTGCGAGATCACCGAATTCGGAGCGAAACGGATGGATCACCTTCCCACTCTGGTCACCGAGGCTCGATACGCCATCCAAGCTGCCGGTAGTATCTCGGCGCTGGACGCGTTACGTGTCCGCTATCTTGGCAAGAAGGGCGAAATCACGGCCTTGCTCAAGGGCCTGGGCAAGCTACCGCCCGCGGAGCGCCCGGTGGCAGGTGAGCGTATCAACGAGGCCAAGCAGGCCCTGAGCCAAGAGATCGAGGAGCGACGCTGTGCCCTTGAAAAGGCTGACCTCGAAGCGCGACTGGCAGCCGAACGCTTGGATGTGACGCTTCCCGGGCGGGGACAGCCCGGCGGTGGTCTGCACCCCGTGACGCTGACCCTTGAGCGCATCGAGGGGCTCTTCACCCGTATCGGCTTCGACGTGGCGGTAGGCCCAGAAATCGAGGATGATTATCACAACTTCGAAGCGCTCAATATCCCCGCGCATCATCCGGCGCGAGGCATGGCCGACACCTTCTATTTTGATGCCACTCGACTGCTGCGTACCCATACCTCGCCGGTCCAGGTGCGTACCATGAAAGCCAGCGAGCCCCCAATTCGCATCGTCTGCCCCGGGCGGGTCTATCGAAGTGATTCCGATCTCACTCATACGCCGATGTTCCATCAGGTGGAAGGCCTGCTGGTTGACGAAGATGTGAGCTTCGCCGACCTGAAGGGAACCATCGAGGATTTCCTGCACGCCTTTTTCGAGCGTGACGATCTTTCGGTGCGTTTCCGACCCTCCTACTTCCCGTTCACCGAGCCGTCCGCCGAGGTCGATATCCAGTGCGTCATGTGCGCTGGCGACGGTTGCCGAGTCTGCTCGCACAGCGGCTGGCTGGAAGTGATGGGCTGCGGCATGGTGCATCCAGAAGTGTTTCGTCATTCGGGCATCGATGCCGAGCGCTACACCGGCTTTGCCTTCGGCATGGGGGCTGAGCGTCTGGCCATGTTGCGCTATGGCGTCAATGACCTGCGGCTATTCTTCGACAACGACCTGCGCTTCCTGCGCCAGTTCGCCTGATCGTCCACCGGATAAGCAGAACACAGGATTTGCCATGAAATTTTCCGAACAGTGGCTGCGTGACTGGATTTCGCCGCCGCTCTCCACTCAGGCCCTGGCCGATCAGCTCACCATGGCGGGTCTGGAGGTCGATGCGATCGCGCCGGTGGCGGCAGCTTTCGACGGCGTGGTGGTGGCCGAGGTCGTTGGCAAGGAACCGCACCCGGACGCCGATAAGCTCAATGTCTGCCGGGTAGACGACGGTAGCGGCGAGCCGGTGCAAGTGGTATGCGGCGCGCCCAATGTAGCCGTGGGCCAGAAAGTGCCCTTTGCCCAAGTCGGTGCTTTGCTGCCTGGAGATTTCACGATCAAGAAGGCCAAGCTGCGCGGCGTCGAGTCGCGCGGGATGGTTTGTTCGGCCTCGGAACTGGGGCTCGAGGAGGAAACCTCCGCAGGCATCCTCGAGCTTCCAGTCAGCGCCCCGGTTGGCGAGAGTTTTCGAGACTTCATGGGCCTTGACGACCACACCATTGACGTGGATCTCACGCCTAATCGAGGCGACTGTCTGAGTCTCAAGGGCCTGGCTCGCGAGGTCGGTGTTCTCAACCGGCTACCGGTCGCGGGGCCTGATATCGCCCCGGTGCCCAGTACCCACGACCTCGATTTTCCAGTCAGGGTCGAAGTCGGAGAGCGCTGTCCGCGTTATATCGGGCGACTGATCAAGGGCGTCGATGTTACTGCCGAAACGCCGCTCTGGATGGTGGAAAGGCTCCGGCGTAGCGGGGTTCGTAGCATTGATCCCGTAGTCGATATCACCAACTACGTCATGCTCGAAATTGGCCAACCCCTGCATGCTTTCGACCTGGCCAATCTCCACGGAGCAGTGATCGTTCGACTTGCTCGCGAGGGCGAGAGGCTGGTGTTGCTCGATGGTCAGGATATTTCCCTCGACGCTGACACGCTGGTCATTGCCGACGAGCGGGGGCCGTTGGCGATCGCCGGTGTCATGGGAGGAGAGCACTCGGGCGTTGGTGGTCAGACACGCGATATTTTCCTCGAGGCTGCCTTTTTTGCCCCCCTGGCAATTGCCGGCCAAGCGCGTCGCTACGGCCTGCACACCGATGCCTCGCATCGTTTCGAGCGCGGTGTCGATGCTGACCTCGCCCGCGATGCCGCGGAGCGAGCCACGGCGCTATTGCTTGCCATTACCGGCGGCGAGCCCGGCCCCCTGGTAGTGGTCGAAGATAATGATCACTTGCCCGCGGCGCGTTCGACCACACTGCGTGAGACGCGCCTCACGCAGGCGCTGGGCATGCCCTTGGCGGTTGACGAGGTTACCGAGATACTGCAGCGCCTGGGCATGACCGTGGACAAGCGCGCGGGAGAATGGGTGGTTCGGGTCCCCAGCTGGCGTTTCGATGTCGCCATCGAGGAGGATCTGATCGAGGAAGTGGCACGTATCCATGGCTACAATCGCTTGCCGGTACGTCGTCCTGCTGCTCGCCTGGCCTTGCGGGCGGATAACGAGGCCAAGGTGCCGCTTACTCGTCTGCGTCGCCAGATGGTTGCTCGCGGCTATCAGGAAGCGATTACCTATAGCTTCGTGGCGCCGGAACTACAGCGCGCCATGTTCCCCGAGGCGGTATCGCCCGTGTTGGCCAACCCCATTTCCAGTGATCTTTCGGTGATGCGCGCGAGTCTCTTTCCCGGCCTGGTGCGGGCCATGCAGCATAACCTGAATCGCCAGCAGACCCGGGTGCGGCTCTTCGAGACGGGCCTCACCTTCCGCGGACCGCTGGATGATTTGCACCAGGTTCCGATGCTGGGAGCGCTGGCCTGCGGGTCGCGCGACCCCGAGGGCTGGAACGGCGATAACCGCCAGGCCGATTTCTTCGACATCAAGGGCGATCTGGAAAGCTTGTTGTCGCTCGGAGAGGTTGATGCCTGGCGCTTCGAGCCGGCTGCACATCCAGCGCTGCATCCGGGTCAGTGTGCGAGGATACTGCATCGGGGTGAGGAAGCGGGCTGGATCGGGACATTGCATCCGGCGGTTCGTGCCTCTCTGGGCCTCAAGGTAGATGCGCTGCTTTTTGAGGTCCGGCTCGACGCCTTGACGCAGGGCCGGGTGCCGACCTTTACGCCACTGTCGCGTCATCCTGAAGTGCGTCGCGACCTGGCCTTTCTTGTCGGCGCGGATCTTCCGGTGCAGGCGCTGCTCGATACCATCGCGAGCCAGGCCGGCGAATGGCTGTCCGAGGCTCGGCTGTTCGATGTCTATCGAGGGCAGGGAGTACCGGAAGGGCGCAAGAGCGTTGCCTTGGGCTTGACCTGGCAGCATCCTTCGCGCACGCTGAATGACGAGGAAATCAATCAGTTGGTCGATGCCATCGTCACCGAATCTCGTCAGCATCTGGGTGCTGAGCTGCGTGGATAACGTCGAATCGGATCATTTCGACAGCAGTGAGAGTGTCGGCCGGCGGGGCAGACCCCACCATGAGGAAGTGAACATGGGTGCGTTGACCAAGGCGGAACTGGCCGAACATCTGCACGCCGAACTTGGCCTCTCCAAGCGTGAGGCCAAGTCCATGGTGGAGGCCTTCTTCGAGGAGATTCGCGCTTGTTTGCGCGAGAATGAGCAAGTCAAGTTATCGGGATTCGGTAACTTTGATCTTCGCGACAAGCGTGAAAGGCCGGGGCGCAACCCCAAGACTGGCGAGGAAATCCCCATTTCGGCGCGGCGCGTGGTGACTTTCCGGCCCGGCCAGAAGCTCAAGAGCCAAGTTGAAAATTATCAGGGCGAGGCTCAGTGACAGGACCTTACGCTACGTCATCTTGACGACAAGCTTCTAATAGATCGCAACGCCACCCATGAGGTGGTGTTTTTCTCGGTAGGACGCCCCCCTCAGACGCCGCCGCCGTTCTCGAGCATCCAAGTGATGACCACCTTGAGAATGTAGCCGAGCATGCCGGCACCCAGCACAACGAACAGCATGATGGTGCCGAATTTGCCGGCATTGGACTTGCGCGCTAAGTCCCAGATGATGAAACACATGAAGAGCATCAGACCGCCGATCATGATCGGGGTAATCCAGGCCTCGAAGGTTTGCTGCATGGTGGCTCCACTGAAGGGATTCATCAAAGGTATTATACGGGGGCGGCAAGACCAGCGCAGTGCGTCGCGCCGCGACCCGTTGTCTCATCCCGTGTCGCTCTCTTTTACCTTTCTCTTTCTCATTACATCCCCGCCCTCGGGATGTGCCAGGAAGGCCGTGCATGTTAAAATCCGAGTTAAATTCTCAGGTAAATCCATGACATGCCAATGCTGAAAATTTTTGTAGGAACCGTGTACGGTGGCGCGCTGGATGTCGCTGAGCAAGTCAAGCCGCTCTTTGAAGAAGCCGGTTACC
This sequence comes from Halomonas korlensis, assembly GCF_900116705.1. Lineage (GTDB taxonomy): Bacteria > Pseudomonadota > Gammaproteobacteria > Pseudomonadales > Halomonadaceae > Halomonas > Halomonas korlensis. Next base: position 152,790 of record NZ_FPBP01000001.1, on the reverse strand, counting down.
AAGTATCGATCTTTGACCAACCGACCCTTGATGACCTGGTTGGTTCTCCCACTGACCTGGCGCTCTTCTGTACCTCCACCACCGGCAGCGGTGATTATCCCGGTAGCCTTGTACCGTTGACTAATGCTCTTGATGAGACCTCTCCGCCGCTGACTGGGCTTCGTTACGGCTTGATCGCCATGGGTGACAGTTCCTACGGCGAAACCTTCTGCGGGGCGGGGCGCCACCTCGATGAGCTGCTCGCCGGACTCGGTGCACAACGCTTGGGCGAGCGGCTGGAGATCGATGCCATGGAGACCTTCATGGCCGACGACGCAGCCCTGCCTTGGGTGGAAGAGTGGATCGAAACTCAGCAGTTGAAGGTGGCCTGATGGAAGCCCGGCCCACTCCCGAGCGTGTGAGTCTGTTGCTGGGCCTGGGGATATTGATGCTGTCGATTCTTCCTCGCTACTTAGCTGGAGGGCATCAAACCCGCTTGACCCTGATCGTGATCTCTCTCTCGGTAGTGGGAGTGGTGGCGTTAGTTCAGTGGTGGCTGCTGTCTGTCGATGATAAGAGGTTCTTGCCCAGGCTATTGGCTCGCTTGGCCATCGCCATGATTACCGGACTCGTCGTGATGGGGCTCTGGCATTTGCTGTTCAGCGACTGGACGAGTTGGCAGCGTTTGATTTCTCATGGAGCCACGCTCGGGCTACTGCTCCATGCGCTGACCCTGGGATGGCAAATCGGGAGAGAATGATCCTGCCCTCCCGGTAAAACGCCTCCTTCCAGAGTCTCAGGCCAGACGGTAGCAGGGCGAATACTCCCCCGAGAGCTTCATACGACCCTGGGCCACGAAGGAATTCAGCAGCGCGTCCAGGCGAGCCATCAGTTCAGCCTCGGCATGCAAGGTAAACGGGCCATACGCCGCGATGGCCCGCATGCCGTCCTCCTTGACGTTGCCTGCCACGATCCCGGAAAACGCCCGGCGTAGGTTGGCGGCCAAACGATGTACCGGCAGGTCGCGACGAAGAGCCAGAGAAGCCATCGCTTCGTGAGTTGCTGCAAAGGGCTCCTGAAAGTCCCGGTCGACAGTCAGCCGCCAATTGTAATAAAAGGCATCCTGACGCGCCCGCCGGTAATCGGTCACTGCATCGACTCCCTTGCGCATGGTTCTAGCTACGTCCGTCGGGTCGGCGATGATGATGCGATAGTGGCGCCTCACCGCTTCACCCAGTGTGTAGACCAGAAACTCGTCAATGCGCCGAAAATAATCGGCGGAATTGGCCGGGCCGGTGAAAATTACCGGCAATTCCATATCAGCATTATCGGGGTGCAACAGGATGCCGAGCAGGTAAAGGATCTCCTCGGCGGTACCCACGCCGCCTGGGAAAACGATGATGCCGTGGCCTAGCCGAACAAAAGCCTCCAAGCGCTTCTCGATGTCCGGCATCACCACCAGTTCGTTAACGATGGGGTTGGGCGCCTCGGCAGCAATGATGCCGGGCTCCGATACTCCGAGATAACGACCCTGATGGCGCCGCTGCTTGGCATGCGCCACGTTGGCGCCTTTCATGGGCCCCTTCATGGCCCCCGGGCCGCAGCCTGTGCAGATATCCAGTTCGCGCAGACCCAGATGATAGCCCACGTCCTTGGTGTACTCGTACTCTTCCCGGTTGATGGAGTGACCGCCCCAACAAACCACCAGACTTGGGTCTCGACCGGGCTTCAGGGTGCCGGCCTTGCGCAGGATGTGGAATACCGCATTGGTCGTGCCTTCGCCCGTGCTCAGGTCGAAGCGTTGGTGGCTCTGGATCTCGTTGTAGACATAAACGATATCGCGCAGCACCGCCGAGAGGTGCTCGCGAATGCCGCGGATCATGCGGCCATCAACAAAGGCTTCGGCCGGCGCGTTGGTCAGCTTGAGCCGCACGCCTCGATCCTGCTGGATGACCTCGATATCGAAGTCGTGATAGGCCTCCATCAAGGCCAGGCTATCGTCGGTGGGGGTACCGCAATTGAGGACGGCCAGGGCGCAGCGCCGGAGCAGTTCGTGCAACCCGGAGCGGGAGGTGTCGTGCAGGCGACTGACCTCATGCTGCGAAAGGATCTCCAGGCTGCCTTCCGGCGAGATAGTCGTTGAAATAGTCTCGGGCATCGGGGGTAGGGTTCTCGCTGCGGAGTGATGTCTTGATGCTAACATGGCCCGTCATACTGACGCAGGCTGTCACACGTTAGAAAATACGGCCCGCCTAAGCGGGCCGAAGTGATTTACAGTGATTATATTTGCCTAATGTTTTCTCGTAGCCGGCGATTCATGCAAGCTGCCCTGCCGTCTGCGGAGATAGTCAGCGAGTGTAGGAGACATCCGCTTTCTTGCGGCTGGGAGGACCGAAGCCGAAATACCCTGCCGCAATGGCATTCAGCGCATGCAGCCAGATGTCGTGGCCATACAGAGGAGCCAGCCCGAACAGGGTATTGGTGGCGGGGATCAGGCCCAGAATGGCCAGGACGGCGAATAGCACGGCATTGGCGCGGGCATACGTCACCGAGGCATTGAATCCTTGCTTGGAGGCCACAATGCCCCACACACCGACAGCCAAGTGCACCAGGTTATGCCAGAGGTTGACGGGAAACAGCCCGAGGAGTCGGCCATGCGACATCTCGGCTGCCATTTCATCTGTCATACCCGCCTGCATCTCTGGCATGGTAACCAAGCCAGGCACGAAACCCAGGATGCCGACGAGGGTATAAATGATACCGAAGATAAGTGCGAATCTTACGACCATGTGACCTCCTGTCACGACGATAATCCTTTGATGTAAGGGAGCCATCAGTAGCCTTGATACTTCAGGCCCCACGCTTGCTAGTGTAGCCCTAAAATCCGCGTTGTCGCGGGGGCGAGTCCGCTTTCGCCATGCTACCAAGGAGCTCAATAACAATAGAGGCGTAACAGCCCCGCAAAAAAGCCCTCGACACGAGGCGTCGAGGGCTTGGTCTGGCGAGGTCAACTGCCTGAATTAATCGCGGTATTCATCGATGCTGGGGCAGGAGCAGATCAGCTGACGGTCACCGAGCACGTTGTCCACGCGGTTGACGGCCGGCCATTGCTTGGCGGCCTTGACCGCTTCGGACGGGAAGGCCCCCAGTTCTCTTGAGTAGGGCCGGGTCCAGTCGGCATCCATCAGGTCGGCCATGGTATGTGGCGCATGGACCAGTGGGTTGTCGTTGGCTGGCCAGTCGCCGTTCTCGACTCGGGTGATCTCATCACGAATACCGATCATGGCATCGCAGAAGCGATCGATCTCGTAGCGCGATTCTGATTCTGTCGGTTCGATCATCAGCGTGCCAGGAACCGGGAACGACATGGTCGGCGCATGAAAACCGTAATCCATCAGGCGCTTGGCGATATCTTCCTCGCTGATACCGGAAGATACCTTCAACGGGCGAATGTCGATGATGCATTCGTGGGCCACGGTGCCGTTGTCTCCCTTGTAAAGTACCGGGTAATACTCTTCGAGACGCTTGGCGATGTAATTGGCATTGAGGATGGCGAGCTCCGTGGCCCGTCGGAGTCCGGTTGCCCCCATCATCTTGATGTAGGCCCATGAGATCGGCAGGATCGATGCTGAGCCGTAGGCTGCGGCGGAGACGGCCCCGCAGCCAGGCTCAACGCCTTCTATCGGCGTGACAACGTGGTTGGATACGTAAGGGGCCAGGTGCGCCCTGACGCCGATCGGACCCATGCCGGGGCCGCCGCCGCCATGAGGGATGCAGAAGGTCTTGTGTAGATTGAGGTGGCTGACATCGCCGCCGAAATCCCCGGGGCGGGTGAGACCCACTTGGGCATTCATGTTGGCACCGTCGATATACACCTGGCCGCCGTGCGCATGCACGATATCGCAGGCTTCGCGCACGCCGGCTTCAAAGACCCCATGTGTGGAGGGGTAGGTAAGCATGATCGCCGAAAGGGAGTCGCTGTGCTGTTCAGCCTTGCGACGAAGATCCTCGGCGTCGATATTGCCATCGGCGTCGCACTCCACCACCACGACCTTCATATGGGCCATGGCGGCTGAGGCCGGATTCGTGCCGTGTGCGGAGCTTGGGATTAGACAGATATCACGATGTCCCTCGCCCACGGCTGCCTGATAACGGCGAATCGCCACCAGGCCTGCATACTCGCCCTGGGCTCCGGAATTGGGTTGCATCGAGACATGATCATAGCCGGTGAGCTCGACCAGGAAGGCGGCCAGCTCGTCGATCATCTGACGGTACCCGGCGACTTGGTCGCGAGGCGCGAAGGGATGCATGCGGGCGAATTCCGGCCAGGTGATGGGGATCATCTCGCTGGTAGCGTTGAGCTTCATGGTGCAGGAGCCCAACGGAATCATGGCGTGGACCAATGATAGGTCCTTGTTTTCCAGCCGCTTGAGATAGCGCAGCATTTCGGTCTCGCTGCGATAGCGGTGAAAGGTCGGATGCTCGAGAAATGTCGATTCACGACGACAAGCGGCTGGGATCCCACTCGTTGCCTTGGCCACGACCTTCTCGTCCAGGACGCTCACCGACTGGCCATGCTCATCGCCCAGCAGTACATCGAAAAGTACATCCAGATCGTGGGCGGTGGTGGTCTCGTCAATGCTCAAGCCGACGTCGCCATTGTCGAAGTAGCGAAGGTTGATCTCGTGGGCCATCGAGCGTCCATGGATCTTGCCGGCGTCGACGCCGGTTAGTCGCAGGGTATCGAACCAGCTGTCGTGGGCCAGGCGTACCCCTTTCTCGGTAAGTCCCGTCGCAAGGATGGTGGTCAATCGATGGATGCGATGCGCGATAGTGCGCAGTCCCTCTGCGCCATGATAGACGGCATAGAAGCCGGCGATATTGGCCAGCAGCGCCTGGGCGGTACAGATGTTGGAAGTGGCCTTCTCGCGACGAATGTGCTGCTCACGAGTCTGCATCGCCATACGCAGGGCAGTGGTACCACGGCTATCCTGCGACACGCCGATAATGCGGCCCGGGATCGAACGCTTGAGTTTGTCGGTAGTGGCAAAAAAGGCCGCGTGGGGACCGCCGTAGCCCATGGGGACGCCGAAACGCTGGGAGTTGCCGACGACGATGTCAGCACCGAGCGAGCCCGGCTCCTTGAGGAGTACCAGGCTCATGATATCGGCGGCCACGCAGGTCATGATCCCCTGTTGGCGGGCGCTTTCCAGCAGCGGTCCCAGGTTTCGTACCTGACCGCTCTGGCCGGGATACTGGAGAAGGGCGCCGAACACGTCAGCATCTGCCAGTTCGTCTGCCGGGGCAACAAGCAATTCGAAGCCGAACCAGGCTGCTCGCGTGCGCACCACGTCCAGTGTCTGAGGCAGGACGTCATCGGCGACGAAGAAGGTATCGCTTTTCGACTTCTTGTTGGCCCGCTTGCACAGCGCCATCGCTTCGGCAGCGGCAGTGGCCTCGTCGAGCAGCGAGGCGTTGGCCAGTTCCATCCCGGTGAGGTCCATGACCATTTGCTGAAAATTAAGCAGCCCCTCTAGGCGGCCTTGGGCGATCTCCGGTTGGTAAGGTGTGTAAGCGGTGTACCAGCCCGGGTTTTCCAGGACGTTGCGCTGGATGACCGGGGGTAAATGGGTATCGTGATAGCCTTGACCGATGTAGCTCCTGAACACCCGGTTCTGTCGAGCGATACGCATGAGGTAGTCAAGTGCCTCGGCCTCGGTACGCGGTGGATCGAGGTCGAGTTCGCGACCCAGGCGAATATCTGCCGGTACCGTCCGATCGATAAGGGTATCCATACTGTCCATGTCTAGACTGGCCAGCATGGCGGCTACGTCGTCGGCGCCGGGGCCGTTATGGCGTTGGATAAAGGCATCATGAGCGGCCAATTCGGCCAGGCGGCGGTTATCGAGAGCCATGCAACACCCTGTTCAGTGTGGCGGGGTCAGAGCCCCGGGTCATGGAAAACCGCCCCGGTCAGCGGCTCGGGGCGGCGGATAGCTAAAACTGGATCAATCCTCGGCGTCGGTAGCCGCCTGGTAAGCGTCGGCATCGAGCAGGGCGTCGAGTGCACTGACGTCCTCGAGTCGTACCTTCATGAGCCAACCGTCTTCATAGGGGGATTCGTTGAGGGTTTCGGGGGCGTCCTCGAGTACTTCGTTGACCTCGAGAATCTCGCCAGCCACCGGTGCGTAGAGGTCGGAAGCCGCTTTGACAGATTCTATCACCCCGAACTCTTGCTTGTGCTCCAGCTGCGTGCCGACCTCTGGCAACTCAACAAACACCACATCGCCCAGGGCCTGCTGGGCATGATCCGTGATGCCGATCGTAACGGTGCCGTCACCGTTGTCCAGAATCCATTCATGTGTCTCGGCATAACGCAGATTGGTAGGAATCGTGCTCATCTCGGTTTCCTATACGAAAAAGGTTTATAGAATATCCGAATGCTAACGTCATTGACGACGTTTGGCGAGTCTGACCTTGGCCTCTCGGAGGCATGCGGGCCACTAGAGAGCCACCCCTCAGGGTGACCCGGACACGACTCGGCGTCCAGCCATCGAAGCCATTCACTTTCCACTGATGGAAAACCTGGGCCCTTGTGTGGATTTTATTCCTATTCTGCAAGGTGGGTGGCATCGCGGCATTGCTGTGAACCATGTGCCGTTAACGCTTCCTTGGCAGGGCGACAGCGTGGGGAAATTAATACCCTGTACGCTGCATAGGGTTCGGGCAGCGCTTGTTTCCGATACGAAAAATGTTTCATGCTGAATTGGCGTCGATCTCGGTCCGTGAAAAATGACGTCGTTTCGTTCCGCCTGCCTGGTCTCGGACAGACATGTTCCGCTAAGGTATCCGGGAACTGATTGAACTTCCTGTCATGAATGGACGTTCGGACAACAGGATCATCTGTTGAGTCTTGTCAGGCTAGGAGGCAAGGCCCAGCGTCTAATGAAAATTCAAGTGAAAAGTACAAACGAAAAGGGAGGCGCTCGTGGAAACCTTGAACAATATCTTTGGGGCCATTAATGGCGTGGTCTGGGGGCCGTTGATGCTTATCCTGCTGTTGGGGGTAGGGCTTTATCTCCAGCTCGGGCTGAAATTCCTGCCGATTCGCAAGCTCGGTATGGGATTCAGGCTGATGTGGCAGGGGCGGGATCGCAAGCCTCGGCCAGGTGAAACGGCCAAGGTCTTGGATGAAGGGGAAATTTCCCCTTTCAATGCCTTGATGACCGCATTGTCGGCGACCATCGGCACTGGCAACATCGCCGGTGTGGCGACAGCCATTGCCTTGGGTGGCCCGGGAGCGGTGTTCTGGATGTGGATCACGGCCTTGGTGGGCATGGCTACCAAGTTTGCCGAAGCGGTTTTGGCGGTGCGCTATCGAGAAACCGACAGCACGGGCTATCACGTCGGTGGTCCGATGTTCTACATCAAGAATGGCCTGGGCAAGAAGTGGCTATGGCTGGGCGGTGCCTTCGCGTTCTTCGGCGCCGTGGCTGCGTTCGGCATCGGTAATACGGTTCAGTCGAATTCCGTGGCGGATGCGCTGAGTTCCACCTTCGGCTTTCCCCACTGGATTACCGGCGTGGTGATCATGGTACTGGCTGGTGCCGTGATTCTCGGCGGCATCAAGCGTATCGCCAAGGTGGCGGGCAAGCTGGTGCCGATCATGGGCATTCTCTACGTGTTCGCCGGCCTGATCGTGCTGGTCATCAACGCCGGTCAGATCGGCGAGGCTTTCAGTATGATTTTCTACTACGCCTTCAACCCCCATGCGGCCATGGGTGGTTTCGCGGGGGCGGCAGTAATGGCGGCGATTCGCTTCGGTGTAGCGCGCGGTATCTTCTCCAACGAGGCCGGCCTGGGCAGTGCGCCCATCGCCCACGCCGCGGCACAGACCAAGAACCCGGTCCGGCAGGGTTTGATCGCCATGCTGGGAACCTTCATCGACACCATCATCGTCTGCTCCATTACTGCCCTGGTCATCCTGACCGCAGGGGTCTGGGAAACCGGCGAGGCCGGGGCATCTCTGACCGCGCTCTCCTTCGACGAGGCGCTGCCAGGGATGGGTAACCAGATCGTATCGCTGGCGCTTGCGGTGTTCGCCTTCACCACTATCCTGGGCTGGTCCTTCTACGGCGAAAAATGCTTCCAGTTCCTCTTCGGCACTCGTTCGATCATGCTCTATCGTGTGTTGTTCGTTCTGGCGATTCCGCTTGGTGCCATGGCGCAGCTGGGTTTCATCTGGCTGATGGCCGATACCTTCAACGCCATGATGGCCATTCCCAACCTGATCGCGCTGGGGCTGCTGTCGCCGGTAGTGTTCAAGCTGGCTCGAGACTATTTCGACGGCAAGGAGATCCTGCCAGGCGAAGAACTCGATCACGACAAATCCTGACTGGTATGCCCGAGGAGAGGTGTCCGATCGGCATCTCTCCTGCATCGGGAAACCGTTTTCCATCATGAGTGATGACAACATGAGCCAATTGAAACAAACCCCACTGCAAGCGCTGCATGTAGAACTCGGCGGCAAGATGGTGCCCTTTGCCGGCTACGAAATGCCAGTCCAGTACCCACTGGGCGTGAAGAAGGAGCATGAGCATACCCGAGCAGCCTGCGGCCTGTTCGATGTGTCGCATATGGGCCAGATACTGGTGAAAGGACCGCATCCGGCTGAGGCGCTCGAGACGCTCGTGCCGTCCGATCTGGTCGGATTGGCCAACGGCATGCAGCGCTATGGCCTGTTCACCAGCGAAGAAGGGGGCATTCTTGATGATTTGATGATCGTCAATGCCGGTGAATATCTCTATCTGGTGGTCAACGCCGCCTGCAAGGACCAGGATGTTGCCCACTTGCGGCGAGGGCTTGGCGAGCATGAGGTAGAGGTGCTCGATCGTGGGCTGATGGCCTTGCAAGGACCCGCGGCGGCAACCGTGATGCAGCGGTGCTGCCCGGAGGCCTGTGATCTGGTATTCATGCAACATGGCCGTTACTCGATCGGTGGTATCGAGGTGTGGATCAGCCGCAGTGGCTACACCGGCGAAGACGGCTTCGAGATATCCGTTGCCGCCGAAAACGCCGAGGCCCTGGCGCGTCGATTGCTGGCCGAGCAGGAAGTGGAAGCTATCGGGCTGGGTGCTCGGGATTCCTTGCGGCTGGAGGCTGGCCTTTGTCTGTATGGGCACGATATCGATGCTCATACCACACCGGTGGAGGCGGGACTGATCTGGGCGATCGGCAAACCACGCCGCCGCGGTGGTGAGCGCCCCGGTGGCTTTCCGGGTGCCGACATCATCCTGCACCAAGTGGCAGAGAAGGATCACCATCGCAAGCGCGTGGGACTGCTCGGTGAGGGCCGTGCGCCGGTGCGCGAGGGCGCCGAGCTGTACACCGAAGATGACAAGTCTATCGGGGTGGTGACCTCGGGTGGGTTCGGACCCAGCATCGGTAAGCCAGTGGCCATGGGCTATGTGGGTATCGAGCAATCCCAGGTGGGCACGCAAGTGTTTGCCGACGTGCGAGGCAAGCGTTTGCCCATGATCGTCAGCAAAATGCCCTTTTTCACGCCGGGTTACCACCGTGGCTGAGGCTACACAAGAATTTTCTTGGTTTATTTATACCGTTATCTAGCTGAGTCCAATCACAAGGCTGCTTTAAGTGAGGAGTAGCCTTTTCTTTTGAAGTGACTTTTTCCGCTCAGTCATAGCGGAACATCGTCAGCAATGAATCAAGCGAAATGTCAGGCTGATGCGCAGCCCAGACAGCTTGCGAGGCAAAAGCGCATGCTGGAGTCGAGCTTGAACACCAGCACCCATTACCAGCAAGCTGTCATGGGGCAGCCAGACATTGAAAGCGGCATTTCCCTTATGTTTCCAGCGAAACCGCAAGGGACGTTCACATCCAAGACTGACGGCGGCGATCAAGGGGTCCGGACCGAGTTCGGGCTCATCATCGCTGTGCCACCCCATGCGCTCCTGGCCAGTCGCATAGCGGTTGAGCAGGACACTATTGAAGTCGGCGTCGATGCCCGCGCGACCGAGCCGTTCAATCACCGCATTACGGATGTCCATGACAACAGGATGCCAGTTCTCGGGCGAGAAGTGCTGCCCTGAGTAGCGGTAGCGGGCGTCGGCGTCTCCCATCCACACCTGGCGCCGCGGGATGGGATGTTCGCGCCCGTAGAGGCGCAAGCGTGGCTGCTGCCAGTCGAGCGTTTCATTCAGGCACGCTAAAGCCGAACCGGCTGCCGGTTCCCCGAGCAGCACGTCGTGTCGGTAAAGCGAAGGCAAAGCCAGGATAAGATGAGAGTCGGGACATGGCATGGCCTCAGCATGCCATGGGCCGGACGGCCGGGACAGCGTCTAACCGGCCAATTGCAGGCTCGCCCACGCAAAAGCCGTGCCTATCAAGGCGCCAGCAGCGACGTCCGAAAGATAGTGCAATCCCAGGCCGACTCGGGAGATGGCAATCAATAGCGACAGTGGCAACAACAGGACCAACAGCCAAGGGCTGTGACTGGCGGTGAGCAGGCAGAACATCACCGCATGCATGGTGTGGCCGCTGGGGAAGCTGTAGCGGTCGCGTGCGGGTTCGGTGCAGACGATGGAACCGTCGAAGGTGATGAAGGGGCGCTCACGGCACAGGCGTGTCTTGAGCAGCCGATACACGCCAATAGCGATTAATGCCGTGACGCTGTACTGGAGCAGGTAAACCCACCCAAGAGCCCCGTGCAGCAAGGGTTGCAGCGCGATCAATACGACCCATGCCGGCCAGTCTCCCAGCTTGCTGGCGAGCCTGAGGGCGGCAAGCCAGGGGCGGTGAATGCTCAAGCCGGCCATGCGATGACAGAGTTGCCATTCGAGCAGGTCGAGACGGTCAAACATGATAGGGGCTCGTGGTTTCATGTCGGCTCTCCCGGGCAAATTCGAGGGTGGCGAGGAAATCATCGGTGATGGCCGACCAACGGTAGGACAGGGCGCGGGTCCTTGCGGCTCGCCCCAACCGGGCATAGCGGGCCGGCTCGAGACACAGCTGCGCCGCCGCCTCGCGAAATCCCTCCGCATCGTCGGTTGCCAGACTAACGCCGTTGACGTCGTTGTCGATCAGCTCATCCCCGGCCGCATGCCGATACGCCACCACCGCGAGGCCGCTGGCCATGGCTTCCAGCACGACATTCCCCCAGGTTTCCGAAAGCGAGGGAAAGACGAAGATATCCGCGCTGGCGTAATGACGGGTCAGGCTTTGGGGATTGATAAAGCCGGTGAAGTGTGCCTCGGGCAGCGCTTTTTGAAGTGCCTGCCGGCCCGGGCCGTCACCGACGATGATCAGCCTCAGGTCCGGCCGTGCAGCGAGCATGGTTTGAAAGGTTTCGCGCAACTGGTCGAGGTTCTTTTCGGGGGCGAGTCGACCTACGTGCAACGCCACCGGCTCATGGGCGCCGACACCCCACCGCTGGCGCAGTGCAGGGTCGCGCTTTTCAGGAGAAAAACACTCCCCGTCGATGCCGCGAGCCATGACACGAAGATGGTCGATTCCCTGGTCGCTGAGGCTGTTGGCCTGCTGGTGGGTGGGCACCAGAGTGGCCGCACAGCGATTGTGAAAGGTGCGCAGTCGCTGTCTGACCAGCGGAGTCAACCAGGTGAGGCCATAATCGGCACAATAGTGATCGAAGTTGGTGTGCCAGCCCCCGACGACCGGGATGGACAAGCGGTGCGCAGCGCGCTGCGCGGACCATCCCAGCGGGCCCTGGGTCGCGAGGTAGATAACATCGGGTCGTTGCTCGCGCCAGAGACGGGAAATGGCGCGCGTGCCGGGCATGCCGAAGCGCACTTCGCGATATCTCGGGGCCGATATGCCACGCACCTGGAGCTCGGCTTGCATGCCATCGGCGCGAGCATGGCTGCCATCGGCAGGCCTTGGTCGGATCAGCTGTAACGCGTGGCCGCGGTTGCGCAGCTCATTACTGATCTGCTTCAGGGTATGGGCCACGCCGTTGATATCGGGTGACCATGTCTCACTGACCAGCGCGATGCGCATGAAATGCCTCGTCCTGTTGCAGGCCCTGGCGGGGCCACGTCAAGGACGAGAATGGTGCTAAAGGATGACAACCCGGCGACATGCCGATGAAAAGTCCATGACCTCAACCGGGAATGCTGACTTATCGCAGGACTTGATGTGGGTCGATGGGCTTGCCTCCATGTCGCAAGTCGAAGAGCAGGTCAAAGCGTTCGTAGGCGTTGCTGTAACCAACCTCGCACACCTCGTCACCGCGGCTGACCCGATCGCCGTTGGCGACGAGGGGCTCCTCGCACAGGGCATAGACACTCTGGATGTTGTCGGCGTGATGGACGATCACCACCTCGCCGAGCTGTCGCATGCTGTCGGCAAAGCGCACGTCGCCATCGGCCACCGACGTCGCGCGGGCGCCGCGTTCCGTCGCCAGCAGCATCGGCTGTAGCGTGCCTCGGCTGTCGTTGCCGAAGCGTCTGACGATGCGGTAATCCTGCAAGGGCCAGGGCCATCGACGGGCCGAAGCTGGCAAGTTTCCCGGATCGGGCAAGCTGGCCTGTCGGGTCGATGCACTGGCAGGGCTGGTCTTGGTAACTCTTGTCTTGGTATCGCTGGCCTTCCCACCGCCGGTGTTGACCTGGTTTGTGGCCCCTGAGCCACCCTTGAGAGGCACCGCGATAATCTGGCCGACCTTGAGCGCAGTGGCCGATATGCTGGAATTGGCCGCCTGCACGTGAGACGCGCGCGTATTGAAGCGTCTGGCGATACTGGTATAGGTATCACCGGGGCGGATCTGATAACGATAGGGGCCGTTTGCTGGCGCACGCTCGTTATGGGTCGGCATCAACAGGCGTTGACCGACCGCGAGCCTTCGCGAGTCAACGCCAGGATTGAACCGTTGCAGGCGCTCGAGCGGGACGCCACCACGACGCGCCAACTCCCCAAGGGTGTCGCCACGCTGCACGCTGATCCAGCTACCTGCCATGGTCGTGCCATCGCGCTGTGTTGCCCTGTCGGCACTAGAGGCGCAGCCAGCCAGCAGCATAAGCATGAGTACCAGAGTTGTTGCGCGAGCTATCGGGAGTGTGAAAGGACGTCGTCCTTTTCCTGCCACAGGGCATTCAGCCATGAATGGAAGCGTTCCTTGGTCAGCGGGTCATCATGATAATTGCCATGAGTCATCCAGGCGGGGATGTCCAGTCGTCTCGCATGCAGCGTCACACCACCTTCGCGCCCACAGAGGAAGCCCCAGAAGCTTGGCTGGGGGTTTTCGTAGCGCAGGGTGACGTCGAGGATGCCATCCAGGCGGTCTCCCAACAGATTCAGCACCTGAGCAATACCGCCAGCGCGTGGACGCAACAGGTGGGTGTATGGCGACGCCTGGGTGGCCTGCTTGGACGGCGTGAAGCGAGTACCTTCGACGAAGTTGTAGATGGCAATCGGTCGCTCCCTGGCATGGCGGCACATACGCTCGGTGGCGTCACGATCCCGTCTTGCCAGCTGGGGATTGCGGTCACGTTCTTCACGCGTCAGGCGACGTAACATCGGAAACTCCATGGCCCAGAAGGCCAGGCCAACGACAGGGATCCAGATCAACTGGCGCTTGACGAAGAAGTGCGGCATGGGAATGCGGCGGTGCAGGGCAAAAAACAATAGGAAGATGTCGGTCCAGCTACGATGGTTCGATAACACGAGCCACCACTGGTCACGGCTCAGCCCCTCGGGCAACTCGATATCGAGAGTCGGCTTCAGCCAACGGCGCATCCACCACAGGTTGGTGCCGATCCAGTTGAGAGCAACCCGGTTGAGGCCCTCCAGGACCCGCCGGCGTAGCGGGCGGCTCGGTGTGATCACCTTGAGGAGTGTCAGCAGGATCAATGGCACCCCCCAGAAAAGCGTGCTGAGGGCCAGCAGCAAGGCGCTGGCGATCCCCTTGAGCAACGACATGCCAGGACTCCTCGGCAGGATGCGAAAGCGCTCATGCTAAAGGATCACACCCGGGGTGCCCAGACGCGGCTATCAACGTCGCGATTCGAGCATGGGGGTATCGATCGTCTCGGCAAGTACTTCTTGCAGTGCCAAGGCTGCGACCGAGAGCTCGTGAGTGCCGTAGGTAAGCACGCCGACGGCGCGTTCGATGACCGGCTGGGTAAGCGGTAGGCAGACCGCACCAAGTTCCTGCATCTGACGGATACACAGTGAGGGTACTGCACTGACCCCCAAGCCGCTTGCAACCATCCGGCCGACGGTGGCCAGTTGGTGACTTTCGAAGGCGATCGGCAGATGAATATTCCCTTCACCGAGCTGCTGGTCAAGCAGTCGGCGTACCATGGAAGGGCGCTGAAGGGCGATGAAATCATGGGTCAGCAGCGTCGACCACTCAAGCCGGGAATGGCTGGCAAGCATCGAGCTTGACGGTACCACGGCGACGAAGCGATCGATGAACAGCGGGGTGAAGTTAAGACTGCCGGTGGCCTCGGGTTCGAAAGCGATGCCGAGTTCCACCTGACGCTTGCGCACCATGTCGATGACCTGCTCATTGATTACATCATGGACCGTGATATTGACCCTGGGATATCGGCGCCGAAAGGCCATCAGCACTGGCGGCAGCAGGTTGCTGGCGAAGGAGGGCATAGTGGCGACCGAGAGACGACCAAGCTGCAGCGTGAAGCGCTGGCGCAGCATCTCTTCGGTGTTGTCCCAGTCGGCCAACAGACGCTTGGCCAGCGGGACAAGGGATTCGCCTTCGGGAGTCAGGCGCACGCTGCGGGTGCTGCGGATCAACAGGCGGCCCCCCAGGCTTTCCTCCAGGCCCTTGATGGCCAGGCTGAGAGCGGGCTGCGAGAGGTGCAGCACCTCGCAGGCTTGGGTGAAGCTCAGGGTCTGGGCCACGGCAAGAAAGGCACGCAGCTGTTTGACGGTCATGGCATGCTACCAAGGTGTAATTTATTTGGAGAAATAATTAATCGATAAAAAAAACAAACTTAACAAATATATCCTGACGAACAACACTGGTCAGACAACGCCATATTGATTGGCGACGACTACGCTGAATACTCATGTCACAACAACACGAGGCGCCACTATGGCCGGATTCGATAAGCGAGTGTACTCCTATGAAGACGCGATGGACGGTATCGAGAGCGGCATGACCGTGATCGCCGGCGGCTTCGGGCTCTGCGGTATCCCCGAGAACCTGATTGCCGAGATCAAGCGCCGCCGCGTCAAGGATCTGACAGTCTATTCCAACAACTGTGGCGTCGACGGCTTCGGCCTGGGCCTGCTGTTGGAAGATCGCCAGATCAGCCGAATCTTCGCCTCCTATGTCGGTGAGAACGCCTTGTTCGAACGGCAGATGCTCAATGATGAGATCGAGGTGGTACTGACTCCCCAGGGCACGTTGGCCGAGAAAATGCGCGCAGGGGGTGCCGGCATACCGGCCTTCTATACGGCCACCGGCTATGGCACGCCCATCGGTGAGGGCAAGGAGGTTCGCGAGTTCAACGGACGTCACTATATTCTAGAAGAATCCGTGGTCGGCGACTTCGCCATCGTCAAGGGCTGGAAGGCCGACCGTTACGGTAACGTGGTGTATCGCGACACAGCCCAGAATTTCAACCCGATGGCCGCGACTGCCGGCAGGATCACCGTGGTGGAAGTCGAAGAGATCGTCGAGCCCGGCGAACTCAAGCCCGACCAGATCCATACTCCGGGTATTTACGTCGATCGCATCATTCAGGGCACCTTCGAGAAACGTATCGAGAAGCGCACCGTGCATCAGGGGTGATCCCCAGAGCAGGATGTACCGGCCCAGTTCGCCGGGACTTGGCAAGCGACCGCTTCTCTGACCGAACACAAGAGGCAACAAGATGGCACTCACCCGTGAGCAAATGGCGCAGCGTGTAGCGCGTGAACTCGAAGATGGCTTCTACGTCAACCTCGGGATCGGCATCCCGACCCTGGTAGCCAACTACATTCCCGGTGGCATCGACGTGATGCTGCAGTCCGAGAACGGCCTGCTGGGTATGGGGCGTTATCCCACTGAGGATGAACTTGACCCCGACATGATCAACGCCGGCAAGGAGACGGTCACCGCCCGTCCAGGCGCCGCGATCTTCTCCTCGGCCGAATCCTTCGCGATGATCCGCGGCGGTCACGTCGACCTGACCGTGCTGGGCGCGTTTGAAGTCGACCAGAACGGCAACATTGCCTCCTGGATGATCCCTGGCAAGTTGATCAAGGGCATGGGCGGGGCCATGGACCTTGTCGCTGGCGCCGAGAACATCATCTGTACCATGACGCATGCCTCCAAGCATGGCGAATCCAAGCTTCTGGAGTCCTGTAGCCTGCCGCTGACTGGCGCGGGCTGCATCAACCGGGTGCTGACCGATCTCGCTTACCTGGAAATCGAGAACGGCACATTCATCCTCAAGGAGCGCGCGCCGGGCATCAGCGTCGAGGAGATTATCGAGAAGACCGCCGGCAAGCTGATCGTTCCCGATCATGTGCCGGAGATGACTTTCGACGTCTGATCGATCGTTTGGCTGAATAACGCATGACGGCCCGGATAAGATTTATTCGGGCCGTCATGCGTTTCGAAGGGTGGTCGACCTATCGATGATGAAAAACTGACCAGTCTCGCTCAAGCCGGTCGTTTCGGTGCTTGTCACCGCTTGCGCTTGTCTCTTGCACAGCGTTATCCACAGATTCTGTGGATGAGAGGATTTCGTGGTGCTGCTGTCAGGACATTTCACAACGAGTATGGTGTGGCAGCAACAGCTCCGAGGTGCGCTCCTGGTTGGCACTGACCTGTTTTTGCACCAAGGCCAGGCCGCCCAGTTCGATGCGATGCTCATCGCCCTGCGCAAATGCCATGCGTCGAGAGCGTGTCGGGTAGAAACGAAAATCGAGAAGAGGAGATACAGGAAACACTCCTTGATGGCGGTTGCTGTGGCCATTGAGCCCTGCCTGATTCATCTTCTGATCCAGTATCTCGATATCAGAGCCCAACTGCGCGCAGTCAAAGCCGACGTGATGCAGGCGTGGCCCCATGACCGCCAGCCAGCCGGCCAGGGGGTTGGCAAGATACAACGTTTGGTAAGTCGACCAGTCAGGCATTGGCCAGGGGCGACCATGACACAGCAGGTTCTCGACGCGTTGTGCCGTCGGCGCGGCGTGTGTTGATACTAATGTCTTGAGTGTGTCGCGAGGATGACGCGACAGGGTGCCGAGTTGTAATTCGGTCAGCAACAGCCAGGCGCCATTATCAGGAGGTGCGAGCAAGGATACCAGCAGGCCTCGGTCGGCCATGGCATGGCGATGCACACGGCGGTAGCCAAGAAGTGCCAGCATCGGCAATAGACTGTCCATGGCATATTCGCCATGATTCAGGGTAAGCAGCGCCAGGTACTCTATCGGCGCATCGACCGGCCAGAGTCTCAGCCCACCAATATCGGGGTGCTGATGGATGTAGTCCAGCCATAGCTGCTGGATGAACTCTTCCCGCTGCATCGTGGCATATCCCTCTGTCGTGATGCTCTGGCTCTCGCCGTAACGCTTCGGACAAAAGTATAGGCAGAGGAAGCATGGGAGCATTCAACGAGGAGATGACGCTTTCACAGACAAGGAAACTTGCCGTCGCCGCTGTCGGGCGACAACGGCACGGGCATCAGCAACACGTGACGAAGGAAGAGGGCTAGCTCAGCGTGCGCTGGCTAACGCCTGGAGGTTGTGATCGCGCACATAGCGGTCGAACTCGGTAAATCCTCCGATATGCGTCTCATCGATGAGAATCTGCGGCACGGTATGCACCGGCTTACCGATGGTCTTGCCCAGATCGGCCTTGGTAATGCCTTCGGCATGGATATCAACATAGCGAAAACCGTCGATGGCGCTGGCCGCTTCGAGGGTTTTCGCCAGCTGTACAGCGCGTACACAAAAAGAACAGCCGGGACGGCCGAAAATGACCACGAACATGCAAGATCTCCTGGCGCCGAGGTGGCGCACTTCAAGGTTGAAAAGGAAAGGTCAAGAAATATTGACGCTTATTATGGCGAGAAGTGAAGCTTGCGGCCAATAGCAGTCGACTAGCCTGTCCATAACATCACGCTATTTCGCAAAGCTTGTGTCCGGCTTGATGAGCTATTCCGCTTAGGTGACGCCTAGCCGAAAGTCGCGTCGCCGTCATCGGCGAGGCGCAATAACTCGCCGAGTTCGTCATAGATCGCCGGGCTTGCAACCAGTAGGTTCTCACCGAACAGATCTTCGGGAATTCCCGCTGGGCAAGGGTAGAGATGCCCGGTACGGGCGCCCGCTTCACGGGCGACCAACCAGCCGGCGGCGAAGTCCCAGGGCGAGACGCTCTCGTAATAGGCATCGAGGCGACCACAAGCGACATCACACAGGTCCAATGCCGCCGACCCGTTGCGTCGCACATCCTGGCAACGAATGAGCACGGCGGCGAACCGTCGCATCAGGGGTGGACGGCTGTCGCGGCGATAGGGAAAGCCGGTGGCAACCAGGCAACGCTCTAGCGCCTCGCTAGCACTGGCCTGAATAGGAGTGTCATTGCACCACGCGCCCTTCGAGGCGATGGCGGTGAAGGTCTCGCCGAGAAATGGCGCGTGCACCACGCCGATACGAACCTGACCATCGAGCAACCAGGCGATGGAGACCGCGACATGGACCAGGCCATGGGCGAAGTTGACGGTGCCGTCGATCGGGTCGATGACCCAGAGCGGACCTTGCCGTCCCAGGGCATCTTGATCGGGTGCCAGCTCCTCGCTGAGGCGCGCTTCGTCGCCGAAATGGTCCTGCAAGCGTTCACTGATCAGCGTGTCTACCGCCACGTCGACATCGGTGACCAGTTCGCGTCCCTGGTCCTTGTAGCGGTGCGCGAAGCTCTGTTCCTGACGAGCCTTGACGATCATGCGGCCCGCCTCTTCAGCGATATTCACGGTGATTTTCAGGCGCTCGGCAGGGGTCATGGGCTTCAACTCATCGGCAGCGGGAGGGTTGCCTTATGCTAGCAGCTCGCGACAGTGCTGCCGAACGCCTCCCGGGATGGGTATCATGGAGGCAACCAAGGGAGGAAACGATGCAGGCCTTGAGTCCCGAACAATATGGCCGGCTACGCCAGCTTGCCGATGCCTGGACACGCCATCACTTCAAAGCGGCCAAGCAAGAGCCGCATTTCAACCCACGACTCGGCGTCGATGCCTTGTGTTTTCAGCCGTTAGGCGACGAGCTGTTGGGGGCGCTTATCACGCCACTATCATTGTCGCTGGCGATGCTGTCCCAGGATCCTGAGGCTTTGCCACCGGACGTTGGGGCGACACGTCGAGTCGCGCTGCCTTCGGGAGATTATTGGTTTGCTGCCGAACGTCTCGAACCAGGTCTCGGATTCTGGCGCTGCCAGGTGCTTGATGATCTCTCGGATGTCGAGTCGCTGCAGCAGGCCAGTCGCCTGGCCCAACAGCTCATGGAGCGCGTCATGACGTCCGATGATGGCTGACTGGTGCCATCCTGGCCGCATCCGTATGCTGAAGGCATGGCAAGCGCTTGCCGACGTTTGATCTGAATACACATCCTTACCCTAAAATGCAAAGTTAAGGAGAGATACATGACATCGAGTGCAGCCACTCCCCGCGTTGCCCTGGTGACCGGCACCAGCAGTGGTATTGGCGAGGCCGTGGTCCGCCACTTCCGGGAATTGGGCCATCAGGTCCTGGCAGTGGATTTCAATCCAGATGGCAAGGCGCTTGCAGAATCGATGGGGGCGGCTTTCTTTCAGGCGGACCTGACCGATGGTGAGGCCTGTAAGGCAGCGGCGGCCGATGCCATCAAGCGCTTCGGCCGAGTTGACATTCTGGTCAATAACGCCGGCATCCAGCACGTCGCTCCCATCGAGTCGTTTCCCG
This sequence comes from Halomonas korlensis, assembly GCF_900116705.1. Lineage (GTDB taxonomy): Bacteria > Pseudomonadota > Gammaproteobacteria > Pseudomonadales > Halomonadaceae > Halomonas > Halomonas korlensis. The sequence goes on along the minus strand of NZ_FPBP01000001.1, from coordinate 132,886 downwards.
AGACGCAGTGGCGACGGATTATCGATCTGATGCTCACCGCTCCCTTCCTGCTGAGCCAGGCGGTCTGGCCTTCGATGCGCGAAAACGGCTGGGGGCGCATTATCAATATCGCTTCGGTTCACGCTCAAGTGGCTTCGCCCGGCAAGTCGGCCTATATCAGTGCCAAGCATGGCATGATCGGTCTGACCAAGACGGCGGCGCTGGAGGGTGGTGCTCAGGGCATTACTGCCAATGCGATCTGTCCTGCATATGTGAAAACCCCGCTGGTCGATAATCAGATCGCTGATCAGGCCAGGATGCACGGCATGCAGGAGCAGGAAGTGATTGAGCAGATCATGCTCAAGAACGCAGCCATCAAGCGCCTGATCGAGCCTTCCGAAGTTGCCGAACTGGTTGCCTACATGGCGTCGGATGCGGCCGGTGCGGTGACCGGATCCAGCTGGAATATTGACCTGGGCTGGACAGCCCAGTAATTGCGTTAATCCTCAGCGTCGTACCGGCCGCTTTTGCAGCTTGCGCTGCAGGGTACGCCGGTGCATCCCCAGGGCGCGGGCGGTCGCCGAGATATTGCCGTCGTGCTCCTGTAGCACCTTCTGAATGTGTTCCCAGGTGATACGATTGATCGACGGCGGGTTATCCGCCACCTCAGTGTCAGGGTCGCCCTGCTGTCTCTCGAGGGCGACCAGAATCTCGTCGGCATCGGCCGGCTTGCATAGATAGTTTACCGCGCCCAGCTTGATCGCCTCCACCGCCGTGGCAATGCTGGAATAGCCGGTGAGCACGACCACTCGGCAGTGCGGCACTAGTTCCAATAACTCAGGTAACAGTTTCAAGCCGGATTCATTTTCAAGCTTGAGATCCAATGTAGCTATTTCTGGCAGGTGACGTCGGGCCAGAGTCAGTGCCTCGCTGGCATTGCGCGCCACCAGCACTTCAAACCCGCGCCGGCTCATGGCCCGATCAAGCACGTGGCAGAACATCTCATCATCGTCGATGATCAGCAGGCGTTGAGTGCTCTCTCGCATGGCGTCCTCGCAGGGATGTTAACGATCATTCGTCGTCAGGCAGCAGGCTTACTGCGTGGCAAGGTTACCTCGGTCAAGGTCCCGCCTTCAGGATGATTGTACAGGCTGACACCACCGCCAAAGCGGTTGATGGTGGCATGTGTCAGGAAGAGTCCCATTCCCAGGCCCTTGCTCTTGGTGGAGATAAAGGTTTCGCCTAGCTGATCGGCGATGGACATGGCCACACCGGGGCCGTGGTCACGGATATCGATGATCACATCCTTAGCCGTCCAATCCAGATGAATGTGTATATCGTCCGGATTGGCATCGGCAGCGTTGTTCAGCAGGTTAGTCAGTGCCTGATCAAGGGTGGCATCGATTGCCAGCCAGGGTCGACCACGGCGATCGGCAACATCAAGGTGATAGCTGACATCGGGCCGCAGCACCAGCCAGCGCTGAACCACTCCAGTCAGCCATAGATCGGCGTCGAGAATCTCGGGTTTGGCCATGCGTCGTTGGTCGGCGTTTTCCACAAGATGACGCAATCGCGACTTGCAGGTATCCACCTGATCGCGCAGCACCGCTAGGTCCTTCTCGAGGACAGGATTGCCTCGTGCCTCCTCACGCATCTCGCTGAGTAGCACTGCCATGGTCGACAGCGGTGTCCCAAGCTCGTGAGCCGTACCGGCCGCTTGGGTAGCCACGGCCAGCACCTGCTCGTTGCGCAATGCTGCCTCGCGAGTGCGCGACAGCGCTTGATCGCGGCTGCGCAAGGCGTGGGCCATCTTGAAGATGAAAAACGTCACAAGTCCCGCCGAAAGGCCAAAATTCAGCCACATGCCCAACACATGCAAGTTAAGGGGGCCGCCGCTGGCAGGGCCTTGGCTTAGCTGAGGTACCGGTTGAAAGTGAAACAAGAGGATGGTGTAGGCCAGCATTGCTGCCCCGGCGACGGTCCAGGCATGACGCCAGGGCAGGGTAGCAGCGGCAATGGTGACCGGCACGAGATAGTAGGTGATGAACGGATTGGTGGAGCCGCCGGTAAAGTAGAACAGCAGGGACAGCCCAGCGACATCGGCCATCAAGTGGATCAGATACTCACCATGCGTGACTGCACGTGGGCGGCCGAGACGCCACCAGGTGGTGATATTGATCAACGCCATGCTCACGATCACTGTGATGACCATGGTCACGTCGAGCTCGAAACTCAGCACTTCGATACCGATGATGATGCCGGCAAGAAAACCGGTCCAGGTGATGCCGCGTACGAAGGTCAGGCGCACTAGGTTCCGGCTGGGCGTGGAAAGCGGCAGGGGCAGGGCGGCGAGCATGGTCACTCCAAGGGGGCACGAACCCCAGATGATACCCGATCTCACGCGTCTCACCGATAAAGCCAGTGCCTGAACGCCTGGAGATCACTACCCTTTTCAGGACAGGTGTAAAAATCACGGCACACATGGTTTATCTTGCTCGAGGCATAATGCGTCGAGCGAGCCAGTGTTAATGTTTGAGAAACATTGTTTGCTGGGTGTTGTCAGAGAAGCATCACTTGGTTTAAGAGTTACCAATACAATGAACAAAAGTATTAGATAGTTAATTTAAAATAATTAGTTGTTTAAACATGGCATAGCGTGAGGAGAGACATTCTCATGCATCCGAAAAATCATGATATAAAAAAGTGATCGGCCTTTTAGATAAAAGTATTTTTTCTGTCATATTGGAGAAATGTTTTTTCGCCACCAGGTCGAAGCGTGCTAACCTCGTTTTTAGAGGGCATATCTATGTGGATATTGAGTGTAATTAATGATCATACTTAACGGTTTTTTTGGTACTTAGTTAACTATTTTTTTAATTTTTCTTGATTGTGTTATACAAGAAAATCTTATTGAAAAATTCAGCAAGGTCAGGCTATGAAATTTAAGTCATATAAGGATCTGGGTCAGGATATTCAAAATAATATCCATAAGCTACAGGGGGAAGGCTACGATCTGGTGGTCGGTATTCCCCGCAGCGGAATGATTCCTGCCTATATGATAGGTTTGTTGCTTAACGTTAACTGTACAGACCTTAACTCTTTTCTTAATAATGCGAGTATAAAGTCCGGTATCACCAGAAAGGGCGCGAGGACACTGAATACTGCATGGGATGCCGAAAAGATATTACTTGTGGATGATAGCGTCATGACGGGCCGCTCGATACGAGCAGCACTTGAGCAAATTAAAGACAGAACATCGCGTCAAGTGACTCGTCTGGCCATCTATGTCGAAAGGGATAGTATTAAATTCATCGATATATTTTTTGAAATAGCGCCTGGCCCGAGAGTCTTCCAGTGGAATATCTTCCATCATCCCGTACTGGGTAGTTCATACGTGGAGCTTGAGGGGGTGTTATGTCTTGAACCTGACCGAGGAGTTATCCAGGAAGAGGAACGGTATCGAGATTACCTCATGAATGCCAAGCCGCTCGTCCTACCGACCTACAAGCTGCATACTATCGTGACCCATCGTAGCGAAGAATATCGTGAGCTAACGCTGCGTTGGTTGGAAAAGCACAACATAGAGCACGATCACTTGATAATGAGCGATGCATCATCAACGCGGAAGGCCGAGGACTTTGAAGAATATGCCGCCCAGCTAGCCAATCATTATGGAAGCTCCATAGCCAGGCTGTTTTTTGCGAAAAAAGAACTAATGGCGAGACGGGTGGCAGAGCATTCAGGAAAGCCCGTTTTCTGCCTGGAATCAAGCGAGATGTGTCATCCGGGTATGGGGTCGGTCGCCAAGAACGGCAAACAACACTTGGTAAGGGTGGCCATGCGGAAACTTCGCAGGAAATTCCTCTTGATGACTCCCGACTCAACGAAACAAGTCATGCAGCGCTTTTATAGGAAGTGCTTTCGTTAATAAAAGGGCTTGTTAGTATTTTGCCAAGCGTCTCACGACAGTAAGATTGATGCGCTGTCTCGGCATTCAGGGCAGCGCATCGTCTCCATCAAGCTGTAAGCGGAAATGTCAATGAATATTACTGGCCTTGCCCCCAGAATCTCTTTTCTTTGGGACTGGCCTTGTCGATGACCACCTCGGGGTGATGGCGGTGAATGACCGCATTGATCTCGTCTTCGCGCCCTTCGGGCACGTCAACCATCATCAGGAAGGCACCGTTTTCGATCGCTTCATCGTATTCGTCGAGCTTGACATCACGCACCGCCACCCCGACGAGAGTACTGCTCCAGACACCGAACAATCCGCCAAACGCCGTCATGCCCAAGGTGACCAGCCAGAAATTGACATCGCCCATGGCCCTGTCGAGAAAGTAATGAGTGATAAGCCCCAGCACAAACCCCAGCAAGATACCCAGAATGACACCACGCTTTGCCGCATTGCCCACATCAGTGGTATGGCGCAGGGTGGCGACATTCACCCCCTGCTCCTTGAGCTGCTCCCAGGCGGGGCCTGCGACGTGGATTTCCTCTTTGGTCAAATTGAGGTCATACAGCTCATGGGTGATATTGACCGTGGTGTCCAGATCCGGCGTCAGAAAATACAAACGGCTCATGAGAATCTCCTTGATTGCTCTTATCTCAAGATGCTTGAGCCATGGGAGGCCCAAGCTGCTTGGGCGTTCAATCCTTTGAAAGATCGCTCTGCTCGGGCCAACAATAACCCCGTAAGACCCCGTCATGGCGGTTCAGAGGCTGACCTGACGGCTTGATGGAAAGTAAACCTAATAACAAGGTTGATGATAATGCTGGGAACAGCAAGTGGGGAAAGCGGGACAGTTACTTGCGCAGATTATGGATGGGGGCGCGACCCAGGAGCCTCAGCAGGGCATTTCGGCCAGCCTTGAGCGGCGGATAGAAGCGTGCGGATCGCTCGGGAGAGGCGAAGAGGCTCGCCATAGCGCGATTGACAAGACCGCTACGGGTGCTCATCACGCTGAGCCGGTGCAGCGCCTCACTGCCGTGATACCACCGTTCGCCGATCTTCAATGCGAAGCCTTCGTCCAGATCAATGCCGAGCCGAGTCAGCTCGTCCCTCGCGGCACTGTTGTCACGGGCATCAATGAGTTCGAGCTCGCCGAGATCACGTCGGATGCGTTGCACGCGTATATATTGCTGGCACATCGGGCATTGACCGTCGTAGACCAACTTCATTGGAGTACCTCTCTGGAGCGTATGCTCAGCCTAGCCTGCTTGGCAGTGGTTTGCGCAATGGCCGGGGTGCAGCCCGCTGGCCTGTCGCGCTATCATGGCAACCTTTCGAGAATTCATTCGAGACCCGACCAGGCACAGTATTGATGTCAAACCCCACCTTGGCCCGTGAAGTCGGGCTGCGCAGAACCTTCGCGATCATCAGTCACCCCGACGCCGGCAAGACCACCATCACCGAGAAGATGCTGCTGTTCGGCAATGCCATCCAGATGGCCGGCTCGGTCAAGAGCAAACGCAACGACCGCCATGCCACATCCGACTGGATGAAAATGGAGCAGGAACGCGGCATCTCGGTGACCACCTCGGTCATGCAGTTTCCTTACGGCGGGCGCATCGTCAACCTGCTCGACACACCGGGTCACGAGGACTTCTCCGAGGACACCTATCGGACCCTCACCGCTGTGGATTCGGCGCTGATGGTCATCGACTGCGCCAAGGGCGTGGAGGCGCGGACCATCAAGTTGATGGAAGTTTGCCGTCTGCGTACCACGCCGATCCTGACCTTCATCAACAAGATGGATCGCGATACCCGCGACCCGGTCGAGGTCATGGATGAGGTCGAGGAGGTGCTCAACATCCAGTGCGCGCCCATGACCTGGCCGATCGGTATGGGGCGCCACTTTCGAGGCGTCTATCATCTGCAGAACGACGTCATTCATCTCTATACCCAGGGGCAGGGCAGCCGTATCCCCGACGACAAGCGTATCGAGGGACTCGATAGCCCTGAGGTGGACGAGGTGCTAGGCGAGGAACAGGCCGAGGAATTACGAATGGAAATCGAACTGGTGCGTGGCGCCTCGCATGAGTTCGATCTGGAAGCGTACCGGCGTGGCGAGCTGACGCCGGTCTATTTCGGGACCGCCATGGGCAACTTCGGCGTGCGCGAGATGCTCGACGGCTTCGTCGAGTACGCGCCGACACCACAGCCTCGCGATACCGATATGCGTACCGTCGAGGCCGACGACGAGCGCTTCAGTGGTTTCGTTTTCAAGATCCAGGCCAACATGGACCCTAACCACCGCGACCGTATCGCCTTCCTGCGGGTCTGTTCAGGCAAGTATGATCGCAACATGAAGATGCGCCACGTGCGTATCGGTAAGGATATCAAGATTGCCGATGCCTTGACCTTCATGGCCTCGGACCGTTCGCAGGTCGAGGAGGCGTGGCCGGGTGACATCATCGGCCTGCATAACCACGGCACCATCCAGATCGGCGATACCTTCACCCAGGGCGAGGACATGCGCTTCACCGGCATCCCGCACTTCGCTCCGGAACTGTTCAAGCGCGTGCGACTCAAGGATCCGCTGAAGATGAAGGCCTTGCAGAAGGGTCTGCAACAGCTCTCCGAGGAAGGCGCGACCCAGGTGTTCATGCCGCTGGACAACAACGACTTGATCCTCGGTGCAGTAGGAACGCTGCAGTTCGATGTGGTCGCCCACCGGTTGAAGGAAGAATACAAGGTCGACTGCCTTTACGAGGCGGTGAATGTACATACCGCTCGCTGGGTCTACAGTGAAGATGACAAGAAACTCGATGAGTTCAAGCGCAAGGCCAGCACTAATCTGGCTATCGATGGCGGCGGTTATCTGGCCTATATTGCGCCCACCCGGGTCAATTTGCAGATGACCCAGGAGCGCTGGCCGGCGATCCGTTTCCAGCCCACACGCGAACACTGATGCTTTACCCTACGGATCGATGCTCATGCTGATCGATGCCCACTGTCACCTGGATTTCCCCGACTTCGATGCCGACCGCGAGGCGGTATTCGAGCGGGCCAGGGCAGAAGATGTGCGCCGTTTCGTGGTGCCGGGCACGACCCGAGCACGGTGGGATAATGTGCTGGCGCTTGGTGAGCGCGATGACGTCGAGGTCTGTCTGGGACTGCATCCCTACTTCATGGACCAGCATCGCGAGTCGGATCTCGAGGCGTTGGATCAAGCCTTGGGCGCCCACCCCGAGGTCGTTGCCGTCGGCGAGTGCGGCATCGATGCGCGTCTTGCCGACACGCTCGACGACCAGTGGCTCTTCTTCGATGCTCAGTTGCGTTTGGCCAAGCGATACCAACTGCCGGTGGTGATTCACTGCGTACAGGCCAACGACAGGGTAGCCAAGCGCTTGCGTCAGCTTGATCTACCGGCCGGCGGGCTGATTCACGCCTTTTCCGGTTCCCCCGAACAGGCCCGCCAGTTTCTCGACCTCGGCTTTACCCTGGGACTCGGCGGGGCATTGACCCATAAGCGCGCCAAGCGTCTTCATCGCGCGGTCGTTTCACTGCCGGATGAAGGCTACGTGCTGGAAACCGACAGCCCCGACATGCCGCTTGCCGGCCTCCAAGGCCAGCGCAACGAGCCGGCCAACGTTGCCGAGGTGTGTAAGCATGTGGCGAGGCTGCGTGAGCAAACGATCGATCAGGTGGCGGCTCACAGTACCGCCAGCGCCAAGCGTCTGTTCCAGCGTTGAGGTTCAGCCTCGGGCTGCGAGGCTCTCGGGGTCCAGCCGCTCCACCTCGTATGGTAATTTCAGCAGCTTGAGCTTTTGGCCCGCGACACTCAACGGCAGGGCCGCTTCGCGCGTGCTGATCACTGCCAGCACTTCGGCTTCTCCATAGGCATCCAACTCGGCGCAGAACACCTCGCCGAGACGTTTGCCGTCGGCATCCTCGATAGCACTGCCGGGGGCGGGAAGTCGATTGCCGTCGAGCTGGGCCCGGACCAGGCGCTTCTTGACCTGACCACGAAAGTGCGCCCGAGCGACCACTTCCTGGCCCGTATAGCAGCCCTTCTTGAAGCTGATGCCGCCCAGGGCCTCCCAATTGATCATCTGCGGCAGGTAGGCATCACGCTGGTTGGCATCCAGCCACGCGAGGCCGGCCTGGATGTCGTGCAAGCGCCAGACAGCATTATCGACCGGTGTGGCATGTTCGCTCAGCCGTTGCCAGACCTCTATGGCCCGCTCGGCGGACAGGCAGGCCAGCAGGCGAGGGCGCGGGCCGGGATGGGCCAGTAACTGCAGATCATCGTTGGCTGTCTGGTGCCAGGGCCGGGGCGGTACAACATCGAAGCGTACCTCGGCCAGCGCCGCCGCTTCGCGGCCGACCAGACCCAGCAGCGCCAGATCGTCGCGGATGTCGAGGTTGACCTTGTAGAAGGCGGCAAACTTGCCCAGATGCTCGGCCAGCGGCTCGAGCAGGCTGGTATGCATCAGCAACCGATAGTGATCCTTGGCGACTCGCCATAGCTGGGCATTGGCCAACATGCGGCCTTTGGGGGTGCAAAAGCAGGTCAGTGGCGCGAAGTCGCCGTCGGCCAGAGCCACCTGGGCACTGGTCTGCCCCTGTAGAAATGTCTCGGCATCACTACCGACTACGTCGAGCACGCCAAGATGGGCCAGCGGGGTCAATATCGTATTTTCCAGGGCCAGGCGGGCCTGATCGGGGGTGTCGAACAAGACCCGGTTTTCGGCTTCCAGCCGGCCGCCGGTGGCAGCGATCCAATCGGTCATTTCCGGTGGCTCCTTGCGATGAGAGGAATCGTTCATGTCATTCAATGCGGGCTCGGGTACGGCATTGCAACCACTTTGCAGTTTTGTGGTCATGCTAGACTTGGAACCTTGTCAGGCATGCCAAGTCAGGAGGGAGATGTGTATGGCGCATCAGTCGCTTGGTTTCGAGGGCATCGAGAGCGCCGAGCAGATCAACCGCATCACGACTGCGCTCATGTTGATCGATGGTGTCGAGAGTGTCGAGGTGGGTAGATACGGCGCCGAGGTCGAAGGCCGTGTTCGACGAGACACCTTGGTCGAGGTGGTGGAAGCCCTCGACCTGCCCATCAATGTGACTTGACCACGCAGTGTTACCCGATCACACGAGGTAAAGGATGAAGAAGAAGCCCATTGAAGTCACCAGCGAGCGCAACCATATCTACCGTCAGTGCGTGGAGCTCGACGGCTTCGACGACCTCTTTGTGGATGTGCCGGAGGCGTTCGGTGGCGAAGGGACGGCACCCGACCCCCATGATTACTTCGACCTGTCGCTCGGCGCCTGCAAGGCCATCACGGCACAAATGTATGCGCGGCGCAAGGAGTGGCCTCTGAAACGGGTCAGCGTCACGGTCAATCGCGATGACAGCGAGGAACGCCATGGCATTTACCGACTCGACGTGCGGATGACCTTTCACGGAATCGAGGACCCTGAGCAACGGGCGCGGCTGGAGGAGATCAGTCATAAGTGTCCGATACATCGACTGATGACCAGTTCCACTGTAGAAGTCACCACGCGGACTACCCAGCCTCACGCCTGACGCGAACTGGAGTCTATAGCATGTGCGGGCGCCATCATGGCGCCCGCTTCGTCCGGGAGACGCCATGAGCAAGCCGTTTCGTTTGCAGTCAAAATTCCAGCCCGCCGGCGATCAGCCCGCGGCCATCGAAGGCCTGGTCGGCGGGCTTGACTCGGGGCTTACCCATCAGACGCTGCTGGGTGTCACCGGCTCCGGGAAGACTTTCACCATGGCCAACGTGGTCGAGCGCCTGCAGCGCCCGACCATTGTGATGGCGCCCAACAAGACGTTGGCCGCCCAGCTCTACGGCGAATTCAAGGCCTTCTTCCCCGACAACGCCGTCGAGTATTTTGTCTCCTACTACGATTACTACCAGCCTGAAGCCTATGTGCCGTCATCGGACACCTTCATCGAGAAGGATGCCTCGATCAACGATCATATCGAGCAGATGCGCCTGTCGGCCACCAAGGCGTTGCTGGAGCGGCGCGACGCGCTGATCGTGGTGTCGGTATCGGCGATCTACGGCCTGGGCGACCCGGACCAGTACCTGAAGATGCGCCTGCATTTCACGCGTGGCGAGCTGATCGATCAGCGCAAGTTCCTGCGCCGGCTGGCTGAGCTTCAGTACACCCGCAACGACATGGACTTCAAGCGTGGCACCTATCGGGTGCGCGGTGACGTAATCGATATCTTCCCGGCGGATGCCGAGGACGAGGCGGTGCGTGTCGAGCTGTTCGACGACGAGATCGACACGATCAGTCTATTCGATCCCTTGACCGGCGAGGTGCGGGGCAGGGTGCCGCGCATGACCATCTATCCCAAGTCGCACTATGTCACCCCGCGCGAAACCATTCTCGGCGCCATCGACGCGATCAAGGCCGAACTGGTCGAACGGCTCGATTGGCTGCGCAAGCATGAGCGCCTGGTGGAAGCCCAGCGTCTTGAACAGCGTACCCTTTACGATATCGAGATGATGCTGGAGCTGGGCTATTGCAACGGCATCGAGAACTATTCACGCTACCTGTCCGGTCGCAACCCTGGCGAGCCGCCGCCCACCTTCTTTGATTACCTGCCGGCCGATGCGCTGCTGTTCATCGACGAGTCCCACGTCAGCGTTCCCCAGGTGGGCGGCATGTACAAGGGCGACCGCTCGCGCAAGGAAACCCTGGTGGAATATGGCTTCCGGCTGCCCTCGGCACTGGATAACCGGCCCATGACCTTTCAGGAATGGGAGTCGATTTCGCCCCAGACGATTTTCGTGTCGGCCACTCCCGGTCCCTACGAGGCCGAGCATGCGGGCCAGGTTGTGGAACAGGTGGTGCGCCCGACCGGCCTGCTCGACCCGCAGTTGGAGGTCCGCCCGGCTTCCACCCAGGTCGACGACCTGCTCTCCGAGATACACTTGCGAGCAGAAGTCGAGGAGCGCGTGCTGGTAACGACCCTGACCAAGCGCATGGCCGAGGATCTTACCGAATACCTCGACGAGCACGGCGTGCGGGTCCGCTATCTGCATTCGGATATTGACACGGTCGAGCGCGTGGAGATCATCCGCGACCTTCGGCTCGGCAAGTTCGATGTGCTGGTCGGCATCAACCTGCTGCGTGAGGGGCTTGATATCCCCGAGGTGTCGCTGGTGGCGATACTCGATGCTGATAAAGAAGGCTTCCTGCGCAACGAGCGCTCGCTGATCCAGACCATGGGCCGTGCGGCGCGCAACGCGCACGGTAAGGCGATTCTCTATGGGGATCGAATCACCGACTCGATGCGCCGCGCCATGGAAGAAACCGAGCGGCGACGCAACAAGCAGATCGCGCACAACGAGCAGCACGGGATCACCCCGACGACCGTGACCCGCTCGGTGGCCGATATTCTCGAGGCCGCCCAGGCCCCGGGGGGCAAGAGCAAGCGGCGCAAGAACGAGCGCCAGGTGGCGGAGGGCGCCGCGGTCTACGATCTGAACGATTTATCGCCTAGGGATCTCTTGAAAGAAGTCTCGCGGGTCGAGGATGCCATGTTCGAAGCCGCCCAGAATCTCGAATTCGAGGAAGCCGCGCGGCTGCGGGATCGTCTCCACAAGCTGAAGGAGCGTCAGTTGCTCCTTGGCTCCGCCTGACGGCGCCCGCATGCCAGAAGGTCCGGAGATCCGTCGTACCGCGGACCGCGTGCATCACCAGATCGCCGATCGGCGTCTCGACGATGCCTGGTTCGTCTTTCCCCACCTGGCCGGGCAGGCCGCCTCGCTGATCGGGCGCGAGGTCATCGCCGTAGACAGCTGGGGCAAGGCGTTGCTGATCCGCTTCGACGACGGCCGGGTGCTCTATTCCCATAACCAGCTGTACGGTGTTTGGAAGTTTCACGCTGCCGACTGCGAGCCGGATACCCGCCGTTCGCTGCGTGTCCGACTAGTGGCGCAGGGCAGGGCGGCCAGCCTCTACAGCGCCTCGGACGTCTCGCTATGGGCCGGGGAGCGGCTCGGCGACCACCCATTCCTGTCGCGTCTCGGTCCGGACCTGCTGACCCATGGCGTGACGCTGGAGCAGGTCAAGGCGACGCTTCTCGAGCCGCGCTTCCAGCGGCGATGTCTCGGCGGGCTGCTGCTTGACCAGTCGCTGTTCGCTGGCATCGGCAACTACCTGCGCACCGAGATCCTGTTCTTCGCCGGACTTCACTTCGCGAGCCGGCCGGGTGAGTTGGAGGAGGGCGCCCTGTCGCGCCTGGCGACATGCATTCTATCGGTGACGCGCCAGGCTTACGAACAGGCGGGGGTAACCAATCGTGCCGACTGGGCCGTCGCCGAGCGTGCCAGGGGAGCCAGTTGGCGACGCTGGCGCTTTGCCACGTTCGAGCGTGAAGGCCTGCCGTGCCACGCCTGCGCCACGACTATCGAACGGGTGATGGTGACCTCCCGACGGCTATACTTCTGTCCTCGCTGCCAGCCAGGGATTGATCGCTGAATAAATATTATACCGTTATCTTTATTTTTAACATTTTGGTTAAGATAAGCGAAATGTCAGCAGAATAGAGGGTGAGGTATAATGTCCGCCGTTCAAACCCACCGCTGCGACCCTTGATCGCCTCGACACGGGCATGACGACAACACCCGAGGAGATGCTTGCCAATGACCGTAATCCACCAAGACGATCTGATCCAGAGCGTCGCCGACTCACTACAGTACATTTCGTACTACCATCCCAAGGATTTTATCGAGGCCATGGCAGCGGCCTACGAACGTGAAGAAAATCCTGCGGCCAAGGACGCCATCGCCCAGATCCTGATCAACTCACGGATGTGCGCCTTGGGGCATCGCCCCATCTGCCAGGACACCGGCATCGTCACCGTCTTCGTACACGTCGGCATGAACGTGCGTTTCGAAACCGACATGAGCCTCGACGATATGATCAATGAGGGCGTGCGCCGCGCCTACCAGCTGCCGGACAACGTGTTGCGCGCCTCGGTACTGGCCGACCCGGATGGCGCCCGCAAGAACACTGGCGACAATACCCCGGCGGTCATTCACCACAAGCTGGTGCCTGGCGATACCGTCGAGGTTCACGTGGCCGCCAAGGGCGGCGGCAGCGAGGCAAAGTCGAAGTTTGCGATGCTCAATCCCTCGGACAACGTGGCCGACTGGGTGATGGAGCAGCTGCCGAAGATGGGCGCTGGCTGGTGTCCGCCCGGCATGCTGGGTATCGGTATCGGCGGCACCGCCGAGAAGGCCATGCAGATTGCCAAGGAAGCACTCCTCGATCCGATCGATATTCAGGAACTTCAGGCTCGTGGTCCGGCAAGCCGTGCCGAGGAGCTACGCCTCGAGCTTTTCGACAGGGTCAACAAGAGCGGTATCGGCGCCCAAGGCCTGGGCGGCCTGACCACGGTGCTCGATATCAAGGTCAAGGATTTCCCGACCCATGCCGCCAATAAGCCAGTGGCGATCATCCCCAACTGTGCCGCCACCCGCCATGCACACTTCACGCTGGATGGCTCGGGACCGGCGGCCTTGCCGGCCCCTAGCCTCGAAGACTGGCCAGAAATCACTCGCGAGGCGGGTGACAATGTCAAGCGCGTTAACCTCGACACCATCACTTCGGAGGAGGTGCAAACCTGGCAGCCTGGCGACACTCTGCTGCTCAACGGCAAGCTGCTCACGGGTCGCGACGCCGCGCACAAGCGTATGGTCGACATGCTGGCGAAGGGAGAGAGTCTGCCCGTCGACATGAAGGGCCGCTTCATCTATTACGTGGGTCCCGTGGATCCCGTACGCGACGAAGTCGTCGGCCCGGCCGGTCCTACTACCGCGACACGCATGGACAAGTTCACTCGCACCATGCTGGAAGAAACGGGCCTGCTGGGCATGGTGGGCAAGGCCGAAAGGGGTGAGGCGGCGATCGAGGCGATCCGCGATAACCGGGCTATCTACCTGATGGCCGTGGGCGGTTCTGCCTACCTGGTTGCTCAAGCCATCAAGAAGGCACGAGTGGTGGGCTTCGAAGACCTGGGTATGGAGGCCATCTATGAGTTCGAGGTGGAGGATATGCCGGTGACGGTTGCGGTCGACAGCCAAGGCACCTCGATCCACCAGACCGGACCTGCCAAGTGGAAGGAAATCATCGCCGAGCGCGCCTGACGCGAGAGATCGTTAATTCGCGGCCCCGCCTTCTGGTGGGGCCGTCGTCCTTAAGGGTATGCTGTAGTTAGTTGTTTTTTCGGGCAGTGTTCTGCCGCCATTGCATGTAACGGGATGCGCACATGACTTCCTGGTTGATCGGCTGGGCCATCTTTCTGACCTATCTGCTGGGTATCGTCTCGGCGGTATTGGCCCTGATGTCCAGCCGCACCTCACAGGGCGCCATCGCCTGGATCATTTCCCTGGTTACCTTCCCCTACTTAGCGGTTCCCGCCTACTGGATCTTCGGTCGGCCGCGCTTCTACGGCTACGTATTGGCGCGTGGAGAGCGCGACAGTGTGTTGCGTCGGGTTTTGGCGCATTACCGTGAGCGGGTCGAGCCGTTTATCACAAAGTCGCAGGAAGCCGATATCCGTGCCGTCGAACAGCTGGCGATGATGCCCATGACCGGCGGTAATCGAGTCGAACTGCTGATCGATGGCGAGGCGACGTTCGACAGCCTCTTCGATGGCATCGATAGAGCCGAGGATTACCTGTTGATCCAGTTCTTCATCGTGCGCCACGATGCACTCGGTATCGAACTGAAACAGCGCCTGGTGAGAGCCGCCGAGCGTAGTGTGCGAGTATATTTTCTCTATGACGAGATCGGCAGCCATAACCTGGGAGACGGCTATCTTCGCGATCTTGCCGAGGCCGGCATCGAGGTCAGTGCCTTTCGTTCGTCGCGGGGATTCCGACACCGCTTTCAGCTCAACTTTCGCAATCATCGCAAGGTAATGGTGATCGACGGCTGCGAAGGCTGGCTGGGCGGTTTTAATGTTGGAGTGGAGTACCTGGGCCAGCATCAGCGACATGGCCTCTGGCGTGATACCCATCTCAAGCTGACGGGCCCCAGCGTCCTGGGGCTGCAGGAGGCCTTCTGGGAAGACTGGCATTGGGCCACGGGCGAGGTGATCAACCTTGCCTGGACCCCACGGATTACCTGCGAGGAAAACCAGAACGTGGTCATCGTTCCCTCCGGCCCCGCGGACCGGCAGGAAACCGCCAGCCTGCTGGTACAGCATGCGATCCACAGCGCCAACAAGATGTTCTGGGTGACCAGCCCCTACTTCGTGCCCGACCAGGGGGTGCAGGACGCGCTGCGCCTGGCTGCCATGCGTGGCGTCGATGTAAGGATCATGATCCCCGAGCGTCCGGATCATCTGCTGGTCTTCCTGTCGGCATTTTCCTTCTTGCCTGACATGCTGCGGGCCGGGGTCAAGGTCTATCGCTACCAGCCGGGATTCCTGCACCAGAAGGTGATGCTCATCGACGATGTTGCCGCCAGTGTCGGCACCGTGAATCTCGACAATCGCTCGTTCCGGCTCAATTTCGAGATCACCGCCGTGGTGCCGAACAAGCGTTTCGCTGCCGAGGTGCGAGCGATGCTCGATCGCGATTTTGCCAGCTGCCGGCTCATCACGCTGCAGGAACTGACCTCGCGTCCATTGTGGCGCAAGTTGGTATCCCGCGCCGCCTACCTGCTATCACCGATCCAGTGATACATTAGCGCCTCGCCATGGGCAACAGGATGTTGCCCGTAATGCACCAGCGATCGGGAGCCCCGGTGAACCTCGAGACCAAATGGTTGGAAGACTTCGTTACTCTGGCCAATACCCGAAGCTTTTCTGCCGCCGCGCGTCAGCGCCACGTCACCCAGCCGGCCTTCAGTCGTCGGATTCGGTCACTGGAACACGCCATCGGTGTCACTCTGATCGATCGTTCCACCACGCCGGTAGGTATTACACCAGAAGGTCAGCTATTTCTGGTGACAGCGCGTAATCTCGTCGAGCAGCTTACCGAGTCGCTTGGTCACCTGCGCGGGCTCTCCATGGCTAACGAGGCCATGGATATCGTCGCCGCACATTCGTTGGCACTGAGCTTCTTCCCGCAATGGATCTCACGACTCCAGCAGGGCGTGGGTGAACTGCCCACGCGGCTGGTGGCCATGAACGTTGGCGAGGCCATCCATGTGTTGCGCGAGGGCAATTGCGACCTGATGCTCGCCTACTACGACCCTTATGCCAGCATGCAACTGGACGCCGAAGTATTCCCCTCCTTCTCGATCGGCAAGGTCAATATGCTGCCGGTCTCGCTGCCTGATGCGGCGGGCAAGCCGCGCTTTCCCCTGGCAGGCCAGGAATCGATCCCGTATCTTTCCTATACCCAAGGGGCCTTCCTCGGCCGTAGCGTGCGTATGTTGCTCAAGAATGACCCGCTACGCATGCGCCTGCGTACCGTTTACGAGACCGCCATGGCCGAAGGGCTCAAGGGCATGGTGATGCAGGGCGTCGGCATGGCGTGGATTCCCGACTTCTGCATCCGCGAGGAACTGGCGAGTGGCCGCCTGGTTCGGGCGGGCAATCAGAAATGGGACGTGCCGCTGGAGATTCGCCTCTATCGCTGTTCGCTGGTACACAAACCCGGCGTGGAAACCCTATGGCGCCAGATGATGAAGCTGCCACGAGATTTTCTCCATGCCTGAGTCTTGAAACGCTCATCCTCCGGCGTAATCGGCGGGCAGCCCCAGAAAGTTCTGGATAATGAAGAAGTGATCTTCGAACAGGCCTTCCGGTTCCAGATCGGCCAACGCCACCCAGCGGGCATGATCGCCGCCCTTGACCGGTTTCAGCTGAGGTAGCTGTTGCTCGGGGCGCAGCGCGAAGTAGAAGGCCTCGGCCAGGGTGCGCCCCCGCCAGCTGCGATGGGGCTCGTCGAATAGCCGCTGGGCGCGCAGTGAACCCTTGAGAACCGGTTCCGGCACCTTGAGGCGGACCCGTTCACGAAGCTCCCGCAGGCACCCATCGAGCAATCGCTCATGGGGATTGATGAAGCCCCCCGGCAGGGCGAAGAGCCCCTTGCCGGGGGCCGCAGTGCGTCGAACCAGCAGTACATGCCCCGACTGTACGACGACGGCACTGACGGTAACGAAGATCGGTGGGTAGGGCGCCTGAGCCCAGGCGGCGTGGTACTGATCAAGCAAGCGCTGCTCTTCGACCAGCTGCTGGTAGGGTTCTTTCTCGAGAAAACCCTGGATCCCGCCGACTACCCCCGGAGGAAGGTCGTGGTTGGCGTTGGTGCTCAGATAGTCCTCGGCAGACGCCACGGAACGGAACAAGCGCTCGCGGATGTGGCTGGCCGAAATGCTCTCGACCAGCGGTACGCTGACCGACTCCCATTGGGGAAACAGCGACAGATAATAGCTCGACTGTCCGCGGCTGGCACCGATCAGGCCGATGCGCGGCAAGCGAGCCCGATCAGGGCTCGCGATGTCGCGCACCTTGCGCTGCACGTCGCGTACCCAGACATCATTGTTATAGAGCGCGTCGAGCAGCGGGACGATCTCGAGTCGATCGTTGTCTTCGACGTCGAAAGCGCTGCGCAGCATGCGTTGGCGCTCTTCATAGCGCCAGGGGTTTCGCAGCGAGCGGGCCTGCCAGGCGGAACCGACCAGAACGATCACCTGGCGTGCGTGCTTGAGCGCTTCGTGGATCACCGCGAGGTGCCCCAGGTGGGGAGGCTGGAAACGGCCGATGAATACCAGGCAGTCGAAATCGGAGTCGCGAACATCTTCGTCCGGTCGAAGACTCATGGGCAGTCCTGGCTGAAGAGGGGCGGCGACCATTATCGTTACCCCCGCCATGGGGTGCAATGATGATCCCCTCACGGCGAGAGGGTGTTTATTCACGTATTCTTGACCGATGACACACGCATGGCAGGGCATCACCGTGATCAAATCGATCGTTGTCTTCTGGTGGCGGGTTGTTCAAGACGCCACCAAACTCTGGCTGGAACGCAATGCATTCAGCTATGCCGGCTCACTGGCGTTCTATACCTTGTTCTCATTGGCACCGACCATGATCATTGCCGTGACCGTGATTGGCGTGGTGATGGGCGAGGAGGCGGCTCATGGACAGATCGTCGCTCAGCTGCAGAGCACTATCGGCGCCGACGCTGCCCAGGCGGTCGAGGACGCCGTCGCCCAGTCGCGCATCGAAGAATCCGGCTTGCTGCCGACGCTGCTGGGTGTCGGGGCCCTGATGGTCGGTGCCACCACCGTCTTCGCGCAGATGCAGTTTTCGTTAAACACGATCTGGGGGGTTACCGCGCGGCCCAGCAGCAATAGCCTATTGATCTTTCTCAAGAACCGCATGCTTTCCCTGACGGTAGTGCTGTCGATCGGCTTCATCCTGATGGTGTCACTGGTCTTTGGGGTCGTGCTGCGCGCCATGTTGCAGACGGCCGACGACCTGCTGCCTTTCGTGGGAATCCTGACGACGACTGCCGAGTTGCTGATCTCTCTGGCAGTCATCTCGGCACTCTTTGCGACTATCTTCAAGGTGTTGCCGGATGTGGTGCTGAGCTGGCAGGACGTGCTGGTGGGGGCGGTGGTTACTGCCCTGTTGTTCACCGTCGGCCGCTGGGGAATCGCCATTTACCTGGCCTATACCGCCACGGCGTCTACCTACGGCGCGGCAGGTTCGGTGGTGATGATCCTGCTGTGGGTCTATTACTCATCCTTGATTCTGCTGTTCGGGGCGGCTTTCACCAAGTGCCTGATGCTGCGTCGCGGGCGGCATATCGTGCCACGCAATACGGCGGTGTTGGTACGTCGCGAGCTGGTCGAGGGCTTGTGAGCCAGTAAAAGGACGTTTGAAAAACGAGGGAGACAAGCCATGCAGACATGCTGTGTAAAAGCCATGGTGACCGGCAAGGTTCAGGGCGTCTGGTTCCGGGGGGCGACCCAGGAGCAGGCACTGCGGCACAACGTGACTGGCTACGCGAAGAACCTGCCCGATGGACGCGTCGAGGTGCTGCTGTGCGGTGATCGTGAGGCGGTCAAGAAGCTCAGCGAATGGCTCTGGAAAGGCCCCTCAAGCGCCCGGGTCACCCATGTGGAATTCGAGGTAATCGATATCCACGCCCCGGACACCTTCAGCACGCGATAAATGCGCAGGACATCTTGTTTACGCTCTCAGGTCAGGGTGTCGGCGATCCACTCGCTGACGGCGTCGCCATCGACACCGAGGCAGACGTCCACCAGCGGGGTGCCCGACCAGCGCGTCTCGATAAAACCGCGACCTTCAGGCGCGAAGACGGTCTGACCCTCGGCGATACCGGAGGTCGCCACGCCCAGGTGCCCGCGAGCGGTAGTGAACAAGTCGGGACGCAGCAGCCAGGCGAGGGCGCAGCTGTCGTGAGGGCAGCAGCCGTCGATGCCCAGGAACTCACGGTAAAAGTTGCGATAGAAGGCGTAGCTTTCCGCCAGCACCCTGCCCAAGGGTCGCCCCTGGCCGGCTTCGATACGATCCATGTGAGATTGGGTCAGTACGCAGCGATGGGTGACGTCGAGCCCCACCAGGGTCAAGGGCCAGCCGGCCGTCAGCACCCGCGCGGCGGCATCCGGGTCGTTGAACATGTTGGCCTCGGCAACAGGCGTGACGTTGCCGCCTTCCCTGATCGACCCTCCCATGACCACGACCTGCCTGACCTTCTCGATGAGGCCCGGATCGAGCTGCAAGGCCGCAGCCAGGTTACCCACCGGACCTACGGTTACCAGGGTCACGTCACCGGGGCGCGCATTCACCGTATCGACGATAAATTGCGCTGCGCTACGCGGGTCTGCCTTGCCCTTCACCGTGGGCAGCTCGATGTCACCCAGGCCGTTGGCGCCGTGAATATGCGCCGGGGCAGGGTGGCGAGGCTTGACCAAGGGCCCGGCCGCGCCTTGGGCGACGGGCACTGCCTGGCCGGCCAGTTCGGCGAGTAGCAGGGCGTTGCGCGTGGCGGTGGCCACGTCGACATTGCCATAGGTGGTCGTCATGCCCAGGAGTTCGATCTCGGGGTGACGCAAGGCAATGGCGATGGCCTGGGCGTCGTCCACGCCTGGGTCGGTATCGAAGATGATCGGATGGGGCACGGGATGTCTCCTCTGGATAATCGTTTCTCAAGCGTTGGGCGGGCTCAGCCTGGAATGCGACTCAACGCGACGGCGAGGCGCCTTGCAGGGCCTCTTCGACCTGGTCGCGAAAGGGAATACTGTCGGCCGCGCCATGGTGCTGAACGCTCAGCCCTGCGGCGACGGTGGCATGCTGCAGGCAATCCGCCACGCTGGAACCGTTCTGTACTGCGGCCAGATAATAGCCGATGAAGGTATCACCGGCGGCAGTAGTGTCGACCGCCGTGACCGGCAGGGCAGGTTGGTAATGCCGCTCGCTGCCTTGTTGATGCCAGGCGCCCGCGTGACCCAGCGTCAATACCGTCTCGGTGTCGGGAAGCCTGCTCACTAGGGCGTCGAGCAGTGCCTCTGCGGCGGTGGTTTCCGGCCGTTCGACCAGGCGTGCTGCCTCGCCGCGGTTGACGAACAGCAGGCGGCATCGCTGCAGCGGCAACGCCAGTACCTCGTCGCTCATCGGTGCGGGGTTGAAAGCAATGTTCAAACCATGCGCACCCGCCTGGTTCATCAGGTGGGGCAGGGCGTTGCATTCGTTCTGTACCAGCAGCCAGTCGCCCGGTTGGGTGCTGCTGATCGCAGTATCCAGGTCGGACGACAGAAAACCATGATTGGCGCCGGCAAAGAGCAGGATGGCATTTTCACCCTGGTCGTCGACCTGAATGATCGCATGACCGCTGGGTTCATCGACTAATTCAACACGCGAGACGTCGATACCGGCCTCGGCGAGGAAATCGCGTGCCCAGCCGTCCTGGCGGCCGATGCGCCCCCAGTGCGAGACCGCAGCGCCGGCGCGCGCCAGGGCCAGCGACTGGTTGGCACCCTTGCCGCCCAGGCCGATACGGTAGTCCTGGCTGGCCAGTGTTTCGCCGGGTGTGACGAAATGGGGGACGCGATAGAAATGGTCAAGGTTGATCGAGCCAAGGTTATAGAGCATGGCGATGGTCCTGGATCAGCTGGCTTGCCAGGTACGCAGGTTATCCACGGTCAACGAGACGATGCGCTGACGGGCCTCGGGCGTGATCCAGGCGTTATGGGGGGTGACGATCAGGTTGAGGGGCTCGGTAAGGGCATCGAGCAGCGGATGACCCTCGCGTGGTGGCTCCTTGGGCAGCACGTCGACAGCGAGTCCACCCAGGCGGCCGTCACGCAGGGCGTCGAGCGCGGCCTGCTCGTCGATGATGCCGCCGCGAGCGCAATTGATCAGCAGAGCGTCGGGCTTGAGCATCTTGAGTACCTCGGCGTTGACCAGGTGACGCGTCGCGTCGGTGAGCGGGCAGTGAAGGCTGATGACATCGGCTTCGGGTGCCAGCTCATGGAACCCACGGCGACTGTCGTTGGCCTCGTTGCCTGGCCGGGCCGCGAAGCTGACGCGCATGCCGAACGCCTCACCCAGTTGAGCGACCTTCGAGCCCAGCTCACCCTGGCCGACGACTACCAGATGTTTGCCCTCGAGCTGCAGGGTGCGGTGATCCATCAAGCAGAAGATCGGGCTTTGATTCCAGCGTCCATCGTGCACGTCCTGCTGGTAGAGAGGCAGGCGATTGGCCAGCGCCAGGATCAGCATCAGGGTATGCTGGGCGACGCTGGCGGTCCCGTAGGCACTGACGTTGCGCACCTCGATGCCGAGCCGCTCGGCGGTCGTCATGTCGATATTGTTGGTACCGGTCGCCAGCACGCAGATCAGACGCAGCTCGGGTAGCGCCTCCAGAGTCGCGGCGTCGAGCACTACCTTGTTGACGATGGCGACCCGCGCGCCGGCGAGGCGCTCGGCGCTCTGCTCGGTGGTGCTGAGCGGATGGACCTCGAGGGTATCGACACAGTCGCGGATCGGGGTGAGGTCGATATCATGGCCAAGGCTGTCGGCGTCGAGAATCACGGCTTTCATGAGCTGTCCTTTGGGCGGTTCCATGAAGCGGACAGAAGGCGCATGCCTTGCCCGCAGTGGTGGTGATCACGCTATAATGTCCGGCTTTGGGCAGGCTTGGAATATTCGTGGGCCGGCCACATATTCGTCAGGCGAGACGCCCATCATCGCCTGGCGTCGCCTTTCCTGGGTAATGTCGTTTACGGAGTGATTCAAACCATGCCCATCTACGAATACGAGTGCAAGGCCTGCGGCCATCGTCTGGAAAAGCTGCAGAAGATCAGTGCCCCCCTGCTGACCAACTGTCCGGCCTGCGAAACCCCCGAATTGACACGGCTGATCTCCGCCGCGGGCTTCCGGCTCGCCGGCAGCGGCTGGTACGAGACCGATTTCAAGTCCGGCAGCAAGAAGAATCTGGCCGGGGATTCCTCCAGCGAGTCTTCGAGCTCGAGCGACAAGCCTCAGGCAAGCGACAAGCCGGCGAAGAAGAAGGATGAAACGGCGGCCTGAGGGCCGCCTCTAGGCTCGAGCCTCGGGCAACACATTTTTGACAACGCAACGGAACAGGATACGACATGCGCAGCCATTATTGCGGCCAGCTGAACGAGACCCAGGTGGACCAGACGGTCACGCTGTGCGGTTGGGTACATCGCCGCCGTGACCACGGGGGCGTCATCTTCCTCGACATGCGCGATCGCGACGGCATCGCTCAGGTCGTGGTTGACCCCGATACCGCCGAGGCGTTCGCCAATGCCGACCGCGCCCGTGGCGAGTATGTCCTGCGTATCGTCGGCCGGATTCGTCTGCGCCCCGAAGGCACCCAGAACCCCAACATGCCCACCGGCATGATCGAGGTGCTGGCCAAGGAAGTGGAAGTCCTCAACACCGCCGCCACGCCGCCTTTCCAGCTCGACGAACACGGCAAGGTCGGCGAGGAGGTTCGCCTCAAGCATCGTTACATCGACCTGCGCCGCCCGGAAATGATCGAAAAGCTGCGCCTGCGCTCGCGAATCTCGCATAGCGTGCGGGCCTTCCTGGAAGGCCAGGGCTTCCTGGACATCGAGACGCCGATCTTGACGCGGGCCACCCCCGAGGGCGCTCGCGATTATCTGGTCCCCAGCCGCACGCATGCCGGCAGCTTCTTCGCGCTGCCGCAGTCGCCGCAGCTGTTCAAGCAACTGCTGATGGTGGCCGGCTTCGACCGCTATTATCAGATCGCCAAGTGTTTCCGCGACGAGGACCTGCGCGCCGACCGTCAGCCGGAATTCACCCAGATCGACATCGAGGCGTCCTTCGTGGAGGAGGACGATATCATGGGCATCACCGAGGCGATGATTCGTCAGCTGTTCCAGGAGGTTCTAGCGGTGGAATTGTCTGACTTCCCGCGGATGACCTGGCACGAGGCCATGCATCGATACGGCTCAGACAAGCCCGACCTGCGTATCCCGTTGGAACTCACCGACATCGACGACCTGATGACCCAGGTGGATTTCAAGGTCTTCTCCGGTCCGGCCAGTGCCAAGGATGGCCGGGTCGCGGCGCTGCGGGTACCCGGCGGTGGCAAGCTCTCGCGCAAGGAGATCGATGCCTACACCAAGTTCGTGGGCATCTACGGCGCCAAGGGCCTGGCCTGGATCAAGGTCAACGAGCGTGCCAAGGGCCTCGAGGGGCTTCAATCGCCGATCGTCAAGTTCATGGAGAACGTGGTCGAGGAGCTGCTGGATCGCGTCGGCGCCGAGGACGGCGACATCATCTTCTTCGGCGCTGACAAGGCGCGCATCGTCAACGAGGCGATCGGCGCGCTGCGCGTCAAGCTGGGCGAAGACCTCGCGCTTTATACCCAGGCCTGGGCGCCGCTTTGGGTAGTCGACTTTCCGATGTTCGAGAGCGACGACAATGGCCGTCTCAGCCCGCTACACCATCCGTTCACGTCGCCTGCGTGCAGTCCGGAAGCGCTGAAGGAAGACCCGGCCTCGGCACTCTCGCGGGCCTATGACATGGTGCTCAACGGCACTGAGCTGGGTGGCGGGTCGATTCGTATCCACGACCAGGCG
Organism: Halomonas korlensis; assembly: GCF_900116705.1. Lineage (GTDB taxonomy): Bacteria > Pseudomonadota > Gammaproteobacteria > Pseudomonadales > Halomonadaceae > Halomonas > Halomonas korlensis. The sequence goes on along the minus strand of NZ_FPBP01000001.1, from coordinate 108,858 downwards.
ATGCAGAACACGGTGTTCCAGATTCTCGGTATCGGCGAGCAAGAAGCGCAAGAGAAGTTCGGCTTCCTGCTCGATGCGCTGCAGTACGGCGCCCCACCCCATGGCGGTCTCGCTTTCGGCCTCGACCGCCTGGTGATGCTGATGGCAGGGGCGCGCACCATTCGCGAGGTAATCGCCTTCCCGAAGACGCAGAGCGCTGCCTGCCTGATGACCGATGCGCCGGGTGAGGTCAGCAACGACCAGCTACGCGAACTCAACATTCGCCTGCGTCCCAAGGCCAAGGCCGAAACCGCCAGCGAATAGCCGTTAGAAGTTGCGACCTCGATGATCGCATTACCGGCGCCTCAAGGCGCCGGTGTCAGCTTTATGGCAGGGCGTCTCGGGACGCCCAGAAGGTATCGGTAATGACCAGCACGGTCACAAACATCGCGTTGACGCCGGCAGCATGCTGATACTCGGTATCGACCCCGGCTCGCGAATTACCGGCTACGGGGTGCTGGATGTCACCCGTTCCACACCGCGCTACGTGGCCAGTGGTTGTATCCGTACCCAGGCCGATGACCTTGCCCAGCGACTCGCCCAGATCTACGCGGGTATCGCCGAGTTGATTGCCGTGCATCGGCCCGGTGAGTTCGCCATCGAGCAGGTGTTCATGTCCAAGAATGCGGATTCGGCGCTCAAGCTCGGGCAGGCCCGAGGCACCGCGATCGTTTGTTCGGCCAATCACGGCCTGCCCGTGAGTGAATACGGGCCGCGCCAGATCAAGCAGGCCGTTACTGGCAGCGGGAGCGCCGATAAGACGCAAGTACAACATATGGTCGCTGCTATTCTGGGGCTCGATGGGACGCCCCAGGCCGATGCGGCCGACGCCCTCGCCATTGCCTTGACCCACGCCCATGCTCGCAGCGGCCTGCTCACGGCGGGGAGTTTCGGTGGGCATCGTAGTCGTCGCAAGGGCGGGTCCTGGCGCGACTTTCGGCCTTGAAATCACACGCTCCATGACAATTCGAAACCATTCTCGAACGGCGTTTGATGGCAGGCTGGTCAGTCGCTCGGACGACCAGTATAGTGTTGGCACAGTGGCCTGAGTGGTCACAATGGAATTGATGGAAACGGATATGACAACCCCATGATCGGACGCCTGCGTGGCACCCTGCTCGAGAAACAGCCGCCCTGGATGGTCGTGGATGTGAATGGCGTCGGCTACGAGCTTGAAGCCTCGATGAACACCCTGGTATCGCTCCCCGTGAGCGGTGAACCGGTGTCCATTTACACGCATCTGGTGGTGCGTGATGATGCCCATCTTCTCTACGGTTTCGCCCGGGAGCAGGAAAGGGCGTTATTTCGTGCCTTGATCAAGGTCAATGGCGTCGGCCCGCGTCTTGCCCTGGCCATTCTTTCCGGGATGGACGAAGACGCCTTCATTCGTTGTGTACTGGACGACGACGCCAAGGCCTTGACTCGTTTGCCCGGGGTAGGCAAGAAGACGGCCGAGCGCTTGATCATCGAGATGCGCGATCGCTTCCCCCATTGGGAAGCCCCCCACGAGACACTTCCCGGCTTCGATAACGGCCCTGGCGCGACATCGTCTCCTCGTCAGGATCCGCTGGCCGATGCCGAGTCAGCGCTCATCAGCCTGGGGTACAAGCCCGCGGAAGCGGCCAGGATGCTCGTCGGCCTCGAGCAGGAACCTTCCACCGAGGCCATGATAAAGGCGGCGCTGAGCCGACGCCTGGCCGGATGATGCCCATCATGTCGCATGTCTTGACCCTGCCGAGTCGGAGGACCGCCGATGCTGGAGAATGATCGTCTGATCGCCGCCGACTCGCGCGACGGAGAAGGGCACATCGACCGCGCTATTCGCCCCAAGCGGCTGGCCGATTATATCGGTCAGCTCAGGGTTCGCGAGCAGCTCGAGATCTTCATTGGCGCGGCGCGGGGCCGGGCGGAGAGCCTCGATCATACTCTGGTGTTCGGCCCGCCAGGCCTTGGCAAGACGACACTGGCCAATATCATCGCCGAGGAGATGGGCGTCGGGCTCAAGTCGACCTCCGGCCCGGTACTCGAGCGAGCCGGCGATCTCGCCGCCATGCTCACCAACCTGCAACCCGGCGATGTGCTGTTCATCGACGAGATTCATCGCCTGTCGCCGGTGATCGAGGAAATCCTCTATCCGGCGATGGAGGATTTTCAACTCGATATCGTCATCGGTGAAGGCCCCGCCGCACGCTCCATCAAGCTCGACCTACCCAACTTCACTCTCGTCGGCGCCACGACGCGCGCAGGGCTTTTGACCTCACCGCTGCGCGACCGCTTCGGCATCGTGCAACGCCTGGAGTTCTATAACATCGACGATCTCACCGAGATCGTCACTCGCTCGGCACGCTTGCTGCGCGTCGAGACCGATCGGGCCGGGGCGGTGGAAATCGCCCGCCGCTCGCGCGGCACCCCGCGTATCGCCAACCGGCTGTTGCGACGGGTACGCGACTATGCCGAAGTCCGCGGCAACGGGCAGATCGACGCCGACACCGCCGACATGGCGCTCAACATGCTGCATGTCGACCATCATGGACTCGACCATATGGATCGCCGGCTGTTGCTGGCGATGATCGAGAAGTTCGAGGGCGGCCCGGTCGGCGTCGACTCCCTTGCGGCGGCAATCGGCGAGGAGCGCGACACCATCGAGGATGTCATCGAGCCCTACCTGATTCAGCAAGGGCTGATGATGCGCACCGCTCGCGGCCGCGTGGTCACGCGTCAGGCGTGGCAGCACTTCGACCTGGCCCCCGATCAGCATTCCGTGGATGCGCCGGGAGAGGTGCGGCCATGAGCAGAGATGCGTCCAAATGAGAGCTGCGTCCATGAGACCGTTTCAGTGGCCGGTGCGCGTCTATATCGAAGATACCGACGCCGGCGGCATCGTCTACTACGTGAATTATCTGAAGTACATGGAACGGGCGCGCAGCGAGTGGCTACGCGTCTCCGGGATCACCCAGCAGGCATTGCTCGATAGCGGTATCCAGCTGGTGGTGTACCGCCTGGAGTGTCGCTATGCCAAGCCTGCCCGCCTGGACGACAGCCTGGATATCAGTGTCGAGATAATGTCGCAGGGACGCTGCCGCTTGCAGTTCGGCCAGACAGTGGCCCGCGAGGGTGAGTCTCTCTGCGAGGCCAGGGTCGACATTGCCTGTGTCGACGCCAAGCGATTCAAGCCCACTCAATGGCCGTCGGCACTCGCCGCGGCCCTGATCTCTCGATCAGCCTCCGACCACCCGCAAGATGCCCAACAGTCAGTCTGACGAGGATGCCCGTGAACGACTCGATGTCTATTCCCCACCTGATCATGAATGCGAGCACCGTGGTGCAGGCCGTCATGCTACTCCTGATCATCGGTTCGATCATTTCGTGGGTCATGATCTTCCAGAGAACCTTCGTGATGCGTCGTGCCCGCAAGGCCCACCAGGCCTTCGAGGAGCGTTTCTGGTCCGGTGTCGATCTCAACGAACTCTACCGCGAGACGCCTTCCGAGCAGGAAACCCAGGGCGCCGAGCACCTGTTCCGCTCCGGCTTTCGCGAATTCAATCGTCTGCTGCCCAAGACCCGCAGCCCCCAGGCGATCCTCGACGGCGTACAGCGCAGCATGCGCGTGGCCTGGTCGCGGGAGGAGGAGCGTCTTAACCTGCACCTGGTGTTCCTGGCCACCGTCGCCTCTGCCAGCCCCTATATCGGCCTGTTCGGTACCGTCTGGGGGATCATGGGGTCCTTCCAGTCGCTGTCCATGGCCCAGCAGGCGACGCTTTCCACGGTCGCTCCCTGGATCGCCGAGGCGCTGATCGCCACGGCGATGGGCCTGTTCGCTGCCATCCCGGCGGTCATCTTCTACAACCGGCTGTCGGCCGAGTCCGGTCGCCTTCTTGGCAAATACGAAGATTTCGCCGAGGAATTCCATTCCATCCTGCATCGCAACCTGCAGGGCCGGGCCGAAACCGGTTCCGCCTGAGGGAGTCGCATCATGCACGGACCTTTCAATCGTCGCGGCGCTCGCAAGCCCATGGGCGAAATCAATGTGGTGCCCTTCATCGACGTCATGCTGGTGTTGCTGGTGATCTTCATGATTACCGCACCGATGCTGACCCAGGGCGTTCAGGTCGAGCTGCCGCAGACCAGTTCGGAGCCGATTCAGGACGCCGAAAACAGCGAGCCAATCGTCGTCTCCGTAAACCGGGAAGGGGAGTATTTTATTTCGCTTGGCGAAGAGGAAACGGCGGTGAGCCTCGATGAGATCGCCGACCGGGTGATAATCCTGCTCGATCGCAACCCGGCGACACGGGTGCTGGTCCGAGGGGACCGCAACGTCTCCTACGGCCAGGTGGTCAGCCTGATGAGCACCCTACAGACCGCCGGGGTGGCCGACGTCGGCTTGATCTCGGAACCGCCCCCCGGCGAGGGTTGAGGAGTCGACATGGCCAGACACGACCAGCGCGTGGGCTATGGTCTGCCGACGATCCTTGCCGTCCTTCTGCACCTGGGTATTCTGCTGTTCAGTGTGATGCGCTTTCCCGAGCAGGAAGAGGCATCGCCGACCAGTTCCATCGTCCAGGCGACCCTCGTCAGCACCGAAACCACTACCGATCAGGCCCAGCGCGCCGAAGAGGCGCGCTCTCGCGCCCTCGCTCGTGAGGAAGAGCAGCAGCGTCAGGCGGAAGAAGCAGAGCGCGAGGCCGAGGAAGCGGCGCAGGCGGAAGATGCCGAAGCCCAGCGCCAGGCCGAGGAGGCGCAGCAGCAGCGTGAAGCCGAGGCTAGCGAGCGCGAGGAAGCACTTCGCGCCGCCGAAGCGGAAGCCCAACGCCGTGCCGAGCAGGCAGAGGATCAGGCACGATTGCGTGAGCAGCAGGCGGAGGAGCGCCGGCAGCAGGAAGCCGAAGCCGAAGCCGAAGCCGAGCGTCAACGTCAGGCTGAACAGGCTGCCGAACAGGCCCGGCGTGATGAGGAGGCAGCCGCAGAGCGAGCCCGCGAGGCGGAAGCCGAACAACAACGCCAGGCGGCGGCACAACAGCGTCAGGAAGAAGCCGAAGCGCAACGTCAGCGTGAGGAGGCGGCAGAGCGTGAACGTCAGCAGGAGCTCGAGGCGCAGCGTCAGCGTGAAGCCGAGGCTGAACGGCAACGTCAGGCCGAAGCCGAGCAACGCCGTCAAGAGGAGGCCCAACGACAGGCCGAGGAGCAGCGTCGCCGTGAGGAGGCGGCACGTCGTGCGGCCGAGGCCTCCAGCCAGGGGCTTGATCGTGCCATCGAGGGAGAGTCCGAAGATGTGGCCGCGGCGCGTCAGGCACAGCAGGCGGCCAATAGCTTCATTACGCTGGTAAGGCGCGCGGTGGAGCAGGCTTGGGTCATTCCGCCCAATTCAGCCGAGGGTGCCAGTGCCGAGGTGTCGGTGCGTCTGGGACCGTCCGGTGAGCTGTTTACTGCCACTATTACCCGAGGCAGCGGCGATGGGGCCTTCGACCGTTCGGTGATCCAGGCTGTGGAAGCTGCCGCACCATTTCGCGAGTTGCGCGAGTTGCCCTCGTCGGTACAACGGGATTACCGTCAATTCAATCTACGCTTCAGACCGGGGGATATCCGCTGATGAAAGCCTTGATAACGACCTGCCTTGCGGCCGCGCTGCTGATGTTCGGCAGCCTGGCCCAGGCCGACCTGACCATCGAGATCACGCGCGGCAGCGACCGGGCCACGCCGATTGCCGTGGTGCCTTTCGGCGGCGCAGACGCGCTGCCCGAAGACGTGGCTCGCATCATCCATGACAACCTGGCGCGCAGCGGCTATTTCGATCCGCTCGAGCGCAACGCGATGTTCGAGCGTCCGACTACGCGAGACGAGGTTCGCTTCGGTGACTGGCGAGCCTTGGATGTTCGCTACCTGGTGGTGGGAACTGCCAGTCAGGAAGGAGATGGCTACCGCATACAGTACGAGCTGATGGATATCAGCGGTGAGCGACGCATGCTCGGCGAAGTCGTGACCGCGGGTAATGGCGAGCTGCGTGGGGCCGGGCACTACATCAGCGACCAGATCTTCGAGGCGATCACCGATATCCGGGGCGCCTTCTCGACGCGGATCGCCTATGTGACCGCGCGGGGCACTGGCGATGATATCCGCTTTGTCCTGCATGTGGCCGACGCGGACGGACACAACAGCCAGCAGATCCTCTCGTCAGACGAGCCAATACTTTCGCCGGCTTGGTCCCCGGATGGCCGCAAGCTGGCCTACGTTTCCTTCGAAACCGAGCGACCGGCCATCTACATCCAGAACCTGAACTCGGGGGAGCGGGTGCGCGCGACGTCCTTCGAGGGGATCAACGGTGCGCCGGCCTGGTCACCGGACGGACGTCAGCTGGCGATGTCGCTGTCCAAGGATGGCCAGCCCGAGATCTATATAATGGATATCGGCGCCCGGGACTTCCAGCGCCTGACAAATAACTCGAGCATCGATACCGAGCCCAGCTGGTCGCCCGATGGCCGCAGCCTGGTCTTCACTTCTGATCGCAGCGGTGGGCCACAGCTCTATCGCTATGATCTCGCCAGTGGCGAAGCGGAGCGGCTGACCTTCACCGGCAACTATAATGCCCGCGGCCGCTTTGCCCCGGACGGTGAATCGCTGTTCCTGATCCACGGCAGCGACCGGGGTTATCAGGTCGCACGACAGGAACTCGACAGTGGTCGCCTGGTGGTGCTTAGCGATTCCGGACAGGTCGAGTCGCCCAGTGTTGCACCCAACGGGACCATGGTAATCTTCGCCACCCAACAGGGAAGTCGCGGGGTTCTCGGGGCGGTATCGGCGGATGGCCGATCCTCTTTCCGGCTTCCTTCGGCCGAGGGTGACGTACGAGAACCCGCGTGGTCTCCGTTTCTGGACTGACCGGTATCGTCGTTGAAAGCGCTTCGCTGATTTGCGCCATTTATCTGCAAGACCAACAAGGAGTGAATATATGCAACTCAAGCCCTATGCAAAATGCCTGGCACTGGCTCTCTCACTGGCTGTGCTGGCAGGCTGTGCCAGCCGCGGAGGCAGCGAGGACGGGATGGCGGGTTCGGCGGATGGCTCGCGTGACGGGGCGGCCGGCACCGACGCCTCCCGCGGCGGCCAGGTTAGTGGCGACCGCATGGGGGACGGTGCAGGGCAGCAGGATGATGCGCGAATTCCCGAGGTACGTACCATCTACTTCGCCTACGATAGCGACACCATTCAGTCGGAATTCGAGCCGGTATTGACGTCCCATGCCCGCTATTTGCGTAACAACGCCAATGCCAGCGTGGTTTTACAAGGCCATACCGACGAGCGAGGTACCCGCGAATACAACATGGCCCTTAGCGAGCGCCGTGCCGGTGCCGTAGAGCGCTACCTGAACGTGCAGGGCGTCTCGCCGTCGCAGATAGATGTTGTCGCGTATGGTGAAGAGCGTCCGGCGGTACGGGGCCAGAACGAAGAGGCCTATGCGCAGAATCGTCGCGTCGTGTTTGCTTATTAAGCCGGCGTCTTTGCACGTCAAGGAGACACGCATGAAACATGGTCTGAAAGGACTGTGCGGCGCGGGAGCCTTGGTGCTCCCGTTGTCCGTATGGGTACCCGCCATGGCGCAACAGCCGCTGATCGAGGATCTCTCCGAACAGCCGCGTTCCTTCTATGAACAGACGCAGGTACGCGAGGAATCCAGCGGTAGCCTGGTGCTGTTCAACCAGGTCGAGCAGCACAAGGAAGAACTCAGGCAGTTGCGCGGTCAGGTCGAGGAACTGCGCCACCAGATCGAACAGCTGCGCCGCCAGACCCGCGAGCAGTACCTGGATATCGAGGATCGCCTGGCCTCAAACATGGCGGGCGTCGATGCCGGTGCCGAGGTCGACGAAGAGGCCGCCCGGCAGGTGGCGAATGCGCCATCCCCCAGCGGCACCAATGCCGAGGCTCAGGCGGAATATCAGGCGGCATTCGCGCATGTTCAGTCGCGCGAGTTCAGCGAGGCGATTGATGCCTTTGTCGCCTATGTCGATAATCATCCCGATACCGGCTTGACCGCGAATGCCTACTACTGGCTCGGGGAGCTGTACGCCGCCGAAGGCGAGCTCGAGCAGGCCGAGTCGGCGTTCCAGCGTGTCCTCGATGACTTTCCACAGAGCCGCAAGGCGCCCGATACGCTCTACAAGTACGGCCTGCTCAAGGCGCGCCAGGGGGAGCCGGAAGAGAGCCGAGCCCTTCTGGAGCGGGTGATCGAAGAGCACCCCGACACCAGTGCCGCCGGACTGGCCAACGATTTCCTGCGCCAGGATAACTGATTATCAAGGAGCCTCGATGACCTGCAAGATCGATTACCAGCCGCCGGCGGAGCTGCTTCGCGATCGAATCATCCTGGTGACCGGGGCGGGCGATGGCATCGGCCGGGCGGCGGCCTTGGCCTACGCCGCGTGTGGGGCCACGGTGGTATTGCTCGGCCGCACCATCGCCAAGCTGGAAAAGGTCTACGATGAGATCGAAGCGCAGGGCTCTCCTCAGCCTGCCATCTTCCCACTGAACTTCGAGGGCGCCACCCTCAAGGACTATCACGACATGGCGGAGACGCTTGACCGTGAATTTGGGCGGCTCGACGGCGTGTTGCACAATGCCGGCATCCTGGGGCGCATCACTCCCTTCGAGCAGTACAATCCCGAACTCTGGGAGCAGGTGATGCAGATCAATATCAACGGCCCGATCTGGATGACCCAGGCGCTGCTGCCCTTGCTCAAGGCCTCGCCTGATGCCTCGGTGGTGTTCACCTCGTCAAGTGTCGGGCGCAAGGGGCGTGCCTATTGGGGCGCCTATGCGGTGTCCAAGTTTGCCACCGAGGGCTTCGTCGAGGTACTGGCGGACGAGGTCGAGCATTTGGGCACCTTGCGCGTCAACAGCCTCAATCCCGGCGCGACTCGTACCCAAATGCGCAAGACCGCCTACCCGGGCGAGGACCCCATGGCCCTGCGCTCGCCCGAGGAAATCATGCCTACCTACCTGTGGTTGATGGGACCCGATAGTCGTGGCTATAGTGGTGAGAGGTTCGATGCCCAGCCGCCGAAACCTGCATAGCGGACGCCATATTGGGCTGTCATCCCAGCAGTGCCTCGACCAGCGCCTCCGAAGTGTCGAACCAACGATCGGCAGGCCAGGCGCGGTAGTCATCCCCTTCCTCGATGTAGCCATAGCCCACGGCCACTGCCGCCATGCCGGCGGCTCGCGCGGCCTGCATGTCACGCAGGTGATCCCCGATATACCAGCAATCCTCCGGTGTGCTACGCAGCCGCCGGGCCGCTTCCCATAGTGGTTCCGGCGCAGGCTTCTTGACCGGCAGGTCATCGGCGCATAGCAACACACCGGGCGTGAGTCCCAAGGCCTCGATCAATGGTTCGGCATAGGCTCGGGGCTTATTGGTGACGATGCCCCAGGGTCGCGCTTGTGCTTCCCAGGCGTCCAGCAACCTCGTCAGGGGGGGGAAGACACAACTCTCCACCGCCACGGCGCGACCGTAGGCCTCCAATAGAAAGTCTCGGGCGGTGTTGTGGCCAGAGGCGTGCTTCTCGAGACCCAGGGCAAGGGTGACCAGTGCACTGCCGCCGTTGGAGACCTGGGCCCGGATCACCGTATAGGGAAGCGGGGCGAGTCGATGGTTTTCGCGCAGTGCATTGGTGGCCCGAGCCAGGTCAGGCGCGGTATCGACCAAGGTGCCATCCAGGTCGAACAGCAGCGTCAGGGGGCGCGGGTCGACAGGCATCAGACGGCTTTCCGGCGGCAGTGCATGAGATAATTGACCGACACATCGTTGGCCGAGAGCCGATAGCGTCGTGTCAGCGGATTGTAGACCAGGCCGCTCTGCTCGCGGACTTCTAGCCCCGCTTCGCGGCACCAACTGGCGAGTTCTGAGGGGCGGATGAACTTGTCATAATCATGGGTGCCGCGAGGCAGCATGCGCAGAACGTATTCGGCACCCAAGATTGCCAGGGCATAGGCCTTGGGGTTGCGGTTGAGCGTCGAGAAGAACACCTGACCGCCGGGCTTCACCAGCCGCGCACAGGCACGCACCACCGAGGCCGGATGGGGCACATGCTCAAGCATTTCCATGCAGGTCACCACATCGAAGTTGCCCGGCGTTTCCTCGGCCAGCTTCTCCACGCTGATCCAGCGGTAGTCGATCTCCTTGCCACTTTTCGCCGCATGGCGTCGCGCCACCGCCAAGGGTGCCTCGCCCAGGTCAATCCCGGTGACACGGGCGCCTCGATGCGCCATGGCCTCGGCAAGGATGCCGCCGCCACAGCCCACATCGAGCGCCTTCTGCTCGGCAAGCCCAGCCCTGGCATCGATGAAGTCCAGTCGCAACGGATTAATATCGTGCAGTGGTTTAAAATCGCCTTCGAGATCCCACCAGTGGTCGGCCATGGTATCGAACTTGGCAATTTCCGCCGCGTCAACATTGTCCGACGGTGGTCGGCTGTCTATCATCTGAATTCTCCGCTGGTGTCCTCGGTCAGCCACAGTGGCAAGCCGTGTGTCGTTCGGTATCATGACATTCTACGCGCACCCAGGGCGGCATTCCCATGTCGCCGTCCCGGCCGCATCTCGACTCGCCCGACAAGGATGGCCCCATGATTCACAAGGCAGTGTTACCCGTTGCCGGTTTTGGCACTCGTTGCCTCCCCGCCACCAAGGCGATACCCAAGGAAATGATCACCATCGTCGACCGTCCGGTAATCCAGTACGTGGTACAGGAAGCCGTGGATGCCGGCATCAGGGATATCGTGCTGGTGACTCACGGCAGCAAGAGTGCCATCGAAAATCACTTTGACAAGCATTTCGAACTTGAAGCCACCCTGGAAGCCAAGGGCAAACACGACCTGCTCGAGGAGCTGCGTTCCATCGTGCCCGGGGACGTCAACATCATCAGCATACGCCAGTCCGAGCCGTTGGGGCTCGGCCATGCGGTGCTCTGTGCCCGGCCGATCATCGGTGATGATGAGCCGTTTGCCGTGCTGCTCCCCGACGTACTGGTCGACGACACGGGACTCTCACGCAATGATCTCGCCGGTATGCTGGAGGCATTCGATCGTACCGGTCGTACACAGCTGATGGTCGAGGAGGTCCCCCACGACATGACGTACAAGTATGGCATCGTGGATACCCGTGGCGAATTGCCTGCCCCCGGTGAGTCTCGTCAGATGGCCGGTGTCGTGGAAAAGCCGGCCGTTGACGAGGCACCCTCTAACCTCGCGGTCATTGGTCGCTACGCCCTGCCAGGCCGTATTTTCCCGCTACTTGCCGAAACGCCACCGGGTGCCGGGGATGAAATCCAGTTGACCGATGCCATCGAGTCGTTGCGTCAGCAGGAGGGTGTAGATGCCTGGCGGATGCGCGGCAAGACGTATGACTGTGGCCATCAGCTCGGCTATCTGGAGGCGATCCTCGCCTACGGCCGTCGTCATGCCCGCTACGGGGAAGGGTTTCGTGAGCTGCTGACCCGCTACGCTGGCGGGAAATGAACTATGCGCATCCTGGTACACGGTAGTGAACTGTCAGCCGCCACGGCTGCCGCGGCCCTTTCCTGGGTGGGCCACAAGGTCATCTGGCTGCCGCATGCCGCGGCTTCCTGGCCACAATTGGCCGCATCCGACTGGCTGCTGCGCGAACCCCAGCTCATCGCGCAGCTGAATGACAGCTTTGCCAAGGGAAGTCTGCGTGTGCTCGAGAGCGCCGACTCGCTGGCAACCCTCCATAACGACATCGAGATCCTGTGGCTGGCCCTGTCGCCGGAACAACGCGGTGATTGCGACCAGCTTCTCGGCGACCTCGTTCAGCACGCGGCCGAGGGTTTCGTGCTGATCAATAACTCGACTTTCCCGGTGGGGGAGACCGAACGACTTGAGGCGTCGTTGCAGGGTCACGGGACGGCCGTCGCGCTCCCCGACCTGCTGGAGGAGGGGCGCGCCTGGGATACGTTCTCGCGTCCCAGCCGCTGGCTACTGGGCTGCGACGATGAAGAGGCCACCCGGCGTGTCCGCGAGCTGTTACGCGCCTTCAACCGGCGCAGCGAGGTGATCCAGCGCATGCCGCGCCGAGCCGCGGAGCTGACCAAGCTGGCGATCAACGGCATGCTGGCCACGCGCATCAGCTACATGAACGAGATTGCCGGTCTGGCCGACTCCCTCGATGTCGATGTCGAGTTCGTGCGCCGCGGCATGGGCGCCGATTCCCGTATCGGCTATGAATATCTCTATCCCGGCTGCGGCTTCGGGGGTCCCAACTTCTCACGTGACCTGATGCGCCTGGCCGATGTCCAGTCGGCGAGCGGCCGCCACTCGGCGCTGCTCGACCAGGTGCTCGACATCAATGAGCACAAGAAGGAAACCCTGTTCCGCAAGCTCTGGGCGCATTTCCATGGCCAGTTGCAGGGGCGTACCGTGGCGATCTGGGGGGCGGCCTTCAAGCCGGGTACGGCACGGATCGATCATGCTCCCGTATTGACCCTGCTTCGAGCACTGTGGGCCCAGGGGGTGCATGTGCGATTGCATGACCCCTCGGCTATTCATGCCCTGCTGGCCGAGGTCGGCGAGCACCCGCTCTTGGAGGTCTTTGAAGACGACCCCTATCTTGCCTGCCAGGGGGCCGACGCGCTGTTGCTGGTGACCGAGTGGAAGGACTACTGGAACCCCGACTGGCCTCGCCTGGTCAGCTTGCTCGGAGAGAAACTGCTGCTCGACGGTCGCAACATCTTCGAGCCGGACTGGGTGGCGAGTCAGGGGCTCTATTACCGAGGCATTGGCCGACGCGCCGATCCTCGCTGATCTGTAATCTATACATCGAGCGCAACTGCGCAGCGTTTCTGCATCACGTGAAGGCCTGGCGATCGGCTAGGCCTTCAGGGCGTGGTGAAGCTCTGTGCGATGAAATCCCAGTTAATCACCTTCCATAGACTTTCCAGATAGCACCTGCGCGAGTCGCCATAATCGACGGCGTAGGCATGTTCGTGGACATCGAAGGCGAGCAGCGGGACTCGACCGTGGGCAATGGGTGTATCGCCGTGGCCGGTATTGAGAATCTCGACACTGTCATTGCCGGATCTGAGCAGCCAGGTCCAGCCGGCCGACTCGTTATTCATGGCGCTCACGTGAAAGGCCTGCTGGAACGTCGAGATATCGCCAAATGCCCTGTTGAGGGCATCTGCCAGGGCGCCGGTTGGCTCGCCATCGCCCTTGGGCGTGAGGCAATGCCAGTAAAAGGCATGATTCCAGACCTCTGCTGCCTGGGCAAAGGTTCGGCCAAAAGAGACATTCAAAATTTCTTCCAACGACTTCCCTCTCAACGCGGTGCCTTCGACCAACGCGTTGAGCGCAGTGACATGCGAGCGATGAATCCTTCCATAGTGATGATTGAGCGCCTCGGCGGACAGATGGGGCTCGAGTGCGTTCCTGTCATAGGGCAGGGCGGGTAGTTCGAAGGCCATTAAGGTCATTCTCGCTCGTCGTTAGGCTCGGGGAGACGTGTTCATCCGGGCATTGGCGTGAGCCCGTGTGCTTCGTCAGCAAAAACCTTACACTATGAAAACGCTGTGAAACTATCGTCGCGGCACCATGATACCGGGTTACATGGGCGGTCGACACGCCAACCGTCTCGGAGACAACATTACCGACGCTCCCTGCCGTACGCGGTAGGTCACCCGCACGAAGAACGATGAACGAAGAAAGGAGTCTGCCATGGCAGAGCGCCCGGAAGACCGCCGGCACACACGACCGATCGTTCCGGACCCGGATTCCAGCCTGGCACCTCGCCTGCGTCAGCCACCCGCGCCGCGGATGTGGCCCTTGTGGCTGCTGGTACTGTTGTTGTTGGGTGGCTGCCTGGCACTTGCCTGGACCGGCTGGCAGGAGCGCTCGCGGTTCGAGCGAGAGCTGACGAGAATTAGCGGTGAAGTCTCCAATGTTCATGCGCGTTTCGACGCACAGCAGGGAGATGGCGATGTCCTGGCGTCGCTGGAGTCCCGTCTCGAAGCACTCGAGGCGCGTGATTCGGCATTCGAAAAGCGTTTCGAGGAGGTACAGGAAAGAGTGGAGTCTCGGCTGCCGGCCATGGATGAACGCCTCGATGAGTTGGTGACCCGTCAAACCGAAGTGGTGAGCGACGGCGAGGCACGCGATGCCTTGATTGCCTCGGCAAGGATGTCCCTGGACGCCTTGGAACAGGTAGGGGAAGAGGGGCGAGCAGCGTTGGAGGAACGGCTCATGGCGATTGCCGAGGCCAGGGAGCGCGATGAGCAACGCCTCGACACCGTGGAAAATGAGTTGATCGCCACACTCGAGACTGAGCAGTCTATGCTGGAAGAACGATTGGCCAGCACCCAGCGCCAGCTAGAGGACTTCAATAACCGTCAGTCGCAGCTCGCTGAGGCGATTGAATCCGTTGAATCCTCACGGGAGGCTGAACAGCAACGCAGCAACGCCACCGACGCACGGCTGGATATCCTGGAGGATGAGCTTGCCGAGTTACGACGTGGTCAACTTGCTTTAAGTGCCCAGCTGGAAGCCCTGCAACCCTGAGTTGAGTAAGACCACCCTGCGTTGAGTAGTACCGATGGTGTGACCTCCAGGCTAGGGAAACCTATTATATGGGAAAGCGCATGATTGCCGGCCCGGCGAGAGTCCGCCAGGCCTTGATAAGGATGTGTTTAGGTATCGGCCTGCTGGGTACGGCGTCTTCTGCATGGTGCCTCGAGGCGCGCATCGAGGGGGTTGAGGGCGATGTCGCCGACAACATTCGCCAGTACCTGGACGGCCTCGATGCCACTGCACTCAGCCGCAGCCGAATCGAGAGCGGCGTTCAGCGCCGCACTCGTGAAGCGATGCGCGTCTATGGCTATTATTCGCCGCAGATCGTCCACAAGCTCGACGAGAATGACCCGCCCGACTACGTGGAACTGGCCATCGAACCCGGCCCACGCGTCACTATCGAGACTCTCGAGTTCCGCCTGGAGGGCGATGCCGCCGATGATCCACCGTTTGAGCAGGCCCTCGATGCCTTTCCTCTCGAGATAGGCGATCCTCTCGTTCATGCGCCCTATGACCGGCTTCGCGGACGCCTGGCGAACCTTTCCCTGGAACGCGGCTATTTCGATTGGCGCTTTGTCGATCGGCGTATGGAAGTCCGGCCCTACGCGGAGAGTGCTCGGCTCTATCTTCATCTGGATAGCGGTCCACGCTACCGCTTCGGCGATGTGACGTTCGCGGGTAGTCACATCGAGGAGCAGCGGTTGCGCAACCTACTTCCGTTCGCCCCCGGCGATCCCTACCTGGCCGGCGAGCTTGCCAGCTTCAATCAGCGCCTGGGGCAGACCAACTGGTTCAATACGATCACGGTGCGCCCAAGACTCGAGGAGTCTGCCAGTCTTGTCCTGCCCGAGCGGGAATCAGGTTTCTGGAATACCCTCGAACTGGAGGGCGATGACGCCCGGGTTAGCCAGGACAGCCGCGATACGACAACCGAACCACGGCTGTCGGAGGACGCGCTGGCAGCCGCAAGCAGCCTGAATCAACCCAAACGTTCCACGGTGCCCATCGATGTGCGTGTCACTCCCGCCGACCGCCATCAATTCGAGATCGGCCTGGGTTATGCCACCGATGTGGGACCACGTACCCGGTTTTCCTGGGAGCAGCCGTGGATCAACCGCTATGGCCATGGATTGGACCACGAGCTTTTCCTGTCGGCACCCGAGCAGCGATTTACCGGCACCTACCAGATGCCACTCGACGACCCCCTGCGCGATAGTTACCGGTTCCAGTATGGCTTTCGAAACCTGGATAACGAGGACACCCAGTCGCTCCAGGCGACCATTGAAGCGGCGCGGCGCTGGGAGTTCGACAATGACTGGGTTCAGACACTTTTCCTGCGCAGTACCTTTGAAGACTTTACCCAAGCCGGCGATGAACAGCAGGTGCTGCTGGTATACCCGGGTATCAGCTGGTCTCGCACTCGAACACGCAACCCGACATTCCCGACCTGGGGTGATCGGCAACGGCTGTCCTTCGAGGTCTCTGATGGTCTCTGGGGATCGGGCGCTGATTTTGTCAGGGTGACGGGCGAGACCCAGTGGATTCGTATGGTCGGGAATGACAATCGATTTGTCGGTCGTGCGGGCCTCGGCACCATCGAGACCAGCGAGTTCAACGAAATTCCCCCTTCGCTGCGTTTCTTCACCGGTGGTGACCGCTCAGTGAGGGGCTACTCCTACGAAAGCCTGGCTCCACGTAATGAACAAGGTGAGTTGCTCGGTGGTCAACAGTTGCTCACCGCCAGTATCGAATACCAGCGGCGCGTGACCGGCGACTGGTGGGGCGCCACCTTCGTCGATACCGGTGACGCCTTCGATGATTGGGGCCCAACTGACCTGAATACCGGCGCGGGACTTGGCGTTCGCTGGGTCTCGCCCGTGGGACCGGTGCGTTTCGATATCGCCCACCCCTTTGATGATGACGATTCATGGCGGATTCATTTCGCCATCGGCCCGGAGTTCTGATGATCTTGACCCTCTTCTGGGTACTGTTACGCCTACTGATACTGTTGCCGCTGTGGTTGTTAGGGCTGGTCTTCCTGTTGCTGGGCCTGGGGCTATCGCCCTGGGGGTCGGGCATGCTGCTGGAGGAAGGCGCCAAGCGGGGTTTCTATACCCTGCAATCTCATGAGGGTGCGCCCCTTGATCGCCTGGTGCTCCACGGCCTGGCTCTCGACGCCGGAGCCGCGAGTATCACGGCACAGCGGCTCGAGATCGCCTGGGCGGATGATTGTCTGCTGTCGGGTCGGCTTTGCCTTGAGACCCTCGAGGTTGAAGGCGCGCGAGTCCGCCTTTCCTCAACCGAGCCTGGCCCAACCGAGGAAAGCGAGCCCGGCGAACCACCCGGCGCCATTACCTTGCCGTTTCCCGTGGAAATCCGCTCGCTGGCTCTGCGCGATGTCGAGATCAGGCTCGCTGACGGCACCCGGCTCGCTTGGGATCATTTCAGCACCGGCGCAGTGGCGGAAGACGACACCGTGATCCTGGCGCCGACCCGTTTGTCCGGCACGCGGCTGATGCTTGCGGGCTCGCCCGGGACGCAATTGGCGCTGGCCGACGATACCTCCCATGCCGAGCAGCGCGTACCGCAGATAACGGCGACGGCGATCGATGGCGCCATTGCCGCAGGCTCGCCACCGCCGGCCGTGGCTTCCGCCGAAGACACAGGGGAGCCGGAAGCCCCTCCGCTTGAGGAACAGCCGCGTCGCGAGCTTCCTGATATCCGCCTGCCATTGCGTATCGAAGCACCGGAGCTGCTGGTGGAAGACTTCGCGATCGCTGGCCCGCTGGACTACGCCGTCGAGCGCTTGACAGTAGCGCTGACCGCCGAGGGGCATGATGTCGAAATAGCGCCGCTCGAGGTGACGACGGAAGATGCCGACGCGCATCTAGAAGCAAGTGTCTCGCTTCGTGACGACTACCCGCTGCAGGCCCGGCTGCAAGCGGCGCTGTGGCTGCCCGAAAGAATGCCCGAGCTCGCCGGACAACGCATCGACCTGGCCCTGGACGGGAATCTCGGCGACCTGATCGTTCGTCTCGGGTTGTCCGGGCCGGTCATGGCACAGTTCGACGCTCGCCTCGATGCGCTGGACCCGACCATGCCGTTTACTGCGTCATTGGACAGCAAACTGATTCGATGGCCCTTGCCCGCAGCGGCAGCGCTGGCCGACCCTGAACAGCCTGCCGATACGCCCCTGGACCCGACCGATCCCTGGTTGGTCGAGGATCTTGTCCTGCGGCTCGAGGGCAGCCTGACCGGCTATCGCGTCGCCGCCTCGTTGAGGGCGGAGGGCCCCGATCTACCCTATAGCCGCCTGGCACTGGCCGGAACGGGCAATAGCGAGCATTTTGCCTGGACCCCGCTATCCTTCAGCCTCGGCCGAGCCTCGGTGGTCTCGCGCGGGCGCGTCGACTGGGTCGATGGCGTAAATGTCAATGCCATCACACGCCTGGATAATCTGGATCCCGAGGAATTCGTCGAGGGACTCCCGGGGCGTCTCGATGGCGACGCCGAACTGAGCTTCAGCCAATCCGACGCCGGGTGGTCGATGGAAGTACCTCGCCTGGCCATCGATGGTGAGCTCCAGGAGCGCCCGTTGTCGCTGGAGGCCAGGCTCGCAGGCAACAGCGATATGCAGTGGCAGATCGATACCTTGGACTTTCGTCAGGGCGAGAATCGTGTGACGGCCAGCGGTCAGGTCAGCGAGACGTCGCTGGACGTGGTGGGGCGGCTCGACCTGCCGGCGCTGGCCAGTCTGTACGAGGATCTGGGGGGCAGTCTAAGCGGGGAGTTCTCTGGCTCCGGCACGCTCGAGGCGCCCCAACTGGACCTGGAGATGGCCGGACAGGACCTGCGCTTCGCCGAGAACCGCCTCGAGCGTCTGCGGCTTGCCGGCAGGGTCAGTGGCCTCGAAGACCCGGCAATGGACATCGAGCTGGGAATCGAGCGTCTCGATGCCGCCGGTCAGCGCTTCGACGCCATCGATCTGGGCCTGGATGGCCGCCTGTCCGAGCATCGGCTGACGCTCGATGCCGACGCCGGGCAGGGCATGCCGCTCTCCCGTGCGGCATTGGCGATCGAGGGGGGACTAGGTGAGGCGCATGAGCGTTACGCGGGTCGCTTGACCCCCCTTGAGGTGGATACCCGTTACGGTGACATCCGTCTGGCCGAGGCCCTGGCTTTTGATATCAACCTGCCGGCAGGCAGCGCTCAGGTAGCACCGTTCTGTCTGGAGCGGGTCCAGGGCGGTTCGCTCTGTTTACAGGAGCCGCTCGATGCCTCGGCCGAAAGCGGCAGGGCACAACTGGCGCTGCAGGCACTGCCCATGTCGTTGCTGGACGAGGTCGTTCCGGCAGAGTGGGAAGTTGATGGCGCCACGCATGCTGAGTTGATCGCCGAATGGGGAGCTGGCGGTACCTGGCGGGCTCAGCTCGAGCTGGACAGTGAGCTCGCCATGAACGGTGTGGATGCCTATGGCCAGCCATGGGAGCTGCCGGAATCAAGTGTGACGCTTACCGCCGATGCGAATCAGGCGCGTGCCGATATGGATCTGGGCCTGAGCCTGGCAGATGTCGGGGATATCAATCTGGAGCTAGGGATTGACGATCCCACTGGTGGAGCGCAACTCGACGGCCGGTTACGCCTGGACTCGCTCCAGCTTGCTCCTTATCGCAGGCTCGTCGCAGGCATGGATACGATGGAGGGCTCTCTCGGCGGGGACGTGCGGATCGGGGGGAATCGTGAGGCACCTACCCTCGACGGCCGCATCGCTCTCGACCAATTACGCCTCGAGGGCGGGGAATTACCGCTGGCCGTTGCCGATGGTGAGCTCGAGGTCCAACTGGCCGGCGATCGCGCTGATATCGACGGTTTCATCGCCGCCGAACAGGGTCGTCTGCTGGTCGACGGGTCGGCTCGATGGCCTGATGCCAAGAACTGGCAGGTGGCCGTGGACCTTGAGGCGCGCGAGGATCCTTTGATGGCAACGCTTCCGGCATTCGGGCGTCTGCGTATTGCTCCCGATCTGGCAATCCGCGTGGTGCCGGATCGCCTGCAGGTACGCGGCACGGTTCAAGTGCCCTGGGCACGCCTCGAGGTAGGTGACATACCCGAATCGGCGGTAGCGCCAAGCCCCGATGAAGTGATCATCACGCGCAGCGACCAACGCCGCATGGAACGCGAAGCTCAGCGTGAGGCAGAGCGAGCGGCAGCGCAGGAAATGCAGCAGACCGGGGAGAGTGCCGCCGAGACGCTGACCGATGCCGGGATGGTGGTCGATGTGCAGATCGAGCTGCAGCTGGGTCCCGACATGCTGCTTGATGCCTATGGTCTTGAGACCGCGCTTTCCGGCAATCTGGAAGTGCGTCAGCAGAATGGCCCGGTCCAGTTGTTTGGCGATGTCAGCCTGGTCGATGGTCGCTTCCGGGCGTTCGGCCAGGATCTGGTGATTCGCGAAGGACAGTTATTGTTCAGTGGACCTCCCGACCAGCCACTGCTCGATTTCGAGGCGATCCGTAACCCGGAGGTGACCGAGGATGGTGTCATCGCGGGTCTTCGCGTCACCGGGAGCGCCGCCCAGCCCCAACTGCAGATATTCTCAGAACCCAGCATGGAGGAAGCACAGGCCCTTTCCTATTTGCTGCGAGGTCGCTCGGCGGATGACAGTGGCGGCGCCGATGGCGCCCTGACCTCAGCGCTTGTCGGCATGACGCTGGGCCGCACCGGCGGCGCAGTAGGAGCCATCGGGCAGGCCTTTGGCGTCGATGACCTCAATCTCGAAACGGCCGGTGCGGGAGACGAAAGCCAGGTGGTGCTCAGCGGCCAGCTCACCGACGACCTGCGCCTCAGCTATGGGGTGGGGTTGTTCTCGCCCATCGCCGAGCTGACGCTACGCTACACCGTATGGCGTAATCTCTACCTTGAAGCCATTTCGGGTGCCGCCCAGGCCGTGGATCTGGTCTATGCCTTCAGCCGCGAGGGCAACCCGCCGGATCCTTGAGCTACATACACCTTCGGGCCTGTTTCTTGACACCCTGGCCTGACCCTTGAACAGGAGCAAGAGATGAGTATTTTGACCCGGCGCGCCCCGACAGGGCGCTCCACCCCCCTCGAGATCAGCGGCGTGCATAGCGTTTCGGGGCTTTCCATGCTGCCTCCCTTCGCAGCGGGACTGCAGGATATCGTACTGGGGCTTGGTTGCTTCTGGGGCGCCGAGCAGCGCTTCTGGCAGCTTCCCGGCGTGCAGGTAACGGCCGTCGGATATGCAGGCGGGACGACGCCCAATCCGACCTATCAGGAAACCTGTGGCGGGCAGACCGGCCATGCCGAGGTTGTGCGCGTCATCTATGATCCCGACAAGGTCGCGCTGGAGACGCTGCTGCGCACCTTCTGGGAAGCCCATGATCCCACCCAGGGCAACCGCCAAGGCAACGACATCGGCTCTCAGTACCGGTCCATCATCCTGACCACCAGCGAGACCCAGCAAGCCACCGCTTTACGCAGCCGCGAAACCTACCAGCAAGCCTTGGACAAGGCCGGCAGGGGCAGGATCACCACAGAGATCGCCCCGCTGGAAGTGTTCTATTACGCAGAGGAATACCACCAGCAATATCTGGACAAGAACCCCGGGGGTTACTGCGGCCTGCGCGGCACCGGTATCAGCTGTCCGATCGGCTGACGCGACGCATTTCCTGCCAGGCATCCTGAGGCGTCGTGCATCCCCAGTCACCAAGCTGGCGAGCCACGCGACGGGCCAGCCAGCTGCCGAGCCGGCCGTCATGCCATTCGATGAAGCCGACATGCCCACCATGTCGAGCAATCTCCACACGCACGGCATCACCCGGGGCGGGAAGCTGCTCGAAAAGATCCGGCGGCATGAAGGGATCATCATTGGCGTGCAGGATCAGGGTCGGCAGCTCAAGATCGCCGATCAGCGGGCCCGCAGAGGCGCGGCGGTAGTAATCCGCCACACCTGCAAAGCCGTGCAGCGGTGCGGTAACGGCATCGTCATACTCACGTAGGCTATCCAGGGCATCGAGTTCACGAGCCGTAAGCGGCAAGGGTAATGCCTCGAGGCGGCGTGCAACCTTGGCCTTGAGCGATGCCAGCAAGTGGCGTTCGTAGAACCGTGAAAAGCCCTGATGCAGGGTGTCGGCGCTGGCCGCGAGATCCAGAGGTGGTGCGATGGCGATGGCGCCTGCCAGGTCAAGGCCATCGCCGCCCTGTTCGGCAATCAGCTTGATCAGCATGTTGGCGCCCAGCGACACGCCGATGGCCACCTTGAGGGCACGCGGATAACGGTGTGCCAACTGGGCAATCAGCCAATAGGCATCTGCCGTATCGCCGCTGTGATAGGCGCGCGGGAGGCGGTTGGGTCGCCCGCCGCAGCCCCGGAAGTGCATGACCACCGCCCGCCAGCCGAGGCCTGCTGCCGTGGCCATCAATTCTCGCGTATAGGGAGAGCGGATGCCTCCTTCCAGGCCATGGAACAACAGAAATAACGGCGCATCTTCCGCCACGATGTCCGGCAACGCCCAGGCCAACTCGACAAAATCGCCATCGGGCAGCTCGAGACCCTCCACGCGCCAGCTCAGCTTTCGCCGGGGCAGCAACCGAGGCAGCAGCGTCTGAACATGGCGGTTAGCCAGGCCGGGAGGCGGGCGGAAATCGGCGCAATGCAGCTGGGCTGCCATGGCGGTGTCACTCAGTTGTCTTCGACGTCAGGTTGTCGGGTCCCTGTCGGGTCACCAAGACATTGTCCTCGATACGAATCCCTCCGTGACAGGCTAGCCGCTGGACGAGTGACGCATCAATATCGCCGCTGTCACGATAGGGGGCGATCAATTGGGAAATAAAATATAGCCCCGGCTCAATGGTGACCACCATGCCGGCCTCCAGTTCCCGAGTCAGGCGCAATGCCGGTTCCGTTGCAGCGCCCGTACGCCATCCACCAAAGGTTGAAACACCGGATCGACATCGGGTCCCGACTAGGTGCGCGTGATGTCGGCACAATAGCCCCGATAGCGCTGGCCGGCATCGATCAGCATGCTGTGGCGAGTATCGGAGAGTGTCGTATCGCAATGCTGATAATGCAGCACACCACCATGCGCATTGACGCCGACAATGCTGGCGTAGGGCAGGGCGGTCTCACGCTGCCGAGATGCGCCGAGGTAGGCTAGCCGGATTCGAGTTCGCTGCCGCCAGCCAGGAACCTCTCGCGCGCAGCACGGTGCCCTGCCATGGCGCGCCGATTGGCTTCCCGCAGGCAAGCGTCCTCGTAATCACTCTTGCGCACCCGCAATTCATCCAGGCAGGGCCGCCGTTAAGGCCACCGGACGATACACGGCGAGCAGGTCATCGGGCAGGCCTGTGACACACCGCCGAGCACCGCGAAGCGCCCCTTCGGAAGCATCGGCGGTGCATCGTCATCGCTGATGATGATCTCGAACCGGCCGACCCAGGCCTCATCCGGCAGCTGAGCGGGCAAGTGCCAGAAATCGCGACACGGGAACCAGTCGCTCCACACCGACGTGGCGATAGACGCTCGCCTCGGTCACCGGCTCCATGCCGCAGGCTTGCGAGGGCCAATAGCAAAGCACCAGATCACATTCCTCACACGCCAGGGCCCGGTGGGGCGGCGGACCATTGATTGAGCCATTCAGGAACGAAATGAGATGGCGTCTCAATCATCCTGCAACGGCGCCAGGCGATCGATACGATAGAGGGTAGCGACCTGCTCAAGGCCGGTGATGGAACAGTCGAGATCCTTGATGTGTCCATCTGCCAGACCGTATACCCAGCCATGGACCGAGAGCATCTGGCCCCGCTGCCAGGCGCGCTGGAGGATCTTGGTGCGACACAGGTTGTTGACCTGAGCCTTGACGTTGAGCTCACACATGCGGTCCACCTGATCATCAAGAGGAAGGTCCTGCAACGCCTCACGATGCCGACTGTAGAGCTCGCGCACCGAATGCAGCCAGTAGTCGACTATCCCGCATTCACCCCCGGCGACCGCGGCGCGGACACCTCCACATCCATAATGACCAACGATCATGATATGACGCACCTTGAGCACATCCACCGCGAACTGGACGACCGAGAGGGCGTTCATGTCATTGTGATGGAGCAGGTTTGCGACATTGCGGTGAACGAAGACTTCGCCAGGGGGCAGGTCGATGATCTGGTTGGCGGGCACTCGACTGTCGGAACAGCCGATCCAGAGATAGTCCGGATTCTGTTGGCGGGATAACCGCATGAAGTAATCCGGGTCTTCCCGGCACATCAGGTCTGCCCAGGCGCGGTTGTTGTCGAGCAGCCCTTGGATATCCTCGTCCTTCATCAGCCTTCCCCCTGCTTACAGCGTCCATGGTGACACTTACTTTCCGCCTTCTTTTACCTTTCCCTACCGGGCCGGTCAACTGTCAACTCTCCCGAGTCAAGAGATGGGCTGGTATCATTCACTACATCCATTTCAGGGGCCCTCACCGCGGTCCCAGCGTCTCAGGAGACTGGTGTGGCCGAACTCGCTTCTGCAAAAGACGACAGCACCCGATACGACTATGACCTTCTTGTCATCGGCGCCGGCTCCGGAGGTGTGCGCGCCGCGCGAACCGCCGCGGCGACCGGCGCCCGCGTGGCTATCGCCGAGGACCGCTATCTGGGCGGTACCTGTGTCAATGTTGGCTGCGTTCCCAAGAAGCTCTACTCCTATGCAGCACATTTTCACGACACGTTTGAGGATGCCAGTGGCTTCGGGTGGCGGCTGAACGCTGCCCCCGAGTTCGAATGGGAAACCCTGCGCGACAACAAGGTCGGTGAGATCAAACGCCTCAATGACATCTATGCTCGCATCCTCGATGGCGCCGGTGTGCGGCTGATTCATGGTCGTGCTTGTGTGATGGATGCGCATACCGTCGAGGTGACAGGCGAGACCATCAGCGCGGACAAGATTCTCGTCGCGGTGGGCGGCTGGCCCTGGGTGCCGACGTTCCCCGGCAGCGAGCTTGCGATCACGTCTAATGAGGTATTTGATCTCGAGGCCTTCCCGGAGCGCTTCCTGGTGCTGGGCGGTGGCTACATCGCAGTGGAATTCGCCAGTATCTTCAATGGGCTGGGGAGCGATACGCATCTGGTCTATCGCGGCGAGCTCTTCCTGCGCGGTTTCGACCGTGAGGTCAGGGAGTTCGCGCGGGACGAGATGATAAAGAAAGGGATGAAGCTGCATCTTGAAACCAATGTCGATTCGATCCGCAAGGTTGCGAACGGTCTTGAGGTCACCCTGACCGATGGCCAACGGCTCGAAGTTGATGCGGTACTGGCAGCCACCGGGCGGCGGCCGTACCTGGCCGGGCTGGGTCTGGACAAGCTTGACGTTGCGCTCACCGATACGGGCCACTTGCGTGTCAACGAACGCTTCGAAACATCGGTGCCATCGATACTGGCCCTGGGCGATGTGACAGGGGGTACGGAACTCACGCCCGTGGCGCTCGCCGAGGCAATGCACATGGTCCAGCATCATTTTGACACTACGCCGCCGCCCGCACCTCTCGACTACCAGAGCATCGCCACCGCGGTGTTCTGCCATCCCAATATCGGCACTGTCGGGCTCTCCGAGCAGCAGGCACGCGAAGCGTGTGGAGAGATCCGCGTTTACACCACCGATTTTCGACCCATGAAACATACGCTGTCCGGCAGCAGCGAGCGGTGCTTGATGAAGCTGATCGTCGATGACCAAAGTGACGTGGTGGTGGGCGCGCACATGGTCGGTGATGAGGCAGGTGAATTGATACAAGGCATCGCTATTGCCGTTCGGGCGCGGCTCACCAAGGCGGACTTTGATGCCACCATCGGTATTCATCCCACCGGCGCCGAAGAATTTGTCACCATGCGAACACTGACCCGGCGCTGATCCCGTGAGACGGTGCAGACTCGCCTGTTAGGTGGCCGCAAATGATCAGCATCGCAAGCGGCCAGCAGCCCCAGGCCAACCCGAAGCGGGGCACGAAAGAGGCAAATTATCGGCGAACTCGACTAGACTCAAGAGAGCAAAGCGGGTGGGCTCACCGCTTATTCTTCAGTGACAGGTTTATCAGCAAGTTGCGCTTATGGCAAAGCGGGCAATTTTGAATTGTCATAAGCCAATGTTATAATGGTAGGTAAATTCGCATAGCGAAACCTTCTATGAATGCAACATCCGAACCCTTTATTCCCTCCGCCGACCTCGCTCGCCCCAGTGTGGCGGATGCGGTGGTCGGTAATGAGCAAACCCCGTTATTCATCCGCAAGCCCAACCCGGATGACGGCTGGGGCGTTTACGAGTTGGTCAAGTCCTGTCCCCCACTCGATGTCAACTCTGCCTACGCTTACCTGTTACTGGCGACACAGTTTCGCGATACCTGTGCGGTAGCCACCAACGAGGAAGGCGAGATCGTCGGCTTTGTATCTGGTTATGTGAAGAGCAACGCCCCAGACACTTACTTTCTCTGGCAAGTCGCTGTCGGCGAGAAGGCGCGCGGCACTGGCCTCGCCCGCCGTTTGGTCGAGGCCGTGATGACGCGGCAGGAACTCGCTGATGTGCATCATCTGGAAACCACCATCACTCCCGACAATGAAGCGTCCTGGGGGCTTTTTCGCCGGCTGGCCGACCGCTGGCACGCGCCACTCAATAGCCGCGAATATTTTTCTACCGACCAGCTCGGCGGCGAACACGATCCTGAGAACCTGGTACGGATCGGTCCCTTTCAGACGAGCCGTCTCTGAGCCATGATGCCTGCCTTGTCATTATTGACATGGTATGCCAAGTCAATGTTGCAATGCCGAACTATCCTTTTGCTTGTACATGACGCAGGCTAACGAAAGACGCCTGTTAACGGCGCGGCATTCTTCTGATTGCTCGATTATGTTTCGCTGCTATTTCTCGTTTTTTCCCACCAAGGAGGTCGCTAATGCAGACCCAGATTCTTGAACGGATGGAATCCGAAGTTCGGACTTATTCACGCTCCTTTCCGGTCGTGTTCACCCAAGCGCGCAACGCCCGCCTGACCGACGAGCAAGGCCGCGAGTATATCGACTTCCTCGCCGGTGCTGGCACATTGAATTATGGCCATAATAACCCCTATATCAAGCAGGCCCTGGTCGACTACCTGGCCAGCGACGGGATCGTACATGGCCTGGACTTCTGGACGGCCGCCAAGCGCGACTATCTTGAAACACTCGAGGAGCTGATTCTCAAGCCACGCGGCCTTGATTATAAGGTCCACTTTCCGGGGCCGACCGGCACAAACGCCGTCGAGGCGGCGATCCGTCTGGCACGTGTGGCCAAGGGTCGACATAATATTGTTACCTTCACCAATGGTTTTCACGGCGTGACCATGGGGGCGCTGGCCACCACCGGTAACCGCAAGTTTCGCGAAGCCACCGGGGGCATCCCGACCCAAGGCGCCTCGTTCTTGCCGTTTGATGGCTACATGGGCGAGCACATCGACACCCTGGATTATTTCGAAAAGTTGCTGGGCGACAAGTCCGGTGGCCTCGATGTGCCGGCAGCCGTGATTATCGAGACCGTACAGGGCGAGGGTGGCATCAACGTGGCGGGTCTCGAGTGGCTCAAACGCCTCGAAAGCATCTGTCATGCTCATGACATCTTGTTGATAGCCGATGATATCCAGGCCGGTTGCGGCCGCACCGGCAAGTTCTTCAGTTTTGAGCATGCGGATGTCGTACCCGATATCGTTACTAATTCCAAGTCGCTTTCCGGCTTCGGTCTACCGTTCGCGCATGTGTTGATGCGCCCTGAGCTCGACAAGTGGAAGCCTGGGCAATACAACGGCACGTTCCGTGGTTTCAATCTGGCATTTACCACCGCGGCCGCGACCATGCGCAAGTACTGGAGCGATGACACCTTCGAGCGTGATGTCCAGCGCAAGGGCAGGGTGGTCGCCGATCGTTTCCAGGCGATCGCCGCCTGGATCAGCGAGCAGGGGATCGAAGCCTCGGAGCGGGGCCGGGGTCTGATGCGGGGCATCGATGTCGGCAGCGGCGAAGTAGCCGACAAGATCACTCACAAGGCGTTCGAGAATGGTCTGATCATCGAGACCAGTGGTCAGGACGGCGAAGTCGTCAAATGCCTGTGCCCGTTGACGATTACCGATGAGGATCTGCTCGAAGGTCTGGATATTCTCGAAACCAGCGTCAAGCAGGCGCTGAGCTGATACGCTTGAGCTAGGCTATCTTTGTCAGCCAGGACGTTGGCCGGCCGGAAGTCCGGTCGGCCCGTCAACGACATACTACTTAACGTCATACTACGGAGATTCTCAATGATTGTTCGTAATCTCGAGGAAGCACGCCAGACCGATCGTCTGGTCAAGGCCGAGAACGGAAACTGGGATAGCACGCGTCTTTCTCTCGCCGACGACGGCGGTAAATGCTCGTTTCATATCACGCGTATCTTTGAAGGGACGGAGACGCACATTCACTACAAGAACCATTTCGAAGCGGTTTACTGCATCGAAGGGGAAGGTGAAGTGGAGACCCTGGCCGACGGCAAGATCTGGCCGATCAAGCCAGGGGATATCTATATTCTGGACCAGCACGATGAACATTTGCTGCGCGCCCACAAGACCATGCATCTCGCCTGTGTCTTTACACCGGGGCTGACCGGCCAGGAAGTTCATCGCGAAGACGGCTCCTATGCAGCGCCTGAAGTCGATGATAAATCGCCGATCTAAGCGATACAGATGATGCTGACGATGCCTCCAACCCGACGGGTGTGGAGGCATTATTCTTGGAGCGCTTTATCGGTGGGTTGTCGATCGAAGACGATGGTGATCTCGGCAAGCGTCACGCCGAATTTCTTCATGGCGGTGCGGTTGAGCAAGCGTCCGTCGGGCTGCAGGTACATCCAGTCGTCCATGTTGAAAGTGTAGGTACGCCCTGATATTTCCACGTCCAGCGGATAGCTCATGGTAAAGACGTGGCCAACCTGGCGGGCAACGACGGGCCCTTCGACATCATTGGCGCTGCCGAGCCAGCGATCCTTTGCTTGACGCTCGAAGGTCCAGACCCTTCGGTCCGTTTCGCCATCGTCGTAGACGAAGCGCTCTAAGTCGCCATTCGCACAGCCCACCATGAGCCAGGCCAACAGGGCGAAAGCAAGGGGTCGATAACGATGCATGAGAAAGGATCCTGTACAGGTTTCGTTCATGAATCTAGCTAGCCTAGCGCTAATATCGGCGCGGCGCCATGAGTGCATAAAGAGCGAAATAACAATTCCTAGGTTCGCATAATGCATATTATGTTAAATAAGGCCTTACAAAGCGGTCATACAGACTGATGGATGCTAAGCAATTGGCGTGTGTTATGCCGACACGTTGGACAAGGATGCTGGCGACTCCTTATCATCACGACACCTGCCACTGGAATGTACTGCTCACATGCCCCAACGTCTAAAGCTGCCTGTTGTCCTTTGCCTGGTCTCGTTGCTTGCGGGCTGCGCCTTGCTGGCCGAAACGCCGGAACCCGAGCCGGTACTGGGTCCGGCAGCATTTGCTGCCCGCATCGATCGTCTCGAGAGCCAGCTCGCCGCGCGTTGCGATAGTCAGGAGCACAAGCTCGACGCCTATGCGCGTCAGCAGGATCAACTTGGTGCCGAAGTTCGGGAAGTCGGGAGCGTGTTGCGCCGACTCAGCCGCGACATGGCCAGCCGTGACATCAGTGGGGAAAACCCACTGGTCATCGAGCAACGTTGCGAGGAGGAAGATTCGCTACTGGCCGGTAAGGTATTGGTAGGTCGCAGTGAATGGGTCGGGCTCCCCGACGTCGGTACTTACCTCAAGGCCAGGGTAGATTCCGGTGCCAACACCTCCTCGCTTTCGGCAACCGAGATCACGCCTTTCGAACGCGACGGTGAGGACTGGGTGCGTTTCAAGCTCGGTGTCAACGAGGAAGATGTGGTCGTAGAGGATGTAGTCGATGAGTGGATCGAGGAGCCAGTGGTGCGTCGGGTACGGATCATCCAGGCCGCGGGGGAAGAATCTCGCCCTGTGATCAGCTTGATAATGACCCTGGGCTCGATCCGTGAGCCGGTGGAGTTCACCCTCAAGGATCGCAGCCATCTTAGCTACCCGGTGCTGTTGGGACGCCGTTTTCTACTGGACATCAGTGTCATCGATGTCGCCCAGACGTATATCCATGAACGCCCTGAATTCCCCGGCGGCCTGCCCTCGGAAGAGTCCGAGGTCGACGAAGTCGATGCTCCCGATGACGAAGAAGAAGAAGCCTGACGTCTCACCGATTCGATCGTCATCAGCAAGGATGAACCATGTCACGACTGCCCTTTTATTTGATCGTCGGCCTGCTGTTGGTAGCCGGCACGGCGTTCAGTATTCATCGCCATCTAAGTCTCGAAGTTCCCTGGACGCCTGGAGAGCAGCGACAGGTCTGGGAAGTCGAGGCACTGATCAATTTCGAGGCCCAGGGTGACCCTGCTCTCATCGATATGGCGCTTCCCGCTAACCAGCAGGGTTTCCGGGTACTCACCGAACATACCGCCTCCCCTGGCTATGGCCTCTCGTTCGTCGAGGATGAAGGCGGCCGTCGCGCGCAATGGTCGATTCGTGAGGCGTCGGGAAGCCAGCAGCTCTTCTACACCGTGCAGCTGCTGGTGTCACCCGATGCAAGAGCCCCTGACATGCCTCCCCCGCAATTGCGTCGCGATATTGTCTGGGAGCAACCCTACGATACCGCCGCCGCCCAGGTCATCGAGCGTGCCTGGAATCGTAGTGCTGATCCCTTCACCTTTGCCAGGGAACTGATGCACGACTTCAGCGACGAGCGTCAAGGCGAAAACGTGCGCCTGCTTCTCACCCAATTCCAACGCAGCCAGCTACTGGTAAGACTGCTCAACCAGGCCGGGGTGCCTGCGCGGGAGGTCAGCGGGCTCTATCTCGAGGACGGTCGCCGACGCCAGAACCTTACCTCCTGGGTGCAGGTGTACGACGGCGAACAGTGGGCGTTGTTCGATCCCAATAGCGGTGAACAGGGGCGCCCCGAGAATCTGCTGCTCTGGGAGACGGCCGGTCACGCTGTACTTGAGGTGGAAGGCGGAAGCGATTCGCGAGTCACCTTCTCGATGCTGACGCACAATCAACCGGCTGCCGCTGCGGTGCGTAACCAGCTGAGCGACGACACCCTACTGAATTTCTCAATCCATAGCCTCCCCCTCGAGGAACAGGCGCTCTTCCAGACGATCCTGCTGATTCCCATCGGGGCACTGGTCGTCGTACTTCTTCGCGTGCTGGTGGGCATCAAGACTTCCGGTACCTTCATGCCGGTGTTGATTGCGCTGGCGTTCATTCAGACCACCCTGGTGACCGGCCTGGTCGGCTTCCTGCTGGTTGTCGCCATGGGGCTCGTGATCCGTAACTATCTCTCCTATCTAAATCTATTACTTGTGGCTCGCGTGTCGGCGGTTATCATCACGGTCATTGCGATCATCTCGATATTCTCGGTCCTGTCTTACCGTTTCGGTCTCAATGCCGGGCTGACCATCACCTTCTTCCCCATGATCATCTTGGCCTGGACCATCGAGCGGATGTCGATCCTGTGGGAGGAAGAAGGTCCCAAGGAAGTGCTGATCCAGGGCGGGGGGAGCTTGCTGACCGCGGTGCTGGCATATCTGGCGATGAACAACCCCTTGATACGTCATATCACCTTCAATTTTCTTGGCGTCCAGCTGATCCTGATGGCGCTGATCCTGCTGCTCGGCAATTACACGGGCTATCGCCTGCTCGAGTTACGGCGTTTCAAGCCAGTGACGGAGGACTGAGCGCATGTGGACTACCCCCGCCAAGCTGCGCCTCAAGGGCATCATCGGCATGAACCGCCGCAACATTCGCTATATTGGCCGCTACAATTCGCGGCGGTTATACCCCCTGGTCGACGATAAGCTCAAGACCAAGTTGCTGGCCCAACGCTACGGTATCACCACGCCTGCCTTGATCGGCACCGTGAGCACGCAGTTCGGCATCAAGCAGCTGAACAAGATACTTGGTGGCCATCCAGGGTTCGTGATCAAGCCCGCCAAGGGCAGCGGTGGCAAGGGAATCCTGGTCATCGAGCGGGTCGAAGGTGAGCATTTCATCAAGCCCAGCGGCGCTCGGTTGACGTTGAGCGATGTCGAGCGGCATGTCTCCAACCTGCTCTCAGGCCTTTATTCTCTGGGTGGATCACCCGATGTGGCGTTGATCGAGGCACTGATCAATTTTGACGAGGGTTTGTCTGAGTACACTTATGAAGGGGTGCCCGATATTCGAGTTATTGTCTTTCGCGGTTATCCGGTCATGGCGATGATGCGCTTGTCGACGGCGGCATCGGACGGCAAGGCCAATCTCCACCAGGGTGCCGTGGGAGTCGGGTTGGACATCGCCACCGGCACTGCGATCCGCGGCGTGCAGTTCGACCGCACCCGACAGGACCACCCAGACACCGGCCATGAGCTTGCCAGCTTGCGCATTCCCGACTGGCGCACCCTGCTCTTGCTGGCCGCCGGCTGCTACGAAATGACGGGACTCGGCTATCTGGGCACCGACATGGTGCTCGACCGTGATTTCGGCCCCATGCTGCTGGAGCTGAATGCCCGCCCTGGCCTGGCCATTCAGATGGCGAATGGCGAAGGGCTTCGCCAACGGCTCGACCTGGTCGAACAGCAAGCAGAGGGCATCACACCGGAGCAACGGGTGGCCTTTGCCCAGAAGCACTTCGCTCGCCACAGCGAGCTCAAGGAAGGCCCAGTCCAAGAAACGGCCGTCGCCGCAGGCTGAGCGTGGCTGGTCCGCGACACGTCCGGTGCGTAGAATACGGCGTTCCACTTCAATACCCATGGCCACCATGATCGACACCCGTGGTTTGATGCAGCAGGCCGAAGCGCAATGTCAGCAGCGAGGCGTGCGTTTCACCCCGATTCGCCGACGGGTGCTGGAGATGATTGCCGGTGCCCCGGGTGGCCTGAAGGCCTACGATCTTCTCGACCGTCTGACCACCGAGCATGCCGCCGCCCGTCCACCGACGGTCTATCGCGCCCTGGAGTTTCTCAGCGACCAGGGGCTGGTACACCGTATCGAGTCCTTGAACGCTTATGTCGCCTGCCCCTGCCCCGAGCACGCCCATGGCTTTCAGCTGTTGATCTGCCGTCAGTGCGGTCGCGTCGAGGAGTTGCACCTGGACGAGATCAACGACCGACTCTCCCATCGGGCCCGGGAGCTCGGGTTTCGGGTCGACCGCCAGACCATCGAACTGCTCGGTTATTGTGACGCCTGTCTGCAGGTCGCCAACGAAGCCTGACTCTCTCACTCTTCTCCTCCACTGCCCGCCCGGAATGGATCATGACCGACACTTTCAAGCCCCTTGAGCGAGCCGACCTCGATAGCCTCCATCCCCTGGACAAGGTACTCGAGGCCATCAGGTTCAATGACGATGGTCTGATGCCCGCCATCGCGCAGCAGCATGACACGGGTGAAGTGTTGATGATGGCGTGGATGAACCGTGGCGCGCTGGAAGAGACTCTTTCCACCAAGCGCGTCTGTTATTGGTCGCGATCGCGCAAGACTTACTGGCGCAAGGGAGAAAGCTCAGGCCAGCAACAGGCGCTAATCAGTGCGGCCCTGGATTGTGACGGCGATACCTTGTTGTTGCAGGTCGACCAGACCGGCCCGGCCTGTCACACCGGCCGTCGAAGCTGCTTCTATATCAGCCTGGAAAGCCGCCACGCAAGAATCACCAGTGCGCCCCTGATCGACCCGGCAATCCTATACGAGTCTTCGAATCGGGAGACGCAGTCAAAGGGCTGATTCCAGGGGCTGTTTCAAAGGGCTATGCGAATGGCACATTCGATCGTTTGGACTCGCTACCTCATTCGCCCGCTGGAGCGTCTGTTGGGCGGGCTCATGGTGGGCCTGGTAAAGCTCTATCAAGTTACCCTGAGCCCCCTGCTCGGCCCACGCTGTCGCTTCTGGCCAAGCTGCTCTCACTACACCGAAGAAGCAGTACGGACTCACGGGCCCCTCAAGGGCGGACGGATGGCCATTCGACGCCTCCTGCGCTGTCATCCGGGCAGCTCAGGTGGCATCGATCCAGTGCCGGGTGGGCCCAGCGAGACACTCTGCCGCGAGGATCCGGAACTCGATGCCGACTACCGTTGCCGCCCATCCGACAAGAAGGCTTGACCGATCGCCTGGAAACAACGCCTGGTGTGCTCAGGCGGCTTCGTGCTCGGCCACTCGATAAATCCGCTCCAGCATGGCATTGAGACCGTTGCTTCGGGTAGGTGACAGATGCTTGTCGAGCCCTAGATCACCAAGAAAATGCGGGCTGGTGTCACGGATATCAGCGGGCCGGCGATCATTGTAGATTCGCATCAATACGGCGATCAGCCCCGATACGATCGCGGCATCCGAGACGGCATCGAAATGCACGTACTCACCATCACGGCGATGATGCATCCAGACATTAGACTGACAGCCCTGAATCTTGTGCTCAGGAACCTTCCATTCTTCCGGAAAAGCCGGCAGTTGCTTGCCCATGTCGATGATGTATTGATAGCGGTCCATCCAGTTGTCAAACATCTCGAACTCTTCGAGAAGCTCCTGCTGGGCCTGTTCAACGGGTGTGTCAGAACTCATGGCAACTCCTTGAAAGCTTTCTACGATTATAACGGCTAAGCGTCGGCATCTCGATCGCGTGACCGCCCTGCCCTTTCCGATAACTGATCCAGGCCATGTAGAGACTGCTGGCGATGCCATTCCTCATCATCGGCATGCAGATAACGCGCCGTCGTGTCGAGGCGTGAGTGGCGAGCCGTCTCGGCCAGATAGCGAAGCTCCACCCCGGCCTGGGCCTGGTGAGTCAGAGCGGTGTGACGCAACCAATGTGGCGTGGCCTGACGCAGGCGCAGTACATCGGCACGTGCTGTTTCGCCTTTTTCTCGCGCCAAGGTCTCGGCGGCTTCGTGAAAGGTTTCACGAACGAGGCGGTACAGCCGATTGTCGCCCAGGCCTCGGATGCCATCCAGGGCCCGCAGCAGTGGTCCCGGCTCATCGGGTGCCGGCTCCGGCGATAGTTCCAGACAGGAACGCCACTTTTTCAGCAGGATGAGCATGTCCGGAGGCACCGGGATGCTGGCCGTCTTGTCCCCCTTGCCTGTCACATGCCACCACCAGCGCCCCTCGCGCATAGTGAAGTCCGCCATTTTCGCCGCGCTCATTTCACCGATACGCGGCGCGAGCAGATAGGCAAAGCCGAACGTGAAGCGACGGCGCTCGCACTCGAAATGCCTGCGCTGTGAGGCGCCCTCCTCCAATGGCCGGTGCAGCCAACTCCAGAACCAACCCCAGAGCGGCCGCTCGAGGTAGCGCTCGATACGCCCCTGGCGATTGTCGAGGCGCCGGCGCTTGTCGCGCATCAAGCGAAACGGGTTGTGACGCACCCACCCCGCCTCTACTAGCCAGCCAAACATACCCTGCAGGATCACCAGGCTCTGGCGACGACTCGCCGGCGATAGCGGGCCGCGGAAGGGTCGCCAGCGGGCATCCTGGCGGGGGCGCGACGGTCCTACCCAGCGCGCCGGTGGCCTGGGGTCGCCAAGAAAGGCTTCGAAGGCGTCGAGGTGCTCTCGACGCACCGCCGACAAGGCCAGGCCCTGATCGGCCAGCCACAGCAACAGACGTTCGGCCTCGCGCCGATAGGCCTGCTGCGTACGGAGACTACGGCGATATTCACGCAACCAACAGGCCACCGCCTCGGCATCTGTTTCGGCAGCGATCATTGCCGGCAGCGACAAGTCATCTGCATGGCCGGCTCCCTGCCCCCTCAAGGCGTCGGGCTGCCGCTGCACAGTCACTATTGGCGCAAGCGATTCGTCCTGCTTCTCGGCCATCCCTACCTTCTTCGCTGCTGGAATCTCAAGCCGCAGTGTCAGGCACACTTTGTCAATAAGCAAGATAAGCCGCGTAATCTTGATTTTATGACCGATAATGTAATGTAATATACGTAATACGCATAACGTAAAAACTTCTCTTTCACCGCATTTCGGGCTACGCTGCGACCTCATGTGAGATCGACTCAGCCGACATCCAGCGCGTCGAGCTGGCGATGCGAAGATTCAAGGAGTGATAGATGGCACGTAGCGGTGTGCGTTACGAAGATGTACAACAGGCGATCGACCAGCTGGTGGCGCGTCGCGAGACGCCCAGCGTGCAGAAGGTTCGCGAGGTACTGGGTACCGGCAGCTTTACCACCATCAGCGAGCACCTGCGCGAATGGCGAGCCAGGCGCGAGGCCAATCGTGACCTGCCCGCGCCTCGCGACATGCCGGAACCCCTGCTGGCGTTGGCAAGCGCCCTCTGGGAGCAAGCTCAGCAGGATGCCGGCGAAGCGCTGAGCCACTACCGGGAGGAGGCAAACCAGCGGATCGAGGCGGCGCGTGCCGAGATTCTCGAGACACAACGACATGCCGAAGATGCCCAGCAGCGCGAGTCCGCCTTGGCAGCGCATCTTGCCGCTACCGAGCAGCGTCTCGAAGAACGTAGCGCCGAGCTCGCCAGGAGCCAGTCGGCACGATTCGCCTTGGAAGAGCGAGAGGCAGAACATTCCGCCCGCCTGGAAAAACGCGAGGAACAGCTGGCGCAACTACAAGCGAAGAATGAGCGACAGGCCCAGCGGTATCAGGAAACGCTGGCCGCGCAGGAGTCTCAGCAACAGCAGCGGCTGACTCAGGAAGAACAGCGTCATGAAAGCGTCGAGGCGCGCCTGATGACGCTGCTCGACGAGGCCCGCCAGGAGCGTCAGGCCGCCGAAAAAGCGCACACCGCTCGGGAGAGACAGCTTGAAACACGCCTAGAGACGCTTCAGCAGCAGCTACAGGCGGCCCGCACTGAAGTGGTCGAGGAAGAGAGGCAGCGCAGGGAATCGGAATGGGCGCGCACTCGAGCCGAGGACCGCACGCACGCCTTGCAACATGAACAGGCCCTGCTTCAGGCCCGCATCGACGAGCAGAAACGTTTGCTTGAGGACCAGGCGAGACGCCTATGCGATCTGGAGGCGCAGCTCAACCGGCGCCTCTGGCAGACACCGGTATCTGCCCGGCAGGACGAGGCCGGAAACGATGAAGGCTCCGCGGAAGCGAAGCCTTCGGAAAAAAGTGAGCCGGACGAAAATTGAACGCCGAGAGCGAACTGTGAGGCGCCGGCCCTTACACGCGGACTACCGGTAATAGGCGTTGGTGGTGTCCGTGTGATCTGTCACGTCGCGAATACCGCCAAGCTCTGGAATGCGCTCCAGCAGGGTGCGCTCGACGCCGTCCTTGAGCGTGATATCGACGGCCGCACACCCTTGGCAACCACCGCCGAAGGACAGCACGGCAATCTGCGAGTCGGTGAGCTCGATCAGCTTGATCTCGCCTCCGTGTGCGGCAAGACCGGGGTTGATCTCGCTGTAGAGCACGTAATTGACCCGATCCTCCAGGGGGCTGTCCGCGTTGACCTTGGGCATCTTGGCGTTGGGCGCCTTGATGGTCAGCTGCCCGCCCATGCGGTCGGCATTGAAATCGACGACGGCTTCATCAAGGAAGGCCAGGCTATTCTTGTCCAGGTAAACGGCGATCTTGGCAAGCTCTAGACGCTCGTCGCTGGGCTCCTCCTCGCCGGGGCGGCAGTAGGCCAGGCATGTCTCGGCGTAAGGGGTGCCGGGCTGAGTAATGAAGATGCGCACCGCGATACCTTCGACGTTCTGCTTCTCGAGCAGCTCGGCAAGATAGTCTTGGGCGCTGTCGGTAATCTGGATGCTCTCGCTCATGAGATTCTCGCTGTTCAGGTTCGTGGGGCGGCGC
Organism: Halomonas korlensis; assembly: GCF_900116705.1. Lineage (GTDB taxonomy): Bacteria > Pseudomonadota > Gammaproteobacteria > Pseudomonadales > Halomonadaceae > Halomonas > Halomonas korlensis. The sequence continues at coordinate 71,379 of NZ_FPBP01000001.1, read as the reverse complement.
AAGAATGTAGTCGGCGACACCCATATCAATACCCATATGGTAAGACAGCATGTCGAATGAGACAATCCCGACTGTTTTGCTCGGGATTAGTCGAAGCCCGCACAAAGCTCATCCCCTGCCCTCCGGTAAGCCTTTTTGTTACTCTTGGAGGCTGTCTTTACGCCTGGCTTGCCGGCGTTTGCACTGTTCACCTGGAGATCGCCTCGAACCATGGCCGCCGTTCCCACTGCCCTGACCGCCACACTCACCGACAGCTTGTCACACCGCATTCTCATGCTCGATGGCGGCATGGGCACCATGTTGCAAAATGCCGAACTGTCCGAAGCGGAATTTCGTGGTGAGCGCTTCGCCGACTGGCCAAGCGACCTCAAGGGCAACAACGACCTGCTGGCATTGACCTGCCCCGACCTGGTGACGCGTATCCACCGGGAGTATCTGGAGGCTGGTGCCGATATCGTCGAGACCAATACTTTCAATAGTACACGCTTGTCGCAGTCCGACTACGGCATGGAAGCCATCGTACCGGAGCTCAACCGCGAGGCGGCGAGGCTGGCCCGTACCGTCTGTGATGCCGTAAGCGCCGAAACCGGCGTGCCACGCTATGTGGCCGGCGTGCTGGGGCCGACCTCACGCACCGCCTCGCTGTCGCCAGATGTCAACGACCCGGCCAAGCGCAATGTCACCTTCGATGCGTTGCGTGAGAATTATTATGAGGCCGCCGAGGCGCTCATCGAGGGTGGGTCCGACCTGATCATGATCGAGACGATCTTCGATACCCTCAACGCCAAGGCAGCCATCTTTGCCCTGGAGGAACTGTTCGCGGTACGCGGTGAGCGTTTGCCAGTGATGATCTCAGGCACGATCACCGATGCCTCCGGGCGCACGCTATCGGGTCAGACCACCGAGGCATTCTGGAATTCGGTTCGCCACGCACGCCCTTTCTCGATCGGCTTGAACTGCGCCTTGGGTGCCGAAGAGCTACGCCCCTATATCGACGAGCTTTCCGGCAAGGCCGACACCTTTGTCTCGGCCCACCCCAACGCCGGACTGCCCAATGAGTTCGGCGAATACGACCAGACCCCGGAGGCGATGGCGGCCATCGTTTCCGAGTTCGCCGCGAGCGGCCTGGTCAACATTATCGGTGGCTGCTGTGGCTCGACGCCGGAGCACATCGCCGCGATCCATGCGGCGATCCAAGGACTGCCGCCGCGCCAGGTTCCCGAACGGCCGCGCGCGTGTCGTCTCTCGGGCCTCGAGCCCTTCAACATCGAGGCCGACTCGCTGTTCGTCAACGTCGGCGAGCGCACCAACGTCACCGGCTCGGCGCGCTTCAAGCGTCTGATTGTTGACGAGGACTACACCACGGCGCTCGAGGTCGCGCTCGAGCAGGTCGAGAACGGCGCCCAGATCATCGATATCAACATGGACGAAGGCATGCTCGAGTCCCAGGAGGCGATGGTGCGCTTCCTCAACTTGATCGCCGGCGAGCCGGATATCGCCCGGGTGCCGATCATGATCGACTCGTCCAAGTGGGAGATCATCGAGGCGGGCCTGAAGTGCGTACAGGGCAAGGCGGTGGTCAACTCCATCTCCATGAAGGAAGGCGAGGATGCCTTTCGCGAGCAGGCCACTGCCTGCCGGCGTTTCGGCGCTGCGGTGGTGGTGATGGCTTTCGACGAGCAGGGCCAGGCCGACACCTTCGCCCGCAAGACCGAGATTTGCCAGCGTGCCTACCGCATTCTGGTCGACGAGATCGATTTCCCGCCTGAAGACATCATCTTCGATCCCAACATCTTCGCCATCGCCACCGGCATCGAGGAGCACGACAACTACGCCGTGGACTTCATCGAGGCCACTCAGTGGATCCGCGAGCATCTTCCGCATGCCATGGTGTCCGGCGGCGTCTCCAACGTGTCGTTCTCGTTTCGGGGCAACAACCCGGTGCGCGAGGCGATCCACTCGGTGTTCCTCTATCACGCCATCCGCGCCGGTCTGACCATGGGCATCGTCAACGCCGGTCAATTGGCGGTCTACGACGACCTGCCGGCCGAGCTGCGTGAAGCCGTCGAAGATGTCGTTCGCAACCGTCGCAGCGACAGCACCGAACGTCTTTTGGAGATCGCCGACAAGTTCAAGGGCGACGGCAGTGGTCCGGAGAAAAAGGAAGACCTGGAGTGGCGCTCCTGGGAAGTCGAAAAGCGCATTGAACACGCGCTGGTCAAGGGCATTACGGTTTACATCGAGGAAGACACTGAACTCGCCCGTCAGCGGGCGACGCGGCCCATCGAAGTGATCGAAGGCCCGCTGATGGATGGTATGAATGTGGTTGGCGACCTGTTCGGGGACGGCAAGATGTTCCTGCCGCAGGTGGTCAAGTCGGCGCGCGTGATGAAGCAGGCGGTGGCCTACCTGATTCCCTACATCGAAGCCGAGAAGAGCGAAGATACCCAAGCCAAGGGCAGGATCGTCATGGCCACGGTGAAAGGCGACGTTCACGACATCGGCAAGAACATCGTCGGCGTTGTCTTGCAGTGCAATAACTACGAGGTGATCGACCTCGGGGTCATGGTGCCGGCGGAGAAGATCCTGCGCGTCGCGCGTGAGGAAAACGCCGACATCATCGGTCTGTCGGGGCTGATCACCCCTTCGCTTGATGAGATGGTCCATGTCGCCAAGGAGATGCAGCGCCAAGGATTCTCGACGCCACTGCTGATCGGTGGCGCCACCACCTCAAAGGCCCATACCGCGGTGAAGATCGAGCCCGGCTATGAGCATCCGGTGATCTACGTCACCGATGCCTCGCGCGCCGTCGGCGTGGCCGGCAAGCTGCTTTCCCCCGGCCTGAAGGCAACCTATGTTGCCGATATCCGCGCTGACTACGAGAAGGTGCGCGAGCGCAACGCCAAGCGCCGCCCCAAGGCAGCCAACCTGAGCTACGCAGAGGCCCGCAAGCGCAAACCGGAGATGGATTGGGCAGGCTATACACCTCCTCGGCCTGCCATTACCGGTCTCGAGGTGTTCGACGATTACCCGCTCGAGGAGCTGGTCGAACGCATCGACTGGACGCCCTTCTTCATGAGCTGGCAGCTCTCCGGCAAATACCCGCGGATTCTCGACGATGCCAAGGTCGGCGAGGCGGCGCGCAGCCTGTTCGACGATGCCCAGGCGATGCTGCGCAAGATGATCGATGAGAAGCGTATTCAGGCCCGCGGTGTGATCGGCCTGTGGCCAGCGAACAGCGTCGATGATGATGTCATCGAAGTCTATGCCGACGAATCGCGCCATCAGGTCATCGAGCGACTGCACCATATTCGCCAGCAGACGACCAAGAATCGTGACGGCGTCTGCCAGAGCCTGGCCGACTTCATCGCACCCAAGGAGAGCGGTAAGCCGGACTGGATCGGCGGGTTTGCCGTCACGGCCGGGCACGGCGTGGAAGCACTGACGGAGGAGTACAAGGCGGCCGGGGACGACTACAATGCCATTCTGGTCCAATCACTGACCGACCGCATGGCCGAGGCGTTCGCCGAGCGTCTGCATGAACGAGTGCGCAAGGAATTCTGGGGCTACGTCCCCAACGAGCAGCTCGACAACATCGCGCTGATTGACGAGAAGTACCAAGGCATCCGGCCGGCCCCGGGCTATCCGGCCTGTCCGGACCATACCGAGAAGGCTACCCTCTTCCGCCTGCTCGAGGCGGAAACCCATAGCGGCCTGGCGCTGACCGAGAATTTCGCCATGTGGCCCGCGGCGGCCGTGGCGGGCTGGTATTTTTCGCATCCGCGCTCGAAGTATTTCGCCACCGGCAAGATCACCCGCGACCAGGTCGAGGCGCTGGCGGAGCGCAAGGACATGTCGCTTGAAACGCTCGAACGCTGGCTATCGCCCGTGCTGTCCTATGACCCGGCGTGATCGCAACGAGAGCCGTTGCGAGTCCTCATGTCTTGTCGGTTGAGCCCGCTACTAATAACTGTTCAGTTAAATTCTATGATTATTTATTCTTTCATAGAATAACGGAAGAGGAGTATGTTGCCACCACGGCACTCTCTTCACCCGCTTCGACCAGCAGGAAATGCCCGCATGTATCGCTACGACTCGCACGACCAGACACTCGTCAACGAACGCGTCGACCAGTTCCGCGACCAGATGGAGCGCTATCTCGCGGGCCGGATCAGCGAGGCCGAGTTCCTGCCGCTGCGCGTTCAGAACGGTCTCTACATTCAGCGCTACGCCCCTATGCTGCGCATCGCCATTCCCTACGGCATGCTGGCCTCCCACCAACTGCGCAAGCTGGGCGAGATCGCTGCTCGCTACGACCGCGGCTACGGCCACTTCACCACCCGTACCAACCTGCAGTTGAACTGGCCTAAGCTCGAGGACGTGCCGGACATGCTCGCCGAGCTCGCCAGCGTACAGATGCACGCCATCCAGACCAGCGGCAACGATATCCGCAACACGACCACCGACCAGTTCTCCGGCGTGGCCAAGGACGAAGAAGTGGATCCACGGCCCTGGTGCGAGTTGATCCGCCAGTGGTCTACTTTTCATCCAGAATTCGCCTACCTGCCGCGCAAGTTCAAGATCGCCGTTTCCGGTGCTGCCGCGGACCGTGCCGCTATCCAGGTCCACGACGTGGGCCTGCGGCTGTGGCGCGACCACGACGGTGAGGTGCGAGTCAGGGTGCTCGCCGGTGGGGGGCTGGGTCGCACGCCAATGATCGGCGAGGTGGTCCGCGAGGATCTGCCTTGGCAGCACCTGCTGACCTACCTGGAAGCCCTCGTGCGGGTCTACAACCAGTTCGGCCGGCGCGACAACAAGTTCAAGGCGCGCATCAAGATCCTGGTCAAGGCGCTGGGTGTCGACGAGTTCCGCCGCCGCGTCGAGGAGGAGTGGGCCCATCTCAAGGATGGTCCCCAGACCCTGACCGCCGGCGCCGTCGAGGCCGTAGCCGATCACTTCGTCGAGCCACCGCGTCGCGACGTGCCGGCCGAGGCCATCGAGGCCTATGAAAGCCTGCGTAACGATAACCGCGCCTTCGCGCGCTTCGTCACCAACAACGTTACCGATCACAAGGTAGCCGGCTACAAGGCGGTGACGCTGTCGCTCAAGCGTCGTGGCCACTCGCCCGGGGACGTCACCTCGGAGCAGATGGCAGCCATCGCCGACCTGGCCGACGACTTCGGCTATGGCGAGCTGAGGGTCACCCACGAGCAGAACCTGGTGCTCACCGACGTGCCGGTAGATCGCATCGAGGAACTCTGGCAACGTCTGGAAGCGCTGGGCATAGCCAACCCTACAGTGGGTACCCTGGCTGACCTGATTTGCTGCCCGGGCGGTGACTACTGTGCCCTGGCCAATGCCAAGTCTATTCCCGTGGCACAGTCGATCCAGGAACGCTTCGAGGACCTGGATTTCCTCTATGATCTAGGCCCGCTGGAACTCAATATTTCCGGCTGCATGAACGCCTGCGGGCATCATCATGTCGGCCACATCGGCATCCTTGGCGTCGACAAGAAGGGCGAGGAGTGGTATCAGATTTCGCTGGGTGGCGCCCAGGGCGACGAGACCTCGCTGGGCAAGATCCTCGGTCCTTCCTTTAGCCGCGAGAAAGTGCCCGATGTGATCGATACCCTACTGCAGGTCTACGTTGGCCAGCGCAGTGACGGCGAGACCTTCCTGGACACCTATCGCCGTATCGGTCTTAAACCGTTTAAGGAGCGGGTCTATGCCTGAGCAAATGATCCAAGCGCGCCCCTATATCCACGCCGGCCATCCGGCCACCGACGAATGGCAGTTAATCCTTGAAGAGGAGGAAGTGCCGTCCAAGGGCAAGTCGATCCTGCCCCTGGCCGCCTGGCTCGACGGTGAGCGCGGCGCCGACCGCGCGCCCTGGTTACCCGCCGGCACCGAACTGACGCCGGCATTGGCGGAGACACTGCTGGACGCGCCGCTGATCGCCATCGACTTTCCCAAGTTCACCGACGGTCGCGGTTACAGCTTGGCTCGCCTGTTGCGGGAGCGCTATGCCTACCGAGGCGAGATTCGCGCCATTGGCGACATTCTGGTCGATCAGTTGTTCTTCCTGACTCGCTGCGGTTTTGACGGCCTGTCGCTGCGCGAGGACCAGTGGCTCGAAGACGCCCTGCGCAACCTCAAAATCTTCAGCCGCGCCTACCAGCCGGGCGTCGACCAGCCGGAGCCGTTGTTTCGGCGCCGCGAGCGGGAACGTGCTCGCCACGCCGAACCGGCAACGGTCTAAGAGCAAGTCGGCCCCCTGGATTCTCCCTGGGATGGCAGCGCCGCTCAGCCCCGCCGCTTCTGCTGACGCTCCCGATTTGCCGCCTTGGCGCGTTCGCTCTTGCGCAGCATTACCCAGGTCGCGCCGAGGCCACCATCAGCCTGCTCGGCCGAGACATAGGCCTGTACTTCATCGAACTGAGCCAGCCATTTCGCCAGGTAAGAGCGCAGCACGTTGGGTGCACTGTCGATCTCGCGCCCACGGCCGTGCACGATCATTACCGAGCGCAGGTCATGAGCATAGGCTTCCAGTATGAAGGGTGCGAGCAGCCGACGACACTCCTCCAAGGGACGCCGCAGCAGGTGGAGACGGGATTGGACGCTGTAGCCGCCGTGACGCAGGCGATCCAGGACACCCTGCTGGATGCCGTCACGGCGAAACGCCAGCGGATCGAACGGCGGCACCAGGTCCACGAAGTCATCGGAAAGGAAGTCGTGCCCATCTGCCTGGGCCGCCGCACTCTCGCGCCGGGCCAGCTGCGACTCGCTGGGGGCAAGCCGAGGGCGGCCGGGGTCCGCGCGGTTGCGGACACTGTCGAGGGGGCGCACATCGTCCATCAGTGCCCGGAAATTCACATCGTCTCGATTCGGCTGATTCATGGGGCACCTCATGATCATCGGAGAGACCTTTCATCCTAACAAAGGTCACGGTAAGGCTTAAGCCATGGAGAAAGGATTAAGCCATACAGCGTGGCATGGCAGGATGATCTCCTGAATCATCACGACAAGGCTGCCGATGCGACTGATCAAATGGCTGAGTGGTCTGCTGCTCTCTACCAGTCTGGCCGTGGCAGGCTGGCTATGGCTGACCATGCTGAGCCCCTTCATGTATGACCCCCCGGCGCATCTCGAGCCCGTGGCAGAGGGGCCTCACCGTGTCTTCGTCTATGGTACCTTGCGCTATGCGATTGTGCGCTGGGTGGTCATGGGGCGTGCCGGTGAGTCCCACCCGGCGACGCTGGATGGCTTCCAACGCAATGCCCTCGATATCGTCGCGTCACCGCAGGCAAGCGTCGAGGGAGAGGTGATCAAGGTCAGCGCCGAGGAGCTTGCGCGTCTCGATCGGTACGAACGGCTGGGGTTGCGTTACGAGCGCGTCCGGCTCGACCTGTCTGATGGTCGCGAGGCATGGGTATATCGACGTCTCGAAGCCTCAGCCGCAGCGCCGTCGGCGTTGTGACCAGCCCTTTGATCCTTCTACAATACGTGCTTGTTTTCGCCAAGGATCTGCGATGAGCGATACCCTCCCCTACGTGCTGGTACTCTATTACTCTCGCCATGGTGCCGTGCGTGCCATGGCCGAGCAGTTCGCCGCCGGCATCGAGTCCTGCCGCGGCATCGAGGCGCGCTTGCGCACCGTGCCTTCGGTGTCTGCCACCTGCGAGGCGGTCGAGCCGGAGATACCTGCAACAGGTGCCGTTTACGCCGATCTCGATGACCTGCGTCATTGTGCTGGCCTGGCCATCGGCAGCCCGACGCGTTTCGGCAATATGGCAGCGCCTCTTAAATATTTTCTCGACACGACGAGTGAGCTATGGCTCGGAGGCGCCTTGATCGACAAGCCAGCCAGCGCCTTCACGTCTACTGCGAGCCTGCACGGCGGCCAGGAGACCACCCTGGTGTCCATGCTGTTGCCGCTTCTGCACCATGGCATGGTGTATGCCGGTCTACCCTATAGTGAAACCGAGCTCATGGAGACGGTCAGTGGCGGCACGCCCTATGGAGCCAGCCATCTTGCCGGCAAGCGCAGCGACCGTCCGCTGGACGAGCATGAACGCCACATGATCCACGCCCAGGGGCGTCGTCTTGCCAGGCTTTCCCTGGCACTGTCTGCCATGCGACGGGAGGCCTCATGAGGCAATGGCTTGAAAGGCTCGAGGCCCGCCAGGGACTTGATCACCTGACACGACGTTCGCGTCACCTGGTGGTGGGCAGCTTTACGCTATTACTGCTTTTGATGCTGTATCGGGGCTTGGTGGTTCAAAGTGATTCGGGCAGTCTCACCCCCATCATCGCTTTTGTGCTGCCGCTGGTCCTTTTTCTGCCCTCGATCATCGCACACCGCCCACGCGGCCATGCCTGGCTGGCATTTGTCAGCCTGCTCTATTTCACGCAGGGCGTCATGATCGCCACACTGCCTGGTAGCGGCCTGCGTGGGCTGCTTGAGGTCATCGCCTCATTGGCCCTGTTTGTCGGCTGCATGGGCTACGCCCGCTTTCGAAGCCGTCAGCTTCAGGCGATCGGTTAGAATCCCACTCCATGGAGATCACCATGACACGCAATATCGCCGATATTCGCCGCGACTACGAAGGGGGTCGGCTGGATGAAGACCAGGCCATCGACAGCCCCATGGCATTGTTCGACGAGTGGTTGACCCTTGCCTTGGACAGCGAGGGCCTCGATGCCAACGCCATGACCCTGGCGACCGTGGACAGCCAAGGGTTTCCTCACGCCCGAGTGGTGCTGCTCAAGGGCCTCGATGAGCGCGGGCTCGTCTTCTACACCAACTACCACAGCCACAAGGGCAGCGAGCTCACGAATGTGCCCCACGCCGCGCTGGTATTCTGGTGGCCTTCGGTGTCTCGCCAGGTCCGTATCGAGGGACGCGTCGAACAGATCAGCGAGAGTGAGTCCGATGCTTATTTCGCCAGTCGTCCACGTACCAGTCAGCTGGGCGCCTGGATTGCCACCCAGAGCGTGGTGATCCCCAATCGCACCTGGATCGAGGAGCGTGAGCGGCGGTTCGAGCGCGCCTACGAGGGCCAGGAGATTCCGCGCCCCATCCATTGGGGCGGCTATCGCGTCATCCCGCACATGATCGAGTTCTGGCAGGGCCAGCCCAGCCGCTTGCATGATCGCATCCGCTACGAGCAGCGTGACGGCACCTGGCACCATTTCCGCCTGGCGCCCTGACCTTCTTGCCGGGCTGCCTCTGCCCACAGAAGGAGGCAGCCTGGCCAACGGCTCAGTCGGGCAGACTTCCCAGGCGATGGCGTTGCCACTCGCTTGCTGGCTCGTTGAGTCGCAATACCGCGTCCACCACCTCCTCTTCCATGTTGTAGCGCATCCGGAACCCCAGATGCTTCATCAACGAGCGCATGGGGTGGTTATCGATCATGATCTTGCCGATCATTTCCAGGGTGCCAACACTCTTGCAATAGCAGATCATCTTCTTCATCAGCAGCGTCCCAATACCGAGCCCTTGCAGGTCATCGCGAATGATGACGGAGAACTCGGTACGGATGTTGTCGGGGTCATTCCAGACCCTCACCACGCCAAGCATCTCTTTCTCGCCAGTATCGGACAGACGCTCGGCGATAAAGGCCATCTGGCGGTCATAATTGATATGGGAAAGCGTCGACAGGTCACGCTGCGTCAGGTCAGCCTTGTTGTGGAAGTAGCGAAAACGGATGCTCTGCTCGGAAAGGTAGGTGTGAAAGCGGGTGATGAGCGGCGCATCCTCGGCCCGGATTGGGCGAATCTCCACCTCCCAACCGTTCTTGAGCGTGACCCATTCTCGAAGTTCTTCGGGGTAGGGCATGATCGCGAAGCGCGCCGGGGACCCAAGATCCATAGCAAAGTCCAGCGCCATCATGCCATCGCGATTGAGCAAGAGCGGGTTGAGCTCGAGGCCACGGAGTTCCAGAAGATCACTGGCCATCTGCGACAATTTGACCAGTAGCTGACAGATCCGCTCCATGTCGCGCTCGGGATCACTCGAATGCTCCTGAATCAAGCGTGCGGCATGGGTGCGCCCCGCCATGTCCCGGGCCAGGCGCATATTGAGTGGGGGTAGCGCCACCTGTCGATCGGCCAGGATATTGGCCTTGTAACCGCCGATGCCGAAGACCACCACCGGACCAAAGATGGGATCGCGTGTGATGCCGGCGCAAAGCTGCATGGAATGCATCCCGCGTTGCATGGGCTGCAGGCAATACTCGCGGATCTCGAACGAGGGATACTTTTCGCTCACTTTTTCCGCCAGGCGTGACACGCCCTCGGCGACCTCCTCGGGCGTCGTCAGGTCCTGAAGCAGGCCAGCGGAAATCTTGTGAGGGTGGTTACGATAGCGGAAGGGACGGGAATTACCCTCATGCACCACCTTGAGCGCCATGGCCCCATCGAACGCCAGCGCGGCGTGTCTGCCCTCCTGAGCATTGGTTACATAACGACTAGGCGCCACGGGGATGCCATAGGCTTCCATCACCTGGGCCGTTTCGCGATGCCACAGATACTCCCGCCCTGCCGCCTTGGCCTCTTCGATCAGCGTGCGGCAGCGGGCACGAATATCAGGGGTGGTGGTAAATGGAAGACTCGGCGGCGTTTCCTGCAGCAGTGCCTGAACACGCTGATAGACGACCATGTGCATGAAGGCCTTCACCGCCTGCTCCGGTGAAATATAAGTAGGAATGCCGGCCAGGTTGCATTCGTGGCGAGCCGAGATGGCTTCCTCGAGCCCCATCCAACTGGTCAGCAGATTGCGCCTGAAACGCTTGCGGTTGGCAACGACTGCCTGGGCCGTGGTTTTTGATGGTGCCATGCGGGTCGGGGCATGCACGACCAACACGGCATCCACGCCAGGATCAGCGGCGACGATTTCCACAGCGTCCACCAAGGTCTCCGGCGTCGCGTTACCTCCGAGATCCACCGGGTTTTCGCCCGGACGACTCATGTCGACATTGCCGTCAAGCAAGGCGCGGCAGGTCTGCTCATTGAAGGCCGCGAGGCGACCGCCGGTACTGATCAACTTGTCGATGGCAAGCAGCGCCGGCCCCAGGCCATTGGACACGATCGCCAGGCGATCACCGCGTAACGGCTTCATGCGGGACAGGGTCTCGAGTGCATCGAACAACTCATCGGAGTCGTTGACCCGAACCACCCCGGCCCTGGCAAAGGCGGCATTGAAGAGCTGGTCTCGGTTGGCGATACCCGGGGTCGGTGGCAAACCGGTCAGATCGGATTCCACGGAGCGCCCGCTCTTGATGGCCAGCACCAGACGATTGCGCGAAGCGTCGCGCAACGCCGTCATGAAATGCTGGGCGTCGAGTATGCGCTCCAGGTGCAGCAGCAACGCCTGGGTAGGAGAAAACTGGCTAATGTAATCGATCAGATCTGGCAGCATGACATCGACACTGTCGCCCACCGTGATCAGATGGGAGAATCCGATGCCCCGGCCTGCCGCCCAATCCAGCATCGCGGTACCCAACATTCCCGACTGCCCGAGATAGGCCACACGCCCCACCTTGACGGAACGGTTGGCATAAGAGGCATTAAGCTTGTTGCCCGGCACGATCAGGCCCATGCACTCGGGGCCTAGCACCCGGATACCGGACATGCGGGCGGCACCAAGCATTCGGCTGCGTATCGATCCCTTGCCGTCCAGCTCATCATCCAGGTGCGGCCCACCGGAGAGCACCAGGGCCGCCTTGACACCGAAACGCCCCAGGCGCGCAATGCTTCCCGGCACCGTCGAGACCGGTGAGCAGATCACTGCCAGATCAGGCGGCGATGGTAGGCGCGACACCCGCTTGACGCATGGCACATCAAACACGCTTTCATAGCCCTTGGGGTTGACGGCCCATAGGGTCCCGGGAAAGCCCCCTTCCTGCAGATTGCGAATCACCAGCCCGCCCAGTGAGTGAGGCTTTTCGGAGGCGCCGATCACTGCAATAGAGCGGGGCTCAAAGAAATGGTCAAGGAAACGTGTACTCAAGGCGTTCTCCACGTTGGGTAGATGACATGAGAGGCTATGCTCTATGTACGACCTATTGTCAGTGTCGTGCAAGGGTCGGCGACGACTATGGTGGTGTCATTCACCTTGGAGCACATGCATGATCACCGGTTACATTACCCATCCCGATTACTACCTTCATCACATGGGACCGGATCATCCCGAAAGCCCCTTGAGGCTGGAAGCCATCAGTCGACGCTTGGCGCTGACCGGCGTGCTTCAACAGACCATGCAATCCGAGGCCCGCGAGGCCAGCGAAGAAGAACTCGGCCGTGTCCACCCGCTGCGACACCTGCGCGCCCTCGAGAAATGCGTTCCCGATGAGGGGGTCGTGATACTCGACAGCGACACGATAATGAACCCTCACAGCCTTCAGGTTGCACGCATGGCCGCGGGGGCCATGATTCGGGGCGTTGATCAGGTATTCCGCCACCAGGCTGACAATGTGTTCTGTGCGGTACGTCCGCCCGGCCACCATGCCGAGGCGACCGATGCCATGGGGTTTTGCTTCCTCAACAACATAGCAGTAGGAGCGGCTCATGCCCGCGCCAAGTACGGCGCGCGGCGTATCGCCATCCTTGATTTCGATGTCCATCAGTGCAACGGCACCATCGATATCTTCAAGGACGACCCCGAGGTGCTGGTCTGCACCAGCTTCCAATTCCCCTTCTACCCTTGGCGCTACCTGCGCAGCGAATGGCATAACGTGGTCAATACCCCCCTCCCCGCCGGCACCGACAGCACGGCCTTCCGACGCGCCATCGAAGACGACTGGTTGCCGGCCCTGCATGCCTTCAAGCCGGATATTGTGCTGGTGTCGGCAGGCTTTGATGCCCATCGAGAAGACGTGATGGCTGATCTGTGCCTGGAATGTGAAGACTTCTATTGGATCACCCACCTCGCCATGGAAATCGCGACGCTGTATGCCGATAACCGCCTGGTGTCGGTTCTCGAGGGTGGCTATCACCTGGAATCACTGGGTCGCTGTACCGAGGCCCACCTGAAAGCCCTGTTGGGTTTGCCTTACGAATGAGGCCAGAAAACAGCGGCGGTCGTGTTACGTTTTCATACGAGCAGGAAAAAACCTTGCCAAGCCCGGCGCCCTGAAAAGGGCGTAGTAGCGTCGCTGCTAACGTGTTTTTACAGCGATATCCCGCGCGTTCGGTGGTAGGCTAAGAGAAACTCTGTTTCCGATAGTGAACCATCACATGACCGCTATGACCGACCAGGATGCGGCCCTGCGCATTGCCTCGGGGCGCAAGCCATTTGTCGAGCCGCTTCGTCTGGGCGAACGGCTCAAGGAAATTCGCCTGTCCCATCAATGGACACTTGAGGATGTCAGCCAGCGGACCGGCCTGGCGCGTTCTACCTTGTCCAAGATTGAAAACCATCAGATATCGCCGACGTTCACTGCCGTGCAGAAACTGATCGGTGGCTTGAACATTGACCTGCCGCAATTGCTCTCGCCCCCGCGTGCGCAGACACGCACCATGGGGCGCCGCGACCTGACCCGCCGTGGCCATGGGCAACAGCATCCCACCCCGACCTACGAGCATGAACTGCTGAGTTGCGAGCTGGCACAGAAACGCATGATCCCCTTCAAGACCATCGTGCGAGCACGTCGCTTCGACGAGTTCAGCGAATGGGTCCGCCATGACGGCGAGGAGTTTCTGATGGTGCTCGAGGGCGACATCCTGCTTTACACCGAATTCTACGAGCCCCTCCACCTGGCCACTGGCGACAGCATCTACTTCGACAGCGACATGGGGCACGCCCTTGTCTCGGCCAGCGAAGCCGATGCCGTCGTGCTGTCGGTATGCACGCGAGGCGACAGCGCCGCCTGAGGCGGGGTTACTCACTTAACGACGGTCACCCGGCCGCCGAGCGGGCATGGCATCCAGGTCAAGGCGCCCTTCGGCGTGAATCGCCTGGAAATGCCGCCCCTTGGCGCGGGCGATCAGCAATACCCCAAAACGCTGGGCGAGTTCGACCCCCTTCTGCGTCACCCCGGAACGCGACACCAACACGGCGATGCCCATTTGAGCCACCTTGAGCACCATCTCCGAGGTCAGGCGACCGGTGGTATAAAAGACATCGGCCGTGTCGGAGTCACTCTGTGCCAGCCACTGGCGGCCCGCCAGGGTGTCGACTGCATTATGGCGGCCCACGTCCTCGACGAAATCCAGTACCGTGTCCTGACGACACAGGGCGCAACCATGCACCGCGCCGGCGCTACGATAGGTCTCGTTGTAGGCGCCGAGATTGTCGAGCATCCGATAGAGCACAGACTGACGCAATTGGGTTCTGGGGAGCGCCGTCAGTGAGGTCACCTCGAGCAAGCGACCGAAGACGGTTCCCTGGCCGCAGCCGGTGGTCACGGTCCGTTGGCTCAGGCGGGCTTCGAGGTCCTCGGGCAAGCGGCGAGTCACCACCGCCGCCGCCTCCACCTCCCAGTCGACATGTACCGCCTGAAGGTCGCCGCGCTCGCCGAGCAACCCTTGGTTGCGCAAATAGCCTACCACCAGGGCTTCGGGATCGGCCCCCAGGGTCATCAGGGTAACGATCTCGCGCTTGTTGAGGTAAAGCGTCAGCGCCCTCTCCGCAGCAATGGCTTGCCGTCGCAATTGCCCGTACTCGTCGGTCACGTCGATCTCGAGAGTGGCAGGCAGGCGTGCCTGGCTCAGGCTGATAGCATGCATCCAAGGCTCCTGGTAAAGCGTTGATTGACGATGATGGCATTCCCTCGGCCGAGTGTCTTTAATGAATAAGCAAAGAAGAGAGAGCAGTGAACCATGGCATCCTTCGACAGTCGCCGAACCCTCAGCTTCGACCTGACAAGCGAGACCCTGCAAATCAAGGAGTTCCGCACGACCCGCTGGCGTATTGCCGACCTCTCGCCGGGTGACGCGGGTCCCTGGGTACTCGATCTCCAGTTGTTTCTCACCGAACGGGCCGCTTATCGCTTCAATCTGACTGGCGGTGTGCCACGCCTGTTCGTGCGTTGCGGACAGTCCGGCGACACCCCCAAGCCCTCGGCGATCACCGCCAGTCAGGACGTGGCTGCCGCTTGGCTCGATGGTGAGCATCAGGTGCTTGAGGTCGATATGCCCCTGGCGCTCCAGGTTTGGCTCGAGAGCTATCTGGTTCGCCATGGCGAAGCACCAGAGGAAGGGCGCAAGAAAAAGCGCAAGGGTGCTGGACGTGCCCGGGAGCAGAGCCTATGAGTCGCCTGGAGCGCTGGTCGCGCCGCAAGCGCGGAGACGACGACACCGAGGAGGTGGCTGAGGCGTCGAATGTAGACACCGTCACCGACGATACCCGCGCCGCTGAGGCAGGCGACAAACTCGAGTCCGTTCATCAAGGCGGCGAAGCCGATAACGTGGTGGAGGGGGCTGGCGAGTCGCCGGCGCCGGGCAGTCTCGACGCCACCCTGCCCGACCCGGAGAGCCTTGCGCCCGGCAGTGACATCAAGGCCTTTCTCGAGCCCGGTGTCAGCAGTGGCCTGCGCCGTCGCGCACTGCGGCGTCTTTTTGCCGGTGACAAATATGGCATCAGGGACGGTCTGGACGACTACGATCACGACTATCGCGAAATCCTTAAGCCACTGGCCAGCGAGCTTGCACAGCGAATGCGCAAATGGACAGCTCCCGTCGACCCCCCCCCCGAGGAACTTGAAAGAGAGGGGCTTGAAAGAGAGGAGCTTGAAGGAAAGCTGCGTGCCGACGAGGACAGCAAAGACGAGGCCCTATCGCCCCCGGCTCAGCCCGAGCGACCCGCAGACCAAGATGAAGATCAGGGTGAAAAGCAAGGTGAAGAGCAAGACGGGACGCCACCGGGAGATGAATCGATGGTTCACGTCGAGAACCGTCAACTCGATGACGATTCGATATTAGACCAAGGAAGGGGTGGCAACCGCCATCAATCCGGCCAAGACTGATATATATAAAATACTAAAAAAAATCGACTTACACTCTGATTTACTCTCCGACCGTGAGTTTGCATGAATCAACGAATAGAGATGCTGCCCGTGGATGAGCAGCGCAACCGACATGCCAGGGAGGCTGCAAGAAATGGTATTTCATGGCCCGTCAACCTGACACCGGCCAGTGTCAGCTATGTCAGCGATGGCCATGTTCTGCTTGTCGGCAACGAGCGCGACACACGCCTCGCCGCTCGTGAACTCTCGGACAAGGCGCTCGCGTCATTCACCTTGCTCATCACCGACCCTCTCAGCGATATACCAAGCTCGGAAGAGCAAACGCTCGACGACGAACGTCTGCTCGCTGATACCCGCGATTGCCGGCAGCATGCCCTCACACGTGAGCAGGCTCGCCAACTGCGCATCGAGGGCCACCTGGGCCACTTCTCGGTTTCCCTGTTGAAGAATGGCGAGACGCTGGACCTCGCCAAGGCGTTGGCGGATCGACCGCATTTCGACTCGATCCTGGATCTTGGCGAGACACCTCTTCTCTCGCTCGAACTTCCGCCGCCCGGGTACGTCATGCTGCGGTGGAACGCCGCCGATCGTGCCGAGCAGCTGGAAGCGTTCGCCGGGCTGGTCGGTGAATTCGACAAGCCTCGCTATTTTCAGATCAACAGCGACCTGTGTGCCCATGCCTCCAGCGGCAACATTGGTTGTACGCGGTGTCTCGAGGTATGTCCTGCCGATGCGATTGCCAGTCATCAAGGTCGTATCGAGGCCTGGATCGAGATCGATCCCTTTCGCTGTCATGGGGTTGGCAGCTGCAGCAGCGCATGCCCGACGGGTGCTATCCAGTTCCGCATGCCGGAAACCCATCGTCAGCAGGAGACGGTGCTCTCCTGGCTGCAGTCCTACCGCAAGGCCGGTGGCACCGTCCCGGTAGTGCGCTTCGCCGAGGCCGAGGATCTCGCCGGCGAAGGCGAATCAGCGGGTCATGTGCTCGACGTGCCATTGGAAGAGCTCGGCGCTGCCGGACACGACCAGTGGCTGACGGCCATTGCGGGCGGCGCCGCGGAAGTCCGCGTGCAATGCCATGAGCGTATGCCCGAGCGCCTGAAACGCTTCATCGACGACCAGCTTACCCAGGCGCACGTGCTGCTCGAGGCACTTGGCCATTCATCGACTCGGATAAAGCGTGTCGATGCCGGAGACTGCGCTGCCCGCGATGCTCTGCCAGGCGAGATGCCATTGATCAACGAGACATTGAGTTTCCCCACCAGCGACAAGCGTGAGCGACTCAACGCGGTACTCGACCGGCTCGCGGGGCTCGGCTCGCCAGATGGCGAATGTCATCGCGTCACCCCCGGGGCCGCCTACGGCAGTATCAACGTCGACCGGGACGCGTGCACCCTATGTCTGGCATGTGTGGCCAATTGCCCGACCCCGGCGCTCGCCGCGGGCGATGAATCTCCCTTGCTCAGCTTCCGCGAGGCGGACTGCGTCCAGTGTGGCCACTGCGTTCAAGCCTGTCCCGAAGATGCCATCACCCTGGCGCCAGGTTTCCTGGCCAGTGAGGCGCGTAACGAGCGGCGCGTCTGTCATGAGGAGCCGGCCTTCGACTGCATTCGTTGTGGCAAACCATTCGCCACTACCAGCACCGTCGAGACAATCAAGGCCAAGCTTGCGGATCATCCCTATTTCGCCGGTGACGCCATGGCGAGGCTCGAGATGTGCGAGGACTGTCGGGTTAAGGATGTCTGGCACGAAATGGCCCGCAACCCTGACGCGCAATTGAAGGTATGAGCCCCATGACGCAAGCCTCCTTGGATCAACCAGCCTCACACGAACTCAACGACACCAATGCGCTGCGTGTTGAGGTTTATGGCCTGCTGGCGGGGTTGCTGCGGCAAGCGCCGGATCAAGCCTTGCTGGATTGGCTCGCCTCACTCGAGATAGAGCAGGATGGGGGCGTGCTTGCCGAGCGTTGGGCGCAGCTGGTCGCCGCCGCCGCCAAGGTCTCCCCCGACAAGTTGTCCCGAGCGCATTTTCGGCACCTGATCGGTGTGGTCGAAGGCGACGTGATTCCCTACGCATCCTGGTATCGCAATGGCGAGTTGATGGACGAGGCACTGGTGGCGCTGCGTCGCGACCTCAAGCTGTTGGGATTCGAGCGCGCCGGACACACCCATGATCCGGAAGATCACCTCGCGGCGTTATGCGAGGTAATGGCCATGCTCATCGAGAGCCGCTCCTTCAATGAGCCGCGTTTCTTCATGACGCATATTGCCCCCTGGGCGGCCAACTGCCTGGCCGACCTGGGACGAGTGGAAACCGAGTTCTATGCATGCTTCGGCCGACTTGGCCAGGCTTTCATCGAAAGCGAGCAATCCCGCCTCGAAAGCGAGGCGGGTCGTGACCCGGTAAGAATCGTCGAACCCTGACGCTAACCCGACCGTGATGACACAACCACAACAAGGCCCATCGACGGCCACGGCATGACCGAGGAGAACCCCATGCAAAAGACTCGCAACCCAGAGCGCCGCCGCTTTCTCAAGACCCTGGGGGTCGGCACGGCCGCCGCCGGGGCGGCAGCGGCCGTCGGTCACGTCACCCTGGCTCAGGCGGAAACCAAGGCGACCGCCCCTGCCCCGGATGCCTCGAGCAACTACCGTGAAACCGACCATATTCGTGCCTTCTACGCCACGCTGCGTGACTGACGGCCCCAGAGCCAGGAGATCGAAACCATGCGTTTGACTCGCAAATCCGATACCCCGAGGGCCTCAGGGCTGGGAATTTCCCGCCGTCAGTTCCTCCAGCGCAGCGGCGCGACCACCGGCGGCCTGGCCGCTGCCGGCTTCATAGGGGCGCCGATGATGCAGCGCGCCGAGGCCGACGAGAAGACCCCGGTGCTCGATGCACCGGTCGAGACGAAGCGCACCGTCTGCTCCCACTGCTCCGTGGGCTGCGGTGTCTATGCCGAGGTTCAGGAAGGCATCTGGACCAAGCAGGAGCCCGCCTTCGACCACCCCTTCAACCGTGGCGCTCACTGTGCCAAGGGGGCCTCGCTACGCCAGCACGGCCACTCCACCAAGCGTCTCAAGTACCCGATGAAGCTGGTCGGTGGCGAATGGCAGCGGTTGAGCTGGGATGACGCCATCGAGGAGATCGGCGGCAAGGTCATGGAACTGTCCGAGCAGCATGGGCCCGACAGCATCTACTGGCTGGGCTCGGCCAAGTTCAGCAACGAAGGCTCGTACTTGATGCGCAAGTTCGCTGCCTTGGCCGGTACCAACAACACCGACCACCAGGCGCGTATCTGCCACTCCACCACTGTCGCCGGGGTCGCCAATACCTGGGGCTACGGGGCGATGACCAACTCGCTCAATGACCTGCAGAACAGCAAGTCGATCATGTTCATCGGCTCGAACCCCGCGGAAGCGCACCCGGTGGCCATGCAGCATATCCTGCTGGCCAAGGAGCGCAGCCACGCACAGATCATCGTCGTCGACCCGCGTTTCACCCGCACTGCCGCCAAGGCAGACAGCTACGTCCGCATTCGTCCGGGCTCCGATGTGGCCTTCATCTGGGGACTCTTGTGGCATATCTTCGAGAATGGCTGGGAAGATCGGGAATACATCGACCAGCGTGTCTATGCCATGGACGAGGTACGTGCCGAAGTTGCTGACTTCACGCCGAACGTCGTCGAGAACATTACCGGCGTTCCGGAAGACCAGATGCGCGACACGGCTCGTCGTATTTCCGAGAATCGTCCGGGCTGTATCGTGTGGTGCATGGGCGGGACTCAGCACACCACGGGCAATAACAATACGCGTGCCTACTGCATCCTCGAGCTGGCGCTAGGCAATATCGGCAAGTCGGGCGGTGGCGCTAATATCTTCCGTGGCCATGACAATGTGCAGGGGGCGACAGACCTCGGCCTGATGTCCCACTCGCTGCCAGGGTATTACGGCCTGGCCGAGGGTGCCTGGCGGCACTGGGCCAGGGTTTGGGATCTCGATTACGAATGGCTGGAAAGCCGCTTCGACCAGACCGAATACGCCGACGGCAAACCGATGTTCAGTAGCGGTATCACCGTCTCGCGCTGGATCGATGGCGTACTCGAGGAAGAAGAGGCCATTTCTCAACGCACCCAGCTGAAGGCGATGTTCTATTGGGGTCATGCGGTCAACTCACAGACCCGCGGTCCCGAGATGCAAAAGGCCATGCAGCAGCTCGAGATGATGGTCATCGTCGACCCTTATCCCACTGTTGCCGGGGTCATGCATGGCCGTACCGATGGTGTGTATCTGCTGCCGGCATGCTCGCAGTTCGAGACCTCAGGCAGTGTTACGGCCACCAACCGTTCGCTTCAGTGGCGTGACAAGGTCATTGACCCGCTCTTTGAGTCCAAGCCCGACCACGAGATCATGTACCTGCTGGCGCGCAAGATGGGATTCGCCGATGAGCTCTGCAAGAACATCCAGGTCAACGGCACCGAGCCGCTGGTCGAGGATATCACGCGTGAGTTCAACGCCGGGATGTGGACGGTAGGCTATACCGGACAGAGCCCGGAGCGGCTCAAGCTTCATCAGCAGAACTGGCACACCTTCGACTTCCATACCACGCAAGCGCAAGGCGGGCCGGCGGATGGCGACTACTACGGCATGCCCTGGCCCTGTTGGGGAACCGCCGAGATGGGCCACCCCGGCACACCATTACTCTACGACACCAGCAAGCGGGTTTCTGAAGGCGGCCTGACCTTCAGGGCACGTTTCGGGATCGAACGCGACGGCGAGAACATTCTGGCCGATGGTTCCTACAGCCTCGACTCCGAGATCGAGGATGGTTATCCCGAGTTCACTGCCGACATGCTCAAGGATCTCGGCTGGTGGGATGACCTCACCGACAAGGAAAAGACCGAGGCCGACGGCAAGAACTGGAAGACCGACCTCTCCGGTGGCATCCAGCGCGTCGCCATCGCCCACGAGTGCTCGCCCTTCGGCAACGCCAAGGCCCGCTGTAACGTCTGGACCTTCCCCGACCCCATCCCGAAGCATCGCGAGCCGCTCTACACCAGCCGTCGCGACTTGGTGGACGATTACCCTACCTGGGACGACGTCACCTCTCACTACCGCCTGCCGACGCTTTACAAGTCGATTCAGGAGAACGATGTCACCGATAAATACCCGACGATCCTGACCTCCGGCCGCATGGTCGAGTATGAAGGCGGTGGCGAAGAGACCCGCTCGATGTCTTGGCTTGCCGAGCTTCAGCAAGAAATGTTCGTCGAGATCAATCCCGCCCTGGCCAATGATCTGGGCATCGCGGAGGGCGACGATGTCTGGGTCGAAGGGGCAGAAGGCGGGCGTGTTCGCGTCAAGGCGATGGTCACCAACCGGGTGGCGCGTGAAGTGGTTTTCATGCCCTTCCACTTCGGTGGCATGTTCCAGGGAGAAAGTCTGCATGACCGCTATCCCGAAGGGTCGGCGCCCTATGTGCTTGGTGAAGCCGCCAATACTGCTACCACCTACGGTTATGACAGCGTGACGCAGATGCAGGAAACCAAGTGCACCCTGTGTCGAATCGAGAAGGCCAGCTGATTGCGCCCGTGTCCAAGGAGATTCCCATGGCTCAAATGAAATTCATGTGTGACGCGGAACGCTGCATCGAGTGCAACGGCTGTGTCACCGCCTGCAAGAACGCCAACGAGGTCGAATGGGGCGTACAGCGTCGCCGCGTGGTTACCCTCGACGATGGTGAGCCGACCGAAGTGTCGATTTCCGTGGCCTGCATGCACTGCGACGATGCGCCCTGCATGGCCGTCTGCCCCACTGACTGCTTCTACAAGACCGACGATGGCATCGTGCTCCACGATAAGGACCTATGTATCGGCTGCGGTTATTGCCTGTATGCCTGCCCGTTCGGTGCGCCACAGTTCCCCAAACAGAACGCCTTTGGCGAACGCGGCAAGATGGACAAGTGCACCTTCTGCGCCGGCGGACCGGCTGAGACGAAAGAAGAGGAATATCAGAAATACGGTGCCAACCGTATTGCCGAGGGCAAGCTGCCGCTTTGTGCCGAGATGTGTTCGACCAAGGCCCTGCTGGCCGGCGATGCCCAGGAAGTGGCCGATATCTTCCGTCAGCGCGTGGTCCAGCGTGGCCACAAGGACGGCGGATGGTCGGGTAACCCCCAGGCCGAAGCAGACTCGCTGGCCTATGACGCTACCCAGCAGGGGTAAGGAGGCCAGGCGATGAACATTTCCCATGCTTGGACATCGGTGTGGCGGATGGCACTGATGGCGTTGGTACTGATTCTCGGGCTTGGCCTCGGCCAGCAGGCGCTGGCTCAGGCTGATCCTGATCGTGAGATAGCCACGGCTGTGCCTTCGGTGGATGCCGATGCCTGGCGTCAGATACGCAGCGGCGAGACCGGACCCAACTTTCGCTCATCGCGATTCGACAGCAACTACAATCTGATCAACGCCAGTGGCGAGAACTGGCGGCAGCTGCGTAATCGTTGGGTATCCCCCTTCGGACTGATCGCCATCGGCGGCATGTTGGCAATGATCGTCATCTTCTATCTTATCTTCGGCCGCAAGCGCCTGGATGAGCCGAAGACGGGTCGCAAGCTACCTCGCTGGCCGTTGATGATGCGGTCGCTACACTGGACAGTGGCAACGCTGTTCATTCTGTTGGCCCTTTCAGGACTCAACCTGTTCTACGGCAAGCTGGTCTTCAAGCCCTTGTTCGGTGACAGCGCATGGTCGGGAATGATCTCGGCCTCCAAGCTGGTTCATAACTATCTGGGACCGTTGTTTGGCATCCTGCTGGTGTTCCTGCTGCTGCGCCTGTTCAAGGAGAATCTGCCGAAGAAGCACGATCTGGTGTGGTTCAAGAAAGGTGGGGGCATGATTGGCAAGGGCCATGTCGATGCAGGCTTTGCCAATGGCGGTGAAAAGGTCTGGTACTGGCTGCTGGCGACTGTCGGCATCGCGGTGATCGCCAGCGGTCTGGTACTGGACTTCCCCAACTTCGGCCAGAGTCGCGACACCATGCAGTGGGCCAATATCATCCACGCGCTTGGGGCGCTTGGTCTTACCGCCGTGGCGCTGGGTCACATTTATATCGGCACCATAGGCACCGAAGGCTCGCTGGAAGGCATGACCACCGGTTATGTCGATGAAACCTGGGCCAAGGAGCATCACAATCTCTGGTACGAGAAGGTCAAGGACCAGACGGTGACGAAAGAACAACTCGCCGCCGACCATGGAAACACACGGGGTGGTGATCAAGCAGCGCCACGCACGAGTTGATAGGGTCGGATCTTCACTCTTTGACACCGCCTTCGGGCGGTGTCTTTTGTTATGCTGGCCCTATCGGCCATTTTCCTTCATGTAAGGACATTACTCTATGCAACACCTTGATGATGCGACTCGTACCGAACTCGAGGCGGCGGCATTTCGACGCCTTCTCGAGCATCTCGACAACCATAAGGACGTCCAGAACATCGATTTGATGATCCTGGCGGACTTCTGCCGCAATTGCCTCTCCAAGTGGCTGGTGGGGGCTGCAGAAGAGCGTGGTGCCGAGCTCGACTATGAGGCAGCGCGTGACTACGTCTACGGAATGCCTTACAGCGAATGGAAAGCCCACTATCAGAAGGAGGCCTCCCCTGAACAACAGGCTGCCTTCGAGGCGTTGCAGGCTCGCAAGAAGGCCGCTAAGGAGGAGCAAGCATAAATGAGCGAACCGATGATTCCGCTGACCATTGCCGTGCTTACCATTTCCGACACCCGCACCGACGAGACCGACCGCAGTGGCCAGGCGCTGGTAGAGCGACTCAGCGCTGCCGGACACCAGTTGCACGAAAAGCGCATCGTCATCGATGACGTCTATCGGATTCGTGCAGTGGTCGCCGATTGGATCGCCGACCCTGCCGTCCAGGTCATCGTGACGACCGGTGGAACAGGCTTCACCGGACGTGACTCAACACCCGAGGCGGTCTCGGTGCTGCTCGACAAGGAAATCGAAGGGTTTGGCGAGCTGTTCCGGCAGCTGTCCTGGCAGGAAATCGGCAGTTCCACGATACAGAGCCGTTGCCTCGGTGGCCTTGCCAATGCCACGGTCATCTTCTGCCTGCCAGGCTCCACCGGTGCCTGCTTGACGGGCTGGGATGGCATCCTTGCCGAACAGCTCGACAGCCGTCACATGCCCTGCAACTTCGCCAATCTGGTCATACCCGAGCGTGGCCAACATGGCTGACCTTCAGTCTGTCGAGGCGGCATTGGCCGCCCTGGTCGAGGGCGTGGAACCTCTCGGTAACGAATGTATTTCCATTGCCGAGGCAGGTGGGCGCGTGCTGTCCAAAGACGTCACCGCCAGCCTGGACGTGCCTCCCTTTGATAACAGTGGCATGGATGGCTATGCCTTGTATCACGGTGACGCCGGAGGCTGGCTGAGCGTCAGCCAGCGCATTACTGCCGGCTCTGCGGCAACGCCCTTGGCGCCGCACACTTGTGCACGGATCTTTACCGGCGGTGAGATACCCCCAGGCGCCGACTGCGTCGTGATGCAGGAAAAGGTTGAGCAACGTGGCGAAAGGGTATGGATCCCTAACGATATACCCGCCGGCGACAATATCCGCCGCCGCGGGCGCGACGTGGCGGCCGGCGACGCACTATTGGGCGCCGGTGAACGATTGGAGGCGGCTGCTCTGGGCCATCTGGCGGGACAGGGCATCACCGAGCTGACGGTACGCCGCCGCCCCCGCGTCGCCCTGCTTTCCACCGGCGATGAGATCATTGACCCCGGCCAGCCACTGGCACCAGGACAGCTCTACAATTCCAACCGACCAATGCTTACCCGCCTGCTCGAACGCTTCGGTGCCGAGATCATCCAGGCCGTGAGGGTGCCCGACGATCCTCGGGAGACGCTGAGAATACTCGCCGAGGCCGCCGAGGTCGCTGATCTCGTGGTGACGACAGGCGGTGTAAGCGTTGGCGAGGAGGACCATGTCAAGACCGCAGTCGAAGTGCTGGGCCGGCTCGATATGTGGCGCCTGGCCATTCGCCCCGGCAAGCCGTTGGCACTGGGACGGTTGATACGACATGACCTCAGCGAGGCCCGCTTTGTTGGCTTGCCAGGCAATCCGGTGTCCGGTTTTGTCGGCGCATGGCTGTTCCTGCGCCCGCTGGTAGGCGCCCTACTGGCCTGCCCCACGCTAAAGACCTTGCCCCGACTCTCCGCTCGCGCTGCGTTTACCACCACTACCGGTCCACGCCGCCATTATATGCGTGTCGCTCTTGCGTTTACCGACCAGGGCATTACCGCACATGCCTTTCGCGATCAGAATCCGAGTGTCCTGTCCTCGTGTATTCACGCGGATGCCCTGGCGGTCATTCCTGCCGAGACACAGGTAACACCGGATGATCGCATCGATTGCCTGTGGCTCAGGGTGGACTGAAGAAAGATGCGTCGAGGGGTACGCAGAGCGCCCTGTCGACAGAGGGCCACAGCCGGCTGAAATCATCAGCCAGTCGGTCATAGTCCGTCTCGAGCCAAGGCACCAGTTGCTCGAGGCGATTGGGGCCGGAAAGGCGCCGGCCGATGCCTGCCACTGCGTTGCAGGTGAAGCGGAAATCCGCATAGCGATGCAACCAGTCCTGATGGACCAGCAGCGGCATCATCGTGGCCAGCCTCGCCGGGGCGGGCTGAGTCTCCAGCACTCGGTAACAACGCGCTACCAGCAGTGACCGTTCGGTTTCGAGGCCCAATCTCCTCGCCAGAAAGTGGTCCCAGACCATATCGAGGGCAATGCCCGCTACACGGCGCTGGCCCCGCGGGACGCGGGCCAAGGCTTCCGCCACGACCGGATGCGCATCGACAAAGGCGTCGACACGGCGATGGTGACGGATGCCGCTCGCAACGTCGGCTGGCCAAGAGGACAAGTTGGGCCCCTTGACGCCATCGGCGATCAGGTTACCGAACAGGAAGTCATCGCTGCCGCCGCGAGCCAACCAGGCATGGGCAAGAAAGTTCACGGCAGTCCAATCATGTGGCAATTCATAAACAGCGTTTCATAGACAGTTAGCAGGCTTGGGCAGGCCCGCCAGGCGAGCGGCGACCTTGGCCGGGCTGCCAGGAAAGAGGCGCATCAGATGAATCGAACGCCCCTTTTCATCGCCCAGCGACTGGCCTACCGCCTTGACTAATGGCCGCATGGGAGGTGCCATGGCGAAGCGCGCATAGAAGTCTCGTAGCACCTTGATCACCTCCCAATGCTCGTCTGTCAGCTCGATTCCGTCTTCTTCGGCCAGCGCATGAGCCACTGCTGGCGACCAGATATCAAGATCGACCAGGTAACCCTCGGGATCGAGACCGATAGGTTGCCCTTCCACGTCGAGGTAGCGTGCAAGAGTAGTAGATGCCATCAGTACCAACTCACCGTGCGCTCAGCCTGCTCGGTCAAGTGAACAAAGCCGTCGACATCGACCACCTGAACCGAGGCATCACATCGACCCAGCAGACCACGCGATGCTAGATCCTCTCTGAGAGCAAATAGCCGTCCATGCACCTCACTGAAATGGCGGACCATCTGCGGCAATGCGCCCTGCACACCGTCTTCGACAAGCAGCAATCGATCCTCCTCGCCCATCATGGCCAATGCCTGCTGGTAGACCCGGCTGGTCGTGGGGGCGCGGTTGAGCACATGCAACAGCATAGAAATCCTCGGGACGAGCAAGCCAGGTCATTAAGTAATAATGGGTCAGAATGTCAGCACCAGGCGGTGTGAGGCCGGCAGGGCCGACAATGCTTTGCCGGACATTAGACACACTGGCAGCATCAGATCGGACGGAGCAAGCCCGATATGCTCGAGAGCCGCTTCTTCCACCAGTATCGTCTCGATATCATACATCGTGAGCATAGTAAGCGTCGCTGCTGTGCCCTTCGGACCCAGCGGGTCGGTCTGCTGATCATCCACTAGGGCCATGACGCCTTCCCCCATGAACAAGAGAGACACCCGCTGGCCAAAGGCTGCCGCGACCAGTGCCGCATCCAGCCCATCACGAAGCAGGCTGCTGCCGTGGGGACCATGACGCAATATCACCAGAAGGTCAGAGGAAGCGTGTGCTGTCATGGAGTGTCCTTCCCTTCATGGAGCAAAGGTGATTAGCCGATCGCATCGCTGCCCGAGGTCGATTAGCTGCCCTAATCCGGTCAGCTCGAAGGGGGCTTCCAGGCTATGCCCCGACTTGCCATGGCGTACGGCCTCACGCTCATCGACAAGACCCCGGCGCAATGCCGCGGCGATGCATACCTCCAGCGAGGTGCCATGTTCGGCATGCAGGGCAATCCATTCATCTGTCAAATGTCGTTCATCCTGTGGCGGGGCTGCAAGACGCGCCGCATTATGCACACCATCATGGTAGAAAAATACCGCCTGGAGCGCATGCCCACGCGCGATAAGGGCGTGGGCGAAGCGCAGAGCGGAATGCGACGCCTGGTGACTATAAGGGGCGCCGAGCAGCAGAATGGCATAACGCATTACAGAAAAAAGCCTCCTGAACGGACTGGCCCCGCCAATAGGCGGGGCCAGTGACATCGTGGCGCTAAACGGTCAGTCGTTGCTCATGATACCGAGAATCGAGAGCAGGCTGATGAAGAGATTGTAGATCGAGACATAGAGCGTGATAGTGGCAAGAATGTAGTTGGTCTCGCCGGCGCGATGCACGATCTCGCTGGTCTGATAGAGAATGGCGGCAGAAGAGAAGAGCACAAAGCCTGCCGAAACCATCAAGGACAGCGCAGGGATCTGGAAGATCAGTCCCGCCACCATGGCTAGAATCAGCACGATGGCACCCGCCATCAGGAAATTACCCAGGAAGCTGAAATCCTTGCGGGTCACCAAGGCTACCGCGGAAAGCCCCAGGAAAGTGGCGCCAGTCATGCCCAATGCCGTCATAATCAATTGAGCGCCGTTGGGTAGTGTCAAGTAGGCACTGAGGATCGGCCCTAGGGTAAAGCCCATAAACCCAGTAAAAGCAAAGGTAGACAGCAGCCCCATCGCGGAATTGGCTGTCTTGTGCACCAGGAACATCAAGCCATAGGCGCCAATGAAAAACACAAAGATATTCATCCGCTCGATGCCCATGGCCATGGCACCACCGGCAGTCACAGCAGAGAACAGCAGCGTCATGGCGAGCAGGCCATAGGTGTTACGAAGCACCTTATTGGTGCTAACCGCCTGAGACTGCGGACGCGTCAGATGCGTATCTTGGTAAGCCATTATTTCAGAGCTCCCTGTTATGATGATTCGAATGATAGACCTAGAATGCCCACTCATAGTTCCCGGCGCAAGTCATTGTCTCACCGTCACTCAACGGTATTTACGCTATGGCGTAATCTCCCTCGCACGTCGCGCTAAGCTCATAGCTGGCTTGCATATCGCCTCGAAGCGTGCCCTGAAGCTCGCTAAGATATTGATCCGCTAGGTGCTTGACCAACGAACGAAAACTGGTACTATGCTGCACCGTAAGCCGGAGGGATGGCAGAGCGGTTGAATGCACCGGTCTTGAAAACCGGCAAGGGTTAATAGCCCTTCCAGGGTTCGAATCCCTGTCCCTCCGCCAATTTTCTTGATAAGCCGCTGATTGCAGCGGCTTTTTTTATTTTTGGATTACGTTAACCCATACTTAGACCCACACCTCTCTTCTGGCTCCTAGCGGATCAAGCTAGATAGTGCCGGACGTTCTTACGGTATTCTCTATTTAGCTTCTCGTAGGTCTCCTGGTCCGGATGATAATAGATCGCGCGATCATGATACTTGTCACCTGACCTCAGCTCGCCCAGCAGCTGACGCAGCCTCCGGTCCAGTTCGGTGAGCACCTCCCAAAACCAGTGTCCTGCCTCAGTACGCGCCGCCAGACGTCGCACCATCCTCTCGCTCGTCTTATCCTGATGCTCGCGCAACGCAGTCGCCGTGACAATGGCGTGCTCATGGCGCACCGAAGCCAAGCTTTGGTGCTTATCCGTACCGCTGATTAGATATGCGAATTGGCCGAAATGCTGGGCGCCAGCGAAGCAGGTCGGATTCGCATTCGAAGTTGCTGGGATGGGATGCTTCTCGCTGGGCGGCAGCATCCCCTTCCCTTGCTGGCAGGTAGGTAACTCTGGCGGACGGTAGGATCCGCCGGCGTGATCACGGTTGTCAGGCTGAACTGGACAAAGAGGCCCCTTACGAGGGTGCAGTTTTTTTTCGACCTGAAAGATAACGGTATATTTAAGTAATTCAAAAGTTATCTTTTTAACCGTCTGGCGAAGCTCTCTTGGCCGCTCTCGTCGAGTTCCATTCTAGCTATTTCTTACCGTCAAGGCAGTGCTGTACGGCAAGCCGGTCACCGGGATCCCGACTCTACCATGTCTTCCGCGCTTGCAATGCTGAACTCCGCCCCACAGAAGCCGAAGGAGGCGCCGATGCTTGACTTGCCGATATTGGAATTGTGCCCCCGGGGCTACCTCAATGTATTTGCAGAAAAGGAGTGACATGCCAACTCGCCTTCCTGGTTCGTCCATGCAGCTTAACGAAAAATAGATGCTAGATCGGAGCTAGCTAGCCATATTCCGCTGAGGAATTCTGCACTGGCCACCATTGCATGAGTCCATCTTGATGGGTTATACAGCCAAACGGACCAGGGCGCCGGCCATGGTGACATCGACGATACTGTGCGTCAGTCCGGTGACCGCATCGACGCCGATATGGGCCTTCAGGCCGAAATACCATTGGTTGCCCTTCTTGGTCTGCTTCATCTCCAGATCACGCTGGCGGTGCCGCTGTACTGGCGCTTTGCGCCTGTCGAGCGCTGGCCTTTCTTCAGGACCCCCGTCTCATCGGCAACCAGCACTCCTTCCTCATCGTGGTAGACCCGCTGACGCACGACGTCGCGTACACCGTCCTTCGTCCCAGCGGGCACGATGGATCAGGTGTTGAGAGCCCCAGGAATGAGCGTCGCCCTGATGTTCGGCCAGTTGCCAACTGTTGCGTCGCCCAATGTCACCCAGCAAGCCGCGTAGATAGGCCCCCAGGCGATCACGGGCCTCGGCACGCTTGACGTAACGTCCCAGTTCCGCCACCCACAAAGAGAACTCCGCTTCCCACTCCCGGGCCTGTTCACGCAAACGATCAAGGGAAAGAAAGTCGTTTGGCATCGCACACTTCATCCACAGGCAGATAGCCCACGAAGTAGAGCCATTATTTACAACTGCAGTAGTTGAAAACTACCATATTTCCTGCCACTCCCAGCCATCTTTATTAACATATGCGAGAAGTAGCTTTTGCTTCTCTAAAGATTTTAGGTGACTTTGAAGTTCGCTAGCGGGACGATTAAAGCCCGGTAGGCCGGCTACAGATGCTAGGTCAGGAATGTCCGGTGATTCGGCTTTTGGTTTGATAAATGCGCTGCCTAGTGTGTCAAGAAACTGCTCAACCACGTTCTTAGCCGAGACGAGTTGGGAACGTGTCGTGGGCGAAAGACAGTTGTTTCCATAGCACACCAGCGCTAAAGTCTGGTACAACCGAGTCAGAGCAAGAGGAAGTGACTTATCGCTGTGTTCAGCATGATAATAATGAAGGATGGGAAATGCTAAGTGTTGTTGCCCCACTGTGTTGATGCTTTGCTGAAGCTGCTGAACTTGAATGCTCAAGCTAACGAAGCTCCCTTCATCTGCAGAGGATTGAAGAATTTGTGCTGGCGTTTTCCCTAATGCGCTGATATTGAGGGCCAGCTGGCGTTTCTGAGTGATAGACGAAACAACATTGAGCATAAATGTCACAGCTAGAGTGAAAAGAAAAAAACCGTTGGCCGCCGCCACGGTTGCCGGCATTTTCCAGTCGTTATCATCAGGCACGAAATCACCATACCCTAGCGTCGTAATGGTATAGCCGGTAAAATAAGCTCTCTCGATCAGGGAGGCTGGGGCCGATGTTGTAGCATTTACAACAGCGTCGTGAGAACTACAAAAAAGCAAGAACCAGCCCGCCCAAGTTATAATCAGCCAGAATATAATTAACCCCAAGGAAAACCATGGGCCTGTCGCAGACAAGACTGCATGTCTTCTACGCTTATTAGGGATTCGGACCAACACAGCCCATAGCATGGAAAGAATTTTGTTTGTTAAAGGTCCTGAGTCTGTTGCTGATAATGTGGTGCGTATGGCATCGTAACTCACCAATAAGACAAGTAGCGCACCGACCAGGCCAACCCAGTTGCTACCAATCATCTAATGCCCCCCCCTCCGCTTAACATATTACCCATGTTTTAAGACGTAGTCTGTTTCAGATCACACCGGTTGCTAGTACCACTGTGTCACAAACCAGCTTGTTAAACTGGTAGATGTCTATCTATAACGATACCTCAGTAGTCGCATCGCGTTCAGGGTGACCAGCACGGTGGCGCCGGTATCCGCCATCAC
Organism: Halomonas korlensis; assembly: GCF_900116705.1. Taxonomy (GTDB): domain Bacteria; phylum Pseudomonadota; class Gammaproteobacteria; order Pseudomonadales; family Halomonadaceae; genus Halomonas; species Halomonas korlensis. The sequence continues at coordinate 39,959 of NZ_FPBP01000001.1, read as the reverse complement.
TGCAATCCATAGGCCAGTGACGCCCATCGCCGTGGTCACCAGAAAGATAGCCTTGAAGCCCAGCGCCAGGGCCACGTTAGTCTTGACGTTGCGCAGGGTAGCGCGTGACAGGTCGATCAGCTCCGCGATGCCTGAGACCCGGTTCCCGAGCAGTGCCGCGTCCGCCGTTTCGAGGGCGACGTCGGTGCCGCCACCCATGGCGATGCCAACGTCCGCCGCTGCCAGCGCCGGGGCATCGTTGATGCCATCGCCGACCTTGCCTACCGGCCCTTGACCATTGGCCTGCCATTTGCGTACACGTTGCGCCTTGTCATCCGGCATCAACTCACCGTGGGCCTCGATGCCCAGGGCTTGACCGATCGCCGCCGCCGCACGGGCGTTGTCGCCGCTCAACATCACTGCCCTGACGCCCAGCCGCTCGAGCGCCCTCAGGCCTTCCCTGGCATCATCGCGCGGCTCATCGCGTACGGCGATGAGCCCAAGCAACCGCTCGCCCTCGACGAGAATGGCGACGCTCTTGCCCTCTCGCTCGAGCGTTTCGATAGGGACATGGCGTTCAGGCTGTTCCGTTAGCCAATCGTCTACATGTCGAGGGCTGACCAGCAGGAGATCGCGGCCTTCGACATGCCCGGCCACGCCTGAACCGGAAAGCGCCCGGACGGCCTGTGCCCTGGGCAGGGCAAGATCCTGCTTGCGAGCATGATTCATGATCGCGGTGGCGATGGGATGGCTCGACTCGCGCTCAAGCGCTGCCGCCAAGCGCAGGATGCCTCGCTCATCCTCATCATCGGTAAAGGCTGTTACATCGGTGACCTGCGGCATGCCGACAGTCAGCGTGCCGGTCTTGTCCATGGCGATAGTCTTGAGCTTGCCCAGCGTTTCGAGAACGGCGCCACCCTTGATCAACAGACCCCGGCGTGCGCCGCTGGAGAGACCGGCGGCGATGGCGGCCGGGGTCGAAATTACCAAGGCACAGGGACAGGCAATCAGCAGCAACGCCAGGGCCCGATAGATCGATTCCGACCAGGCCAGGCCTGAGGCAAGTGGTAGCACCACCGCTATCAACCCGGCCAAGCCGACCACCACCGGCATGTACCAGTGGGCGAACCGATCGATGAAACGCGCAACTGGTGCCTTCGCGGCCTGGGCCTCTTCCACGAGACGAATGATCCGCGAGATGGTGTTGTCCTCGGTGCGGCGAGTCACTTCCACCTTGAGTGCACCATCCTGGTTGACGGTTCCGGCAAAGACGGCGTCCCCGGTTGTCTTATATGGTGGCACGGACTCGCCGGTGACTGATGATTCATCCAGATAGGAGGCTCCTTCTCGGATTTGGCCATCACAGGGGACCCGATCGCCGGGGCGGACCAATACCCACTGCCCCGGCAGCAGAGTGTCGGCGGGAACCTCACGGGGTTCGCCGTCCTCGAGCCGTTGAGCCGTGGAGGGTTTCAGATCCGAGAGCGCCGAGATGCTGCGTCGTGCTCGGGAGGCCGCTACCCCCTCAAGCAGCTCACCCACCGCGAAGAGGAACACCACCACCGCGGATTCGGCGGCGGCATCGATGATCAGGGCGCCGCCGGCGGCAATGGTCATCAGCATCTCGATGGTGAAAGGCTCTCCTACACGCAAGGCTTGCCAGGCCGCCTGCGCGATCGGCACCAGGCCAACGATAGTGGCGGCGACGAAGGGCCAATTCCCCAGCGCGGGCCATGCCCAGTGCAGGGCGAAGGCCAGCAACAGCAATGCACCGCTTGCCACTACCAGGCGTCCCTTGGCGCTTCGCCACCAGGCCTCTTGCCTTGGGCGCCCCGCGGACGCACCATCCGTAGCGTCCGATGCGACACCATAGCCCAGGCCGCGGATCGCCCCCTCGATCGCCTGGTGTGATGGCGACAAGCCTTTACTGGGCGTCACGCTGACGGTACCGACAGTGGCATTGGCGGCCACGCTCCCGACGCCATCCACGCGCATGACCGCAGCCTCAACCTTGCGCACGCAGCCGGCACAATCCATCCCCTCGACACGCCATCGAAGCGTGTCGTCAGCGGCGGACTTAGCCGGTGATTCTTCCCCCATGCATTTTTCCTCCAGCAGACAGGTGCTTGGCTATCACTGTCTGTGCCGGAACTACGCTGGTCAACCCAGACGAACGAGACATGACAGGATGACACAAAAAAGGCCTCGGTCTTGTGCAAGACAAGATCAGGCCTTGAGCACCACCTGAATGAACCAGCCCACCGATGTGAGTCCAGTTCATACCCGGGGTGGGATTTAGTTTGTGTTCAGAACCATATATTTATGGATGCTATCTCGTTCTACTCCTGTTTCAGGGCCTCTATTGAGCCAAGACGGATAAGGGCATCAGGCGTCATGCCTCAACGAAAACCCAGGAAGGAAAGAATGGCCAGTACGATGACGACTGCCCCGACGATCCAGACGATATTATTCATGAAAACTCCCTTTGAAAAAGCTATTTTCCTGAGTCACTTACCACGCTGATGTCATCACATTTGCAATGCCACAGTGTAGCAACCGATGGTGTGACCGCCAAAAGCGGCTTTCATTCACCACACTTCTTACTAATAGCTTATTTTTTGATTGGTTACCGCAAATCTTCCTGCTTACCTCGCTATCCCCGGGTTCGCCATTTTCTGGCCTGAACGGATTGGCGAGAGGAGATGGTCCCCGGACGACGTCATGGTGCATTGCGCCAACTATGGCATCATGAGTCAGAAACTCTTGAACAGGCAGGCGTTGTAACCTATGGCACTGAAAGCAACCATACATAAGATGCAGCTACAGGTCGCCGACTTGAACCGGCACTACTACGCCGAGCACACCATGACCCTCGCTCGCCACCCATCGGAGAGTGAGGAACGAATGATGGTGCGTCTCCTGGCATTCGCTCACCACGCCACTGAGACATTGTATTTCGGTCGCGGAGTGAGTACTGCGGATGAACCCGATATCTGGCAGAAGGATCCGACGGGTGCCATCGAGCTCTGGATCCAGCTGGGGCAACCAGACGAAAAGAGCATACGCAAAGCATGCGGCCAAGCCAGAAAGGTCGTCATCTACTCTTACAGCGGCCATGGGGCCTTGGTGTGGTGGGAGCAGGTCGGCAGAAAGCTCAAGGAACTCAAGAACCTTGCGGTCGTGGATATCGATGCTAGCTCGGTAACGTCGCTGGCGGCGCTGAGTGCCAAGAACATGACGTTGAGTTGTACAATCCAGGACAGCAGTACCTATATGGCGAGCCTGGATGAGTCGGTGGAGATAGTAATGGAAACGCGCCAATCCCTACCCGCTTGATGTTGCGCGGCCTCGGCTCTTTTTGCGGGGCCGGCTACAAAAGGCTCAGTACAGGCGCAAACCTACGCGGGTCACCTTGTTGCCCTCCATATCGCTGACGACCCAATGGATGCCGTGCCAATCAACGTCATCTCCCACAACTGGATGCCCGCCGACGCGTAACGACACGAAATCGGCCAACGTCATGTCATGCTCGCCGGGACTCAGGGTCAGGCCATACGCCTCGGCAATATCCTGCATTCGCGCCTGGCCATCGAACGTGAAGGTACCGAAGAACGCCCGCACCTGCTTGAGTTTCGCATCACCATTGAAGAGCCGATTCAGGGCCGGCAGATCATCGGTGCGGCCGATGACACAAATGACATCGCCCAATTGCAGTCGTGTGCTTCCCTTGGGATGCAACATGGCATGATCACGAAACAGCGCCGAGATCAAAGCGCCGGAGGGAAAGCGCAACAGCCGTATCGGCACATCCTTGAGGTCCTCGTTATCTACCACATAAACGAACATCTCGTAGTCGTTTTCCGGCAGCACCCCCAGCGGGCCACGAAGGCTCGGTGAGACACTCTTGGGCACCTCGACCTTCATGCGCCTGGCCATCCAGGGCAGCGTCCCCCCCTGAATCAGCAAGGACATCAACACCACAGCAAAAGCCACATTGAAGTAGAACGAGGCATTTTCGACGCCGCCGATCACGGGAAAAATCGCCAGCACAATGGGCACCGCACCACGCAGTCCTACCCAGGAGATAAAACCCACTTCTCGCCAGCGGAACTTGAAAAATGGCTTGATAGTCAGCAACACGGCGAGTGGGCGAGCGATGAAGATCAGTGACAGCGCCACCAGCGAAGCGGGCAAAGCGTGCTCCAGCAATTCGCTGGGATTGACCAGCAGGCCCAGCACCAGGAATAGCCCGATCTGACTCAGCCAAGCGAGCCCATCATGGACCGGCAGGATGAAATTGAGATGCCGTCCGGGCTTGTTGCCGATCATCAAGCCCGTCAGGTAAATAGCAAGAAAACCGCTCCCACCCAGCGCACTGGCCAAGCCGAAGACTACAAAACCCAGCGCCAGGGCCAGCAGCGAATAAAGCCCCGGCGCCAAATCGACCCAACGCAACAATCGCGCGATCAACCAACCGGCCCCCAGCCCGATGACCATACCCAGACCGAACTGCAACACCAGAAAGAGGCCGGTATCGAGGATACCGCCGACCTCGCCCACCAGCACCTCGACGAGCACGATCGTCAGGAAGATGGCCATGGGATCGTTGGTGCCGGACTCGATCTCAAGCGTCGCCCCGACTCGCTCGTTGAGATTGACGCCACGCCCGCTAAGCATGGAAAAAACCGCCGCTGCATCGGTAGAGCCAACGATCGCCCCCACCAGGAGTCCTTGAATGAAGGTAAGATCGAAGACCCACATCGAGATCAGACCCACCAGCCCACTAGTGATGAAGACGCCAAAGGTGGCCAGGCTCAGCGCCGGCTTGAAACCGACCCGGAAGGTCTTGAGCCGAGTCCGTAACCCACCGTCCAGCAGGATCATGGCCAATGCCAGGTGACCAATCAGGAATGCCACCGAATAGTCATCAAACTCGATGCCGAGAATCCCTTCTTCTCCGGCCAGCATCCCCAGGGCCAGGAAGATCAACAGCAAGGGTACGCCTGCCACGGTGGAAAGCCGGCTGGCAAGCGCACTCAAGGCAATCAGAAAGCCGCTGAGCAGAAAGAGCGTATTAATGGTATCCATCGGCATCCAGACAAGATTCAAAGAGCCGATTATCGCATACCCCCCTGCCCCTCGCGACGCTGCCGACAGGGCTCCCGGAGTGTGCTGGTCATGACGAATAACAAAAGGCTACACTGGTGTCGCGTCTTGTAGACGCTCCTGCTGCCTAAGCCGAAGAGGCCTCGATGACCATTCACGCCCGATGTCAGCTGCGCTGGGCCAGCCGTCTGTTGGCATTATTGGGGCTGCCACTGCTTGCCTGGCACATCGCCATGGCATCCGAAGATTCCTTGCCGGCGCCGCCGCTGGGCTATCCGCCCCTGGCGACTGAGGTAATGGTTCCGTCGCTGAAGAAGGCCGACGAAGAGCTGACCGCGACAACCGACGCCATCACTGCCGCCCAGAAAATCGAACGGCTTACCGATAGCCCTTTCATGCCACTGATAGGTGGGCAAGCACAGATGTCGGGAGACACTTCCCTTAATCTGGACACCACCGAGGCGTCACTCACGGCAGAACCGGGCCCCACCATGGTCGAGACACCCGCCGAGCCCATCGAGCCCCCGCCCCTTGTGCCGCTGGAGGTGATGCTCGACTGGTACCCAAGCCCTCAACACGCCGCCCTGTTCGTGGCGCAGGCCCTTGGCCTGTATGAGCAACGCGGGCTTTCCGTGACATTGTCGACCCCGGCCGACCCTGACGTCCCGTTGAAACTGCTGGCTGCCGGACGTGCAGAACTGGCACTGAGCCGCCAGCCGCTGCTTCATCGAGAGGTTGATCGAGGCTTGCCGCTGATCCGAGTCGCTACCCTGATCGGCACACCGCTCACTGGCCTGATGCTGCGCGAAGACCTCGACATCGACTCACCCGCGGGACTGGCCGGGCTACGGATCGGTTACGCGACCGAGGATGGTCTGGAGGTGCTGCTGACGGCCCTGCTGCACCAATACGACATCCGTCGCGATGAACTGGAGCTGCAAAGAGTCGGCTTCGAGCTCGACGGCGCGATGAGCGCCCGTGAGGTGGACGGCGTGATCGGATCCATGCGTCATCTGTTACCTCGCCAGTTGAACGATGAAGGCATGGCGACCCGGATGTTGCGGGTCGAGAATCATGGCGTACCTCTGCATGACGGCCTGATTCTCGTCGCCAACCGGGATCGACTCAGCAAGAACCGCTCGGCGATGCGTCTGTTGGTGGAAGCACTGGAAGAGGCCACGGCCTGGATTATCGAGTATCCTGACGAGGCCTGGGAATTGCTGATCGACACCGAGCCGGGCTTGGATACCCCCAGCAGCCGCGCTGCATGGCCAGACATCTTGAGGCGTCTCAGTGTCCGGCCCGCCGCCATCGACCATGGCCGCTACGCACGCTTCGAAGCCTTTCTGCACAAACATGCCATGGCCGGCACCCTGACCCCTGTAGAGCGACTCGCCACCGATCTCGGAGCGCCCTGACATGGCCCTTGCGTATCCTCTGGTCTTTCTGGATCTGGAGACGACCGGCACCCGCACCACACGTGACCGCATCACCGAGATAGCGGCTCTGCGTGTCGAGCAGGGGCGTATCGTGGATCGCTGGACCCAACTGATTCAGCCCGGCACGCGCATCCCCGCACAAATCGTGTCGCTGACGGGTATCGACGACGCCATGGTCGCCGAGGCGCCCTCCTTTGTGGCCATTGCCGCGTCATTTCACGCGTGGCTGGGAGACGCTTGCCTGGTCGCGCACAATGCACGCTTCGACTACGGTTTTTTGCGCAACGAATTCCAGCGCGCCGGCATCGACTTTCGCGCCAAGGTGATCTGTACCCTGCGCCTCTCCCGCCGTTTAGACCCAGAGCAGCCCCATCACAACCTCGCTGCCCTGCTGGCGCGACACGGGCTGAGCAACCACGACCGGCACCGTGCCGAGGGCGATGCACGAGCGCTGATCGCACTTTGGCAACGCTGGGAGGCTCACTATCCCACCGCCCATATCGAGACAGAAGTGTCTCGGCAACTCAGCCAGCCAAGCCTGCCCGCCCATCTCGATCCCGGCCTGCTCCAGTCTATTCCAGGCAGGCCAGGCGTCTACCTGTTCTACGGCGAGAATGATCTGCCGCTGTACATCGGCAAGAGCGTCAACCTTCGCGCCCGCATCATGAGCCATTTCCAGAGCGATTACCGGCACGATCGCGAGATGCGCCTGGTCCGTCAGATCCAGCGTATCGACTGGCGAGAAACGGCCGGCGACCTGGGCGCTCAGTTGCTGGAGGCACGACTGGTCAAGCAGTTGCTGCCAACGATGAATCGGCAACTTCGGCGACGTGGCGAACTGGTCGGCTGGCACTGGCCCCAGGGGGATCCGTCACCCACCTTGGTCAACGGCGGCGCCATGACCGGCTCACAGGCCAGCGAGTTGTTCGGGCTGTTCCGCAGCCGCAAGGAGGCACGCCGCGCCCTCGAGCAGATAGCGGCCGACCAGGGGTTGTGCCCGCGAGTATTGGGCATTGAAGCGGGACGAGGCCGGTGTTTCGCCAGCCAACTTGGCAAGTGTCGCGGTGCCTGTCATGGAGCAGAAAGCCTCGATGACCACGAGCGCAGGGCAAGAGATGCCTTGGCGCGACTGCAGGTCAAGAGCTGGCCCTGGGAAGGGCGTGTGGCCATCGGCGAAGCGGGTGATGACGGCAAGGAGCAATGGCATCTCGTCGCCCACTGGTCACATCTGGGCAGCGTGAGCCGTCTGGAAGAGATAGCGACACTCGACGGCACCGACAACCGGTTCGATGTGGATACCTACCGTATTCTCAGGCGCTTTCTCGACGACCCACACGCCAGCGGGCTCAGAATCGTGCCGGCGTAAAGGCTTCAGCGCTCGAGTGCCGCGAGGAACTCATCGACCGCCTCCCGGAACGCCTCGGGCTGCTCGGCATGCAGCCAATGGCCGGCATCCAGCGTCTTGATCGTGGCGTCCGGCAACACCTCGCGGAGTGCGGGCAGCGCTGCGTCGGTCACGTACTGAGAACGCGCACCGCGTAACACCAAGGTCGGACCGCCATACGGCGCCTGGCCCGCCGGCGCCCCCATGATGGCCTCGTAGTCTGCCTCGATCTCATCAAGACCGAGTCGCAGCCTCAGGCCGCCCTCCTCCGCCCGCTCGAGGTTAGTCGCCAGGAAGAGTCTGACCGGTCGTTCGTCGACGTGTTCAGCGAGCAGTTTATCGGCCTCGCGACGATTCGCCGGCTTCCCCTCGGCGACTCGTCGCAGTGCGGCAAATACCGTGTCGTGATCATGACCGTAGGCCTGCGGTGCGATGTCGGCGACGATCAGCGAGGCGACCCGCTGCGGATACTCGCGCGCGATACTGATCGCCACCTTGCCGCCCATCGAGTGACCCAGTAGATGGGCCTGTTCGATCCCCAGGCGATCGAGCAGGGAGACCACATCTTCTGCCTGCTCGGCGTAGCCCATTCCCGCCAGGTGGGGAGAACGACCGTGATTGCGCAGATCCACGGCAATCACCCGGCGTACCGACTGCCAGGCTTTCACATGGGAGCGCCAGTTATCGGCGCTGCCGAAAAGACCGTGAATCACTACCAGCGGAACACTTTTACGGCTCTCGTCACCGGTTTCGGCATGAGTATCAACTTGGCTATCGGCATAGTGAAGTGGCGTTGGCATCTCTCTCCTCGGCGGTTAACGGTTCAACGGTGCGCTGACAAGGCGGACGGTGGCAGATCCTGGCTCCCGGTTACCGCTATCAGACGTTGGCTCAGCCAAGACAGCAGCAGGCCATAGAGCGGCAGAAAGAACAACAGGCTGATGCCGAGCTTGATGACATAATCAACCCAGGCGATTTCCAGCCAGTTGGCGGCCATGAAGGGATCTGGGCTGCGCAGGAAGGCGATCGAGAAGAAGGCGAAGGTATCGACCAGATTTCCCAGCACTGTTGAGACGGCCGGCGCTACCCACCAGGCACGGAGCTGCCGAAGCCGGTCGAAGACATGTACATCGAGCAGTTGCCCGAGCAGATAGGCCATGAAACTCGCCACGGCAATGCGGGCAACGAACAGATTCACCTCCCCGAGCGCCGACAGACCGGCAAAGCCACCCTGGGGAAAGACCACTGAAATCACGTAGGAGATCACCAGCGCGGGCAACATGACGCGCATCACGATTGCCTTGGCCGGCTCCTTGCCAAACAGGCGGACGGTCAGGTCGGTCGCCAGGAAGATGAAGGGGAAGCTGAACGCGCCCCAGGTGGTATGAAAGCCCAGCAGGGTGAAGGGCAACTGCACCAGGTAATTGCTGGCGGCAATGACCAGAATATGAAAACCCACCAGTAACGCAACACAGCGGCGGTACTGGCCGGGGGAAAGCGCGAACATCGAGTCGTCCTTTTTGCAAAGCGGGGCTTGCCGAGAGGGGTGAGGGAACCCTCGGGATTGAAATCGCCAACGGAAAATCGCTGACAAGTGAATAGGGGAAGATTATACGGGCACGGCTTCACGCTGGCCATGGTGATGCAACAGACAGAACAGACAGCTAGTAACACTGCTACCGCCCAGGGGCGGCAGCAGTCAACTGACAGTTTCTGGTTATTCGTACCAATAATTACACCTGGCGCGCCTCATGAGCCAAGCCCAGCGACCGCTCTCTCATGGCGTCATGCACGTCCTGCAGACTGGCCGGGTCGTCAATCGTCGAAGGAATCCCGAACTCCTTGCCATCGGCGATGTTGCGCAGCAGCTTGCGAAGAATCTTTCCTGAGCGTGTCTTGGGTAGCTTGTCGACCACCAGCACTTGCTTGAAACAGGCGACAGGGCCGATTCGGTTACGCACCAGGTCGATGAGTTCCTTTTCCAGCTGTGCCTCATCACCGTTGAAACCATCCTTGGGAATCACCAGCCCCACCGGCACCTGCCCCTTGAGGGCATCATGGATGCCGATCACGGCACACTCGGCAACGGCTCGGTGAGCGCCCACCACTTCTTCCATCTCGCCGGTGGAAAGGCGATGCCCCGCCACGTTGATGACATCATCGGTACGTCCCAGGATGAACAGGTAGCCGTCCTCGTCGATATAGCCGCCGTCGCCAGTGAGATAATAGCCGGGAAAGGCGGCCATATAGGCGTCGTGGAAGCGCTGTGGATCGCTCCAGATGCCGATCAGACATCCCGGTGGCATGGGCTGCTTTATCACCACACTTCCCTGGCGCATGGCGCCGACCTGTTGACCATCGCGGCCGAGTATCTGCACGTTGAAGCCAGGCACCGGGACCGTGGCGCTACCCGCCTTGGTGGGCATGGGTTCGAGACCTTGCAGGTTGGCGGCGATAGGCCAGCCGGTTTCGGTCTGCCACCAGTGATCGAGCACCGGCACCTCGAGCAAGTCGTCGAGCCAATGGTAGGTGGGTGGATCGAGCCGCTCGCCAGCCAGAAACAGCGCCTTGAGGCAGCTGATGTCATATTGCGCAAGCAGTTTGCCATCAGGGTCCTGCTTCTTGATCGCGCGAAACGCCGTCGGCGCGGTGAAAAAGCTCTTGACACCATACGCCTCGATCAGTCGCCAGAAGGCCCCCGCGTCAGGTGTCATGACCGGCTTGCCCTCATAGACGACCGTGGTGCACCCCCGCAGCAAAGGGGCATAAACGATGTAGGAGTGACCCACGACCCATCCGACATCCGAGGCAGAGAAGAACACATCGCCCGGAGCGACGTCATAGATGACGTCCATCGAGTAGTGTAGAGCCACGGCATACCCGCCGGTGTCGCGAACAACCCCCTTGGGTTTTCCGGTAGTGCCGGAGGTGTAGAGCACATAGAGCGGATCACTGGCCTTCATTGCTACGCAGCCGGCAGGTTGAGCCTCGCTCATCAGCGCAGACCAGTCGTGATCCCTCGCCCCCAGCTCGGCGCGTTGTTGCTCACGCTGGAATATTACGCAAGCCTGCGGCTTATAGGTGCTCTGCTCGATCGCCTTGTCGATAATCGGCTTGTAGGGCAATACGCGGTCGACCTCGATGCCGCAGGAGGCTGCAACCACCACCTTAGGTTCGGCATCCTCGATACGCACTGACAGCTCATGAGGCGCAAACCCGCCGAACACCACCGAATGCACGGCACCCAGGCGCGCGCAGGCATACATCGCAACCAAGGCCTCCGGCACCATCGGCATGTAGATCACCACACGATCACCTTTTTCCACCCCGAGTCCCTTGAGAGCCCCGGCGAAGAGTGCCACTTGATCGCGCATCTCACCGAAGGTGATGGTGCGCTTGCTGTCGGTTACCGGTGAATCCCAATAGATAGCAGGCTGGTCACCCCGGCCCTGCTCCACGTGGAAGTCCAGCGCGGCATGACAGATATTGAGTTCGCCATCAACAAACCAGCGGGCATGACCGGTGTCGTCGTACTCAAGAATGGTTGTGGGGGGCTGGAACCAGGGGATGCGTCTGGCTTGCTCGGCCCAGAAGGCTTCTGGTTGTTCGATCGAACGGTTGAATTGGCTGCGGTAGGAGTCCATGGGTAGCCTGCTTTTGGTCGTTAGCGTCGAGGATTGTTGACACTCTAGAGCAGAATTGACTGATTGACTTCATACAATGGGCTAATATTCGACAAAAGGAGCATCAGCTTCGCTATCATTGTCGACAAAGAATTGTGGGTAAGCCAGATGGCGAGCATGCGGTGGAATCAGTCAAAAGCGTGACTTCTTCCGTGGCCTTGCTGGTCTATGCTTGAGAAATAGTTAAAACAGGAACGCCTGCCAGCACAAGACCCCGGGCAACCAAGTCCCGGGGATGCTACTAGGATTCGCGAAATTCGCCAGCTCAGGGAGAGCACAATGAGCAATACCCGTAACGACGCATCTCGACTTCTCGAGAGAGGGGACTCGGTCATCAATCAGGCCACCGCATTATTGAAGGCCATGGCCAACGATAACCGCTTGAGAATTCTCTGCCTGCTCGAGGGTCAGGAGCTTTCGGTGACAGAGCTCAATCAACGGCTATCTCTCAGTCAGTCCGCGCTGTCCCAGCATCTGGCGATCTTGCGCCGTGAAGGGCTGGTCAGCACTCGTCGCGCCTCGCAGACCATCTATTATTCATTAAGTGGCAATAACGCGCGCACCGTGATTGATGCCTTGGGAAGCACCGAGTTCGCCTCGAACGAGTGAATCATCGGATTGCTAGCGTTTCTGCCAGCGCGTTGCCTCAAGCATTTCAAGGCTACGCTCGATGGCCCTCTCGACACCCCGGGAAATCGCCACGCCAAGGCGATCGCCCAGCTTGCGTTTGGGCTCAAGCTTGAGATTGATCACCTTGGCCTGTTCCATCCGCTCAAACAGATAAGCTTCACTGGTCCCCAGAGCATCGATCAGGCCATTTTCGCAAGCTTGGCTGCCGTACCAGATTTCACCGGTCGCCACCGCATCGATGTCCAGGCCGGGGCGCCGTTCGGCAACGTGGCGCTTGAAGAGCTCGTGAGTGGTTTGGATGTCCTCAAGAAATTTTTCGCGGCCCTCCGGGGTATTCTCGCCAAACACGGTCAGGGTGCGCTTGTAGCGGCCCGCGGTCAGCAACTCCACATCGATGTCATGACGCTTGAGCAGCCGATGCACATTGGGTAACTGTGCCACCACGCCGATAGAGCCGAGGACTGCAAAGGGCGCGGCGCGTATTCGATCGGCAGCGCACGCCATCAGGTAACCTCCGCTGGCGGCCACCTTGTCGACGCACACGGTGGTTGAAAGCTTGGCAAGTCGAAGGCGATCCAACTCGGCAGCCGCCAGTCCGTAGGCATGCACCAAGCCTCCGGCGGACTCCAGACGTACTACCACCTCGTCGCCTTCAGTAGCGACGGCGATGACAGCGGAAACCTCCTCGGCAAGCCTGGCGGCACCACTGGCCTTGATGTCGCCATGAAAGTCCAGCACCCAGACCGTCGCTCGAGCGTCGGCTTGCGCCTTGCGCCCGTGGCGGCCTCGCGTCTTGTCTTCCTTGCGGAAGGCTTTCAACAATCGCTTGCGACCCCCGGGCTCGCTGGCAGCCATGGTCATCCGCCGGTGGCGGTGTTTGCGCGTCTCGTTGAGCTCCTCCAGGTGCAGCCGGCTGTGCGCCGGACCGCTGCTTCTTGCACGCATCACCACTGCGGCAATCAGGGCGATGATGATAACCAAGCTCAGTAGCTGAGCCAGGAACATGCCAAAATCCGTCAACCACTCGTTCACCACACTCTCCTTATCTGATCACCACCACGACCCCAGGGGGTAACAGGCCACCATGACCGCACATTCAAGCCAATCAACCTCTTCCTGAACGGTTTAGCGTTGCCAACGAGCCATCAAAGCCCTGTCTTGACCTCCGCCAGGTGTGTCTCGATCAAGGCGCGGGAGATGGAATAAAGCGGCGGCAACTGGGGCAAGCTCCGCGGGCTGAACCAGGCCGCATCACTGATTTCAACGCCATCGATACGGATGCGCCGACTCGCAGCCTCGGCGAAGAATCCCAGCATCAGCGAATGCGGAAAAGGCCAGGCCTGACTCTTGAAATACCGGACGCGCCCCACCGCAATCCCCACTTCCTCGAAGACTTCTCGACGCACTGCCTCTTCGGCGGCCTCTCCGGGTTCGATGAATCCCGCTAATGTCGAGTAGCGTCCTGCGGGGAAGCGCGGACTACGTCCCAGCAGGATCGATTCCCCGTGGGTGACGAGAGTGATAATACAGGGCGAGATGCGAGGATAGTTGCGATGGCCACAGGCATGGCAATGCATCGCAAACTCGGCATCAAGACGCGAGGTCTCGGCGCCACATCGCCCGCAAAAACGGTGATTACGCAGCCAGGCGCCCACCTGCAGAGCTGTCGATAGCAGGGAAAACCGAGACTCGGGGAGTCGACTCAGCCAGCTGCGTCCATCAGGCCAGTCCTCGCCGGCAGATTCCTCCACGCTGAGCGCCACCGGTTCATCGTTCCAGTAGCACAGCGGCTGCATTGCCGGACTCCAGCGACACACGGGCTGCAGGAAATCGCCATCCGCAGACGGTGCAATGCGTCCCTCGGCCAGGCGAATCACATGTCCCGCCATGGCACTGGCCGGCAATTCGCGACGCAGCATCAGCTTGCCTCCCCGTCTCCGACCAGGCGATCCCACTGGCACTCGCCTGCCGCCTCACGGATACCAGCGAGCTTGGCACGGTGTGCAGCCAGCTCATCATCGTCGGGAGTCGTGATCCTCAGACGCCCCGGCTCTAACGTGAGACGGCGAATCGATAGTCCCCCCGGATCGCTCGCCTGCCCCTCGCGAGCAGCGGCGGCATCGAGCGACAGTGCGGTCTGTCCACCCGTCATCGCCAGATAGACATCGGCAAGAATCTCGGCATCGAGCAGCGCGCCATGCAGGACCCGGTGACCGTTGTCGATCTCGTAGCGCTTGCACAGGGCGTCCAGGCTGTTGCGCTGGCCAGGGTGCTTGTCTCGGGCGAGCTGCAGGGTATCGAGGATTCGGCAATGGTCGGCGACGGGAGCGAACCGCGATTCACCGAGCTGCCGGTTGAACAGGCGGAACTCGTGGTCCATGAACCCCACATCGAAGGGCGCGTTGTGAATCACCAGCTCGGCGCCTTCGATAAAGGCCCAGAATTCCTCTGCGATATCGCCAAATCGGGGCTTGTCGGCGACATCCTCGTTGGTGATGCCGTGTACTGCGATGGCCTCGGGATCGATCTCGCGTTCCGGATTGATATATTGGTGATAGGTATTGCCGGTAAGGCGGCGATTGAGCATCTCAACCGCCCCTATTTCTATCATGCGGTGGCCGTCACGGGGGTCGATGCCGGTGGTTTCGGTGTCCAGGATAATCTGACGCATGGTGATCTCAGCGGCTGGCGGTAAGGTAGGCGTGAAAAAACAGGGCGGGAAGCGGCAGCACGGCGTGATTCAGGCCGGGGCCCGATGGGCATCGATGGCGGCATTGGCAAGGGCGTCGGCCCGTTCGTTGCCGGGATGGCCGTTATGGCCCTTGACCCAGTGCCAGTCGATGCGATGACGATGGGTCTCTTCCAGGAGCTCTCGCCAGAGTTCGGCGTTCTTGACCGGTTGGCGAGCGGCGGTTTTCCAGCCGCGCTTGATCCAGCCGTGGATCCATTCGGTAATGCCCTTGCGCAGATATTCGGAGTCCGTCCATAACTCGATATGGCAGGGTCGCTTCAACTCGCGCAGTGACATGATAGCCGCCATCAGCTCCATGCGATTGTTGGTGGTGACTGCCTCGAAGCCATTGAGGGGTTTTTCATGACGCCCGCTCACCAGCAATGCCCCCCACCCGCCGGGCCCCGGGTTGCCGCGACAGGCACCATCGGTGTAAATCGTCACCCGGGGCAGGTCTGCAGCCTTGCGTGAATCAGTCACCCTCGGTCATCCTTTCCAGTTCGTGTTCGGAGCGCGCCTGCCCAACGCTTGCCGCGCCGCCCAACGATGAGGTGCCCAAAGGCCGCGCGAAGGGAAGGGAAGCCCCCTGCGGCCGAACAAGTTGTGACTTGCGACGCGCATGGATCATGTAGCTGTCACTCAATGGAAGATTGTGACGTCGACCCAGGGTTTCCAGCATGGCATTGCTCGGCAAGCTGCCGGGCAGGTGAAAGCCGCAATAGTCTACCCGCTCGATTTCAAAATCGACAAACGCCAACCAATCGCCAAGTCGGCCCGGCGTACGCCAATGTCCACGCCATGGCAGCCGACGGCGGCGGCTAGGCAGAGCCCGGCTCAGGCCGCCGGGCCCCAACGGCGCCCAGCCGAAAATGATCAATCGACCCTCGGCGGCGGTGACACGAGCCGCTTCCTGCAAGACATGATGAGGATGAGGCACCACCTCAAGTAGGTGGTGAATTACCACCAGACTGAGGCTCTCGTCCAACAAGGGTAGAGCATCGGGCTGGCAGACCAGCATCGAGGCGGTATCGGCAAGTTCACGAGTGGGCGCCCAGCGCATCGGGTGACGTACCGGGCACATGTCTGCCATCGAGGCGCCCATGCCGAGCTCCAGGCTATGGGCACCGAAGACGCTCTCGCAGACCGGCCCCAGACAAGCCCGCTCGGCATGGCGGATAGCCTGTCCTGACTGACTCGCCCAATACTGGCGTCCCTCGCGCACAAGCCTTGCCAGTTCCAGCGTGGACGACGTGGTTGACATGTCGAGCAATACCCTCCACTATGCTAAGTTTTGTAACGCTTCCCGATTAACAGCAAGGCTTGGTCACGATGTGCAATAGCCACGACCCATGCACTACTTGCTACGCCGCCAGTAAGCATTTCCCCCCGCCAGGGAGGCTGATCGGATGCCATTCCCCGAACAGGACGCCCTGCCTATGTTGAGCGTGACACCGATTCCCGCGCTTGGCGACAACTATATATGGTTGCTTCGCCAGGACACCAATGTCGATGTCTGTGTGGTCGACCCCGGTGACGCCGGGCCGGTTATCCAACTTCTCGAGCGGGAGAATCTTACCTTATCAACGGTTTTGATTACCCATCATCATCAGGATCATACCGGCGGTCTGGCGGAATTGATCGAGCGTTATTCCCCCCATGTGATCGGCCCCGACAATCCCGATATCGCGGGTATCGACCAGACGGTCCGCGAAGGTGATGAGTTCCGTGTCCTGGGGCGGCTGTTTGAAGTCCATGAGGTGCCCGGCCACACTCTCGATCACATCGCTTTCTTCACTGCCGGCATTCCGCCCCTGCTGTTCTGCGGTGACACCATGTTCAGCGGAGGCTGTGGTCGTCTCTTCGAAGGGACGCCGGCACAGATGCACGACTCGCTCGGCAGGCTCTCGGTGCTGCCGGACGACACCATGGTATTCGCCGCTCATGAATATACGCTTGCCAACTTGCGGTTTGCCCTGGCAGCGGACCCTCATAACACCGATGTCGTTAAAGCCCTCGATGAATGCCAGCGTGCACGTGAGCTCGACCGGCCAACATTACCCAGTACTCTCGGCCGCGAAAAACGCATAAATCCTTTCCTGCGCTGCGATGATCATCTCGTTCGCGAGGCCGCCGCATCGCAGGGCGACACCGGTACCAGCGAGGCAACCTTTGCCACACTGCGCGCCTGGAAAGACAACTTCTGAATATTATCCGATGGGCACAAGCCCTGGAGCGTCGCCGGCCGGTGACGCTCTCTTGTGCTTGCGACCAAGAGACCATTGATCAATGACCTACTACACCACTCGTCGGCGGATTCTGGGCTTTGCCAGCGTCGTCGCACTGACCGGCTCGCTATTGGCCGGCGCGCATAGTCAAGCGTCTACCAACTTGCCTCCCCACAGTGGCGGCGTTCTTCCACAGGATCGCGCCGCACCCTCAGCGGGCAGTCACTTCTGGGAGGCGCTAGCGCTGGAGCCGAAGGATGCCTGGAGCCGTCTGCGTGCAAACTTTCAATGGCAGGACCAAGCGCACAACGAGCGTGTCCAGCACTGGATCGCCCATTACCAGGCCAACCCGCAGAACATTATCGAGATCACCGAGCGGGCGCGCCCTTGGCTTGCCTGGATCACGGAGCAGGTTGAGCAACGTGGCCTGCCCGGCGAAATCGCCCTGATTCCTTTCGTCGAAAGCTCCTTCGACCCGAGGGCGCGCAGCCATCGCGGCGCTGCCGGCCTCTGGCAATTCATGCCGGGGACCGCAGATGCGCTGGGGTTGCGCCGTAATGGGGCCTATGACGGGCGACTCGACGTCGTCACCTCGACCCGGGCCGCGCTTGATTATATCGAGCTTCAGGCCGATCAATGGTATGACGGCAATATCAAGCTTTCGCTGGCCGCTTACAATGCCGGCGCTGGTACCGTCAATCGCGCCAGGAACGTCTCACTGTCCCGCGGCGATGCTGGCGACTACTGGAGCCTGCAGTTACCCCACGAAACTATGCACTATCTACCCAAGCTCAAGGCCATCGCGGCGATCATCAATGCTCCCGACGAGTATCGCGTGACGCTTCCCGAGATAGACGCCAGCCCGGGATTTGCCAGTATTCCGCTGACCCAGCCGCTGAATCTCTCCGAGGCGGCCCGACTGACCGGGGTATCGCCCGATACCATGGCCGATCTCAACCCGGGCCTGATTGGTGGCAACGCCCATCCCAACCACACCAGAGCGCTACTGGTGCCGGTCGGCCGGGAGCAAGCGCTGCTTAGCCGACTGGAAAATCGCCAATCGTCTCCGAGCAATACCGCAAGCGAGGGTTCCTATGTCGTCCAGAGGGGCGATTCACTCTCGCTCATTGCCTCGCGGCAAGGAGTGAGCGTAGAAGAGATTCGTCGTCAAAACGGCCTCGAGGGCAATCTCATACAGTCAGGACAGGTGCTCGATATTCCTCAGCGAAGCCTTGCCTTCCGCTAGCCGCAGCCTAGTCAGGACGAATGCATTGCTGGCCAAGGTTTACAAGCACACGGCGTCCTGACACCTTATGGCGGTAACGAGTCCCAGGGTCGACCGGGACGTGGATTCGACCGAGGAAGCCAGTAATGCCGTTCATCCCGCGTTGTTGCCTGTCAAGCGCCCTGCTTGCCGCGGCACTCTTATCTTCCGCCTGGGCCGCCGACCCCTCTGAGGTGCCCACCGTGCATGGTCTGGCGCTATACGGCGAGCCGGGGCTGGACGATGGTTTCGAGCATTTCCCTCACGCCGACCCTCAGGCGCCCAAGGGCGGCTCGCTCATCCGATCCGCCATCGGCAGCTTCGATTCCACCAACCCCTTCATCATCCGCGGCACGCCCGCCACCGGCCTGACCGAGATTTACGATACGCTGCTCACGCAGAATCCCGATGAGCCCTTCTCCATGTACGGCCAGCTCGCCCAGGGCATTCGTCTCGATCCCGACCGCCAATGGATCGAATTCGATCTTCATCCCGATGCTCGTTTCCACGATGGCGAACCGGTTACCGCGGATGACGTGGTCTTTAGTTTCACGACCCTGACCGAACAGGGCCAACCCTTCTACAGTGCCTATTACAACGATGTCATCGAGGTGCGTGCCATTGATGAGGATACTGTCCACTTCGATCTGGCCGAAAGTGAATCGCGTGAACTGCCACTGATCATCGGCCAGTTACCCATCCTGCCGGCTCACTTCTGGGAAGGACGCGATTTTAAGGCTACCACGCGTGACTCCCTCCTCGGCTCGGGTCCGTATCGCATTGCCGAGGTCGATCCAGGCCGTCGTATCGTTTACCAACGGGTCGAGGATTACTGGGGGCAGGACCTGCCGGTGAATCGTGGCCGACATAACATCGACCGGCTGGTTTACGATTATTATCGGGATCAGACCGTCGCACTCGAAGCGTTCAAGGCCGGCAACCTGGACATGCGCATCGAGTCCAGTGCCCGAAATTGGGCGACAGCCTACGATTTCCCGGCCCTGGAAGAGGGGCTCGTGAAGCGTCTGGAGATTCCCGATGGTCAGCCCGCCGGCATGCAGGCCTATGTGATGAACCTGCGACGCGAGACCTTTCAGGACGTGCGGGTGCGAGAGGCCTTGAACCTGGCTTTCGACTTCGACTGGCTCAATCGCAACCTCTTTTACGGTGCCTATGAGCGTACCGAGAGCTACTTCGCAAATTCACAGATGGCCGCCGAAGACCTGCCGAGCGAAGCGGAACTAGCGCTTCTTGAGCCTCATCAAGACAGCCTGCCCGAGCGCGTCTTCGAACAGCCGCTACCCGTCGAGCATCCCGAGGAAATGCGTCCCCGCCTGGGCCGCGCCCTGGAACTGCTGCGCGAGGCGGGCTACGAGACTCGCGACGGCAAACTGGTCGACGCGCAGAGTGGTGAGCCCCTGCAGCTGGAAGTGTTGCTCTTCGACACCCAGTTCGAGCGCGTGGTCCAGCCCCTGTTGCGAAACCTGTCGCGCCTGGGTATCGAGGGCAGGATTCGTGTTGTCGACGTCAACCAATACCTCAATCGGTTGCGCCGCTTCGATTTCGACATCATCGTCGGCAGCTTCCCTCAGTCGGCGAATCCGGGTAACGAGCAGCGCGATTTCTGGACCAGCCCTTATGCCGATGTACCCCAAAGCCGCAACCTTATCGGCCTGGCCGACCCGACGATTGATGCCCTGGTCGAAAAGCTGATCGCCGCCGACTCCCGGGACGCCCTCGATACGGCGGCCCAAGCCCTCGACAGGGTGTTGCGCTGGGGCTTCTACGTCATTCCCCAATGGCACCTGGGCCAGACTCGCATCGCTCTCTGGGACAAGTTTGGCTGGCAGGAGCCTTTCCCCGAGTACACGCTTGACCTAGCCGCCTGGTGGGTAGACCCCGAGCGTGCAGCCGTCATCGAGGCCCGCCAGCGCAATCGTTGAGACGACATCGCCGCTGAGCTAAGTCAGAAGAGCTAATTCAGAAGAGCTAAGCCGGGAGAGCCGAGTCGCTCAGGGGCACCCGACATTACCGCCCATCTTGTAAGGAGACGCCGTGGCCGCCTACGTCGTGCGCCGCCTGTTGCTGATGATTCCCACCTTGCTGGGAATCCTGTTGCTCAATTTCATCATCGTGCAAGCGGCACCGGGCGGGCCTATCGACCAGATGCTGGCTCGCTTTGAAGGCTTCTCGAGCCAGGCCAGCACCCGAATGGAGGGCGGCGGCGGTGATGTAGCCGCGAGTGGTGATTCGCGAGGCGCCCGTGGGGTGCCCGAGCACCTCATCGTCGAGCTCGAGCAACAGTTCGGCTTCGACAAACCGGCCCACGAACGCTTCCTGGGCATGCTGGCCAACTATGCCACCTTCGATTTCGGCGAGAGCTTCTTTCGCGACGAGAAGGTCATTACCTTGATGCTCGACCGCCTGCCCGTATCCATCTCGCTCGGACTCTGGACCACCCTGGTGGTGTACCTGGTGTCCATACCGCTGGGCATTCGCAAGGCGCTGCACCATGGATCGCGTTTCGATGTCTGGTCTTCGGGCCTGGTGATTGTCGGCTACGCCATTCCCGGGTTTCTCTTCGCCATCCTGCTGATCGTGCTGTTCGCCGGCGGCAGTTACTGGGATGTCTTCCCGCTGCGAGGCCTTACTTCGCCGGACTTTGACGAGCTTTCCACCAGGGGGAAGGTCAAGGACTATCTCTGGCACATTACCCTACCGGTAATCGCCTCGGCAATCGGCAGCTTCGCCACCCTAACCATGCTGACCAAGAACAGCTTCCTCGATGAAATCCACAAGCAGTACGTGCTGACCGCCAGAGCCAAGGGGGCCAGCGACCGGCGGGTGCTTTACGGTCATGTGTTTCGCAACGCCATGCTGATCATCATCGCCGGGCTGCCCGCCGCGCTGGTGGGTATCTTCTTCACCGGCTCGCTGTTGATCGAAGTCATCTTCTCGCTGAACGGTCTGGGGCTTCTGGGCTTCGAAGCGGTCATGCAGCGCGACTATCCCGTCATTTTCGGCACGCTTTATCTCTATACCCTGATCGGGCTCGTGCTGAAGCTGATCTCGGACCTGACGTATGTGTGGGTGGATCCGCGGATCGATTTCGAAACTCGGGAGTCCTGAGCCCATGTCGCTGTTTTCGCCCACGCTTTCCCCCATTACCCGCCGCCGCCTGGCAGTATTTCGCGCCAACCGGCGTGCCAGGCTATCGCTGTGGCTGTTTGCCGTGCTGTTTCTGCTGAGCCTCGTTGCTGAGCTTATTGCCAACGATCGCCCCATCGTCATGCAATACCAGGGCGATTGGTATCTGCCGCTGCTGGTGGACTATCCCGACACCGAGTTCGGTGGCTTCCTGCCGAGTGCCGCCGACTATCGCGACCCCTATGTCCGCGATGAGATCGAGGCCAATGGCTGGATGCTGTGGCCTCCCATTCCCTTTTCCTACGAAACCCTCGACATGGAGCTTGACCATCCGGCGCCCTCGCCACCTACTCTTCGCCACTGGCTGGGGACCGACGACCAGGGCCGCGATGTACTCGCCCGAGTCATCTACGGCTTTCGCCTTTCGGTGGTGTTCGCATTGATCCTCACGGCCGGCTCGCTGGTGCTCGGTGTGCTTGCCGGCGGGATTCAGGGTTATTTTGGCGGCAAGGTAGACCTGATCGGACAGCGCTTCACCGAGATCTGGTCGGGATTGCCCATGCTGTTCCTGCTGATCATCCTGGCGAGCCTGGTGGAGCCCAACCTCTGGTGGCTGCTGGGCATCATGCTGCTCTTTTCCTGGCTCGGCATCGTCGATGTGGTGCGCGCCGAGTTCCTGCGTGCCCGCAACCTCGAATATGTCCGCGCCGCCAAAGCCATGGGCCTCCCCTCGCGGCTGATCATGTGGCGCCATGTACTACCTAACGCCATGGTCGCGACGCTGACGTTCATTCCCTTCCTGTTCACCGGCGCGATCACCACACTGACCGCCCTCGACTTCCTGGGCTTTGGGTTGCCGCCTGGCTCGCCCTCTCTGGGCGAGCTGGTGGCCCAAGGCAAGAACAACCTGCAGGCGCCCTGGTTGGGCATTACGGCTTTCATCACGCTGTCGGTGATGCTCTCGCTGCTGGTGTTCATCGGCGAAGGCCTGCGGGACGCCTTCGATCCACGCCACATTCAATACACTGCCAGCCCTGACTCCACCGCCGGGCCGACAAGGAAACCCCGCGATGCCTGAGCCACTGCTGCGCCTCGATGACCTGTCCATTACCTTTGACGGCATCACCGTCGTCGACAAACTATCGCTTACGGTGGGACGTGGCGAGACGCTGGCACTGGTGGGCGAGTCCGGTTCGGGCAAGTCGGTTTCTGCACTCGGCGCCATGAACCTGCTGCCCTCCAACGCCAGGGTCACCGGCGGGCGCTGGTTGGGCGACACCGACCTCACGGCACTGTCGGCGCGAGGCTGGCGTGGCCTGCGCGGGGGGCAGGTCGGCTTCATCTTCCAGGAACCGATGACGTCGCTGAACCCGCTGCAGACTATCGATAAGCAGATCGGCGAAACCCTGCGCCTGCATCAGGGGATTTCGGGAAAGGCGGCCCGGCGACGCACCCGCGAATTGCTCGAACAAGTCAAGCTGCCCCGCGCCGAGGAACTGCTCGATGTCTGGCCACACCAACTCTCAGGCGGACAGCGCCAACGCGTGATGATCGCCATGGCCATTGCCAACGAGCCCGAACTCTTGATTGCCGATGAGCCTACCACTGCTCTGGACGTGACCGTACAGCAGGACATCCTGGCCCTGCTCGCCGAGCTGCGCGACCATCATGGCATGGGGATGCTGTTCATTACCCATGATCTCAACCTGGTACGTCGTCATGCCGATCGCGTCTGCGTGCTCTTCCAAGGGCATGAACAGGAAACCGGCGAGGTCAGTGAAGTATTCCGCCAGCCTCGCAGCGCCTATACCCGCCTGCTGATCGATGCCGAGCCCGAAGGTCGGCCGCCGTTGGTTTCACAACGGTCGCCTTTACTAGAGGCTCGTCAACTTGGTGTCCGATTCCAACGGCCCAAACGTCTTTTCAGCCGCCGGCCTGCGCCCTTCGAAGCGGTTCACCCCCTGGATCTGAGGCTGTCACCCGGCGAAACCCTAGGCATCGTCGGGGAGTCGGGCTCCGGCAAGACCACACTGGCACTGGCACTGCTGCGCCTGACCGAATCGACCGGGGAGATCGAGTTTGACGGCTCACGTCTCGACCGCCTGTCCGGCAAGCCGCTGCGCCAGCTTCGGCGACGCTTCCAGGTTGTTTTCCAGGATCCCTATGGCTCCTTGTCGCCCCGCCTACCGGTATCGGAAATCATCAGCGAGGGATTGCGCTTCCATTTTCCCGAGCTGAAGGAAGCCGACGTCATCCGACGGGTCCAGGACACGCTCCGTGAGGTCGGCTTGCCGGAAAACTGTGCCTCGCGCTATCCCCATGAGTTCTCCGGCGGGCAGCGTCAACGCATCGCTGTCGCGCGGGCCATTATCCTCGAGCCAGAACTGCTCGTGTTGGACGAACCCACTTCAGCGCTGGATCGTACCGTGCAGAAACAACTGATCGAGTTGCTGCGTGATCTTCAGGCACGTCGGGGGATGAGTTATCTGTTCATCAGTCATGACCTGGCGGTAATCCATGCCATGGCGCATCGTGTGATGGTGCTAAAGGAAGGAAAAGTCGTCGAGCAGGGCGAATGTCTGGCAGTGCTTGAACGCCCCACGACTGACTACACACGTGCACTCGTCAAGGCAGCCGGCCTCTCTCTGAGCACACGGACTATTTCTTGATGTACTAATATCTTTAGCAAGTGTTTTGATGGAAAGAATGCAAGAGATAACGGTATAAATCCATTTGGTGGACAACGCTTACCGTCTGGGCTCAGGAGACAAGCCTTTAGCAATGGCGCGATCCAGTGGTGTATATCTACGGCATCGATTTGATCGGGTCGGCCTCCCTTGCCAGGAAAAATGCTAGGTGAACGCAGCGATCTCCAAGGCATCGAGTTCACGCCAATCCCCCGGGGGTAGCGACGCGTCGAGTGTCAATGGTCCGATCGCCTCCCGATGCAAGGCCTCTACGTGACGACCAATGGCGGCGAACATGCGCTTCACCTGATGATACTTGCCTTCATAAAGGGTCAGCTGGGCTTCGGTGTCAGAGCGCATGACAAGCTCGGCCGGGCGCATCGGCACCTCTTCACTTTCAAGCTCGATGCCCTTAGCAAAACGCCTGACGGCCTGTTCCAGCGACTCGCCCGTCAGCGCCTCGGCCAGCGTTGCCCGATAGACCTTGCCAAAACGCCGTTTCGGCGATGACACCCGGTGCGACCACTGGCCGTCATCGGTCAACAACAATAAGCCTGTGGTATCCACGTCCAGCCGACCTACCGGCTGGAGACGCTCCGCCTTGGGCAGATCAATGAGATCCACCACTCGCGGATACAACCCTCGGCGAGCCGTGCACTCGACCCCTACTGGCTTGTTGAGCATCACATAACGCAGCCCCACCAGCGACAGACGCTCGCCGTTCCAGGTCACGATATGATCTGTATCGACCTGGGTCGCCGGGTTCTTGACGATTTCATGATTCACGCAAACCTCACCACGGTGCATGGCCTTCTTGGCCAGGCTGCGCGTCAATTCGGTGGTCTCGGAGAGGAAACGATCCAGGCGCATCAGTACCCTACCCCATCGGCAAGACTGAAATGATCGGCATCCCGCCATGCCGGGAATTTCTCACGGAAGGCGTCCAGTGCTTCCCGAGAAAGCCGGCCGGTGCGAACGAAGGGTTGGTCGGGTGGCTCATCGAGCATGGCTTCTCCCTTGAAATCCACCAGCATCGAATCGCCAGCATAGGCAAGCCCCTTGGCATCTTCTCCGACACGATTGACGCCGATCACCGGGCACAGGTTCTCGATCGCTCGAGCCTGCAGCAGGATGCGCCAGGGATGGCGACGCGGCGCCGGCCAGTTGGCAACGCACAGCAGCAAATCGTATTCGAAATGCTCATCCGGGCCAGGCTGCTGGCGCAGCCAGACCGGGAAACGCAGGTCATAACAGACACTCAACAAGATGCGAAAGCCCTTGAGTTCGACGATTACCCGCTCGTGTCCCATGGCATAGCGCTCATGCTCACCCGCCATGCGAAAGAGGTGTCGCTTGTCATAGGTCGCGCGGCTGCCGTCAGGCCGTGCCCAGACCAGCCGGTTGTAGTAATTACCGTTCTCGACCACCGCCACGCTGCCGGTGAGGACACAGCCCCGCTGGCGCGCCTGGGCCTGCAACCAGGCCACCGCAGTGCTCGTGGCCATGGGCTCGGCCATCTCGCGAGAATTCATGGTAAAGCCGGTGGCGAACATCTCCGGCAATACGATCAGATCGGTGTCATCGGCACCCAAGTCTCCCAAGGTGTCTTCCAGCATTCGACAGTTGGCGTCGGGGTCTTCCCAGCGCAGGTCACACTGCACCAGAGTCGTTCTCAGCTCACTCATCGAAAAACTCCTATGGGCCTAGCAAGTAGCGGGTAGGGTGTTATGTAGCAAGCAAGACAGGGATCGACGCTCAGCGTAACCGACCCGGGCGTATCCCGCAGCCCTCTCGAGCGTTCGCCTGTTTGCCTGGTAGCTGTTCGAATGGAAGCCGCTCCCCTGCCCTCGGGGGCACCCAGCCGGCCAGAATCCCTCTCATATGATAGATTACCCTTTTCACTGATGGACACGGCATGTCTTCTCCCATTACTACCATTCCGGAGGCCGGCAAGGGAGTCGCTTTCGGGCTCACCGCCTATGTCATGTGGGGCTGCTTTCCGCTGTTCTTTGCCCTTTTTGATGGCGTACCTGCCTACGAGATACTCATTCACCGGGTGACCTGGTCGTGCCTGTTCCTGGTGGGCCTGGTCACGCTGATGGGACGCTGGAAACCGATTCGGGTAGCGCTTCGGGAACCTCGCCGACTGGGACGGGTGCTCGGCTGTGCCGTTCTGATCGCCATCAACTGGGGACTCTATATCTATTCGGTGGAAACCCGCCAGGTACTGCAGGCGAGTCTCGGTTATTTCCTGACACCACTGGTCAACGTGGCACTGGGCATGCTGATCCTGCGCGAGCGGATGCATCGACTCCAGGCCATGGCGGTTGCCCTGGCGACGCTGGCCATCGCATTGCAGCTGATCATGCTGGGCAGGATTCCCTGGATCAGTCTGACGTTGGCGCTGTCGTTCGGTACCTATGGACTGTTGCGCAAGCAGGTCCCACTCGACGGGCTCTCGGGCCTGTTTGTCGAGACCCTGATGCTGCTGCCGCTCGCGCTTATCGCCCTGATATGGCTCTCACAGGCCGAACTTTCGCACTTCTTCACCGACTCACGCACCACGCTGCTGTTGATTGCCAGCGGCGTGATTACCGCGCTGCCGTTACTCGCCTTTGCCGGTGCCGCCCGGCGCCTGCGTCTTGCCACCTTGGGCTTTCTGATGTATCTCAACCCCAGCATTCAGTTCTTCATCGCCCTGCTGGTATTTAATGAGCCGCTGTCTGCCGTGCAACTTGGTACCTTCCTGCTGATCTGGGTGGGTCTGGCGCTCTACTCCTGGTCGGCCTGGAGCGAACGAACAAACACGCTTCAGCCGCCCGCGGGGGCATCACCTCAGCAGCAGAAACGCTAGCGTTAGCCTGACGACTCGCGTTGCGAGGCGCCCGGCACCTCTTCAAGACTGGCTGGCGACGAGCGCCTGCTCCAGGTCGGCGATGATGTCGTCGACGTGCTCGATGCCGATGGAGAGGCGCACCATATCAGCGGTGACGCCGGCGGCCTTGAGTTCATCATCGTTGAGCTGGCGGTGCGTGGTCGCAGCGGGAATCGACGAGCAAGTCTTGGCATCACCGATGTTGACCAGACGCAGGATCATGCCCAGCGCGTCGTAGAAGCGGGCCCCGGCTTCCCGGCCACCCTGGATGCCGAAGCTGAGAATGCCCGATGCGTGCCCGTTCATGAAGCGCTGGGCCAGTGCATGATCCTTGTGGCTTGGAAGCCCCGCGTATTGCACCCAGGTCACCTGCGGATGACTCTCCAGATATTCGGCAACGCGTCGGGCGTTGGCGCAAACCCGCTCGATGCGCAGCGATAGCGTCTCCAACCCCTGCAGCAGATTCCACGCCGCCTGGGCGGAAAGCGCCGCGCCCATGTTGCGCAGCGGCACCACCCGGGCCCGACCGATGAAGGCCGCCTCGCCCAGGTCGCGGGTATAGCAAACGCCGTGGTAGGAGGCGTCGGGCTCGTTGAGCAGCGAGAAACGGTCGGCATGGTCAGCCCAGGGGAACTTGCCGGAATCAACGATCACCCCACCGATGGTAGTGCCGTGGCCACCGATGTACTTGGTAGCTGAGTGAATGACAATATCGGCACCGTGCTCGATCGGCCGCCACAAGAACGGCGTAGGCACCGTATTGTCGACAATTACCGGTACGCCATGCCGATGTGCGGTCTCGGCCAGCCTCTGGATATCGACCACACCCCCCGAGGGGTTGCCAACGCTCTCGCAGAACACTGCCTTGGTGCGTGCGTCGATCAGCGATTCAATGCCCTCGATATCGTCCTTGTCGGCGAAGCGTACTTCGATGCCCTGACGCAGCAGGGTATGGGCGAAGAGGTTATAGGTGCCGCCGTACAATTCGCTGATCGAAACAATGTTGTCGCCGGTCTCGGCGATGGTCTGGATGGCATAGGTGATTGCCGCCATGCCCGAGGCCACGGCCAGGCCAGCGATACCGCCCTCCAAAGCGGCAATACGCTGCTCCAGCACGGCACAGGTGGGATTCATGATGCGCGAATAGATGTTGCCCTCGACCTTGAGGTCGAAGAGATCCGCCGCATGCTGGGCGCTGTCGAAGGCGAACGAGGTGGTCTGGTGAATCGGTATTGCCACGGCGTGCTGGTCGTCGGGAGTGTAGCCATGGTGCAGGGCGATGGTTTCGGGTTTCATGACATATCCTGGTAGAGGTCGTTTCGGTATCGCGTTATTTCACCTGATGCTAACCAACACTCAACCCATCCACCAATATCGTTTAGTCTGAGGGCCCAGATTCTTGACGCGAAGAGACCGGATGCTCAAGCGCTACCTGCCGATTCTTACCTGGCTGCCCCACTACAACCGTCGACTGGGCGGTGCCGACCTGCTGGCCGGGATCATCGTCACGATCATGGTGATCCCCCAGTCTCTGGCCTATGCCCTGCTCGCCGGCCTGCCGGCCGTGGTTGGCCTCTATGCCAGCATTCTGCCGCTGGTTGCCTATACGCTGCTCGGGACCAGCCGCACCCTGGCGGTGGGCCCCGTGGCGATCATCGCCTTGATGACCGGCGCAGCGCTTGGTGGCGTGGCCGCTCCCGGCAGTCCCGAGTATCTCCAGGCAGCCCTGGTGCTTTCACTGCTGTCAGGGGGGATGCTCACGCTGATGGGGCTATTGCGGATGGGCTTTTTTACCAACTTCTTGAGCCATCCGGTGATCGCCGGTTTCCTGACGGCCTCGGGCATCCTGATCGCCGCCAGCCAGGCGGGTCATTTGCTGGGCATAGAGAGCAATGGCTATACGGTGGTTGCCCTCGTCATGAGTCTGGTCGCGCATCTGGACGAGATTCACTGGCCGACCCTGGCTATCGGCGCCGGTAGTCTGCTGTTCTTGGTCGGCGTGCGCCGCCGGGGCAAGGCCACGCTGATGCGTGTCGGTTTGTCGCCGAGCCTCGCAGCCCTCCTGGCCAGGGCCGGCCCCGTGCTCGCGGTCGTGGTGACGACACTTGTCGCCTGGCACTTCGGTCTGGCCGAGCGAGGCGTTGCCGTGGTCGGAGATATCCCGCGCGGGCTTCCTCCCCTCACTGTCCCCATTTTCGATGCAGCGCTATGGCAACGCCTGCTCATGCCCACCCTTTTGATCAGCCTGGTGGGGTTCGTCGAGTCGGTTTCCATGGGGCAGATGCTCGCCGCCAAGCGACGCCAACGCATCTCGCCCAACCAGGAGTTAGTCGGCCTGGGTGGCGCCAACCTGGCAGCGGCGTTCTCGGGCGGCATGCCGGTCACGGGGGGCTTGTCACGCACCGTGATCAATTTCGATGCCGGCGCCCAGACCCCCATGGCAGGGCTCTTCGCCGCAGTGGGCATCGGCATCGTGACCTTTGCCCTGACCCCGCTGCTTCATCATCTGCCCATCGCCACTTTGGCGGCCACCATTACCGTGGCCATTCTTACGCTGGTCGACATTCCCATGGTCCGTCAGACCTGGCGCTATTCGCGCAGCGATTTCTCAGCCATGGCGGCGACCATCCTGCTGACCTTGGTGGAAGGCGTTGAAGCCGGGATCATCGTCGGCGTCGTGCTGTCTATCGGACTCTTTCTGTATCGTACCAGCCGGCCCCACAGCGCACTCGTGGGACGCATTCCAGGTACCGAGCACTTTCGCAACATCGAGCGTCACGATACCGAGACAGCCAGCCATGTGGCGCTGCTGCGCATCGACGAGAGCCTCTACTTCGCCAACGCTCGCTACCTCGAGGATACCGTCTATGCGCTGGTGGCAAGCCGGCCGGAGCTGGAGCATGTGGTACTGATCTGCTCGGCCGTCAACCTCATCGATGCCTCTGCACTGGAAAGCCTCGATGCTATCAATGCCCGCCTCAAGGATTCCGGCGTTACCCTGCATCTGGCGGAGGTCAAGGGGCCGGTGATGGACCGACTGAAGAACAGCGATTTCCTCGACGACATCACCGGGCGGGTCTTTCTCAGCACCTTTTCGGCCTGGAGTGAGCTAAACCGCCGCCAGTAAATCACGCCGTACTGCCCTACCCATCAGCAAGCTTTACCCTTACCAACTCGTGACCCTGTCGCCCGGCCCCTTGTTTCAATACCTGCGCGGCACTAGACCTTGGTCGCACCTCCCCTGACATGACGCCATTCCCACCTCATTAGCGGTTCCGGCAATCACTTTATATTCATTGAGTTAGTCCCACTGTTCCGCCTGGCAGACGGCAGGCTTCCGGTGAGTGGCTGAACAGGCGTTGACATCCCCGGTAACGCTTCCCTATCATCAACCATTATTCGGAATAGTATACCGCATAGCAAAACAGTGACCCTATAGAACTACAACCAAAGCCAAGACACAGGAGCACCTCCATGCGTCAATTCGCTCGACAACTCGCCATTGCCACGCTTCCGCTCACGCTACTCACCGCCACCTACGGTCATGCCAACGAAGAGGTGGAACTACCAAGCACCATGGCTTGGACTGCCTACGGCACCAACTCCAGCGGTTATGCCCAGGCAGTGGCCATTGGTGGCATGCTGCAGGAACACTACGATACCTCGGTGCGCATCCTGCCCGGCGACAACGATGTCTCGCGCATGACTCCGCTCAAACAGGGGCGCGTCGACCTCTGTGCCTGCGGCATCTCGAGCTACTATGGCGCCGAGGGCGTGCTGATGTTCGCCCACCCCGACTGGGGTCCCCAACCACTGAGAGTAATCACCACCTCCACGGCCTCCTTCGGGCTCTCGCTGGCAGTGGCCGGCGACCTGGACGTGAAGACACCGGCTGACCTCAAGGGCAAGCGCGTCGCCTATATTCGCGGCGACGACGCCCTGAACAAGGGGACCGAGGCCTACCTGGCCTTCGGCGGCCTGACTTGGGACGATGTGGAACGCGTCGATTACCCCGGCTACGGCCGCTCCTTCGACGGCATCATCGCCGATAACGTCGACGCCTCCTTTACTACCACCGTCACGCCCCCCGCCCAGCAGCTCGCCAGCAGCCCGCGAGGCATCAGCTGGCCGGTGCTCGACCCGGACGATACCGAGGCCTGGGAGCGCATGCAGGCGATCGCCCCCTACTTCCGTCCCCATGAAGTCACCTCTGGGGCCGGCGGCATCAGTGCCGACAACCCGTTGCCCAGTGCAAGCTACCCTTACCCGATCGTGGTCGCCAATCAGGATCTCGACGACAAGGTTGCCTACGGCCTGATCAAGGCCCTGCAGGACAACCATGATGACTACAAGGATGCAGCCCCGGGTGCGGTGGGCTATGCACTCGAGTATCAGGATCTGCAGTGGGTGATCCCTTTCCACGACGCCGTGGTGGAGTACTACGAGGAGATCGGGGTCTGGACCGAGGAGATGCAGGCGCATCAGGAATCGTTGGTCGAGCGCCAGGCCTTGCTGCTCGAGACCTGGAACGCCTTCATTGAAGGCGCCCCCGACGACGAGGACGCCTTCCGCGAGGCCTGGATGTCCGCACGCGCCGACGCCCTGCGTGAGGCCGGTTTCGACCCCGTCTTCGAGTGAACCGCGCCGGGACGGCTTGAGCCGTCCCGGTTCGTCCTTCCCGAGAGCACCGCTCAAACCTTCTGGACCCCGACATGACCACAGCGAATACCCAAGGCAGCCCGCCGCCGCAGGTCAAGGAGAAGATCAGCCAGATTCGCCGGCTGCCAACCTGGTTGAACTGGATTCCGGGTACCGTCACGATCGCCCTGATGCTGATGACCTTGGACTACCTGTTCAATCTCGGCATGCTGACCATCGTCACGGGCCTCGAGACCCGGTTCTACTATGCGGTGGTGGCGCTGCTGCTGCCCTTGGTCTACCTGCTCTGGCCGCTCCGAGCCGCTGCACAGCACAGGCCCATTCCCTGGTACGACTATCTGCTCAGCGCCGTGACCCTGGTCGTTGGCGGCTATTTCGTCTTCCATGCCGAGTCCATCCTCGAGCGCGGCTGGGCCTTCGCCGCTCCGCAGACCGCCATCTGGGCCAGCTATGCCTTCTGGCTGCTGATTATCGAAGCTGCACGACGCGCCGGCGGCTGGCCCATCGCCGTGATCGTCACCGCGTTCTCGCTTTACCCCCTGGTTGCCGATGTCATGCCGGGGCCGATCCAGGCCTTTCCCTCCTCCCTCGAGGAGACGGCCATGTACCACACCATGAGCACCGAAAGCATCATGGGGGTGCCGCTGCAGGCCTTCGCCGGCCTGGTCATCGGCTTTCTGGTGTTCGGGGTGGTGCTACAGAAGAGCGGCGGCGGCAAGTTCTTCATCAACCTGGCCTTCGCCCTGCTCGGCCATGTGCGGGGCGGCCCGGCCAAGGTCTCGATCTTCTCCAGCGGTCTGATGGGCTCGATGAGCGGCAGCGTAATCAGCAATGTGCTGACGACCGGTGTGCTGTCGATTCCTGCCATGCGCCGCATTGGCATGAGCCGCTCCTTTGCTGGCGGGGTCGAAGCCTGTGCCTCTACCGGCGGGGTACTCATGCCGCCGGTGATGGGCGCCACGGCCTTCGTCATGGCCATGTTCCTCGACGTGCCCTATCCCGCCGTGGCACTGGCCGCGGTGATCCCGTCCATCCTCTACTTCCTGGGTTTGTTCATCCAGATCGACGCTTATGCCGCGCGCCACCACATCGAAGGGCTGCCCAGCGTGGAACTGCCCTCGCTGTGGGCCACCCTCAAGGAAGGTTGGTACTTCATCTTCGTGTTCGCGCTGCTGGTGTGGATGTTGCTGGTCATGCAACGCGAGGCCGTTGCGCCCTTCTACGCCACTGCCTTGCTGCTGGTCCTGAACCAGCTCTCGAAGCATAACCGCTGGAACTGGCGGGACCTCGGTGACGCCCTGTCGGGGGCGGCCAGGCTGTTCGCCGAACTGATCGCCATCCTCGCCGGGGTCGGCATGCTGGTCGGTGCCCTGTCGATGACCGGCCTCTCGGGCACCATCGCCAACGACTTCATTCACCTGGCGGGGGGCAGTGTGCCGCTGCTGCTGATCATGGGTGCCCTGACCAGCTTCGTGCTGGGCATCGGCATGACCGTTACCGCCGCCTATATCTTTCTGGCAGTGGCCCTGGCGCCGGCGCTGATTCAGGGCGGCGGTCTCGACCCCATGGCGGTTCACATGTTCATCCTCTACTGGGGCATGCTCAGCTTCATCACCCCGCCGGTAGCGCTGGGCGCCTTCGCCGCTGCCACCGTCGCCGGGGCACGGCCGATGGCGACCGGCCTGCAGGCCATGCGGCTGGGCAGTGTGATCTACTTTATCCCCTTCCTGTTCGTGCTCAATCCGGCGCTGATCATGCAGGGCGAGCCGCTTCAGATCTTGCTGGTGTTCATCCAGGCCCTGGTGGGCATCGTGCTGTTCGCCTCGGCCATGCAGGGCTACCTGATCGGGGTCGGGAGACTGGGCCATGGCGCGATACAGGAAACGGCGATCCGCACCCTGGTGCTGGTCTCGGGGCTGACACTTGCCCTCCCCGGGGGTGGCATGGTGCCACTCGGTCAGTTCGAGCTGCTCGGCATCTCGCTGGTTACCCTGGTGCCCGCCGTACTGCTGGCCCGCTGGAGTCAACGCCACGCTCGTAACAGATCGCCTCAGCCAGGCCTGTAAAACGGCCTTGACTCACACAACGACCAATATCTGGAGCCCCTTGCATGCCTGCGTGTGTCCATTATCAGCGCCATGACAACATCGGCGTGATCTGCATCGACAACCCCCCCGTCAATGCCCTCGGCCATGCGGTTCGTAGCGGCCTTCTCGAAGCGCTCGATCAAGGCCTGGCAGATGATGGCGCACATGCCCTGGTACTGATGGCCGAGGGCCGCACCTTCATTGCCGGCGCCGATATCCGTGAGTTCGGCCAGCCTCCCCGAGAGCCGACACTGCCGGATGTCATCTCACGCCTGGAAGCCAGCGCCAAGCCGCTGGTGGCGGTATTGCACGGCACCGCTCTGGGTGGGGGTCTTGAGGTGGCACTGGGTTGTCACTACCGTGTGGCCCTGCCAGGCACCAGGGTCGGCCTCCCCGAAGTCAAGCTGGGCCTGCTGCCGGGGGCCGGCGGCACCCAGCGGCTGCCCCGCCTGGTCGGTGTGGACAGCGCCTTGGAACTAATCACCAGCGGGCGTTTCGTGCCCGCCGATGAGGCATTGACGCTGGGCATCATCGATACCATAGACCAGACCGATGCTCCGCTCGATGCCGGCCTCGGCGCCGCCCGCGCCATCCTGAAGGGCCAGCGCACCGCCCGCCGGACCGGCGAGCTGCCCGCACCCGCCGCCGACCCCGGGGCCATCGCTCGCCTTCGGTCTCGGCTCGAGGCCGAAGTGCCCGATCTGTTCTCGCCATTCCGCTGCCTCGAGGCCGTCGCAGCCAGCACCGAAGGCAGCCTGGCCGAGGGGCTGCGCCGCGAGCGCGAGTTGTTCCTCGCCTGCATGGACTCCCCCCAGCGAGCCGGCTTGATTCACATCTTCTTCGCCGCTCGTGCCCCGCACAAGGTGCCTGAGGCCGGCGAGCCCCCGGCGCTGACGCGCATCGCCCTGGTCGGTGAGCACCCGCTCTTCGAGCGCCTCGAGGGCCATGTCGGGCGTACCGACATTAAGTTCACCGACCGGCCGGATGCATCGACACAGGCGTGCCTCATCGCCCCCGGCGGCACGCCCCCTGATTGCCCGGCGGCGTGCCTTCGTGTGGCCTTGCAGCCGGCCGATGCCGACGGCCGGCTGGAGGACCTGAACGCGGACCTGGTGCTGGTCATGCCGCCGCAGGGCACGCTGCTGGAACTGGTCGCCATTCGCGCCGATGCCGAGCAGCAGCAAGCCGCAGCCGATGCCCTCAAGACACTGCGCCAGGCCATCGTGGTAAGTCGCCGCGACAGTCTGCTCGGCGCCCTGTCCCGGGCGGCAAACGCCTCGCCTGATGACAGGTTCGCTGCCATGGAAGCAGCCAGCCTGGCCCTCGCCGAGCAGGGTCTCTGCTACCGCACCAGCGATATTGACCTGCTGGCCGTCGAGGCCCTGGGCTATCCACGTCATCTAGGTGGCCCTCACCGCCAGGTCACCCTCAATGCATCCGCTGGCCCGGAGACGCCTTAATGAACCTGACCTACAGTGCCGAGGAGCAGGCGTTCCGCCATGAGGTACGCGACTTTCTCGCCACCTCCCTCCCCGACGACATCCGCGAACGCGTGCGGCTCGGCCGGCGGCTCTCCGCCGACGATCACGTACACTGGCAGACTATTCTCGGTGGGCGCGGCTGGCTGGCTGGTAACTGGCCCAAAACGCACGGAGGTCCCGGCTGGAGCCCGGTACAGCGACACATCTTCGACGAGGAATGTGCCGCCGCCCATGCCCCGACCGTGGTGCCGTTTGGCGTCAACATGGTCGCACCGGTGATCATCAAATTTGGTAGCGAAGCGCAGCAGCGACACTACCTGCCACGCATTCTCGCCAACCAGGACTGGTGGTGCCAGGGCTACTCCGAACCCGGTGCCGGCTCCGACCTGGCCAGCCTCAAGACCCGCGCCGTGCGCGACGGCGACCACTATGTCGTCACCGGTCAGAAGACCTGGACCACCCTGGGACAGCACGCCAACATGATGTTCTGCCTGGTGCGTACCGACCCCGACGCCAGGAAACAGGCCGGCATCAGCTTCCTGCTGATCGACATGGCGAGCCCGGGCATCACGGTACGACCGATCATCACTCTGGAGGGCGCCCACGAGGTCAACGAGGTCTTCCTCGACGAGGTCCGCGTGCCGGTGGCCAACCGTGTCGGCGAGGAGGGTGAAGGCTGGACCTGCGCCAAGTTCCTGCTGACCCACGAGCGTACCGGCATCGCTGGGCTCGGCCATGCCAAACAAGCGCTGCGCCATCTCAAGTCGCTGGCCATCCGGGAACAGCACCGCGGCCGCCCGCTACTAGAGCTGGCGAGCTTCCGTCAGCGAGTGGTGAAAGTCGAGCTCGAACTGATGGCCTTGGAGGTCACCAACCTGCGGGTCATTGCCGCGGCCCGGGATGGTGGTGCGCCGGGAGCGGAGAGTTCGCTGCTCAAGGTGCGCGGCTCGGAGCTTCGCCAGGAGCTCAGTGACCTGACCCGCCGCGCCCTTGGGCCGGCCGCGCTACCTTTCTTACCTGACTTCCTCCACGGCGAGGCCGATCTCGACGATCCGACTCAAGCGGAAAGCGCCGCAGGCGCCGCCCAGTACTTCAACCGCCGCAAGCTCTCGATCTATGGCGGTGCCAACGAGATCCAGAAGAGCATCGTTGCCAAGACGATTCTCGGCATGTAAGGAGCCGCCCCATGGACTTTTCCCTGACCGACGAGCAGCGCATGCTCGCCGACACCCTCGAGCGCCTGATTGCCGACCGGGTCGCCCCCGACCAGCGCCGCGCCATGCTCGAGGCACCTGCCAACGAGCGCTCGGCGCTGTGGCGGACCTTCGCCGAATTGGGGCTGCTGCATTTGCCCTTCGCTGAGGAAGTCGGCGGCCTCGGCGGTGACGGCACCGACCTGATGCTCATCATGCGGGCCTTGGGACGCGGCCTGGTGCCCGACCCCTACCTGGCTGGCCTGGTACTACCCGGCGACCTGCTGGCCCGGCTTGGCGATGCCGGGCAGCAGGCGCGCTGGCTGGCTCCGCTGCTAGAGGGCGAACATCAGCTGGCACTGGCCTGGCAGGAGCGCGACGCTCGCTACGATGCTCATGGCATCGTCACCACTGCGCGACGAGATGAGGATGGATGGCGCCTCAATGGTGGCAAGCAGTTGGTGCTCAATGCCACCTCGGCCGCCGCCCTGCTGGTCACGGCACGCCACGACGACGGGCGCCTGGGGCTGTTCGTGGTCCCCGCCGATGCCACCGGTCTGACGCGTCGCGACTACCGCACTATCGACGACCAGACGGCCAGCGACATGACCCTCGACGCCGTCTCGTTGAGCGATGACGCCTGCCTGAGCCGGGACGCCGCCCAGACCCTCGATGCCACCTTGGCGCTCGGCCGCGCGGCGCTGTGTGCCGAAGCGGTGGGTGCCATGGAGGTCGCCTGCGAGCAGACCCTCGACTACCTCAAGGAGCGCCGGCAGTTCGGCAAGCCCCTCTCGAGCTTCCAGAGCCTGCAGCACCGCATGGTCGACATGCACCTGCATCTCGAGCAGGCCCGCTCCATGGCAATTCTCGCCGCCACCAGCCTCGATTGCCCCGCCGCCGAACGCGACTACCGCCTCGCTGCCGCCAAGGCCTACTGCGGCGAGGCCGCTCGCTTCGTCGCCGAACAGGCCATCCAACTGCATGGGGGCATGGGCATGACCGACGAGTGCCATGTCTCTCACTACGCCAAGCATCTGGTGATGTTCGACCACTACCTTGGTGACAGCGACCATCACCTGGAGCATGTCAGCGACCATCTCGTCGACGTGATGTAACTGCAGGAAAGGGCACGCACCATCCATTAGTGTCGGGCGAAAGCTTCGCACGGCATTTTCTTCAAGCGGGTAATGCCAGGCGGTGCCGAGCCGCCTGGTAGTCCCGCTCCAGTTCGTCCACGATGTCGGCCACGCTCTGCCGGGCCTGCACAGCGCCAACTCCTTGGCCGGCCCCCCAGATATCTCGCCACGCCTTGGGCTCGCTGCCCCCGCCAGACCCATAGCGCATCTGGCGCTTGTCACCTGACGGAAGATCATCAGGATCCAGTCCGGCTCGCTCGATGCTGGCCCGCAAATAATTGCCGTACACCCCAGTAAAGAGGTCACTGTAGACGATATCGGCGGCCCGGGATTCGACGACCATGCGCTTGTAGTTCTCCACCGCATTGGCCTCGTGACTGGCGATGAAGCGCGTTCCCATGTAGACCAGATCGGCACCCAGCGCCTGTGCCGCCAGGATCTGTTCTCCGCGCCCGATCCCGCCGGCCAGGACCAGCGGGCCATCGAACATCCGTCGCACCTCAGCCACAAAGGCGAAGGGGTTCAAGCGTCCACCGTGGCCACCGGCACCGTTGCTTACCAAGATCAGTCCATCAACGCCGCAATCAATGGCCTTTTGCGCATGGCGCAGCGTCGTCACATCATGGAAAACCTTCCCGCCATAGTCATGCACACGCTCCACGACCCGTTCCGGGGCGTGCAGGCTGGTGATCACCAGGGGCACACGAAATTCGGCGCACAGCGCCAGATCTTGCTCCAGGCGATCATTGGTAGGATGCACGATGAGATTGACCGCGAAGGGTGCAACCCTGCGCTCAGGCTCGGCCTCATCGCTGTCGGCAAGCCCCTCGGTGATACGCGCGAGCCAAACCGCAAGCTCTTCCGCTGGCCGTGCATTAAGTGCAGGAAACGCCCCCACGATACCGGCCCGACACTGGGCCAGCACCAGTTCAGGACCGGAAAGAATGAACATCGGTGAACCGATCACCGGCAGTCGCAGGGTACCTTCGTGCCAGTCCAGCATAGTGTCTCCTGATCAATGAAAGGCCCACCGGAGTGGGCCTGTTCAGGGGGAAGCTTACAGCTTGCTTTCCAATTCCGGCAGGATCGTAAACCGATCACCGACCAGGCCGCTGACCGTCAAGCGCGCGACCGGGAAGCGATCTTCCCTAGAGCTTCTGCTCGAGCTCCGGCAGGATCGTAAACAGGTCACCGACCAGGCCGTAGTCCGCGACCTGGAAGATCGGGGCCTCCTCGTCCTTGTTGATGGCGACGATCACCTTGGAGTCCTTCATGCCCGCCAGGTGCTGGATGGCGCCGCTGATGCCCACGGCAATGTAGAGCTCGGGGGCGACGATCTTGCCGGTCTGGCCAACCTGCATGTCGTTGGGCACGAAGCCGGCGTCGACCGCGGCACGCGAGGCGCCGATGGCCGCGCCGAGCTTGTCGGCGATGCCCTCCAGGAGCTTGAAGTTGTCGCCGTTGCCCATGCCGCGCCCGCCGGAGATGACGACCTTGGCGCCGGCCAGCTCGGGACGGTCGCTCTGGGCGAGGGCTTCCTTGAGGAAGCGGGACTGGGCGTTGTCGACTACCGTGTCGACGTTCTCCACGCTGGCATTTCCGTTCTCGCCCACCGCGTCGAAGCCGGTCGCGCGCACGGTGATCACCTTGAGCGGGTCGGCGCTCTGTACGGTGGCGATGGCGTTGCCAGCGTAGATCGGCCGCCGGAAGGTATCGGCGTCGACGACCTCGAGGATCTCGGAGAGCTGGCTGACGTCCCTGAGCGCGGCGACGCGCGGCAGCACGTTCTTGCCGGTGGTGGAAGCGCTGGCCAGCAGGTGCGTGTAGTCGCCGGCGAGGTCGACCAGCAGCGCGCTCAGCGGCTCGGCGAGCTGGTGGGCGTAGACGGCGTGGTCGGCGACACGGACCTTGGCCACGCCGTCGAGCCTGGCGGCGGCCTCGGCGATGGCGCCGACGTGCTCGCCGGCGACCAGCAGGTCGATGTCACCGCCGCCGTGGGATTGGATGGCCTGGGCGGCGGCGACCACGTGGGCGGTGGCGCCGGCGAGGTGGCCGTCGTGATGGTCGGCCAGGACGAGAATGCTCATGCGATCGGCTCCTTTCAAAGCGCTGTAGGCAAAGACGGGGGGACAAGGGAGGGGGTCAAAGCACCTTGGCCTCGTTCTTGAGTTTGTCGATCAGCTCGTCGACGGAGCCGACCCGGATGCCGCCCTTGCGCTCGGCCGGGGATTCGACCTTGAGCCGCGTGACCTT
>NZ_FPBP01000013.1 GCF_900116705.1 Halomonas korlensis | reverse complement strand
CTTTGAGGCCACCTCGACACCAAGCTCCGCCGGGGTGGTGACATCGAGCGGCTTCTTCTTGGCCTTCATGATGTCGGGCAGCTTGGCGTAACGCGGCTCGTTCAAGCGCAGGTCGGTGGTGACGATAGCCGGCAGGGTGAGTTCGACGGTCTGCAGCCCGCCGTCGATCTCACGGGTGACCTGCAGCCGCTTTTCATCCCCTTCGCCCTCGACACTGATTTCGGAGGCGAAGGTGCCCTGGGGCAGCCCGGCCAGCGCGGCGAGCATCTGACCGGTCTGGTTGTTGTCGGTGTCGATGGCCTGCTTGCCGAGAATGACCAGGCCCGGCTGCTCCTGTTCGACGACCTTGGCCAGCAGCTTGGCGACGGCCAGCGACTCGACTTTTTCGTCGCTTTCGACGTGAATCGCCCGGTCAGCGCCCAATGCCAAGGCGGTGCGCAGCTGCTCCTGGGCGGCCTTGGGGCCGACGCTCACGGCGACCACCTCGGTCGCCACGCCCTGCTCCTTCAGGCGCACCGCTTCTTCCACGGCGATCTCGCAGAAGGGGTTCATGGCCATCTTGACGTTGGTGAGGTCGACGTCGCTGTGGTCGGGCTTGACCCGGATCTTGACGTTGTAGTCGATGACGCGTTTGACCGCGACGAGTACCTTCATAGTGTCCTCGCTTGGTTCGTTATAGGAACCCAATAATGGGAAATCCGCACTTTCCCCGCATGAGTGCCGGCATGGCAATGGACCCTTTGCGTGCCAGCAGCATCGCAAAGCAGTGGTCTAATGATTATTATGCCTATGATAAGCCTTGGCTAGAAGCAAGCGATTGTCTTGAGGCTAATGGCGTTATCGGTACGACGGACACAAAACCGCACCAACCCGAGCGTCGAGTTCAGCGAGGAGAAACTGAATGGAAGAGGTTGAACGCGAATCCATGGATTTCGATGTGGTAATCGTCGGTGCCGGACCCGCCGGGCTTTCGGCGGCGTGTCGGTTGATGCAACAGGCCAATGATGCAGGGCAGGAACTGACGGTATGTGTGGTGGAAAAAGGCTCCGAAGTCGGCGCGCATATCCTCTCCGGCGCGGTCTTTGAACCCCGCGCACTGCAGGAATTGTTTCCCGACTGGGCTGACCGTGGCGCGCCGCTCACCACACCGGCCACCCGCGACGAGCTTTACCTGCTCAAGGATGCCGAAAAGGCCCAGAAGCTGCCCAACGCCCTGGTACCCAAGACCATGCATAATACGGGTGACGATCTCACCCGCTATGTGATCAGTGCTGGCAACCTTTGCCGCTGGCTGGCCGAACAGGCCGAGGAGCTGGGCGTGGAGATCTTCCCCGGCTTCGCCGCCCAGGAAGTCCTCCATGACGAGGACGGCACGGTGCGCGGCATCCTGATTGGCGACATGGGCGTCGCTGCGGATGGCACGCCCAAGGACGGCCATATGCCGGGCATGGAGCTGCGCGCCAAGTACACCCTGTTCGCCGAGGGCTCTCGAGGGCATCTGGGCAAGCGACTGATCGAGCGCTTTCAACTGGACGAGGGGAAGGATCCGCAGCACTACGGCATCGGCTTGAAGGAGCTATGGGATGTCCCCGAAGCCCAGCATGAGCCCGGATTGGTCCTGCACGGTTCTGGCTGGCCCTTGGACAAGCACACCCATGGCGGCTGGTTTCTCTACCATGCCGAGAACCAACAGGTGGTGGTCGGTCTGATCATGGATCTTTCCTACCAGAATCCTTGGCTGTCGCCCTTCGACGAGTTCCAGCGCATGAAGCACCACCCGGTACTCGCCAAGCATCTCCAAGGCGGCAAGCGCGTGGCCTACGGCGCGCGGGCCATCACCAAGGGCGGGCTCAACTGTTTGCCGAAGATGACTTTTCCCGGCGGCCTGCTGATCGGCTGTGACGCCGGCACGCTCAATTTCGCCAAGATCAAGGGCCTGCACACCGCCATGAAATCGGGTCTGGTGGCGGCCGAGACGGTCTATGCGGCCATCGCGGCAGGTGATGAAGGCGGTCGGGAGCTGACCGCCTTCACCGACGCGTGGGAGGCGAGCTGGGCCTACGGCGAGCTCAAGGAAACCGCCAGCTTCGGCCCGGCGATCCACAAGTACGGTACCGTGGGCGGCGGCGCCTACAACTTTCTCGATCAGCTGGTCGGCGGCAAGTTACCCGAGGTACATGACACCACCCCGGATCATGCCACGCTCAAGCCCGCCAGTGAGTGCGAGAAGATCGACTACCCCCGGCCGGACGGCAAGCTCTCCTTCGACAAGCCTTCCTCGGTATTCCTGTCGAACACCAACCACGAGGAGGACCAGCCGTGCCACCTCAAGCTCGATGATCCCGAACTGCCGATCCGCGAGAACCTGCCATTATACGATGAGCCCGCGCAGCGCTACTGCCCGGCGGGCGTCTATGAAGTCGTCGAGGACGATGCTGGTAAGCCCAGGTTCCAGATCAACTTCCAGAACTGCGTGCACTGCAAGACCTGCGACATCAAGGACCCAGCCCAGAACATTACCTGGGTCGCCCCGGAAGGCGGCGGGGGACCCAACTATCCCAATATGTAGCCGACTGCTGGCGACAGCTCAATCCTCGCCGGTCGCGACAGGCCGGCCGGGGTCCCGGATCCACTCGCTCCATGAGCCCGGGTAGAGCCTCGGCAAGGGTCGGCCGGCGACGGTATAGGCAAGGATATGATGGCAAGCGGTGATACCCGAGCCGCAATAGGCGACGACCGACTCGGCCTTGGGCAGCTCGGCCGCGAGCACGTCGGGGGCCTTGAAATGCCCTTGAGCATCGAGGTTCTCGGCGCTGGGGCGGCAGGCGGCGCCGGGAATATGGCCGGCGACAGGGTCGATGGGTTCGGCCTCGCCGCGATAGCGTTCATGGCTTCTGGCATCAAGCTTGAGATCGCGCCCCGTGCCCATCTGTTCGGCATCGACCAGGCCATCCTGGCGATAGTCGGGCTGCCATCGGGACGGCTCGGGCAGGACGGGCGACGCGTGATGCGATTCGGTTTCGCCACCATCCGCCGACCAGGCCTGGACGCCGCCGTCGAGGACACGCACGTCAGGATGGCCGGCCCAGCAGCGGAGCATCCACCAGGCCCGCGCCGCCGCCAGCTGGCCGCCCGTGTCATCGTAGACCACCACCGGCATCGCCGGGGTGATACCGAGACGTTGCAAAGCGGCCGTGAATGCCTCGGATCGCGGTAGCGGATGCCGGCCGTCCGCTCCCGGCGACCCCGCCAGGTCGCGGTCAAGATCGATGTGCAGGCTGCCCGGTAAGTGAGCGTCCCGCCACAGCTGTCGTCCGGCGTCCGGATCACCCAGCCGGGCCCGGCAGTCGAGGATTCGCGGCGGCTGCTCGCCAGTGAGTGCATCGGCCAGCTCGCTGGCGCTGATCAGTGCCTGTGTCATGCCACGACTCCTTCCAGAAGCTCGATGGGCGCGCGCCGGGCAATCAAGCGGCGCCGGCCGGCCTGCAGAAACCGCACTTCGATCACCGGATTGGCCGGGTTGCCCTCGATCACGGCGATTTCCCCTTCGCCGAAGACGGCATGCCGTATCCGCTGGCCGACGCAGTAATCAGCGGCCGCCGGCCCGGATTCGGCCACGCCGCCGGGGGCGCTTGCGGCCGCGGCGATCGGTAGTGCCTGCCCGAGCGAAGCGAGGTAACGCTCGACCAGGCCAGGAACGG
Organism: Halomonas korlensis; assembly: GCF_900116705.1. Taxonomy (GTDB): domain Bacteria; phylum Pseudomonadota; class Gammaproteobacteria; order Pseudomonadales; family Halomonadaceae; genus Halomonas; species Halomonas korlensis. The sequence goes on along the minus strand of NZ_FPBP01000013.1, from coordinate 103,505 downwards.
ACACCGCCAAGGGGGAAGCGTACTCGCCCTGCCCTGCCGCGCTGAGGCGCTCGCTGACTTGCTGGCAGTCGCGCCAGGCGGTCTCGCCGATGAAGCGGCTGGGGCGGTGATCGCCGCCATCATGCACGATGCACAGCTGCTCGCGGGCCCGCGTGATGGCGACGTAGAACAGCCGACGCTCTTCCTCCAGGCGTTGCGGCGACAGCGGGTTGTCGCGGCTGTAGTGCGGAAAGTCCTCTTCGTTGCTCCCGGCAAGGACCACCAGCGGCCATTCCAGCCCCTTGGCGCCATGCACCGTGGAAATCAGCACGCCATCGTCGCGATTTTCCACCGGGCGGCGCAGCAATTCGATAAAGGCCTCGACGTCATCACCAAGCTCGCTGGCCTGTTCGACCAGCACATCGAGCAGCCGCACGTCCTCCTCGCCCTTGTCGCGACGGGCGGCGGCCCGCTTGAGCACCTTCTCGGCCTCGACGCCCTCGACCACGTGCTGAAGCAGTTTGGCCGGCGGCCAGCTGCCCAGTTTCGGCAGCTCGCAGAGCAGCGCCCAGCGGCGCTTGAGCGTTCGCCGCTGGTGAGGCTTGAGCCCGTCGATGAGCGGATCATGCCGCTCCGGCCAGCGCTGGGTATCGGCCAGCCGAGCCGCCAGCGCGGCGAGCCGCTCGCGAGCCACGAAAGGTGTCGGCTGGGCAAGCAGCAGGTGGAGGTGCTCCGGGTCCTGCAACAGGGACGGTGACCTGGCCAGCATCAGGTAACCGGCCAGCGCCTGCACGAGGGGCAGGCGGAACACGAAACGGTCCTCGCGGGCGAGCCGGAACGGCACGCCCGCCCTAAGCAGCGACAACTGCAAGGGCACCGTGAGCGCCCAGCTGCGCACCAGCAGGCAGGCCTCGTCCAGCCGCCGGCCTTGCCGGTGCCAATCGTCGAGCGTGTCGAGCACGGCGCTGGCGCCCTGTCCGACCGCAAGCCCAGTATCCGGGGTATGCGCGCCCGCCAGGCAGAGCTGGTCGGGGCGTCGGCGATTGGCAGCGATGGCATGGTTGGCGGCCAGCGCCAGGGCATGGCCGTGGCGAAAGGTGGTTGACAGCGGATAATCGGTTGCCGCGCCAAAGGTGGCGGTAAAACGTTCGAGCATGGTGTCGGGGTGTGCCCCCCGCCATTCGTAGATGCACTGGTTGGCATCGCCCACCGCCATCACCGCCGCCTCACGCCCCGCGAGTAGCGCCAGCAGCCGCTGCTGGGCCACGTTGATGTCCTGGTACTCGTCGATGATCACATGGTCGAGAAAACCCCGGACCCGTCGGCACAGCTCAGGGTCGGCTTCGAGTGCCAAGAGCGGACGATAGAGCAGATCCGCATAGCTCACCAGGCCATGCTCGGCCAGCAGCTGCTCGGCGTGCTCGAAAGCGACGGGGAAATAATCGGTATTCTCACCGAAGTCGAGGCGGTCATGGAGCTCGGCGGGCGTCACCATTTCGGCTTTGACCAGCGCGCAGAAGTGCGCCAGGGCCTCGAGTCGCTCGGCATCCAGGGCCGCATCGCGTGCCCCGGGGTCGTCGGCGAGCGCGGCGAGGGTCGCCTGGCGCAACAAGCGCTCCAGCTGCCAGTCCGCGGTCAACAGCTGCCGCGACGCAAGCGCTCCCCAGCGGGTCAGACTGCCGGTCAGGCGGTGGCCCAGCGAGTGGAAGGTGCGAACGTCGGGAAGTGCCTGCCCGGCTGGCGCCATGGCGGCCAGACGCGACTGGAAGTCCTCGCGCGCGGAGCGGTTGAACATCAGCACCAGAATGCGCGCGGCGGGCACGCCCTGCTCGAGCAGCTTGAGCACCCGCGCCACCATGGTGGTGGTCTTGCCGGCACCGGCCACCGCCGCGACGCGGGCATGGCCCTCGCCATGCGCCACCACGGCCCGCTGTTCGTCGGTCAGGCGCATGGCGTCTCCGGGTCCGGCCCCGTCTGGTCGCCTTCCTCCCCGTCGAGCCGACCCAAGGGATGCCAGACGCCGCCACTGGTCAGACCCAACTCTTGTCCACCGGTCGCCAGCTCTCGGCTCTCGGCCTGATCCACTAGACGGTAATAGACGTTGCGCCCCAGCCGAGCCGCGAGCCCAAAACGCACCGGCACCTCGGGCACGTACTCACCGCCAGGCGTCTCGCTCAGCGCCAGCCGGTGGTGTTCGTCGAGTGCCAGACGGTCGCCGACATTGGTCGTGAGCCACCATGTACCCTGCGCGTCAGGCTCGGCGTCGACAATCAGGAAGGGACGATCCTCGACTTGGACATGCTGCTTTTCGGCGGGTGTTACCAGGTAACACTCGCCGTCGGCCTCGCGCCGCAGGATAGTCGAGAGCAGACGCACCAGGCGCGGCCGGACAATGGCGACAGCCTCGTGTATCCAGCGGCCATCGGCGGCAATCAACAGGTCCATCTCTCCCTGTTGCTCAGGGTTCCAAGTGTCGAGCGGTGGGATCTCGCCGTCGGGGTCGATCTGGGCCAGTAACGGGTCGAGGGTCATGGCAGGGCCTCGCTGGGAGTCTTTTCGAAAGCTTAGACCAGTCCTGCCTGGGCCAGCGCCTCACGAACGTTGTCGGGCGCCTGGGGCGCGGCAGCACGAAACAACCGGTAGAAATTCGCCGTGGTCTGCATCGCCACTTCCTCCACGCTGATGCCGCGCACCTCGGCGATGCATTCGGCCACTTCCACCACCCAGGCCGGCTCATTGGGCTTGCCGCGATGGGGGACCGGGGCGAGATACGGACTATCGGTCTCGATCAACAGGCGATCCAGCGGAATACGCCTGGCCAGTTCGCGAATCGATTCGGCATTGCGAAAGGTCACGATCCCCGACAGCGAGATGAAAAAGCCATGGCGCACCGCCTCCCGCGCCATGTCCAGATCCTCGGTGAAGCAATGCAGCACCCCCCCCACGTTCGGGTCGGTATGCTCGCGGATCAGTGCCAGGGTATCCTCGCGCGCCTCACGCGTATGCACGATCACCGGCAACTCCAGTTCGTTGGCGGCCATCAGGTGACGGCGGAAACGCTCGTACTGCAAGCCACGTGACGGCATCTGGGATGCGCCGACCTCATCGCTGTCCGCGGAATCGGTATCGACGGCATAATGGTAATCGAGGCCGGTTTCGCCGATCGCCACCGCATCAAAGCGCTCGGCGACCTCCTTGATCGCCTCGACATCGGGCTCCTCGACGACACACTGCATGGGATGCACGCCAGCGGCGATCACCACATCCTCATGTTCGCGACTGATGGCGGCGAGCGCCCGCACATCCTCCAGCTTCACGGCGACGGCCAGGAATTGACGCACGTCGCGCTCGCGGGCGGCGGCCAGGGCCGCGCCGAGATCACCGTGATGGGTCTCGGGGTCGAGGCGGTCGAGATGACAGTGAGAATCAACGAACATGTAGCAGGTCACCAGTGGAAATGAAGTCGTCAGAGCGTATAGGTCGCTGCACCCTTGTCCAGCTGACCGGCCAGCAGGCTCTCGATGCGACCGCGGACCGCCTGATCCTCGGTGCCGAAGTGGATACCGATCCCTGGAACGCGGCGGCCAGCAACGCCTTCCGGCGAGACCCAGACCACCTGGCCGGTCACCGGGACGCGCTCGCTCTCGCCGGGCAGCATCAACAACAGAAACACTTCCTGGCCGAGTTCGTAGCGCTCGCGGGTGGGTACGAAAATGCCACCACGGTCGAGCGACGGCATATAGGCCGAGAGCAGGGTAGGGACATCCTGGATGGTCAGTGACAGCGCTTTCTGGGCGGCCATGGCCGTCTCCTCGAGTTACGACGCAAGTCAGGGTCAGGAGCGCAGCAGCGCCGACCAGCGAACCAGCCAGGCTTCGAGCACCAGCTGGGGGTTGGGATTGCCCCCCATGGCCAGCAGGCGCCGCTGCTCGCGAGCATAGTCGAGCAACCTGAACCAGTCACGCAGGCGGCCATTCTTGACGGCCTGGCGGTACAGCGGCAGCAGGTCGGGGTTGCGCAGCGCCCGGCTATCACCGGAGAGGCCCAGGCGAATCAGGTCTTCCAGCCAGGCGATACCGTACCATAGGATCGCATCGATCGACTGCCGATCCAGTCGCGCCGCTTCGGCCACCGGCTCGGCCCCTCGTACCAACGCCTCGAAGGTCTCGTGCAACTGTTGGCGCAGGGCGCGCGCCTCGGGCGCCGCCTGCTCCAGCGCGGCCAATGGCAGGCCGCCGGCCACCTGCCACCAGAAGCGCGCATTGGCCTCATCGCCCAGGCGCTCGGCCAGCCAGTCAGTGCATTCGTCGGCCGCGGGGGGCGAAAGTGTCCATTGCTGGCAGCGTGAACGAATGGTCGGCAGCATCCGCGAGGGGATATCGGCGATGAGCATGAACAGCGTCCGCGCACCGGGCTCTTCCAGGCTCTTGAGCAGCGCATTGGCGGCGGCCACGTTCATCGCCTCGGCCGGCTGGATCACGATCACGCGATAGCCGCCCTGCTGGGCAGTCTGGGCGACGAAGGCGTTGACCGCGCGAATGGGATCGATACGGATTTGCCGCTTGCCCTCCTCCGGCTCGACCCTGAGCAGGTCCGGATGGTAGCCCGCCGCTAGCATTCGACAGCCATGGCAGTGGCCGCAGGCATGCTCACCGGGACTGGCGCACAGCACCCAGGCGACTAACGCTTTAACAAGCGGCTGTTTGCCCACGCCCCGCGGGCCCGAAAAAAGCAGCGCATGGGGCAAGCGCCCGGCACGGGCCTGATCGGTCAGGGCCCGGAACCGCGCCGCCAGCCAGGGCGGCGGCGCCAGGTCGTTCGACGGTGTCAACGCCATGCGGCGACCCGCGTTTCCAGATGCGCCAGCAGCCGATGCTGTACTGTGGCGAGATCGGCCGACGCATCGATCACGGCGATGCGCTCGGGGGCCGAAGCAGCGCGGTCCAGATAGGCCCGGCGAACCGCCTCGAAGAACTCGCCACGCTCACGCTCGAAACGGTCACGTTGTGCGCCATTATGCTCCAGGCGCCCCTGCAGGCGCCGCTGTGCTGCTTGCATGGGCATGTCCAGTAACAGCGTAAGGTCGGGCTGCAGCCCTTGCTGAACGAAGGCCTCCAGCGCGCTGATACGCGACGCGGCTATCCCCCGGCCACCTCCCTGGTAGGCAAAGGTCGCGTCGGTAAAGCGATCGCAGACCACCCAGGCACCACGCGCCAGCGCCGGGCGGATCTTGCTGGCCAGGTGCTGGGCACGCGCGGCGAACACCAGCAACAACTCGGCGTCGTCATCGAGCGGCTCGGCGACATCGGGGTCAAGCAGCAGGTCACGGATCGCTTCGGTCCTGGCGGTACCACCGGGCTCACGCGTGCGCACGACCTCGATGCCGCGGGTTTCGAGCCAGTCGGCCACCAGTGCCAGATTGGTGGACTTGCCCACGCCTTCACCGCCTTCCAGCGTGATGAATCGTCCGCGCTGCGACATGGTGGCAGCCGCTCCCTGATCAACGATTGCGAATGTACCGATTCACTGCGTTGTTGTGCTCGCGCAGTGAATCTGAAAATTGATGCGTGCCGTCGCCGCGGGAAACGAAATACAGGCTCTCCCCCTCGGCTGGGTTGACCGCCGCCTCCAGAGCGCCGCGTCCCGGCAGGGCAATCGGCGTCGGTGGTAGGCCATCGATCACGTAGGTGTTGTAGGCCGTGGCTTCACGCAGATCGGCCCGGGTGATATTGCCCTCATAGCGCTCGCCCATGCCGTAGATCACCGTGGGGTCAGTCTGCAGACGCATGCCGCGCTCCATGCGTCGCTTGAACACGCCGGCGATGTCCCGGCGCTCTTCGGGAACCCCCGTTTCGCGCTCGATCAAGGAGGCCATGATCAGCGCTTCATACGGGGTGTCGATGGTCAGGTCGTCGTCTCGCTCGGCCCACACTTCCTCAAGGACTGCTTCCATCCGGTTCAATGCCTGACGCAGAATATCCAGATCGCTCATTCCCTTCTGATAGCGGTAGGTATCGGGAAAGAACCAGCCCTCGGGGTGGCTGTCCTCGCGGCCCAGCCGCGCCATCAACTGTTCGTCGGTCAGATCGGCGGTCAGCGCCGCGAGCTTGGGCGCTTGTGCGAGTCGGTCGCGCATCTGTTGGAGGGTCCAGCCTTCGGGAATCGTCAGCGAATAGGTGACCACCTCGTGGCTGTCCAGCAGCGCCAGCACATCGCGGCCGCTCATGCCGGGCTCCAGCCGATACTCGCCAGGCCGCAGCTCGGGCACGCTCTGCGGATCAAGCCGCACCAGCAGGCGGTAGGCCCAGGCGTCGCTGACGATGCCGCGCTGACCTAGGTCGCGCACCACGCCATGGAACCCCGCCCCGGCAGGCACTTCGTAGATGGTCGATTCGTCCAGCGTGATAGGCGCCTCAAGCCGCGATTCCCAATAGCGATAACCGGCGAACAGCGCTACCCCGGCAATCACCCCCAAGGCTATCAGTACCTTTAACAGACGCAGCATGTGCTTCCTCGTTGCAAAGGGTCGACACAGGGCCAGTGCGGCTCAAAAACCGTCATGGGAAAAGTGGATAACCCAGCAGGGCATGAGCTTCTGCCTGAAGCGGACGATGACGATGCCTGATATTCCAGCGCTTGAGCTCCCTGCCCTGGGCATCATCGAGGCGAGCCACCGGCCAGAGCCCCTGCACGGAGTTGCCGAGCCATACCGCCTCGGCCTCTTCCAGCACCTCCGGCCCTCTCTCGACCTCCTGGAGGCTGACGCGTTGCCGCAGGGCGTCACGCAGTGTTCCCGCTACACCACAACGATCCAGCCGCGGGGTTTCCAGATGACCGTGACGCAGCCAGAAAAGATTCATGCTGGTCGCCTCGACCAGCCGCCCCTCGGTATCGCACAGCACGCCCTCGGCAACCTCAGGCGTTGACCACTCCGCTCGGGCCAGCACGCTCTCCAGGCGATTGAGGTGCTTGAGTCCCGCCAGCGCCGGCTGAATGCCCAAACGCAACGCACAGTGGCGTATGTGCACGCCGCGCATCCAGCAGGCCTCCTTTGGCACAAACGGTACCAGACACCAACGCAGCCTTGGTTCAGGATCCGCTGGCAGCTGGTAGCCGCGACCGCCACTGCCGCGAGTGAGCATCAACTTCAATACCTGTAGACCCTGACCTGCCGCAGCCAACGGCTGTTCCAGCGCAGCTTGCGCCGGCAGGGGAATGGCAAGCATCTCACAGCCTCTTGCGAGGCGGGCCAGATGCGCCTCCCAGAGCTGCGGTTGACCATCCCGCAGCAGCACGGTTTCGAACAGGCCGTCGCCATAGGCGACGCCACGGTCATCGAAAGGCCAGCCCGCGGAATGGGATGATGTGCCTCTCACACCTTGGCAAACACCAAGGTGCCATTCGTACCGCCGAAACCGAAGGAGTTGGAGAGCGTGACCTCAATTTTCATATCTCGCGCATGATGGGGCACATAATCCAGATTGCAGCCTTCCTGCGGCGCTTCCAGGTTGATCGTCGGTGGCGCGATTTGGTCGCGGATCGCCAGCACGCTGAATATCGCCTCGACGGCGCCCGCCGCGCCCAACAGATGACCGATCATCGACTTGGTGGAGCTCACCGCCACGGACTTCGCGGCGTCACCCAGCACCCTCTCGACGGCACGGCTCTCGGCGAGGTCACCGGATTGTGTCGAGGTGCCATGCGCATTGATGTAATCCACCTGCGACGGGGCAATACCCGCGTCACGGATGGCATTGCTCATGGAGATGGCCGCACCGCTGCCATCTTCCGGTGGGGAGGTCATATGGTAGGCGTCGTCACTCATGCCGAAACCGGTAAGCTCGGCATAGATGGGCGCGCCGCGGGCCTTGGCGTGTTCGTACTCCTCGAGCACCATGACGCCAGCGCCATCGGAGAGCACGAAGCCGTCGCGATCGCAATCCCAGGGACGGCTGGCCGCCGCCGGATCGTCGTTGCGGGTCGACAGCGCGCGAGCCGCCGAAAAGCCACCCAGGCCCAGTGGCGTCGTTGCCATTTCAGCACCACCGCAGACCATCACGTCGGCATCGCCATAAGCGATGGTGCGCGCGCTATAGCCGATATTATGCGTGCCGGTGGTGCAGGCCGTGGTAATCGCGATGTTGGGACCGCGAAAACCATGCTGGATGGCCAGGTTGCCCGAGATCATGTTGATGATCGAGCCGGGCACGAAGAAGGGCGAGATTCGCCGGGCGCCTCCCTTGAGAAGGGCATGGTGGTTGTGCTCGATCATCGGCAGCCCACCGATGCCCGAGCCGATAGCCACACCGATCCGGCCAGAATTTTCCTCGGTGCACTCGATGCCGGAATCTTCGATCGCCTGGGCACCGGCCGCCATCCCGTACTGGATGAAGAGGTCCATCTTGCGGGCCTCCTTGGGATTGAGATAAGGACTGATGTCGAAGTCCTTGACCGAGCCACCGAAACGGGTATTGAAGCCACTGACGTCGAAATGCTCAATGGGCGCAATTCCGCTCTTGCCGGCCACGATATTGGTCCAACTCTTCTCGACGGTATTCCCTACCGGTGTAACCAGACCGAGCCCGGTCACCACCACCCTTTTACGAGCCATCCGTTTTCCTCCCCACGATACTGGTGACACGACCCCCGAGCCGGAGCCGCCATTGCGCGCATTATACCCGAGTCTCGGCTACCTGTGCCGCCTGCGGGATTCGCCCAGATACGAGAAAGCCGCCCTTGACGGACGGCTATTTCCGGGACATGGCCCGGCGCATCAACAAGCAGACTCAAGCGCCACCGAATTACTGGTTAGCGTTGACGTAGTCGATGGCTTCCTGAACGGTCGTGATCTTCTCGGCTTCCTCGTCGGGAATTTCAGTATCGAACTCCTCTTCGAGCGCCATGACCAGCTCGACGGTATCCAGGGAATCAGCGCCCAGATCCTCGGTAAAAGACGAGGAATTCTGGATGTCTTCTTCCTTGACGTTCAGGCGCTCGGCCACAACTTTCTTCACGCGCTCTTCGATGGTGCTCATTGTACGTACTCCAGTCGTTCACGTTAGCCGTTCTGAAAACCAGCTATTTCGAAACCGCAAGCCAAAAGCTGCGGGGTAGTTTATAGACGCCCTCTGGTCGGCGCAAGCCGAGCCAGGCGGCTGTCAATGCATGTTCATGCCGCCATTGACATGCAGGGTCTCGCCAGTGATGTAGCTTGCCGTCTCGCCGGCCAGAAACCCGACCGCAGCCGCGATCTCCTCGGGCTTACCCAGCCGCGCCAGGGGAATCTGACCCAACAGCATTTTCTGCTGCTCTTCTGGCAGCGACTCGGTCATGTCGGTGGCGATGAAACCGGGGGCCACCGAATTGACGGTGATCGAACGCGAGGCCACTTCACGCGCCAGAGCCCGCGTAAAGCCTTCCATGCCGGCTTTCGCCGCAGCATAGTTTGTCTGGCCAAGATTGCCCATGCTGGCGACCACCGAACTGATGCAGATGATGCGACCGAAGCGGGCCCGGGTCATGCCACGCAGGCAAGCCTTGCTGACGCGATAGACCGACTTGAGATTAGTGTCGATCACCGAATCCCATTCGTCTTCTTTCATGCGCATCAGCAGGTTGTCGCGGGTAATGCCGGCATTGTTGACAAGGATCGTGGGAGCCCCGAACGCATCGCTTACTGCCTTGACCAGCCCATCGATGCTCGATTGATCGTTGACATCCAGTTGACGTCCCGCCCCTTCGATTCCCGCTTCCTTGAGGTCGGCATCGATCCGGCCGGCCCCATTCACGCTGGTGGCCGTTCCGATCACGATATGGCCCTGTCGTCCCAGTTCATGGGCGATGGCCCGGCCGATACCGCGGCTGGCGCCGGTGACCAAGGCGACTCTACGCTCGCTTGTCATGGGGTATTCCACCTTTATCCCGAGAAGATTGCATGCATGAATGTCGTTCGGCCATTAAACGGCAACTACCCCGTCGCCTCCCTGGCCAGCTCCAGCGCCGCCTCCAAGCTATCCGGATCGTTGACGGCCAGTCCCTTGCTACCCCGTGCAATGCGCTTGTTGAGACCCGTGAGCACCTTGCCGGGACCGCATTCGATGAACACCCGAGCCCCCTGCTCGACCATTGCCTCGACGCACGAGGTCCAGCGTACCGGCTGATAGAGCTGCTCGATCAAACGGGTACGCAATGTCTCGATGTCGGCATGCGCCTGTGCATCAACATTCTGTATGACCGTGTAGCGCGGTGAACGCAACTCGACCTCATCCATCGCCTCAGCCAACCGCTCGGCGGCCGGACGCATCAGCGCGCTATGAAAGGGCCCCGAAACCGGCAATTCCACGGCACGCCTGGCCCCCGCTTGCTGGCAGGCCACAATCGCTCGCTCCACGGCAGCCTTGCTGCCGGCAATGACCACCTGCCCTGGGGCATTGTAGTTGACCGCCGACACCACGTCGTCCTGTGCCGCATTGGCACAGGCCTGTTCCACCTGATCGTCATCGAGACCCAGGATGGCCGCCATGGCACCCTCACCGACCGGTACCGCCTCCTGCATCGCCTCCCCACGCAATCTGACCAGCCTCACGCCCTGAGCGAAGGGCAGCGCACCCGCACAGACCATGGCACTGTATTCACCCAGGCTATGGCCGGCCATGACGCCCGGGCGAGGCCCCTCCAGCTCCTGCCAGACGCGCCATACGGCCACACTGGAAGCGAGCAACGCCGGCTGTGTACAGGCCGTGGCGTTCAGCGCATCGGCCGGGCCTTCCTGCACGAGTTGCCAGAGGTCGTAACCGAGCGCGTCGGAGGCCTCATCGAAGGTAGTGCCCACCACGCTGTAGCGTTCTGCCAGCTCTCGCAGCATACCTACCTGCTGAGACCCCTGGCCGGGGAACACGAGGGCAAGGGGTTGCGTCATGTCAATCACCTTTCTCTTGTTGGCTTGTATCGCCATCGGGCCGGTTGCCGCCTCGGACACCACCGGCGCACGAGTCGGCCGTCGGTCGCCGCTGGACGAGCTCAGCCACCAGTCGCGTCGGCAGGTCATGCTTGACCTCCTGCACCGCGCGTAACACCGCATAGTGAAAGCCGGTGGCGTCGGCACTACCATGACTCTTGACCACGATGCCATCCAGCCCCAGCAAGCTGGCACCGTTATAGCGCACCGGGTCAAGCTCACGCTTCAACCGCCGCAGTGCCGGCCGGGCCATGGCGCCCACCAGCCGGCTTCCCCAGTGGGCGTCGAAGGTCGCCTGAACACGCTCGACCAGCATCCGGGCAAGTCCTTCACTTGCCTTGAGGACCGCGTTGCCGACGAAACCATCACAAACCACCACGTCGGCACCGCCACTGAAAATACCGTCGCCTTCCATAAACCCTACATAGGCGATGTCGGGCTGATCGCGCAACCACGCATCGGCCTGCCGGACACTCGAAGGCCCCTTGCTGCCTTCGACACCGAGGTTGAGCAACGCTACCCGCGGCGAGCTCAGGCCGTCTACATGGCGCGCCATTGCCTCGCCCATCAAGGCAAACTCTATTAGCCGGTCGGCCGACACCTCGACGTTCGCCCCTAGGTCGAGCAGGTAGCAACGTCCCTGATTGCGAGTCGGAATCGAGGTGCTGATCGCCGGGCGCGATATGCCCGGGACCGTGCCCATGGCACGACGGGCCAGCGCCATCAGCGCGCCGGTGTTACCGGCACTGACGCCAGCTCGCACCTCGCCGGCAGCAACACAATCGAGCATCTTCGCCATGCTGCTACAGGCACCGCGACGCAGCGCTTCGGAAACGCGCTGATCCTGACCCACTACCTCAGGCGCATTGACAACACTCATACGCGAACCCGCCGCAGCAAGGTGCCGCGGCAGGCGAGAAATTTCATCATCTAGGCGGCGTTTCGGGCCGAAGAGCCGAATTTCGAGATCCGGCACGTCGTTAGCCGCGCTGGCCGAACCAACAACGGTGGCGAACGGGCCAAGATCCCCACCCATGGCGTCAACGGCAATCCACACGAGACAGTCAGGGTCCGGACGTCAACGAGAGAGAAACACTTTACCTCAGGCGTCAACGACCTTGCGGCCACGGTAAAAGCCGTCAGGAGAGACGTGATGACGCAGATGCGTGGTTCCCGTTTCCTGGTCCTGGGATAACGTCGGCGCTGTCAGCGCATCGTGGCTGCGACGCATGCCGCGCTTGGAACGAGTCTTGCGAGTCTTTTGAACTGCCATGGGGATTACTCCAGAGTGAAACGATGATGAATCAGGATTTGCCTTTGAGACGCTTGAGCACCTCGAACGGACTCGCTGCGGGCGCGACGGAGTGTTCTGCTTCTACTCCGCTGCTCAGCTGGTCTCGTGAGACTCGGCAATCGGCCTCGTCGTGGTAAACCACCTGCGGCAGGCTGAGGATCAGTTCATCCTCGATCACCTCCAGGAGGTTCAGCTGTTCGTTTTCCACCAGCACCGGCTCGTGCGTGCTCGGTAGCGCGGCGGCCAGGGCGTCGCTGGTGACCATGCCGAGGTGAAATTCGCTCTCTACCTGCTGTGCCATCGGCGACTGGCAGCGCCGGCAAGGCAGCTGCAAGTCGGCTTCAAGGCGGCCGCGAATCTCTCGCTGGCCCTGAGCGTCGACGCCAAAATCGAGCCACACCCGGCAATCGCCGCTCTGGGGGCCGACGGCTTCGGCCAGGCGTACGAATCCGTCGAGGGACACAAGCCCTTCGAGGTGTTCGGCGCGGGCGGCGAGCTTGTAAGGCTCGACCTTGTCGGGAAGTCGTGAGGTCAACATAGGCGCGCAATGATAGGCACTCGCCCTGCCCCTGTCAAAGCTTGTCACCCTCTCGCTGCCGAGGCGTTAGACTGGCCCCTGCTGCATTGGCCCGAAGGGCCATCATGTCGACGTATAAAAAACTTACTAGCACCGCCCTGATAGCTCCCGGAGACTCTGTATGACGCGCCTAGTCCTCGCCTCTGGTTCACGCTGGCGTCGCCAGTTGCTCGACCGCCTGGCACTCCCCTACGTCTGGTCGAGCCCCGACATCGACGAGACGCCACGGCCCGGGGAAACGCCGCAGACGCTCGTTGAACGGCTGGCCCTCGCCAAGGCCAACCGCCTGGCCAACGACTATCCCGACCACTTGATCATCGGCTCGGACCAGGTGGCCTTGTTCGACGGCGATATTCTCGGAAAGCCCCACGACGAAGCGACCGCACGCGACAATCTGGCTCGCTTTTCAGGCCAGCGCGTGCGTTTCATGACCGGCCTGGCGCTCATCGATACCGCACGGCGCGAGGAACATGTCTGCCATGAGACCTATGACGTGGTCTTTCGCCGGCTCGACGATACCGAGATCGCCCAGTACGTGGCGCTCGAAAAGCCTCTGGACAGCGCCGGCAGCTTCCGCATGGAAGGTCTCGGTATCACGCTGTTCGAAAGGCTCGCGGGGGACGACCCCAACACCTTGATCGGGCTGCCGCTGATTCGACTTTGCGCGATGCTTCGCGAGGCCGGCCTCGACCCGCTGCGCCAGCCCCGCTGACGCCGGGCATTCAGGGTAGCTGGTAGCGAAGCGGCGATTGATTCCTCGATGTCGCGCCCAGCCATTCGGCGGCGACACGGCCGAATTGACGCGAGATTCGCTCGAACGGGTCCAGGCTCGGCGTGTAATCGCGCAGTTGAACGTCACCCAAACGCTGGCGAGACAGGCCATGAAGGCTACCCAGCGAATCGACCAACCCGAGATCGAGTGCCTGTTCCCCACTCCAGACCAGCCCCGAGAACAGATTGTCGTTGTCGGCGAGGCGATCGCCACGCCCTTCGCGCACGTCGTCGATGAATTGGCGGTGAGTGGTTTCCAGCACCGTTTCCCAGAATTCCTGCTGCTCTGGCGCCACCGACGAAAAGGGATCGAGAAAGCCCTTGTTGTCACCGGCCGCATAGAGGCGGCGCTCCACGCCGAGGCGCTCGATCGCCTCTTCGAAGCCGAAACTCGAGAATATGACCCCGATCGAGCCGACCAGACTAGCCGGTGCCGCGATGATTTCGTCAGCCGCGGCGGCAATGTAATAGGCGCCGCTGGCCCCGATATCCTCGATCACGGCGATAATGGGTTTGTCGCCCTGTTCCCGCAGGCGCATCACCTCCGCATAGATGCGCTGGGACTGCACCGGACTGCCACCGGGACTATCGATCTGTAGCACGACAGCCTGACTACCCTCGGCTTCCCAGGCGCGATTGAGCCCCTCGATGACACGCTCGGCATTGGCGGGGGAATCGCCGTCGATCACGCCTTTCACCTCGACGACACCAAGGTGTGGGCCCGTCGGCGCGGTGGCGCTCGACAGGCCAAACAGGCCATAGAAGATCACCGCCAGGGAGGCCAGCAACAGTGCGAGGAAGAAAAACCTGAAGAACAGCTTCCAACGCCGGGTGCGACGCTGCTCGACCAGCACGCCATCGACCCAGCGCCCCATCATGTGCAGCTGTTCCAGCCGCTGGCGCTCCCGCAGGACCTCGGCACTTTCTCGTCCCGACCCGTCTCCTGCCGACTTTTCTCCTGTCGATTCGCGAGGCGCCTCGTGCTGCCGGCTTGCCGCCCGTGCCTGATCGTCGCCAAGCTCAGGCCCGTCTATCCAAGGGTCCTGGCGGTTGTCATCATCGCTCATGGTAATCTTAATCCCGTGAAGTAATCCCTGAAACTCAATCGTGCAGCCAGTCGAAGAGAGCGGTCGAGCTCCCGGCGGTAAAGATGGGACGGCAAGCCGCAAGCCGTGATGGCGCATGGACGCCGTAGGTCACTGCCACACGGTCCATCCCCAGCGCCCGCGCCATTTCCAGGTCATATTCGGTGTCACCGATCATCACCGCCTCCTCGACACGCACCTCGAGCTCGGCAAGCAGCTCCTCGAGCATACGCGGATGCGGTTTCGACAGCGTTTCATCGGCCGTACGACTCGCATGGAACCAGCGGCCGCTACCGCTTTCCCGAAAGACCCGATCGAGACCCCGTCGACTCTTGCCGGTGGCGACCGCCAAGCGTTGATCGGTGAGGGCATGCAGGCTGGCAAGCCCCTTTTCCACGCCGGGAAAGAACTGCATCGGGGTGGTGTCGCCCTCGACGAAATGGAAGGCGTAGCGATCACGCAACCGCGCTGCGCGAGCCGGGTCGATACCGGGGCATAACGCGGCGATCGCCTCGGGCAATCCCAACCCGATGATGTCGCGGACCGCCTCGTCGGAAAGCGACCCCCATTCGGCTTCAAGGGCGGCGGCCTGCATGCTGGAAACGATGCGACTTGCCGAATCCATCAGGGTGCCGTCCCAATCGAAGATCATCAGTCGATAGCGCATGGCGGCTCCAGTCACGACGGCCGACGGGCCCGGACGAGCGCCGTCGCGAGGTCGTCGGGAAGCGGTGCCTTGATCTGCACCGGCCGGCCGCTCGTAGGTTCCGGGAAAGTCAACGCTTCGGCGTGCAGGAAAAGCCGCGACAGGCCTAAGCTCGTCGCCAGCCGCGCGCCTTCGCGACTGCCATATTTATCGTCACCCAGCAACGGATGGCCGGCATGCTGGGCATGGACACGAATCTGATGGGTGCGCCCGGTCACCGGCTCGGCCTCGATCAGGGTGAGTCGGTCGAAGGTTTCGCGCACCGAAAAGCGCGTCCGCGCCATCTTGCCGGCGACATCGACCCGCACCCGTCGCTCGCCATTGCCGGCCTCGAAGCGCTCGAGACGGGCACTGACGAAGTCGCGCCGGGCCGGCCAGCGCCCCGCTACCAGCGCCAGGTAGCGCTTGTCCATGCGATGCTGCTTGAGCGATTCGTTCAGGGCCAGCAGGGCCGGACGCGATTTCGCGAGCAGCAGACACCCCGAGGTGTCGCGGTCCAGCCGATGCACCAACTCAAGAAAATCCAGATCCTCGCGAACCTGGCGCAGCGCTTCGATCAGGCCGATCTTCACCCCACTTCCCCCGTGCACGGCGAGTCCCGAGGGCTTGTTGATGACCAGCCAGTCGGGGCCCTCGAGCAGCACACTGCCCGCCAAGAGGTTATGCAGGCTGTCGCTGACCTCGCGCACCGCCTCGCGTGGCGTCAACCGCAGCGGCGGTATGCGCACCAAGTCACCCAGCGCCAGGCGAGTGTCTGCCTTGACGCGCTTCTTGTTTACTCGCACTTCGCCCTTGCGCACGATGCGGTACACGAGTGCGCGGGGCGCCCCCTTGAGCCGTGACATCAGAAAATTGTCGACTCGCTGACCCACCTGACCTTCGGCCACTTCTATCCACTGTACCTCGCGCCCTTCGGCCATGCCGAGTCTCCGCTGTCAAACCGGCGTAAAAGCGCATTCTACCGCACTGGATGGCAGTCTGTGTCAATTGCTGGTCAACATCATTACTGGTATATTGCCAGCTCACTCCAATGGGCCATTAAAGTCCGTTCATGCGCCTGCACGACAGACACGCAGGCCGGAGTGACAAACGTTCAGGCCGCGACGACGCTTATCCGTCCCGCCGCCCAGAAGCGAAACAACATAGCGAAACCGATACGACGCCACGCCCGGATCCCCGCCACTCCCCCAGTCACGGAGTGGCGACAGGCCACGGGACACGTTCAATATCGTGCCGGAGGCCGGCGTTGGCGAATCGATGTATGCCAGGTGTTGGCGGTGACCGCAGGGCCGGATGGGCGACCTCCCACCGAAACATGTCCTGACTCCGCCCCGTACTCAACAAGGTCGCGTCGTGACACCCATTTAAATATGGCTTTGTGACGACACGATCAGGTGCCATCAAGCCGTAGAGGCAAGCGCCGAGCACAAGCACGCAGCACCCAGAGGTTCGCCCACGTCGACGCCTTGTCGCCGCCTTCCGGCGCGCCAAGAATTGCGAGACGACATGAAACGTATGCTCATCAATGCGACCCAGCCGGAAGAGCTGCGGGTCGCCCTGGTCGATGGTCAGCGCCTCTACGACCTAGATATCGAATCTGGTGCCCGGGAACAGAAAAAAGCCAACATTTACCGTGGCAAGATCACCCGCGTCGAGCCCTCCCTGGAGGCGGCCTTCGTCGATTTCGGCGCCGATCGCCACGGCTTTCTGCCGCTCAAGGAGATCTCCAGCGAGTACTTCCTCAAGGAGGTTTCCGGACGCCCCAGCATCAAGGAGGTGCTGAAGGAAGGTCAGGAAGTCATCGTCCAGGTCGACAAGGAAGAGCGCGGCAACAAAGGAGCGGCGCTCACCACCTTCATCAGCCTGGCCGGCCGCTTTCTGGTGCTGATGCCCAACAATCCCAAGGCCGGCGGCATTTCCCGACGGATCGAAGGCGAGGAACGCAGCCAGCTCAAGGAGGCCATGAACCAGCTGGCGGTGCCCGACAAGATGGGGCTGATCGTGCGCACCGCCGGCATCGGCCGCTCGCCCGAAGAGCTGCAATGGGATCTCGACTACCTGGTACAGGTCTGGGAATCCATTACCGCCGAAGCCGGCAAGCAGCCCGCCCCCTTCCTGATCTATCGTGAATCCAATGTGATCATTCGCGCCATGCGCGACTATCTGCGTCAGGACATCGGCGAGGTGCTGATCGACAGCGAGCAGGTTCATCAGGAAGCGCTGGCATTCATCCGCCAGGTCATGCCCTCCTACCAGCAGAAGATCAAGCTCTACGTCGACGAGGTCCCGCTCTTCTCGCGCTTTCAGATCGAATCGCAGATCGAGACCGCCTACGAGCGAGAGGTCAAGCTGCCCTCCGGCGGCTCCATCGTCATCGACCACACCGAAGCGCTGGTTTCCATCGATATCAACTCGGCCCGCGCTACTCGTGGCAGCGATATCGAAGAGACCGCGCTTCAGACCAATCTGGAAGCGTCCGACGAGATCGCCCGCCAGCTTCGTCTGCGCGATATCGGTGGCCTGGTGGTCATCGACTTCATCGACATGAGCCCGGCACGCAACCAGCGCGACGTCGAAAATCGCATGCGCGACGCCCTCAAGCTTGACCGGGCACGCGTGCAGATCGGTCGGATCTCCCGCTTCGGCCTGATGGAAATGTCCCGCCAGCGTCTGCGCCCCTCGCTCGGCGAAACCAGTGGCGTGGTCTGCCCGCGCTGCGACGGCCAGGGCACGATTCGTGATGTACGCTCCATTTCGCTCTCGATCATGCGCTTGATCGAAGAGGAAGCGATGAAGGAGCGCAGCGCCCAGATCCGCGCCATCCTGCCGGTGCCGGTCGCCACCTACCTGCTCAACGAGAAGCGCAAGGTGCTGGCCGAGATCGAGCGTCGCCAGGACGTGCGCGTGATGGTGCTGCCCAACCCCGACATGGATACCCCGCATTACGACGTACAGCGTCTGCGCGACGATCACATGGACGAGGAAGGCACCGCCCCGCTGTCCAGCTATGAGCTACCCACCGACACCGAGGTCGGCAAGGAGCCCGAGGCCGCCTTCGGCAAGCCCGTGCAACGCGCCGAGGCCGCCGTCAAGACCGTGATCCATCACGAGCCGGCGCCCGCCTCCCTGCAACAGCAGGAAAAGTCCTTCGAGGAAAAACCTGCCGAGAAAACGCCTGCTGAACGCAAGCCCTCCGAAAGAACGCCGGCGGATCGGATCCCTGCCGCCCTGCCGACACCGGTTGCCCAGGCCGGAGTGCTCGGCCGACTGGTCAAGGGCCTGGCCAAGCTGTTGGGCAACGAGCAGACGCCTGGCGACAGCACCAAGACCGCGCCCGACGACCGCAGCGATGGGCGTCGTGGTGGACAGGACCCGCAACAGGCCAAATCGAACGATGATGGACGTGCCAATCGCGGAAACCGCGGCGGCCGTCAGCGTCGTCCTCGCAATGACGAGCGACGCCCTGCTCCCAGCCAAGATAGCGAAGCCTCCTCGGCCAAGTCCGACAGCACCGACTCACGCAGCGATAATCGAGATAATCGCGGCAATCGGGGCGGGCGTAATCGCAAGCGCCAGGATGAGGATCGTCAGCCACGCCAACAGGAAGCGCCCAAGTCGCGCGACGACGCCTCAAAGTCGCGCGACGAAGCGCCGCGTCGACAGAAGTCGAACGACAAGCCGGCCGAGAAGGCAGCCGACAAGCCCAATGACAAGCGCACCGAAAAGCCGGTAGCCGCGGAGCCCGTCGACGACGGCAAACCCAAGCGCACCCGCAATAACCCGCGTGAGCGCAGCCGTCAGTCCGCCATCAACCCCAAGGCCGAGGCAGAACAGCAACGCCTCCAGGCCGAAGCGGCAAAAGAGGCAAGAGCGGAAGAGCCAAGCCCCGGCGAGGAGCCTTTGCCACTGCAGGGCGAATCCGCCTCGCAAGCCGAATCCAAGGCGAAGATCGAGGGGAAAGCCGGGCGCTCAAGGGCAGTTGCCAAGTCTGGCCAAGTTGCCGAGGCCCAGCAAACGGACGCCAAACCGGCCGAACCCGAGACCGCCGAGGCAACCGCCAAGCCGGCTGATAACGTTGAAGCGTCAGACTCCGAAGCGCAGGTGGCCAAAGCCGCTACGAATGCGGATGCGACGCCCGTGCAGCCGGATGCCCAGCCACAGCCAGCGGCGCAAAGTGACGCGCCCGAGGCCGCCGGGACCGAGCCCGTCTCGGCTGAGAAGCCCCAGGAAACCGAGACTAGCGCCCAGGCAATGACCAACGAGGAGGTGCAAGAGGCCGAGGCGCCAAAAGCCCCAGCCTCTGACGTTCAAGCTACTGAGGCCGAGGCACAAAACGCTCAGGCG
Source organism: Halomonas korlensis (assembly GCF_900116705.1). GTDB lineage: Bacteria > Pseudomonadota > Gammaproteobacteria > Pseudomonadales > Halomonadaceae > Halomonas > Halomonas korlensis. Next base: position 83,792 of record NZ_FPBP01000013.1, on the reverse strand, counting down.
CCCGAAGCCCAGACCTCTGAAGCTGAAGAAACACCGACCGAGCCAAACGCCGAGTCACTGCAGACGGCCGACCCCGAGGCTGCCAACGCAGACGTCGAATCGGCCCAGACGCCGGCGCCGACTCATGTTGAAGAGCCGCCCGCTGAAGAGCCATCCGCTGAAGCCGCCCGGCCGGAAGCCAATGTCTCCTCGGACGGGACGCCTCAAACCTCGGCAGACGAAGCACCGTCTCAAAAGGTATCGATTGAAGAGACGTCGGCTGACGACGAAACGGCTCAAGCTGAGAGCGCCGAATCTTCGGTCGAGGCCGATGACCAGTCCGACGAGGAGGTCGCCAAGGGTGCGGTCAAGGCGTCACGCCGGCGCCGGCGCGCTCATAACGATCCGCGCGAGATTCGCCGCCGCGAGCAGGAGACCAAGGCCGGAGACGGCCATCAAGGATAATATCCTGGCATCCTGAACGAACAACGCCCGCGGCCTACACCGCGGGCGTTGTCGTTTGTGGTTGGCTAGGGTGTGCTGATCAGGCTAACCGTGGCTCGCGCTCTAGCACGACGCCGAAGCGGTCCGCCACCCTGGCGGCGACCTCGTCGGCGAAGGAGAGCAACTCGTCGGCACTACCGCCCCCCAGGTGCACCAGCACCAGCGCCTGGCGATCGTGAACCGCAAAGTGTCCGCGCCGCCAGCCCTTGAGCCCACCGCGATCGATCAGCCAGCCGGCGGCCAGTTTCACCCGGCCATCCAGCTGAAGGAAGTGCGGTAAGTCGGGGTGATCGACGCGCAAATTGTCGGCCGTTTTCGCGTCCACCAGCGGGTTCTTGAAAAAGCTGCCGGCATTGCCCAACTGCGCGGGATCGGGGAGTTTCTCCTGGCGCATCGCGCAGACGGCCTCGGCCACTGCTAGTGGTGTGGGGCTCTTACCGACCCGGCTCGCCAGGTCGGCGTAGCCCAGCCTGGGAGTCGGCGTGCGCGAGAGCCTAAGCACCAGCCGGGTGATGATCACTCGCCCGTCCAGTGTCCGCTTGAAGATGCTGTCGCGATAACCGAAGCCGCAGTCGGCGGCTGCCAATACCGTCTCATGGCCATCATCGAGATGGACAACATGGACGGCCTCCAGCACCTCGGCGAGTTCGACCCCGTAGGCGCCAATGTTCTGGATGGGGCCCGCACCGCAATGCCCGGGAATCAGCGCGAGATTCTCGGTGCCCCACAGGCCTCGGGAGGCCAGGGCCATCACCAGCTCGTGCCAGACGACCCCGGCATCGACATGTACACGCACCGCATTGCCCTGCGCTTCCAGCCACCAGTCGCTCATGGCCGGCTGCAACACGAGACCCGAAAGACGCTCGGGCAGGATCAGGTTGCTGCCGCCGCCGAGTACCGTGAGCGGCCAGGCGTGGGCACGGGCCATCCGCAGGCTCTCGTTCAGGGCCTCGACATTGCGCGGTGCGGCAAAGCGCTCGGCAACGCTCGGAAGCCCAAGGGTATTGGCGCGCGTGAGGTCGTGGGCTTGGTAAAGCGTCACGCTCAAGAGCCGCGTTCCAGCCTGGCCTCGACCTCCTCGATCAAGCCCAGGGACGCCGCCTCGACCAGATCGAGCACCGTTTCGAAGCCGTTGTCGCCGCCGTAGTAGGGATCCGGCACGGCCCCGTCAGCCTGGCCGGCAAAGGCGAGAAACAGGCCGACATGGGCTTGGCTGTCAGCGGGTCGCCGCGCCTCGATGGCAGCCAGGTTATCGTGATCCATGGCCAGCAGGTAATCGAAGCGATAAAAGTCATCATCGGCGAGCTGGCGGGCGCGCAGCGTGGAAAGATCGATACCACGCCGTAACGCCGCCTCGCGCGCCCGGGAATCGGGTCCCTTGCCGACATGCCAGGGACCGAGGCCACAGGATTCCACACTGACGCGATGTTCCAGCCCCCGCGTTTCCAGCAGGTGACGAAAGACACCCTCGGCGGTGGGTGAGCGACAGATATTGCCCAGGCAAACGAACAGGACACGCATCATCGTTCTCCTTGCTCCAGCAACGCCCTGACGCGCGCCAGATCCTCGGCGGTATCCACGCCGGCCGGGTTGGGCACGCGGGCCAGCGCCACCTGAATGACATGACCATAGTGGAGCGCACGCAGCTGCTCGAGCTGCTCCAGGCGCTCGAGCGACGAGGGTTGCCAATCCCGGTATTCGGCGAGAAAGCTCGCCCGGTAGGCATAGAGTCCGATATGCCGCAGCCAGGCATCGGTTTCGAGCAGCGTCGGCTGCTCCAGGAAGGCATTGCGGTCCCAAGCCTCTCTATTCCAGGGAATAGGTGCGCGCGAAAAGTACAGGGCCCGACCGGAGAGCGCCCGTACCACCTTGACCACGCTGGGGTTGAACAGCGCCTCGACGTCAGCGATCGGCTCCGCCAGCGTGGCGATCGAGGCCTGGGGATCGTCGAAGAGCCTGTCGGCCACCTGATCGATCAGCACCGGCGGGATCAGCGGCTCGTCGCCCTGGACGTTGACCAATACGCTCTCGTCGGCAAGCCCCAGCCGCTCGGCCACTTCGGCCAGCCGATCGGTACCCGAGAGATGCTTGGCGGCGGTCATCACCACCTCGGCGCCATAGGGCGCCATGGCGTCGGCGATACGCGCATCATCGGTCGCCACCACGACCCGCACAGCGCCACTCTGACAGGCTTGTCGCCACACGTGAGCCACCATGGGCTCTCCGGCTATCTCGGCCAGCGGCTTGCCGGGCAGTCGCGACGAGCCGTGGCGCGCCGGGATCACGGCGATATACTCCCGCGGCGACATCAGGCCTCTCCCGAGCGTCCTGGAGACGTATGCAGTTTCTCGTCAACATCAAGGACGCGCGCCTCTTCGGCGAGCATCACCGGGATGCCGTCGCGAATCGGATAGGCCAATCCGTCGAACAGGCAATGCAACTCTTCGGCGTCCCGATGGTACTTGAGCTTGCCCTTGCAAAGCGGGCAGACCAGCATGGCCAGCAATTCCTTGTCCATCTGCGTTTCTCCTGTTGTCGCGCGAGTCGCACGACCTGAATGCGTTCGATTGTTCAGTCAGCCGCGGCCCTGTCGTCATCATCACGCGGGCGCCGCATGGCCGGGTGCTCTTCAAGCCAGGCCACGAAGGACGGCTCGGGCACGGCCTCGACGTCCAGCACCCAGCTGCCGGCAGGCGCCAGCCCACGACACTTCACCGCATCCTTGGCCGTCATCACCAGCGGCCTGTCAGCCACCCTGGCAAAATCCGCCCTGCGATAGACATGATGGTCAGCGAAGGCGTGCAGTGTCGAGGTGACGCCGAGCCGCTCGAGGGTATGCTGAAAGCGGCGGGGATTACCGATACCGGCGATAGCGTTCACCGGGCCGGAGAACGGCAACGGCGTCAGCGGCACACACCGGCCGTCATTCAGGGAGCGCCAGGCCACGGGGGCCAGCGCCATCACATAGGCCCCGTCGGGCGGGACGAATCTCGGCTCGCCATTGACTACCACGGCGCTCACCGAGCCGAGTCGCGAGAGCGGCTCACGAAGCGGTCCCGCCGGCAGGCAGCGGCCATTGCCAAAGCCACGTCGACCGTCGACCACGACGATTTCCACATCGCGTCCCAGCGCCAGATGCTGCAGACCGTCATCGCTCAACAGGATATCGCAGCCGGCCTCGACGAGCTTGCACGCACCGCGCGGGCGATCCGGGTCCACGACCACCGGTACGCCGGTCTGCTCGGCGAGCATGCGCGGCTCGTCACCGCATTCGCTGGTCGGTGTCTCGCGCGTGACGCGCAGCGGATAGCCCACCGCCCGACCTCCATAGCCCCGCGCCACGATCCCCGGTCGCCAGCCGCGTTCGCTCAGCCATCTCGACAGCCAGGCCACCAGCGGCGACTTGCCGGTGCCGCCCAGGGTGATGTTGCCGACGATGATCACCGGCACCGACGCGTGCCAGACGGGCGTTGTGCCTGATGCGTAGCGCCGCGCCCGCTGCGCTACCAGCCATCGATAGAGCCACTCGACGGGGCGCAGGACAATCAGCCAGGCGTCTCCCCGGTAGGCGGCGTCGAGCCAGCGCGCCGCGAGCCGCTCCTTGACCCTCAAAGCGCCTCCTGGAACTGCAGGCGATGCAGGGCCGCGTAAGCCCCATCGCGGGCCAGCAATTCGGCATGACTGCCCTGTTCGAGGATCCGGCCCTGCTCCATCACCAGGATGCGGTCGGCGCGCTCGATGGTCGAGAGACGATGGGCGATGACCAGCGTGGTGCGTCCACGGCAGACTTCTTCGAGTGCCGACTGGATATAGCGCTCGGACTCGGTATCCAGCGCCGAGGTCGCCTCGTCGAGGATCAGCAGCGGCGCATCCTTGAAGATGGCCCGGGCAATCGCCAGGCGCTGGCGCTGGCCACCCGAGAGCATCACGCCATTCTCGCCGACGATGCTGCGATAGCCTTGCGGCATCTTCTCGATGAATTCGTGGGCATGGGCGGCCCGGGCTGCAGCCTCGATGGCCGTGGGGTCGGCATCCGACACGCCATAGGCGATGTTGTCGGCGATGCTGGTATTGAACAAGGTGACCTGCTGCGACACCAGGGCGATCTGTCGTCGCAAAGGCGCCAGCCGATAGTCTTCTATCGGCACGTCATCCACCAGCAGGCGGCCCGCGGTCGGGCGATAGAAGCGCGGTAGCAGCCCCACCAGGGTCGACTTGCCGCTGCCCGAACGCCCCACGATGGCGATCATCTCGCCCGCCGCCACCTCGAGGTCGATCCCGCCCAATACCTCGGGCTGGTCCTCGCCATAGGAAAACCGCACTCCCTCGAAGACGATCCGACCTTCGAGCCGTCCCGGGTCATGGCTGCCCTCGTCGCGCTCCTGATCGACCTGAAGAAGCCCGAACAGCTCCGCCGCGGCGGCGATGCCTTTCTGGATTTCGCTGTTGATCTCGGTGAGCTGGCGGACCGGCTTGGCCATCAGCGCGGCCGCGGTGACGAAGGCCACGAACTCGCCCGGCGTCATGTCGGCCATCAGCGCCGGCGACATCGCCAACCACACCAGCAACGCCAGCGACAGCGCCACCAGCAGCTGGATCACCGGCGTGCTGATCGCCTTGGTCAGCGCCTCTTTCATGCTCTGTTGGCGGTTGTACTCGCTGGCACGGGCGAAGCGGGCCTTCTCGAATGGCTCGGCGCCATGGGTGCGCACTACCCGGTAGCCCGACAGCGCCTCGGAGGCCACATGGGTGACCTCGCCCATCGACGCCTGGATGCGGCTCGAGATCCGCCGAAAGCGCTTGCTGGCATAGCTGACCACCGCCGCGATCAATGGCGTTACCGCGAGGAACAGCAAGGTCAGCATCCAGTTGGTCCACAGCAGATAGCCAATCAGGCCGATCACGAACAATCCTTCGCGCAGCAGAATCGTCAGGGCTTTAGTAGCCGCCCCCGTGACCTGCTCGACGTGATAGGTGACCCGGGAAATCAGGTGACCGCTGGAGTGGGCATCGAAGAAGCGCCCCGGCAGGTGCAGCATGTGGTCGAAGACATTGCAGCGCAGCGCATGGACCACATTTCGCGCCACGTCACTCATGAAATAGGTGCCGAGGAAGGTACCCAGACCGCGGGCCGCAAACATGCCCACCACGAACATCGGCAGGAAGAGACGAAAACTGGCATCGGGATTCTGAATACCATCGATCAGCCGCTTCATCATTTCCGCCAACGCCGTGCTCGACGCGGCATAAATGACGTAGCCCACGACCGCCAGGGCAAAGGAGCGCCAGTGCGGGCGGACATAAGTCAGCAGTCGCTTGTAGAGTTGCCAGCCGGAGTCTTGAGTCACGGTATCTCCGCTCGGGTGGATGTTGCTTCGGTGGTGGCGATACGAACCTGACGGATGCCGAGCGTGCCGGCAAGGTCGAGGGCTCGTACTACCGCTGCGTGCCGGGCCTGGCCATCCGCCTCCAGCACCAGGCCATGTTCGCGAGCCTGGTCGGCCTGTTCGGCCAGAGCCTCGCTGAGCTCGTCACCCGTGACCCGATGTTCGCCCAGTCGATACTCGCCGGAGGCGCCGATCACCAGTGTGACCGGCGTGGCTTCCGCTGCCGCGCCACTGACGCTTTCCGGCAGTTCCAGCTCCAGGGCCTGGCGGGTCTCGAAGGTGGTCGAGACCATGAAGAATATCAGCAGCAGGAAGACCACATCGATCAGCGGCGTGAGATTCACCTCGACCGGATCACGATGCGTGCGCGGGAATCTCACGAGGGTTTCACCTTGGGCGCAATGCGGCCATCGGCTTCGAGGCGCTCGCCATTCCGGCCGGTACCGGTGGATTCGGCCAGTGCCAGACCGCCGGGGCGATGGGCGAGAAACTCCACCACCTGGCTGGCCTGCTCTTCCATGCGCACCGTAATATCTTCTACCCGGCGCTGAAAATAGCGGTGAAACATCAGCGCCGGAATCGCCACGGTCAGCCCTGCCGCCGTGGTCACGAGCGCTTGAGAGATGCCACCGGCCAGATCGGCCGTGCGGCTGGCGCCCTCGCCCGAGACGATCACCGAGAACACGTCGATCATGCCGACGACCGTCCCCAACAGGCCGATCAACGGCGTGATGGCGGCGATAGTACCCAGGGGGCTGAGGAAGCGCTCCATATCGTGGATCACCGCCGTCGCCGCCTCCTGAAGACGCGCCCTGACCTGCTCATGTCCCAGGCGCGCATTACGCAGCCCGGCAGCCAGGACCCCGCCCAGTGGCGAGTGGGCCTCCAGCCAGAAAAGGTTGACCTGCCCCCGAGCGAGCAGCGAGCAGACTTCCTGCGCCAGCCCCAGCGGCGCGATGCGCCCGGCCCGCAGGGTCCAGAGACGCTCGATGATGATGACCGTCGCCAACAAGGAGCAGCCAAGCAACGGCAGCATCAACCACCCCCCGGCGATCAGGGCTTCCATCATGTCCATACCGTCTCCTTCCAATCCCCAACACCCGATGCCCTCAACCCGGTGATTCTAACGCAAGGCAGTCCCCTTCGACACCGGCGTGCCGCCACCCGGCAGGACGCTCGACGACTATCTTGCCTGGGGCGTCTTTTCCCAACCACAGTGTCAGCGCACCGTCCTGGGCCGTGTTCCACAGGCAACTGTCGGCCCGCCGGAAGCGTCGCACCACCTCGCCCGCGGGGTGTCCGAAAGTGTTGTCGCGCCCGGCGCTGAAGACTGCATGACGGGGCGCCAGCGTCTGGACGAACTGCGGACCGGAGCTTGAATGGCTGCCATGGTGACCGACGACCAGTACCGTGACCGGTGTGCGGGTCTCCAGCAACAGGGCGCGTTCCACCGCACGGCTGACGTCACCGGTAATCAACAGGCGATGCGTCCCGACGCTGACTTCCAGCACGCAGGAGCGGTCGTTGCTGGACAGTTCACGGTGATTCTCGGGCGGCCAGAGCATACGGAACGTCACGCCGTCGCGCTGCCATGCATCGCCGGCTCGACAGGCAAGCGAGGGTGTCCCGAACGTGTCGGCGATGGGTGACCGAAAGCGCTCCACATGGTGGCTCTCGACCAGACTCGCGACCCCACCGGCGTGGTCAAGATCGTCATGGCTGACGATCACCTCATCGAAGCGTTGCCTGCCCGCCCACAGGGTATCCAGAGGCGCAAACCCCGAGGTGAAACGCGGCCCGGTATCAACCAGCGCGCGGTAGCCGGTCGTGCGCAGCTCGATGAGTTGGCCCTGACCCACATCGTGAACCCTGACCCGCACTTGCCCCGGCTCGATGGCCTCCGGCACAGCAGTGAGCGGCAGCAGGGGCAGCAATATGCTCCCCGCCAGGCGTAACTGCTGCCCTACGCCCGGGAGTGCCCATAGTAGAGATATGCCGCCCAACGCCAGTGCTAGCGGCACCACCTGGGACGGTTCGGGCAACCAGAGCGGCAGCCAGGCCACCGCCTGTTCAAGCCCCCAGGCCAGCGCCTCGGTCAGCCAGGCGAACAGCCACCAGCAGGCATCGGCCAGCGGAGGCGCCCAGGCAAAAAGCCAGCCCAGCAGGCCAAGCGGCACCATCAGGCTGCTCACCAGCGGGACGGCAACCAAGTTAACCAGGGGAGCGGCCGGCGCCAGACGCTCGGACGACAGCAATACCGCCGCCGCCATCAACGGCGCCAGCATCACCTGGGTTCGCAACAGCGCCCACAGCCAACCCGACACCCCGCGCGGCTTGGCTCGCCCCTGCCAGATCAGGATCAGCAGCGATACGGCACCGAACGACAGCCATAGTCCCGGCCGCCAGACGGACAGCGGGTCGATCAGCAACACCAGCGCCAAGGCCAGCCACCAGGCCTGCCACGGCCCAGGAGAGTGACGTCCACTCGCCACCCACAACCCCACCAGCGTCATTACCAGGGCGCGCAGCGCAGGCGGTTCGAGGCCTGCCAGCCAGGCATAGCCCAACGCCGAGGCCGCGGCGAACCACCAGGGCCAGACGGCCAGGCCCCAACGGCCGGGAGTGATCAACCGCGCGGCACCGCGGCCAATCAACAGCGCAAAGGTCGCCATCAATCCCACATGCAGGCCGGAAATCACCATCAGGTGCGTGGTGCCGCTGGCATTGAGAAGGTCCCAGTCCTCCTGAACCAGCCGCTCGCTGGCGCCCAGCGTCAGCGCCGCCAGCCAGCGGGCGCTACGCGGGCTCAGCTCCTGGGCGTCGAGATGGTCAAGCGCCGACTGGCGCAGCGAGACATCCGCAGCCTCGAGTCGCTGGGCAGCCGGCTCACGGCGCACATAGCCGGTCGCCTGGATGCCCTCCCGCCATAACCAGGCCCGGTAATCGAAGGCATGAGGATTGGCGAAGCCCGAAGGAGGCCGCAGGCGCACGGTGAACGCCCAGCGCTCGCCGCGCTCGATCGGCGGTGCGTCATAGGCGGAGAGCCGCACCCGGCGCAGCCTCTCGCAGGAAGGTCGGGTATCGGCCAGGGGTTCACAGGCTTCGACCGAAAGCGTCAGTCGCGTCAGCGGTGCCTGCTCCCGGGAAACCGACAGCACCTGCCCCTGCATGGCCAGATCCTCACCGGCCAACCCGTCCGCCAGCTCCGCGCCCTTGGCAAGCAACAGGGCAATGGCCACGCCACCTACTACCCCGACGGCAATCATGTGTACCGGACGCCCGCTGGCCACGGCTACCAGCATGGCGACAGCCAAGGCTTCCAGTAACCCCGGCGGAGCGAGATGGCCGAGCCCCGCTCCCGCCAGGGCGGCAATGGCCAGCGGAATGGCCAGTCCGAGTCGCATCCGCCTGCTCCTGAGCCCGTGTTATGACCGCTAGCCTTCGCGATAGCGCCATGGCGAGTCAATGGGCTTGTATGGATAATAGCTCGGGTCCGCAGCTGCGAGCCCATCGACATGCCGCGCCGATTACTGCAGCGCTATATTCCCCATCCCGAGACGCTGAGGCGCCAACGCTCCTTGCGTCTGGTCAGTGGATTGATTGCCGACCCGTCGCTCTGGGTGCTGTCACGGCGCAGCGTGGCCAATGCCTTCTCGGTGGGTCTGTTCAGTGCGATGCTGCCGATGCCCTTCCAGATGGCCGTCGCTGCCTTCGGTGCCTGGCTGGTACGCGGCAACCTGCCCCTGTCGGTAGGCCTGGTGTGGATCACCAATCCCTTGACCATGCCGCTGATCTTTTACGGCAATTACCGGCTGGGTGCCTGGCTGACAAACGCCAATGTGCGAGAGGCACCCACCCAGCTCTCCACCCGCTGGGTGACCGACAGGATGGTCGACATCCTGCCCGCGCTGATGGTGGGCTCCATGGTGACGGCCGTCGGGGTGGCACTGCTCGGTAACGTGATGATTCGCCTGATCTGGCGCTGGCAGGTATCGCGTAGCTGGAAGCGACGGGCTCGGCTCCGCCGGCGACAGCACCACGAGGATCGCTGAGCCCCGGCGGCAGTGGCCGACACCTCCAACCGTCCGCCATGCCAAGGGCTATGGCAAAGGTAAGGGCGAGGCGATCGACGCGAGCTCAATCGGCTGCCGGCTGCTGGGTTAACCGTCCGCCCTCGAGCCTGAGCACGCGATCCTGATGCGCCGCGACCGTCGGGTCATGGGTGACAACGACAAAGGCACAGGCACTGGTACGCGCCAGCTCATCCATCAGGCGCATCATGTTGGAGGCGGTGGTCTGGTCGAGATTGCCCGTGGGTTCGTCCATCAATACCAGGCTGGGGTCGGTGACCAGTGCCCGGGCAATGGCCACGCGCTGGCGCTCGCCACCGGACAGCTCACCGGGCTTGTGGTCGGCACGCGGCTCCATGCCCACGCGTGCCAAGAGCTTCAGCGCGATGGCTTCGGCCCGTTTCTTGCGCAGCCCGCGCACGATCAGCGGTAGCGCTGCGTTCTCCAGCGCCGTGAACTCGGCCAGCAGATGGTGAAATTGATACACGAAACCGATACGACGATTGCGAAAGCGCCCCAGTGCGGTATCGCCCAGTTCCAGCAGCGATTCGCCGGCGATCCGCACTTCCCCCCGGCTGGGCCGGTCGAGCCCACCCAGCAGATTGAGCAGCGTGGTCTTGCCGGACCCTGAACTTCCGACGATGGCGACCCGCTCACCGGCGTGGACGCGCAGCTCCAGGCCGTCGAGCACGGTGACGTCCTGGGGCCCTTCGCGGTAGATGCGGGTCAGATCGACACATTCCAGCATCGGCGGAGCATCGGCAGGCATCGGCGTCTCCTGATTCATGGCCTGATTCGGGCTCGGCTTACTCATAGCGCAGCACCTCGGCGGGCTGAACCTTGGCGGCGCGCCAGGCGGGATAGAGGGTCGACAGGAACGTCAGGCCCAGGGCGGCGGCGATGATGTCGCGCACATCGGCCCAGTTCAGCCGCGACGGCAGATCGCTGATGAAGTAGACCCCGGCATCGAGGAACTGGATGCCGAAGGCCGTTTCCACCCAAGCGATCAGGTCGGAGATGGTCAGCGCCAGCAGCACGCCCAGCCCCACGCCCACCAGGATGCCGATCACCCCGATGGCCAGGCCCTGAACGATGAAGATGCCCATGATCGAACGCGGCGTGGCACCGATGGTGCGCAGGATGGCGATATCGGCATGCTTGTCGGTGACGACCATCACCAGGGTCGAGACGATGTTGAAGGCCGCCACGGCGATAATTACTGTCAACAGCAGCGCGATCATTCGCTTCTCCATCTGGATCGCCTGAAAAAGATTGCCGTGCGAGTAGGTCCAGTCGAGCCCGCGATAGCCCGAGCCCAGCTCGTTGATGATCGCCTGGGTCTCGCTGCCGGCCGCGAACAGGTCGTCGAGTTCCAGGCGCAGGCCGCCCACCTCGTCCCCCATCCGCGCCAGCGTCTGCATGTCCTCGATGTTGGCGTAGGCGAGCCCGGCATCCAGCTCGGCGCCGACATTGAACACCCCGCTCACCGTGAAACGCTTGAGGCGGGGAAATACCCCGGCCGGCGTAATCGAGGCCTCGGGTACCAGCAGGGTGACGCGGTCACCCACCCCCACGCCCAGCCGGCTGGCCAGGATCGAGCCCAGCACGATGTTCCACTCGCCGGGCTTCAGATCGTCGAGCCGGCCGTCCTGCATGTGCTCATCGATGATTGATACGCGCTTTTCCCAGTCGGGCTGGATGCCGTTCACCATCGCTCCTTCGTTGCGTCCTCCTACCGAGAACATCCCTTGCTGCTCGACATAAGGCGCCGCTCCGATCACCCGCTCGCGCTCCATGAGCCGCTCGGCGAGCGATTGCCAATCCGACAGCCCGCCTGGCGACTCGATCTTTGTATGCGGCACCGTGCCGAGAATGCGGGTGCGCAGTTCATGGTCGAAGCCATTCATCACCGACAGCACCAAGATCAGCACCGCCACGCCCAGCATCAGGCCCAGCATGGAGGTCAGCGAGATAAAGGAAATGAAGTGGTTGCGGCGCTTGGCGCGCACGTAACGCAACCCGATCAGGAAGGGCAAACGGTCGAGCATGGTGTCGTTCCTTGTCAGCGGGGGGACATGGTACGGTTTTTTCCCGCAGGCTGCATCGGGATGCGGCGAGTCGTCCCGGTACTTGCATAGTTCCCGTCCCGGCCCTACATTTCGATGTCCCGGCGCCATGGGCGTCGGGACATCGTTTTACTCGACGAGGGCCCCCTCTTGGCAAATCGCCTGCTTCCCGAATGGCATCCTCAGGATGCCGTGCAACTGACCTGGCCCGCCCCCGATAGCGACTGGGCACCATTGCTCGAGCGCATCGAGGCCACCCTGGAAGCCATGGTGGTGGCCATCACGCGCTACCAGGCCGTAGTGATCAGTGTCCCGCTTCCCGCCATTCGCACGCATCTGAAGTGGCGCTTTCATTGCCTGGGCGTGGCCGAGGAGCGTCTGCAATTTGTCGTGGCACTAAGCGATGACACCTGGACCCGCGATCATGGTCCGATTGGCGTGGAGCACGAGGGGCAGCCGCGGCTGCTGGACTATGTCTTCACCGGCTGGGGCGGCAAGTTCGCGGCCGCTCGTGACAACACTCTCACCCGGCGCCTGGCGGATACCGGCCTCTACGGCTGCCCGGTCGAGTCTCGTCAGTGGGTACTGGAAGGGGGAGCCATCGAGACTGATGGTGCCGGCACGCTGCTGACCACCGAGGCTTGCCTGCTCAACCCCAATCGCAACCCCTCGCTCGAGCGTCTCGACATCGAGGCATGGCTCGGCGCGGATCTCGGTATCGAGCGCGTGCTGTGGCTCAAGAACGGTCATCTGGAAGGCGACGATACCGACAGTCACGTGGATACCCTGGCGCGCTTCTGCGACCCGCAGACCATCGCTTATGTACAGTGCACGGACGAGGACGACCCCCACTATCCGGGGTTGTCTGCCATGGAGGCCGAGCTGAAAGCGTTTCGACGCGCCGACGGCACGCCCTATCGCCTCGTCCCCCTGCCGTTGCCGCATCCCTGCTACGACCCGATCGACGGTCATCGCCTGCCGGCGACCTATGCCAACTTCCTGATCCTCAATGGCGCCGTGCTGGTGCCGTCCTATGGCGATGCAGCCGATCGTTGGGCGCTCGAGGCACTGGGCGAGGTTTTCCCCGAGCGCGATATCATCCCCATCGACTGCTTGAGCGTCATCCGCCAGCATGGCAGTCTTCATTGCCTGACCATGCAGCTTCCCGCAGGCACGCTTTCGAGCATGCGCTCAGTCGAACGCCAAGGAGACACGACATGACTCGAACCCTCAAGGTCGGCCTGGTCCAGCAGCCGGCCTGGCCCGACAAAGAGCGCAGCCTGGAGGAGAGCGAAGCCGGCGTGCGTGAACTGGCGGCGGCCGGTGCCGAACTGGTCATGCTCCAGGAGCTTCACGCAACTCACTATTTCTGCCAGACCGAGGACGCCGCGCTTTTTGACCTGGCCGAACCCCTGGACGGCCCCACCGGCAGCCGCCTCGCGGCGCTGGCCGCCGAGCTCGATATCGTGCTGGTAGGCTCATTGTTCGAGCGCCGCGCGCCGGGGATCTACCACAACACGGCCGTGGTCTACGACGGTCATCGGGGACGGGTGGGGCAGTATCGCAAGATGCATATTCCCGACGACCCAGGCTTTTACGAGAAATTCTACTTCACGCCGGGGGATCTGGACGAGACGCGCCAGCAGGGCTTTCAGCCCATCGATACCTCGGTGGGCCGGCTGGGGGTGCTGGTCTGCTGGGATCAGTGGTATCCGGAAGCGGCGCGGCTGATGGCGCTGGCCGGTGCCGAGCTGCTGCTCTATCCCACCGCCATCGGCTGGCACCCGCCCGACGACAAGCCCGAGAAAGCACGCCAGAAGGATGCCTGGACGCTGATTCAGCGCAGCCATGGGGTGGCCAATGGGCTGCCGGTAGTGGTCGCCAACCGGGTCGGCCACGAGCCCGACGCCTCTGGCGTGAGCCCCGGCATCGACTTCTGGGGTGGAAGCTTCATCTGTGGGCCACAGGGCGAGCTGCTGGCCCACGCTGGCCAGCACGCCGAACGGCTGCTCGAGACCCTCGACATGACGCGTAGCGAGGAAGTCAGGCGCATCTGGCCCTACCTGCGTGACCGTCGCATCGATGCCTACGGCGACCTGACCCGACGCTATCGAGACTGAACAGGCAGAGCGGTAAGCCTTATCTCCAGAAATCGCGGATCGAGGCGATGCCCTGGGCCCCCACACCGCGGGCATGATCCGCGTCATGACGCGTCATGCCGCCCAAAGCGAACACTGGCATGGCCGCATGCTCCACCAGTTGCTGAAATTCGTGCCAGCCGATCGGGGCCACCTGAGGATGTGAGGGCGTGGTGCGCAGCGGCGAAAGTGTCACGAAATCACAGCCGATCCGGCCGGCCTGACGCAGTTGTTCTCGGTCATGCGTCGAGGCCGACACCCACTTGCCATCATTGATCGGTCGGCGCTCCAGCGACATCAACCGCTCGCTGGTCAGATGGATGCCATCAGCGTCGACATGTTCGAGCAACGCAGGGTTGCCATTGAGCAGTAGGCGTGCCCCGTGCTGGCGGCACAGGGCCAAGGCCTTTTCGGCGCGGGCCAGGTAAGTCGCTTCCTCCAACGCCTTGTCGCGATACTGCACCAGCTTGACCCGATCCTCGGTCAGGGCGCGCTCGAGCCGCTCGAGAAAGTGATTCTCGTCGTCCTCGTCTCCCGTGATCAGATATTCGGTCGGCAACATCACGGCACGCAGTATCGGTAGGTTGGCTGCCGGAAAGGGATATTTGACCAGCTCTTCCATCGGCACCCAGCGAACTGCCTGCCCTTCACGCCCGAACGGTTCGCCGGAAAACGCGTGAACCTGCCAGACATCCAGCAGGATATGCTTCTCGGCGTACTCGTGGTGGATGCGAATCAACGGCTGGGCACATCGGATCTCCACGCCCAGCTCCTCATGCAACTCGCGCTTGAGCCCGCCAAGGCCAGTCTCGTAGGGCGCGAGCTTGCCGCCGGGGAATTCCCACAGCCCGCCATGATCGACATTGGAGGGCCGACGAGCGATCAACACCTCCCGTCCATCGGCGCTGATGATGGCCGCCGCTGCTACATGCACCCTTCTCTTCACCATTGCGTTCATTGGTTCCTACCGCCTGTCCGCACGGCCGTGTCGCTGCGCGGGGGTTGTCTGTTGCTCGACATCTGTTCGATATTGCCGGCCGGGTAACGGCGCCGGTTCAGTTTCGATAATCGGCGTTAATGGAGACATAGTCATGGGATAGGTCTGAGGTCCAGACGGTTGCCTGCGCCTCGCCACGTCCCAGGTCGATGTGGATGGTAATCTCGTCACGCGCCATCACCGCGCTGCCGGCGTCCTCCGTATAACTCGCGGCTCGGCCGCCATGCTCGACCAGACGCACGTCATCCAGGGCGATGACCACTCGTGACACGTCGAAATTCTCGACCGGGGCGCGCCCCACCGCTGCAAGAATCCGGCCCCAGTTGGCGTCGCTGGCGTAGAGCGCGGTTTTCACCAGGGGAGAATGGGCCACGGTGAAGGCCACATCGAGCGCCTCTTGTCGATCTTCAGCGCCACTGACCTGAAGGGTGACGAACTTGGTCGCGCCTTCGCCGTCGCGAATGATCGCCTGGGCGAGTTCGGTCATCACGCGCTGCAGACCATTGCGGAAGATCTCCAGCGCCTCTGAATCCTTATCGGCCACGACAGCACCTCGCCCCGTCGCCATCAACATGCAGGCGTCGTTGGTCGAGGTATCGCTGTCCACGGTGATGCAGTTGAAGGATCGGTCAAGCGTCTCGTGCAGCAGCGCATCCAGCAACGATGTCTCGATGCTGGCATCGGTGGCGACGAATGCCAGCATGGTCGCCATGTTGGGGCGAATCATGCCCGATCCCTTGCTGATCCCGTTGATGGTCACGGTCTCATCGCCAATCTGCAGTGTCACGCTGGCGCCCTTGGCGCGAGTATCGGTGGTGAGAATGCCTTGAGCCGCCTCATGCCAGGCCTGCGCTGTCCCGTCGAGCGCCGCAAAGGCCGCAGGCAGGCCACCGATCAGCCGTTCCATCGGAAGCGGCTCGCCGATCACGCCGGTGGAAAACGGCAGGACGCTGTCTTCCTCGACGCCAGCCAACTGCGCCAACGCGGCGCAAGTGGCGCGGGCATCGTGCAATCCCGTCTCGCCGGTACCGGCATTGGCATTGCCCGTATTGATCATCAGGTAACGTGCTGCCGTGCCGCGCGACGCGCAGCGCGCCAGGTGGTCGCGGGCGACGATCACCGGCGCCGCGCAGAAGGCATTGCGAGTGAAGGCCCCCACAATCCGGGCGCCTTCGGGGATCTCGATTACCACTAGGTCTCGTCGTTCCGGCGTCTTGATCCCGGCCCGGGACGTGCCCAGGCGCAGGCCGTCGATCACCGGCATGTCGGGGAAATATGCCTCACCCACTGCCATCGTCTCGTCTCCTCGAAGGTCTTAAAGCTCAGTTCAGCGTGCCGCAGCACTGCTTGTACTTCTTGCCCGACCCACAGGGGCAAGGGTCGTTGCGCCCTACCTTGGGCCCCTCTCGACGCAGCGGTCGTCCGTCGGCACCCGGCGGCACCGGGGCGCTCTCGGCACTCGGCGCGGCGGAAGATTCCGGCGCATCGTGACGGCTCGAGGCACCCGCCTTCTCGCGCGCCAGGGCGTCGCGACGCTGCTGTTCGAGTTCCTCGACTTCCTCGGGACGGCGCACCTTCACATGGCTGAGAATGCGGATCACGTCCGACTTGATATTGGTCAGTAGCGTCTGGAACAGCTCGAAGGATTCGCGCTTGTATTCCTGCTTGGGATTCTTCTGGGCATAACCGCGCAAATGAATCCCCCGCCGCAGATGATCCATCGACTGCAAGTGTTCCTTCCAGCGCGTGTCGAGCACCTGGAGCATTACCTGTTTCTCGAAGCGACGCATCAACTCGGGACCCGCCTCCGCGACTTTCCCCTCGTAGGCGTCGCGATGCATCGCTTGCAGGCGTTCACGCAACTGCTCTTCGTGGAAGCGCTCGTCCTTCTCGGACCACTCAACGACCGGCGCATCAAGGTTGAATTCGGTTCTGAGATGCTCCTCGAGGCCTGGCAGGTCCCACTGTTCGGCGAGACTCTGGGGCGGCACGAAGTCGCTGATGGCCTGATCGAGCACTTCCTCGCGAATGCCCGCGATAGGCGCCGAGACGTCGTCGGAACTCAGAATGTCGTTACGCTGTTCGTAGATGACGCGACGCTGGTCGTTGGCCACATCATCATACTCGAGCAGTTGCTTGCGAATATCGAAATTGCGGCTCTCGACTTTCTTCTGTGCCCGTTCGACGGCGTTGGAGACCATCTTGTGCTCGATGGCCTCGCCATGCTCGAGACCCAGCGCCTTCATCATGCGCTGCACCCGGTCGGAGCCGAACAGCCGCATCAGGTTGTCTTCCAGCGACAGGAAGAAGCGTGTCGAGCCCGGGTCGCCCTGGCGGCCGGCACGTCCGCGCAGCTGGTTATCGATGCGACGCGACTCATGGCGCTCGGAGCCGATCACATGCAGGCCGCCGGCCGCCAGCACCGCCTCGTGACGGGCCTGCCATTCGGCCTTGATATTCGCCATTTGCGCGTCGCTGGCGTCGCCCTGTCTGGCGGCTTCGGCTTCCCAGTTACCGCCAAGAACGATATCGGTACCGCGACCCGCCATGTTGGTGGCGATGGTGATCGCACCCGGCCGGCCCGCCTGAGCGATGATCTCGGCCTCGCTCTGGTGCTGCTTGGCGTTGAGCACATTGAACGTGAGCTCGGCCTTGCGCATCAGGGCCGCCAGGTACTCGCTGGTCTCGATGGAAGCGGTACCCACCAGCACGGGCCGACCCGCCTCGGTCTGGGTCCTGACGTCCTCGATGATCGCCTCGTACTTTTCCTCGGCGGTGAGGTAGACCAGATCGTTCTGGTCCTGGCGGATCAGCGGCTGGTTAGTGGGGATCACCACCACGTCCAGACCATAGATCTGCCGAAACTCGAAGGCCTCGGTATCGGCGGTACCGGTCATCCCGGCCAGCTTGTCGTAGAGACGGAAGTAGTTCTGAAAGGTGGTCGAGGCCAGCGTCTGGCTCTCGCGCTGAACGGTGACTCCCTCCTTGGCTTCCACCGCCTGATGGAGGCCTTCCGACCAGCGCCGGCCCGGCATGCTGCGGCCGGTATGTTCGTCGACGATCACCACCTGCCCATCCTTGACGATGTAGTCCACGTCGCGATGGTAGAGATGCCTCGCCCGCAGGGCCGAGTGCATATGCTGAAGCAAGTTGAGGTTCTGGACCGCATAGAGCGAATCCTCCTCGCCGAGCAGCCCCTCGGCGCGCATCAACTCCTCGACCTTGTGGTGGCCCTGCTCGGTGACTTCCACCTGCTTTTGTTTCTCGTCGATCAGGAAGTCCCCGCTCACGGCTTCCTCGTCCTCGCTACCCTGCTCCAGATGCACGGCCAGGCGATCAACCACCCTGTAAAGCTCGGTATTTTCATCCACCGCCCCTGAGATAATCAGCGGCGTTCGTGCCTCATCGATCAGGATCGAGTCGACTTCATCGACGATGGCGAAATGCAGCCCACGCTGCACCTTGTCCTCCAACGAGAACGCCATGTTATCGCGCAGATAGTCGAAGCCGAATTCGTTGTTGGTACCGTAGGTAATATCGCACGCATAGGCCGCGCGCTTTTCCTCGGCGTTTTGCCCCGAGTAGATAATCCCCACGCTCAACCCCAGGAATTCGTAGAGCGGGCGCATCCACTCGGCGTCGCGACTCGCCAGGTAATCATTGACGGTGACGACGTGGACGCCTTCACCAGACAGGGCATTAAGATAAACGGCCAGGGTGGCCACCAGGGTCTTGCCTTCACCGGTCTTCATCTCGGCGATGCGGCCACGATGCAGGGTCATGCCGCCCACCAACTGCACGTCGAAGTGGCGCAGACCCATCACGCGCTTGCTGGCCTCACGTACCGTGGCGAAGGCATCCGGCAGTAGCGCTTCCAGCGTCTCGCCGGCCTCGAGCCGCTCGCGAAGTGTCTGAGTGCGCGCCTGCAGCATCGCATCATCCAGGCTCTCGAGCTGGTTTTCCATCGCCGTGATCTGCGCGGCCTGGCGCGACATGCTCTTGACTTCTCGGTCGTTCTTGGAACCGACGACCTTGCGTAACAGGGAGTTGATCATGAAATGTCCAATATCTGCGTGTGGCATCGCGCCGGTGTCGATAGACGCTCGGCGGTTCGGTCGATTAACAGCCTGCCCACGCCTGCGGCGGGCCACGACGCGTCAACACATCATGGCCGGCAATGGCGCGCGGCGGTGGCACGATCAGACGCCCCGCCGAGCCAATGGCGTCGGCGAGTCGCCACACCCTACGCAGGGGCCATCGCACCATGGCGCGACGGCGTGCCCGAAGCCGCGAGCTGGCGCGAATCAACGCCGGGGCCAGCACACAGATCTGGGCGATTCGCTCGGAATACCGCCATCCTTCGGTTTGCGCCAGGCTGGCCGGTAACAGACATCCCACCAGCAGACCCGCCAACCACCAACGCGCTGGTCGACGTGCCACTGCACGGCGCCCCGTCAGGCAACGCTCGGTAGCGCGACAGCCGGCGGCAAGCGAGTGGTGGTAAGGGACGGACGGCATGCTGTCGATGGACTCCAGAGCGTGATAGGCTCCCGCTGATTACCGTCTATCGACCACGACATGATCGAATGCCATGTCCAGCGGGAAGGCCTCGAGAAGCAAGCCAATGAGTATAAAGGTTAAGCGCGCACGCGCACAGCCCATGTCCCGCCTGCTGGATGGCGGCGGTGAGCTGGGTTCGCTGATGCGCACTGCCAGGCTTATCGAGCGGGCCCAACAGCACCTGCGAGACCACCTTCCCGAGGAAGTCCGCGAACATTTACACGTCGGTGGTTACCGCGAGGGTCGCTTGACATTGATTACCGACCGCGCCGTCTGGCTGACCTGGCTACGATACGAACAACAACGCCTGCTGCAGCTGCTTCACGAACTTCCGGGCTTCGAGGCGGTGACCGGCTTTCAGTTCAAGGTGCGGCCAGTCCATACGGTGAAGGCGCCACGGCGCTACGTTCGTGAACTTCCCGCCCAAGCTGCTGATGAGCTTTCCAGCTGTGCGGCGGATATCGAGAACCCGCGCCTGAAACGTGCCTTGGAGAAACTCGCCGCGCACGCTGAAAAGTCCTGACGTACCGAAAGGCTTTTAACCAGTCCCATACCGGATATCCATAAACGAGCAACGCCGCCATTCAAAGAATAGCGGCGTTGCTCGTTCAATCCATGAATCCAGGGGCTCGGAGGTCAGGCCATGGCCGGCGCCGCATAGGAAATCGGCGCGATATCGGCTTCATTCTCGAAGGTCACCACCTCATAGGCATCAGCCTGTGCCATCAACGCGCGGCACAGCTGATTGTTGAGCGCGTGACCCGACTTAACCCCACGGAACTCGCCAATCAAGCTGAAGCCAAGCTGGTAGAGATCGCCGATGGCATCAAGCACCTTGTGTTTGACGAACTCGTCGTCATAACGAAGGCCGCCCTCGTTCACGATACGATAGTCGTCGACCACGATGGCGTTATCCAGACTCCCACCCAATGCCAGGTTGTTGGAACGCAGGTACTCCAGGTCACGCATGAAGCCGAAGGTTCGCGCCCGCGAGACTTCCTTGACGAAAGACGTTGTGGAGAAGTCGACCATGGCGGTCTGCTTCTGGTTGTGGAAAACCGGGTGATCGAAATCGATGGAGAACGAGACCTTGAAACCGCGATGCGGCAGGAAGGTCGCTTCCTTGTCGCCGTCACGGACAGCAACCTCGCGCTTGATGCGAATAAACTTCTTGGGCGCGTTCTGCTCGCTGATGCCCGCCGACTGGATCAGGAACACGAAGGGGCCTGCACTCCCGTCCATGATCGGCACTTCGGGGGCGCTGACGTCCACATAGGCATTGTCGATACCGAGCCCGGCCAACGCCGACATTAAGTGCTCGACGGTCGCCACCTTCGCCCCGCCCGCCGTCAAGGCAGTACACAAGGTAGTGTCGGTGACATTCTCGGCCCGTGCGGGAATTTCCACTTCGGGATCGAGATCGGTGCGCACGAAGACGATACCGGTATCCACAGGTGCGGGGCGCAAGGAAAGGTAGACCTTCTTGCCGGAATGCAGGCCGACGCCAGTGGCGCGGATGATGTTCTTCAGGGTGCGTTGTCTGATCATGAGCATTAGCCGGGCTATGGTTGATTATCAAACACTGTTCACTATACCACCGAACAGCTGTTTCAACAAAAAACTTTACCCGGCCTCATCAATTGCTCCGATAGACAATCTCAATCAGCCTGGCGACGCAGGAAGGCCGGGATATCCAGGTAATCGTCGAGCTCTTGCGACTTGCGCTTCTCTGGCTGAGGGCGCTGCGCCTCCTGGGATTCGGCACGAGGCGCGGCTGTCTGTGCTCGGCCGACCGCCGGTTGCTGACGCTGACGGTATTCGGCGGCTTCACGGCGCACCGTCTCGCGAGGCGTCGCTTTCTGGCGTGGCTGCTGGTCGTCGAGGCCGGCGGCGACCACGGTGACACGCAGCTCATCGGTCATCTCCATGTCGATGGAGGTGCCCACCACGATGGTGGCATCCTGAGAGGCAAACTCCTGCACCGTCGCACCGACGTCATTGAACTCGCCAATGGAAAGGTCGGGGCCAGCGGTAATGTTGACCAGAATGCCGCGAGCGCCATGCAGGTCGATATCCTCGAGCAACGGGCTCCTGATGGCTTTCTCGGCCGCCTCGCGCGCCCGGTTCTCGCCGGTGGCTCCACCGGTGCCCATCATTGCCATGCCCATCTCGGACATCACCGTGCGCACATCGGCAAAGTCGACGTTGATGATCCCCGGACTGGTGATCAGCTCGGCGATACCCTGAACGGCCCCAAGCAACACATCGTTGGCGGCACTGAAAGCATTAAGCAGGCTGGCATTCTTGCCGAGCACCGACAGCAGCTTCTCGTTGGGAATGGTGATCAGCGAATCAACGTATTCAGATAGCTCCTTCATACCCTCCTCGGCAGCCCGCATACGCTTGGGCCCTTCGAAGGGGAAGGGACGCGTCACCACGGCCACGGTGAGGATGCCCAGCTCCTTGGCCACCTGAGCGACTACGGGCGCACCACCGGTACCGGTGCCACCCCCCATGCCGGCGGTAATGAACACCATGTCAGCTCCGTTGAGCAGCTCGGCAATACGCTCACGATCTTCCATCGCGGCCTGCCGGCCGACTTCCGGGCTGGCGCCGGCGCCCAGTCCCTTGGTGATCTCACTACCGAGTTGCAGGACGGTCTTGGCCGAAACACGCTTGAGCGCCTGAGCATCGGTATTGGCGCAGATGAATTCCACGCCCTCGATGTTGCTTTCGACCATGTGATTGACGGCATTGCCACCACCGCCACCGACACCAATGACCTTGATGACTGCACTGCTTGAGGGTGCGCTATCTACCAGTTCGAACATTTGCCACGTCTCCTGGACCGCCACGGCGGCCCTGTCAGAAATTTCCTTTCAACCAGCCCTTGAGCCTTACCAGCGCCGGAACCCCTTCCCTCGATCCCCCTCGGGAGATCTCTTCTCGTCTCGGTTGCATCGGGATCACGCCGCCTTCTGTCTTTCGCACACGCCCCTGGCGAACTTCCTGCAGAGCGTAATGCAGTAAACCGACTCCAGTCGAATAGATGGGATTACGTACCACGTCGGCCAGTCCGCGGACATTCTGGGGGCAGGCGATGCGTACCGGCATGTGGAAGATCTCTTCGGCAAGCTCGACCACGCCTTCCATTCGCGAGGTCCCACCGGTGAGTACCACCCCCGCCGCGACCAGATCCTCATAACCACTGCGCCGTAATTCATCCCGAATGAGCGTAAAGAGTTCCTCGTAACGAGGCTCGACCACCTCGGCCAGCGACTGCCTGGACAGATCACGTGCTGGCCGGTCGCCGACGCTGGGGACCTTGATCATCTCGTCGCTGGCCGCAAGCTGGGTCAGCGCACAGGCATACTTGACCTTGATCTCCTCAGCATATTGGGTCGGCGTGCGAAGCGCCATGGCGATATCATTGGTGACCTGATCCCCCGCAATGGGTATCACGGCGGTATGCCGGATGGCGCCTTCGGTAAACACGGCGATATCGGTAGTGCCCCCGCCAATATCGACCATGCAGACGCCCAGTTCGCGCTCATCCTCGGTGAGAACTGCGTGGCTCGAAGCCAACTGCTCGAGAATGATGGCATCGACCTCGAGCCCACAACGGCGGACACACTTCTCGATATTCTGCACCGCATTCAGGGCAGCAGTGACCAGATGCACGCGCGCCTCGAGACGCACTCCCGACATGCCCAGTGGCTCGCGAATTCCGCCCTGGGTATCGATCGCGAACTCCTGCGGAAGCACATGCAGCACTCGCTGCCCCTCGGAGATCGCGCGCGCCCTCGCCGAGTCGATCACGCGATCGATATCGGAAGGGGTAACCTCGCGATCCTTGATAGCTACGACACCATCGGAATTCATCGAGCTGATATGACTCCCCGCCACCCCGACATAGACGGAATGGATGTCACAGCCGGCCATCAACTCTGCCTCTTCCACGGCACGCTGAATGGAAAGGACGGTGGATTCGATATTTATCACCACGCCCTTCTTCATGCCGCGCGAAGGATGCGAGCCAATACCGGCTATCTCGATGCCGCCGTCGTCAGTGGGCTGTCCTACGATCGCCACGACCTTGGACGTTCCGATATCCAGCCCGACTACCATATTGGACGCATTGGATGGACCTGCCATGAGTCGGGAAATCTCCTAGAGTCTGTCCCGCAAGAGGGAACCTTAAATAATGAAAAAGTAATGTCTACACCAGTATAAGAACAACTACGGATAATACACCAGTGCTATGCAATAATTAGCGCTCACGATACGGCGATTTTGCCTTAAAAGAAACACCTCAATATCATGCCAGACAGGCGTTAGCGAAAAAGGTCCAGCTTCAACCTTCTTCTAGATTGGCGTCTTGTGCTGTATCGGTTTCTCCATGCCAGGCTACTGCAACCCCATTGGGATAACGCAGGTCAATGTAGCGAATATGCGACGCCTGCGAATCCAACTGTCGCTGCCAGGCGGCAGTCAGTCTAGCCAGACGGGCTTGCCGATCATTACGGCCGAGCATCACCCAGACACTATCATTAAGTTGAAAACGCCACGCGCCTCGAGCTTCAAGACGCAGCTGAGTCACTACCAAGCCGAGTTTATCGAAGCGCTCCATCAAATCGCGATGATAAGCCAGTACCTCTTTACTGCTCCCGCCGGGACCCGCCAGATCGGGGAGTGGTTCAGGAGGAGGCACTTCGCCATAAGCAAAAGGCTCGCCTTGGGCATTAAGCAGGTAATCATCATTCCAGCGTGCCACCGGCTCCTGCTCGACCAGTTCAAAGGTCAGCGCGTCCGGCCATTGTCGGCTGACCCGCACTTCAGACACCCAGCCGATGGCTCTGGCATCTTCCCGCAACTCGTTCAAGCTCACCGAGAGCCAGGTTCGCCCGCGAATCAGCGGTGAAAGCTCATCGCGCAGATAGTCGGCATTGACATGCTGCATCTCGCCACGGATCGACACGCGCTCGACAGGGCGATCGAGCCAGACCCACAGCGCACGCCCCCCTGCCCCCAGCAGGATCGCCAGCAACAGCAGCCCGGCCAGGCCACTCTGTCTCATGTCGGTTCGGGCCTCATGGCTTCGAGGATGCGCACCACGAGATGCTCGAAGTCGATGCCCGCATGCGCCGCGGCCTGCGGCACCAGACTATGGTCAGTCATGCCCGGCGTGGTATTGACCTCGATCAGCCAGAAGCGCCCATCTGCATCACGCATCACATCCACCCGGCCCCAGCCCTCTCCCCCAATAGCGGCGAAGGCCTCGCGGCATAGCGCGCCCAGCTCCGCCTCCTGCTCGGCGGAAAGGCCACAGGGCAGATGATAGCGGGTAGCATTCGAGAGATACTTGGCCTCGTAATCATAAAAGCCGCCGCCAGGCACCTCGACGCGTATCGCCGGTAACACCTCATCGCCCAGCAGCGACACCGTATACTCCTCACCGACAACGAAGCGTTCCGCCATCACCCGCGCATCGAAGCGCGCCGCCTCCCGATAGGCGCGCTCCAGCGCGTCGCGGCTGTCAACGATGCTGATCCCCAGCGTCGAGCCCTCATGAACCGGCTTGACGATCAGGGGCAGGCCGAGCCGCTCCACCACTGCCGTCCAATCGGCATCCTGCCCGAGCATCTCGGCCTCGGGCGTCGGCAACCCCAGCGCCTGCCACACCAGCTTGGTGCGCTGCTTGTCCATCCCCAGTGCCGAGGCCAGCACCCCGCTACCGGTATAGGGAATCCCCAGCAGTTCCAGCGCCCCCTGCAAGGTGCCATCCTCACCACCCCTGCCGTGCAGAGCGATGAACACGCAATCTGGTACCAGGGCCTCGAGCCCTGCAAGCCCGCCCTCGGCAGGATCGAAGCCGATCGCCTCGACTCCGGCCCGCTGCAGGGCGGAGAGCACTGCCTTACCACTCTTGAGCGACACGTCCCGTTCCGCCGACTCACCGCCGTAGACCACCACCACACGGCCCAACGCAAGACTCGCTGTGCTCACAACGTCACCTCATCGAGTTTCAGTGCTGACTCGGCCAGGCGAAGCGCGATACCGCCGACATCACCGGCACCCTGGGTGATCAGGATATCGTCGGGGCGCAGCACGCGAGCCAGTAGCCCTGGCAACTCGCCTTTCTCCTGGACGAAGATCGGGTCGACCGCACCCCGCTGGCGAATCGATCCTGCCAGCGTGCGTCCGTCAGCGCCGGGGATCGGCGTTTCCCCGGCGCTGTAGACGTCCAAAAGAAGCAGCGTATCGACCTCAGCCAGCACCCGCACGAAATCCTCGTAGAGATCGCGGGTGCGCGAATAGCGATGGGGCTGATAGACCATCACCAGTCGGCGCTCTGGCCAGCCCGCCCGCACCGCGCGTATCACCATCTCGACCTCGCGCGGATGATGCCCGTAATCGTCCACCAGCATGATCTCTCCACCGCCCGTGGGGCTTGGGAACTGACCATGGACCTGGAAGCGCCGCCCAACCCCTTCGAAGCTCGCCAGGCCGCGCAGGATGGCCTCGTCACCGACCCCCGCATCGGTGGCCACGACGATGGCCGCCAGGGCGTTCAAGGCATTGTGCCGGCCGGGCATCGACAAGCGAATCGCCAGAGGCGCCAGCCCATCAGGGCGCCGGACGGTGAAGCGCACCTCGCCCTGTTCCTGCTCGAAGTCCTCGATGTGGTAATCGGCATCCTCGCTGAACCCATAGGTGACGAACTGGCGGTGCACCTGGTCGAGTAGCCCGCGCACATTGGCATCATCGAGGCAGAGAATCGCCAGGCCGTAGAACGGCAGATTGTGCAGGAATTCGATGAAGGTGCTCTTGAGCTTCTCGAAATCCCCGCCATAGGTCGCCATATGGTCGGCATCGATATTGGTGACGATCGACACCATCGGCTGCAGGTGCAGGAAGGAGGCATCGGACTCATCGGCCTCGGCGACCAGGTAATCGCCTTCGCCGAGACGTGCATTGGTGCCGGCACTGGTCAGCCTGCCGCCGATGACGAACGTGGGGTCCAGGCCTCCCTCGCCCAATAGCGTCGCGGTCAGGCTGGTAGTTGTGGTCTTGCCGTGGGTGCCGGCCACGGCGATGCCATGGCGAAAGCGCATCAACTCGGCGAGCATCTCGGCGCGTCGCACGACCGGCACCCGGTGCTCATGGGCCCAGCGGATCTCGGGATTAGTCTCGTCGACAGCGGTGGACACTACCACCACGTCGGCACCGGCCACGTGATCGGCATGATGACCGACCGCCACGCGGATATCGCAACTGCGCAGGCGAGTTACGACCGGGGATTCCCGCAGATCGCTACCGCTGACGGCATAGCCCTGGTTGGCCAGTACCTCAGCGATGCCGCACATCCCGGCACCGCCAATGCCGACGAAATGAATCTGCCGGATGCGGCGCATGCCGAGGCCTCGGCCGTGACCCGGAAAGGGGGTAGGACCGGCCATCGGCCCTGCTGTGCTATCGCTCAAAACCTATCTCCATGCAACCGGCTACCAGGCGCTCGATGGAATTGAGCTCGGCACAGGCCCGCGCCCGTGTCGCCATGGCAGCGAGAATATCGGGGTCCAGCAATGTCGCCAGCTGATCAACCAGCGACACGGCGGTAAGTTCGTCCTGGGGGATCAAGCGGGCAGCGCCCTGATTGACCAGTGCCTGCGCATTGGCGGTCTGGTGGTCATCGACGGCATGGGGAAACGGCACGAAGAGCGCCGGTTTCGCCGCGGCCGCGAGCTCCGCCACGGTAAGGGCCCCGGCCCGACAGACTACCAGATCGGCCCAGGCATAGGCCGCTCCCATGTCGTCGATGAAGGCGCTGACCTCAGCGTCGACGCCACTTTCGTGATAAGCCTCGCGAGTCGCGCCGTCCTTGTCGCGTCCAGCCTGATGTCGGACTTCGGGACGCTCGGCCTCGGCAAGACGAGCCAGGGCCTCGGGCAGACGCTCGTTGAGGGCCTGAGCACCCAGCGATCCCCCCAGCACCAGCAGTCTCAAGGAACGCGCCTGCATGTCAACGGCGCCCCTGGGGCGCTCTCCCAGGACCGCGATATCATCGCGCACCGGGTTGCCGACCACCTCGGCGTGGCCGGCAAACGCCTGGGGAAAGGCAGCATAGACGCGTGTGGCGAGACGCGCCAAGGCGCGATTGGTCATCCCCGCCACGGCGTTCTGTTCATGAATCATCAAGGGGCGTCTCGATAACCACGCCGCCAAGCCACCCGGGCCACTCGCAAAGCCGCCCAGGCCCACTACCAACTGGGGATCAAACCGGCGAAGAATGCGCCAGGCCTGCCATACCGCCCGCGTCAGATTGAGCGGTGCCAGCAGCCAGCCCGCCAGGCCGTTGCCGCGCAGACCTGCCACGGCAATCCGATGCAGCGCAATGCCCGCCTCGGGCACCAGGCGATTCTCGATACCACGCGGACTGCCCAGCCACTCGACTTCGACGCCTTGGGCTTCCAACCCTCGGGCGAGCGACAGCGCCGGGATCACATGTCCCCCGGTGCCGCCGGCCATGATCAGCACACGCCGCTGCGTTTGCTTGCTCACTGCGTCATTCCTTCTTGCAGGGCGCGTTTTTGCCGGGGGCGCGGCGGCGTAACATCGCCAACGGCTTGCCTGGGCGCCGCGGAACGCTTGCGCCGCAGTGCCCGACGCGTCTCGATATCCGCCCGCAGCACCAGCGCCATCATAAGCGCACTGACCACCAGGCTCGAGCCGCCGTAGCTGAGCAGTGGCAGCGTCAGCCCCTTGGTCGGCAACATGCCGGTGCTGACGGCGATATTGATGAAGGCCTGGGCGCCGATGATCAGCGCAATGCCGTAGCTCAAGAAGGCGGCGAAAGGCAGGCGCGCCAGTTCGGCACGCCGCCCTACTGCCATTGCCCGCCAGATCAACAACGCAAACAGTCCGATCACCGCAATGGCGCCGAACAGGCCCAATTCTTCGGCGAGCACGGCGAATACGAAATCCGTATGTGCTTCGGGCAGATAGAACAACTTCTGCACACTATTACCGAGCCCCATGCCCAGCCAGTGTCCGCGCCCGTAGGCAATCAATGCCTGGGTCAGTTGATAACCACTGGCGAACTGATCGGCCCACGGATCGGCAAAACTGGTCAATCGTGCCATCCGGTAAGGCTCGGCGATGGCAAGCAGCACGGCCCCCCCGGCGACCAGAACCAGCAGCAGCACGAAGCGCCCCCAGGGCGCGCCGGCCATCAGCAGCATACCCATCACGCAGCCGGTCATGACTACCACGGCGCCATAGTCCGGCTCGAGAATCAACAGCACGGCGATCACGGCCATCACCATCAGCGGCCGCAGGAATGCCCCCCACTGCTGACGCACCTGAGGCAGGAAACGCTCCAGATAGCCGGCCAAGTACGCGATCAGACAGAGCTTGGCCACCTCAGAAGCCTGGAGGTTGAAGGGGATACCGGGAATCGACAGCCAACGCCGGCTACCGTTGACTTCCCGACCGACCAGCAGAACCAGGACCAGCAAGCCGATTCCTACCAGCAGCAGCAAGGGGCCATTGGCCTTCCACCAGGCCAGCGGCACGCGCAGCGCCAGACCCGCCAGGACCACGGCACCGACAAGGAAGATGCCGTGACGAATCGAGAAATAATAGGGATTGCCGGTGAGGCTCGATGCCACCTCGGTAGAGGCCGAGGTGACCATGACCCAGCCGACCAGCATCAGCGACAGGGTCGCCACCAG
The DNA here is from genome assembly GCF_900116705.1 of Halomonas korlensis. Lineage (GTDB taxonomy): Bacteria > Pseudomonadota > Gammaproteobacteria > Pseudomonadales > Halomonadaceae > Halomonas > Halomonas korlensis. The sequence goes on along the minus strand of NZ_FPBP01000013.1, from coordinate 54,357 downwards.
CAACCAGCCATCGAAGGGCTGATCGGCGGTGGAAAGACGACGGCGCCAGCGTTCCAGTCGGTTCATGGTTGACTCTCTGATGCTAGACGGTGGGCGAAGCGGCGAAACGCCTCGCCCCGCGCCTGATAATTGGCGAACTGGTCGAGACTGGCGCAGGCAGGCGACAGCAGCACGCAGTCTCCCGGCCTGGCGACCTCGACGGCCCGTGCCATGGCCGCTTCCAGATGGTCGACCCGGCTCAGCGGCACTTGCCCGTCGAGAGCCGAGGCAAGCTTCCCGGCGTCTTCGCCGAAGAGTATCGCCTCGCGGCCGAAGCGGGCCAGTGGCTCTGCCAGCGGAGCGAAATCGGCTCCCTTGCCCACTCCCCCAGCGAGCAGGACCAGCCGCCCCTCGAGCGTGGGGCCCAGCCCCTCGATGGCGGCAAGCGTGGCGCCGACATTGGTGCCCTTGGAATCATTGATCCAGCGCACACCATTCACCTCCGCAATCAGCTCTCCCCGATGGGGCAGCCCGGCAAAGCGTCGCAACACCGCGCACATGGCGGCCATCGGCAAACGCAGTCGATGGCCGACGGCCAGCGCCGCCAGGGCGTTGGCCTGGTTGTGGCGTCCGGGCAGGCGTACGTCGGCCGCCGGCATCAGCGGCTTGTCGCCATGCAGCAGCCAATCTCTGTCCTGGTGGCGGCCGATACCCCATTCGTCGCCCTGCGGCGTGCGAGTCGTGAATGCGTCCTGATCGGCAAGGCGCGCGGATGGCCAGGTCATCGGGTCCTCGGCATTGACGACGGCATGGCGAGCTCCGCGGAAGATGGGCAGCTTGGCGGCCCGGTAGCCGGCCATGTTGCCATGGCGATCCAGATGGTCGGCACTTAGGTTGAGAAAGACCGCACTCTCGGCACCCAGCCACGGCGTCATCTCGAGTTGGAAGCTGGAAAGTTCGATCACGTAGAGTTCGGCATCGGGCTCATCGACCAGCAGATCCAGGGCCGGCGTGCCCAGATTTCCGCCCACGGCAACCCGGTGCCCGGCCTCACGGGCCATGTCGCCGATCAGTGTGGTCACGGTCGACTTGGCATTGGAACCGGTAATCGCAACGATGGGCGCCCGGCAGGCACGCACGAAGAGTGCCATCTCGCCCACCAGCCGAGGCTGCCCTGTCGCGGCTCGCGTATCGCCGGCAAGCGGCGCCAGCCCGGCACTTCTAGGGTCTACGCCGGGGCTTAGGATCACTTCCTCAGCCTCGGAAAGGTCCAGCGTCGTCAGTGGGCCGATGTGGATCTCGATATCCGGATGGGCAATGCGAAAGTCCTCCAGGCCGGGAGGGGCAGTTCGGGTGTCCGCGACCATATAGCGGGCACCCTGCCGGCTCAGGTGGCGACAGATCGCGCGACCCGATACTCCCAGCCCGACCACCAGGCTGACGCCCTTGGGCACCTTGGGCATGATGTGCTCCTTGCCGATGGCATGACAGCGTCGCCGCTTTTCAGCGAACCTTCAGGGTGGCCAGGCCGACCAGCACCAACACCACGGTGATGATCCAGAACCGCACGATAACGCGCGGCTCCGGCCAGCCCTTGAGCTCGTAATGATGGTGCAAGGGAGCCATGCGAAAGATGCGGCGCCCGGTGAGCTTGTAGGAGCCAACCTGCAGGATCACCGAGACGGTCTCCATGACGAAGATACCGCCCATGATGAACAGCACGATCTCCTGACGCACGATCACCGCTACCACGCCCAGCGCGGCGCCCAGGGCCAGGGCCCCGACGTCGCCCATGAACACCTGGGCGGGATAGGTATTGAACCAGAGAAAGCCCAGCCCGGCGCCGGCGATGGTGGCGCAGAAGACCGCCAACTCGCCGGCGCCGGGAATCATGGGAATCTGCAGGTAGTCGGCAAACACGACGTTGCCGCTGGCATAAGCGAAGATCGCCAGGCCCATCGCCACCAGCACGGTGGGCATGATCGCCAGACCATCGAGTCCATCGGTGAGATTGACCGCGTTGGAGCTGCCGACGATCACCAGGTACGTCAGCACGATATAGAAGACGCCCAGCGGCATGACGAAATCCTTGAACAACGGCACGATCAGGCTGGTTTCCACCGGGGAAGCGGCGGTGACATAGAGCACGATCGCCGCCGACAGGCCAATGACCGATTGCCAGAAGTATTTCCAGCGTGCCGGCAGGCCCCGCGGGTTCTTCTCCACCACCTTGCGATAGTCATCCACCCAGCCGATGGCCCCGAACCCCAGGGTGACCGCCAAGACGATCCATACATAATGGTTGTCGAGGTCCCCCCACAGCAGGGTACTTACGGCGATCGCCATCAGGATCATCGCACCGCCCATGGTCGGCGTCCCCGCTTTCGAGAGGTGTGACTGGGGTCCATCGTCACGCACGGCCTGGCCGATCTGTCGCTCGACCAGTCGGCGAATCATGACCGGACCGAGCCACAGGCAGAGCACCAGGGCCGTGAGCGTGCCCAGGATCATGCGCAGGGTCAGATAGTTGAACACATTAAAGGCGCTGAAAAATTGCGCCAGAAAATCAGCCAGATAAAGCAGCATGTATCGCGTTCACCTTGGTGCATCCGGGCGCAGGGCGGCAATCACATGTTCCATGCCGGCACTGCGTGATCCCTTGACCAGCACGCTGGCCCCGAATGGCAGATGGTTGAGGACGTGGCGCATCAGCGTCACCCGGTCGTCGAAATGGCACCCGCCTTCACCGAAGGCCTGGCTTGCCGGTCGTGCCGACTCACCCAGCGTGCCTAGGAACTCGACGCCCCGCTCCCGTGCATGTCGCCCGATGTCGGCATGCAGCCGCTCGGACGCCTCCCCCAGTTCGCCCATGGCGCCGAGCAGGCACCAGTGGGGCCCGGGCAGCGTGACCAACAGGTCGAGCGCCGCCTTGACCGCGCCGGGGTTGGCATTATAGGTATCGTCCAAGAGCCGCGTGCCCTTCACGCCCTCGGCAACACTGAGACGCCCCGCCATGGGCGAAACATCTCCCAGTCCAACGAGCACGTCCGCCGGGGCCAGGCCCAGCGCCAGCGCCGCCGCTGTCGCCGCCAGGGCGTTGGACACGTTATGACGCCCCAACAGGCCAAGCTGCACACGGCCCACTTCCTGGCCATCCACGACAAGCGTGAAAGCATAGCGCCCGAAAACATCACAGACCAGCGCCCGTGCATGAACGCGGGCCTGCGGGAGGTCGATGGCGAAGTCGAGCACCTCGCGGGGTGCGGCAAGCGCCGCCCAGGTGGCGAAGTAGTCATCGTCGCGGTTAAGCACCGCGATTCCCTCGGCGGACAAGCCGGCCAGGATCTCCGCCTTGGCCTGGGCGATACGGCCCATGCCGCCGAACTCGCCCACGTGCGCCCCGGTGACATTGGTGATGACGGCGACTTGTGGCTCGGCCAGCGAAGTGGTCCAGGCGATCTCGCCGAGATGGTTGGCCCCCAGTTCGACGACGGCCTGCCGGTGGTGGGGTTCCAGGCCGAGCAGCGTCAACGGCGCGCCAATATCGTTGTTGAGATTGCCCTGGGTGGCAAGCGTCGAGCCGTGGCGGCCCAGCAAGGCGGCGAGCAACTCCTTGACCGTGGTCTTGCCACTGTTGCCGGTCACGGCGACCAAGGGCCCGTCCCAGGCCCGACGCCGCGCCCGCCCCAGCAGCCCGAGCGCCAATCGAGTGTCCGCCACCTGAATCTGCGCTAGCGGATCGGCCACCGGACGTTCGACCAGCGCCGCCACGGCCCCGGCGTCTCGCGCCTTGTCGAGAAAGTCATGGGCATCGAAGCGCTCGCCGCGCAAGGCCACGAACAGGCTACCCGGGACCAGTTGCCGGGAGTCGGTGACGATCGCCGTGACCGCCGCGTCGATGTCCGGGCTCGCTACGCCAAGCGCCGAGGCGATGTCACCGAGGGTCTGCAGCCCCATTGCACTCATCGCCCTGGTCTCCCGCTGCGTGCCGACAGAGCGTTTACAGCCTCGACACGATCCGAGAAGTCGTGACGCACCCCCGCGATCTCCTGACAGGTCTCATGGCCCTTGCCGGCGATGAGCACGACATCCTCGGCCGAGGCATCACCCAGCACGCGGGCAAGCGCATGGCCACGGTCGCCCAGGTTCCAGGCGGCTTCTCGTGCCTCACGCGAAAGCCCCGTGAGAATCTGCTCGCGGATGCTTGCCGGAGCTTCGCTGCGCGGGTTGTCGTCGGTCACCACGATGATATCGGCCTGACGCTCGGCGGCCGCGCCCATCAACGCTCGCTTGCCGGTATCGCGATCGCCGCCGCAGCCGAACACGCACCACAACTGCCCCTCGCCCGGCAGATGCGCGCGCAGCGCCGCCAAGGCGTTGTCCAGCGCGTCCGGCGTATGGGCGTAGTCAATGACCACCGTCGGACACCCAGGCGTTACCAGCGCCTCCATACGACCGGGCACGGACGCAAGGCCGGACGCGGCGGTGAACAGCGCCTCGAGCGGATGGCCGAGACCATAGAGGACGGCGATCGCCAGCAGCACATTGTCGAGCGTGAAGCGGCCCATCAGCGCGAGTTCGATCACCCGCTCGCCCTCGGGCGTCGCGACCAGGGCGCGCTGTCCCTGTGCGTGAGGTACCCAGTCGACCACCCGCAGTGTCGTGGCCTCCTGTTCACCGACCGCCAGCACCCTGACGCCAGGCGCCAGGCCGGCCAGCATCAGCCTCGCCAGAGGGTCGTCACCATTGACCACGGCGAGCTCAAGCTCGGGGCGCCGGAACAATCGTGCCTTGGCCGCGGCGTAGCCTGCCATGCTGCCATGGTAGTCCAGGTGGTCACGGCTGAGATTGGTGAACACGGCGGCACGGATTCGGCAGCCGTCGAGCCGCGCCTGTTCGAGCGCATGCGACGAGACTTCCATCGCGACCCGCGTCATCTTCGCTGCTGCCAGTTCGCCCAGGGCCGCCTGAAGCGACAGCGGCCCGGGCGTGGTCAGGCCGGTATCGTGTAAACTGCCGGCACGCCCCTGTCCCAGGGTGCCGATCAGGCCGGTCGGGACGCCAAGGGCCTCGCTCAACGCCGCCAGATAATGCGTTACCGAGCTCTTGCCATTGGTGCCGGTGACGCCAATGACCTCCAGGTCGTCGGGCACGGCGAAGCATTCTTGACCCAGCGGCCCCAGCGTCTCCTTGAGGCCTGTCAGCCACAGCACCCGCGGGTCAGCATGACGCTGCTGCCCGTCCTGATGGGCCAGCACCAGCGAGGCACCGGAGGCCAGCGCGTCATCGATGAAATGGCGACCGTCGGCCGCGACGCCTGGCACTGCTACGAACACATCGCCACGGGCCAGCCGCCGGCTGTCCACTTGCAGCCGGCATACCTCCGGCAGCGACAATGCCGCCAGCGCCGGGCGACTTTCGGGCCAATGCCTGAACAGGCTGGCTTCAAGCCGAGCGTAGGCTAGCTCCATCCCGTCACCTCGGTCTGACTGACGTTCATGATTCATTCCTCTCGCGCATCGGGCGGCGCGTCGGGTGGCACATCGAGCAGTCGCAAGGCATTGCCGACGATACGCGAGAATGCGGGGGCGGCAACGGCGCCGCCGTAATAATCACCTGCCTGGGGGTGGTCGATCATCACCACGGTGACGATACTCGGGTCCGAGACAGGGGCAACGCCTACGAACAGGCTGCGATACGCATCTTCGGTATAACCGGTTGCCGAGTTCTTGCGCACCGTACCGGTCTTGCCGGCGACGCGATAGCCGGGAACCCCTGCTCGCCGCCCCCCCGTTCCTGGCTGTACTGACTCTTCCATGATGCGCAAAAGATCATGAGCCACGTCGGCATCGATGGCCGGGGTGCCGACGGCCGGCTCAGACAACCTGAGCAGTGAAGGTGGCATCCTGACACCATCGTTGGCGAGAGCGGTAAAGGCGCTGGCCAGCTGAAGCGCCGAGACAGATAGGCCGTAACCGTAGGAAAGCGCCGCCCATTGACTGCTCGACCAGCGCAGCGGAGCGGGCAGACTGCCGTTGGCCTCGCCAGGAAACCCCGTCCCGGGGCTCTCCCCGAAGCCCAGCAGGCGGTATTTCTCGGGCACCAGCGGGTCATCAAGCTCCAGCACCAGCTTCGACATGCCGATATTCGAAGATTTCTCAAGAATACCGGCCATGTCCAGCTCGCCGTAATTGCGCACGTCCTTGATGGTGAAGCGATCGATGCGCATCCAGCCCGGCGAGGTATCAACCACGGTATCGCGGTCGAATTTGCCGCTTTCCATCACCGCCGCCATGGCCAGGGGCTTGACCACCGAGCCCGGCTCGAAGACATCGACAATGGCCTGATTACGCAACCCTCGAGGATCCAGGCCAGCACGATTGTTGGGGTTGTAGGAAGGCTGATTGGCCATGGCCAGCACTTCGCCAGTATCGGCGTCCATCATCACCACCACGCCACCATCGGCCTGATGCTCCTCGACCGCCGTCTTGAGTTCGCGATACGCCATGTACTGTAGACGCTGGTCGATGGAAAGGGTCAGATCACCCCCTGGCCGCGCCTCGCGCAATACAGCCAGGTCGCGGACCAGGCGGCCACGCCGATCCTTCAAGACTCGCCGCTGCCCCGGCGCTCCCGCCAAATGAGACTGATAAGCGAGTTCCAGGCCCTCCTGGCCGGCATCATCGATATTGGTAACCCCGAGGAGCTGGGCCGTTACCTCTCCCGAGGGGTAGTAGCGCTTGTATTCCTGCCGGGAATACACACCCGGTACGCGCAGGTCGAGTACCCGCTGCGCCGCTTTCGGCGTCAGGCGTCGCTGCAGATACATGAATTCGCGCTCACCGTAGCGATCGATGCGCTCATTGAGGGCATCGAGCTCCATCCCCAAACCACGGGCCAGCATCAGCCGCTGGATATCGTCGACAGGCAAATCCTGGGGGTTGGCCCACAGCGATACCACAGGCGTCGAGATTGCCAGCGGCTCGCCGTGACGGTCGCTGATCATGCCCCGGTGGGCCGGAATGGTATCGGTGCGCAGGGTACGCGCATCGCCTTGTCCCTGCAGGAAAGGCCGGTCGATGACATGTAGCGTCACCACGCGTCCGGCGAGCAGTCCCAGACCGATCGCGACCAATACCAACAGCAGGCCATACCTTACGCCGCCCATCGGCTCCATCGGCGGCGGTCGCCGCGGCGTTACCCCGCTTCGGGCATCAAGACTCACGGACGAATCACCTCGACGTCCACCACTTCAGGCAGGCGCATGTCCAATCGCTCCTCGGCCAGGCCCTCGACGCGGGCTGGTGAAGACCAGGCACTGTCCTCGAGAAGCAGCTGCCCCCACTCGGTCTGCAATTGCTGATGTTCGCTCTCCAGGCGTTGAAGGTTTGCATATTGCTCGCGGGTGAGGTGGCTGGCGGTGATCACCGCCAGAGCGCTCCCCAGACAGGCCAGCACAAGCAACACGACAATTAGCAGCCGCAGCCCGGAGAACCGAGCCAGCGGCCAGCCGACATCATTGGGGCCTGTGCGTCCCTTGACCATAGCGTCTCCTCAGCTGCGTTTGCGCGCCACACGCATCACGGCGCTGCGCGCGCGGGGATTGACCGCAAGCTCCGGTGCGCCGGCATGTTGCGCCTTGCCCACCGCGTCCAGACGTTTGGCCAGCTGATCGTCGCGAACCGGCACTCCGCGCGGCAGGTCGGTATCGCCACGCACGTGCCGGCGGATGAAGCGCTTGACGCGGCGATCTTCCAGGGAATGAAAGCTGATCACCACCATATGCCCCCCCGGTGCCAGCGCCTCGAGCGCCGCGTCCAACGCCGCGTCGAGTTGCTCGAGCTCGCCATTGACCTGGATACGCAGCGCCTGGAAGACACGGGTGGCTGGATGCTTGCCCTTCTCCCAGGCGGGATGAGCCGTCTTGACCACCTCGGCAAGATCCGCGGTGCGTTCGAAGGGCCGATCGGCCCGTCGAGAGATGATGGCCCTGACCAGGCGTCGGGCGAAGCGCTCTTCTCCATACTGTTTGAACACCCTGACGATCTCGGCTTCGTCGGCGCGTGCAAGAAACTCGGCGGCACTCTCGCCGCGGGTAGGGTCCATGCGCATGTCCAGGGGGCCATCGCGCAGGAAGCTGAATCCCCGCTCGGGATCGTCAAGCTGGGGGGAAGACACCCCGACATCCAGCAGGATGCCATCGAGGCGGCCGTGCAGACCGCGAGCCGCGGCGATCTCGCCGAGATGGGCAAACTCGCCACGCTCGACGCTGAAGCGGGCATCCTCGATGCTGGCGGCGGCCGCGATCGCCTGGGGGTCGCGGTCAATGGCCAGCAATCGCCCTTCGGGGGCCAGGCGCTCGAGAATCGCGCGGGAATGCCCTCCACGCCCGAAGGTACCGTCCAGATAACTCCCTTGTGGATCATGAATCAAGGCATCGACGGCCCCATCCAGCAGCACGCTGACATGGCGAAAGCCGCTGGCGGCGTGTTCAGAGGCGGATGGTGTCATGCACTTCTCGTTCGAAGGGATGGGAAGAGAATGGACAAGCAAGTGACAGGGGGGAGTCAGCCGATAAGCCGGGTTCTGTCGTGGACAGCCATTCCTCTAGGAGCCGCGTCACCACGGCCCTCAAGCAACCTACCCGAACCCGACGCGGGCCACGTCAATGGGTTCCTATTTGGTCTTGCTCCGAGTGGGGTTTACCTTGCCACGCACTGTTACCAGGCGCGCGGTGCGCTCTTACCGCACCCTTTCACCCTTGCCGGCCTCCCTGAGGAGACGTAGGCGGTCTGCTCTCTGCTGCACTTTCCGTCGGCTCACGCCGCCCAGGCATTACCTGGCACTCTGCCCTGCGGAGCCCGGACTTTCCTCCCCTGCGCCCGATCCGAAAACCCGGCGCAGCGGCGACTGTCTGGCCAACTCCCGCGGCAAGCATACCAGCGCCTCCGATGCCCCTCAATCCCCATCCTTGAGAGTCTGGGTCCGGGCATACCAGCCTTTCTTCGCCCCACCCAGTACCCGAGACGCCACAGCAGCTGCCTGCTTCACGCCGACACCCTCCTCGAGCAGCGCCGACAGCAGGGCATCGGCCTCGAAGGAGACGGCATCCTCCCCGGTGCGCGGTTTAGCGCCAGCCACCATGATCACGAACTCACCACGCGTCTGATCGGGATCGGCGTCCATGCGAGCCAGGAGTCCGGCGGCCGTGCCGTCAAGAAAGGTTTCGAAGGTCTTGGTCAGCTCACGGGCTAACACCAACTGGCGCTCCTGATGAGTACAGGCCAGATCGGCGAGGGTGTCGCGGATACGGTGCGGCGACTCGTAGAACACCAAGGTTTCCTCGCGGTCAACCAAGGCCTCGAGTCGAGCGCGTCGGCCTGCGCTTCTGGCTGGCAGAAAACCCTGGAACAGGAACCGATCCGTCGGCAACCCCGCCGCCGACAATGCCGCAACCAGCGCGCAGGGGCCCGGGATCGGGATGATCCGCCGTCCTCTGGCGCGCAATTCACGCACCAGCACGAACCCCGGGTCGCTGATCAGCGGGGTTCCCGCATCGCTGATCAGGGCGATCGACTCGCCGCCCAGCAGTCGTGCATCGAGCTGCTCGATCCGCGCCGGCTCATTGTGCTCATGGAGCGACAACATCGGCACCGTAAGGCCCAGGTGTCGCAGCAGGCGTGCGCTATGCCGGGTATCTTCCGCGGCGATCAGCGCCACCTCGCCAAGCACTCGGATCGCACGGAAGCTCAGGTCGTCCAGATTCCCAATCGGTGTAGCGACCACGTACAATGCACCGGCAATCGCATCTGACATCTCGGCTCCCTGGGTTGCTCGCGGCTAATGGGGACAAGGAAGGATTCATGAACATCTCGATTCGTGGCCTGTTGGCCGCCGCGCTGATGGCGCTAATACTGGCGGGCTGCGGCTTGCAACCTGGCATCATGGAACGCCGTGCCGCGGATGACCCACAGCGGCTACTTCAGCAGGCCGAGCAGCAGGCACCCGCCCAGGCGGCGCTCACCCGACTGGAAGCGGCTGATATCCTAGCACGTCAGGGCAGCCGCCCCCAGGCACTCGAGGTTGCCAAGGAGATCGATGACCGTCAGCTCGAGGCGTCGGCACGACTGCGCTGGGCACTGTTGCTGTCGGACCTGGGCGAGGCGCTGAACGACCCCTGGGCGGCGATCCAGGCAGGACAGGACATCGAGGCGCTGCAACCGGCCCAGGATCAGTCGGTGCTGCTTCGTGAACGCCTGGGGATAGCGCTCCTCGAGGTCGATGAACCCCTCGCGGCCGCCGAAACCCTGCTCGACGTTCAAGCCGATACCGATCGGGAAGCCTTCAATGACCCCATCTGGCAGGCCCTGACGCGATTGGAGACTCGTCAACTGAACTCGCTCGAGGCCGGGGCAGATTCCCTCACTCGCGGATGGCTCGACCTGACCAAGCTGTTTCGTAGCAGTGGGGGCGATATCCAGCGTCTGTTCGACCGGCTGGATGACTGGCGCAGCCGCCATGCCAATCACCCGGCGGCACGCCGCCTACCTTCCGAGCTATTGGCATTGCGCGAATTACGGGGCCTGGAGGTCAATCACATTGCCGTTTTTCTCCCCGAATCCGGCCCGCTTTCCGAAGTTGCCGCGGCGATTCGCGACGGCATGCGCACTCACCATCTCAACGAAGCCAACCAGGGCAACAGTGCGCAACTGAGCTTCATCGATTCGAGTCATGGCGATCTCGATGCGCTTTACCGCGAAGCCGAGAACCGCGGCGCCCAGGTCGTGGTCGGCCCCTTGGAGAAGCAACTCGTCAGCGAACTGGAACGTCGCGACGAAGTGCCTCTGCCCACGCTCGCCTTGAACTACGGAACGGCCGAGCGCAACCAGACCGATAATCTTTTTCAGTATGGCCTGTCCGCCGAAGATGAAGCTCGCCAGACGGCCCGTCGCGCCTGGCAGGATGGTCATCGTCGTGCCGCGGTGCTGGTGCCCGATAATGACTGGGGCGGCCGGGTCGGCGAAGCCTTCTGGAATGAATGGAGCGACCGCGGCGGCGAAGTGACCAAAGCGGTTCGCTATGACCCCGAGGGCTCGGTGGCCAATGCCGTGAAACCCGCGCTCAACGTGAGCAACGAGCGCGCCCGGCTGGGCAACGTCGATATGCTGTTCCTGCTGGCACTGCCCGAGTTCGCCCGTCAGGTTCCGCCGACCCTGGATTATTTCTATGCCGGCGAACTGCCGGTCTATGCCACTTCACACCTTTACGAAGGACGCCTGCAACCGCGCCTGGACCACGATCTGGATGATGTGAGGTTCATCGATATACCCTGGCAGATTCCCGATGCCGCCGTCGGCGGCGAAGAGGCCCTGCCCTTCTATAACAGCTACCGTGAGCTGCGCGAAGAATCCGACCCGGCGATGTTTCGACTCCTGGCCATGGGAGTGGACGCCTACGAACTGGCCCGACGCCTGCCCCAGTTGCAGGCGTTACCGAACAGCGAAGTCTTCGGCGCCACCGGGACGCTGCGACCCGGAGAGGATGGCCGCATCCTGCGCCAACTGCCCTGGGCGCGATTCGTCAATGGCGTGCCGCAACCGATCTTGATTCCTGGCCTCTTCGACCGTTCGACGAACGATGCCAGGAGCGATCGGCGCGATGACGACGCCTCATGATGCCCGCGCTCGCGGCGAGGCCATCGAGCGAATCGCCGCGAGCTGGCTCACCGAACGCGGCCTGCGGCTGCTGGCCAGCAACCAGCATGCCAAGGGGGGCGAACTCGACCTGGTGATGCAGGACGGTGACACCCTGGTATTTGTCGAGGTCAAGCATCGCACCACGGCGCGCCATGGCCACCCCCTGGAAACGGTGACCGCCGCCAAGCAACGCCGGCTGGTCAAGGCGGCGCTTTTTTATCTCCAGCGCAACCGGCTATCATGTCCCTGTCGCTTCGACGTGTTGGCCGTGACCGGGCAGTCCTCAGCCTTCGAATTTCATTGGGTGCAGGGTGCCTTCGAGGCCTTCTGACTGGCCGCACCCATCCGCCATACGACCAGGAACCCCGCATGGATTTTCAGCAGCGTATTCTCGGCCACTTCAATGCCAGCATCGACACCAAGACTTATGCCAGCGAAGTCCTGCCGCCCTTCATCGAGGTCGCCAGCCAGATGATGGTGCAATGCCTGGTCAGCGAGGGCAAGATACTCGCCTGCGGCAATGGGGGCAGTGCTGGTGATAGTCAGCACTTCTCATCTGAGCTGCTCAACCGTTTCGAACGCGAGCGTCCGAGCCTGCCTGCACTGGCATTAACCACCGACACCTCTACATTGACTTCCATCGCCAATGATTACAGTTACAATGAGGTGTTTTCCAAACAGATTCGTGCCCTAGGCCAGCCTGGGGACGTTCTTCTGGCCATTTCGACCAGTGGCAACTCAGCCAATGTCATTCAGGCGATCCAGGCGGCCCACGACCGCGACATGACAGTAGTCGCCCTGACCGGGCGGGATGGTGGCAACATGGCCTCGTTGCTCAGCCAGGATGACTGCGAGATACGCGTCCCGGCCACCTCAACAGCCCGCATTCAGGAGGTCCACCTACTGGTGATACACTGCTTGTGCGACTTGATCGATGAACAACTCTTTGGTGCCAGCGAATGACTTCCATGACGTACAAGACACTACTTACTGCCCTGCTCCTCGGCCTGACGCTGACCGTTTCCGGTTGTGCAGCTGTCAACTCGGCGGCCACACCCGGCACTCTGGAAGAGAACTATGGAGAGCGCACCGAAGGTGCCAGGGTCGAGGACAACAGCATCGAGACCAAGATCAACCATAATCTCTCCCGTACCGATGCGCGGCTTGGCGATGCCCGCATCAATGTTGATGCCTACAATGGTGTGGTATTGCTGACGGGCCAGGTGCCGAGCGAAGAACTCAAGGAAATGGCAAACGAGATCGCCAACAGTGTCCGCAATGTCCGGGTGGTGCATAATGAGCTTTCGGTTGCCGCCAACCTGCCGGCGAGCCAGCGTGTCGCTGATACCTGGCTCAACACCCGTATCCGCACCAGCCTTGCGGCAAACGAGCAGATCGATACCGGACGCATCCGAGTGGTCACTGAGAATGCCAGTGTCTACCTGATGGGAATCGTGACACGTGGTGAGGCCGAGCGCATCGTCGAGGCGGTGTCTCGGTTAGGCGGCATGGAGCGTATCGTCAAGGTATTCGATTACCTGGACTGACCTGAACTGATGGTCCCATCCCTCAGCGAAACGGCCCTCCCTCCAGCAAACCGGCGGTGCCAACGCAAAACGGCAGACCAGGAGTCTGCCGTTTTGCGTAGTGTCACCCATACTGGCTGACATACCGTGGGGCCTGGCTATCAGGCCGATTCAACGACTCACTTGATGACTCGCAACGAAGGCTTTCCCTTGCGGGGCGCCGCATCCTCATCGGCCTTGCCTTCATCCTTGTCGCTTGCACCATTTTCACTGTTGTCGTCGTTTCCTACACTGCTCAGTGTCGGAGCCTGCTCATCGGTGGACGACGGCTCTTCCCCACCAGCAACCGGCAACTCCGGCTCGTGACCAAACACCATCCCGACGCCATTCTCACGGGCATAAATGGCCACTAGCGCTGCCATTGGCACCATGATCCGCATGGGCTGACCACCGAAGCGAGCGCTGAAGCCGAGCGCCTCGTTCTCCATGAAAAGTTCTCGCACCGCCGTCGGCGCCATATTCAGCACGATCTGGCCGTTCTGCACGAACTGACGAGGCACCTCGACGCCTGGGTATTCGGCATCCACCACGATGTAAGGCGTTAAGTCATTGTCCAGCAGCCATTGGTTAAGGGCTCTGACTAGATAGGGGCGACTCGATTGCATCCGTTGGCCCTCCTGCTTGGGTATAAGTCCGACAGTCCGGCTAAGGGCCGGAATCACAAAATTACTGGCGCATCTCACGCTCGCTTTCACTCAACGCGGCCTTGAAGCCCTCGCGCTCGAAAACACGCTCCATATAGCTGACTAACGGCTTTACTTGCTTGTCGGGAAGTTCAATCCCCAGCACCGGCAAGCGCCAGAGAATAGGTGCCAGGCAACAGTCAACCAAGGTGAAATCTTCGCTCATGAAGTAGGGCATGTCTTCGAAGATCGGCGAGATACCAATCAGGCTTTCGCGAAGCTCCTTGCGAGCCTTATCGGCTTCCTTCTTGCTGCTATCGAGAATCTGCTCGACCAGCGGGCACCACTCGCGTTCGATGCGATGCATCCACAACCGGCTCTGGGCCCGCGCGACGGGATAGACCGGTAACAACGGCGGATGCGGAAAGCGCTCATCGAGATATTCCATCATCACCTTGGATTCATAGAGCACCAGGTCACGATCGAGAAGCGTCGGTACGCTGTTGTAGGGGTTGAGATCGGCGAGTTCCTCAGGGGGATGTTCGTCGGCCACCTCGACAATATCCACGGCCACGCCCTTCTCGGCGAGCACGATGCGCACACGGTGACTGAAGTGATCACTCCCTCCAGAATAGAAGATCATCGACGACCGCTTGGCCACTACACCCATGAAACAATCCTCGCATCAGTTCGGACAGCAATAGTAACACGGCAGCCACCTGCTTGAGGGGCCTTGGCCGGCTGATCATGCTCGTCCAGGTTGAACCATAAAGGGGCGCATGGCCTGCATGACCACGCGCCCCGAGTCTCTCCGCTGAAGACGGATCAGTGAATGTCGCGCCAGTACTCGCGCTTGAGCAGGTAAGCGATAACACCAAAAATAAAGATGAATATCAATACTTTAGGCGCAAGCGCTTGTGCCTGTAGCTTTGAAGGCTCTCCCACATAGGCCAGGAAGTTGGTCAGATCATAGACGGCTTCCTCGAACTCCTCTGGCTCCATCTGGCCGGGCTGTGTCACCTGCAAGGTCTCACAGGACTGATACTTGCCGGAAAGCGTATCGGGCTCGGTACCTTCCACGGGTCGATCCGTCTCGGCGCACACTTTCTCCTGTACACCCTGTAGCGGTTCGAGAACGTTGGGCATCGCTACCAGATCAAACACCGCGTTGTTCACGCCGGTCACCGTATCCGGATCCTTGTAGAAGGTCAGCAGATAGGAATAGACCCAGTCGTTGCCCCTCAAGCGACTCACCAGAGAAAGATCCGGCGGCGCGGCGCCAAACCAGTTGGCCCCATCGTCGCTGCCCATCGCGATATGCATCTGGTCATTGAAGGCCAGATCCGAGGAAAAAATGAGATTTTCCTCTACCAGTTCCTGGGGGATCTCGAGATCCTCCGCGGCACGTGAGAAGCGTTGATGTTCCAGCGAGTGACATCCCATGCAGTAATTGACATAGAGCTTCATGCCATTCTGCAGCGAGGCCTTGTCCTGCAGATCTGGCTCCATGGAGAAAGGCACACCGGCGGCGGGCGCTCCCATCGCCGCGACCGGCAGCATCGCGAACAGCAGTGCGAACAGTTGCTTTTTCATTAGCCAGTCACCCTTTCAGGAACGGGTTTAGTCTTCTCCAGCCGGGTATAGAACGGCATCAGCAGGAAGAAGGCGAAATAGATCGCGGTGCATACTTGAGCCAGTAGCGTACGGCCTCCCGTAGTCGGCAAGACACCAAGCACGCCGAGTATCACGAAGCTGATCGCGAACAGGGTGAGCATCACCTTGGACATCCAACCCTTGTAGCGCATGGAGCGAACCGGACTCCGGTCGAGCCAGGGCAAGACGAAGAGCACCGCGATTGCCCCGCCCATGAACAACACCCCGAGGAACTTGGCATCCAGGCCGAACAACGAGAAGTTAATGGCGCGCAGGATCGCGTAGAACGGCGTGAAGTACCATACCGGCGCGATGTGATCCGGCGTCACCATGGGATTGGCAGGCTCGAAGTTGGGCTTCTCGATGAAGTAGCCGCCGCCTTCGGGGAAGTAGAAGATCACCACACAGAAGACGAACAGAAAGACCGCCACACCGACCAGGTCCTTGACGGTGTAATAAGGGTGGAAGGGGATTCCATCAAGCGGTTTGCCCGTCTCATCCTTCTTGGCCTTGATGTCGATACCGTCGGGATTGTTGGAACCGACCTCATGCAGGGCGATGATGTGTAATACAACCAGTGCCAGGATCACAATGGGCAGCGCCACCACATGCAAGGCAAAGAAGCGATTGAGGGTAATCCCCGAAATCAGGAAGTCACCGCGAATCCACTGGGTCAGGTCGGGACCGATCACCGGAATCGCCGAGAACAGCGAAATGATCACCTGAGCACCCCAGTAGGACATCTGTCCCCAGGGCAGCAGATAACCCATGAAGGCCTCGGCCATCAACGCCAGGTAGATCATCATGCCGAAGATCCAGATCAGCTCACGTGGTGCCTTATAGGAGCCATAAAGTAGACCGCGAAACATGTGCAGATAAACGACAGCGAAGAATGCCGTTGCACCGGTGGAATGCATGTAGCGGATCAGCCAGCCGTACTCGACATCGCGCATGATGTACTCGACGGAAGCGAAGGCTTCTTCGGCGGAGGGGTTATAACTCATGGTCAACCAGACACCGGTGAGAATCTGATTCACCAACACCAATAGCGCCAGCGAGCCGAAGAAATACCAGAAGTTGAAGTTCCTCGGCGCATAGTACTTGGCCATGTGGTCCTGCCACATGCTGGTAGCCGGAAAGCGGTCATCGATCCAGCGCATGACGCCGCGTTCCGCCTTGGCCTTGTTCGGGTTAGCCATCAGGCAGCCTCCTCATCTTCACCGACAATAATGTCGTCGCCTTCGAAGCGGTATGGCGGCACCACAAGATTGGTCGGCGCCGGCACGTTGGTGAACACACGGCCAGCCAGGTCGAAATAGGAGCCATGGCAAGGACAGAAGAACCCCCCCGGCCAGTTTTCAATATCGACGGCATCCGGCTCGGGACGGTAGAGCGGTGAGCAACCGAGGTGCGTACAGATACCGATGAGCACACCGATTTCCGGCCTTACCGAGCGCAGTGGTCCCGACACGTAGGTGGGCTGGTGAAGTTCCTCGGAGTCAGGGTCGGCCAGGCGTGACGCATCGAATTCTCGAGTACGCTCGATCATCTCCTCCGTACGATTGATGACCCATACCGGACGTCCGCGCCACTCCACGGTCATGCGCTGACCGGCTTCGAGCTTGGATATGTCGGCACGCACAGGCGCACCCGCCGCCCTTGCCTTGGCACTAGGCTGCCAGGAAGCCACAAAGGGGACCGCTACCCCGACAGCACCTACCGCCCCTACAACGGAGGTGGCGCCTACGAGGAAACGGCGCCGCCCTTTGTTCACGCCGTTATCTGCCATTTCTTGTATCTCCCATCAGCTTGCCCACCGGCATCACGAACTTAAATGCATCTCGCGACCACGGCTACCAAATGCGGTCTATGTTAAAAAAACGCGCCGCTTCGCACAAGGACAAGTCACCCGACCGAGACGAAAGCGCCATAACAACTGGTTGATGCAGAAATAAAAACGCCCGAGCCAAAGGACCCGGGCGCTGGAATCGAGCAAGCGAACGCTTAACGCTTGGAGAACTGCGGGCGACGACGCGCCTTGCGCAGACCCACTTTCTTGCGTTCGACCTGGCGCGCATCACGGGTGACGTACCCGGCTGCACGCAGCGGCTTGCGAAACTCCTCATTGTAGACCAGCAACGCACGAGTGATCCCGTGACGAATGGCGCCAGCCTGCGACGAACCGCCACCACCCTTGACGGTGACATAGACATCGAACTGATTCAGGGTCTCGGTCAACTCGAGCGGCTGACGAACCACCATGTGGCCGGTTACACGTCCAAAATAGTCGTTCAGAGCACGGTCGTTGACGGTGATCTTGCCGGTACCCGGCTTCAGAAACACGCGAGCGGTGGAGGTCTTGCGGCGCCCGGTTCCGTAATACTGCTGTGTCATGGCGAAGACTCCCTCAGATGTTGAGTTCTTGCGGCTGCTGGGCAGCGTGCGGATGCTCGGTGCCGGCGTAAACCTTCAGCTTGGTATACATGGCACGACCCAGGGGACCCTTCGGCAACATGCCCTTCACGGCAGACTCGATGACGCGCTCGGGTGCGTGAGCAATCATTTTCTCGAAATTCATGGACCGCAGGCCACCGGGATAGCCGGTGTGGCGGTAGTAGGTCTTGGCACTGGCCTTGTTGCCGGTGACTTTCACCTTCTCGGCATTGATCACGACGATATAATCGCCGGTATCCACATGCGGGGTGAACTCGGGCTTGTGCTTGCCGCGCAGACGGCGAGCAATCTCGGTGGCCAGACGACCGAGCGTCTTGTCCTTGGCGTCGACGACATACCAGTCGCGCTGGACGGACTGCGGTTTGGCAGTGTACGTCTTCATGGATGAATCACCAAATCGATGCATTGGGTCCTGCTGCCCGCTTTCGGGCTCGGGACCATCCCTATTTTTCTTGGTTGCGCCGCGCTTGAAAGCGGCGCAACGGTCGAGCGAGCCCGCATTCTACACGACTCTCCCGCCGGGGTTAAGGGGCAATCAGGGTTTATGCGGCAGGGCGAGATACTCGTGCGATTGCATTTCCTGCAACCGTGACAGCGTCCGCTTGAATTCGAACTCCAGACGTCCGCCGCTATACAACCGCTCGGCGGGCGCCTCTGCAGACATCAGCAACTTGACTCCCCGGTCATAGAACACGTCGACCATATTGATGAAGCGCCGGGCCTGGTCATCGGTCTTGCGATTCATGCAGGTCACGTTGGACAGCAGCACGCTGTGGAATTCACGGGCCAGTTCGATGTAATCGTTCTGACTACGTGGTCCATCGCATAACTCACGAAACTCGAACCAGACCACGTCGTCATGCAGGCAACGGGTATGCAGCACACGATGGTTAATTTCGAGAGTCGCGCCCTCCTCCCCCTCGTGACCGGCAATCTCGCGGAAACTTCGCGCAAGCTCGCGCTCCGCCTCGGCGTCGAGCGGGGCATGAAATATCTCGGCACGCGCCAGGGCTCGCAGTCGATAATCGATGCCAGCATCAACGTTGACGATATCGCAGTGCCGCTTGAGCAGCTCGATTGCCGGCAAGAAGCGTGACCGCTGAAGCCCCTCTTGGTAAAGGTCGTCAGGGATGACATTGGAAGTCGCTACCAACACCACGTCATGTTCGAAGAGCGCCTCGAGAAGGTTGGTGAGGATCATTGCATCGGTGATGTCCTTGACGAAAAACTCATCGAAGCAGATTACCCGCGCTTCGGCAGCGAACTTGGCGGCCACCAGCTTGAGGGGATTATGCTCCCCCTTGTAGTGCTCGAGCTCGCTATGCACCCGCTGCATGAAACGATGAAAATGCGTGCGCATTTTTTCGGGAAAAGGCAGCGACTCGTGAAAGCAATCCATCAGGTATGTCTTGCCACGCCCCACTCCCCCCCAGAGATAAAGGCCGTTGATGTCGGGC
The DNA here is from genome assembly GCF_900116705.1 of Halomonas korlensis. Taxonomy (GTDB): domain Bacteria; phylum Pseudomonadota; class Gammaproteobacteria; order Pseudomonadales; family Halomonadaceae; genus Halomonas; species Halomonas korlensis. The sequence continues at coordinate 34,909 of NZ_FPBP01000013.1, read as the reverse complement.
AAGGCGGGCGTCTGTCGCTCCTCACGGCGCCCGAAAAGCCCCGCCATGCGTGACTTGATCCGCCTGCCGGTCGGGGCCGAGCGCTGCGGCGCGCGCGGCCTTGCCACCAGATCATCATAAAGACGCTGAAGGTGCTGGACCGCTTGTTCCTGAGCGGGATCATGGTGAAAGTCATCCCGCTCGAGATCGGCACGATAGCGCGCCATCGGGGAGGCCGGGCGGGTCGCATCAGGGGACGCTGGCATGGTAGAAGGGTCGCTCATGAAGGGTAAAAGATCCTGCTCGCGGCTTCGACAAGCTCGATTATACGCAACCCCCCTCGGGTTCGCATCGATGCCACCGCGTTGACCCGGACCTCGGCTGCAGCCCTATAATGGGGCGCGAGGGCTACCCCTCGATGGCGGATCCGCCTAGCGCGTCGGGCCGCTTCCATCGCCGCAGGAGATAGACGTGGACGAAAGCAATATCAATTGGATAATCACCATTGCCGTGCTGCTCGCCGGCATCGGAATCGGCGCGATGAGCTATCACTTTCTCAACGCCAGGGCCGGTCAAGTCCGGACGCTGCGTCGAAAGGTCGCCGAGCGTGACCGCGAACTCTCTGTCTTGAAAAGTGGCGTTGATGAGCATTTCACCGAGCTCACCGGGCTTGCCGAAAGCCTGCGCCGCGACAGCGATACGCTGATGCAGCGACTCGAGAAGGGCGCCGAGACGCTCAATAGCCTACCCCACCGCACGAACACGCTGAACGTACCCCCAGCCGAAGTGGAAAGAGACACCACCAACGAACGCCTGGCCACTCCACGAGACTATGCTGACGGCAGCGGCGGGACCCTCTCGGAGGATTTCGGCCTCAAGTCCCGCGATGTCGCGCTACAACCGCCTCGCTACTGAGAGCCTGTATCGTTTCGTGATGAACGGGCTCGCGCCGCCAAGCCGGTAGTGCTCAGTCAGGCCGGATTGTCGATATCCACGAAACGGTGCTCGATGTCGAATTTCTTCCCTAACCACTGGCCCAACGCTTGAACGCCATAGCGTTCGGTGGCGTGATGACCCGCCGCTAGGTAGTAGATGCCCAGCTCTCTGGCAAGGTGGGTGGTTCGCTCGGATATCTCGCCCGAGATAAAGGCATCTGCCCCGGCCTCGAAAGCTGTCGTGATCATGTCCTGTGCCCCACCGGTACACCAGGCAACGCGGCGTATCTCTCCCTTGCCGGGCGCCTCGATCACCAGCGGCCTGCGAGCCAGGCGCTGTTCCAGGAGCCCCGCCAGGGTCTCGGCATCAAGCCCTTTGGGTGGATTGCCCAGCCAGACCAGCCCCTTGCCAAGTTCGCCATCGGCACAGCCGGTCACCTCAAAGTCGAGCAGGCGGGCCAGCTCAGCATTGTTGCCAAGCTCAACATGGGCATCCAGGGGAAGATGGTAAGCGAGCAGGTTGAGATCATTGACTAGAAGGGTATGCAGTCTCCGACGCTTCATCCCGCTGATGGCCACCGGTTCGTTCTTCCAGAAATAACCATGGTGCACCAGCACGAGGTCGGCTTTCCAAGCCACCGCCTCATCGAGTAGCGCCTGGCAAGCTGTTACTCCGCTCATGACTTTCCTGACCTTCGACCGCCCAGCCACTTGCAGTCCATTCAATGTGTAATCTTGAAAAGAGGTAGCGTCGAGTAGCCGGTCGCAGGCGGCAACCAGTCGATCACGTTCCATCGGTCCCTCCGGGCATTGGCAAAATGGCAATGTTACACTGCAGCCATTGTATCGGCCGCACTATCGACTCGCGACCACCCCAAGCAAGGAACCCTCTCGCATGCGACGCTCCCTGTTGCCGTATGTCTGGCCTGCGCTGATCGGCGTGCTGCTGGCCATCGTGCTGCTCAATGCCTTCCCACAACTCATGGGGCGTCACGACCCGTCGCCTGGCTCGTCATCGCCACCTGCTTCTGGCGTCACCTCGACGCCATTCGAAAACGTGAACGAGGATACCTCACGCCCTTCTCCCGAGGTGCGCCAGGCAGAGCCACTCTCCCGTGGCCAGGGGCCCGCCAGTTATGCCGATGCCGTTGAACGTGCCGCGCCGGCTGTCGCCAACATCTACTCCTCACGGGTGGTCGAGCGTGAGGAGCACCCGCTGATGTCGGACCCTTTCTTTCGCCAGTTCTTCGGTGAAGACATGCCGGCCCGGCAACGCATGCTCTCGAGCCTGGGGTCTGGTGTTATCGTCAGCGAAGACGGCTACGTTCTCACCAACCACCACGTCATAAATGGTGCCGACCAGATCCAGGTCGCCCTGCGTGACGGCCGCGAGATTCTCGCCGAGGTCATCGGCACCGACCCGGAGAGCGACCTGGCGGTACTTCGCATCGACCTCGACGACCTTCCCGTCATCGAGCTAGCCGACTCCGGCGACGTGGCTGTGGGCGACGTGTCCCTGGCCATCGGCAACCCATTTGGTGTCGGCCAGACGGTCACCATGGGCATCATCAGCGCTACCGGCCGCAGCCATCTGGGCCTTAACGCCTACGAGGATTTCATCCAGACCGATGCCGCCATTAATCCTGGCAACTCCGGCGGCGCCTTGATCAATGCTGAGGGGTCGCTGGTTGGTATCAATACCGCCATCTTCTCCCGCTCGGGCGGCTCGCAAGGCATAGGTTTCGCAATTCCCGCCAATCTGGCCCGAAGCATCCTCGATGATCTGGTCACCCAGGGCCGTGTCATTCGTGGATGGCTGGGCATCGAAGCCCAGGAACTCAATCAGGACCTGGCAGCCTCGTTCGGCCTCCAGATACCTCGTGGCGTGGTGGTATCAGGCGTCGTGCCGTCGGGGCCCGCCGACGAGGCAGGTCTGAAGACCGGCGATATACTGCTGGAACTCGCTGGCCGGCCCATCCTCGATGCGCGCATTGCCATGAGCGACATCGCCGCGATTGAGCCCGGCCAACAGCTTTCCGTGACCGTGCTGCGTGAGGGAGAGTCGCGGGAATTGACGGTAGAAGTTGGCGAACGCCCACCCCCCGAGTTGCGCCAGACCGAAAGATAAATTGCGCCTTATGACCACCTTGCACCCCTGCCATCACAGGGGTGGTAGTTCAGGCGCATACAGGGTTGAGCGGACAACGTTTCCGGTACCGGAATCCGCCTCAAGATTCGATACGATACTCGGCGGAACGAGCGTGCGCCGTTAGCGCTTCGCCCCTGGCCAGAATGGAAGCCACCCGGCCAAGCTCAGAGGCCCCTTCCGGCGAGCAATGAATAATCGACGAGCGCTTCTGGAAATCGTAAACGCCCAACGGGGAAGAGAAGCGTGCCGTGCCGGAGGTCGGCAGCACGTGGTTGGGTCCGGCGCAGTAGTCGCCCAAAGCCTCCGCGGTATGGCGGCCCATGAAAATGGCGCCGGCGTGGCGGATATCGGGCAACCAGTCATCGGGATTGGACAGCGATAGCTCCAGGTGTTCCGGGGCGATGCGATTGATCAACGCAATCGCTTCGACACGATCGCGACACTGGATCAGCGCGCCACGGCTCGCCAAGGACTCGCGTACGATCGCCTCGCGCTCGAGCGTCGGCAACAGGCGATCGATGGACTCCTGCACGGCCTCCAGATGCGCGGCATCCCAGCTCACCAGAATGGCCTGGGCATCCTCGTCATGCTCGGCCTGGGAGAACAGGTCCATGGCCAGCCAGTCGGGGTTGGTACCACCATCCGAGATCACCAGAATCTCGGAAGGCCCGGCGATCATGTCGATTCCCACCTGACCGAACACCGCCCGCTTGGCTGTGGCCACGTAGATGTTGCCCGGCCCGACGATCTTGTCGACGCGGGGGACCGTCTCGGTGCCATAGGCCAGGGCCGCCACCGCCTGGGCGCCACCCAAGGTAAAGACATGATCGACACCGGCTAGATACGCTGCCGCCAGCACCAGCTCGTTAAGCATCCCATCAGGGGTCGGCACCACCATGATGATTTCGCGAACGCCGGCCACATGGGCGGGAATCGCGTTCATCAGCACCGAGGAAGGATAAGTGGCCTTGCCACCGGGCACATAGATCCCGGCGCGATCCAGTGGCGCGACCTGCTGCCCCAGTACGCTGCCATCCGCTTCGGTATAGCGCCAGGATTCGGGCTTTTGCCGCTCATGATAGAGCCGAATACGCTCGGCCGCCGCTGTCAGGGCGTCACGCTGCTCTGCGGGTAACCCTTGATAGGCTTGCTCGAGGCGAGCCTGGTCGAGGGTCAGCTCGGCCATCGAGGTGACCTGCAAACGATCAAGACGGTTGCTGTAGTCGATCAATGCCGCATCGCCACGCGCCCTCACATCGGCAATGATGGCGTCGACGCGCGCCTTCACCTCGGCATCGGATACGCCTTCCCAGGCCAGCAGGGCCTCGAGGCGGGTATCGAAGTCAGCCTGATTGGTGACGAGCCGGGATATGCCGCCTGGCGTTGAGGTCCGGGACACTGTCGTGGTCATGAATGCGTTACTCCCTGACATGAATAATGCGGGATAGGGCCCACGAGCGTGGCTAGATACATTCGCGCCGCGCCGCCACCGCCTGCTCCAGACGGGCGATCAAGGGCTTGAGCCGTTCATGCTTCATGGTCATGGCTGCCTTGTTGACCACCAGCCGCGTGCTGATCGGCGCGATCAGTTCACGTGGTTCCATACCGTTGGCTCTCAGAGTGTTGCCGGTGTCCACGATGTCGACGATCTCGTCGGCGAGATTCATCAACGGCGCCAGCTCCATGGCGCCATAGAGCTTGATCACCTCGGCCTGGATACCCTGCACTGCATAATAGCGGCGCGCCACATTGACGAACTTGGTAGCCACACGACGCCGTGCCCGGGCCGGTTCGGCGCCGGTGATGCCGGCGGTCATCAGCTTACACGCGGCGATCTCGAGATCCAGCGGCTCATATAGGCCTTCCGCACCATGCTCGAGCAGGACATCCTTGCCCGCCACTCCGATATCGGCCGCGCCCAGTTGAACATAGGTGGGCACGTCGGTGGCACGCAGGATCACCAGCTTGACATCGTCCAGATTGGTATCGAACAACAGCTTGCGGCTGGCGCCCAGATCCTCGCTGGGTGAGATGCCCGCATCAGCCAGCAACGGCAGGGTTTCGTCGAGAATACGCCCCTTGGAAAGGGCCAGAATCAATTGCTTGCTCATGGTCTCGCCTGTATGGGAATGCAGCGCCTTGGCGCTAGCCGGGAATCCGCCGAATGCAGGCACCCAGCAGCTGCAGTTTTTCCTCGATGCACTCATAGCCGCGGTCGATATGGTAGATGCGATCCACCAGGGTTTCGCCATCGGCCATCATTGCGGCGATCACCAGCGAAGCCGACGCCCGGAGATCCGTTGCCATCACCGGCGCGCCGGATAATCGCTCAACGCCTGTTATTACCGCCGTGTTGCCTTCCAGGGCAATGTGCGCGCCCATGCGGTTGAGTTCCTGAACGTGCATGAAGCGGTTCTCGAAGATGGTCTCGACCACTCTGGCGGTTCCCTCGGCCACTGCATTGAGTGCCACGAACTGCGCCTGCATGTCGGTGGGAAACGCCGGGTAGGGTGCGGTGCGAATATTGACCGCTCTGGGGCGACGCCCCTGCATATCCAGCGCTATCCAGTCGTCACCGGTAGTAATCGTGGCGCCAGCCTCTTCCAGCTTGGCCAGCACTGCATCGAGAATGTCGGCCCGCGTACGACGCACCCTGACTTTGCCGCGAGAAAGTGCCGCAGCCACCAGAAACGTGCCGGTCTCGATGCGATCGGGCATGACGTTGTGGTAGGCGCCGTGGAGGCGCTCGACGCCCTCGATGGTGATGGTATCGGTGCCATGGCCGCGGATATCGGCCCCCATGGCGATCAGGCACTCGGCCAGATCGATGACCTCCGGCTCCCGTGCGGCATTTTCCAGCACCGTGGTGCCAGCCGCCAGGGTCGCCGCCATCAGCAGATTCTCGGTGCCCGTCACGGTCACGGTATCGAAGAAGATGGTCGCCCCCTTCAGACGATTCTCGACGCGCGCCCGAATGTAGCCTCCCTCGACACGCACCTCCGCCCCCATGGCTTCAAGGCCACGAATATGCAGGTCCACCGGCCGGGAACCGATCGCACAACCGCCGGGCAAGGAAACGTCGGCATGGCCGAAATGCGCAAGCAAGGGCCCCAGCACTAGAATGGAGGCACGCATCTTCTTGACCAGCTCATAGGGTGCATCGCAATGACGCACCTGTGAGCCATCCAACTGAATGGACATCTTCTCGCCCATCACGGGTTCCAGGCCCAGATGGCCAAGCAGCTCGAGCGTGGTGGTGATGTCCTGCAGGTGCGGCAGATTGCCGATGGTCACCGGCTCATCGGCGAGCAGCGTGGCACAGAGAATCGGTAACGCCGCATTCTTGGCGCCACTGGCCCAGACCTCGCCATCAACGGGGCCATTGCCGGTAATAATCAACTTATCCATGAACGACTGCCGTCAGGCTCCCTGGTTGGCAGCGGCCTGCCATTGCGCCGGCGTATAAGCCTTGATGCTGATGGCGTGCAGGGCGCCGGAAGCGATCTCGTCGGCCAGGGCGCCATAGATCATTTGTTGGCGCTTGACCGCGGACAGCCCCTCGAACAGCTCGCTGATGGCGACCACCTGGAAGTTGCAGCCTTCGCCCTGGATATGAAACTCACAGCCGTCGATGCGCGACTCGAGCAACGTCTTGACGTCGTTGGGTTGCATGGCTCGGCACTCCTAAGATGCAGAAACGTACGACACATAAAAACGATTCCCCGACCACGAGGCAGTCGGTGGAAAAAGGAAAGGCGTCCATGGTAATGAAAAGCGTCGCCCTTGGCGATGCCGGCCGTCCGAAACCGGCCGTCCTCAGGTTGCATCGCTCAAGGGTAGCAGTCGATCGATACCGGCCAGGCGGGTAAGCCGCACCAGAGAGGTCGAGAGGCGTACCGATGCCACGTTAAGCCCCGCCTTCTGTGCCCGGCGTGTCCACTCCAGCAGCACGCTGAGGGCCGCGCTGCTGACGCCGGCGACCCCCGTCAGGTCAAAATCAACGTGGGTCCCGGACGGCAGCGTGGCCAACCACTCGCTTCCCGCTGACGCCAGGGAACTGGCCACATCGAAATCGACCTCGCCTGAAACCGCCAGCCCCTGCGGGCCTGAGTCCAGCGCAAGACCATCGAGCCCGAGAAGCCGGGTCATTCGTTGCCGCCCTCCTCCAACTCCTCGACGGCAAGCTCGGGCGCCCAGCCATCGATCACCGCATCATAGTCACGATTGTTGTCGCGCATGGCCTGATCGAACTGGTTACGGAAGGTAAGACCGAGGTTGATGCCATTGACGATCACATTGACGACTTTCCATTCGCCATCATCCAGGCGCAATGAATAGCTGACCGGATAGACACTCCCGTCTTCGGCGACGACTTCCATGGCTACGCTCGCCTGGTCTTCGTAGCGGGACGCCTGCTGGGTATCGAGTACTCGGATATCGCGATAATCGAAAGTCACCAGGCCCTTGGTATAGGTATCGATCAGTGTCTGTCGGAAAGTATCGACAAACCGCGAACGCTGCTGCGGGCTGGCATTCTGGAAATAACGCCCCATCACGCTGGCTCCGATATAACGGAAATCGGCGACGTCCTCGAGGCTATCATCGACCAGGGCCTCGAGTTCTTCGATGTTCTCGGCGAAGTAATCCTTGCGTCCTTCGATCTTGCCCATCAACTCATCGACACTGCCGCGAATCATATCTTCGGGAGATGTCTCAGGCTGCTGCGACAGGGCCGGCATGGCAAACAACATCAAATAACAGATGACCACGAGTGGGCGTACAAAAGTAGGCAAGAATGACATGAGCGTTTTCCTTACGATAATGCATGGAGCGCCAACCGTTCGGTGGCACTTCAATCGTTGACCATATTGGACACGAATTGCTGGATGAGTTCTTCGAGCACGACCGCCGACTGGGTATCGCGGATGGTGTCGCCATCCGCCAACATTTCGGGATCGCCACCCACCGACAGGCCCACGTACTGCTCACCAAGCAGACCGGCAGTGAGGATGGCCGCCGTGGTATCCCGCGAGAGCTCTCCTTCCAGGTCGGAATCGAGCTCCATTACCACTCGGGCATCGTACCATTCGGTATCGAGCTCAATGGCTGAAATTCGCCCTACCGTGACACCGGCCATGGTGACCCGCGCCCGCGGCTTGAGACTGCCGATATTGGCGAAATTGGCCTCGAGGCGGAAGGTATCGCCCGACGCGTTAAGCGTCATGCCGCTGACCCTGAGGCCCAGAAACACCAACCCCAGGATACCCGCCAGCATGAACAGCCCGACGCCCAGTTCCATTGTCTTGCTGCGCTTCATGCGTTAGCTCCCGCCATCAGGAAAGTCCTCCAAACATTACCGCCGTCAGCACGAAATCAAGGCCGAGAACGGCCAGCGAGGAATACACCACGGTACGGGTCGTGGCCCGCGAGATGCCCTCGGAGGTGGGGATCAGGTCGTAGCCCTGGAAGACCGCAATCCAGGTCACCACCACGGCGAAGACCATGCTCTTGATCATGCCGTTGCCCACATCGTCCAGAAACTCGACGCTGGACTGCATGTTACCCCAGTAGGAACCCTCGAAACCGCCTAGCCACTCGACCCCGACCAGATAGCCGCCCCAGATGCCCACCACACTGAAGCCAACGGTAAGCAGCGGCAGTGCCACGAAGCCGGCCCACAACCGCGGCGCCACGACACGGCGCAAGGGGTCGACACCGATCATCTCCATGCTGGAAAGCTGCTCGGTGGCCTTCATCAGGCCGATCTCGGCAGTCAGCGCCGAACCGGCACGCCCCGCGAACAGCAACGCCGCCACGACCGGCGCCAGCTCCCGCAACAGCGACAGGGCGACCATCTGGCCCAACGCCTGCTCGGCGCCGAATTCGACCAGGATAGTGTAGCCCTGGAGCGCCAGCACCATGCCGATGAACAACCCCGACACCAGCACGATAGCCAGCGACAGGACGCCCACGAAATGCATCTGGCGCACCCACAGTCCAAAGCCTTCGCGGCTGGGCACCGCAAAGGCGGAAAGCAACAGGAAGCCACCGGCGCGCCCCAGCGACTCCAGCGCATTACAACCGAAACGGCCAAGCCGCCTGAGGCTGCCGATCATGAGCGGACTCCCGCGTCGAGGATATCGCTGAAGTAATCCTTCGCCGGATAATGAAAGGGAACCGGCCCATCCGGCTCACCATGAACGAACTGGCGAACGCGAGCATCTTGATTAACGTCGAGGCTCTTGGGTGTGCCATGCGCCATCACCTGTCCATCGGAGATCACGTACACATAATCGACAATGGAGAGTGTCTCCTTGATGTCGTGCGACACCACCACGGACGTGAGCCCCAAGGCCTCGTTGAGCCGCTTGATCAATTGCACCAGCACGCCCATGGAAATGGGGTCCTGGCCGACAAAGGGCTCATCATACAGAATCAGTTGCGGATCCAGCGCAATGGCCCGAGCCAGCGCCACGCGACGCGTCATGCCACCGGAGAGCTCGGCCGGCATCAGGTCTCTTGCACCGCGCAGCCCCACCGCCTCGAGCTTCATTAATACCAGGTCGCGCACCATGGCTTCCGGCAGATCGGTATGCACCCGCAAGGGAAACGCCACATTCTCGAATACGCTCAGGTCGGAAAACAGCGCCCCGCTCTGAAAAAGCATGCCCATGCGCCGGCGCATGGCGAAAAGCGCCTTGCGTGACTGTGCGTGGATATTCTCACCCTCGATCAGCACGCGGCCGGCGTCGGGCTGTAGCTGCCCACCGATCAGCTTGAGCAGGGTGGTCTTGCCGGTGCCGCTTGGGCCCATGATCGCCGTCATCTTGCCACGGGGAATCTGCAGGTCGACGCCGCGGAAAATCTCCGTTTCGCCCCGCGAAAAATGCAATCCTTCCACCACCACGAAGGGCGTGTCGCTCATCGGCTCGTATCCTTCGACATATTATCGAACATCGTATCCTAACCTCCGCGCCTTACGCCACCACCCATCCGCTTGCAGCATTGCGGCGCAGCACGTTTAATGGGCCCCCATCGCCTAGCCTAGACGTCACTTGCCATGCTGCTACCGATAATCACTGTACTGCTGGGCTTCCTTGCCCTGTTGTGGAGTGCTGATCGCTTCATCGGAGCCGCCGCCGCGACGGCCTATCGCGCCGGCATGAGCCCCATGCTAGTCGGCATGACCATCGTGGCACTGGGTACCTCGGCTCCGGAAATCGTCGTCTCGCTGATGGCGTCGCTGGACGGCATCCCCGACCTTGCGACCGGCAATGCGCTTGGCTCCAATATCGCCAACATCGGCCTGGTTCTCGGCGTGACCGCTCTGGTCAGCCCCATCCCGATCCGCTTTTCGATCGTACGCCGTGAACTCCCCCTGCTGCTCGGCGCCACTGGCCTGGCCGGCTATGCGCTGGCCAACGGCATCCTGGGGCGCTTCGATGCCCTGTTCCTGCTGGCACTGCTGGTCTTCAGCCTCTGGTGGCTGTTCCGCGCCGACAGCCCCGACGACGACGCAACCGGCGACATCCCCGACATGACCCTGCAACGCGCCCTGTTATGGCTGGTGGGAACGCTAGCCATCATGGTTGTCGGCTCCCGCGCGCTGGTCTGGGGCGCCAGCGAACTGGCCAGAGGGCTCGGCGTCAGCGAACTGGTCATCGGCCTCACGGTCGTGGCCATTGGCACCAGCCTCCCCGAGCTGGCCGCCTGCGTGGCCAGCGCTCTCAAGCGCCATCACGACATCGCTATCGGCAATGTCATCGGCTCCAACCTCTTCAACCTGCTCGCGGTGCTGCCCTTGCCGGGTCTCATCGCTCCTGGCCTGATCGACTCAGCCGCCGGGGAGCGCGATTATCCGGTCATGCTGGCCTTGACGCTGGCCCTGGCCATGTTGCTGCTCTGGCAGCGGCGCGGCGCGCTGGGCCGGTTACCCGGTGGCCTGCTGGCGCTGAGTTATTTGGCCTATCTGATCTGGCTAGGTACCGGTGGCAGCGGCCTGCCTGCTCATTGAAGCAACTAATCGGGCCGATACACCACCGCCGAATGCCATCTTCGGCTTGAGTGCCATCCGACAACGGATAACAATCATCGTCATGAGTACAGACACCCCTACTGAATCGAATCCTTCGCCCCTTCGCGAGAGCGCTCGCCGCACCCTGCAACTCGAGCATCAGGCCGTCGCGGCGCTCTGCGAGCGCCTCGACGGCGACTTCGATCGCGCCTGTGAGCTTATCCTGGCCTGCCGCGGGCGTGTGATCGTCACCGGCATGGGCAAGTCGGGACACATCGCCGGCAAGATCGCCGCGACGCTTGCCAGCACTGGCACCCCCGCCTTCTTCGTGCATCCCGGCGAGGCCAGCCATGGCGATCTGGGCATGATCACCCGGGGCGATGTGGTGCTGGCGCTGTCGAACTCCGGCGAGACCGCCGAGGTGACCGCGTTGCTGCCGCTGCTCAAGCGCATGGGCACCCCGCTGATCAGTATGACCGGCCGCCCCGGATCGACCCTGGCTCGCCACGCCAATGCCCATCTGAATGCCGGCGTCGAACGTGAGGCCTGCCCGCTGGATCTCGCCCCGACCTCCTCGACTACGGCGTCGCTGGCCCTAGGCGATGCGCTGGCGGTCGCGCTACTCGAGTTTCGAGGCTTCACTGCCGAGGATTTCGCACTCTCCCACCCCGGCGGCAGCCTGGGCAAACGCCTGTTGCTACGGGTCGCCGACCTGATGCATCAAGGGAGCCGACTGCCTTCGGTGCCACTCGGCAGTCCGCTGCGTGATGCCTTGCTGGAAATCACTCGCCAGGGGCTGGGCTTTACCTGTGTGGTTGCCCCCGACGGCCGTCTGGCGGGTGTATATACCGATGGCGACCTGCGGCGGACACTCGATCAGCACAATGACCTCACTGGGCTGGTGGTCGATGAGGTCATGACCACCCCCGGCAAGCGGGTTTCGCCCGATACCCTGGCGGCGGAAGCCGTGCGCATCATGGAGGACAACCGCATCTCTGCCCTCGCCGTGATCGACGATAACGGGCATCCCATCGGTGCCCTGCACATGCACGACCTGCTGGCCAGCGGAGTCATCTAATGCCGTTACCCACGACTATTACCCTACGATATGTATCCTGCGACTGGAGTCCCTATGCCCCTTGATGCCCCACTGAACGACAACGGCCTGATCGACCGGCTGCGCCATATCCGCCTGCTGGCGCTCGACGTCGACGGCGTACTCACCGACGGCCAGCTGTATTTTCAGGCCGACGGGATAGAGATCAAGGGCTTCAATACCCTGGACGGTCACGGTATCAAGCTGCTGCAGCGGGCCGGGCTCACGGTCGCACTGGTCACCGGTCGTGACTCGCCCATGGTCAGCCATCGCGCTGCCTCGCTGGGCATCAAGCACCTTTACCAAGGCGTCGAGAGAAAGCTATCCAAGCTGCGCGACCTTTGTTCACAGCTGGGACTGACACTCGAGCAGGTCGCTTACTGTGGCGACGATATGCCTGACGTCGGGGCCATCAGGCACGCCGGTGTGGGCATCAGCGTTCCCGGCGCACCGGATTACATCCGCCGGCAAGCTGACTGGGTCACACAGCGCGAGGGCGGCCATGGCGCGGTGCGCGAGATCTGTGACACCTTGCTCAAGGCTCAGGGACACTGGGACGCCGTACTCGACACCTATCTTCACGGGGCCCGCTGACACCATGGCGCTGCGACTGCCGCGCCCGTCGTTCAAGGTCTGGCTGTTCTTGCTGCTGCTGGGTCTGGGCGGCCTGCTGGCGTTTCTCGACCAGCGCGATGCCTTGATACCCGGCCCCATTCCTCATGACGAGGCCGGCGAGCCGGATTATTACCTCGAGGGTGTGAGGCTGACCCGCTTCGACAGCGAGGGCCAGGCCCATCAACGGCTCGAGACGCCGCGCCTGGTGCATACCCCGCACGATGACGTGACAAGGCTGGCGACGCCGGACATGCGCCTGATCAGCGAGGCCGGGCGAACCTGGCTGGCCACCAGCGACAGCGGCACGCTCGGCCCCGGCGGCAACCCGCTGACCCTGAGCGGCGACACCCGGCTTCGTGCTCCCGCGGAAAATTGGCAGCTCGACACCGAGATTCTGCATTACGATTCCGAGCAGGGCCGCGCCTGGAGCGAGACCCCGGCTGTCTTTCGCCAGCCACCACAGGAGATGCGTGGGGAGCGCTTCGATGCCTGGATTCATGACAATCGCCTGCGTCTGACCGACAATGTCCGTGGCTATCATCCCCCCGAGACAACGTCATCCACCGACAATGTCCGTGGCTATCATCCCCCCGAGACAACGTCATCCACCGACGAGGAACCCTAGCCATGATGCGACCGCCCTCAGGCTTGCTGACCAAACTGGCGCCACTCGGTCTGGCCATCGCCACCGTTGTCACAACTCCCGCCCTGGCTCTGGAAGGAGATGCCGAAGCCCCTGTCGAGGTCGTCGCCGACCAGTTGGATCTTGACGACAGCGCCGGCACGGCGGTCTACTCCGGCGATGTCGAGATTCAACAAGGCAGCATGCAGCTCACCGGCGATCGCGTCGAGATCCAGCGCAACGCCGAGGGGCAACTGACGCGCGCGACTGCCAACGGCGAGCGCGCCTATATCGAGCAACAGCCAAGCCCCGACGACCCACTGGTGCGCGGCTGGGGGCGTACCGTGATTTACCACGTTGCCGAGCGCCGGGTGGAATTGATCGACCGCGCCGAACTTCACCAGGGCGGCGACACCTTCGACGGGGCCTATCTGGAATATTTTCTCGACCGCCGGGTAGTTCAAGCCCGCTCCGAGTCCGAAGGCATCGAAGATCGCCAGCGCGTGCGCATGACCCTGCAGCCGGAAAACTGAGACCTTAATGAAGACCCTTCGTGCCAGCCATCTGGCCAAGAGCTACAAGAGCCGCCGCGTGGTGCAGGACATCAGTCTGGCCATCGAACAGGGCCGGGTGGTGGGCCTGCTGGGCCCCAACGGCGCGGGCAAGACGACGTCCTTCTACATGATCGTGGGGCTGGTACGTGCCGATGCCGGCGAAGTGCATATCGATGACCGCGACCTGTCGCGCGCCGCCATGCATGAACGCGCTCGCGCCGGGATTGGCTACCTGCCCCAGGAGGCCTCGATCTTTCGCAAGCTCTCGGTGGCCGACAACATCATGGCGATTCTCGAGACGCGCAAGGATCTCGACCGGGCCGGCCGTCAGGCGCGCCTGGAGGAATTGCTCCACGATTTTCACGTCGAGCCGATTCGTCACAACCTCGGCATGAGCCTGTCCGGCGGCGAGCGGCGACGCGTCGAGATCGCCCGCGCCCTGGCGACGGAACCCGCTTTCATCCTGCTCGACGAGCCCTTTGCCGGGGTCGATCCGATCTCGGTAGGCGAAATCAAGGGCATCATCCGCCAGCTCAAGGCGCGACATATCGGCGTACTGATTACCGACCATAATGTCCGCGAAACCCTCGATATCTGCGATTCTGCCTACATCGTCGGCGATGGACGGATTATCGCCGAGGGAGACGCCGCGGCGATCATCGCCAATCAGCAGGTTCGCGACGTCTACCTTGGCGAAGACTTCCGCCTATAACTCATATAACATCGAATTCACCCACCTTACCTACATGATCATCCAGCATTAATTGGTCGGCGGCATGCTAATTGCCATTGGCATAGTTATTGCTATAAAAATGCCAAGAACCAAGTTGCATCCTGTCGATCGGCGGATTAGGGTGATTCTTTTCGACAGACGAGCAAGTCTTTTTCATGGCCATGAAAGCGTCTCTGCAACTGCGCCTCGGCACTCAGCTGACCATGACGCCGCAGCTGCAACAGGCCATCGCCCTGCTGCAGCTCTCCACGCTGGACCTGCGCCAGGAAATCCAGCAGGCGCTGGAATCCAACCCCATGCTCGAACTGGAGGACGAATTCGGCGAGCAGTCCGTCAGCGAAGCGTCAGAGGAGGAGTGGGCCAGCGAAATTCCCGACGAGCTGTCCACCGACAGCGACTGGTCCGACACCTACCAGGATCTCGCCCCGGCCGCCGGGGGCGGCGAAGGGCCTGACTTCGAGCGCCAGGCCGACGGCCAGAGCCTGCAGGGCCATCTCGCCTGGCAACTGGCCATGACCGACCTGGAACCTCGTCAGCGGCTGATCGGCGATACCCTGATCGATGCTGTGGATGGCGCCGGCTATCTGACCCAGCCTCTCGACGAGCTGTGCGAGGGTCTCAGAAGCCAGGGGCTTGCCGGGCTCAAGACCCGTGAGATCGAGCAGGTTCTGTTGCGCTTGCAGCAATTCGAACCGACGGGCATCTTCGCCCGTGACCTGCGGGAATGCCTGATGTTGCAGCTCGCCGGTCTACCTGACGATACGCCCTTGCTGCCCCAGGCTCGTCGGCTGGTTCGCCAGTTCCTCGAAGCCTTGGCCAGCGGCGACCGGCGCCTGCTCAAGCGTCGGCTTGGCCTCGATGACGCCGCCCTCGATGCGGTGATCGCGCTGGTGCGAACGCTCGACCCCCGCCCCGGCAGCCACCTCGGCGAATCCAGCAGCGACTACGTGATTCCCGACCTCGTTGCGCGGCACGACCGCCACGGCTGGCATGTCGAACTCAATGCCCAGGCTCTGCCACGACTGCGGATTCAACCCGATTACGCCTCGCTGATCCGCCGCGCGGACAAGAGCCGTGATAACCAATTCCTCAAGGACCACTTACAGGAAGCGCGCTGGCTGATGAAGAGCCTGTCGAGCCGCAATGACACCCTGCTGCGTGTCGGCCGCGAGATCATGGTGCGTCAGATCGACTTTCTGGAACGCGGCGAAGAGGCGATGAAGCCCTTGATCCTCGCCGATATCGCCCAAATAGTGGAAATGCATGAATCGACCATCTCGCGGGTGACAACCCAGAAATTCATCCATACGCCTCGCGGGGTCTTCGAGCTGAAGTACTTCTTCTCCAGCCAGGTAGGTAATGGAGACGGCGACGCCCATTCCAGCACCGCGATCCGGGCGCGTATCCGCAAACTGGTTCAGGAGGAGCCACCGCGCAAGCCGCTATCCGACAGCAAGCTGGTGGCGATGCTTGAAGAGGCTGGCATCAATGTGGCCCGGCGCACCGTCGCCAAATATCGCGAGGCCTTGGGCATCCCCCCCTCAAGCGAGCGCAAGCGGTTGAAATGAAGCCGTTCGCGGCGCTTTTGAATCCCACCGGCGGCAGGGGTTTGCAAGCCTGGAAAAAGGGTTACAATCGAATCACCATTCGAAGGACGAAGGAGCATGTCATGCAAGTCAACATCACCGGCCATCATGTGGAACTGACTGACGCCCTGCGTGACTATGTGAACGAGAAGCTCACTCGCGTAGAACGCCACTACGACAACATCACCAATGTGCAGGTCACGCTCTCGGTCGAAAAGGAGCGGCAACTGGCCGCCTGCACGCTGCATGCCGCCGGTGCCGATCTGCATGCCGAAGCCCAGGACAACGACATGTACGCCGCCCTGGACGCCCTCGCCGACAAGCTGGATCGTCAGTTGGTCAAGCACAAGGAAAAATCCCAGGCCCGCGCCCAAGGCGCTGGCGCTCGCTGACTTATCATGACACTCGAAACCATCCTGCCCCCCGAGCGCATTCTCTTCAGCGTGCCCGGGGGGAGTAAAAAGCGGGTACTTGAATTCTTCAGTACGTTCATCGCCCAGAACACACCCAGCCTGGACAGCCAGGAAGTCTTCAGCCGTCTGATCGGCCGTGAGCGGCTCGGGAGCACCGGCATCGGCAATGGCGTGGCCATTCCGCATGCCCGAAGCCCTCACTGCAAGACACCGATCGCCGGCTTCCTGAAACTCAGCGAGCCAGTGGATTTCGATGCCATCGACGGCGAGCCGGTAGATCTGGTCTTCGTGTTGCTGGTGCCTGAGGAGGCCGACGACGACCACCTGGCGCTACTTGCCCAGGTAGCGGGGGTGATGAACGATAGCGAAACACGCAGCCAGCTGCGCAAGGCCGCCAGCCAGCGCGAATTGCATGAATACCTTATCGGCGCGATCCGACGACAGGCGAATGCCTGATTTCCTGGGACCGCCCGGCCAGCACCACGACCAGGAGACCCACCATGCAGCTCGTGATCATCAGCGGCCGTTCTGGCTCAGGAAAGTCGATCGCGCTGCAGGCGCTCGAGGATCTTGGTTACTATGCGATCGACAATCTACCGGCGATGCTGCTTGGCCCTCTGGTAGACGAATTGCGCCGAGACCAGGCCCCGCACACCTCGATCGCGGTCAGCATCGACGCGCGCAACCTGCCGCACGCACTAGAGCGATTTCCGCGGCTGCTCGAGGAGGTCAGGCAACGCCAGATCGATTGTCAGGTGGTCTATCTCACGACCGACGCGCGCATCCTGCTCGAGCGCTATTCCGAGACCCGACGCCGTCACCCGCTGACGCGGGGAAGCGACATGACCCTGGCCGAGGCGATCGACTCCGAAGAACAGGCCCTGGCCGAGATTCGTGATCTTTCCGACTTGATCATCGATACCTCGCGTCTGTCGGTCCATGAACTGCGTGGCCGGATCAGTGATCAGGTGGCCAGTCACCGTTCCAACCAGATGACCCTCACCGTGGAATCGTTCGGCTTCAAACGTGGTGTACCGCTGGATGCCGATATCGTCTTCGACGCCCGCTGCCTGCCCAACCCTCACTGGGACCCCAGGCTGCGCGATGCCACCGGCCGCGACCCTGAGATCATCGCCTTTCTCGAGGGCTTCCCCATCGTCGGCGACATGTATCGTGACATTCAGGCCTGGGTGGAGCGGTGGCTGCCTGCCTATCAGGCCAGCCACCGCAGCTACCTGACCGTGGCAATCGGCTGCACCGGAGGCAAGCATCGCTCGGTCTATCTCGTCGAGCGCCTGGCTCGCCAGATGTTGTATCAGTGCCCCAGTGTGCGTTTACGCCACCGTGAACTCGGCATTCACGACACCCTGCCGCATATTCAGCCGTCGCCCCTCATCGAGAATGCAAGCCAAGGAACCTGACGCGTGGTGTATCGCACGTTGACCCTGACCAATCGACGCGGCCTGCATGCACGAGCCGCCACCAAGCTGGTGCAATGCTGCCAGCCCTTCGATGCCCGGATCACGGTGAGCCATGCGGAAAGACAGGCGGACGGCGCCAACATCATGTCGCTACTGATGCTGGCGGCGCCATGCGGGACCGAGTTGCGTATCGATGCCGAGGGCCATGACGCCGAGGCGGCGCTGCAGGCCCTGGAGGCCTTGTTCGAGGCCCGATTCGAGGAAGACGGCTAACCCCCGGCCACGGTCATTTCATCGATCAGCCAGCTGCCGGTGTGAATGCTGCCGCGGGTATCGGTGTCGCTGCCCACGCCCATCAGTCCCCTGAACATGCTTTCGAGATTCCCGGCAATCGTGAACTCCTCGACGGGATACTGAATCTCGCCATTTTCGACCCAGAAGCCCGCGGCACCTCGCGAGTAGTCTCCTGTCACGCCGTTGACGCCCTGCCCCATCAGCTCGGTGACCAGAACTCCGCGTCCCATACGTTCGAGCAAGACCTCCGGCGCCGTCAGTGGCGCGTCAATGCGCAGATTGCGAGCACCACCGGCATTACCGGTACTCTGCATGCCGAGGCGGCGGGCACTGTAGGCCGATAGCATATAGCTGGCCAGGCGTCCCTGGTCGATGAACACATTGTCGCGCGTCTGCACGCCGTCATTGTCGAACGGGCTGCTCGCCATGCCGCCGATCTCCATGGGTCGCTCACCAAGACTGAACCAGTCGGGAAACAGCGGATCTCCCAGACGATCACAGAGGAAAGAGGCCTGGCGATAGAGCGCGCCACCGGCGACCGCCCCCATCAGGTGCCCCACCAGACCGCTGGCCTGCGTTGGGTCGAACAGTACCGGGAAGCGGCCCGTCGCCGGACGACGGCCGCCCAGGCGACGCAGGGTGCGCTTTGCCGCACTCGCGCCGACCACCTCAGGGCTCTGGAGATCACCAGGATGACGCGCGGTCGTATAGTCATAGTCGCGCTGCATACCTGTCTCGTTCTCGGCGATCAGCATGCACGACAGCGAGTGCCGGCTGCCGCGCTGGCTGCCCAGGAAACCGTGACTGTTGGCGTAGACGCGTACCCCTTCGCCGCTTGACAGTGAGGCCCCATCGGAGCTGCGGATGCCGGCCACACCACGCCCGGCCGCCTCGCACGCCAACGCCAGCTCGATGCCGCGGTCGGTGGTCAGCGCCCAGGGATGATGCACGTCGAGGTCCGGAAGCGCCTGTGCCATCAGCTCGGCATCGGCCAGGCCCGAAGCCGGGTCTTCTCCGGTGTGACAAGCGATGGCCATGGCTTTTTCCACCACGGCACGGATCGAGGCTTCGCCGGCATCCGACGATGAAGCGCTGCCCTTGCGCGCCCCGACATACACCGTCACCGCAATACCCTGATCGCGGGAAAGCTCCACTGTCTCCACGTCACCCTCGCGCACGCTGATGCCAATGCCTTGATCGACGCTGGCTCCAACCTCGCAGGCATCGGCGCCCAAGCGGCGCGCAAGGGCCAGGGCGGACTCGGCTCGTGACTCCAGCAAGCGCTGCTGGATGGCGGCATCGAACGCCTGTGTCATGATATGTCTCCTCGCTTGGCCGGCGTCATGGCCAGCCATCTAGATGGTGCATTGTCCAGACCGCGACCGCGGGCTGATATAATGATCGAATACTGACTCTCACGAATGGAACCGGCATGACCCAGGATGATCTTTCTCCGGCCGACGAACGGCCCAGCAAATCCCAGCTCAAACGTGAAATGTCGGCCCTGCAGGCCCTGGGGGAGCGAATCATCGCCATGAGTGACGCCGAACGTGCACGCTTACCCCTCTCGGATGAACTGCTCGCCGCCGTCAAGGAAACCTCACGAATCCGCTCCCACGAAGGCCGTCGTCGGCACATGCAGTACATTGGCAAATTGATGCGCCGCGAAGACCTCGACGCCATCCATGCCGTATTCGAGGAAGTCGAGCAGGAGCAACTACAGCGTGATCACGCCTTTCATCGCCTGGAAGGCTGGCGGGATCGGCTGATCGATCAAGGCGACCCCGCCGTCGAGGCCTTTATCACCGACTTCCCCAATGTCGACCGCCAGGCCTTGCGGCAATTGATCCGCAACGCTCGCCACGAGCGTGACCAGAACAAGTCGCCAACTCATGCCCGCCGCCTCTTTCGCCTGATCCGCGATACTGCCGGCATGTAAGCAACGCTTTAACCAGGCGGCAACTTGCTTATCAGGACTGCGTTCCGCCCACCGTCAGCTCATCGAGTTTCAGCGTCGGCTGGCCGACACCTACCGGCACGCCCTGTCCCTCCTTGCCACAGACCCCGATGCCGGTATCCAGCTCGAGGTCGTGGCCGATCATCGACACGCGCCCCATCGCCTCCGGGCCATTGCCGATCAGGGTCGCGCCCTTGACCGGCACGGTGATGCACCCGTCCTCGATCAGATAGGCTTCGCTTGCCGAAAAGACGAATTTACCGGACGTGATGTCGACCTGGCCGCCACCGAAACTCACCGCATAGATGCCACGTTTCACGCTGCGCAGGATGTCAGCGGGCTCGTCCTGCCCTGCACGCATGTAGGTATTGGTCATGCGCGGCATCGGCAGATGCGCGAATGACTCGCGACGCGCGTTGCCGGTCGGCGCCATTCCCATCAGCCTGGCATTCAACTTGTCCTGCATGTAGCCGGTCAGCACTCCGTCTTCGATCAGGGTGTTGCATTGCCCCGGCGTGCCCTCGTCATCCACGCTCATCGAACCGCGACGATCGGCCAGGGTAGCGTCATCGACCACCGTGACGCCTCGCGAGGCGACCTGCTGACCGATGCGCCCGGCGAACGCCGAACTGCCCTTGCGATTGAAGTCCCCCTCCAGGCCGTGACCCACCGCCTCGTGGAGCAGGATGCCCGGCCAGCCCGGCCCCAGCACCACCGGCATCTGCCCCGCCGGCGCCTCGACCGCGTCCAGATTGACCAGCGCCTGGCGCACGGCCTCCTTGGCATAGCGCTCGGCGACATTCTCGTCGCGCAGTCGCGACATGGGGTAGCGGCCGCCACCCCCAGCGCTGCCACGCTCGCGGCGGCCGTTCTTCACCACGATCACGCTGACGTTGAAACGCACCAGCGGACGAATATCCGCTGCCAGGGTGCCATCGCTGGCCCGCACCAGTACCACTTCATGAACGCCGGTCAACGAGGCACTGACCTGCGACACGAGAGGATCTGCCGCCCGCGCGATACGGTCGGCCTCCTTGAGCATGGCGATCTTGTCCTCGGCGGACAGACCGGTGAGCGGGTCCACGCCGGCATAGCGCGCCTCACCGCCGACCAGGATGCGCGGCGCCGAGGCGAGCCGTTTGCCGCTGCGCACGATACCGGAGGCCGTACGGCCGGTTTCGGCCAACGCCTCGCCGCTGATCTGGTTGGAATAGGCGAAGCCGGTCTTTTCGCCGGCCATCGCACGCACCCCTACGCCGCCGTCGATGTTGTAGCTGGCCTCCTTGACCTCGCCATCCTCCAGCACCCAGCCCTCGTGCCAGCTGCGCTGAAAATACAGGTCGGCATAATCGATGCCGGCGCCCATGGCATGGTCCAGGCCGGCGTCCAGGTCGTCGAGACCGAGCCCGCCAGGAGCGAGCAGGATGTCGGTAGCGTCGTCGAGCAAGAGGTGTTGGCGTGATGTCATTCGGCATTTTCCACGGAGATCTGAGGCGAGGTCCAGGGACCCCGCACGCGATAATGAATTCGGGTCACGCGGTCGATGGCGTCACCGAAGAGCTTGTCGGCAATAAACAGGGCGCCACCGATGACCGGCGCACCAGCGATCACCGCCGCCAGCGGCAGATTGCGACTCACCGGGACTGTGACGCCCAGGCGCTGGTCGAGTTCCCGCCGCTGCAGGTCTACCTGCCCTTCGAGTGTAAAACGCGTGGCGGGCCCCTCGACTTCCACCGGGCCGCGGGTTTCCAGGATTCCACCATACAGGGTCGCCGCCCCGGTGACACGATCGAAGGAGGTGCCCTGTCCGGTGACGTCCGAAAAATCCAGCCGCAGGCGACGCAGCAGGTTGTCGACGTTAAGCAGGCCCACCAGCCGCGCCGAGGGCGATTCGAGGTTCACGAAACGCCCATCGCGCAGGCTCGCCTCGATGCTGCCCCGCGAGCGCTCCAGGGCAAACTGCCAGGGTGCGCCTGGCCAGGCCAGCTGGCTCTCGACGTGGGTCTCGGCGCTGCGTATCGATGCTGGCTGACCGAGCCGCTCCATGGCTGTGCCCAGATCTCGGCCATCGAGGTCGAGTCGTGCGCGACTCAGGCTGTCGGCGGGCCCGGCAGCTTCCCATACCAGCTCGCCACGTGCCGCTATCTCACCCAGAGACAACCCTAGGGGCGCGATCGTGAGCCGATCTCCACTGGCCTGCCAGCGCGCCGTAAACGGCCCGAAACGCCTGCCCTGGCGCTCAATGTCGGCGATGCGCAGGCGTCCATTGGGCAACTCGGCGATCCACGCCGGAAAGGGCTCGGGCGCCGGTGGCGTGGCGATCTCGTCGAACAGATTGCCACTGCTCGTGCCGGCAGGAATCAGGCGGTCCAGGCTCAACCGCTCCAGCGCGATGTCCAGGGGTTCGGCGGCTCCGGGGCGATAGTCGAGCCGGCCCTCACCAAGGCTGCCATCCAGCGACATGCCCCAGCCACCGCCGCCCCGGGGGCTGGCAGTGGCGTCCAGCCAGCCCAGGCAGCGCTCGTTGATCGCCAGGCAATCGGTTTCCAGCTGTACGGTTTGCAATATCCGGGACAAGTCGGCGCCCTCGGCAGCGCCTCCCCCTCCTTGCAGGGAAGCAAGCACATCTCCCCAGGCGTCGAGTTCAATCCGCGGCTGGTACGCCTCGACCCACCAGCCAGGCTCACGCGGCCATCCAGCAGTCGGTGTCCTGCCCAGCCATACCTGGCCCTGGCCGACCGGCGCACCAGTAAGCTCACGCCACCGTAATTGCAGCTGCTCACCAAAACGGCCCTCGATGCGGCCTTCGTCAAGGCCGACATCGACGCGCAGCTGCTTGGGCTCGGCACGGGATTTGCCAAGCGGCGCCGGCAGCACAATCTCGAGCCCTTGAAGATTGCTGTCGAGTCGCAGCGCATTCGCGCCATCCGCGAGCGACAGCCGACCCTGCCAGTCGAACCTGCCGTCGACACGTTCACCAAGGGCTCCACTGCCAAGCATGTCGCCCAGGGCCGCTCCCTCGGCGCTACCGGACAGGTCGAGCCCGCCGGCCGGCGTATCGATATCGGCGCTCACCGGCCCACCCAGCAGGCGACCCGCGACACGCCCCACCAGGCCGCCTTCTTCATCGCGCTGTCGCCAGGTCAGTGGACCTTCGAGGTCACGAAACAACAGGCCCAGCGGGCGATATTCGAGCCAAGGAAAGTCGACCCTCGTGGCGATCTCCAGCGCCAGGGCCTCGGGTTCCTCCAGCGGCAACGACAAGGCAAGCTCACCGCTAGCCTGCCCTTCCCCCCGCCAGCTTTCCACGGCCTCGATGCCTTCGACCGGCATGCTCAGCAGGAAACGTCGTAGCGCCTCGGCCGAGGCATTGAGGGCTCCGTCGATCTCGAGTCGTCCATCGTCCAGCACGACCCGCCCTTCCCGCGCCTCGACGCCGAGACTCTGGGCACGCTCGACGGTGGCCTCCAGCGTCTTGTCCTGCAACCGAAGCTGACCCTCGACGCCTTCCAGAAACGGCCAGCCTTGGGCGATGGGCAGTCGGCCCTCCTCGACCGCCAATGACAGGCCGAAGGTGGGATCGACACGCTCGCCGCCGCCAGCCATCGGCACATGCAAGCGCAGCGAGCCTTCCGGAACACGACCAGAAACACCATTGCCCAGCCAGTCGAGCAGGTTGTCGCTCAGAATGCCGACCGGTAGCCATTGCAACAGCGGCGTGTCGATGGCATCGATGTCGCGAAAATCGAGCGTCAACCCCAGGCCGCCGCGCTGTCCCTTGCCTGCCGACAGCCCGAAGCCACCGGTCACTTCGCTCCCCTGCCACCCGACGGCCAGGTTGCGGCCACTGACGACACTTCGGGGCCCATCGTAGGACCAGACGACTTCGCCGCGGGCATGGTCGAGGGCAATGGGATCAGCATAGATATCGGGGAAGACAAGCCGGCTGTCGGTATCACCGACGAAGCGCACCTTTCCATTCAGGTCGCGCGCCTCGACCCACATGTCCAGGGGCCCTCCACCGGGTGCCCGTTGCCAGGGAGATACCTCGACATCATGCAGCGCAGCGCGGGCCAGCCACTGGTCGTCCTCACGCCCGACCCTCAGACCCGCCACCCTGCCCCGCGGATTGAGGGTGGCGATTGCCCTGTCCAGCGCACCGGGTAGCGGCAGGCGGTCGCGCCAGGCCGCCATGGCATCGAGGGCAAACTCACTGGTATTGAGCCACCAGTCATCGCCTCGACGCCTGATGTGCCAATGGGTCGGCAGCGCCGGACCGCTGGCATCGAAAAGCGCCTCGGGAGCATCCCAGTCAGCACTGCCCGCCTCGCCTTCCAGCCAGGCCTCCCAACCGTCTTCGCGTCTCAGCCACTGGCCCCGGGCGGCCAGCGTCTCGAGCACGATAGTACGTAGTTCGCCACTGCGTGCGTCATGACTCATCGCCAACAAGGGCACCTTCACGTCCAGGCGCACATCTGCCAGTTCACCGCTTTGCCAGCGTCCCCAGAGTTGGGCGTCGCCACTGGCGGTTTCAAGGCGCAAGGGGGCTCCGCGTCCCACTAGCTCGGCCAGGCCCATCAGGCTGCCTAGCCGCATATCGGCCTGCAGGGCAGCATTGAAATCACGCAACCCCGCCTGGCCGGGCTGTATTTCCAGTACGGCTTGTATGGCGGCATCGCGCTCGCCGTTCAGATAGACGATCCCTTCCAGATGGGTGCGTCGGGCATCGCCCGTCATCAATAGCTGCGGCGCCTTCAAGACCGCGCGCTGCTCCTGGCCATGCAATATCAGCTGCACGTCTTCGACCCAGGCACGTTGGCGCAGCAGTGCACCAATCCAGAAATCCAGGCGGTCCAGGTTGAAGGCGGTATCGGGAAACAGGTCACCGGGAAGCTCGGCCGGATCCGGCCAGTGCCAGAGGCCTTCAGCATCCTGATAGACGTGGACGGTGATGCCCCGCAGGCGGGCGTCTTCCACTACCGGCAAGCCATCGCGCAGACTGGCCAGGGTATTCAGGCGCAGATGGCCCTGCTCGACCTCAATGAGAGGAATGGACCCCAGACCGGTTCGCGAGCGAACCGACAGGCCCGCAAGGCTAAGGTGCGGGTCCAGGCGCGACAGACCACCGTCCAGTTCACGGATTTCCACCACGGCTTCGAAGCGTGCCGATAACAGGGCCTCGATGCGCGGCTTGGCCAGATCGGCCAGGCCAAGACCCAGGCGTAGCGACAGCAGCACCAACGCCATCAATGCCAGCAGCAGCGCTGCCAGCGTCAATAGCCATCGCGTCAGTGAGCGGGTCACGGACATGGGCTCACATCAGCACGATGTCGTACTGCTCCTGGGAGTAATGGATCTCGACCTGGAAGCGGATGGTCTTGCCGATGAAGGACTCGAGATCCGCCACCGCCGCCGATTCCTCATCGAGCAACCGATCGACGACTGCCTGGGAGGCCAGGACGGTGTAGGTCTCGGCGCTGTAGGCCCGGTCCTCGCGCAGGATCTCGCGAAAGATCTCGTAACACACGGACTCAGGGGTCTTCAGGGTGCCTCGCCCCTCGCAGGTCGGGCAGGCCTCGCAGAGCGTCTGTTCGAGACTCTCGCGCGTGCGTTTGCGCGTCAGCTGCACCAGGCCGAGCTCGGTGACGCCCGTACACTTGGTCTTGGCATGGTCGCGCTCGAGCGACTTCTCGAGCATGCGCAGCACCTGGCGCTGATGCTCGGTATCCTCCATGTCGATGAAATCGATGATGATGATGCCACCCAGATTGCGCAGCCGAAGCTGGCGGGCAATGGCATTGGCCGCCTCGAGGTTGGTCTTGAAGATCGTTTCCTCGAGATTGCGATGCCCCACGTAGCCGCCGGTATTGACGTCAATGGTGGTCATCGCCTCGGTCGGGTCGATCACCAGATACCCACCTGACTTCAGCTGTACCCGGCGACCCAGCGCCTTCTGGATCTCGTCCTCGACGCTGTAGAGATCAAAGACCGGTCGTTCGCCGGCGTAGTGCTCGATCCGCTCGACGGCGTGAGGCATGAACTCCTGGGCAAACTCGATGAGCTTGACATAGTTTTCGCGCGAATCGATGCGAACCTTCTCGATGTCATCGCGCATCACATCGCGCAGGGTGCGCATGAATAGCGGTAGATCATCGTAGATCACGCTGGGCGCCGGTGCGGTCACCTTGCGCTCACTGACCTTGCGCCACAGGCGCAGCAGGAAGTACATATCGCTGGCGATCTCTTCGCCCAGTGCACCCTCGGCGGCGGTGCGCACGATGAAACCGCCGGTCACCTCCAGGCTCTGCTCGGCCTGGCTGGTTTCCAGCAGCGCCCGCAGGCGCTCGCGCTCGCGGTCATCCTCGATGCGCTGGGAGACGCCGTGGTGCGGCGAATCGGGCATGTATACCAGGTAGCGCGACGGCACCGATAGATGGGTCGTCAGACGCGCCCCCTTGGACCCGATGGGGTCCTTGGTCACCTGAACTACCAGGGCCTGGCCCTCGTGAAGCAGTTGGCCGATGGCGATCTGGTCTTCAGCAGGGGAGCCCGGCGGCATGACCTCCTGGGCATGGATGAAAGCGGCGCGGTCGAGGCCGATATCCACGAAAGCCGCCTGCATGCCGGGCAACACCCGCACCACGCGGCCTTTATAGATGTTGCCGACGATGCCACGGCGGCGCGACCGTTCGATGAAGGCCTCCTGCAGGACACCGTTCTCCACTACGGCAACGCGGGTTTCCATCGGCGTCAGATTGATGAGTACTTCACCGCTCATGCAGAAATCCTTGTCCAGTCAATTCTCTGGGTATTATGCCATAGCGTGGTTCCACACCGGCACGCCCTGGCGTGCCAGCAGCGCCGCGGTCTCGAAGAGCGGCAGGCCCACCACCGCTGAATGACTGCCCTCGATGCGTTTCACGAATACCGCGGCCAGCCCCTGGATGGCGTAGCCGCCGGCCTTGTCGACCGGCTCGCCGGTGGACCAGTAGGCGGCGATCTCGTTATTGCCTATCTCGCGCATCACCACCCGTGTCGCCACGCAGGCCTCGAGCAAGCCGGCCGGCCCGCTCACCGCCACCGCGGTCAGCACCTCGTGATCACGACCGGATAGCGAGCGCAGCATTGCCGCTGCGTGCTCGCGACTTCCCGGCTTGCCGAGAACCACGCCGTCGTGGACCACGGCGGTATCGGCGCCGAGCACCGGCAGGCTGGAAATCCCGGCGCCGGCCCGGGCCTTCTCACGAGCAAGTCGAACGACGTAAGTAGCAGGCGCCTCGTCCCTCTGCGGCGTCTCGTCAATCTCGACCGACCGAACATCGACCGCCACCCCGATCGAGGCCAACAGGTCGCGTCGGCGTGGCGAGGCCGATGCCAGACACAGCACGGGATCGAGGGTCATGGCAGCTCCAGGGCAAGTGGCGGAAAGATCAATCGCGGGCCAGACGGCGCCCCAACGCCTCGAACAGGGTGGTCAGCCATGGCCAGAGCAGCGCCCCGATCAACGAAGGCAGCAGAAACGACAGATGAATGGAAAACGGTCCGAACAGAGTGCGTAACCACTGCTCGATGAGCTGGACGATCCCCAGCAGCACGAAGATCAACACCGCCTGCTGAACCAATGAATAGGCCCGGAAACGGGGGTAGACCAGCGCGCACAGAAAGGCCAGCAGTGACAGGGTAAGCGCGTTCTGCCCAAGCGGCGCTCCCTCGAGCAGATCGAGCAGAATGCCCAGCACGAAACCGTGCAGCACACCGACTCGGTACGGCGCCTTCATGCACCAGTAAATCAGCATCAGCCCGAGCCAGTCGGGGCGCCAGATCTGCCAGCCATCGGCCATTGGCATGACTTGCAGACACAGCGCCATCAGCAGGGTAAACCATATCCACAGCATGCCGGTGGGCGACGATGGCATCATCAACGCTCCTCTTCTTGCAGGGCCCGGTCTTGCAATGCTTGCTCTTGCAATAATCCGCCCTGCGGCGGCAAACCGATCAGCATTCGCGCCGCCTCGATGGCCGACTCGGAAAGCTCGCGATCCCACTCGCCCTCGCCCGGCACCGAAGGCGCCGGGGGTGGAAACAGCAACAGGAAGTGGCGCGAGCGTTGCAGCCTCGCTACCGGGGCGGCCGTGACCCGGGCAAAGGGCTCTCCGGGATCGTGCTCAACACGGATGACACGCGCCACCGGGTAGCCAGCCGGGAAACGCCCGGCCAGCCCGGAGGTCGTCAGCAAGTCGTTTTCGCGGATGTCAGCGGTATCGGGGACATGGCGGACCGTGAGCGCCTCGTAATCCCCCGCCCCCTGGGCGATGAAGCGCAGGCCGTTGCGGTTGACCTGCACCGGCAGCGCATGGCTGGCGTCGGCCAGCAACAGCACGCGGCTGGAATAGGCCGACACGGCAGTGATCTGGCCAACCAGTCCGGAGGCATCCATGACCGGCTGGCCGACATAGACACCATCACGTCGCCCGCGATCGAGGACCATCTGGTGGGTAAAGGGGTCGGGGTCGAGCGAGAGCAGCTCGGCCGTAATGAAAGGAACCTCGTCCTGCTGGGCCGCCGACAGCAGCTCGCGCAGGCGAACATTCTCTGCGGTGAGACTGGCCATGCGCTGGACACGATGCGACAACGTCAGGATCTGCTCGCGCAGGCGGCGATTTTCCTCCACCAGTGCGCGCTGATCCGAAAGCGCCAGCGCCCCCCAGTTGAGAACATCACTGGGCAGGCTGACCCCCCATTGAACGGGTGCTACCAGGGTGGAAAGCTGGGCTCGCACGTCTTCCATTCGGGTAAAACGCGTATCGGCGAACATCAACGCCGCCGCCGCCGCCACACACAATATCAGTCGGTAGCCGGGCAGCGGCCCATGCGAGAACAGCGGTTTGATAGAGATTCCCCCGCGATATTTCGATATCAGTCGCTGGAGAGCAATTCGAAGGTGTGCTTGTCGATCATCTCCAGGGCCTTGCCGCCACCCCGGGCCACACAAGTCAGCGGATCCTCGGCAACGATGACCGGCAGCCCGGTCTCCTCGGCAATCAGCGTATCCAGGTCGCGCAGCAGCGCACCCCCCCCGGTCAACACCAGGCCACGCTCGGCGATATCCGAGGCAAGTTCAGGTGGCGACTGCTCGAGCGCACTTTTCACGGCCGAGACGATGGAGCTCAGCGATTCCTGGAGCGCATCGAGAATCTCATGGGAATTCAGCGTGAAACTGCGTGGTATGCCCTCCGCCAGATTGCGGCCACGAACGTCGATCTCGCGCAGCTCACCGCCCGGATAGGCACAGGCAATTTCTTCCTTGATGCGCTCAGCGGTCGCCTCACCGATCAGGCTGCCATAATGGCGGCGAACATAGGCGATGATCGCCTCGTCGAAGCGGTCACCACCGACACGAATCGACTCGGAGTAGACCACGCCGTTGAGCGAGATGATGGCGATCTCGGTGGTCCCGCCACCAATATCCACCACCATCGATCCCTGGGCGTCGTCCACCGGCAGACCGGCACCGATGGCAGCGGCCATGGGTTCTTCCATCAGGAAGACTTCACGGGCCCCGGCGCCTTCGGCGGATTCCTTGATGGCGCGCCGCTCGACCTGGGTTGACATGCAAGGCACGCAGACCAGCACCCGTGGGCTCGGCGTCAGGAAGGTGCTCTGGTGCACCTTGCGGATGAAATGCTGGAGCATCTGCTCGGTGACGGTGAAGTCGGCGATCACGCCATCCTTCATCGGCCGAATGGCCGTGATGTTCCCGGGCGTGCGACCGAGCATCCGCTTGGCGTCAGAGCCGACCGCTGCCACGCTGCGCATGTTGCCGGACTGGCGAATCGCCACCACGGATGGCTCATCAAGCACGATGCCGCGACCGCGCACATAAATCAGTGTATTGGCCGTACCCAGGTCGATCGACAGATCGCTGGAGAACAGCCCCCTCAAACGTTTGAACATGGAAGTCGTTACCTAGTGCAGTCCGGAAACCCTGTGCGGAGGCAAACGGTATCACCGCGCCCCCCCTGCAGCAAGCGAAAGCCTCTCCACGGCGGTGACTTGCGGCCCTGCCAGCAGAACGTCGGATGTGGTACCTTCTGCGTTTATTTTCGTGAACCCGCTTGCAATCACTAACCCTTCGAGGACAACCGATCATGGCGATCGACAAAACCGACGTTCTCAGGGCCGCCCATCTGGCCCGGCTCGGCCTGAGCGACGAAGAAGCCAGCCATTATCAGGACGATCTGGGTCGCATCCTGGCAATGGTCGACCAGCTCCAGGGCCTGGATACCCACGGGGTCGCCCCGCTGGCTCACCCCCTCGACGCCACCCAGCGTCTGCGCGCCGACGAAGTGACCGAACCCGACCGACGCGAGCAGTTCCAGCGCTGTGCACCGGCGGTGGAAGAAGGCCTCTATCTGGTGCCCCGGGTGGTCGAGTGACCTGTCTCCCCCCGTGTTACCGGCAAGCCTCAACGGAGCCCAAGGCCCATGCATGACAAGACCCTGACGGAACTCGCCGCCGGCCTCCAGGCTGGTGAGTTTTCCAGTCGCGAGCTGACCCAGGCCCTGCTCGCACGTATCAAGCGCCTGGACGGTGAGCTCAACAGCCTGATCACCGTTACCCCCGAGCAAGCGCTCGAGTCCGCCGACAATGCCGACGCGGCCCGCGCCAGGGGCGACGCCGCCCGGCTCAACGGCCTGCCGCTGGCCATCAAGGACCTCTTCTGTACCGAGGGCGTCAAGACCAGTGCCGGCTCAAGGATGCTCGACAACTTCATCGCGCCCTTTGATGCCACCGTGGTCGAGAAGCTCAAGGCCGCCGGTACCGTGAGCCTGGGCAAGACCAATCTGGACGAGTTCGCCATGGGCTCCTCCAACGAGAACAGCTTCTACGGCCCCGTGAAGAACCCCTGGGACACCGGCGCCGTACCGGGCGGCAGCTCCGGCGGCAGCGCCGCCGCGGTGGCCGCGGGCCTGGTGCCGGCCGCCATGGGCACCGACACCGGCGGCTCGATCCGCCAGCCGGCCGCCTTCTGCGGCATCACCGGGCTCAAGCCCACCTACGGGCGCGTCTCGCGTTACGGGATCATCGCCTACGCCTCGAGCCTCGACCAGGCCGGCCCCATGGCCCGTACCGCCGAGGACTGCGCGCACCTGCTTGGCGCCATCGCCGGCCACGACCTGCGCGACTCCACCAGCGTGGCGCGTGGCGTGCCCGACTATACCGCGGAGCTCGGCGCGCCGCTGACCGGGCTCAAGATCGGCCTGCCGAAGGAGTACTTCGGTGACGGCCTGGACCCCGAGGTCGAGAGCGCGGTGCGTGAGGCAGTGAAGGTTTATGAGTCGCTGGGCGCCACGGTCCGCGAGGTCAGCCTGCCGCACACTCATTATGCGATACCGGCTTATTACGTCATCGCCCCGGCCGAGGCGTCGTCCAATCTCTCGCGCTACGATGGCGTGCGATTCGGTCATCGCTGCGACAACCCCGCCGACCTCATCGACCTCTACAAGCGCTCGCGCGCCGAAGGCTTCGGTGAGGAAGTCAAGCGACGCATCCTGATCGGCACTCATACGCTGTCGGAAGGCTTCTTTGACGCCTACTACAAGAAGGCCCAGCAGGTTCGCCGGTTGATTCGCCAGGATTTCCTCGATGCCTTCGAGGAGGTCGACGTATTGATGGGGCCGACCTCGCCGACACCGGCCTTCGACCTCGGCGCCAACAAGGATCCGGTCTCGATGTATCTGCAGGATATCTACACCATCGCCGTCAACCTCGCCGGTATCCCGGGTATCAGCGTGCCGGCGGGCTTCGTGGGCAAGCGCCCCGCGGAGGGCCGCCCCATAGGCTTACAGATACTCGGCACGCACTTCGCCGAGTCGCGCCTGCTCAATGTCGCCCACCAGTTCCAGCAGGCTACCGACTGGCATCGCCGCCGCCCCGCCATCGCCGAGGAGGCCCGCTGATGCAATGGGAAACCGTGATCGGGCTGGAAGTGCACGTCCAGCTGGCGACCCGCTCCAAGATATTTTCCGGCGCCTCCACCGCCTTCGGCGCTGCGCCCAATTCGCAGGCCTGCGCCGTGGACCTGGGAATGCCCGGGGTGTTGCCAGTCCTCAACGAGACGGCCGTGGCCATGGCCGTGCAGTTCGGCCTGGGCATCCACGCCGAGATTCCCGAGGTCTCGGTGTTCGACCGCAAGAATTACTTTTACCCGGACCTGCCCAAGGGCTACCAGACCAGCCAGATGTATCACCCCATCGTCGGTCCCGGCGAGGTGGAGATCACCCTGGAGGATGGCACCATCAAGCGCATCCGCGTGCATCATGCCCATCTGGAAGAGGATGCCGGCAAGTCATTGCACGAAGATTTTCACGGCATGACCGGCGTCGACCTCAACCGCGCCGGCACCCCGTTGCTGGAGATCGTCTCCGAGCCCGACATGCGTTCGGCCAAGGAGGCCGCCGCCTACCTCAAGGCGATCCACTCGATCGTCACCTACCTGGGCATCAGCGACGGCAACATGGCCGAGGGGTCGATGCGCTGCGACGTCAACGTCTCGGTGCGCCCCGTCGGCCAGGAAACCTACGGCACCCGCGCCGAGATCAAGAACGTCAACTCCTTCCGCTTCGTGGAGCGCGCCATCGCCTTCGAGGTTGAGCGCCAGATCGAGCTCCTCGAGGACGGCGGCAAGGTAGTGCAGGAAACGCGCCTCTTCGACCCGGAACGCGACGAGACCCGCAGCATGCGCACCAAGGAAGAAGCCAACGACTATCGCTACTTCCCCTGTCCCGATCTGCTGCCCGTGGTACTGGACCAAGCCTACGTCGATCACCTTCGCGACAACCTGCCGGAGCTGCCCGCCGACAAGCGGGCCCGCTTCGAGGCTGACTTTGGGCTTTCCGCCTACGATGCCGGCGTGCTCTCGGCGAGCCGTGAGATGGCCGAGTATTTCGAGCGCGTCAAGAACGCCTGTGGCGATGCCAAGCAGGCCGCCAACTGGGTGCAGGGCGAGCTCTCCGGCGCACTCAACCGCGAAGGCCGGCGAATCCAGGACAGCCCCGTGGCTGCCGAAACGCTTGGCGAGCTCATCCGCCGGGTCATGGACGACACCATCAACGGCAAGGCGGCCAAGCAGGTCTTCCAGGCGCTGTGGAACGGTGAGGGCGAGAGTGCCGACGCGGTGATCGAAGCCAAGGGGCTCAAGCAGGTCACCGACACCGGCGCCATCGAGGCGATGATCGATCAGGTCATTGCCGACAGTCCCGCCCAGGTGGCCCAGTATCGCGACGCCGAACCCGACAAGCGCGGCAAGATGATCGGCTATTTCGTCGGCCAGGTGATGAAGGCCTCGCGCGGTACCGCCAACCCCCAGCAGGTCAACAAGGTGCTGAAAGACAAGCTCGACGCCCTCTGCTGAGGCGCTCGACGGCTCGGGTCGGACGCGGGGCTCATGGCATGATCCAGTAAGGCCCCGCCCGACCCATTGACGGCTGCTGGCGGATAACCACAAAAACCGTTGCCGAGGAGATCAGGATGTCGGATGAGGTCGGCCCCCGCCTGCGCGCGCTACGGACCCTGCGCGGCATTTCACAGCGTGAGCTCGCCAAGCGATGCGGGGTGACGCATTCCAGCCTCTCGCTGATCGAGCAGGGCAAGGTCAGCCCCTCGGTCAGCTCGTTGAAAAAGATCCTGGATGCCATCCCCATGAGTGTCGGCGACTTCTTCACCATGGACCTGGAAAGCGGCCGGCAAGTGTTCTACAGCGCCGAGGAGCTGGCCGACGTGGGCAGCGGCGATGTCATCTACAAGCTGGTCGGTGCAGACCGTCGTGACCGCGCGCTGTCGTTCATGATCGAGACCTACCCTGCCGGCGCCGACACGGGTCGCGAGATGATCACCCACCAGGGCGAGGAAGCCGGCGTGGTGCTGGAGGGCAGGATCGAGATTACCATCGGTACCGGCATGCGAGTACTGGGCCCCGGCGAGGCCTACTACTTCGAAACCAATATTCCCCACCGCTTTCGCAATCCCGGCGACACCGCCTGCCGCCTGGTCAGCTGCGCCACGCCAGCCCGGGCATTTTAGAGCAGTTTTACTCTGACCAGTTAGGGAAACGCTGAACAATTCGATCCTGCGCGATGCAAGCGCCAAGTTGGCCCTCTTACCGCCTCAGCGGTCATTGTCTGATCACTTCAGGTGGCCTGTTTTCCCTGGCAGCCGGGCTTTCCGGCTGCCAGACCAGACTCAAGGCACACTGGCCCCATCAACTTGGCCCTCGCATCGTGTCGCCAGCACCAGGTTGGCCAGCCCGAACAGGCTGAAGAGTTGCGCCTGGTTCTTGGCCAGCCCCTTGTAGCGCACCTTCCGGTAGCTGAAGAGGTTCTTAATGACATGAAACGGATGCTCGACCTTGGCACGGATGCTGGCCTTGGCCTTCTCGATGCCCAGCAGCAGCATTTTCATCGGGCTGTCGTCCAGCTTCTTGATGGCGCCGCGCTTGGCGGCGACGCAGCACCGAGAATCCGGGGCGTCCTTTTCTTCGTC
>NZ_FPBP01000003.1 GCF_900116705.1 Halomonas korlensis | reverse complement strand
GATCGTTCGTACTGATCGCCGCTAACTGCCAGGAAAAACAACCACTTCCTCCAACCCCACCGCCGGAAACGTTCCCCGTCCCTGGCAGCGGATGCGTATCCTACGATCTCCCGGCCAAGCGTGCAAGACCTGGACGAAGAAAAAGTTCAAGGCGCCCGGCTTGCCCGGTCTAAAAGGGAAAGGATCGAGCGGTAGGGAATGCCGCCATGCTGACTCAGACCGATTTCGCAGGTACGCGAGTTCGAATAACCGGCGCTGCAGCCTGCCACTTGATCGGCAAGTCCTTCCAGCGCGGAGGCATTGAGCTCCGGGGTATTGAAGCCCTTGTCGCCTGCAAAGCCGCAGCAATTAATATCGGCAGGCACCACAACGTCCTGTGCGCAGGCGCGAGCCAGCGCCACGAAGCGCTCCGAGAGTCCCATTCGTGTGCTGGAGCAGGTCACATGCACCGCAATGCGCTCCTTCAGTGGCGTGACCGAAAGACGCGGCAGCAGGTGGTCATGGGCGAAA
Source organism: Halomonas korlensis (assembly GCF_900116705.1). Classification (GTDB taxonomy): domain Bacteria; phylum Pseudomonadota; class Gammaproteobacteria; order Pseudomonadales; family Halomonadaceae; genus Halomonas; species Halomonas korlensis. The sequence continues at coordinate 427,258 of NZ_FPBP01000003.1, read as the reverse complement.
CTCACCGGCTCGGTCAGAGTCAGGCGCTCGTCCAGATACGCCTGCATCTGCAGGGTGCAGGGACTGGTGTCGCAAAGCACCGGATAGCGCCCGTTCTGGGTCGCGACCAGCAACTCGCGGTTGAGCTCTCGCGCCTTGTGGCTGGCCTCCTCGAACTGTCCCTTGGACTGAAAGGGCATGCCGCAGCAGAGATGGCCAATCATTTCCGGCACGATCACCTCGAAGCCCGCCTTCTTGAGCAGAGCCAGGGTGATCTCCATCACCGAACGTGATTCGGTATCGTCAAAGGAAGCCCCGAAGACCCGCGTGGCGCAGGAGGGGAAATACACCACCTTGTCCCGGCCGGGCTCGCCGGCAGCCTCACGCTTCAACACGCGAATCGGCGCCGACCTGGGCAGGGCCGGGCTCCACTGGGGCAGCCGGTCTCCGCTCAGGCGGCGAACGCCTCCCGTCGCCTTGGCCATGAGGTTTTTGCCCAGCGTCTGACGCGCCGCGCCCGCCATGTTCAAAGCACCGCGCCCGATACGCGTGGTGCCGGAGAAGTGTCGCCCCAGTAAACGCGCCGCTCCCGCCTGGCCCAGATTTCGCTCATGGCGCAGATTGCGCACCAGGTCGCCGGTATTGATGTTCACCGGGCACTGGGTGGCACACAGACCGGTTGCCGCACAGGTATCGATGCCCTGATAGGCATAGGCGTCCCAGAGCGCCTCCATGCGCATCCGGTCGTCGTCGCTGGCACGCTCGCCCAATGCCTCCAGCCGAGCCAGCTCGCGACGAATCACGATGCGCTGGCGGGGTGTCAGGGTGAGGTCCTTCGACGGGCAGATCGGCTCGCAGAAACCACACTCGATGCACTTGTCGACCGCCGGGTCGGCCGCCGACATGGGCTTGAGATTTTCCAGGTGCAGGGTCGGGTTGCGGCTGAGGATGACCTCGGGATTGAGCAGGTTTTCGGGGTCGAAGAGCGCCTTGATCTCCCACATCAAGGCATAGGCATCGGCGCCCCATTCAAGCTCCACATAGGGCGCCATATTGCGGCCTGTGCCATGCTCGGCCTTGAGCGAGCCGCCGTACTCGACGCCGACCAGCTGCGCCACTTCGTCCATCAGCCCCTGATAGCGCTCGACCTCGCCGGGCTTCTCGAAGCCCTGAGGAAAGACGAAATGCAGGTTGCCTTCCAGGGCGTGACCGAAAAGGATCGCCTCTCGATAGCCGTGCCGCTGAAAGACATCGGTCAGTGCCAGCACGCCCTCATCGAGACGCTCGATAGGAAAGGCCACGTCCTCGATGATCACGGTGGTGCCGGTCTCGCGTACCGCGCCCACCGCCGGGAAGAGCCCCTTGCGGATCTTCCAGTAGAGCGCGTAAGTGGCGGCGTCGCGGGTAAAGGTGACCGGCTCGAGGGTCTGGATGCCCTCGAGCATCTGTTGCACCGCCTGCATGCGCGCCGCCAGTTCGTCATCGTCGTTGCCGCGCACATCGATCAACAGTGCCGCCGCTTCCTCGGGCAATGCTTTCAAGACCTCGGGCATGCCCGGCTTGTCCTGCACCGAGCGCAGGGCGGCGCGGTCCATCAACTCCACCGCCGAGACCGGCGAACGTTTGAGAGCGGTCGTCGCCCGGCAAGTCGTGCCCATATCAGGAAAGAAGGCCAGCGCCGCGGCCTTTTGCGGCTCATCCACCACACTGTCGTAGGTAATGGCGCTAATGAAGCCAAGCGTGCCTTCCGACCCGATCATCAGGTGCTTGAGAATCTCAATGCCATCCTCGAAATCCACCAGGCTGTTGAGGGCATAGCCGGTAGTGTTCTTGAGCCGGTACTTATGGCGAATCTTTTCGGCCAGCTCTTCGTTGGCGCGAGTCTCGGCCGAGAGGCGCTCCAGTCCGGCTAGCAGCTCATGATGTGTGTGGCGAAATGCGGCGACGCTGTCGGCATCCGCCGTATCCAGCAGAGCGCCATCGGCCAGGATCACGCGGATGTCGCGCACCGTGCGATAGCTGTTCTGCGCCGTGCCGCAGCACATGCCGGAGGCATTGTTGGCGGCTATTCCCCCGATCATGCAGGTATTGATAGAGGCCGGATCCGGCCCGATCTTGCGCTGGAACGGCGCAAGCAGTGCGTTGGCCCGCGCTCCGATCACCCCGGGCTGCAGGCGGATGGCACGCCCGTTATCGAGGATTTCATGACCGCGCCAGCCCTGACCGAGCTGGATCAGCACCGAATCGGTGACCGCCTGGCCGGAAAGCGAAGTACCGGCGGCACGGAAGGTGACCGGTAACCGCCGCGCCCGACACTCGGCCAGCACGGTCTGCAATTCCTCCTCGCTGTGCGGACGCACCACAAGCCTGGGGATCAGGCGATAGAAGCTGGCATCGGTACCGAAGGCAAGCGTGCGCAGTGGATCGTCGATCAACCGCGCCTGGGGAATCGTCTCGGCCAATGCGGCCTTTAGATCACGCCAGGCCCCCGGATCGACTGCCGTGCTCATGCCGCCTCCTTGCTGTGGCGCACCAGCACTACCAACTCACGCGGCCCGTGCACCCCGTAAGCGAGCGTCTGCTCGATGTCGGCGGTCTTGCTGGGCCCGGAAATCAACAAGGCGTTGGTGGGCATGCCTGCCGCCCAGTCATGACGCTCTATTACATCGAAGAAGGTGTCCTCGAGCCCCTCGGCCTCCAGCACGGCGATATGGATCGGTGGCACCAGGCTGATCAGGCGCGGTTCGTCGGGTGTCGGCCATAGCCACAGGCTGCCGGTCTCGGCGATACCACCGCGGGTGGAGGTCAGGCCAGCATCGACATTCTCGAACTGCTCACGGCGCCACTGTTCGATGTCGCGGTCGACATCGACCAGCGCCACCTCGTGCTCGGCCAGCGCCGCGCGAGCCTCAGCGGCCACCGGATGTTCACGACCCAGCGCCAGGCGCTTGATGCCCTTGGCGGCCAACACCTCGATCAGGGCCGCGGTCCAGTCGCCTTCGCGACAATGGACCACTTCGCCGTGAACCGAGGTGATCAGCCGCTCGAAGCGCTCGAGACGCTCCTGCGCACTCCAGCCGCGATGGGTCACTACGGCGAAATCGCTCTCTGGCGCCGTCAATGGACCATCGGTGCGCTCACGCAGACGCTTGAGTATGGCATCGCGAGTGCTCATGAGCGCTCCTCCTCGGACGAGGCCTGGGGCGTTATGGACTTGCCCTTGGCCCGGTGACGCTTGACCAGCGAGTGCAGCGTCACCTTGGCCGGCTTCGGCGCAGTACGGTATTCGGTCCAGGGACCGAGACGCGAGGGCGTCAGCGCCCGCAACTTGCCGGCCACGGCGGTGCCCCCCCGCCAGGCGGACGGATGGGTCGCCAGCCACTGGAAACCTTTCCAGGCGGCCACTTCCCTTTTCGAGCGCTTGACCCCGGCACCGCGGACATTGCCACGCCCTTCGCCCACCGCCTCGCGGCGCAGCCGTACCAGCAGGTCGGGAATCGGGATCTTGACCGGACAGACCTCACCGCAGGCACCGCACAGGCTCGAGGCACTGGGCAGGTCCTTGGTGTCCTCCAGGCCAAGCAAGTGCGGCATCAGTATGCTGCCGATCGGTCCGGGATACGTCGTGCCGTAGGTATGGCCGCCGACGCGGGTGTAGACCGGACAATGATTCATGCAGGCGCCACAACGGATGCAGCGCAGGGTCTCGATCAACTCGTCATCCTGATAGATGCTGGAGCGACCGTTGTCGACCAGCACCAGATGCACCTCTTCCGGCCCATCATGTTCGGCGGGCTTGCGCGGCCCGGAAATCATGTTGAAGTAGGTAGTGACATGCTGGCCAGTGGCCGAGCGGGTCAAGAGGGCATAGAGCGGCGGCACATCGCGCAGCTGCTCCACGACCTTCTCGATACCCGTCACGGCAATGTGAACCGGCGGCACCGACGTGGTCATGCGCCCGTTGCCCTCGTTCTCGACCAGACACAAGGTGCCGGTTTCGGCGACCGCGAAGTTGACCCCGGATACCCCCACGTCCGCCGACATGAAACGCTCGCGCAGCTGCTGGCGGGCGGCGGCGGTCATGTAATCGACATCGCGGGTCCGCTCGGTCCCCGTCTTGTCGTGCATGATGTCGGAGATCTCATCGGTATTGAGATGGATCGCCGGCATGATGATATGCGATGGCGTCTGCTGATTGAGCTGCACCAGGTACTCGCCAAGATCCGACTCCAGGGCCTCGATGCCGGCGGACTGGAGGTGCTCGTTGAGGTGCATCTCCTCGGACACCATAGACTTGCCCTTGATCACCGATTTGGCACCACGCGCTTCGCACAGCTCGCGGATGATGCGGCAGGCCTCTTCGCCATCCTCGGCCCAGTGCACGCGGATGCCATTGGCCTCGCAGTTGGCTTCCAGCTGCTCGAGCAGGTCAGGAAGCTTGGCGAGGGCCCGCTGGCGAATATTGGCCCCCAGCTCACGCAGGGTTTCCAGGTCCCAATCGCTGAACACCTCGCGCCGCTTGCCCATCAGCCCATCCATGGCCTTGCGGAAATTGGCGCGAATCTGCGGATTTTCCAGCGCGTCGTGGGCCTGGCGATGAAAATCGCGCGGGTTATAGGTTTGGACGACATGGCGCTGTACGGGATGGGTCTGAATCGAATTATCCTGAGCCGTCATGACGTCCTCCGCCACAGGTAACTGGCGATATGCTCGCCCTTGACTGCCTTCTGCTGATGCTCGAAACGCCCGCCGATGTTCATCAGGCAACCGCAATCGGAGGTGACGAAACGCTCGGCACCGGCCCGCTCGATCGCCACCGTCTTGTCCTCGACCATGGCTGCTGATACTTCGGGATGGCGCACGGCAAAGGTTCCGCCGAAGCCGCAGCACTCGGCGGCACGCACCTGCTCCACCAGTTGCACCTGACCGAGGCTTGCCAGCAGGGTCGGGCCGGTCTCGGCCAGCCCCATCTCGCGACGGGCACTGCATGAGGTGTGCATGGCCACCTTTTCTGGTGGGCCTCGATCATCGAGCCTGAGATGACAGACATGCACAAGGAATTCTGTCAGCTCGTAGATACGCCCTGCCACCTCGTTCGCCAATGCCTCCTGCTCGGTGCCGGCAAAGAGTGGCGGATAATGGGTTCGCATCATGCCGCCACACGAACCTGATGGCACGATGATGGGCCAGGGTTCAGGAAAGAGTCCGAGTTGTGCCGCCGCCACCGCCCGAGCTTCGCTCTGGTAGCCAGAGGTATAGGCCGGTTGGCCGCAGCACGTCTGGTCATCCGGAAAAAGCACTTCGATGCCCTCCCGCTCCAGTAGCTGCATGGCATCCAGGCCCGCTTCGGGGTAGAACATATCGATCAGACACGTCCCGAAGAGGTAGACCTTATCGGGCTTAGGCGGATAGAGCTTGACTGGCGTCATGGACGAAATCCTCGAGAATCCTCTCGGCAAAGGCGCTTCATGGTTATTTTCATACGACATCTTATGAGTCGGACGCTCGGGTAAATTGGTAAAACCAATTTACCCGAGCGAAGAATGAACATTACGGAGCCAGCGCCTAGTGTGTCAAACACAGTGCCGCCTTTAGCGAGCCAAATGCCTCTATACTTTGGTATAAGTCTTGCCAATGTATGAATATAGCACTGATTAAAAAGAACTTTTTAAAGCGCCTTCGCGCCCTGTGCGCCCACCCTTGCCCGATGCACTCCTGTCACCGCGCAGCGGGTTCGCTACATTGGTAATACCAATTAAGGCGCGTTACCATCAGACTTTCTCAATACGCTCAGGAAGCTAGCTCATGGCCTATCAGCCCGTTCGCCAGCCTCGCCTCGCTGATGTCATCACCGAGCGCCTCGAGGCCCTTATCCTTGAGGGTAGCCTTAAACCCGGCCAGCGGCTTCCCCCGGAGCGCGAACTGGCCGAGCGCTTCGGCGTGTCGCGCCCCTCGCTACGGGAAGCCATCCAGAAGCTGTCCGCGCGGGGAGTGCTATCAAGCCGTCAGGGCGGCGGCACCTTCATTACCGAAGAGCTCAATACCCGCTACAGCGACCCGCTACTCGAAATGCTGTCGCGGCATGGCGAATTTCATCTCGACCTGCTGGAATTCCGCGATGCCATGGAAGGCATTTCCGCCTACTACGCGGCTCTGCGTTCCACCCCCACCGACAAGGCCATATTGCTCAAGCGCTTCGAGGAGCTAGAGGCCTGCTTCAAGGGTCGCAATCCGGCACTGGAAGCCAAGGCCGACGCCGCCTTTCACATGGCCATCGCCGAGGCCGCCCACAATGTGTTGCTGCTTCATACCATTCGCGGCATTTTTCACTTGCTTGAACGCAGCATTGTCGACAATCTCGCGCACCTGTTCGAGAAGCCCGAATCACGGCCGAAGCTGATGAAGCAGCACCGCGCCCTGCTCGACGCCATCCTCGAAGGGCGCGCCGAGGATGCCCGAAGCCGGGCCCACGAGCATCTGGTCTTCGTCGAGGAGAACCTGCTCGAACTCGAGCGCGCCGAAACCCGTGCCCAGCGCGCCCTGCGACGCGCCCAGGCGATGCCGGTAACAGGGGGAGACGCCTCCTCATGAGGGCCGGCACTCCACCGCCGCGCTTGTCTCGGCGCTGGCGACGCCTGCTGATCCTGCTGGCATCGCTAGGTCTGGTGCTGAGCATGTGGCAGGCCGCCCAGCTGGCGCGGGAACAGGCCTTGCAGAGCCTTCAGCAGGACGCTGAAAACGAGCTGCGCCTCTCGGCCGAGGGCCTGGTCGGCCACTTGTCCCGTCACGAATATCTGCCTCGACTGCTTGCCTCGCGGGAAGGCGTGAAGCGCTTCCTGTCCAACCCAGGCGACCTGGACCCCATGCCGCTCAACCTGTTGCTGGACCGCTTCCGCGCCATCGCCGGCGTTTCCGATATCTATCTGCTCGACCGCAACGCCGATACCCTGGCGGCCAGCAACTGGCATCGCCCCGACACCTTCATCGGTCAGAACTATGCGTTTCGTAGCTACTACCAGGATGCCATTGCCGGCCGCCATGGCCGCTTCTTCGGCCTGGGCGTGCAATCACGCGAACGGGGCTATTACTTTTCCGCGCCGGTCTGGCTCGATGATACCGCTCCCGATGCCACCCCCGATGGGGTCCTGGTGATCAAGATACTGCTCGATACCGTAGAGAATAACTGGGCCGACCAGGAGGCCGAGCTGCTGGTCACCGATCAAGACGCTGTGATCTTCATGGCCAGCCATCCGGAGCTGCGCATGCGTGCCTTGTACCCGCTCTCGGAGGGCACGCATGCCTCGCTTCGTGACACCCGTCGCTATGCCGATCAACCCTTGACGCCCTCGGGGATCCGGGTGCTCGAGCCGCGCGGCGACGCCAGCCGCCTCGTCGGCTTCGACCAGGGCCCGCTCGCGGCAGGCAGCTACCTGAGCCTGTCGCGCCCCCTGGACACGTTCGGCTGGGACATGCACATCCTCAAGCCGCTAACCCCGGTATTCCGCGCCCAATGGCTCTCCGCCCTGCTGGCCGGCGGCCTCTATGGCGTCGTGATGCTCGGCGGCGGCATCGGCTGGCAACGCCTGAGGCTGCGTCGCGAGCGCGAGCAGTTCGCCGAACGTGAGCGCCGCACCCTGGCCCAGGCCCGGGACGAGCTCGAACGCAACGTACAGCGGCGCACCCACGACCTGGTCGAAACCAACCGGCGCCTCTCCGATGAAATCGACGAACGCCGGCATGCCGAAGAGCGGCTTCGCCAGACACGCGACGAGCTGATCCAGGCCGCCAAGCTGGCGGTCCTCGGTCAGCTGGCGGCCGGCATCAATCACGAGCTCAACCAGCCCCTGGCGGCCATCCGCGCCTATGCCGAGAATGCCCGCACCTTCCTCGAACGCGAGCGTCCCGAGGCGGTCGCCGGCAACCTCGAGCAGATCGTCGAGCTCACCTCGCGCATGGCCGATATCAGCGCCCAGCTGCGCCAGTTCTCGCGCAAGAGCGGCGACCGGCCCAGCGCCGTCTCGGTGTCGGCCTGTTTCGACTATGCCCTGCGCCTGTTTCAGACCCGCTTGCGCGACGCCGCCGTTACCGTGAAGCGCCACTGGCCGGAGGAAGAGGTCTGGGTACATGCCGATCCGGTGCGCCTCGAACAGGTGCTGGTCAACCTGATCGGCAATGCCCTGCAAGCCATGGCGGACACCCCCGAGCCCTGTTTGTGCCTCTCGATCGAAAGGGATGCAGGCCAGGTCACCATCGGCGTGGCCGATAACGGGCCGGGCATCGCCAAGGCACACCTGGCAAAAGTCTTCGAGCCCTTCTTCACCACCAAGTCACGCGGCAGCGGCCTCGGCCTGGGGCTGTCCATCTCCTCGCGCATCATCGACGACCTGGGTGGCCGCCTGGTAGCGACCAATCGCGACGGCGGCGGTGCGCTGTTCAGCATCGTCCTGCCCCGAGACACCCAAACCACCACCCGCCCTACCGCCCGAGCCCTCGCCAGCCCCGAAGCTCCCGACACCCCTGAGGAGACGCCTGATCATGCATGAACCATCGGCCACCCCGGTGATGATCATCGACGACGAGCTTCACCTGCGCATCACCGCCGGCCAGACCCTGGAGCTGGCCGGCTATGCGCCCGAGCCCCATGCCAGCGCCGAAGCCGCGCTGGAACACCTTGCGCCCGACTTCCCCGGCGTGATCGTCAGCGATATTCGCATGCCCGGCATGGATGGCATGGCCCTGCTGCGGGAGATCCGGCTGCGCGACCCGGACCTGCCGGTGATCCTGATCACCGGCCACGGCGACATCTCCACCGCCGTGGAGGCGATGCGCGAAGGCGCCTGGGACTTCCTGGAAAAGCCCTTCGCCGGCGAGCGACTGGTGGAAGTGGTGCGACGCGGCGTCGAGAAACGCCGCCTGAGCCTCGAGAACCGCCGCCTCAAGGCCGAACTCGAGGCCCAGCAGAATGCCCCCGGGCCACGCATGGTCGGCCGTACCGAGGTTATCCAGCGCCTGGTTTCGATGGTTCAGCGCATCAGCCAAGTGGAAACCGATGTGCTGCTGTTCGGCGAGACCGGCACCGGCAAGGACCTCGTCGCTCGCTCCATCCACGAGCGCAGCAGCCGCAGCGGTCGCCCCTTCGTCGCCATCAATTGCGGGGCGGTGCCCGAGAGCACCATCGAGTCGGAACTGTTCGGTCACGAGAAAGGCGCCTTCACCGGCGCCGTCGAACGGCGTATCGGCAAGTTCGAACACGCTACCGGCGGCAGCGTGTTTCTCGACGAGATCGAGTCGATGCCGCTAGCGCTGCAGGTCAAGCTGCTGCGCGTGCTGCAGGAGCGCAGCGTCGAGCGCCTGGGCGCCAACGTGCCGGTACCGCTGGATATCCGCGTGATCGCCGCCACCAAGGTCGACCTCAAGGCCGCCGCCGAGGCCGGCAATTTCCGCGAGGATCTCTACTACCGGCTCAACGTGGTCACGCTGCCGATTCCTGCCCTGCGCGAGCGCCGCGAGGACGTGCCCCTGCTGTTCCAGCACTTCGCCGTGGTTGCCGCCAACCGCAGCGGCCTGGAATGCCCACCGCTGGACACCGCCGACATCACCGCGCTGCTCGCCCACGACTGGCCGGGCAACGTGCGCGAACTGCGCAACCTGGCGGAGCGCTACGTGCTGCTCGGCGCCACCTGCGACTACCGTCTCGATGCCCTGTTGGAAGGGGTGGGGAGCGAGACCGGCGACCTCGCCTTGCCCCAGCAGGTGGAACTGTTCGAGAAGAGTCTGATCAGCCAGGCGTTGGCCCGGCACCGCGGTCGCATCAACGAGGTATGCGGTCAGCTCGGCCTGCCGCGCAAGACCCTTTACGACAAGCTGAAGAAATACAACCTCAAGGCAGAGGATTACCGCCAGAGCGCCATGCCCTGAGCGGCCAGCTCGCTCAACTGGCTCCAGGCGGGCAACCAGGGCATCAGCCCTGCGGCCAGCAGCAACATCAGCAGAGAGTTGAGCGGCTTACGGTAGTCAAAGAGCTTGAACGCGGTGCCGAACGAGCGCTTGAGGCGCGCCCCGGTAAGATCAACGCTGAAGAGCTCATCGAGCAGCAGGTGAATACAGAACCCGACCATCACTGCCACCCCCTGCGACCAGGCCAGCCGAGGCTCCAGGGCCAGGTAACGGTAACTGACGGCGGTGGTGGCCAGCGCGCAGAGTACGCCCGCCAACAGGGAGTGCCATATCCCACGGTGCACCGAAAAGCGCTTGAACATTGGACTCACCACAAAGCGCACGCCGATATAGAGCCCACCGCACGCCATCAGCAGCATGCCCGGCTCCAGTCGGGTGTCCATCAGTAGCGCTCCCGTCACTACCGCCAGCAAGGCCAGCGTATTGAAGATAAGCCGCACGGCATGCGACTGGTCGGCATCGATATCGGGAAGGATGCCGCCGAAGGTGGTCAGGCCCGCCACCGTGAGCGCTTCGCCCGGTGTCCACAGGGCGCCCTGCCAGCCAACCACAGCCAGCAGGACACCGCCGCCCACGGCGGCACTGAGATGGGTACGAAAATCGGCCATGCCGGAACGGGCTCCTTGGATCCTGGATCAGTAAATACTGGATAAAAAACCAGATTATCGCCCGTTACAGCAATGAAAAACACTATGTCAGGAAATTACTTGGCCGCTTCGGCGAGGTATTCGTCCTTGAGCTTGACGTAGTTGCCGGCGGTGTAGGAAAAGAAGGCGCGCTCCTTGTCCTTGAGCGGACGCAGCGCCTTGGCCGGATTGCCCGCATAGACATGACCGCTTTCCAGATGCTTGCCCGGCGTCACAACCGCTCCCGCGGCGATGATGACCTCGTCGTCGACCACCGCCCCATCCATGACGATGGCGCCCATGCCCACCAGAATCCGGTTGCCCAGGGTGCAGCCGTGCAGAATCGCCTTGTGGCCGATGGTCACTTCGTCGCCGATGGTCAGCGGGAAGCCGTTCGGGTTGAAATCACTGGCGTGCGTGATGTGCAGCACGCAGCCATCCTGGACGCTGGTGCGCGCGCCAATGCGGATGCGATGCATGTCCCCACGAATCACCGCCATCGGCCACACCGAGCAATCCTCGCCCAGCACCACATCGCCCAGCACCATGCTGGCCGGGTCGACGAAGACCCGCTCGCCCAGTTGCGGCGTCGCTCCCTTCCAGGCGCGTAGCGCCCCGGTTTGCCCTGTGCTCGTCTCGTTCATCGTTCACCTCCGCGAGTGGATTGCGGGTCAGAATAGACCTGCGACCAATACTACCAGCGTCAGCGGAATCGACACCCAGCGCACCACCGTCCGCCACAGGCGGAACCCCTTAGGGCCGATGCCCAGCGCCTCCCGCGCAAGGGTTTCAGGCATGATCCAGGCCGCGAAGATCGCGATCATGAGCCCGCCCACCGGGAGGAAAATCTCCGTGGGAACCGTTGTCACCAACGCAAAGAACGTCATGTCGCCGACCCAGGTCACCTCAGCCAGTGACGAGAACGAAAAGACCGAGAGCAGGCCCAACAGCCACACCGCCACGCCGACGATGGCCGTGGCACGGCCGCGCTTCAGGCCTCTGGCCTGTAGGGTAGCGACCATCGGCTCGGCCAGGTTGATCGACGAGGTCCAGGTGGCCAGCAGCAGTAACAAGAAGAACAGGCTCAACCACAGCGCCCCCCAGGGCAGCTCGGCGAAAGCAATCGGCAGGGTCACGAACATAAGCCCCGGGCCTTCGGCCGGATCCAGGCCCTGCGCGAAGACGGCCGAGAAGATCGCGATCCCTGCCAGCAGCGCGACGGTCACGTCGAGCAGCGCGACGGCCCCGGCAGCCTTCGGCAGGCTTTGCTGGTCGGGCATGTAGGCGCCGTAGGCCATCAGCGCGCAGGCCCCGACCGCCAGGGTAAAGAAGGCATGCCCCATCGCCTGCATCACCACCATCGGCCTCAGCGCAGAAAGATCGGGCAGGAACAGCCAGGCCAGCGCCGGCCCGAAACCCTCGGTCGTGGCGGCATGCACAGCCAGCACCAAGAGCAGCAGGTAGAGCAACGGCATCAACAGGTTATTGAGCTTTTCCAACCCCTTGGCCACGCCAGCGGCGACCACCAGCAAGGTCATCAACAGGAACAGCGTATGGTTGAAGGTCATTCTGGCCGGGTCGGCGAGGAACGCCTCGAAGCCGGCACCGATCTCATCGGGGCTCGCGCCGACGAAGCCGCCATTGACCGCGGTGACCAGAAACTCGATGGACCAGCCCGACACCACCGAATAGAACGACAGGATACAGAACACCGTGAAGGCACCGAACACCCCTAGCCACCTCCAGTGCCGGCTCGCCCCGGCCTCGGCGGCCAGGTGACGCAACGCCTGCACGGGTCCCCTGCGTCCCGCGCGGCCAATCATGATCTCGGCGATCATCACCGGCAGCCCCAGCAGCAGCACGAAGGCCACATAGAGCAGCAGAAACAGCGCACCGCCGTTTTCACCGGTAATGTAGGGAAAGCGCCAGATATTACCCAGGCCCACCGCGGCACCGGTCACCGCCAATATGAAGGCGCGCCGGGAACTCCAGCGTTCCAGCGTCTCGTTCATGCTAGGCTCTCTCCCATCGTTCAGGCTCCCACCGATCAGGCCTGAAAAAAGCCGCAAGCCTAGCAGCCTGGCCCAACCGGGCCAAACGCTTAAACATCACCACTATATTGAAACCATGGCCGGATGCCCTTATCTAAGGCACACCGAGCCACCGATCGCCAATTCCACGTCTCCCCCCCGAGGTGCGCATGTCCCGCAATCCCCTGCTCGAATCCCACGAGCTGCCTCCCTTCGCCGAGATCCAGCCCGAACACGTGGTGCCTGCCATCGAGGAACTGCTCGCCCAGAACCGCGAGATAGTCGAGCAGCTTGTCGAGCAGGCCCGTCATGAAACGCCCAGCTGGGCGAGCCTGGCCGCGCCCCTCGAGGCCTGCAACGACCGGCTTTCGCGGGCCTGGTCGCCGATATCGCACCTCAACGGCACCATGAACAACCCGGCGCTGCGCGAGGCCTACGAGGCGTGTCTGGGCAAGCTTTCCGACTACAGCACCTGGCTTGGCCAGCACGAAGGCTTGTTCAATGCCTGGCAGGCCCTTCGCGACGGCCCCGCCTGGGCTGAACTTGATGAAGGACAGCGGCGCACGGTCGACAATGCCCTGCGCGACTTCCGCCTCGCCGGGGTCGACCTGCCCGCCGAGCAGAAGCGTCGCTACGGCGAGATACGATCACGCCTCTCGGCGCTGGCCAACACCTTTTCCAACCAGCTGCTCGACGCGACCCAGGCCTGGCACCTCGATCTGGCCAGCGACAGTCGACTGGCCGGCCTGCCCGAGAGCGCGCTTGCCACCCTCAAGGCCAACGCCGAAGCCAAGGGGCAGGAGGGCTATCGCATTACCCTGGACTTCCCGAGCTTCTTTCCGGTGATCACCTATGCCGATGACCGGGAACTGCGTCGCGAGGTCTACACGGCCTTCGTTACCCGCGCCTCGGACCAGGGTCCCAACGCCGGCCAGTTCGACAACGCCCCGGTGATGGAGGAAATCCTCGCCCTGCGCCATGAGCTCGCCGAGCTGCTGGGCTTTTCCACCTATGCCGACTTCTCGCTGGCCACCAAGATGGCCGAATCACCCGACCACGTCATCGCCTTCCTCGAGGACCTGGCCGCCCGCGCGGTACCCCAGGCCCGGGAAGAGTTTGCGGAACTCGAAGCCTATGCACGAGACGAGCTGGGCATGATCGAACTCGCGCCCTGGGATGTCGGCTTTGCCAGCGAGAAGCTGCGCGAAGCGCGTTACGATATTTCCGAGGAACAGCTGCGCCCCTACTTTCCGGCCCCACAGGTGGTCGACGGCCTGTTCCGCGTGGTCGAGCGCCTCTATGGCATCAGCTTCGAGGAAGATCGCGAGGCGCCCCGCTACCATGCCGACGTTCGCTACTTCCGCATCATGGAAGACGGCACACCGATCGCCGGTTTCTATCTCGACCTTTATGCCCGCGAGGGCAAGCGGGGCGGTGCCTGGATGGACGAATGCCGCGTTCGCCGCCTGGAAGGCGGCGACCTGCAGCTGCCGATCACCTACCTGACCTGCAACTTCACCCGCCCGGTGGGCGATAGGCCCGCCTTGCTGACCCACGACGAGGTGTGCACGCTGTTCCATGAGTTCGGGCATGGCCTGCATCACATGCTGACCCGCCAGACCGTTGCCGATATCTCCGGCATCAATGGGGTCGCCTGGGACGCCGTGGAGCTGCCCAGCCAGTTCATGGAAAATTTCTGCTGGGAGCGCGAGGGTCTCGACCTGATCGCCGGTCACGTCGATACCGGCGAGCCGCTGCCAGTCGAACTGCTCGAACGCCTCCAGGCCGCCAGGAATTTCCAGTCGGCGATGGGCATGGTGCGCCAGCTGGAACTCTCGCTGTTCGACTTCCGATTGCATCGCGAACTCGTGAACCCGACGGCCAGCGACATCCAGGCGCTGCTGAGTGACGTGCGCGACCGCGTCGCGGTGGTGCCGCGAGTGCCTTTCAACCGCTTCCAGAATGGCTTCGGGCATATTTTCGCCGGCGGTTATGCGGCAGGCTATTACAGCTACAAGTGGGCCGAGGTGCTCTCGGCCGATGCCTGGAGCGCCTTCGAGGAAGCTGGCATCTTCGACCCGGAAACCGGACGCCGCTTTCGTACCGAGATACTTGAGCGAGGCGGGTCGCGCGATGCTGCCGAGCTGTTCCGCGCCTTCCGGGGCCGCGAACCCAGCGTCGAGCCGCTGCTGCGCCACAGCGGCATACGTGCCGCCTGAACTATCGTCTACTAACCCACCGGCCGCCGCGTGTCTTCGGCGGCCCCACCGTGGAGTCCCCATGGCTACCGTGAAACGCTTTATCGCCGGTGTCATCTGCCCGCGCTGCGCCGAGATGGACCGCATCCGCGCCTGGGAGCAGAACGGCATCCGTTACCGCGAATGTGTCAGCTGCGATTTCTTCGAGCAGTTGCCCATCGAGGAGCAGGACGCGCCGGAACTCGAGACCCGCGTCAGCCAAGCACGCCAGGATCAGCAAAGCAGCGACTTCCAGCCGGTTAAAATTCTCGATCCCAAGGGTCGCTGATGTCGTCTCGTGGGCCATTGCGTCGCGCCTTCCCTGTTTCGCATGGCGCCTCCTGCTCCATTTATCTCCTTGCGCTGACACGACCACGCCACCCGTTGTGCGGATATCCACACAACCGGTGGCGTTTTCTGTGCGGACCCTCGCACCCTTGCTTACAGTCGATGCTCGACTTAGGTCTAAATATTAAAAACTATGTCATTGTTTTTAATGAATATTATGAGAATTGGCGTGTCATTTGCGCGGTATAACCGTTGAACGATGCCGCGCCCGGAAACAGGCAGTAATCGATCACAGTCACCATACTGATGTGTCGTCACCTTGCCCCCGCCCACTGGCGGGACTCCGGCGAACAACCATAACCCTCGCAAGGAGATACGCCATGCGTACTGCAGCCACCACGATTCTCACCGGCACGCTGGCCGGCGCCATGCTGGTCGCCGCCCCGGCCTCCGCTCAATCGGACCGCAGCGACTGGCCCGACAACTTTACCGTGGGCACTGCCAGCCAAGGCGGTACCTACTTCGTTTATGGGTCCGGCTGGGCCAACCTGATCTCCGACGAGCTGGACATCTCCGGCGGCGGCGAAGTCACCGGCGGCCCGACTCAGAACCTGGCGCTCGTCCACGGCGGCGACGTGGCCTTCGGCTTGACCACCATGGGCCCGGCCTCCGACGCCGTGTCCGGCAAGAGCCCGTTGGCGCCGGGACTGGAGATGGACAACGTCTGTGCGCTCTTCCCGATGTACGAGACGCCGTTTTCCATTACTGCGCTGGCCGACAGCGGCATCACCTCGATTTCCGAGATTCCCGACGGCGCCAGCATTGGCTTCGGCCCGGCGGCCTCCACCTCCGACACCTACTTCCCGGCCATCCTGGAAGAGCTGGGCGTCGATTTTGAGCGTCGCAATGGCGGCTGGACCGACCTCGGCGGGCAGCTGCAGGACGGCCTGATCGACGTCATCGCCTTCGCGGCAGGGATTCCGATTCCCGCCGTCAGCCAGCTCGAAGTGCAGACCGACGTGAACATCATCGAGTTCACCGAGGAAGAGCAGGCCAAGGTGCTCGAGGCCTTCCCGGTGTCCGAGTTCATGATTCCGGCCAGCACCTACGAGACGCTGGAAGAGGACGCGCGGGCGGTTTCCATGTGGAACTTCGCCATCGCTGGCTGTGACCTGCCGGAAGACTTCGTCTATGAAGTCACCAAGCTGACCATGGAAAACAACGATCGCATGATGGACGTTCACCGCACCGCGGCGACCACCATTCCGGAGAACATCAAGTACAACACCGTGCTGCCGTTCCACCCGGGTGCCGTGCGCTGGTACGAAGAGAATGGCTACGAGATCGATGACGAACTCAAACTGAACTAAGCCATTCTCTCGATCGCTGCCCCGCGTCGCACCCCCGGCGCGGGGCAGCTCGTCTGATCCTCTGTGATACACCCAAGGGTGCCTGCCATGTCCCATACCCCCAATCCTCGCCACCACGATGACAGCGACGAAGATGCCGTGGAAACCGTTATCGCCACGGGCGTTGACGATGAACCTGTCGAACCCAACCGGCGCCTGTTCACCGGCTGGCACTGGCTGCTGTTCAGCTTTCTGGCCATCGCCTACTCGAGCTTCCACCTGATCTCGCTGAACGTCTACCCGATGGAAACCTGGTCGTTTCGCATCGTGCACATCGCCGGCGCCTTGATCCTCGGCTACGGCCTCTACACGGGCGCAAGCTTCGCCTCGGAGGGTGAGTCGTCACCTGTCTCGCGTGCGCTGACCTGGGCAAGTTATGCCCTGTTGATACCCGCCATCTATGCCTTGGTGCAGGTGTTTCTGATCCAGAACGCCATGAGCGGCGGTGCCATGCGCATTGAGCCCGCCGTGGAAACCTGGCATTTCGGCTTTCCGCTGATCTTCGCCACCGCCTCGGCCATCGTGATTTCGTGGTTCCATCGGCGCACCCGTCAGCATCTCTGCCCGTCCGACCTGGTACTGATGGTCGCGGCCATTGCCAGCGCCGGCTACCTGCTGATCATGTTCAACAGCCCGCTGCGCGCCTCGACCGGCACCTCCTTCGCGCCTATCGGCATCTCCTGGGCGGCGATTGCCGGTTCGTTGCTGATTCTGGAACTTACCCGCCGCGTGACGGGCCTGGCGCTGGTGGTGATCTCCACCATCTTCCTGGTCTACGTGTTTGCCGGTCCCTATCTGCCGGGCTTCCTGGGGTATCCCGGGCTGTCGCTCAACCGTTTCTTCAGCCAGGTCTATACCGACGCCGGCATTCTCGGGCCGACCACAGCGGTCTCCTCGACCTACATTATCCTGTTCATCATCTTCGCCGCCTTCCTGCAGGCCTCGAAGGTCGGTGACTACTTCGTGAATTTCGCCTTCGCCGCCGCCGGCCGCGCCCGTGGCGGTCCGGCCAAGGTGGCGATCTTCGCCTCCGGCCTGATGGGCATGATCAACGGCACCAGCGCCGGCAACGTGGTGTCCACCGGCTCGTTGACCATCCCGCTGATGAAGAAGGTCGGCTATCCGGCCAAAAGCGCCGGCGCCATCGAGGCCGCGGCATCGACCGGCGGACAGATCATGCCGCCGATTATGGGCGCCGGTGCCTTTATCATGGCCGAGATCACCGGGATTCCGTATACCGAGATCGCCGTGGCGGCTCTGATCCCGGCGATTCTCTACTTCGTGTCGGTCTACTTCATGGTCGACTTCGAGGCGGCCCGCAAGGGCATGCGCGGCATGCGCAAGGACGAAATTCCGCTGTTCTCGAAGCTGGTCAAGCAGGTCTACCTGTTTGCGCCGATCATCATCTTGATCGCCGCGCTGTTCATGGGCTATTCGGTGATTCGTGCGGGCACCCTGGCGACGGCCTCCGCCGCCGTGGTGAGCTGGTTCTCGCCCAACAAGATGGGCCCGCGCGACATTCTCAGGGCGCTGCAGCTGGCCGGCACCATGGCCATCCAGATCATTGCCGTGTGCGCCTGCGCCGGCCTAATCGTCGGTGTCATTTCGCTGACCGGCGTCGGGGCGCGCTTCTCCTCGCTGCTGCTGGGCCTGGCCGGCGTCAGCCAACTGCTGGCGCTGCTGTTCGCCATGTGCATCAGCATCCTGCTGGGCATGGGCATGCCAACCACGGCGGCCTATGCGGTGGCGGCATCGGTGGTCGCACCGGGCCTGATCAACATCGGCATCCAGCCCCTGGTCGCTCACTTCTTCGTGTTCTACTTTGCGGTGGTCTCGGCGATCACCCCACCGGTCGCGCTGGCGTCCTACGCGGCCGCCGGTATTTCCGGCGCCAACGCCATGGGCACCTCGGTCGCGTCCTTTAAGATCGGACTCGCCGCCTTCATCGTGCCGTTCATGTTCTTCTACAGCCCGGCCATGCTGATGGAAGGCTCCTGGTTCCAGATCCTGCGCGTGGGCGCAACGGCTACGCTCGGCATCGTATTGCTAGCCGGCATGGTGCAGGCGTGGTTCTTCGGCCCGGTGAAGGCCTGGCAGCGAGTGGTCATGTTGATCGGCGCACTCTTCCTGATCTACGGCGGCATCTATACCGACATTGCCGGCCTGGTGATCGGTGGTGCGTTGTTCATGATGCAGCGCGGCGCTCACGGAGGCGGCGCCAAACCCGTTACTTCAAGTTAGTCAACGCATAACCGGCGAGCCGTGATGGTGTGTTACACAAGAAGGCCCCGCTTAGTTAGCGGGGCCTTCTTGTGTCGTGGGCTTGAGTCATGCCATGTAACTTGGCAGGGGCGCTTCAGGTCAGGACTCGACCACCCCGCAGGCCATGCGGCCACCCCCACCGCCCAGCGGCTCGGGTTCGTCGGAATAATTATCGCCACCGGCGTGGATCATCAGGCTGCGTCCGCTCATGTCGTCGAGGCTCAACCGCGGCGCCAGAACCGGTAGCGTGGCTTTTTCTTCCTGATTCGCGGTCAATACCGGCAGGTCGCCCAGGTGTCCTTCCCCGTAGGGGCCTTCGTGACGACCGGTGTCCTCGGGATCATAATGGCCTCCGGCTTTCTGAGCGGCCGCCATTTCCCCGGCGTCGTTCTCGCCCGGCTCACAACTGGCCTCCTGATGAACATGGAAGCCATAGATGCCCGGTGCAATGCCGCTCAGATCCGGCGTCAGCAGCAGGCCGTGCTCGGTGTCCTCGAGAGTAATCGTGCCGATGGATTCCTCGACGCCCTCGTCACTGACAAAGTGCATCTCGACGTCGCGGCTTTCGTTGGCGTGGCTGCTGGCGGCGACCAGCAGCAGCGAGGCGGTGGCGGCTCGCGTGAGAATGTCATAACGCATCTTGCGTCTCCTGTATCCGTTTCCCTGGAGGTACGGCTATCAGGATAGACATTCGTCGTGGCGGCTGCCAGCGGCGGCGTCAGGCCAGGTTGTCGAGAACTTTCAGGCTGGGTGCAGCCTGGTTGAGGGTATAGAAATGCAGTCCCGGCGCGCCGCCATCCAGCAGTCGCTGGCAGAGCCGTGACACGACCTCCTCACCGAAGGCGGCAATCGACTCGCTGTCATCGCCGTAGGCCTCAAGCTGCTTGCGGATCCAGCGCGGGATGTCGGCGCCGCAGGCGTCCGAGAAGCGCGCCAGCTTGGTGTAGTTGGTGATCGGCATGATGCCCGGAATGATGGGCACCTCGACACCCAGCGCGCGCGCCCGATCGACGAAATGGAAATAGGCATCGGCATTGAAGAAATACTGGGTGATGGCGAGGTTCGCGCCGGCCTTCACCTTGCGGGCAAAGTTCTCCAGGTCACGCCCGAGGCTGGGCGCCTGGGGATGTGACTCGGGATAGCCGGCCACGGCGATCTCGAAATGATCGCCGGTCTCCTCGCGGATAAACTCGACCAGTTCGTTGGCGTAACGAAACTCACCGATACCGCCCATGCCGGAAGGCAGGTCGCCACGCAGCGCCACCAGGCTGTCGATGCCCTCCTCGCGGTAGCGTGCCAGCAGGTCGCGCAGCTGGGCCTTCTCGCTCCCGATGCACGACAGGTGAGGCGCCGTGGTGATGCCCGATTCACGCACCGCATTGACGGTATGCAGCGTACGATTCTGAGTCGACCCGCCGGCACCATAGGTGACCGAGAAGAAGCGTGGGCGACGCTCGGCCAGGGTATCCCGTGCACTTTTCAGTTTTTCACGCCCGACATCGGTATTGGGCGGAAAGAACTCGAAGCTGACGCCTAGTGGATGTTCCTGCGTGCTCATCGGTAACACTCTCTTTAATGGCTATCTATCTTTATGGCTATCTATTTTGCTTTGACCTGGGCTGATGCCATGGCGCAACGACACCTGCCCGCGCCGCACTCGATACGTTCGTTCCCGAGCATGAATGTCGTGCATTCTGCCGCCCTGCCGGCGGGCTGACCAATGAAAGTTTCGCAGTTGTTCATTAGCGGCAGTCATGTACGAACTGCCGTCACTCGATTCACTTGCATGATCAAGTTCCGGGAGAGGCTCCGGACGCTGCAGGATGGCTATACTGATTGCCGTCGCCAGATGACGTGGCCGTAAAGACGTGGACGGTCCCCTTGGTGACGCCGACACTCCCTATCTGAGGAACACGACATGGATACGTCCAGGACCGATCAGACAGGCAAGCAAAGCCCCAAGGGCTCGAACCGAACCCCCGACCAGGACCGCCAGAGCGAACGCGACAAGGCGCGCCGGCTGACGGAGCGCGATACGCCCGACGACGCGTCCCGTAAGCGTCCCGAGGCGTCGGATGCCGACCAGGTCTACCGCCCGGATGCCAACGTGGATAACCAGCAGTCTGACTCGAACACCGAAACGCCGGGACACAATATCCCGAGCGACGCGGGGCAGACCAGCGGGGCGCAGGTCACCGACAAGTCCTCGCAAAAGGACAATATCAATGACAAGGCGGACAAGGCGCGGTCGGAGCGCCGCAATGGTTGATTCGACACGGGCCGGCGCGACTCGGTTGCCGACCGATTGCGCATGATTAGCCTGTTCAGGTAACCGCCACGCCTATCGCCTCCTGATCCATCGGGCCCGCCTGCGACCTGACAGCGGGCCCGCAAGCGGGCATCATGGACGCTTTTGCAGGCAGGAATGCGATAGTGGAAGGCGACCTTGGCGCTACCCTCCTCGGCCCCCTGTGGATGCTGCTGGCCTTCGTCGGACTGGGCTGGCTGGCCGCCCGACGCCTGGCCATCGACCCCCGCCCCATCGCCACCCTGCTGGTCTACCTGATCGCGCCACTGACCTTCTTTCGGGCCCTGGTGCTAGGCGGCCCCACGCCCGCCTACCTGTTCCTGACCGCGGTGCTGTTCCTGCTGGCAAGCCTGGTGGCCCTGATTGTCCATTCATTAGCGCGACATCGTTTTGCCCCCGAGGAAAGTGCGCTGCTGGCTTTCTCGTCCGGCACCGGCAACACCGGTTACTTCGGCCTGCCGGTCGCGCTGGTGTTGCTGCCGCCCCAGGGCGTAACGCTCTATCTGTTCTGCGTGCTGGGAGTGACCCTCTACGAATTCACGGTGGGCTTCTACCTGAGCGCCCGCGGGCGATTCTCGGTGGCGCAGAGCCTGGCAAAAATCATACGTTTGCCGCTGGTCTATGCCTTTCTCGCGGCCCTGCTGGCCAGCGGCCTGGAACTCGACGTACCGGACGCCGTGATGGAAGGCATGGCAGTCTTTCCCGCGACCTATACCCTGCTCGGCATGATGATCATCGGCATGACCCTGGGGCGCGTCTCGGTGAGAGAACTCGACCTGCGCTTCATCGGCGCCTGTGTGGCGATTCGCTACGGCCTCTGGCCACTGCTGGCCCTGGTCGCGGTGTTGGGCCTGCAGGCGTTCTTGCCGTTATCCCCGGCACTGGCGCTGGCCCTACTGCTGGTCGGCGTGGTGCCGATGGCCGCCAACGTGGTGGTGGTGGCGATGGAGCTTGGCATCGCCCCGGAGAAGGGTGCCCTGGCGGTCCTGATCACCACCCTGGCCGCCCCGCTATTTATACCCTTCTACCTGACCCTCCTGATGAGGCTTACCGGGATTCACTGAACGACGACCGGCACCGCTCACCATCGCCTTGCAGCCACCCCGCCCGCGGCTAGTCTTAAAGCATTGAACGACTAGCGAGAGGAGGCAGGCATGCAACGGCGGCATTTCCTGGTCATGGCGCTATTGGGCGTGTTATGGCTGCATACGCCGGCTACCGCCCATCACGGCTGGACCGGCGGCGAGACCATCGAACTCACCGGGACCATTACGGCCGCGCGCCTCGGCAATCCTCATGGCGAGCTGACCCTGGACGTGGAAGGCGACAGCTGGACCATCGAGGTGGGTCAACCCTGGCGCAACGCGCGTGCGGGGCTCGAAGACGGTGACCTGGCCGAAGGCGTCGAGCTTCGCGTATCGGGCGAACATGCCGGTGAGCGCCTGCTCAAGGCCGAACAGCTCTGGATCGGCGATCGGCACCACGTGCTCTATCCCGGGCGCATCTGATCACAAGCGATGGACGAGGTATTGACGCGACTGGCCGCGACCCCACTCGCCGAGTGGATGCGGCTGTCCCGCTGGGGTTACGCGGGCGTCAACACCCTGCACGTGCTCGGCATCGCGCTGCTGGTCGGTGCCATCGTGCCTCTGGACCTTCGACTACTCGGCCTGCGCCGCCACATCGGGCTCGCTGACGCGGCGAGCCTTCTGCAACCGCTGGCCATTACCGGGCTGTTGCTGGCTGCGATCAGCGGGGTTCTGCTGTTTCTCGCCGATCCCCACGGCTACGCCGCCACTCCCCTGTTCCTGCTCAAGCTGCTGCTGGTCCTGATGGCCGTCAGCAATGCCCTGGCGCTGAATTTCGGCGCTGGCCTGACAAGAGCTTCGACGGCGCGCCTACGCCTGCTGGGCGCGCTGTCGCTGGTGCTCTGGCTGCTGGTGCTGTGTGCCGGGCGTTTTCTGGCCTTTGTCTAGTCAGCCAAAAACCGGACCAACTATTGAGCCCGGCACTCAATACCGATAATCATGAGGCTTGAAGGGCCCCTCGGCCGGCACCCCGGTGTAGTCGGCCTGGGCCGCGGTCATGCGGGTGAGCACGCCCCCGAAGCCCTCGACCATGTAGCGGGCGACCTCCTCATCCAGATGGCGCGGCAGCACGGTGACCGCCAGCACCGACGCCTGCCGGTCGCCGGGAAGGTCGGCGAAGCGCTGCTCGTACAGGTGCAACTGCGCCAGCACCTGGTTGGCAAAGGAGCCGTCCATCACCCGCGAGGGGTGGCCGGTGGCATTGCCCAGGTTCACCAGCCGCCCTTCCGAGAGCAGGATCAGGTAGTCGCGACTCTGCGGGTCGAATTCGCCCGGCGTGCTGTCGCGATAGATCTTGTGCACCTGGGGCTTGACCTCCTCCCAGTGCCATTGGCGGCGCATGTGGGCCGTGTCGATTTCGCTGTCGAAGTGGCCGATATTGCAGACCACCGCCCCCGGCTTCAGCGCCTCGAGCATGGCGGCATCGCAGGCGTCGATGTTGCCGGTGGCGGTCACCACCAGGTCGATGCGCGAGAGCAGGGCCCGATCCACGCTCTGCGCACCGAGATTCTGGCCATCGACGTAGGGCGAGACGACTTCAAAGCCGTCCATGCAGGCCTGCATGGCACAGATCGGATCGATCTCGGCGATCTTGACGATCATACCCTCCTGGCGAAGTGAAGCTGCCGAGCCCTTGCCGACGTCGCCGTAGCCCACCACCAGCGCCTGCTTGCCGGCCAGCAGGTGATCGAGGCCGCGTTTGATGGCGTCGTTAAGTGAGTGGCGACAACCGTACTTGTTGTCGTTCTTCGACTTGGTCACGGCGTCGTTGACGTTGATCGCCGGAACCCTGAGCGTGCCGTCACGCAACATCTCCTGCAGGCGATGGACCCCGGTGGTGGTCTCCTCGCTGATGCCGTGGATGGCATCGAGCAACGCGGGATGCTTGTCGTGAAGCAGCGCCGTCAGGTCGCCGCCATCGTCGAGCACCAGGTTGGGCACCCAGCCATCGGGGCCACGGGCGGTCTGCTCGATGCACCACCAGAACTCCTCCTCAGTCTCGCCCTTCCAGGCGAATACCGGAATGCCCGCGGCGGCGATAGCGGCGGCGGCATGGTCCTGGGTGGAGAAAATGTTGCACGACGACCAGCGCACCGAGGCCCCCAGGTCGATCAGCGTCTCGATCAGCACCGCCGTCTGGATCGTCATGTGAATGCAGCCGGCGATGCGGGCCCCAGCCAGCGGCTGCTGAGCCCGGTACTTGTCGCGGATGGTCATCAGCGCCGGCATCTCGGTCTCGGCGATACGAATTTCGCGTCGACCCCAGTCGGCCAGGCCGATATCGGCGACCTTGTAGTCTGTGGTGGACGGAGCGGAAACGGCAGGCTGATTCATCGGCGACACTTCCTTTTCAAGTATGCAAGTGATCATGGACGCAAGAACCGGCCTCGAGCGCGAGGCCTGCCCCTCACTATATAGGCACTTCCAATATAGCCACTTCCGACGATACGCCACAACCGCCGACGCCTCGCTTCATCCGTCTCGTCAGAAGCCCTCGATGCCGGCTTCGCGCAGCCGCTCGGCCAGCGCTTGCACCGTCGGGTGATCGAAGAAGGCCACCAGATCCTCGGCGCGTTGTGGTCCTACGCCCAGCAATGCACGCCAGGCGGCCGCGTCGCGCCTGGCCAGGGGCTCCCAGCGCCAGGTGTTCGCGGGCTCAAGCCCAGGCGGCGGACCCAGGGCCGCCAGCCAGTCACTGAAAGCGCTCCGCCGCGCCAGGGCAAAGACGTCACGCAGCTGCGCGGCACGCACCTCGCCGATGCCGTGCACGGTTTCCAGCCGGGCGGTATCCAGCGTCAACCAGTCGAGCAGTCCCGCGACCAACCCCGCCTCGACCAGCGCCTCCCAGATGCCGGGGCCGACGCCGGACAGATCGAGCCCCCTTGAGCCGCCCAGCCAGACCAGACGCTCCAGGAACTGCGACTCGCAGCCGGGCGTCGGCCGCCAGCAGCTGAGGGCGTGATAGTTCTCCGCCTGCGGGGGCGATACTGCCGGTCGCTCGGTCGCTCGCCATGCCACCCCCTCGAGGCGCGGGATGGTCAACCCGGCCAGCGCGATGGTCACCTGATCGCCGGGGCGGATGTCCAGCGACTGCCAGTGGTCGAGTGAGCTCGCGCTGACGCGGCGAATCACCCGCCCGTCCAGCTCGACGGGTACGAGATGCAACAGCGGCGTGATGCGCCCGGTGCGGCCGATACGAAACTCGACCCCGCGCACCTCGGCAAGCGCCTCGCGGGGCGGGTACTTCCAGGCCACCGCCCACTCCGGCGGCTCGGCCTGCCACCGCTCGCCTGACGGACGCCGCCCCTGGCGAAGCACCACCCCATCGGTGGCGAAGGGCATGGCGCCGCTGTACCAGGTCTCGCGCCAGCGTTTCACGTCGGCCAGCGAGGTGACGGGATGGGTCATCCTGGTGCTTTCGGCGAAACCGTCGGTGTCGCCCACGGTGTCATCCAGTCTGGCCAGAGCCGCCAAGCGCGCCGGCATCGTGTCGGGGCCGTCGGGCCAGTCCCAGACGAAGAGCCCGATCCGCTCGGCCGCTTGCGCCGACAACTGGTGACGTGCCAAAAGCCCCGCGACCTCGCTGCGCGCCCCGGCGGTGCCGGCTTCTGCCTGGACATGGCCCTTGAGGCGCAGATAGAGCTCACCCTGCAGCACCAGATCCTCGTCCGTCGCCAGACGCACGGGCACCGCGGCGATTTTACCTGCATTCTCGGTCCAGTCCTGACCACCCCGGCCATCGCCACGGCTGACCGCACGCGTCAGGCGCCCGGACCGATAGACCAGGGTCACCGCCACGCCATCCACCTTGGGCTGGATCCAGGTATCGTCGCGGCGCGCCAGCCAGCGGCGCACCGCGTCTTCACCGTCGAGCTTGCGAAGCCCGGTCTGGACGATGGGATGCTCGACGGGCCCGGCGGGCAGTGTCGGCTTGGTAGCCACCTCCGGCACCTTGCCCGAAAAGCACGCCTGCCACTGCGCCAGGCGTTGGCGGGCCTGATCGTAGACGGCGTCGCTGACCGCCGGTTCGCCCTGGCCACTCTCTTCCGGGGCATAGTCTCCCGGGGCATAGTCTTCGGGGGAATAGTAGGCGCGGTCCCAGGCGTCCAGGCGCTGCGCCAGCGCGGCGACCTCGCGCTCGGCGCGTGCCGCCGTCCAGTCGGGGCAGGCATCGGCCAGGGCCAGCGAGCCGGGAAGCAGACTGGTCAGCCACCACAGGATAAGTACCGCTGGGAAGGACATGGTCGGGCCTCTCGGGAAACTCCCCCGACCATACCAACAGGCCCCGCGCGGCGCGTGCCGGCGGGGCCTGTCAGTTTGCGTAGGTGATCGCTTACGCCGAAGGACCTAGAGGCCGGCGGCCTGGCGCAGCGACTCCGCCTTGTCGATCTTCTCCCAGGGGAAGGCCAGGAAAGTCTCGACATGCTCCTGGCCCTGGGTGTCGGTCCAGCGATAGGACGTCTCGAAGGGCTCGCGGCCGAAGTGACCGTAGGCGGCCGTCAGCTGGTACATCGGGTGCAGCAAATCGAGCATGCGGGTGATGGCATTGGGGCGCAGGTCGAAGTGCTCGCGGACCAGTTCGATGATGCGCGCGTCGTCGATCCGACCGGTGCCGAAAGTGTCGATAGCGACCGAGGTCGGCTCGGCCACGCCGATGGCGTAGGACACCTGGATCTCGCACTTGTCGGCCAGGCCCGCGGCGACCAGGTTCTTGGCCACATAGCGCCCGGCGTAGGCGGCGCTGCGGTCGACCTTGGACGGGTCCTTGCCGGAAAACGCGCCGCCGCCGTGACGGGCCATGCCGCCGTAGGTATCGACGATGATCTTGCGTCCGGTCAGGCCGCAGTCGCCCACCGGGCCACCGATCACGAACTTGCCGGTGGGGTTGATGTGGTACTTGGTCGCGGCGGTGAGCCACTCGGCGGGGATCACCGCCTCGATGATCTCGCGCTTGACCATCTTGCGCAGCTCGTCCTGGTCGATGCCTGGGTCATGCTGGGTGGAGAGCACCACGGCGTCGACGCCGCAAGGCTTGCCGTGGTCGTCGTAGCGCAGCGTCAGCTGGCTCTTGGCATCCGGCCGCAGCCAGGGCAGCAGGCCCTGCTTGCGCAACTCGGCCTGGCGCTCCACCAGGCGGTGGGCGTAGTGGATCGGCGCCGGCATGTAGGCGTCGGTCTCGTTGGTGGCATAGCCGAACATCAGCCCCTGATCCCCCGCGCCCTGATCCTCGGGCTTGGCCCGGTCGACGCCCTGGGCGATGTCCACGCTCTGCTTGCCGATCAGGTTGAGCACGCCACAGGTCTCGCCATCGAAGCCGACGTCCGATGAGGTGTAGCCGATGCCGGTAATCACCTCACGCACCAGCGCTTCCAGGTCGACCCAGGCCGAGGTGCTGATCTCGCCGGCGACGATGGCCACGCCGGTCTTGACCAGCGTCTCGCAGGCCACGCGGGCATGCTTGTCGCGAGCGATGATGGCATCGAGCACGGCATCGGAAATCTGGTCGGCGATCTTGTCCGGATGCCCTTCGGACACGGACTCGGAGGTAAACAGGGAGTATTCGCGCATGGCGTTCTCGACCCTCTGTGTAACGGCGATAGGCAGTGGCGCAGTCTACACGCTGGCTCTAGGGCTGACACCCGTCATTTGCCGCCGGCGGTCAAGTCGGCGACAATAGCCACCGTTTTTATCGCGCCGCGGCGTCCCGTGGCGCTTCCAGCCAGAACGCACGTCCCGCCGCCCCCCGGCGGGTAATGCCCCGCATTTTCTGCCGCAGGCGAGGAGCTCTACATGCCGTCCCGATTCGAACTGGCCAACGCCATTCGCGCCCTGTCCATGGATGCCGTCCAGAAGGCCAATTCCGGACATCCCGGCGCCCCCATGGGCATGGCCGACATCGCCGAGGTGCTGTGGAACGATCATCTCAAGCATAACCCGGCCGACCCGACCTGGCCCGACCGCGACCGCTTCGTGCTCTCCAACGGCCACGGCTCCATGCTGCTCTATTCGCTGCTGCACCTGACCGGCTATGAGTTGAGTCTGGAGGAGCTGCAGAACTTCCGTCAATTGCACTCAAAGACCGCTGGGCATCCCGAATATGGCTATGCCCCGGGCATCGAGACCACCACCGGTCCACTGGGCCAGGGCCTGGCCAATGCCGTGGGCATGGCGCTGGCCGAGCGCACCCTGGCGGCGCAGTTCAATCGCCCCGGCCACGCCATCGTCGACCATCACACCTGGTGTTTCGTGGGCGACGGCTGCCTGATGGAGGGCATCTCCCATGAGGTGGCGTCACTGGCCGGCACCCAGCGGCTCGGCAAGCTGATCACCTTCTATGACGACAATGGCATCTCGATCGATGGCGAAGTCGAGGGCTGGTTCACCGACGACACCGCCAAGCGCTTCGAGGCCTACGGCTGGCACGTGGTGGCCAACGTCGACGGCCACAAGCCCGAGGAAATCCAGGCCGCCATTGCGCTTGCCAAGACCCAGGATGACAAGCCCAGCCTGATCATCTGCAAGACTATCATCGGCTTCGGCGCGCCCAACAAGCAGGGCAAGGAGGAGAGCCACGGCGCGGCGCTCGGCGAAGACGAGGTCGCCGCGGCGCGCAAGCAGCTCGACTGGCCGCACAAGCCCTTCCATGTCCCCGAAGAGATCTACCAGGGTTGGGACGCCCGCGAGGCCGGCAGCGCCCGCCAGGCCGACTGGCAGTCGCGCTTCGAGCGTTACGCCGCGGCCTACCCCAGCGAGGCGGCCCAGCTGCAGCGCCGCCTCAAGGGCGAGCTGCCGGCCGAGCTCGGCGGCGAAAAGCTGATCCAGCAGGCCCAGGAAGCCGGCGAGAGCACGGCCAGCCGCAAGGCCTCGCTGGCCTGTCTCAACGCGCTCGGCCCGCAACTGCCCGAACTGCTCGGCGGCAGCGCCGACCTGGCGCCGTCCAACCTGACGTTCTGGAAGGGCGCGAAGGCGATCACCCCGGAGGCCACCGACGGCAATTACCTGCATTACGGAGTGCGCGAATTCGGCATGGCCGCGATCATGAACGGCATCGCCCTGCATGGCGGCTTCGTGCCCTACGGGGCGACCTTCCTGATCTTCATGGAATACATGCGCAATGCCGTGCGCATGGCGGCGCTGATGGGCACCAAGGCGATCTACGTCTTCACCCACGATTCCATCGGCCTGGGCGAGGACGGCCCCACCCACCAGCCGATCGAGCAGCTCACCACCCTGCGCTCGACGCCCAACCTCGCCACCTGGCGCCCCTGCGACGCCGTGGAAACCGCCGCCGCCTGGAACGCCGCGATCAAGCGCCACTCCGGCCCCACGGCCCTGGTGTTCTCGCGCCAGAATCTGGCGCATCAGGAACGCAGCAAGCAGCAGCTGGCCAATATCCAGCGCGGTGGGTACGTGTTGAAAGCCAGTGTCCGCAAGGACAAGGTGGTGACGCCTGACCTTATCCTGATCGCCACCGGCTCGGAGGTCGGGCTGGCCATGGACGCCGCCGCCGAGCTGGAAGGTCAGGGCCACGCCGTGCGGGTGGTCTCCATGCCCTCCACATACCGCTTCGACGGCCAGGACGAGGCGTATCGCGAGAATGTGCTGCCCCGAGCCGTCACCAAGCGTCTGGCCATCGAGGCCGGTCACCGCGATTTCTGGTACAAGTACGTGGGGCTGGACGGCGACATCATCGGCATGAGCACCTTCGGCGAATCCGCCCCCGCCGGCGACCTGTTCAAGCACTTCGGCTTTACGGTCGCCAACGTGGTGGCCAGGGCCACCGCGCTACTGGGCTGAGCCAGCTTGTAATTTCAACACGTCCAACACGACGCGGGCCCGGCAATCGCCGGGCCCGTATCATTTCAATCCCTCTATCCCTTTATCCCTCTATTTATCGTTTATCGTCAGGCCGTCAGGCGATGGTGACATCCCGGGACAAATAGACGTCCTGAATGGCGTTGAGCAGCTCGACCCCCTCCGCCATCGGCTTCTGGAACGCCTTGCGACCGGAGATCAGGCCCATCCCACCGGCGCGCTTGTTGATCACGGCAGTGCGCACCGCCTCTCCGAGATCGGAGGCACCCTTGGAACCGCCGCCGGAATTGATCAGCCCGGCGCGGCCCAGATAGCAGTTGGCCACCTGATAGCGGGCCAGGTCGATGGGGTTGGCCGAGGTGAGCTCGCTGTAGACCTTGTCATGAGTATGGCCGAAGCCGATGTCGCGATAGCCACCGTTGGTCTCGGGCAACTTCTGCTTGACGATATCCGCCTTGAGGGTCGCCGCCAGGTGGTTGGCCTGACCGGTGAGATCGGCCGCCACATGGTAATCGGTGCCGTCTTTCTTGAAGTCGGGGTTGCGCAGGTAGGCCCAGAGCACCGTGACCATGCCCAGCTCGTGGGCGCGTTCGAAGGCCTCGCTGATCTCCATGATCTGACGACGGCTTTCCGGCGAGCCGAAGTAGATGGTCGCCCCCACCGCCACGCAGCCCATCTCGAAGGCCTGCTCGACTTGCGCGAACAGCGTCTGGTCATAGACGGCCGGGTAGGTCAGCGTCTCGTTGTGGTTGAGCTTGAGGATCATCGGGATCTTGTGGGCGTAGCGGCGGGCGACCGACGCCAGCCCGCCGAGCGTCGAGGCCACGGCGTTGCAGCCCCCTTCAAGAGCCAGCTCGACGATGTTCGCCGGATCGAAGTAGAGGGGGTTGGGCGCGAAGGACGCCCCCGCCGAATGCTCGATGCCCTGGTCCACCGGCAGGATGCTCACGTAGCCGGTACCGGCCAGCCGGCCATGGCTGAACAAGGCCTGCATGTTGCGCAGCACGTTGGGCCGACGGTCACTGGCGGCCATCACCCGATCGACGAAATCCGGTCCGGGCGGATGCAGCTGTTCTTTCGGGACTCCGGTGCAGACATGTCCCAGTAGTGCCTCGGCCTCGTCACCCAGCCACTTGGCGATATCACTCATATCACTTTCCTCTTCCTTGGGCGTGGCAACGCCCTCCTTTGATTGATCGCGCCGAGCGCTCCTCCAAGGGTAGCGGAAGAGGGCGCCGACATGACACCGCCAGCACAAACGCAAGCGCCCCTCCGTTGGGAAGGGCACTCGTGGCCTTGTGGCGTTTTACCCGACAGCCCGTCAGGCTGCCTTGACGTCGATGCGCCGAGGACGATGGGTCTCTTTCTTGGGCAGTACCAGATGCACCACCCCGTTTTCGATGCGTGCCTCGATGGCATCGGCCTCGATCTCGTGACTCAGCGTAAAGCGACGCATGAATCGCTGGGCACGCACCTCGGCATAGATGGCGGACAACCCCTCGGGCATGTCGAGCCTTACCTCGCCTTCCAGGGTCAGGATGTTGTTGTCCACCTCGATGCTCAGGGACTCGCGGCTCACCCCGGGCATGTCGGCGATAACATGCAGGGCATTGCTCTGCTCGAAGATATCCACCGCCGGCACCAGCGTCTCCTTTTGCTCTTCACGCTTGGCCGGCTCCCGCGCGTCATTGCGTCTGGTCACCTCATTCATGACGATTCACCTCCGTTTGTGTGACGTGTGTTGCGTCCGTTTTCGTGTCTTCCGATGGATGCGTATCGGTGAGCAACCGGGTCAGCTGGCGTTCTTCGCCTGAACCTCGATCCGGCGCGGCTTGAGCTCCTCGCGCTTGGGCAGCCGGACCTCGCAGATGCCGTCGCGAAAATGCGCTTCGGTGCGGTCGACATCCAGGCCATCCGGCAACGCCAGGGACCGGCTGAATTCGCCCTGGTAGCGCTCGCGACGAAAATCGGTACGCGCCGCCTGCCCTTCTGCCCCGACATCCGGCGCTTCGCGTTTGCCGCTGACGGTCAGGACATTATCCTGAATGCTGACCTCCAGCTGCTCCGCGGTCAGTCCCGCCGCGAAGACGTAGACGCGCACCGCATCATCGGTGCGTCCGACATTGATCATCGGGTAGCTGCCACGCGGCACCGAGCGGATATCCGCCGCCGCAGTCTCGGGAAACACCTCGTCCATCCATTGCCGAAACCAGTCCAGTCCCTGCGGCTGGCCGACATCGAAACGTCTGAGATCTCCGAACATCACGAACACCTCCTTTGACATCAAGCTTCATGTGTTGCGATACGGGGATGGTCAGTACCTGCTGACATTGCCCCGGTTATCTGCACAATAGGATCGCTCGACGCGGTTTCAAGGCCCGGACGAGCAATTTTTCTCCCTTCCTGTCAAGGACGCTTATGCCGGTATTGCGGGGGTTTCTATGGTTGGTCGGGTTCCTGCTTCTCGGCCAGGCCCTGGTATGGTCGCTGCGGCTCCCGGTGTCTTCCGGCGTGGTGGGCATGCTCGCCATGACCCTGTGGCTCATCCTGCGCGGGCGGGTCAGCGAGGACATTCAGGCCGCCAGCCAGCCGCTGATCGCGGTGCTGGCAATGCTGATCATGCCCGGCGTAGTGGGCGTATTTTTTATTGCCGAGGCCTTTGCCGGCCAATGGCTCGCCGTGGGCGTGGCGCTGATACTCGGCACCCTGCTCAGCGTGGCGACCACGCTGTGGCTGATGCTGCGCTTCATGCCGGCGGACGCGCCCGATGAGTGAGAGCCTGGCCCTGCTGCGCGAGCACCTGCTGGCCACCCCCATGCCGGCGATCGCCCTGACCCTGGCGGCCTTCCTGGCCGGCAATCGGCTGTTCCTGCGCCTTAACCGGCCGAGTTGGTGCCCGGCGATCCTGATCGCCGCCATGCTGCTCGCCGCCAGCCTGGCCTTGCTGGGTATCGACTACGGCGATTACCGGCGTGGCGCCGGCTGGTTGATGCTGCTGCTCGGCCCGGCCACGGTGGCCCTCGGCGTGCCGCTGTTCCAGCAGTTGCCGCGCATCCGCGACCTGTGGCGCCCGATCCTGATCAGCCTGCCTCCGGCGGCGATGCTGGCCGCCTTCTACTCGGTGGCGCTGGCCTGGCTGCTCGACGCCTCGCCCGAGGTGCTGGCGTCGCTGGCGCCCAAGTCGGTGACCGCGCCGATCGCCATCGGCATCACCGAGCAGCTCGGCGGGGTGATTCCCCTGATGATGGGCGGCCTGCTGATCACCGGCGTGATGTCCACTGCCTGCGTCGGGGCGCTGGCCAGGTATCTGTCGATACGCGACCCGCGGGTGCTGGGCTTCGTGCTCGGCGTCAATGGCCACGTCATCGGTACGGTACGCGCCTTCGAACTGGGCCCTACCGCCGGCGCCTTCGCCTCGCTGGGCATGAGCCTGACCGGCATCTTCAGCGCCCTGTTCCTGCCGCTGGCCTGGCGGCTGCTGGGGCTGTAGGGCAGACGTTCAGCCCGCAAGTGCGCTAGAATGGCCGGCTCGTCTCACTCGCTACCGGGAGTCCCAGGCACCGCCATGGCCTATCGCATCGCCATCAACGGTTACGGCCGCATCGGCCAGTGCGTGCTGCGCGCGCTTGTCGAACGACAGGCACGACTCGACGTCAGCAACCGTAGCGATCACGCAGCGCTCGAGATCGTGGCGATCAACGAGCTCTCGGACCTGGCCACCATCGCCTATCTGACCCGCTACGACACCACCCACGGCCGTTTCCCCGGTCGGGTCGAGGCCGAAGGCGACTGCCTGATGGTCGACGGCCACGCCATTCGCGTGCTCTGCGAGCCCGACCCCGACCGGCTGCCCTGGTGCGAACTGGACATCGACCTGGTACTGGAATGCTCCGGCAGCTTCCGCGATCGCGCCACCGCCGAGCGCCATCTGGCCGCCGGGGCCGGCCGGCTGCTGTTCTCCCAGCCGGCGGAAAACGACGTCGATGCCACCATCGTCACCGGTATCAATGACCATCACCTGGCGCCCGGCCACCGCATCGTCTCGGCGGCCTCCTGCACCACCCACTGCCTGGTGCCGGTGCTCACCGTGCTCGACGAGGCACTCGGCATCGAGCACGGCGTGACTACCACCATTCATTCGGCGATGAACGACCAGCCGGTGATCGACGCCTACCACCAGACCGACCTGCGCCTGACACGCTCGGCGATGCACTCCATCGTGCCGGTGGACACCGGCCTGGCGCGCGGGATCAACCGCCTGATGCCGCACCTGACCGGGCGCTTCGAATGCCTGCACATGCGCGTGCCGACCATCAACGTCTCGGCCATGGACCTGGCGATTACCGTGCGCCATGACACCTCGGCCGCCGAGGTCAACGCCCTGCTGCGCGAGGCCAGCCGCGACCGCCTGGCCGGCCTGCTCGGCTACACGGAAGAGCCCATGGCCTCGGTCGACTTCAACCATGACCCCCGCTCGGGTATCGTGGACGCCACCCAGACCCGGGTCGCCGGCACCCGCCTGATCAAGCTGCTCTGCTGGTTCGACAACGAGTGGGGCTTCGCCAACCGCATGCTCGACGTGAGCCGGCAGCTGGCCGCCCTGGCCCCGCCCGGCCGCTGACCCTGTTTCGATGAACCTGTTTCGATGACCCGGCGTCTACGACCCTGCTTTGGTTTTCCCAGATTGAGGATCACGTCCCGATGAACGTTCGCAAGATGACCGACCTCGACCTCAGCGGGCAGCGCGTGCTGATCCGCGAGGACCTGAACGTCCCCGTCAAGCACGGCAAGGTGACCAGCGACGCTCGCCTGCGGGCCTGCCTGCCGACCATCCAGGCCGCCGTCGATGCCGGCGCCAAGCTGATGCTGATGAGCCACCTGGGTCGTCCCACCGAGGGCGAACCCGCCGAGGAGTTCTCGCTGGCCCCGGTGGCCGAGCACCTGGGCGAGCTGCTTGGCCGTCCCGTCCGCCTGGTTACCGAGTACCTGGACATTGCCCTGGACCTGGCCGATGGCGAAGTGGTGCTGCTCGAGAACGTGCGCTTCAACGAGGGCGAGAAGAAAGACGACGAGACGCTCGCCCGGCAATACGCCGAGCTCTGCGATATCTTCGTCATGGACGCCTTCGGCACCGCCCACCGCGCCCAGGCGTCCACCCATGGCGTGGTACGCTTCGCCCCCACGGCGTGCGCCGGCCCGCTACTGGCAGCCGAACTCGACGCCCTGGAGAAGGCGCTGGCCACTCCCAAGCGCCCGATGGTCGCCATCGTCGGCGGTTCCAAGGTGTCGACCAAGCTCGAGGTGCTCAATGCCCTCTCCGAGCGCTGCGATCAGTTGATCGTGGGCGGCGGCATCGCCAACACCTTCATCGCCGCGGCCGGCCACAACGTCGGCAAGTCGTTGTTTGAACCCGACCTGATCGACCAGGCCCGTCGGCTTGCGGCCAAGGTCGAGATCCCGCTGCCCACCGACGTGGTGGTGGCCACCGAGTTCTCCGAATCGGCACAGGCGGTAGTCAAGCCCGTCGACCAGGTCAATGATGACGAGATGATCCTCGACATCGGCCCGGACACCGCCGGTCGCCTGGGCGGGTTGCTCAAGGACGCCGGCACCATCCTCTGGAACGGCCCGGTGGGCGTATTCGAGATCGACCAGTTCGGCAAGGGTACCGAGGCGCTGTCGCTGGCCATTGCCGAGAGTAACGGCTTCTCGATCGCCGGGGGCGGCGACACCCTGGCGGCCATCGACAAGTACGGCATTGCCGATCGCGTCTCCTACATTTCCACCGGCGGCGGCGCCTTCCTCGAGTACGTGGAAGGCAAGACCCTGCCGGCGGTCGAGGCACTGGAAGACGCCGCCAAGCGCTGACGCCGCCGCGCCGTCATTGCCCCCACATTCTTATCGCACAACAGGACACTTCATGGCACTCATCAGCATGCGCCAACTGCTGGACCACGCCGCCGAGTACGGCTACGGCGTCCCGGCCTTCAACGTCAACAACCTCGAACAGATGCGCGCCATCATGGAAGCCGCCGATGCCACCGATTCGCCGGTGATCGTCCAGGCCTCCGCCGGGGCGCGCAAGTACGCCGGCGCGCCCTTCCTGCGCCACCTGATCCTGGCCGCCGTGGAAGAGTTTCCGCATATCCCGGTGGTCATGCATCAGGATCACGGCACCAGCCCCGCGGTGTGCCAGCGCTCGATCCAGCTCGGCTTCTCGTCGGTGATGATGGACGGCTCGCTCGGCGAGGACGGCAAGACGCCGATGGACTACGCCTACAACGTTGCTGTCACCCGCCGTGCCGTCGAGATGGCGCATGCCTGCGGCGTGTCCGTGGAAGGCGAACTGGGGTGTCTGGGCAGCCTGGAGACCGGCATGGCCGGCGAGGAAGACGGCATCGGCGCCGAGGGCAAGCTGGACATAGAACAGCTGCTGACCGACCCCGAAGAGGCCGCCGATTTCGTCAAGGCCACCCAGGTCGACGCCCTGGCCATCGCCATCGGCACCAGCCACGGCGCCTACAAGTTCACTCGGCCGCCCACTGGTGACACGCTTTCCATCCAGCGTATCAAAGAGATCCACGCCCGCATTCCCGAGACCCATCTGGTGATGCACGGCTCCTCCTCGGTGCCCCAGGAATGGCTCGAGGTCATCAACCGCTACGGTGGCGAGATTCCCGAAACCTACGGGGTGCCGGTGGAGGAGATCGTCGAGGGCATCAAGCACGGCGTGCGCAAGGTCAATGTCGATACCGATTTGCGCCTGGCCTCCACCGGCGCGGTGCGTCGCTTCCTCGCCGAGAACCCGTCGGAGTTCGACCCGCGCAAGTTCTTGAAGGAAACCGTCACTGCGATGCGACAGCTGTGCATGGCGCGCTACGAGGCCTTCGGCACCGCCGGCAACGCCAGCCGCATCAAACCGATCAACCTGGAGGCGATGGCCGAGCGGTATGAACGCGGAGAGATGACGCCGAAAATCGCCTGAATGTTAGCGATGACGTACCTAGCTTCCCTTATGGGCCGCTAGGTACGTACTTGGGTGTTTAACCAACACAGGTTATCGTGTTGCACTGCAGAATGCGTGATACTAGCCGCGTTATTTCCCTTATCCCATACTTCATTCTCGCTTCAAGAGGTCCTATTCCTATGAAAAACACGTCTCAGGCTGCCTTCATTCCGCAGAACCCGGCGGCCATGATGGATATCTGGAAATTGGGGATCATGGCGTTCGAGCTGTGGTCGACATCACTTTCCACGATCAACATGCGCCAGAATCTCTGGCAGACCCAGCAGCCAAACAGCGCCAGCATGATGAAGGAAAACCAGCGCATGGTCTCCGAGAAGCTCGAGGCCGCCATGGAAACCGGACTCGAAATGCAGAAAGCCATGCTGGGAATGGCCTTCGGCCAGCAGACGCCGTGGTGGGTCACCGGTCGCAAGGCGATGTTGCCGTACCATCGTCGCAGCAGCGCCAATTCTCGTCGTCTTTCTCGGCGCAAGTAAACAGCCCAAGTCACCAGCGCCACGTTATCCGGTCGTCGGCATCGCGCGGTCGCGAAGGATAGAAATCCAGAGAAGGGGCAGGATGAGGTCGCCGCGAACGATAGACGATGCGGCGATCAGGAACCCGACCAATAGGCTGCCGACACGGCGATAGCCTGATGAAACGGCGTACCGCTCAGTCCTTGGGCATTTCTTTTTCCGTCTGGTCGATGCCTTCATCGCCCTCTTCGGCTTCGGTATCGTCGGTAACGGCGTCACCCGAATCTCCCTCCTGCTCTTCGGTCGGGTCCTGCTCAGCATCTTGCTCGGTCTCCTGGGCGGTATCTTGCTCGGCGGCTTGGCCTCCATCACCGTTTCCGTCTTCCGATGCCGAATCGTCTCGCTTCAACGCGCCGGGCGTGATGCCGTACTTTTCCTGTAACGCCTCGTCATCGAGGGCCTGGCTGTCTTCCTGAGCGCTGTCCTGCGATTCATCCGAGGAAGATTCATCATGTTCCGAGGCCATGGCATGCGCGCCAAGACCGCCTGCTATCAAGGCGATGGCGAGACAAAGCGTGGTGAGCGTGGGATGAAATCGCATGTGGCGATACTCCTGTAGGCGATGTGGGACGTGCCCGTGCGGCAATCACGGCGTCACGCCAGACTAGCGCACCTTCATTGACTTAGAAATCTCGTCACTTAACGCAACTGGGCAGCCCCTCTCATCGTGGAATATCGTCAATACCGCAACCGAGGCCCTTGAAGGACGAAGGATATGCGACAATACTATTTAGAAACACCGTTCACGAAGTCATGATCGCCCCATGAGCCACAATTCTTGCTCCGATAGGCTGATAGTCATGACTCGGACTTGCCGACTTCCTGACCTGCGCGAGATGCCCGACGATGGCACATCCTCCCTGCCTGCTGTTTGATTGTGACGGTACGCTGGTCGACAGCGAACCGCTCCTTGCTGCCGAAATGGCCATTGCGTTGAGTGGCGTGGGGCTGCCGTTCCTGGCCAGCGATTACATGGGCGAGTTCCGAGGTTCCCGCTTTCGCCAGATCGTCGCCGAGCTGCAGCGCCGCCATGGCGAGGTGGACCCCGACCATCTCGAGATCATGGAAACACGGATGCGTCGCAAGTTAATGCAGCGCCTGGAAACCGAGCTGGTGCCCTTGCCGGGCGCATCGGAGGCCCTCGCAGCGCTGGCCGGCTATCCTATGGCGGTAGTCTCCAACGGCCCCGAGGCGAAGATTCTTGCCTCGCTGAGCAGCAGCGGTCTGGCCGAATACTTCGGTGATCGATTGTTCAGCGGCTATACCGCCAATTGCTGGAAGCCCGACCCCTGCCTGTTCCTGCATGCCGCCAGCCTGATGGGTTATGCGCCGGAAGACTGCGTGGCCATCGACGACTCCATCGTGGGCGTGCGGGCGGCGCTGGCCGCGGGCATGACGGTGATCCATCTCAACCGCTTCCCCGATGCCGAGCAGACGCCCTCGGGCGCCATCATGATCAGCAGCATGTACCAGTTGCCCACGGTCATCACCCACCTGACCGCCGCCCGCCAGATGGCCGTCTCCGGCTGAACGATCCCTCCACGCCGGCCACTGCGTTTACCTCGCCTGTCACCTTCACGGCGTCCGATCGGGGCGTGATGGCCATAATCTGGCAGCACCTTGAAAAAATTCAGCATTAACACCTAGAGTGAAGGGTGTCCTTTCAAGAGCCGTCTCGATGCCAGCTGCCGCCGTGGTCCCTGCATTGATGTCCGTTGCGTTTGCCTCATGAGTCAGGCCCTCGGCACGCTGCCGCTGACAATGGCGCTGCTGCTGTTTGCGGGCTGCACCCTGGTGATCGGGGTCGCGGGGACCCGCCTGACGGGCATCGTCGACAACCTGGCCGATCGCACCGGGCTCGGCGAGGCCATCGCCGGCGCCGTGCTGCTGGGCATGACCACTTCGCTGTCCGGCCTGGTGGTCTCGGTGTCGGCGGCGCTCGCCGACCGCCCGACTCTGGCGATGAGCAACGCCCTCGGCGGCATCGCCGTACAGACGCTGTTCCTGACCATTGCCGATATCACCCATCGGCGTGCCAATCTGGAACATGCCGCCGCCTCCCTCGGCAACCTGATGCAGGGCGGACTGCTGCTGTGTCTGCTGTCATTGGTGCTGGTCGGTCGCTTCGCCCCCGAGTGGACGCTCTGGCAGGTACATCCCATCACTCCCTTGCTGTTGCTGGGTTACCTGTTCGGCCTGCGCCTGGTCGATCGCAGCCGCGACCACCCCATGTGGAGCCCGGCCCAGACCCGCGACACCCAGCCCGACGTACCCGACGAACAGGCGATGACGCAATCGGCAACACGACTCTGGCTGGCGTTCGTGATGCTGGCGGCGACCCTCGCCATCAGCGGCTGGCTGCTCGAGCGCAGCGCTGCCGTCATCGCCGACGAGACCGGCCTGGGCCACTCGGTGGTTGGCGCGCTGATGACCGCCGTGGTGACCTCGCTGCCGGAGCTGGTCACCTCGGTGGCCGCGGTGCGCCGGGGCGCGTTGACCCTGGCGGTGGCCGGCATCATCGGCGGCAATGCCTTCGATACCCTGTTCGTCGCCGCTGCCGATGTCGCGTACCGCGGCGGCTCCATCTACCACGCCATTCCCGATTCGGTCTCGCTGTGGGTCGCCCTGTCGCTGTTGATGACCGCGATCCTGATGGTCGGCATGCTTCATCGCGAACGTCAGGGCCCCGGGCACATCGGCTTCGAGAGCGTTGGCATCATTGGCTGCTACCTGGCCGGGGTGGTGGCACTCCTGCTGTCGTCCTGAAGGCATATCAACCTTTATGTTCGCTGCGACGCCGCCGCCGGTCTTCAAGCCATGCGAATACGTACCCGCGCGGCTCATCGACCCCCGTTACGATATACCGAAGCGTATAGGGATTATGGAGTGTCGCTTGCAGCATCGACTCTACCCTATGGACGCTGCAGAAGAGGAGCTCATCGCCAATCCCAAGCTGAAAATCCTTATCCGGCAACATGATCGACTGCCCTGCCCGGCGAACGGCGAGCGCTTCACACGGGAGTCCTTCCGGGAAGGCGCGCGCATCGCGGCATAGCGTACCCAACGCCACGGCCCCACCGGCATCCAGATATTCGGTCAATGCCGGGGCTTCGCCCGGGATCAGCCTGACCGACCACAGGTGTGGGGGCTCCTCACCCACGGCCGCCTGCAGACGGGCCACCAGTTCTTTCGTCTGGGCCGGTTCGCGTTCCGCGAGCCAGTCGATCAGCTCCTGCACAAGGGGCGATATCAGTAGCTTCAGGATCCGGCGCGCCGTTGTCAGGCTGTGCTGGAGGACCAGGTCGGCGCGGGCGGCATCGAACGCGACCTGATTTTCATGGCTGTTCTGGCGCACGATACGAAACGCCTCCGGATTGAGCTCCGTCACTGACAACAGCGTACTGAGATTGTCTGAATCGCGATTCGTCGCGGCGACGACCCCGGCCGCGTCGTCGATTCCCGCGGTCACCAAGGCCGAATGATCGGCTCGCGCCTGGACCGTGACTGTCCCTTCTCCGGCCTCGCTGGCGTGCATTTCGGGGTCGATAATACGTACGTCGATGCCATGGGCCTTGAGATAGCGATGGATCCAGCGACCCATCCGTCCGTACCCGCACAGGATCCAGTTGCCCCGCGGTATCTGTACCGGTGCACCGAGCTTGACGCCAGGGGCGCCCACGAACCAGGCATTGAGATTGTGCAGTTCGGGGCGTGCGATCGCCCAGTAGAGGAGTTGAGCGAATATCTCGAACGGATCGACGACGGTGACATTGTCCAGCGCCCGCAGATTGGCCTCGTGGCGCGCCGAGGTCGAACGGCAGATGACCGGGAGCCGAGGATTCAGGTGGCGTGCCATCACCGCGATCTTGAGATTGGCGTCGTCATCGTTCGTCAGTGCGACCATGGCCAGGCAGGCGGGATGGTCGACTCCCGCGGCCATGAGGTGTTTCGGCGCGCTGGCGTCCGCATGGAGTCCCGGCATCGCGACCGTGTAATCGCGTACGCCCAGTGCCTTGATGCGCTCCGGATCAAAATCGAGTATTACCGCACGCTTACGGTGGTCGCTCAGGCCCCGAGCCAGCAGACTACCGGTATCGCCGAAACCGCAGAGGATGACGAAAGGTTCCCTGTTGCGGTCGACCTTGCGAGCGAACCGGAACCTGTCCAAGGCCTGGATGAAATGGGGGTTCTGTACCAGGCCAATCAGGGATCCGAGCGCATAGAACCACGCGATGACGCCGGTATAGAGGCAGAAGATCGTCCACAGGCGCTGTTCGTCGCTGAAGCCATTCGGCAGTTCACCGAAACCGGTTGTGGTCGCCGTATAGGTAAAGAAATAGAAGGCGTGGAAGAGATTCATGTACGTCGTCTCACCATCGACGACCTGGCCTGGCATCAGGGCCATCCCCATGATGCCTATTGAATACACGAACAGCAGCGCAAACAGCGGCCGGCGCATATAGCGCAGGACGATCATCGCCACACGGTCGAGATCGGAGGTCTGCGACACGCGTTCATCCCTCCCTCTGCCTGTCCCGGATCGCGGCTGCCACGCTGAACCGATCCGCGCGCTGTACTAGCGTCGGTCTGGGCTCAGGCCGCGTCCGGTATCCGGCGTGTCCCGGGCGCGCCAAGCGCTCGCTCTCGCGCTTGGCCACACGCTAAGATCGCGGCCATGCTGGACATTCCCCTGTCCGCGGGTGCCGGGGAGCGTCCAGCGGTGACCCTTTCACTGCGGGGCGGGAAGCCAGCTTCGGACGATGCCGCCATAGGTTCCCGGGTCGGCCGGCTCGATGGCCCGGCTCCTGACGCCGAGGACCCCGGTCCACGCCTTGTGGATGAGGTCGTAGCTGTCGACGTCGTCGTCGGTCTCGCCGGGCTCGCGATATGCCATCCAGCTATCGTCTCCCGCATGGAAGACGTCGAGCAGGAAGCGCGTGCCATCGCGCACCTGTATATCGTTCTCCGAGGTGCAGCCGTACTGTCGGAGCGAGTCGACGAATTCCGCGACGAGATCGAGCTCACCCATCTCGAGCACCGGATAGAAGTGCCGACGGTGGTAGTCGAAGAGCCTTGGAGAGTCCTCGACATAGAGAGGGAAGCGGTGATTTCCGGTGGGGATGTAGGCGATATGGGTGGCAAGATAGGCCTGGTCGATAAAGTCCTCGTCCTCCGCGCCGTCCTCGAAGGTCTCCACGTCGTCAAGCGGGTAGGTCTTCAGATACTCCCAGAGGGCAGGCGCGAAGGCCCTCATCTCTTCCGTTGTCTCCAGGCCAGGAACCGTCTGCGCCTCGATGAAGAGCAGACTCCAGATGACGAGGTCGAAGACCTCCTCGTCGTCCGTCTCGTCGGTCCCCTCCAGGACCGGCTGGTAATCGATACCCATCACTGCTTCCAGAGACGGTTCACAATCCCGAAGTGCGGCGTTGGTCAGATCGACAATCTTGCCCGTACGCGGGTCATCCGGCCCGAGCTGCGTGTGTGCGTAGACCGCGAGCGGCACCACGTCCTCATACTGATCACAATCTATGGAGTCCGGCGTACGATCGAGATAGGGCGAAAGCAGCCGGGACAGGTTCCTCAGCGCGGCCTCGCGCGCGCTCCTGTCCAGTTCGGGATCGTTGGCGCTGGAATAGGTCACCTCGATCAGGGAGGCGACCGAATCCTCCCAGAGGTCTTCCGCCGCGGCCGGGTTCCGTTCGTAGAGGGCGATCATCTCCTCCACCCCGAGCCAGATCGAGCGCACCGCGTTCTGCGCCTCGCTCGGGGACCACGGCTCGGGCCTCAGACTCTCGGCCACCTCCGCCCCGGGCCGCCACTTCTCCGGCAGCGAATCGATGTCCGGAAAACACGGCGGACCAGCGTGAGCAATAGCGGAAAACGATAGTGAAAGCACAGTGAGCCGCAGCTTGCCGAACGTCTGCATGCCGATACCTCCGCTCCTATTGTTGTCTTTTTTGCACTTTAATTTTACTTCGTCTCGAGTAAAATGCCAGGCTTTATAATCGGCATGCGTTTACGAACTACACCTTCGCAGCAGCGGGCGAGGCGGATCGTCAGGATGGATCGCCATGCGAATGCCCATCTCCTCGGCCACCAGAATGATGGCGCGCAGAATATAGCCGGTTCAGGGTCGGAATCGAGTATTACCGCGCGTACCTTGCTAGCGCCGCGAGAGCAGCGTATCACCGACCAGAATCACCGCCGCGACGATATTCGCGACCAGCGCTCCCGTTGCGATCGAGA
Organism: Halomonas korlensis; assembly: GCF_900116705.1. Taxonomy (GTDB): domain Bacteria; phylum Pseudomonadota; class Gammaproteobacteria; order Pseudomonadales; family Halomonadaceae; genus Halomonas; species Halomonas korlensis. The sequence continues at coordinate 383,471 of NZ_FPBP01000003.1, read as the reverse complement.
CGATATCAGCCATTTCTCTAGGCCCCGGCCCACCCGCGCCGCCAGATTCCGCGACGATCCAGACGACGCGCGCCGTAATCAGCAGCAGGCCGGCAACCAGGCCGGACGCCAGCAACAACGCCCCGGTCTGGGAGCGGTCTCCCAGTTTCAGGCCGATCGCGACCAGGTTAACGATGATGGTGAGCGTAAGAATCCAGATATTGTGATGGGCAGGCGTTTCGAGGCCACCCGCGACGAACGCGTAATTGAGGCTCAGGGTAAGAATGATGAAAAATCCGAATGCGATGCGTTCGAGATTCATGGACCTGCTCCTGGCCGGGACGCGTCGTCAGTATAGGCATGAGCCTGCGGTGACCGCGAACGTCACCGTCTTAATGGGCTCGGGCAGCGCCTCTTCGCCTGGTCCGGTAGACCACGACTAAGGATGCAGGCCGACAGCTGGGGGGCTATCATCGCCCGGACACTGGCGAACATGAGGAGGCTGACATGGCATCCCTGAAAGACCAGCTCGGCGGCCTGGTCTACTCCACCGAACATGGCGACACCTGCCCGGACTGCCGCCGGCCCCTGGCCGAGTGCGAGTGTACCGAGCAGGCCGACCAGGCCCGCCTGGCCGAACTCGACGGTGTCGTGCGCATCCGCCGCGAAACCAGCGGGCGCAAGGGCAAGGGCGTGACCACCGTCACCGGGGTGCCCTTGCCCGCCGAGGACCTCAAGGCGCTGGCCAAGGTGCTCAAGAAGCGCTGCGGTACCGGTGGCGCGCTCAAGGACGGGATCATCGAGATTCAGGGCGATCACCGCGAGCGGCTCAAGGCCGAGCTGGAACACCGCGGCTATACGGTCAAGCTCGCCGGCGGGTGAGGTCAAGCATTGCCTGAGTTGCCTGAAACCCTTTCGAGCGACGCCACCATTCGCGCCAGGCCCTCCTCGGCAGGCGCCGAGACCTTCACGGTATAGAGCGTGTCGGCCCGGGTGCGGCCGAGGTTCAGGCAGGCGATCGGCTTGCCCTGCTTGGCGGCGGCCCGGGCGAAGCGAAAGCCCGAAAAGACCATCAGCGACGAGCCCACCACCAGCAATGCATCGCTTGCCTCCAGCAAGGCGAAGGCGCGCTCCACCGAGCTTCGCGGCACGCTGTCGCCGAAGAACACCACGTCGGGCTTGTAGATGCCGTCACCGCAACGCGAGCAGCTCGGTACCTCAAAGCCGGAAAAATCGGTTTCCAGGTCGGCATCGCCGTCCGGGCCGGCCAGCGCGCCGCGGGTCGACCAATGAGGGTTGCGGTCCATCAGCTCGGCATGCAGGTCATGGCGCATGCGCTTGGCGCGGCAGCTCATGCAACGCACCACGTCAGCGCGGCCATGAAGGTCGATCACATTGCGCGAGCCGGCCCGCTGGTGCAGACCATCAACGTTCTGGGTGATCACGCCCATGACACGGCCGCTGGCCTCGAGCTTCGCCAGTGAATGGTGGGCGGCATTGGGGCGGGCATCCTGCAGCGCGCGAAAGCCCACCAGCGCCCGAGCCCAGTAGCGCTGTCGCGATGCCTGGCTGGCCATGAACTGCTGGTGCTGCATCGGCGGCGAGCGTTTCCAGTCGCCGGACGCGTCGCGGTAGTCGGGGATGCCGCTGGCCGTGCTGATCCCAGCGCCGGTGAGTACCGCCAGACGGGGAAACTGCGCCACAAAATCGACCAGCGCCGTGAGGTCCGGCTCACTGGCGACAGACAAGGATGACTGCATCGAAAGGCGTCCATTCGGCCACAAACGACTCAGAGAATGGCCCTGAAGGGCTGTGCTTGTCTAGAATGGGGTGCCGCTCCCACCCCGACGGGCAAGGACACCGACCGATGGCCTGGCTGGAATACCTGTTACCGCTGATCTTTCTCTTCCCGCTGGCCGCCACAGGAGTGATCGTTGTCGCGCTGCGTAATCTCCACGACTCCCGGGTGCGCTCGCCCTTCGACGCCCACCCGCTGCGTGAGCCAGGTCAGGCGCTGCGCGACCGGCTCGACCAGGCCTTCGCCGGGCTCTTCCTCGACGGCGCCCTGGGGCCCATCATCACGCTGGCGCCGTTGGTCTACGGCATGGGACGCATGCTCTTCGCCAATCAGCAGAACTGGCTGGAATGGGGTTTCTACGGCCTGATGAGCACCCTGCTGATGCTGCTGTACAGCTTTCTAGTGATCCGCGACTTCCAGCGCATTCGCCGCCTGAAGCTGGGGCTGGCCTGCGAACTGGCCGTGGGACAGGAACTCGAGGCCATGATCCGTCCCGAGGCCCATCCCTATTACGTATTTCATGACGTGCCCACCGACACCACCACCATCGACCATGTCGCGGTAACGCCCCACGGCGTGTTCGTGGTCGAGACCCGTGCTCGCACCCCGGCCTGCGCCGCCGATGGCAGCGAGATCAATCGCGTGGCCGTGGAGCGCGACCGGCTGCGCTTTCCCGGCTGGAGCGAGCGTCGCCCCCTGCAGAAGACCCGCCAGGCCACCCGCTGGCTGAGCCATTGGCTCGATGAGCGAGCCGGACAGGCGGTGCCGGTCATGGGCGTGCTGGCCCTGCCCGGCTGGGATATCGACGCCCAGGCGGCCGACGGCGACCTGCTGGTGGTGAGCGGCGAAACGCTGGCCCGCCAGCTCGACCAGACCCGGCTCGGCGTGATCGATGCGCCCACACACGATGCGATTATTGCCGCCCTGCTCGAACGCGCCGCCCTGCTCGAACTCACCCATCTGCAGGCGCCGTCGGTCTGATCAGTCGAAGGTGGCGATCCTGACGCGCGTCGCACAGTCCCCGCGCCCCAGCGGTACCAGGCTGTCGGCCTCGGGAAAGGCGTCCAGGCGCTCGGCGTCGATACCGATGCGCACCTCGGTCAGCAGCCGGTTGCCGCGACCGTCGCATTCGAGCCGCAGGGCGCGACCGGTCGCGTCGCCGAAAGCTGCCTCGAAGGCCTTGATCAAATCGTTGCGCGCCACCTCGCCGCCCTGGTTGAGGGCCACGAAGCCCCCGAAGGCGCTGGCGTTGACCGCCTCGACCAGCGCCACCGACGCGGCGAAATAGTCCTCCTCGGGCATCGCGAAACAGGCGGCATGCTTGGCGTATTGGTAGCGTTCCAGACAACTGGCTCGCCCTGGCATCGCCTCGTCCAGCTCGGCCTCGAGACTCTCGGAAAGCGCAAAGGGCGGATGGGCGCGACAGAAGCTGCCCTCGGCGCGAGGCCGTTCGAGAAAGCAGCCTTCCCGCCACCACTCGCGCCGCTCGACGCCGCGGTCGGCCAGGCGTTCGGGCAGCGAAGGCCAGAGGCCGTGCAGCACGAAACCCCGACCGGCGCCTTCGCGAAGGGAAGGGTCACGACACTCGCGCGGCGGGGATGCGCGACTTGCGCAGAAGCCCGCGTGCCAGGTCAGCGCCAGGGTGTAGTGGTCGAAACCCTCGGCGTCGAGCCGCGACAGTGGCGTCTCGGCGAGAACGAGTCCGCTCCATACCAGCGCCAGCAGGCCGAGCCGCCAGGCGTTGCGCAGGCGGCGACGAGAAAAGGCCATGCTCATCCGCTATCCCCGCAACCGACCGCCCATTTCCTGGGCGAGGTCGACCGCGTAGTGATCCGTCATGCCACCGATGAAGTCGAGCATGCGTCGGTAGCTGTCGTAGAGGCTCCAGGAAGGGCGCGGGGTGTTCTCGCCGATCAGCGCCAGCACGCGCTGATGCTTGAAGGTGGAGCGTCCCGTGTAATGAAGCTCGTGGGCCGCCCCGATGAATGCCTCGAGCAGGATGCCCAGTGTGGTGTAGGCACCAATCTCCAGCTTGGCCTTGCGCTCGTTCTGGAAGATGCGCTCGCGGGCCAGCTGCTTGGCAGCGGTTACCCCCCAGCCCAGGTCCGGATGGCAGAGATCGAGCAGGTCCTGGCTGAGCGAGCCGCTGCGCAACTCGCTCTCGTGCTGCACGAAGACCGCTCCGACGTCGTTCACCGCCCGCTCCATGGCGGCGCCGCGCAGGGCGGCGATACGCCGTCGCTGCGAGACGCCGCTGCGCTGCATCTCATCATAATCGGCCGGCACCCCACCGGCGATCTGGGTCAGCACCTCGGCCACTTCATCGAAGCGCAGGATGCCCATCTCCAGACCGTCTTCGAGATCGAGCAGGGCATAACAGATATCGTCCGCCGCCTCGACCAGCCAGGCCAGTGGATGACGGCACCAGCGCCCCTCGCCCCTGGGCAGCAGTCCCAGCCGCTCGGCGACCTCACACAATAAAGCACGCTCGCTCTGGTAGCAGCCGAACTTGCCGGCCGTCCCGCCGTGTTCCACGGTCCAGGGGTACTTGAGCAGGGTACCCAGCGTTGCCGTAGTTAAGCGCATGCCGCCGCGAAACTGGTTGTACTCGATCTGGGTGACGATACGAAAGCCCTGGGAGTTGCCCTCATAGGTCAGCAGGTCCTCGCGCTCCAGCGCAGACAGGCCGTCCAGCAGCCCGCTACCGTTGGCACCAGCGCGCGAGAACCAGTCGCGGATGGCGTACTCGCCGGCGTGGCCGAAGGGTGGGTTGCCGATGTCGTGCCCCAAGCAAGCGGCCTGAACGATAACGCCAAGATCTGCCGGGGTGATCCAGGCGGGCAGTCGTGCATGCAGACGCTCGCCGACGATCATGCCCAGCGAGCGGCCCACGCAACCGACCTCCAGCGAATGGGTCAGGCGAGTGTGGACGTGATCGTTGTCGGTCAGCGGGTGCACCTGGGTCTTGCGCCCCAGGCGCCGGAAGGAACCGGCGAAGACGATGCGGTCGTGGTCCTTGTGGAAGGGGCTGCGGCCGATCTCGTCGCGGCCGCTGGCGGGCGGCGTGTCACGCGTGTCGTGAAGTCGGCCCGGGTCGAGCAGCCGCTCCCAGCTCATCTGCGTCATGGGCAATCTCCTTGAGACCGCCATTCTGGCAGCCTCCGGCGCCGGCGCCCAGCCCGAGAGCCTACGGCAGGCGCGCCCTGACCAGCCAGGAGTAGACCAGACCGGCAACGATCAGAGTGACGGCGAAGAGATAGATCCCCACCGAGATGCCGCTGTTCCACAGGATGCTCCACTCGCCGCCGGAGATCGACATGGCACGGCGCAGGTTGAACTCCATCTGCCCGCCCAGCAGCAGGCCCAGCACCACGGGCACCGTGGGAATCTCCAGCTTGCGCAGCGCATAGCCGAGCACCCCGAAGCCCAGCATCATATAGAGGTCGAAGGCGCTGTTGTTGAGCGAATAGACCCCGACGAAGGCCACCATCATCACCATCGGCATCAAGAACCAGCCGGGTGCCTGCAGCACCTTGGCGAACAGGCTCACCAGCGGTACGTTGAGCACCAGCAGCACGAAGTTGCCGATCACCAGCGCCGCCACCAGGCCCCAGACCATCTCCGGCTGCTGCTCGAAGAGCAGCGGCCCCGGGGTAATGTTCATCGACAGCAGCAGCGCCAGCAGGATCGCCGTGGTGCCGCTGCCCGGGATGCCCAGCGACAGCATGGGTATCAGCGCGCCACCGGCAGCGGCATTGTTACCCGCCTCGGGGGCCGCCACCCCGCGCGGGTCGCCCTGGCCGAAGCGGCCACTCTTGCCGACCCAACGCTTTTCGAGCATATAAGCAAGAAAGCTGCCCAGTGCCGCCCCGGCCCCAGGCAACACCCCGGCTACGAAGCCGATCAGCGAGCCGCGGGCGATGGTCGGCGCACAGCGTCCAGCGGAGCGCACGCCGGGCATCGCCGAGCCGATCGTCAGGGTCGGGCGGTTGGTGCCGCGAATGTCCTCCAGGTAGATCAGGCACTCGGAGATGGCGAACAGCCCTACCAGGGCGACGATGAAGTCGATGCCGTCGTAGAGCTCGTAGAGCCCGAAGGTGTAGCGCGGCACCCCGCTGACCGCATCGATGCCGACGCTGCCCAGCAGCAGCCCCAGAAAGGCGGCGGTGAAGCTCTTGACCAGGCTGCCACCGGTCACCCCGCCGATGGTGGCGAAGGCCAGCACGAAGAGCGCGAAGTACTCCGCCGGGCCGAAGCGGATGGCGAACTGAACCAGCAGCGGGGCAAAGAGCGCCAGCCCCAAGGTCGCCACCCCGGCGCCGACGAAGGAGGCTACCGCGGAAAGCCCCAGCGCCTCACCGCCACGCCCTTGCAGCGCCATCGGATAGCCGTCGAGGGTGGTCATCATGGCCGGCTCGTCGCCGGGGATGTTGAGCACGATGGAGCTGATGCGCCCGCCATACATGCAGCCGTAATAGACGCTGACCAGCAGGATCAGCGCCCCCGTGGCCGACAGGCTGAAGTTGAAGGAGAGCGGGATCATCAACGCCACGCCGTTGACCGGCCCCAGGCCGGGCAGCGCCCCAATCAGGGTGCCGATGACGCAGCCGATGATGGCCAGGAAAAGGTTCTGAGGCTCCAGGGCCACGGCAAAGCCCTGGGCGAGAAAGGCAAGAATATCCATGTCGTGAGGTTACCAGTCCAGACCAGGCATGTTGGGCAGCGGCATGCCGAGCGCGAACTCGAACAGCGCATAGAGCGACAGGGTGAGCACACCGCCGCTGACCAGGGCGGACTTCCAGGCCGCCCCGAACAGATGGACCAGCAGCACCACCGTTACCAGGGAGGCGGGCAGGAAGCCGAGCGGCTTGACCAGGCCGGCGTAGCTGGCCAGCACTAGCAAGGTCAGCGCCTGACGCACCAGGGCGGCGCGTCCGGGCCAGCGCTGGTTGAGTCCCGGTTTCAAGATAAGCAGCAGCGACAGCACCGCCAAAGGCAGGCTGATCAGGCGCGGGTATTCGCCCGGCCCGATGGGCTGCATGAAGCCCGACTCCAGGTCGTGCGACAGCCACCAGGCCCCCACCGCCAGCACCAGCAGCAGGGCCCCGGCGATGCGATCGCCGATAACGCCGGGCACCCGCCCGGCGTCGTCCTGCAGGAGATCGCTCACTGGATGACCCCGATCTCCCGGGAAATGGCCTCGACCTCGTCGATGGACTCGCGGACGAAGGTGTCGAACTCGTCGCCACCGCGCCACAGCGGCACCAGGCCGTTCTGCTGGGCGACTTCCTTCCACTCGGCGCTGTCATAGAGCGTCTGGAGGTCCTCCACCATGGCGGCATAGTCCTCATCGGATACCGCACCGCCGGTATAGAAACCGCGCCAGTTGTAGCCGGCCACGTCATAGCCCTGGGAGGCGGCGGTGGGCAGCTCGTCGAAGGGCTCGGGCAGCGACTCCTCGGAGAGTACGCCCAGAACACGCACATCGCCCGACTCGATGAAGCCGGCAATCTCGCCCAGATCCGTCGATACCACGTCCACGTGACCGCCCATCATCTGGGTCACGGCCGGACCGCCGCCATCGAACTGCACCCAGCGCAAGCTGCCGATCTGGTCGGCCGGCATCCCCGCCTCCTTGGCCAGCATCAGCGCGCGGATGTGGTCCCAGCCGCCGGCACCGCTGGAGCCGGCAACGGAAAGAGCGCCTGGGTCATTGACCATGGTGTCGAGCAGCTGCTCAAGGCTCTTGTACTCGCTATCGTCATCCACCAGGATGACGCCCACGTCGGTGCCCAGCATGGCCAGCCAGCGCATGGTATCGGCCCCGCCGGGGTATTTGCCCTGGGCGATCTGGGTCACCCCCACGGTGCTGGTGGCGACGATCAGGTCGCTGTCGTCAGCACGATTGCTTTCGACGTTGGCGAAGGCCACGGCGCCCACCCCGCCCGGCATGTTGGTGACCTGTACCGGGCTGTCCACCAGTTCGAGGTCGAGCAGCAGCTTGCCCACCGAGCGGCAGGTGAAATCCCAGCCGCCGCCGGGGTCCGCCGGCGCGATGCACTCGCTGATGGGCAGCGCCTGGCTGGGCGTGCTGACGGCCATGCCGGCGCCCAGCAGGGCGGTGGCGGCGATGCCGTAGAAGCTCTTGGTGATGGATGTCATTGGCGTCTTCCTCCTGGTTATTATTGTGGCGAGTGGGTCGGGGCTCGCCCTGGCATTCCCCCGCCTCGCGGCGGCCGTGTTCAGGGTAGCTTAGATAACGCCGCGGGCCAGCAGCACATCCAACTCGCTCGGTGTCATGCCCAGTTCCCCAAGTAGTTCGCGGGTGTGCTCACCGAGCCGTGGCACCCGGTGGTAAAGGGCCGGCGGTGCCTCGCGCATCTTCACCGGGAAGCCGGTCACCGGCACCCGGCCGGCGTCGCCCTGGTCGATCTCCAGGCGCATCTGCTGGGCCTGTACCTGGGGGTCGGCGAAGGTCTCGCGCAGGTCATGCACCCGGCCACAGGGCACCCCGGCGCGGTTGAGGTGCTCAATCCAGTCGTCTACCCGGCGCTGCTCGATGACACCGTTGAGGATCTCGCGCAGCGCCTCACGATTGGCCATGCGCTGGGCGTTGTCGGCGAAGCGCGGATCGTCGAGCAGGTAAAGCAAGTCCAGCGCCTTGAGCAGGCGCGATACCATGGTGTCGTTGCTGGGGGCGATGGCCACCTCGCCGTCGCTGGCCTTGAACAGGCCATAGGGGTAGAGCATCGGATGGTCGTTGCCGGTGCGTGCCGGGATTTGGTCAGTCGCGAAGTACTCGGCGGCCAGGTAGCCGAGCATGGCGATCAGCCCGTTGGTCAAGGCCGTCTCGACTATCTCGCCCTGGCCGGTGGCGGCACGGCGTACCAGGGCCGCGCAGATGCCGAACGCCAGGTTCTGGCTGGCGACCATGTCGCTGATCGGCGGGGCGGCGCGCATCGGCTCGCCATCGGCCGGGCCATTCACGCCCATGAAGCCGCTCATGGCCTGAGCGATGAAGTCGTAGGCGGGACGGTCGCGGTAGGGGCCGGTGGCGCCGAAGCCGTTGATACGCCCCACCACCAGACGCGGAAAGCGCTCGCGCAGGGTATCGTCGTCGAGTCCCATCTTGGCCAGCACGCCGGGGCGAAAGTTCTCCACCAGCACGTCGGCGCCTTCGAGCAGGCGATTGAGAATCTGTTTGCCTTCATCGCTGCGCAGGTCGAGGGTGAGCGAGCGCTTGTTGCGGTTGAACTGGGCGAAGTACCAGCTCTCGCCATTGACCATGTTGCCCTGGCCACGCACCACGTCGCCCTTGCCCGGAGACTCGACCTTGATCACGTCGGCGCCGTGGTCGCCAAGCATTTGGGTACAGAAAGGCCCCGAGATGACCCGGGTGAGGTCGATGACGCGAATGCCGGCCAAGGAGCCCGGGGCGCTAGGAAATGAAGCCTCCATACTCATCCTCGTGCCGTGGCCACGGCGGTGCATTCGGCGAGCGCCAGGCGCGGCCCGGCCTTGGAGACCTGGGCCGGCAGGGGGCGCCCCATCATTTCGCTGGCAAGCCGTGCTGCGTCGATCAGACCCTCGAGCTCGAGGCCCGTCTCGATGCCCATCTCCTCGAGCAGATAGGCAAGATCTTCGCTGGCGATATTGCCCGAGGCACCCGGCGCGAAGGGACAGCCGCCCAGGCCGCCGATGGAGCTTTCGTAACGATCCACGCCCAGCGCCAGACCCTGCATGACGTTGGCCAGGCCGATGCCGCGAGTGTTATGGAAGTGCAGCGTCAGCGGCAGGCCCGAGACGACTTCACGCAGATGGTTGATGCGCTCGGCGACCAATGGCGGTGTGGCCATGCCGGTGGTATCGCCCAGCGACAGGTGAGTCGCCCCCAGCTCAGCGAAGCGGCGAGCAATGTTCGTGACCGCCCGGACCGGCACATTGCCTTCGAAGGGACAGCCGAAGGCAGTGGCGATGGCGCCACGCAGCGCCACGCCGCTACCTTCGAGCAGGCGAGCCACCTGTTCGAAGCCCGCCAGGGACGCCGCGACGCTGCGGTTGACGTTCTTGGCGTTGTGGCTTTCAGAGGCGGAGACGAACAGCACTACCGAGTCCACACCCGCCTCCAGGGCGCGCTCGGCGCCGCGCACGTTGGGCACCAAGGCAGAAAGGTGCAGGTCGGGAGTCTCTCGCAGCGTCCTCACCAGCGCCGCTGCGTCGGCCAGGGCCGGTACCGCCCGTGGGCTCACGAAGGAGGTGGCCTCGAACTCGCGCACCCCGGCCGCAATCAGCGCGCGGGCCAGGGCCAGCTTGTGCTCGGTGGCGAGCACCACGGGCTCGTTCTGAAGGCCGTCGCGGAGACCTACCTCGGTAATCTGGACGCGATGCGGCGGGCTCTCGAGGGCAGGCGGGACGTCGGGCATCGGACTGTCCTATTGCATGATAGGTTCAGGTCCTTGACGCTACGGCAGTCCCCTCTCCCTCAACAATGCGCCTTTCGTTGTAGGCTTGCTTGTCGTCAGCCAACGATGCCTGAAGGAAGTCGATAGAAGGCCCGAACCGTAATGCCGATACGGGCCTTGAGAGCGAATCAAGGGAGTTTCGAGGCGAAGGCCGGCAACCCTACCGGGCATCCCGCTAGCGGCTGCCGGGCGAGGTGGATGTCGAGGTGGGGGTTCGTGTACCCGGCGAGCTGGCCGGTGACGGCAGCGCCGCCTTCAGGTGGGTCGGTGTCTCGAAATCCTTGGCCGCCGCGCCTCTGGCACTGGTCAGCCCACCGGGAAAGCCGCTGCGATCGCGATAGTCGGGCGTCGGCCCGCCCTGATAGGCGTACCGCTTGCCGAGCGACTGGGCACAGTACAGGTCCACCGCGGTGAGCGCCCCCATGGCGATCAGGGCCATATTGAGGTTGTCGCGCTTGGGATTGAACTTGTCTTGCCTTGCCCAGCTCAGGGCTGCCAGGTCCAGAACGTCGCCGCCCACGCGGGCCCACATTGCCGGCACCGGGTTGGTAGACAGTGCGCCCATGCCGGTCATCACTTCACGCGTGGCACACAGGCGCACGAGGTTTTCCGAGCCCTCCATGCCCAGAGTGCGAGTCCAAACAGCCGGCTTGACCAACTGGCAAAGCCCCAGGCCGATACTGAACCAGCCCACCAGGTGCGCCATGCGATCGGCAGTGCTCAGTGAACTGGTGGGATGCATTGTGTCGTGGTGCATGTTCAACCTCCTAATCCTTCAGGGTGTGAGACCCTGCTTGGCGCCACTGTCCTGTGGGCCATGAAACCCAGGGTTTCTCTAGATGGTTCCTCTCGATTGTAGACCCTGAGCGAGGAAAAGCGACGGGGCGCGTCAAGGGACGAGCGCTCGTAAACAATGGGCCTGCCTATTCGTCCGCCAGCGCCGGCAACAGGGTCTTGAGCTTGCGTGTGAGCGTGTTCCTGCCCCAGCCGAGCAGCTCGGCGGCCTCGCCCTTGCGCCCGCCGGTATGCTTGAGGGCGGTTTCGACGAGGATGCGCTCGAAGTCGGGGACCGCCTGCTCGAGCAGGTGCGTATGACCGGCGGCCAGCGCCCGATCGGCCCAGTCGCGGAAGGCGCTGCGCCAGTCGCCATTGGCGGCGTCGGCGCCATCGCTATTGCGAAGCTCCGGGGGCAGGTCTTCGACCAGCACTTCGCGCCCCGAGGCCATCACCGTCAACCAGCGGCAGGTATTCTCGAGCTGGCGCACGTTGCCGGGCCACGGCAGCTGGGTGAGATGCGTCTCGGCCTCGGCGGTCAACACCTTCACGTCGGTGGAGAGCTCCTTGGCCGCCTCGGCCAGAAAATGCCGCGCCAGCCGCGGGATGTCTTCGCGGCGCTCGGCAAGCTTCGGCAGGTGCACGCGAATAACATTGAGGCGGTGGAAGAGATCCTCGCGGAAGCGGCCATCGTCCACCAGGATCTCGAGATTCTGGTGGGTGGCGGCGATGATACGCACGTCGACCCGCACCGGAGTGTGCCCGCCCACCCGATAGAACTCGCCATCGGCCAGCACCCGCAGCAGCCGGGTCTGGGTCTCGGCCGGCATGTCGCCGATCTCGTCCAGGAACAGGGTGCCGCCGTTGGACTGCTCGAAACGGCCCTGGCGCTGCGAGGTCGCGCCGGTGAAGGCGCCCTTCTCGTGGCCGAACAGCTCCGACTCGATCAGGTCGCGGGGTATCGCCGCCATGTTCAGGGCGATGAACGGTTTGCCGGTCCGCGGGCTGTGCTGATGCAGCGCGCGGGCGACCCGCTCCTTGCCGGTCCCCGATTCGCCATTGATCATCACCGTGATATGCGAGTGCGACAACCGGCCGATGGCGCGAAAGACCTCCTGCATCGCCGGCGCCTCGCCGATGATCTCGGCATCGAGCCCCTCGGGCACGCTGACCGGGCGCTGGCGTTCGCGGGCATGAGCCGCCGCGCGGCGCACCAGCGCCAGCGCCTCATCGACATCGAAGGGCTTGGGCAGGTATTCGAAGGCGCCGCCCTGGTAGGAAGCCACGGCACTGTCGAGATCCGAATGCGCGGTCATCACGATCACCGGCAGGTCAGGATGCGCCTCGCGCACCCGCGCCATCAGGTCCAGGCCATCGATGCCGGGCATACGGATATCGGTGACCAGTACATCGGGGGGATCGTCGAGCAGGCGACCGAGCACAGTATCGGCGCGCTCGACGCACTCGACTTCAAGGTCGGGTTGCGCCAGGGCCCGTTCGAGCACCCAGCGAATGGCGCGGTCATCGTCGACGATCATCACGCGGGCGATATCAGTCATGGCGATTCTCCAGCGGAATCAGCAGGCGGAATTCGGTCTTGCCGGGGGCGGACTCGCATTCGATCAGCCCGTGGTGTTGATGCAGGATCGACTGGGCGATGGAAAGCCCCAGTCCACTGCCTTCGGCGCGACCCGAGACCATCGGATAGAAGAGCGTATCGCGCAGTGCCGCGGCGATACCCGGGCCGTTGTCGGTCATGCCGACTTCACAGACCAGCCGGTGACGTTCGGCACCCAGGGTGAACTGACGCCGGGCGCGGGTCCGCAGGATCAGCCGGGGCCGCTCGGTGCCGGCCTCGGTCATGGCCTCCACGGCATTGCGCGCCACGTTGAGCACCGCCTGGATCATCTGCGACTCGTCGCCGGCAAGGTCGGGCAGGCTGGGGTCGTAGTCGCGCTCGATATGCACGCCAGGCTGCTCGACGATCAGCAGCGAACGCACGCGCTCCAGCACCTTGTGGATGTTCAGCGCCTCGTGACGGGACACCCGGTTGGGCCCCAGCATCGAGTCCACCAGATCGCGCAGCCGGTCGACTTCCTCGATGATGATTCGTGTGAACTCCTTGAGTCCCGGATCATCGAGATCGCGCTCGAGCAGTTGGGCCGCGCCACGGATGCCCCCCAGCGGATTCTTGACCTCGTGGGCCATGCCGCGCGCCAGGACCTTGATGGTTTCCTGACGGCTCTGCAGCGCCTCCTCGCGGGAGATGCGCAGCAACCTGTCGCGCGGCTCGATCTCCAGCAGCAACTCGTCCGCGGACAACGGCGACACGGTGTAATCCACGGTAAGCGCCTCACCGTTCGCCAACTGCAACCGCGCCTCGCGCTGGGTGAAGGGATGGTAGGCATCGCGGGCCTTCTTCAAGACGTCCCCGATATGTTCCTGGCCGAGCAGCGCGGTCAGCGTGAGTCCTTCCACTCGGCTCAGGCTCAGCGCCAGCAGGGCTTCGGCGGCAGGGTTCATCCACTGCACGCGCAACTGCGCATCAAGCAGCAGTACCGCGGTAGTAAGATGTTCCATCAAGCGTTGATACATCGGGCCCTCTCGTGTCTTGGCAAGATCCCATACTGCCGAAAACTCTCGGTGACAGCGTTATTTCGCCGCCTCGCCAGCTGTCTTCCCAGCTGTCTTCCCAATGCTTTGCAAGAAGCGGGCCAGCCGCATAAACCACGGCCTGGCGCCATTACGGTGCTGCCATGCACCGTTCTAGTGCACCAAAATAGTGCGTCGGTTTTGATGGCGCACAGTGAAAGGGCGAGGCGCACCACGGGACGCACCGATTCATCCACCCCCGCGACTCAGCGATCGCGGGGAAAACGCTGCTTGTCCCAGCGGCGGTAACGCCGCTTCTCTCGCTCGGCGGCGCGCCTTGCCTCTCGATGACGCAACTGGTCGCCGGGTCGATAGTCGAGGGCGCTGTCCTCGCTCACCCTGTCGGCATGATCGAAGGCATCGAAATGCCCGTCGCCGCGGCTCGCTGGCTCGCGACAAGGCCTGTCACTGCCGTCCGGGCACAGCGGCCGAGGAGCCCGGCGAAGGGGCAGCTAATTGGCGGGGTTATTGGGGTTCTGGGGCAAATTAACGCTGGCGCGCTGGACATACAGCGTCACGGGGGACGTGCGATGGCGAACCTCGCCGCTGCCATCGATCAGCTCGGCCTGCAGGACATGCTCGCCGCGCGTCAGGTCGGTCAGCAGGAACGCCTCGGTGTGCATCGCCGACTGGCTGACGCGCCCGTCCACCAGCAGCCGTACCCGATGGTCCTCGCGCAGCCGGGGTTCGATGCCTAGCGTCACTTCAAGGCTGCCTGCAGCGCCACTGGGAAGCGTTTCCTCATTGCCGGGTGAGGCGATGCGGAAGCTGTCGTAGGGCATGAAGGGCTCGCCAGGACCATCGCGGGAGGCACTCGTACCGCCGCTCTCGACCCGTGTCACGGCTTCCTGGTCGCGCACCTCGCCACGCGAAGGCACCACCGTCAGCGGCTCGAGGTCAACCGCTTCGCCACCACGCTCCGGATTGTCGGTGAAGATCACGTTGCCTTGGGCGTCGGTGCTGCGATAGATGGTCTGCGCCTGGACGATGAGGCTCAACGAGAGTCCCAGCGCCAGCGCCGCGATTGCCTTGTGCATACGTCTCTCCGTGCCGGTCACCGCCGCCCCGGGCGAGCGCGACGTGCAAAATGCGGACTTGCTGATTGGGATACTGACCCAAAGAAAAGGGTTCCGCCATGGCGGAACCCTTTTTTCGTCTCGAGGTACGTCTCGTCTTGTTGACCCACCTAAATCGGGGCCGGCTCGACAAGCGGCCGCGTGATCAGCAGCTGTAGTACATGTCGAATTCAATCGGATGCGTCGTCATGCGGATACGCTCCACGTCTTCCATCTTGAGTTCGATGTAGGCGTCGATCATGTCGTCGGTGAACACGCCACCTTCGGTCAGGAAGGCGCGATCGGCATCCAAGGCTTCCAGGGCCTGGTCGAGGCTCTCGGCCACAGTTGGCACGGACTTGCCCTCTTCCGGCGGCAGGTCATAGAGATTCTTGTCCATGGCGTCGCCGGGATGGATCTTGTTCTTGATGCCGTCGATGCCGGCCATCAGCATCGCCGCGAAGCACAGGTAGGGGTTGGCGGTCGGGTCCGGGAAGCGCAGCTCGACACGCTTGCCCTTGGGGCTCGCGGTGTAGGGAATGCGGATCGACGCGGAGCGGTTGCGGGCGCTGTAGGCCAGCATCACCGGCGCCTCGAAGCCTGGCACCAGACGCTTGTAGGAGTTGGTGGAAGCGTTGGCGAAGGCATTCAGGGCGCGGGCATGCTTGATGACACCGCCGATGTAGTAGAGCGCCATTTCTGACAGGCCGGCGTACTCGTCACCGGCGAACTGGTTCTGACCCTCCTTCCAGAACGACTGGTGCACGTGCATGCCGCTGCCATTGTCGCCGACCAGTGGCTTGGGCATGAAGGTGGCGGTCTTGCCATAGGCGTGGGCCACGTTATGGATCACGTACTTCATTTCCTGAACTTCGTCGGCCTTCTTGACCAGGGTGTTGAACTTCACGCCGATCTCGTTCTGGCCGGCGTTGGACACCTCGTGGTGGTGCACCTCGACGCTCTGGCCGATCGCTTCCAGGGTATTGCACATGGCGCCGCGAATGTCGTGAAAGCTGTCCACCGGGGGCACCGGGAAATAGCCGCCCTTGACCCGCGGACGGTGTCCCAGATTGCCGCCCTCGATCATGCTGTCGGTGGCCCAGGCCCCCTCCTCGGAGGATATCTTGTACATGGCGCCTTGAATGTCGGTCTTCCAGTGCACCTCATCGAAGATGAAGAATTCAGGCTCGGGACCGAAGAACGCGGTATCACCAAGGCCGGTGGACTGCAGATACGCCTCGGCGCGCTTGGCGATCGAGCGCGGGTCACGCTCGTAGCCCTGCATGGTGGCCGGCTCGATGATGTCGCAGCGCAGCACCAGGGTCGCGTCTTCGGTGAAGGGGTCGAGGAAGGCGGAGCCATCTTCCGGACGCAGGATCATGTCCGACTCGTTGATGCCCTTCCAGCCGTTGATGGAGGAACCATCGAACATCTGGCCGTTCTCGAAAAATTCCTCGTCGACATCACGGGCAGGAATCGTAACGTGCTGTTCCTTGCCGCGGGTATCGGTAAAGCGCAAATCGACCCATTTAACGTCGTGTTCTTCAATCAGGGCAAGAGTCTTGGCAGACATGAAGTCCTCCATAGTGAGCTTGGCTCGATCGACGATGGGCCGACCGACGGGATGATATGAGAGCCGACGTTATCGGCGATCTTTTGTAGCACGCCGTGGGCAAGCTGCCCACGGTCGCCATAAACGTGCATGGCGCTGTTCAGAACAATGCATCCCGCATGCCAACCTTGCACCAGCATAGCGTTTATTTCTCATAACCATCTGAATTATGCATACTTTCGATTAATGATTTTTTCAGGCGCCGATCATGCGCTTCGCTCCTTTAAGGGTAAATAGGGGAGCAAGACGCATATTTGCACCTACTTGGTGCATATAGATACGCTAATGCACCGATTTCGAGCAAAACACCAACTAGCATCAGCCGTGCCTCATAGTGATGGCTTGGCTCATCATGGCCTAGGGATAGCCTCCCTTGCCAATTGTCAGCAAAATCACTCCTACGGCGTATTGAAACAATTAACAACTAATAGATACTCTTTATTACATTAAAGCGCCGGTCGACTAGCTCACGAATTTCATCCCCAGCGTCTCGGCATGCTGTCCGACCTAGCGGAGCCCACTCGTTCATGTTCACCTGCAGCATCTTTCTCGATGCACGTTCCTCAGGCGCGGGGATTCCGCGACGGCTGACGTCATTGAAGGAAATCTTGCAGCGTCTCGACAATCGCCTCGAGTTACTGGTGGTGGACGATACAGGGGATCGCCGCCTGGCGGTCCTGGCGAAACATCATGGAGCGATCCTGATTCACGCCGAAGGCACGCCGCTCGGCGATCGTCTCAATCTGGCCGTGACGCACAGCCAGGGCGAAGTGCTGCTCTTCCCGGCTCAAGGCGCCTCGTTGACCCTGGATTGGATCACCCGCACGATCGCGAGCATGGAGCATCATGAGCGCGATGCGGTGGTCAGGACGCAGCAACCCTCGAGTCGCCTGGCACGCCTGTGGCGACGACTGCATTACCACCCGTTCAGCGATACCCTGTGTGTGTCTCGCGTCTGGTTCGATCGTATCGGGGGCTGTGATCCCTCGCTGGATGCTGACGCCCTCCCCGACCTGATCGAGCGGCTGCGCGCCTGCCAGGCTCGCGTGGATAACGACCCGGCCTGACTCTCGCCCCGCCAGTTCGCGCTGCATGTCGACGGGAAGCCACTGATATTGCGTGTTTCCGCCAGGCCGCCACCGACAACACTGGTAGCCATGCCGGCCCTGCCCCTATAATACTGCCCCCCTTTTCCAGCAGGATCCTGTCGTGATCGAGAATCTCCGCAACATCGCCATTATCGCCCATGTCGACCACGGCAAGACCACCCTGGTCGACAAGCTCCTCAGCCAGTCCGGCACCCTGGACCGCAAGGCCGAGGGGCAGGAGCGCATCATGGACTCCAATGACCAGGAAAAGGAACGTGGCATCACCATCCTGGCCAAGAACACGGCGATTCGCTGGCAGGCCCCGGGCGGTGAGTACTACCACATCAATATTGTCGACACGCCGGGACACGCCGACTTCGGCGGCGAGGTCGAGCGCGTCATGTCGATGGTCGACTCCGTGCTGCTGCTGGTCGACGCCGTCGACGGTCCGATGCCGCAGACGCGCTTCGTCACCCAGAAGGCCTTCGACAAGGGCCTCAAGCCCATCGTGGTGGTCAACAAGATCGACCGCCCCGGCGCGCGCCCCGATTGGGTCATCGACCAGATCTTCGATCTCTTCGACAACCTCGGCGCATCCGACGAGCAGCTCGATTTCCCGATCATCTACTGCTCGGCACTCAACGGTGTCGCCGGCCCCGACCCCGACGAGCTGGCCGAGGACATGACGCCGATGTTCCAGTCGATCGTCGATATCGTCGAGCCGCCCAAGGTCGAACTCGACGGCACTTTCCAGATGCAGATCTCGGCGCTGGATTATTCCAGCTACGTGGGCGTCATCGGCCTGGGGCGCATCACGCGCGGCTCGGTGAAGCCCAACCAGCAGGTCAGCATCGTCAGCAAGGAAGGCAATGTCCGCAAGGGCAAGATCGGCCAGGTGATGACCCACATGGGCCTGGAGCGCGTGCAGACCGACGAGGCGACCGCCGGCGATATCATCTGCATCACCGGCATCGATAACCTGGCGATCTCCGACACCCTCTGCGACACCGCCAATGTCGAGGCGCTGCCGCCGCTGTCGGTGGACGAGCCGACCGTCTCCATGAGCTTTCAAGTCAACGACTCGCCGTTCGCCGGCAAGGACGGCAAGTTCGTCACCAGCCGCAACATCAAGGAGCGCCTGGAGCAGGAACTGATCCACAACGTCGCGCTGCGTGTCGAGCAGGGCGAAACGCCGGAGAAGTTCAAGGTGTCCGGGCGTGGCGAGCTGCACCTCTCGGTGCTGATCGAGAGCATGCGCCGCGAAGGCTTCGAGCTGGCCGTAGGCCGCCCCGAGGTGATCATTCGCGAGATCGACGGCGTCAAGCAGGAGCCGTACGAGGAAGTGATCATCGACTGCGAGGAGCAGCACCAAGGCGCCATCATGGAGGAGATCGGCTATCGCAAGGGCGAGCTTTCCAACATGAATCCTGACGGCAAGGGCCGCGTGCGCCTGGACTTCATCATCCCCGCACGCGGGCTGATCGGGTTCCGCGGCCAGTTTTTGACCCTGACCTCTGGCACCGGCATCCTCACCAGCCGCTTTGATCACTACGGCCCGCTCAAGCCCGACGCCGCCGTCGAGCGTCGCAACGGCGTGCTGGTGTCGATGGTCGGCGGCAAGGCGCTGGCCTATGCGCTGTTCGCCCTTCAAGAGCGCGGCAAGCTGATCATCGACCATGCCACCGAGGTCTACGAGGGCATGCTGATCGGCATCAATAACCGCGCCAACGACATGGTGGTCAATCCCACCAAGGGCAAGAAGCTCGACAACATGCGCTCCACGGGCAACGACGAGAACATCGTGCTGACCCCGCCGGTGAAATTCTCGCTGGAACAAGCCATCGAGTTTCTCGATGACGACGAACTCGTCGAGATCACCCCGTATCACATTCGCCTGCGCAAGAAGCACCTCACCGAGAACGAGCGCAAGCGCGCTAGCAAGAAATAACGCCCGCCGCGCTGCCTGTCCGAGCCTACCCCCGGCGGGCTCGCGGGTTTGCCATGGCGTTTGATAGTCGGACAGCTATGCTGGAGGCTGTCGAATCACGTTAGGCCAATCATGTTAGGGGAGCAAGACCATGCACAAGCACGTGGACTGGGATGATCCCGGCGCCAACAGCGTCCTTCAGCACTTCGCGAACAATCCCGTCGGCCTCGACGAGCCGGGACCCGGCGACATCCTGTCGGCTCGCCATGAAGGCGCCATTGTTCGCGTCAAGGTCGAGGCCTATATCGACGGCACCAGCATCGGCGACGTCGTGGCGCTGATCTCGGCCGACAACGGCCGCCGCCTGAAATCCCACGGCAAGCTCGTCCTGGGCGATACCGTGCGCCTGCCCGATGCCAGCCGCGCCCTGGAGCCCCAACTGGATGCCAGCGACGACGAGGACTGAGGGCGGCAGACGAGGCCACCTAGTGCCCTAAACGCGCGCTAAACGCTAGCCCACTAGCCATGAAGGGGCTGATGTCGCAAAGTTGCACGTCTGGCCCACAAGGCTGACATACATCACACCCGGAAACTTCATGAGCACGCACAACGTCTGGACTCACAAGGGTACCTTCCTGCTGGCCGCCGTCGGCTCGGCGGTCGGCCTGGGCAATCTCTGGCGCTTTCCTTACCTGGCCGGCGAGAACGGCGGTGGCGCCTTCATCCTGATCTATGCCCTGACCATCTTCGCCGTCGGCATCCCCATTCTGATCGCCGAAACCATGCTGGGACGCGCCAGTCGGCGCAGCCCGATCATGGGCATGCGCCACCTGACCCAGACGCACAATACCTCGCGAGCCTGGGAGGCCATCGGCTGGCTGGGCGGCGCTTCGGCCTTCTTGATCCTGAGCTTCTATTCGGTGATCGCCGGCTGGGCCCTGCATTACACCTGGCAGATGTTTACCGGCAGCCTGGTGGGCGCCGACGCCGAAACCATCAGCGCTGGCTTCGATGCCCTGCTCGCCTCGCCTGGCCTGCTGACGCTCTATCACACCCTGTTCATCATCGCCTCGGGGCTGATTGTCGGCATGGGCATCCACAAGGGCATCGAGAGCGGCCTGCGCATCATGATGCCGGCACTGTTCGTGATCCTGCTGGTGGTTCTCTTCTACAGCATCGTCAATGGCGATATCGGCGCAGCGGCGAGCTTCTTGTTCACCTTCAACCTCGCCGACCTGAGCCTCGAAGGGTGGCTCGAGGCCATGGGCCAGTCGTTCTTCACGCTGAGCCTCGGCATGGGCGCGATCATGGCCTACGGCGCCTACATGTCCAGCGCGGCCTCGCTGACCCGCACCGCCATTGCCGTGGCGTTTGTCGACACCGCCGTGGCGATGGTCGCCGGCCTGGCGATCTTTGCGCTGGTATTCGGTGCCGACCTCGACGCCGGACAGGGCCCCGGGCTGATGTTCGTCACTCTGCCGCTGGCCTTCGCCGAGATGCCGTTCGGTGCGCTGATCGGCGGCGTGTTCTTCATTCTGGTGCTGGGCGCCGCGATCAGCTCCTCGATCTCGCTGATCGAGCCGGTGGCAGCCTATCTCGTCGAGCGCTTCGACATGACCCGCCCCCAGGCGGTCGCGCTCATGGTCGTGGCCAGCTGGGCAATGGGCCTGCTCACCGTGCTCAGTTTCAACCTATGGGCCGAGGGCACGCTGTTCCACACCCTGTTCGGGCGCAGCGCCTTCGAGTTCATCGAGTTGCTGACCAACATCTTCATGCCAGTAGGCGGCCTTTTGATCGCGCTGTTCGCCGGCTGGGCACTGACACAGAGCGAAGTCATGATGGAGCTTCGCACCAACCAGCGCTGGTTTGTCCTCTGGCGCTTCCTGGTGCGCTTCGTCGGCCCGGCTGCCGTCTCCTTCGTCTTCCTGCGCACCATTCCTCAGGTCGAGGGCTACCTGATCCCGACCATTGGCGCCATCGTGATCGTCGGCGCCTTCGCTGCCGGCCGCACCTTCCTGGTGGAGTCCAGCCAGGAAAAATGATACCTCCTGCCGCTGCCCCCCGGGCGGCGGCCTCGGGGTCTTCCCATGGGTATGATCAATGACAAGAAACATAACCAGGCGGAACAGGCCATGGCAGCCATCATCGACGTGCAGCACGTCAACAAGGCCTTCGGTGGCCTAAGGGTCATCAATGACTGCTCGATCCAGGTGGAACAGGGGTCAATTACCGGCCTGATCGGCCCCAACGGGGCCGGCAAGTCCACCCTGTTCAACATCATCGCCGGTGCCCTGCCGCTGGACAGCGGCCAGGTGCGACTCGATGGCGAGGACATCACCAACCGACCCGCCAACGAACTCTTTCACAAGGGCCTGCTGCGCACCTTCCAGATCGCCCACGAGTTCTCCCAGATGACCGCTCTGGAGAACCTGATGATGGTGCCACCCCACCAGCCCGGCGAGAGCCTGTTCAATGCCTGGTTCAAGCCCTCGCTGGTGGGTATGCAGGAGGTTGAGGTGCGCCGCCGGGCGCTTGAGGTAATCGATTTCATCAGCCTCAACCATGTGCGCAACGAGCTGGCCGGCAACCTCTCCGGCGGGCAGAAGAAACTGCTGGAACTGGGCCGCACCATGATGACCGACGCGCGTATCGTGCTGCTCGACGAGATCGCCGCCGGGGTCAACCGCACCCTGCTGGGCGATCTGATCGGCAACATCGAACGGCTCAACCGCGAGATGGGCTACACCTTTCTGGTCATCGAACACGACATGGAGATGATCGCGCGTCTCTGCGACCCGGTGATTGTGCTGGCTCAAGGTAGCGTGATGGTCGAGGGCTCGATCGAGGACATCCAGAACAACCCCGAGGTCATCGAGGCCTATTTCGGCACGGCCTGACGCACGCACCAATCTATGGTCTATGGCATCGCCACGACAAGACCGACAACAGACGAGAACGCAGCGACATGCCATTACTCGACGCACGCGACGTGCATGGCGGCTACGGCGGCATGAACATTCTCAACGGGGTGAACATGGCCATCGAAGCCGACGATATCGGGGTCATCGTCGGGCCCAACGGGGCCGGCAAGTCGACCATGCTCAAGGCCGTGTTCGGCCTGCTGACCGTCAATCAGGGCGTGATCCTGCTGCGCGGCGAGCCGATTCATAACCTGCCGCCCAACCAGCTGGTGGCAAGGGGCATGGGCTTCGTCCCCCAGGAGAACAACGTCTTCCCGAGCCTCACGGTGAAGGAAAACCTGGAGATGGGCGCCTACCTCAAGCCCGGCAACGTCAAGCGCATGCTCGACAATATCTATGGCTTCTTTCCGCCACTCCTTGATAAGCGCCATCAGCCGGCGGGCGAGCTGTCCGGTGGCCAGCGCCAGATGGTCGCCATGGGCCGGGCGCTGATGGCCGAGCCCGACGTCTTGCTGCTCGACGAACCCACCGCCGGGCTGTCGCCGCTGTACAGGAACGAGATTTTCGAGCGGGTGAGGGAGATCAACGCCGCGGGCGTTGGCATCCTCATGGTCGAGCAGAATGCCAAGCAGGCGCTCGCTATCGCCGACAAGGGCTTCGTGCTGGCCGCCGGACAGAACCGTTTCACCGATACCGGCGCCGCCCTGCTGGCCGACCCGGAAGTCGCCAAGAGCTTCCTCGGTGGCTAGTCCCCGGCGCCAGTACTGGAGAACCCTCTCGTGAATGAACTCGTTTTCTTCATCAACAATGTGCTGGTCGCCGGCAGCGTATCCGGCTCGATCTACGCCATCGGCGCGGTCGGGGTGACCCTGGTGTTCAGCATCATGCGCTTCGCCCATTTCGCCCATGCCGACATGAT
The DNA here is from genome assembly GCF_900116705.1 of Halomonas korlensis. Classification (GTDB taxonomy): domain Bacteria; phylum Pseudomonadota; class Gammaproteobacteria; order Pseudomonadales; family Halomonadaceae; genus Halomonas; species Halomonas korlensis. Next base: position 360,284 of record NZ_FPBP01000003.1, on the reverse strand, counting down.
GACCTTCGGCGCCTTCATGGTGCTGTTGCTGACCAGCGTGTTTCCCGGCGCCGGCGCGGCATTCGGCGTGCCGACGGCTCTGGTCATGCTGCCCCTGGCCATGGCCCTGACGGCGCTGCTCGCCGTGGGTATCGACCGCGCCTTCTACAAGCCGCTGCGCGCCCACGGGGTCAAGCCCATCGTGCTGGTGATCGGCTCTCTCGGTGTGACCCTGATGCTGCAGGGCCTCATCCGTCTGTTCGCCGGCACCGGCGGCCAGAGCCTCTACGTGGATGACCGCAAGGAGATCTTTCGACTCCCCCTGCCCATCGAGGGCGTACGGGTCCCGGTGGTGGTCACCGAGCCGCAGTTCTACCTGTTTGTGCTGACCATCGTCGCCGTCGTGGCGTTGCATCTCTTCCTCAGCCGTTCGCGGCTGGGCAAGGCGATGCGCGCCATGTCCGACAATCCCGACCTGGCCCAGGCCTCGGGCATCAACACCAACACCATCGTCGCCGTGACCTGGGTGATCGCCGGGGGGCTCGCCGCCATCGCCGGCACGCTGCTGTCGCTCGATGTCACCTTCAAGCCCGACCTGAGCTTCTTCCTGCTGTTGCCGATCTTCGCCGCGGCCATCGTCGGCGGCGTCGGAAAGCCCTACGGCGCCATCGCCGGCGGCTTTGTGGTCGGCTTCGCCGAAACCCTGGCGGTATTCAACTGGAGCGTGATGCTGCGCCCCTTCCGCGACAGCCTGCCGGAATGGCTGCTGCAATCCGGCAACCTGGCCTTCGTCGGCACCGAGTACAAGATCGTGGTGCCCTTCTTTATCCTGGTCGCCATCCTGATCTGGCGTCCCACCGGCATCTTCAAGGGCAAGGTGATCTGATGGAAACGAAACGCGCCGATACGGTCGCCGAGCCGTCACGCTTCCCCATGCGCGAAGTGGTGCTGTTCGCCGCGGTGCTGGTGGCCGTACTGGGCGTCTATGCCGTGATGGGCAGCGCCTACAGCACCCGCATGCTGGTGGAGGCGGCCTGCTATGCCATCCTGGCGCTGGGCCTGACCATCCAGTGGGGCTATGCGGGCCAGTTCAATGCCGGGGTCATGGGCTTCGTGGCACTCGGTGGCTTCTGTGCCATGTTCTTCAGCATTCCGGTCAACCCCGCCTTCTGGGAGACCGAACTGCCCGGCGAACTGGGCCGGGCGCTGCTCTACATGCTCGGCGCGGCACTGCTGGTGTTCGGCGCGACGCGGCTCGACCGGCTGGGGGTGCCGAAGCTGCTGCGCACCGTTATCGCCGTACTGCTGGCGGTGGTGCTCTACCTGGCGGTGATCAATGTGTTCCGCGACGTCACCGGGCAGATCGAGTCGCGCGCGGGCTTCATCGGCGGCCTGGGCCTGCCGGTCGGGGTCGGCTGGGTGGTCGGCGGAGCGCTTGCCGGCGGCGTCGGCTACTTCATCGGTCGGGTCTGCCTGGGGCTGCGCAGTGACTATCTGGCCATCGCTACCCTGGGCATCGCCGAGATCATCAAGGCCTTCCTCAAGAACTCCGACTGGCTGACCCGCGGCACCGCCACCGTATCACCGCTGCCCTGGCCGGTCCCGGGGCCGAGCGAGCTGGGTTTTACCCTGGCACGGGCACTGTACCTCTCCATCACGGCAGTGATGATCGCGGTGATCTTCTTCCTGCTGTCCCGCGCCTACCATGCTCCCTGGGGCCGCATGATCCGGACGATCCGCGACAACGAGGTGTCCGCTGCCGCCATGGGCAAGGACATCAACAAGCGTCGGCTGGAGATCTTCGTGCTGGGCTGCATCCTGATGGGTATCGGCGGTGCGGCGCTGGCGAGCTTCAACAGCATCTTCGATCCTCAGGGCTATCTCCCGCTCAACCACACCTTCCTGGTGTTGGTCATGGTGATCCTGGGCGGGCCCGGCAACAACCTGGGCACCATCTTCGGCGCCGTGGCGGTCTACATCATCTGGATCATGTCGGCACCCATGGCGCTGTTCCTGATGGATATGGCGCTGACCCTGGGCGCGGGCCTTGGCTGGGAGACCCCGACCAATCTGGACAGCCGCGCCCTGCAGGCGCGAGTGTTCGTGATCGGCCTGTTGATCACGCTGGTGCTGCGCTTCGCGCCAAAGGGGCTGCTGCCCGAGAAGGTCAAGCACCACGGCTGAGCCCGGCTAAGCCTTAGACGAGAAGACCCCGACGGTTGTCCGCCAGAGTCTTTCACGTCTTGCTTGGGGCGTTACCGGCCCAGGCGTTACAGGTTCACTTCGCCCTTGCTGACGAAGCTGCCGTCCTCCACGACCATCTCGACCACGACGCCTGGCACGTCGCCGTTGTCGTCGAACTCGTGGGTGCCGGAGGCGCCCTCGTAGTTGATCTCGGTACCGGCGGCGATCAGTTCCTTCGCCTTCTCCCACTCGCCGGGCAGGACCACCTCGCCGGGTTCCATCGCCACGCTGCGCAGCGCCTCGGACAGGCCCTCGCGCTCGGCATTGCCGTTCTGCTCGATGGCCAGGGCCAGCAGGAAGGCAGCATCGTAGGCCTGGGCCGCGAACACCGCGCTGGGGTCGATACCCGCCGCCTCGGCCTGTTCGATGAACATGTCGGTGCCGGGAAGATCGGGACTGCCCGGACGGGTGGCGATCATGCCTTCCAGTACGTCCGCGCCGATCGCCTCGACCAGGCTGTCGCCGACCATGCCGTCGGCACCCACGTACTGGGTGAACATGCCGCTTTCGTAGGCCTGGCGCAGGACCGTCTGTCCGGAGGTATCGGCGTAGGCCAGCACCACCAGGTTCGGCACCCCCGAGGCAGACAGCGTGCCGAGCTCGGAGCGGTAATCGGCGCGGTTGTCCTCATGGGCGAGGTTCTCGGCCACCGTGCCACCACCGTTCTCGTAAGCGGCGGTGAAGGCATCCGACAGGCCGCGGCCGTAGTCGTTGTTGACGTAGGTGACGGCCACCTCCTCGATCCCCTTGTCGAGCAGCAGCTTGGCTAGCATCTCGCCCTGGAAAGCATCCGAGGGCACGGTGCGAAACACCAGGTCGTTGTCGTCCAGTTCGCTGACCGCCGGCGCCGTAGAGGCCGGCGATACCATGGTCACGCCGCCAGGAATCGCCGCGTTGTTGGCCGCGGCGATGGTGGCGCCGGTGCAAAGGGCACCGACGATGGCCGTCACTTCTTCAGAATTGACCATACGATCGGCGGCGTTCGAGGCGGCCGAGGCATCGCTGCAGGTCGTGTCACCGGTGGGCATCTCGATCTGCTGGCCATCCAGAAGTCCGCCCTGCTCATTGACCTGACTCACCGCCAGCTGCGCGCCGTCGAAGATTGCCGGGGTCAGGCTCTCGATTCCCCCGGTGAAGCCCCCCAGGAAACCAATTTTCACCTCGGCCTGAGCCATGCCGGACAGGGCCACAGTAGAGGTGGCCAACGCCATCGCCAATACGCGTTTTTTCATGGTTCTTGTCTCGCTTTAGTGACATGGAATGCACACCTACCTAATCTGGAAGTCTTGTCGGCAAAACACAAGCAATCAACGCCAACGCTTGGGGGCGGCGCCTATACTCTCCGTTGATGGACCGAATCTCAGGAGACACCATGATTCTTTCTACCCGCTCTTCCCTGGCGCTTGCGGCCACCCTGGGCGCCTTTGCCCTGAATGCCCATGCGGTCAGCCCCGCCGGTGACAACATCACCTACGATGTCGATGACGAGACCTTCGAGGGCTATTTTTCCAGCGCCGAGGGCGAGGCCCGCGGCACCGTGCTGATCATTCACGACTGGGTGGGCTTGACCGACTACGAACGTCGCCGCGCCGACATGATCGCCGAACGGGGCTTTGATGCCTTCGCCGTGGATCTTTATGGGCAGGGCAACCGCCCCGACACGGTCGAGGATCGCAAGGCCGAGACCGCGCGGCTCTATGAAGATCGCGAGCGCATGCGCGAATTGACTCTGGCCGGACTGGCCGAGGCCCGCGCCCAGGGAGCGGCCGAGCCGACCGTGGTGATGGGCTACTGCTTCGGCGGCGCCGTGGTGCTTGAGATCGCACGCTCCGAAGAGGCCGACGACGTGGTGGGATACGCCAGCTTCCATGGGGGCCTGGCCACGCCTGAAGGACAGGAATGGCCCGATGATGTCGGCCCCATCCTGATCGCTCACGGCGGCGCCGACGAGTCCATCCCCATGAGTCAGGTCGCGACCCTAAGCGAGGAGCTCGAGGCGGCAAACGCCACCTACGAGATCGAGGTCTATTCCGGCGCGCCCCACGCCTTTACCGTCTTCGGCAACGACAGCTATCAGGAACGTGCCGACAAGAAGTCGTGGTCTGCCTTCCTCGACCTGCTCGACGAGGCCCTGGGCGAGGCCCTATGAGCTCAACCACCTTGCACGTGACCGAGCTTTCCGGCTCCCGACGCGAGATGGGCGAGGCCCATGGCCTCGCCCATGGCGAACTCATCCAACGCAGCATCGAGGTCTACGACCGGCTGTTTTTCGACTTCGTGGGCCTGAGCTGGCAACAGGCGCGGCGTGAGGTCGGGCGCTTCGAGCGCATGATCGAGCGCGGCTTTCCCGAGATTCTCGACGAGATGGAAGGCATCGCCCGCGGTGCCGGGGTCGAGCTGGCGGATATCCTCACGCTCAACTGTCGCAGCGAGATCTCATTGACCCGGGCGAGCGGCGGTTGCTCGGCCTTCGCCCTGGCCCGCGGCGGCACCCAGTGGCTGGCCCAGAACTGGGACTGGCGAGCCGACCAGCTGCACAACGTGGTGGCCCTCGACATCCGTGGCGAGCAGGCTGCGCCGCTGGTCAGCATCGGCGAGGCCGGCATGGTCGCCAAGATCGGCATGAACGCCGCCGGCATCGGCGTCTGCCTCAATGCCATTCGCTCACGCATCTGCGGCGAAGGCCTGCCGATCCATGTCGCCCTGCGCAAGATTCTGGAGTGCCCCGACATGGCAAGTGCGGTGGCCGTGGCCACCCGCGACCGCGTCTGTGCCCCGGCGCATTTTCTGATTGCCAGCGCTGCCGTTGACGGCGAACGGGGCCAGGCCGTGGGACTCGAGGTCCATCCCGGCGAGCCCGGCCGCCTGGCGCCCGAGCGCGGGGTGGTCACGCACACCAACCACCTCTATGCCCGCGGTGAGGCCTGCCAGGTCGAGGACTTTCCGCGGCCCGACTCACGACCGCGGCTGGCCCAGCTCGACCAGTTGCTGCGCGAGCGGCTGCCGGCCGACGCCGTGGTGGACGAGGCACGCCTGTTCGAGATCCTCAGCGATCATCAGGGCGCTCCGCTGTCGATCTGCCGCCACCACAATCCCGACCAGCCGCCGGAGGAACGCATGGAGACGCTGTTCTCGGTGGTCATGAACCTCGATGCGCGCCGCCTGACACTGCGCCATGGCAAGCCCTGCGGGAACGAGGATACGCTAAGCCTGAGCCTGACTGACTGAACCGGAAGGCTAGCTAGCCCGCCAGCGCCTCTTCGACCAGCGCGCGCGCCTCGTCACTCATCGGCAGCCCCAGCGCCAGCTCATGGGCGCGTGGCGACATTTTTTTCCAAGTCATCTGTACGATACGCACCAGATGATCGTGCTCAATCTGCTTTGCGAAGTCGGCAAAGTAGTTCTCCAGGAACACCAGGCAGGCACAGTCCTCCACCGCCTGGGTACCCTCGTTACGGCCAAGCCCCTGCTTGCGGATCATGCTCGACACCCGCTCGGCCTCCTCGGACGTATAGCCGGCCTCCTGCATGAGCCTGGCGGTCGTCTCGCCGGCGCGCTTTCCCTGATCGCGTCGCCAGGTGAGATAGCCCACTCGCCCTTCCGGGTACTCATGGCGCGACACCTGCCAACGCTGGAGGTGCTGGCCACGCACCGCCAGCTGGGTGAGCTCGTCCGGCGAGGCGTGCAACCGCTCGAGCCAGGCGCTCATTCGCCGGGCGTGCCAAAGCTCCTGGGGAACGCTCTCGCCGTCCACCTCGACCTGTCGCGGGTCTTCGGCGTGGAGGGCGTCCAGGGCGGCAAGGGTCTTATCGAAAGGCGTCGCCGAGGCCGAGTCCGAAACCATGTCCGAGACCATATCAGAGCTCCTTGAGTGTCGTGAGTCACGAACCTCAGCCTATCAGAGCCCCACCTGACGCGGCAGACCCACCGGGACATCGGCTGAGCGACGAACGCGGCAGCGGCGTGGAGTTTGTGCTAAACCTCAAGGGAGTCACCGGCCATGAGTCAAGGAACGACGAGGAGACAGGCCATGTACCCCCCCCTCAGGCCAGCGCTTTGTGCGCTCTTGTTGTCCACACTACTGCTGGCAAGCGCCAACGCCGCCGAAACGGCAGCGCCGGCGCCGGAGATGACGCCCCGCCCCCCCGGCGAAACACCCGAGCCACCGGATATCGATACCGGCCAGCCCGGTCGCACGAGCCTTATTACCGGGTCGGACATGGAAGTGGAAGAGGAAACAACGAGCGGCGGCCAGTCGCGTGGCGACGCGATACTGCAGACCGATGGCTCCCAGCCGGACGCTGGGGCCGCCTACGAAACCACCTCGCCCGAGCGCGAGTCGCCTCCCTTGCCGGACGACCCGCTGGGCGCCGAGACAACCGGCAGGCCCGAAAACGGCATGTCACAGGGCAGCACTAGTCAGGAAGCAGAAGAAGACGCACCCGACCAGGCAGCGGACGATAACGAGCAATAACCACCCAGGAAGCCATAACGGCCAATACCAATAAAGGCGAGAGACTCGCTACGCTTATTTTCAGGACACGCGATCGCGGCAGGAGGCCACATGACGTTAAAGATAACGCGGCGACAATTCTTCAAGCTCGGGGCGGCAGGCATGGCTACCTCGAGTATGGCCATGATGGGCTTTGCCCCCGAGCCAGCAGTCGCCTCGATCCGCCATTTCAAGCTCTCGGGCGCCAAGATCACCCGCAGCAATTGCACCTACTGCTCGGTGGGCTGTGGCGTGCTGCTCTACAGCCGGGGCGACGAGGCAATCAATACCATCGACAACATCTACCACGTCGAGGGCGACCCGGACCATCCGGTCAGCCGCGGCTCACTGTGTCCCAAGGGCTCGGGCCTGCTCGATTACGTCAACAGCGACTCACGCCTCAGCCATCCCCAGGTGCGCGAGCCGGGCACCGACGAATGGAAGCAGATCAGCTGGGACGAGGCCCTGGATCGCATCGCCCGGCACATGAAGGATGACCGCGACGCCAATTTCGTCACTCAGAACGACGCCGGCAGCACCGTCAATCACTGGCTGACCACCGGCTTTCTGGCGGCCTCGGCGTCCACCAACGAGACGGCCTATCTGACCCAGAAGATCGTGCGCAGTCTCGGCATGCTGGTATTCGACAACCAGGCACGCGTCTGACACGGACCGACGGTGGCAGGTCTTGCCCCAACATTCGGTCGCGGTGCCATGACCAATCACTGGGTCGACATCCGCAATGCTGATTTGATACTCGCCATGGGCGGCAACCCCGCTGAGGCGCATCCGGTGGGTTTTCGCTGGGTGATGGAGGCCAAGGAGAAGAACGACGCGCGCCTGGTGGTCGTCGACCCCCGCTTCACGCGCACGGCGGCGGTGGCGGATTACTTCGCGGAGATCCGCACCGGCACCGACATCGCGTTTCTGGGTGGCCTGATCAACTACCTGATCGAGACCGACCAGATCCACCACGATTACGTGCGTGCCTACACCGACGCCAGCCTGATCGTGCGCGAGGAATTCGGCTTCGAGGATGGCCTGTTCACCGGCTATGACGCCGAGAGCAACGAATACGCCACCGAAAGCTGGAATTACGAGTACGACGACGAGGGCTTCGCCCGGCGCGACGACACGCTCCAGCACCCGCGCTGCGTCTTCCAGCTGATGCGCGAGCATTACAGTCGCTATACGCTCGAGGTGGTGTCCAACGTCTGCGGCACGCCGCGCGCCAAGATCGAGCATGTCTGGGCCATGGTCGGCGAAACGGCTGCGTCCGACCGGACCATGACGATTCTGTACGCGCTGGGCTGGACACAGCACTCGATCGGCTCGCAGATCATTCGCACCGCAGCAATGGTGCAGCTGCTGCTGGGCAACATGGGCCTGCGCGGCGGCGGGGTCAACGCGCTGCGGGGCCATTCCAACATCCAGGGACTGACCGACCTGGGGCTGCTCTCCAACCTGCTGCCGGGCTACATGCGGCTGCCCAAGGACGATGAGCAGGACTACACCAACTACATTCAGGAACGAGCCCGGCCCCCGCTGGTTCCCGATCAGGTCTCCTACTGGCGCTACTACGAGCGTTTTCACGTCAGCCTGATGAAGGCCTGGTTCGGCGATGCGGCCACCGCCGAGAACGACTGGTGCTTCGAATGGCTACCCAAGCTCAGCGAGACCCTCTACGACGTGCTGCATACCTTCGAGCGGATGCACCATGGCGAGGTCAACGGCTACTTCTGCCAGGGCTTCAATCCGCTGGCGGCGTTCCCGCACAAGGCCAAGATCACCGCCTCGCTCTCTCGGCTCAAATATCTGGTCGTCATCGACCCGCTGCGCACCGAAACCGCTGAGTTCTGGAAGAACCATGGCGAGTACAACGACGTCGACCCCAGCACGATCGACACCGAGGTGTTCCGCCTGCCCACCACCTGCTTCGCCGAGGAGAACGGCACCATCGTCAACAGCTCACGCTGGTTGCAATGGTTCTGGGCGGCCGCGCCGCCGCCGGGAGAAGCGCGACCGGACACGGCGATCCTGGCCGGGCTGTTCCTGCGCCTGCAGCGCCTGTATCGCGAGGAAGGCGGCGCCTTCGCCGAGCCGCTGCTCAACCTGCACTGGCCCTACCGCTTCCCCGAAGAACCCAGCCCCGCGGAGCTCGCGCGCGAGTACAACGGCTGGGCGCTCGAAGACGTCGAGGACGAGGAGCGGCGCATCGTCGTCCGTGCCGGCGAACAGCTCGAGGATTTCGGCATGCTGCGCGCCGACGGCAGCACCGCCTGCGGCTGCTGGCTGTTTGCGGGGTGCTGGCCCGAAGAAGGCAACCTGATGACGCGCCGCGACAACTCCGACCCCTACGGCACCGGTCAGACGCTGGGCTGGGCCTGGGCGTGGCCCGCCAACCGACGCATCCTCTACAACCGGGCGAGCGCGCGCCCGGACGGCACCCCCTGGGCGACGCGCAAGGCGGTCGTCTGGTGGAACGGCCAGCGCTGGGTAGGCAACGACGTGCCCGATTTCCCGACCGATTCCGAACCCGCGGCGAATCAGCGCCCCTTCATCATGAACCAGACCGGTTCCGGCCAGTTCTTCGCCCGGGACAGGATGGTCGAAGGGCCGTTCCCCGAGCATTACGAACCCTTCGAGACGCCAATCGCCAACAACCCGCTGCATCCGGACAACCCGCTGGCCAAGCACAATCCCGGTGCGCGAGTCTTCGAGGAGGATCGTGCCAATTTCGGCACCTTCGAGGAATTCCCGCATGCCGCGACCAGTTACCGTCTGACCGAGCATTTCCACTACTGGACGATGCACAACCGCCTCAACGCCATTACCCAGCCGGAGAAGTTCGTCGAGATCGGCGAGAGCCTGGCGAGCGAACTCGGCATCGAACGGGGCGACCGGGTGCGGGTCAGCTCCAAGCGCGGGCATATCGACGCTGTGGCGGTGGTGACCAAGCGCATCCGGCCGCTTCAGGTTGCCGGCCAGACTGTTCACCAGATCGGCATCCCGCTGCACTGGGGGTTTCTGGGCGAGACCAAGAAATCCCATCTGACCAACACCCTGACGCCATCCGTGGGCGACGCCAACACCCAAACGCCGGAGTACAAGTCATTTCTGGTCCGGGTCGACAAGCTCTAGGGAAGGAGACAACAGATGAGAGGCGATCAGATCAATCTGCAGAACATCGTCGCCCGCTCGGCCTCGCCGGCGCCCTCGCCGCAGGTGCGCGACGGTGCCGTCGAGACGGTAACCAAGCTGATCGACGTATCGCGCTGCATCGGCTGCAAGGCCTGCCAGGTGGCCTGCTCGGAATGGAACGATCTGCGTGACGACGTGGGCGAGTGCGTCGGTGTCTACGACAACCCGGTGGACCTCACGCCGAACAGCTGGGAGGTGATGCGCTTCAACGAGTACGAGAACGAGCAGGGCAACCTGGAATGGCTGATCCGCAAGGACAACTGCATGCACTGCGCCGAGCCGGGCTGCCTCGAGGCCTGCCCGGCGCCGGGGGCCATCGTGCAATACGCCAACGGCATCGTCGACTTCAACTCCGAGCACTGCATCGGCTGCGGCTACTGCGTGGCGGGCTGCCCGTTCGACATCCCGCGCATCTCCAAGAAGGACTCCAAGGCCTACAAGTGCACGCTATGCTCCGACCGAGTCTTCCATGGCCTGGAGCCGGCCTGCGTCAAGTCCTGTCCGACCGGGTCGATCATGTTCGGCACGCGTGAAGACATGCACGAGCTCGCCGAGACGCGCACCGACTACCTCAAGAGCCGCGGCTACGAGAATGCCGGGGTCTACGACCCCGAAGGGGTCGGCGGCACCAACGTGATCTATGTGCTGCAACATGCCGACAAGCCGGAAATCTACAGCGGCCTGCCCAAGGATCCGCGTATCAGCCCCATGGTCGAGGCCTGGAAGGGTGTGACCAAGCCGCTGATGTCGGCGGCCATTGGCCTGGCGGCGCTGACCGGCTTTTTCCACTACGTCGCCGCCGGCCCCAAGGAGGTTCCCCCCGAGGAAGAGGAGGAAATGCGCGCCGAAGAGGCCAACGAAGGATTGAGCCGCCAAGACCTGAACGGACAGGACCGGAACGGACAAGGCCGGCCTAGTGACGAGGAGCATCGCCCATGACACCTCCCGGACGCCACAAGGGCATTCTTCGCTACAGCATGTGGACGCGCATCAACCACTGGCTCGTCGCGATCAGTTTCGTGCTGCTGGTTCTCAGTGGGCTGGCGCTCTTCCACCCCTACTTCTGGTCCTTGACCGGCCTGTTCGGTGGCCCGATTCCCACACGCATCATTCACCCCTTTATCGGCCTGTTCATGACGGTGTTGTTCATGATCATGGCGATCAGCTTCTTCAAGGAGAGTTTGATAAAGCGCCACGACATCCAATGGCTCAAGCAGATCAAGGACGTATTGCGCAATCGCGACGACCGCCTGCCGCCGGTGGGTAAGAACAACGCCGGCCAGAAGCTGGTGTACTGGATCATGGTGCTGTGCGTGCCCTTGCTGCTGATCTCGGGGATCATGATCTGGGAGCCCTACTTCGGCGACATCATGCCGGTAACGCTGCGGCGCCTGGGCGGAGTGATCCACGCCTACGCGGCGTTCCTGGCTATCCTTACCCTGATCATCCATATCTATTCGGGTATCTGGGTGAAGGGGTCGATCCACGCCATGGTCCGCGGCCGGGTCAGCCGAGCCTGGGCCCGGCACCACCATTCGCTCTGGTACGAATCGGAGATGCAGAAAAAACGCCGCCTGGACGCGATTACCCATCCTCAGCAACCCCCGGCGAGCGGGCAGGAGCCAAGGTGACACACGTATACGGCAGCGCCCCGCTGGGCGTCATGGACCCTCCCGCGGTTTTGCTTGCCGAGCCGGGACTCTTCGCGCAGCGGGCTCGGCGCCTGGAACAATTGGCGGAGCGCGTCGAATCGCTGGGTGATTTCCTGAGCTTCATGGCGCAGCTCGCCCAGGCGCAGCATGCGGTGCTGGAAGGCCATCGCCCCGACTGGCAGCCCGAGCCCGACGCCTTCACATTAGCGCTCGAGCACGGCATGCCGCCGCTCGGCGCCCAGGCGCTGAGCCAGGACGTCGACTATCACAGCGAGCTCAGCGCCCTGCTCGATGCGCTCGAACCGCACCTCGGCGAGGCTCAACGACCGTTGGTGGAGGGCCTGCGCGACATGTCGCGCCGTGACATCGCTTCGCTTGCCACCGAGATCCTCTCGCAAGGTGCGGGGCCCGACGCGCAGCGCGGGCTGATGCCGTTGATCGCCGCCGCGCTGCAGATCGCCTGGCTGCGCTTGACCCAGTGCCTGCCCGCCCCGCCGCCGCGCCCGGCAAGCGAGGCGCGAGCCATCTGCCCGTGTTGCGGTTCGGCCCCGGTGGCCAGCGTCATCCATCGCGACCCACAGCGCAGCGGCGTGCGCTACCTGCAGTGCGGCCTGTGCGGCACCCAGTGGTATCTGGAGCGCGCCAAGTGCAGCGTCTGCGATAGCACCGGCCAGCTGAACTATCTTAGCCTCGAGGACGGAAGCGGCCAGCCGCTGCTGCCGGTACAGGCCGAAGCCTGCGGCGACTGCCATACTTACCTCAAGATCGTGCCGAGCGAGCTTGATGCCGACGCCGAACCGCTCGCCGACGACCTGGCGAGCCTGGCGCTGGACCTGCTGCTCGCCGAGGAGGACCGTTACCGGCGCAGCGGCGTCAATCCGCTGTTGATCGTCGAGGCCTGACCGCGGCCATACCAGGAGCGTCAATGACTCAGGGAGGGTCATGAAGCCGACAACGGACGTTCGACGCCGCCTGCCCGCTGTCGATACCCTGCTGTCACATCCCGACGTGCAACAGGCGCGGGAGCGGCACGGCTGGCGCCTCACCCGCCAGGCCGTGCGCCAAACCCTCGACGACGAGCGGGCCCGGCTGGCGCGGTCAGCCGGCGCCGTGTCTTACACCCCTCACGCCCCGCTGGATCACGATGGCCTGGCGGCGCGATGCCTGGCGTGCCTCGAGGCGCTCGCCCGTCCCCAGTGCCGCGCGCTCTTCAACCTGACCGGCACGGTGATTCATACCAACATGGGGCGCTCACCGCTCGCCGAGGCGGCCATCGAAGCGATGGTCCGGGCGGCCCGTCACCCCATTGCGCTGGAATACGATCTTGAAAACGGCGAGCGCGGCGAGCGCGACCGGCTGGTCGAAACGCTGCTCTGCGAGCTGACCGGCGCCGAGGCCGCCACGGTGGTCAACAACAACGCCGGCGCCGTGGTGCTGGCCCTGGGTGCCCTCGGCGCTGGGCGCGAAGCGGTGATTTCCCGCGGCGAGCTGATCGAGATCGGCGGCGCGTTTCGCCTGCCGGACATCATGCAGGCGGCGGGCTGCCGGCTGCGCGAGGTCGGCGCCACCAACCGCACCCACGCGCGCGACGTGCAGGCCGCCATGAACGAGGCGACCGGGCTGATTCTCAAGGCGCATACCTCCAATTACGCCATCAGCGGCTTCACCCACAGCGTGGCCGAACACGAACTGGCCGCCATCGCCCACGCCCACGGCGTACCGTTGATGGTCGACCTGGGCAGCGGCGCGTTGATCGATTTTTCTCGGCTCGGCCTGCCCTACGAGAACCAGCCGCGCGACAGCATTGCCGCCGGGGCCGACGTGGTCACCTTCAGCGGCGACAAGCTGCTCGGCGGTCCCCAGGCCGGCATCATCGTCGGCAAGCGCGAGCTGATTGCCGCGATCAAGCGCCACCCCCTCAAGCGTGCGCTGCGCCTCGACAAACTGACCCTCGCCGCCCTGGAAGCGACGCTACGCCTCTATCGCGACAGCGACGCCCCCGAACGCGACATCCCCACACTAGCGATGCTGACGCGCTCCGAAGCCGCCATCGCCGCCACCGGCCGGCGTGTGCTGGCGCCTACCACGACCCTGCTGGCGGACATCGAGGTCACTCTCGAGCCCTGCATGAGCCAACTGGGCAGCGGCTCGCTGCCCGTCGACCGGCTGCCCAGCCGGGCGCTGGTCTGGCGACCCGTCACCCCGGATCGTCGACACCAGGCACGAACCCTCAAGCGGCTCGAACGCGCGTTCCGGCAACTGCCGCGTCCGGTCATCGGCCGCCTCAAGGATGGCGCCCTGTGGCTCGACCTGCGCTGCCTGAACGGTGCCGACGCGGAAGCCACCTTCATCGGCCAGCTCGACGCGCTGAAGGCGGCCTTTGATCGCCAGGCATCGGCCCCCGAAGCATCGGCAGGCGACCCGTCATGATCGTCGGCACCGCCGGCCATGTCGATCATGGCAAGACCGCGCTGATCCAGCAGCTGACCGGCATCGACACCGACCGGCTGAAGGAGGAAAAGGCGCGCGGCCTGACCATCGAGGCCGGCTTCGCCTATCCGGAAGCAGACACCGAGCTCGATCTTGGCTTCGTCGATGTGCCGGGGCACGAACGCTTCATCCACAACATGCTGGCCGGCAGCGCCGGCATCGACACGGTGCTCCTGGTAGTGGCGGCCGACGACGGGGTGATGCCACAAACCATCGAGCATGTGCAGATCCTGCAGCTGTTGGGACTGACCAACGGTATCGTCGCGCTGACCAAGATCGACCTGGTCGACGAGGCACGCAGCGCCGAGGTGCAACGCGAGATCGCCGCCCTGCTGGCCGATACGCCATTGGCCGGCGCCCCGATCTATCCCCTGTCGAGCCGCAGCGGCGAAGGGGTGGCCGCGCTGCGCGACGCGCTGTGGTCGATGGCGGCTGCGCCACGCCAGGCGCCTGTCCAGGGGCAGTTTCGTCTGGCCATCGACCGCGCCTTCAGCAAGCCGGGAGCCGGCCTGGTGGTGACCGGCACGGCGCTCAGCGGCCGGGTGCGACAAGGCGACCCGGTACGCCTGGTGGCCTCTGGTCGCACCGCACGAGTGCGCCGCCTGCGCCGGCAGCATCGCCCCAGCGACCAGGCCCGCCAGGGCGACAGGGTGGCGCTCAACCTCGCCGGTGCCGGCATCGAGCGCGACGACGTCCAGCGCGGCGACTGGGTGGTTGCCGACGCCTTGGAAACCCCGGCCCTCAAGCGCCTGGACATTCACCTGCAGCTGCTCGACGGCACTGCCGTCATGGCGCACTGGACGCCGGTGCATGTGCACCTGGGCGTCACGCGCGTCATGGGGCGGGTGGCGCTGCTCGAAGGGCCGCGCCTGGCGCCCGGCGGGCGCATGTTGAGCCAGTTGGTGCTCGACCGACCCGTGCATGCCTGCCTGGGCGACCGCTTCGTGATCCGCGACCAGGGTGGCCATGCCACCCTCGGTGGCGGCGTGGTGCTCGACGGTAACCCGCCGCGCCGCGGCCAGCGCGCGCCCACCCGGCTGGCCTGGCTGGCGGCACTGGCCGAGGCGGTGGCAGACGCCTCGAGAAAAGGCCCACCGATCGAGCTGCGCCGGCCCTTGCAGGTGGCGCTCGATGCCCGGCCGGACGGGCTCGACCTCGCCGCCATCGCTTGGCACACCAACACCCCGCTCGACGCCTTGGTCGCGATTGTCGAGTCGCTCGAGGGGCGCGTCGTGGTGGCGCAGCATGAGGTCCGGGCGTTTTCCCACCAGGCCATCGAGGCGCTGGAAACGCGCATGCTGGACATTGTCGCCGCCAATCATCAACGCGAGCCTGCCATGCCCGGCACCGAGCGCGCGCGCTTGAATCGTCAGGCCATGCCGGGCATTCCCGGTGCCGTCTTCCGGCCGCTGCTGAAAGCGTTGATCGACGCCGGCCGGCTCGAGCGCCAGGGGCCCTTCGTCGCGCTGCCCGGCCATCGGGCCGGACTGGACGCCGCCGACGAGACGCTCTGGCAACGCCTGGCACCGCTGCTTGCGGCAACTCCCTTCCAGCCGCCACGCGTGCGCGATATGGCACGCGACGAGGGGCTTGATGAGCAGCGCCTGCGCGCCGCCCTTACCGCCTGCGCGCGCCTGGGCCGGCTCTACCAGGTGCGCAAGGATCATTTCTACCTGGACACAGCGGTGCGCGACATGGCGGCAATCATTCAGCGCCTCGAAGCACAGCATGGCACGGTGCGCTGTGCCGATTTTCGCGACCGCATCGCCACCGGCCGCAAGCTGGCCATTCACATTCTCGAGTTCTTTGATAGTCTGGGGTACACGCGCCGGGTCCGAGACGAGCGCGTGATTCGCCAGGCCGACCTATGGCACTGAGCTTTGTCACCGCTATGTCGCCGAGCCATGTCACCGAGTCATGGTACTGGGACGCCCGGCAGACGCCTCTTGATTCACCCCAACCCTCCTCATGGAAGAGGATCGACCCCCGGTGGGGCGGCCAGACTTCAAATCTGGCAAGGGCTGCCAGCAGTCCTTGGTGGGTTCGACTCCCACGCTCTTCCGCCATTCATCGCTGCCTGGCTATCCCCATGCCTGTCTATCCCGATGCCGTGTGGCAAGCCCTTTTGCCCTCGACTAACCTCAAGGCATCGCGAGGCTCGCGACCCTACCCCTCGTGTGATGGGGTCAACGGATCTAGGGAGAGGATCATGAACGGCGGAGTAAACGGATTTATTCCCACTGATATCGTATCGATGCAAGCCACTGGCGCCAACACTCGCGAAGATTTCATCGCCGTGGAAGAGGCGTTGGAAATTCGCGTCGTCGGGACCGAACCGGTCATTACCATGCGCACCCCCGGCCACGACCGCGAACTGGCCGCTGGCCTGATGCTCAGCGAAGGGCTGGCGCGGGCGCGCTGTGACTTCAAGGTGATCGATCATCTGGTCGGCCAACCCGACGTGCTGCAGCTGGTCATCCGGGGCTTCAACCATCAGGGTGCCGAGCGGCTGGCGCGCTCATCCCTTTCCAGCAGCGCCTGCGGAGTGTGTGGCAAGAAAAAGCTCAACCTCGAGACGCTTGAACCTCTCGACGCCCTGCAGGAGGGGCCCCATGTCAGCGGGGAATTGCTCTCCTCGCTGCCCGCCCGCTTGCAGGCCCATCAGGCACTGTTCGCGCAAACCGGCGGACTACACGCCGCGGCGCTGTTCACCGCGACAGGCGAGCTGCGCGCCGTTCGCGAGGATGTCGGGCGGCACAATGCGCTGGATAAACTCAACGGCTGGGCGCTCATGAACGACCAACTGCCGCTTGCCGGCCAGATCGTCCTGCTCAGCGGGCGCGCGAGTTTCGAATTGATCCAGAAAGCCATCATGGCGCGCGTGCCGATGGTCTGCTGCATTTCGGCGCCGAGCAGTTATGCCGTGCGCCTGGCCAGGGAGTTCGGCGTCACGCTGGTCGGCTTCCTGCGCGAGGGCCGGTTCAATGTCTATGCCCATCCCGAACGCATCGCATACGCGCACGACGTGCAGGCGGCCGACTCGCCTTCCGATAGGTCAACCCAGCCGGCGGTCGCCGAGTTCCCCTCTCTGCGCTGACGGCTTCGCGGCACGACTCGATGCCCTATTTCTATTCGATGCATAGATCGATTCGATGCCCTATGTCGATTTAATGCCCTATGTCGATGCCGGCGACCACAGCCACGCCTGAGCTCCATGTCATAATCGAGGATAATGGCCAAGGCGACGCTGGTCGCAATGGCGAAGCGAACGACAAGGAGAGGCAAATGAGCGCGACAGGCGACGATGGCTATATCGAGAACCGCACCTTCGACGAGATCCAGGTCGGCGACCAGGCGTGTCTCGAGAAGCGCCTGACCATGGACGACATCAAGCTGTTCGCGATCATGTCCGGTGATATCAACCCGGCCCATGTCGACGATGACTTCGCCCGCAGCTCGCGTTTCCAGGAAGTGATCGCCCACGGCATGTGGGGCGGCGCGCTGATCTCCACGGTGCTCGGCACCCAGCTGCCCGGGCCCGGCACCATCTACCTGGGACAGACCCTGTCGTTTCACGCCCCGGTTAACCTGGGCGACGTGCTCAAGGTGTGCGTCCGGGTCACGGCGAAGGACGAGGCGAAGAAGCAGCTCGACCTGGAATGCCGCTGCGAGAACCAGAAGGGCAAGGCGGTCATCGAGGGCCAGGCCCAGGTACTCGCCCCGACCGAGAAGATCCGTCGCCCGCGCACCGTCATGCCCGAGTTTCGCCTCGCCGAGCGCGGTCGCCTGCATGAAATTCTTACCGCCGCCGACCACCCCGACCCCATCGCCATGGCCGTGGTTCACCCGGTGGATCGCGAATCGCTGCTGGGTGCCGTCGCCGCCACCGAGCACGGGCTGATCAAGCCCCTGCTGGTCGGCCCCGCCGGCAAGATCCAGGCGGCCGCCGACGCCGCCGAGGTCGATATTCGCGACTTCGAGGTGATCGACACGCCCCACAGCCACGCCGCGGCGGAAAAGGCCGTGGCGCTGGTCCGCGAAGGGCGCGCCGCCTCGCTGATGAAGGGCGCCCTGCATACCGACGAGCTGATGCGCGAAGTGTTCAAGCGCGAGAGCGGCCTGCGCACCGAACGCTGCATCAGCCACGTGATGGCTTTCGACGTGCCGACCTATCCGCGCCCGCTGTTCATCACCGACGCCGCCATCAACATCTATCCGACGCTGGCCCACAAGCGCGACATCGTGCAGAACGTCATCGAGCTCGCCCATGCACTGGGCAACACCGACCCCAAGGTGGCGATCCTCTCGGCGGTGGAAACCATCAATCCCAAGATCACCTCCACCCTGGACGCCGCCGCGCTGTGCAAGATGGCCGAGCGCGGCCAGATTACCGGCGGCACCCTCGACGGTCCGCTGGCCTTCGACAACGCTGTCTCCGAGGCCGCCGCCGAAGCCAAGCACATCGTCTCATCGGTGGCCGGGCGCGCCGACATCCTGGTCGCCCCGGACCTCGAGGCCGCCAACATGTTGATGAAGCAGCTCACCTACCTCGCCGACGCCACCGGTGCCGGCATCGTGCTGGGCGCCAGGGTACCGATCGTGCTGACCAGCCGCGCCGACGAAGCCATCACGCGCATGGCCTCCTGCGCCCTGGCGCTGTTGCTGGCCGACTACCAGCAACGCCATGGCGCCGCGCGAAAAAAGGAGAGCTGAGATGGGCGATATCCTGGTTATCAACAGCGGCTCGTCGAGCCTTAAGTTCGCCCTGTTTGCCCCGCCCGGTGCGGACGATCACGGCCTCGACAGCCTGGCGCTGCGCTATCAAGGCAAGCTCACCGGGCTCGGTGAAGGTGGCCAGGCCGCCTCCACCGCCCGCCTGAAAGACGCCGAGGGTCAGCCGGTGCAGGCCGGTCACTTCAGTGACCTGCCCCCTACGCTTAACCATCACGACGCGCTGATGCGGCTGCTCGACTGGATCAGCGAGCGTCCCGATCTCGACGATATCGCCGTGATCGGCCATCGCGTGGTGCACGGCGGACGCCGCTTCCACGACCCGGTGATCCTTGACGTGGCGATCGTCGACGAACTGCAGACCCTCGAGCCCCTGGCCCCGCTGCACCAGCCCTACGGCCTCGAGCCGATCCGGCGCCTGGCCGAGCGGCTCCCCGAGACTCCCCAGGTCGCCTGTTTCGACACCGCCTTTCACACCACCCAGCCGGCCGTGGCCAGGCACTTCGCCCTGCCCCGCGAGCTGACGGAAAGAGGCCTGATTCGCTACGGCTTTCACGGACTCTCCTACGACTACATCAATCGTAGGCTGCCGCGTCACCTGAACGGCCACCCCGCCCGGCGCGTCGTCGTCGCGCACTTGGGCAACGGCGCCAGCCTCTGCGCCATACACGACGGCCAGAGCGTGGCCTCGACCATGGGCTTCACTGCGCTCGACGGCCTGCCCATGGGCACCCGCTGCGGCAGCCTGGATGCCGGCCTGGTGCTGCACCTGATCGGCGAGGAAGGCATGAGCGTCGACGAGGTCAGCGACCTGCTCTATTCACGCTCCGGCCTGCTCGGCGTGTCCGGTATCAGCAGCGACATGCGCCAACTGCTGGAAAGCGACGCCGCCGAGGCCCGGGAGGCGGTCGAGCTGTTCGTCTATCGCATCGTCCGCGAGATCGGCAGCCTCGCCGCCGCCATGGGCGGGTTGGATCACCTGGTGTTCACCGCCGGCATCGGCGAGCGGGCGGCCCCGGTGCGCCAGGCCATCGTCCGGGGCTGCGCCTGGCTCGGCGTTGCGCTGAATGATGATGCCAATCGTCGCGATGCGGCCTGCATTTCCCGCCCCGACAGCCGCGTCGGCGCCTGGGTCATTCCCACCGACGAGGAACGCATGATCGCCTGGCATGCCAATCAACTGACAGCGTCAGCCGACTGAAAGACGCCTATATAGCTTTGACGGGGCAATGGCCTTCGTCCCTGAGGCGAATTGACCCCCAATGTCCTACAGGAACCCCGATGAAAGATGTCATCCAAGTGCCGGTCTCCTTCGGCGAAGTGCTGGATAAAATGACCATTCTGGAAATCAAATCCGAGCGCATCGCTGACCCGGCGAAAGTCAAGAACGTGCGGCTGGAACTGGAAGAGTTGAGCCATACCTGGGATGAAGCGGTTCAGGACCCCTCGGCAATTGCCGATTTGCGCGCCCGACTCAAGGCCGTCAATGAAGAGCTGTGGGTGATCGAGGACGACATTCGCGACCAGGAGGCGGCGCAGGATTTCGGCCCCCGCTTTATCGAACTGGCGCGTGCCGTCTATGTCACCAATGATCGGCGGGCCGCCATCAAGAAAGAGGTGAACCTGGCACTTGGCTCGCGGTTCGTGGAAGAAAAGTCCTATCAGGATTACACCGCAAGGAAATGACGGCTCGCCAGGAGAGCCGCGGCAATTTAGCGTCTTGCCATCACCCACCGGTCCAGCATATCGGTCGCATCGTTGACCGAAATCATTTCCATCGCCCCTTCGAACTCAGCTTTTGCACCCCAGCGAGCCTGTGAAACGGTTTTGCCGGTGAAGGTCTCCAACGCCTCCGGGTAGCGGTTCACACACCAGGGCAGTGATTGATAAGGACCCGAACGATCGAGATTACTGGCGGCATAGAGCCCGAGTACATCCGTGCCCATGGCACTGGCGATGTGGGCCGGGCCAGTGTCTGGTGAAACCAGCAAATCCGCACCGGCCAGCAAGGCCGCGAGCTGTTTGAGGGTGTCCTGCCCACAGATATTGACGACGTCTTCGCTCATCTGGTTTTCGATCTCCTGGCAGACGGTTTTTTCAAACGCCGCCGGGCTACCTACCAGGATCACGTTAGCGTTATGCGTTGCCTTGGCGTGGTCTGCCAGCGCGGCATAGCGCTCCGATGGCCAGTTGCGCAAGGTATGGCTGGCACACGGGCTGATCACCAGATTCATCCGGTCCTGAGCCAGGTATTGGCGAGCGAACGCACGATCGGCATCTGTCAGCGGTATCTGCCATGCCGGAGGCGCCGGCACCAGGCCGAGGGGTTCAAGAAAACTCGCCAGGCAATCGCGAACATGCTGTTGCGGCTGGGCTGGGATACGGCGATTGATAAACAGGCTGTGCAGGTCCTTGCTGCGGGCCTTGTCATAGCCGACTTTGATCGCCGCCGGAATCAGGGCAGCGGCCAGATTGGCACGCATCGATACCTGCATGTGCAGCAAGGCATCGAAACGCCGGCCCTTCATGGCACGGCGTAAGTCCCGATAGGCTTCGAGACCGGCCTTCTTGTCAAAAACGACGAACTCTACCCCGGGCAAATCGCCAATCAGCTTGGCTTCCAATTTGCCGATTACCCAGGTGATCTCGATGCCTGGCACTTGTTCCTGCAGGCTCAGCACGACCGGCACCACGTGGGTGGCATCGCCGATGGCGGAGAGTCGCATAATGCAGATGGAATGGATCACATCAACTCCGTTTCACTTTTCCAGCCGGCGTTGGTGGAACTCTGCCGATGGTCGTTGACACATTGGGGAGCACTCTAACGCACTCACCCAGTGACGTCCTTGCAGCCCGGTCTCAGGGATGACTGAGTGATGGGAGGCGACCCGATAGGTTATCCATCAAACCGCGATGTATCGACCGGTTACGATTGCCTTGATCTTGCAACGTATTGTCCCGCCTCGGCATGATGGCAGGATGTCCGCACCGATTTCGCGGTGTGTCGCATGCCTGCCGACTTACAGGGATTGCCATGTCCACGCTTTTTGACCGCCTCAAGGAAGTCTCTTCGCCCACCATCGGCCTGGGCTGCATGAACCTCTCCCATGGCTACGGCACCCCCGTTCCCGAGCCTGAAGCGCTGCGCACCCTCGATGCGGCCTTTGACATGGGCTATCGCCACTTCGATACCGCCACCCTCTATGGCGCCACCGCCAACGAGCGCCTGCTGGGCCGGGGGCTCCAGGGCAAGCGTGACCAGCTCCTGCTGGCCAGCAAGTGCGGCATGGCCATCGACCCGCAGCTCGGCAAGAAGGTTATCGATGGGCGTCCCGAGACGCTCCGCCGTCAATGCGAGGCGAGCCTTCAGCGCCTGCGCACCGATCACCTGGACCTGTATTACCTGCATCGGCTGGATCGCCAGGTGCCCATCGAGGAAAGCGTCGGTGCGCTGGGGCGCCTGGTACAGGAAGGCAAGATACGCGCCGTCGGGCTCTCCGAGGTATCTGCGACCACGCTGCGCCGCGCCAATGCCGAGCATCCTATCGCGGCGGTGCAGTCCGAATACGCCTTGTGGACGCGCAACCCCGAGATTGCATTGCTCGAGGCCTGCCGAGCGTCGGACATCCCACTGGTCGCCTTCAGCCCGCTGGGCAGGGGCTTCCTGGCGGGGGCGATCGAGGACACGCAGCGCCTCGAGGCAAGCGACATGCGCCACAACATGCCGCGCTTCAGCGCCGACAACCTTCCCCGCAACCTGAGCCTGCTGGCCGATTTCACGGCCGTTTCGGAAGAGCTCGGCGTGACGCCAAGCCAACTGGCGCTGGCCTGGGTCAAGGCGCAGGGAGACGATATCCTTCCGATTCCCGGCTCCCGCTCCAGCGCACACATGCGCGAGAACCTCGCGGCGGAGGATATCCGCCTGGCGCCAGAAACCGTGGCCCGGCTGAACGCCATGATGACCCCGGAACAAGTCGCCGGCGGCCGCTACAGCGAGGCCCAGCAAGCGGATATCGACACCGAGGAGTTTGCATCGTCTGAAACCTCGACGAGCTGAGGGTGCTCAGCGATCCGCTACAGGCGGGTCGGGATAAGCTTCGCAGCACACGAGCAGGGATCCTGGAAACAGCCGAGTCATACGGCTGCCTCCTTCGCCTCGGCATCCAGCCGCTGGGCCGTCTGATCCACCTGGCGCAGCCAGGCGAGCAGCATGGCGCCCAGGATCACGAAGCCGCCGGCCAGCCACAGGCCGATGTCATAGTGGCCGGTGGCCTCGGCGAGCATGCCGGTGAGCGCCGGCGCGATGATCTGCGCCATACCGTAGGCCAGGGTCATGCGCCCCATCATCCGCGCCGGGCTCTGCGGGTAGAGCCTGCCGGCCATGGTCAGCACCAGGCTCACGCAGCCCAGGAAGGTACCGCCATAGAGCACGGCGCCCACCAGCACGCCGGTAAGGCTGTCGGTCAGTACCGGCAGTACGATGCCCACCACCTGCAGCAGCATGGCACTGATCAGCGCACCCAGGTAGCCGATGCGTCGGGCCACCAGATCCCACAGCATTACCGCGGGTGCTGCGGCCAACCCCACCAGGGCGAAAGCCCAGTTGCCGGCACCGGCCAACAGCGGCTCGCGCTCCACGATAGTCACGATGAAGGTGGCGCTGATTACATAGCCGTAGCCGGCGCAGAAGTAGGCCCCCAGCATCAGCCGCATGAAGGCCCGACTGGGGGGCGTGGCCTCGCACTGGCTGCCAGCGGCGGCGCCGGGAAGGGGCCTTGCAGGGCGCGGCATCCAGTGCCAGGCGGGCACCAGCAGCCCCACGGCCAGGACCGTGAAGCCCCACCACTGGGCCTGCCAGTCGAAGGAGAGACGCAGCATCAGCTCCACCGCCAGCGCCGCCACCAGCATGCCCACGCCCAGGCCGGCGAAGTGGATGCCTAGTTCGCCGCGTTGGCGATGCTGGATCAGCCAGTGGAGGATCAGCCCCGAGGCGAGCAGCATCGCGCCACTGCTGGAGAAGCCCGCCACGAAGCGCATGGCCGCCCATAGCCAGAAGCTGTCGACCAGGGCCATGCCGGCGGTGGAGAGCACCGCTAGCAGCAGGGTAATCCGATAGAGGGTGTCCTTGAGCCGGATGCTGCGGATGGAAGCCGCGGTCAGGGCACCCAGCATGTAGCCGGCGTAGTTGAGGGCGGCCAGCCAGCCGCCGTCAGCGTCGCTCAGCCAGGTCTGCTGCTGCATCACCGGCAGCAACGGGGTGTAGGCAAAGCGTGCCACGCCGATACACAGGATCTGGCTGAACACCCCGGCCAGCAGCACGCGGTAGCGCGGGGAGAGAAGAAAGGATGTGGCCATGTCTGGCGCTCCGTAGGTCCTTGTCAGGGTTCTTTTTCCTGCCGCACCAGACACCGCGGCAACGACCCGACCTACCATACAGCACGCCCCCGGCGAGTACCGGGGGCGTATGAACAAATAGGACAAATGGCTAGCGTGTTACCAAACCAACTGACGCTAGCCTAGCGAAAGACACAGGAAGACGACATCATTTCGATTCCCGGCTCCCGTTCGAATTGAATTCGCCTGGCTAAGGCATGGGCCCGGAAGCGAAGGAATGGTCAGCGGTTTGCTGGCGAGCCTGCCGGGCGAACTCCGCAGTAGTGCCATCGAACAGGTGCCGCTGGGCCTGTTGGGTCAGTGCATAAGCGTTCTTGGCACCTTGCAGCGCGCGCTCGTCGCACGCTTGCTCGGGGCCCTGCGCCGTGGGTGGCTGCCAACCGAAACAACGCCCTTGGGTCGGGTCAAGCAGCGAAAACTCCACCACCTGGTCATCCATGACCCAGCCCAGGGTCCCCGCCTGATGATATTCGGCCAGTTGGGGGGCAGTCGGGTCGAGCAGTGAGTGTCCCATGGCCTCGGGAAGAGGCAGGTCCAGCAGGTCGGCCAGGGTGGGTGCGATATCGCGTTGATGACCGGTGCGCGAGAGACGGCCTGGCTCGACAATACCCGGCGCATAAAGAAGAAACGGCAACCGGGAACGCTCGAGGATTGAGCCTTCCACCCGCGAGGTATGGTCCGATACCAGCACGATCAGCCATGGGTGCTGCCAGTCGCGCGACTCGATGGCGTCGACGAAATCACCGACCTCCTCGTCGGCCATGTGCAGGGTGTTACGAATCCCCGCGGCACGTGAGTCACTGTCGATCAGCGGGGTAATGCCGGCGGGTACCTGAGTATCGTGGGTGGTATTGGTGTTGATGCCGACCAGCATGGGCTCGTGCATTTTTCCCATGCGCTCCAGGGCGAAGCGATAGAGGTCGCGGTCATAGACCCCCCAGTGGTTCTCGGGCAACTGGCGTTGCTTGATGTCCTCCTTGCCGAGGCTCTCCCGGAAGCCCAGTGCCTGAGCGAAAGCACCGGTGCCACTGGTGTTCTCATGGGACCCCTGGAAGAAGGCAGTTTGCCAGCCGGCTTGTGCGAGGCGTTCGGGCAAACAGTCGTAATCGTAGCGGGCCAGGTCTGTCTGGGCGATGGTCTGACCAGGCGGATTCTGGTAACTACAGAACAGGCTGAACATTCCCTCAGTGGTGCGTCGGCCACCAGCGATCAGATCGTCGCTGTGCAGTGAGCGCTCAGCAAGGGCGTCGAAGCGTGGTGTCACGGGTCGACCGTTATCGAGAGGCGCCATGAAGACGCTGGCCCAGCTTTCCAGCAATACGAAGGCCACGTTCATCTGGCGGGGCTCCCCGTTCGATGGAGAAACATCAGGATACAGCCGATTCACCCGTGAACGAGCCTCATCGTCACTCATCCAGTCAAGTGGCATGGGCGCCAGCGCATGCTCCTGGCCACGCTGTAGGCCATGCAGCGCCGCGTAGGCCCCATTGAGTGCGGCTGTGGCAGCATCAGGATTGCCAAGCCTCAAGGCATCGTCAGGGCTCTGAGGTACGCCGCTCACGCCGCCACGCACTATCAGCACCGTGGAAACGATCACTGCGAGCATGGCCAGCTCGGGCGCAAAGCGCACTCGATGGCGTGTCTCGGCGACAGGAACTCGTGAGACAACACCCAGCAGTACCAAGATGCCCAGCAGATAGGGCCAGTGAGAAATGAGCATGCCGCCCAGGCTGCCGGCCGAGTTCATGAGCTCCGCCGCCTCATAGCCGATATGGCGACCGGTTTCCTGCCAGTAAAGCCAGTCGCCCAGCTGGGCAAACAGCAGGAGAATACTTGCAGGCACCAGCCAGCCGCGACGGGGCAGCCGTTTCAACAGACGGGAGGCCGGCCACAGCACCAGGGTGGTGAGGCCAGCCAGCAGGGCCGAGATGGCCAGATCGAAGCGCAGCCCCCACCACCAAGCGGTAGGCCAGAGTCCTTCAGGCGTCATCACGGCATCCGACACCAGGCGAAGGCCCCAAGTAATCAGCGTGAGAATGACGAGGAAGCGCAGCCAAGTGAGAAAAAGGCCGGGACGGCGGCGTGGGGCGGTGGGCATCGTTATTTCTGTCCAATGTTATGTTCATGACAATAAAGCCGGCGATTCTAGCATGGCGTGTCAAGCCTGCTGCCCCGCCCCGGTCGCAGGGCCTCGACATGGCGCTCCACTTGCGCGGCACATACCAGACATCTCTTGCCGCTCCCCACGTTGGACGACGTAGACAAGAAATGACTTTAATTTCTGAGCTGCCTGGGCGGCAGCGAACGAGCGGTACTCGCTCTGCGGGGTCAACCAGGCGACATCGACGTCGACTTCATTGGCGGCGAACAGCGGCGTGCCGCCGCCACCACAAAATCCCACCAATACGCCCGCTTTCGCCAGCTCACGCATCGCCGCCTGGGTAATCGAGGTGCCGGTTCCCAGCAGCAGGGACGTGGTATTGGCAATGGGGATATTCCAGTAGCGTGTTTTGCTGCCTTCATCCGTCACGTACTCGACACGGCCACCATTCACCAGCACCCGGCAGTGCTGCAGGTAGTAAAGATTGGCGCGCTTGGAATGCAGGATCGTCTTCAGGTCAGAAGGTGACAGATCATCCATGGACCAGACTCATCAGCTTTTCGGGGTGGCGTTTCTCATCCAATCACCCCTAAGCCTCCCTTACTACCTTTGCTTACTCAGTGATTAGCCATCCTTCATGTAAGAGAAGAGAGACATTCATTGACGCACTGGGGCTAGAAGACTAGCCGCGAGGCGCCGGGTTGCTTCAAGACCCCATGGCGCGGGGCTATGTAGTTAAGCGTTATCTGACAATACCTTGTTGACATGGGCTGCCGGCGCCCTGAATAGTGAAGGTAAGCAGCATAAGTAAATGGACTGATCGAAGGTCATGCTTGAGTGTTGTCTTAAGTCCTGATCTCGAGATCAAACGCCTAACCTCACGTGGTGCACTTCGCCGGTGAGATACGGTATCACCACTGAATGGCTGCTGATTCATGCTCCCGCTCCACTTCACCGACGCCGCCACCCCTTTTGAGCTGGCCTATACCGGTAGCTTTTCCGTACCGCTGGTCCTTCTCTCGCTGTTGATTGCCGTCCTGGCCGCCTTCGCCAGTATCAGCCACGTGGAGCTCATGCGTGCCACCCCGTCCTCCTCGGTTCGCTTTCGCTGGCACCTGATTGGCGCGGTGGCCATGGGGGCCGGTGTCTGGACCATGCATTTCATCGGCATGATGGCGTTTCGGTTACCGCTGGAAGAGGTGTATTTCGACCCCGGGATGACGCTGTTGTCAGTGCTACCGGCCGTCATTGCCGGCTATATCGCCCTGACGGTCGTCGAGCAACCCGCTCCCCGCGCCTCGGCTATCCTGATCGGGGGCGCCTTGATGGGGTCGGGGATTGGGGCCATGCACTACCTCGGCATGAGCGGAATGCACGTCGAGGCACGCATGCTCTACGAGCCCTCGCTTTTCGCGCTCTCCGTCATCATTGCCATCGTCATGTCGAGTGCCGCCCTCTCGGTCCCTCGGCTGATGACGGCTCTCACCTCGGAACACCCGTTCCGCAGCGAAGGCCTTGCCTTCAAGCTCATCAGTGCTTCGCTCATGGGGCTTGCCATCTCCAGCCTGCACTATGTGGCGATGAGCGCGACCCTCTTCCTGCCGGTCGACCAACCATCCACCACGATTCCGGCTCAACCATTGGATGAAACTCTGATCGCAACGCTGGCGGTCATCGCCAGCGTTTTCCTCCTGGTGATTTCCACCCTCACCGTGATATTCCGGTTTCGCCTCATCGCGGTAGACAAGGTCGCCGAAGCATCAGTGAAAGAGGCCCGGCGACTTGAGGATCGTTTCAGCAAGATCGTCTCCCGATTGCCGGGCATGGTGTACCAGTTTCAGCTGGCTCCTGACGGCCATATGTCCTTCCCCTACGCCAGTGACGCCATTCAGCCCCTTTTCGGGCTCCCGCCAGAGTCGGTAAAAAAGGATGCCACGCCGATCCTCCAGCTCACTCACCCGGAAGACCTGAATGGCGTCCTGGCTTCAATCAGCGAATCGGCCGATACGCTCAACGGGTGGCGCCACGAATATCGGATACGGCTGGGCCAGAGAGAACGCTGGCTACAAGGCAACGCCGTGCCGGAACAGTTGGCGGATGGCTCCACACTCTGGAATGGTTTCATCACGGATGTGAGCGAGCAAAAGCAATACGAAGCGCGAATTCATGAGCTGGCCTTTTACGACGAGTTGACGGGGCTGCCGAATCGCCGCCTGCTTAAGGATCGAATAGAACTGGCCTTGGCGGCGTCCCACCGACACCGACAATATGGCGCTTTACTGTTTCTCGATCTTGACGATTTCAAGAGCCTGAACGACACCCTGGGCCATTCGTTTGGGGATGAACTGCTCAAGATCTTGGCCGGCATTCTCACCGGCCGCCTCCGGGATCTGGATACCATTGCCCGACTCGGCGGAGATGAGTTCGTCATCGTTATAGGGGAAATTGGCACTGAGCAGAAACAAGCCGCCCAGCATGCCGGGCTTTTTGCAGAGGAGCTGCTCAGGCTCATCACCGAACCGATGAACCTGAAGGGCTACCGATATCGATGTGCGGCGAGCATCGGTATTACGCTGTTCTCCGGTGCCGAGCAGACCAGCGAAGAGCTGTTGAGACGCGCGGATACCGCCATGTACGAGGCCAAATCCGCAGGTCGCGGCATGATTCGTTTTCACGACCCGCAAACCCAGTCCATCCTGGCGCGACGCTTTCGCCTGGAAACCGAGTTCCGGCAGGCAATGGAACGAAAAGAGCTGTGCCTCGACTACCAGAAACAAGTGGATCGCCGCGGGCACTGCGTGAGCGTCGAGGCGTTGCTGCGCTGGCAGCACCCCGAGCAAGGCTTGATCCCGCCGCAGGAGTTCATCCCGATCGCCGAGGACAGTGGCCTCATCATTCCGCTGGGGCAATGGGTCATGGAGATGGCCTGCCGCCAACTCGCTATCTGGCAGGCCCAGCCGTCCACCCGGAGGCTGAAAGTTTCCATCAATGTCAGTGCCAGGCAATTCCTGCAGTCCGATTTCGTCGAACAGGTCATGGACACCATTCACCACTCGGGCGCTCACCCGGAAGGGCTCTGCCTGGAGCTGACCGAATCCCTGGTCCTGGCCGATCTCGACGACGCCTTGATAAAGATGCAGGCCTTCAGGAAGCAGGGCATCCAGCTTTCCATGGACGACTTCGGAACCGGCTATTCGTCCATGGCCTACCTTTCCCGTCTTCCCTTCGACGAGGTCAAGATCGATAAATCGTTTGTGCAACAGACCGGAGAGAATCACTCCGGCAACGAATGGATCATCATCGAGGCGATTATCAACATGGCCCATAACCTTGGTATGCGCGTGGTTGCCGAGGGCGTGGAAACCGAGAACCAGCATCACCTTCTCGGCCAGCTGGGGTGCGACTGCTTTCAGGGTTATTACCTGGGACGCCCCGTCGACCTGTCATCCCTCGACCTATCCCTTTCAAGGGAAATTCCAGCTTAGCGCTCGAGCCCGACATCAAAAGGTATACACCACGCCGGCGGTGAACATGTCCAGGTCGCCGACGTCGTCGGTGTCCAGGCGCTCGAGCTCCAGCCGGCCGGTCAGGCCCAGCAGCTGGAGCCGTGCTCCGAGGCCATAAATCGGATCGGTGCCGGAGAAGTCCTCGTTTACCCCGCGACCCTGCTGCTCGGCGTCCCAGTCGGACATGCCGGCCTTGGCGTACACACCCAGCGGGCCAAAGCTCATGCCGGCCACACCCATGGCTTGAAAGCTCTCCACTTCCAGCGTGGCCGAGCGACCGTTGACCTCGCCATCCAGGCCGTCGCCACTGCCATAGGCCAGTTCGGCGCCCAGGTCGAGGAAGGGCAGCCAACCGAAATTATAACCGCCGACCAGTTTCCAGTGGTCGGCCTTGTCATCGAAGCTGCCTTCGCCTTCCATCTGCCCGACGCCGCCGCCCAGGTACAGCCCGGTCGTGCCGGTGGCCGCAGCGCTGCCTGCTCCTGCCAGCAGCACCGTGGCCACTCCCGCCAACATGAGGGGTTTCAGCGCTTGTCTCATCTCCATCATTTGACTCGCCATCTCGACACTCCTTTGCGTGGCTAATACGTGGCTAATATAAGTACTTAATATAGTTAACTTAATACAGGTAACTGAAGCTGTTGTGCGACCAGACCGAATGGCCCAAGCCAGCCCGCACCAGTCTAGCAAAGCAAGGCATACTTGATAGCCAGACTTGATAGCCAGACTTGATAGCCAGACTTCGTGGCCAGACTTGGTGGCCACAAAAGTGACATCATGCCAGGGTGCCCAAGGGCGCCTGTCTACCCTGTCAACGACTCGCAAGGATGCAAACTAGCCATGAATCAACATTTCGATGCAATCATAGTCGGTGGCGGCATGGTGGGCTCGGCGCTAGCCGCCGCCCTGGGCCAGGGCGGGTACAGTGTGGCGTTGGTGGAGAGCGGCAGCGAGCCGGGAGCCATCGAGGACGACGCCTTCGACCTGCGAGTGTCGTCGTTGAATCTGGCGGCCCAGCGGCTGCTCGAGTCGGTGGGCGCGTGGGCGCATATTCCCGCTGAGCGCCGCTGCATCTTCCGACATATCCATGCCTGGGACATCCACGGCCACGGCGAGACTCACTTCGATGCCGAGGCATTGGGACTTGATGACTTCGGCAGCTTCGTCGAGAACCGGGTGATCCGCCGCGCGCTGTGGCGCTGCCTGGCCTCGCTGCCCGGTGTGGAGCCCATCTGCCGTACCCGCCCGCTGGCCTTGATCACCGGCTCCGAACGGGTACTGGTGGAGTTGGACAACGGCCGCATGCTCAGCGGCTCACTGGTCGTGGGCGCCGACGGCGCTCGCTCGGAAATCCGCGAACTGGCCGGTATCGATGTCGACGCGCTGGACTATGGCCAGCGGGCATTGATTATCAATGTGGTCACGCAGCGTCCCCAGCAGGACGTCAGCTGGCAGCGCTTCACGCCCGAGGGGCCTCAAGCCATGTTGCCACTTCCCGGCCCGCATGCCTCGCTGGTGTGGTATGGCGAGCCGAAGGCGACCCGCGATCGCGAAGCCCTGAGCGACGAGGCGCTGCGCCAGGCGATCGAACGCGAGTTTCCCGCCCGTCTGGGCGGGCTGAAAGAGGTCACCGGACGCGCCAGCTTCCCCATCCGACGCCAGCACGCCCGCCACTATACGGCGCCCAGGCTGGCCCTGGTCGGCGATGCGGCCCATGTGATTCACCCCCTGGCAGGCCAGGGCCTGAACCTCGGCCTGCAGGACGTGACCGCCCTCGCCGACCTGCTCACGGCCGCCCACACCCCTCAGCACGGCGATCTCGGCGCCCCCGGGCCGCTACGCCGCTACGCCTGGCAGCGCCGGCCGCAGACCCTGGCGATGATTGCCGCCACCGAGGTCTTTCATCGCGTCTTTACCGGCAACGCCATGCTGCGTAGCGCCGGAGCTGCCGGCCTGGCGGTGGCCGAGCGGCTCGGCCCCGCCAAACAGTTCATGATGCGCCGCGCGCTGGGGCTTCAGTAGACGGGTCATGGGCCGTGGCCTGCGCCAGCTCGCGATTGATCATCCGGTCGCTGTAATCCACGCCATATTTCGCTCGAGACCAGGCGTACATGGCCAGACCCAGCAACATCCAGCCGGCGAAGATGGCCCATTCTATCGGCGCGAGCGCCGACGGGCTTCCCGGCATATAGAGGCCCAGCATGCCGATCGACAGGATCACCGCGACCACGCCCACCAGTTTGCCGCTGGATACCCGGAAGGGGCGCGGCATGTCCGGCTCGCGATGGCGCAGCACCAGAAACGACAGCGCCACGAACAGATAGGCGATCACGATGCCCAGCCCCCCGGCGACCACCAGCCAGACCAGCGCCGGCCGGCCGAGGAGGGGCGCGATGCACGAACAGATGCCCATCAGGAAGATCGCGTTGGTGGGCGTCTTGTGGGTCGGGTGCAGCTTGCCGAGAAACGCCGGCAGCATGCCCGAGTGGGCCAGGGCGTAGATGGCGCGTGAGCCGCCGACATAGAAGGCGTTCCAGCTGGTCACGATGCCCGCGATGCCCGCCAGCACCATCAGGTTACCCGCCCAGGGGGCATTGAAAACCGCCTGCATGGCGTCGGGCACGGCGAGCGAGCTTGCGCCCAGCGCCTCGGGATCGAGCATCAACGAGGTGCCCAGAATAATCAGCGCGTACCAGAACACCGCCAGGATTACCGACGCCATCAGCACCTTGCCGATTTCCTTGAAGGGCAGGTTGATCTCCTCGGCCGCCTGGGGAATCACGTCGAAGCCCACGAACATGAAGGGCACCATGATCAGTACCATCATGATGCCGCCCATCACCCCGTCCGCGGTGTTGAACAGCGGCTCCATGGTGGCCCGCTCGCCCTCGAAGAGCGCACCGGTAATGAACATGATGCCCACCGCCAGAATCAGCAGCGTCACGAGCTTCTGCACCAGCGCCACGGTGCGAATCCCCCGGTAGTTGACCCACATCATGATCAGCGACCCGATGACGCCTACGGCCACCCAGGTGGCCTCCACTTCCCAGTCGGCGATGGTCCACATATGCCCCACCGAATAGCCCGGAAACAGGTGCTCGAACACTGTCGGCAAGGCCACCGCCTCGAAGGCCACCACGCTCACATAGCCCAGCGTGATCGCCCAGGTGCACAAGAATGACGAGAAATGACCCAGCGCGCGGTAGCTGTAAACATGCTCACCGCCCACCTGTGGCATTGCCGACGCCAGCTCGGCGTAGGTGAGGCCGACCAGCACGATGGCGGTGCCGCCAAACAAGAAGGCGGTAATCGCGCCGACGCTTCCGGCCGACTGGATCCAGCTGCCCGTGAGCACGATCCAGCCCCAACCGATCATGGCGCCGAACGCCAGCGCCAACACATCCTTGCGGGCCAGTACCCGTAACAGTTTATCCGTCGATGGCGATTCGTCCGTCATGGTGATGTCCTGTGGGCCGTGGTAAGGGGATCGAGTCGACTTGAGTGTTGCATATATCGATCGCAAGGCGACCTTCTAATGGTCGAAAGACGACCTTACTTACTGGTTATTGCTAATGTAACGATTCACCTAAAAATATAATTGACGGCTTACGTCTCAACAACTCGAGCGTTGTCCGCTCTTTCAGCGCTTCTTCATTAACGATTTCTAGCGCTTTTTTGTTAATGAAGGATCAGTGCGGAAAGAGGCCATGAGATCGACTAACCTGATCAGTAACGTGCATGTGCGCAGCCCCTCGGCATGACGCTGCCATGCCTGATGGGCCGGTAGGCGAATCGCGGCACATCAGACGACACGGCAGGGTGCCAGGGAGTGGCGCCGTACCGGCTCAAGGAGGGACCCCCATGGCGCAGAGCGAATCGACAACCCTTTCACTCCGAACTCCTCGGGACGCCTCAGGCGACACCGGACGCTCCGGCGATAAGCGGCCGCGGCCCCTCGCCCCTGTCATGGCGACGCGTCGCGATGAGGAGCCCGAACCGGACGCGATCAGCGACGAGACAGCCCCCGACTCGCCTGAGGCGAGCCCGTTCGCCATCTGGGACCAGCGCGTCCATGCGGCCATCGCCCGGCTGACCGCCGGCATTTCGCCCGCCTCGATCCTGCAGGCCTACGGAGACTGGTGGCTACATTTGATGCTCTCACCGGGCAAACAGTCGGAACTCGGCTACGAGGGGCAATACCAGCTGGCGCGCCTGGCCGCGTACCTGCCGCACGCCATGCTGGAACACGACGGTGGGCTCTGTATCGAGCCGCTCGAGCAGGACCACCGCTTCGATCATCCGGCGTGGCGGCAGTGGCCGTTCAACCTGCTGCACCAGAGCTTTCTGCTCAATCAGCAGTGGTGGCAAGACGCCATGACCGGCGTGCCCGGGGTCACCAAGCATAACGAGCGAGTGGTCGATTTCATCACTCGCCAGCTGCTCGATATCGTCTCCCCGGCCAATAGTCCGCTGACCAACCCGCGGGTGTTGTCGAAAACCGTGGACCAGGGCGGCCTCAACCTCGTGAACGGTGCCATTCACGCCTGGGAGGATGCCGCGCGTATCGCTGCCCATCATCCTCCCGCCGGGGCAGAGCAGTACATTCCCGGCAAGACGGTGGCGATCACCCCCGGCAAGGTCATCTACCGCAACCAGCTCATGGAGCTGATTCAGTACAGCCCGGCGACGGACAAGGTCCAGGCCGAGCCCCTGCTGATCGTGCCGGCCTGGATCATGAAGTACTATATTCTCGACCTGTCCCCGCACAATTCGCTGGTGCGCTGGCTCGTCGAGAAGGGTCACACGGTGTTCATCATTTCCTGGAAGAACCCGGGAAAAGCGGAGCGTGATTGCGGCCTGGAGGAGTACCGCAAGCTCGGCATCATGGAGGCCCTGGAGGCGGTCGAGTCGATTGTTCCCTCGCAACGGATCCACGCTGTCGGCTACTGCCTCGGCGGCACCCTGCTCTCCATGACCGCTGCGGCCATGGCCCGTGCCCGCGACGACCGCCTGGCTACCCTGACGCTGTTCGCCAGCATTACCGACTTTGCCAAGCCGGGCGAACTGGAGCTCTTCATCGACGAGAGCCAGGTGCACTTCCTGGAAGATGCCATGCGCCAGCAAGGCTATCTGGAAGACTGGCAGATGAAGGGCGTCTTCCAGTTGCTGCAGTCAGAAGACCTCATCTGGTCGCGCGTGGTGTCCGAATACCTCATGGGCGAACGTGTGCCTACCTTCGATCTCATGGCCTGGAGCACCGATGGCACCCGCATGCCGTATCGCATGCACTCGCAGTACTTGCGCCACCTCTATCTCGGCAACGAACTGGCCCTCGGCCGCTACCGCGTGGACGACCACCCGGTACGGCTCGGCGACATCAAGCTGCCGGCGTTCATCGTCGCCACGCGCAAGGATCATATTTCGCCGTGGCGCTCGGTCTACCGCAATCAGCAGCATCTCGACGGCAATATCACCTTCGTCCTCACCAGTGGCGGCCACAATGCCGGTGTGGTGAGCGAGCCCGGCCACCGCAAGCGGGTCTATCAGATCGCCGACAAGCCAAGGGAGGCCCACCTCACCAATCCCGAAACCTGGCGTGCCGAGGTTCCCGAGCGTGAGGGCTCGTGGTGGCCGGAATGGGAGGCCTGGCTAGGCGAGCATTCCACGGGGCGCATCGACCCCCCATCCATGGGCAATGTCGACAAGGGTTATCCACCACTGAAGGAGGCGCCCGGCGGCTACGTCCTCGAGCGTTGAACGCCCATCAGGCTCCCTCTCAGGCATGCCGCGCCGATGATTTTCATTGGCTGCGGCTGCTATTGTTATGTTATAACCTTCGCGAGATTTCCGGAGGAGCCTGCATGGCACATCGCACGCATCGGCATGATCCCGAAGGACCCTGCCA
This sequence comes from Halomonas korlensis, assembly GCF_900116705.1. Lineage (GTDB taxonomy): Bacteria > Pseudomonadota > Gammaproteobacteria > Pseudomonadales > Halomonadaceae > Halomonas > Halomonas korlensis. The sequence goes on along the minus strand of NZ_FPBP01000003.1, from coordinate 324,589 downwards.
CTTTTCCTTGATGTCGCTGTCGGCCGCGCGTCGCCTGGCGTTGGTCGCCGCACCGCTGGCCGCCTTGTGGCTGGCCGTTGCCTGGGCAGCGGAGTGGTGGCGCTGATGGCGCGGCTGCAACTCGAGGACCTGCAACTCGCCCGCGGTGGCCAGACAGTACTCGAGCATCTCGATGGGCGCTTCATGGACGGCGCCATCACGGCGTTGATCGGCGCCAACGGTGCCGGCAAGAGCACCCTGATCCAGGCGATGATGGGCATGCTGCGCCCCGTGGCCGGCAAGGTGCACTGTGAAGTACCCAAGGAGCGACGCGCCTGGCTGCCCCAGCAGCTGGCACTGGACCTGACCTTCCCGATGAGCGTGGAAGAGCTGATCATGACCGGCAGCTGGCCGAGCCACGGCGCCTTCACCGGTTACTGCGCCGCGCATTACCGGCGTGGGCGGGAGATCATGGCGCGACTGGGCATTTCGCATCTCGCCCATCGTCCGCTCGGCGAGCTTTCCGGCGGCCAGCGGCAGCGCGCGCTGCTCGGCCGCACCCTGATGCAGGAAGCCGAACTGCTGCTGCTCGACGAGCCGTTCGCCAATGTCGATGTCGAGACGGTCGACGTGCTGATGAACGTGCTGCGCGAGATGGCCGACAACGGCGCCACCCTGATCGTGGTGCTGCACGACATGGAGCAGCTCTCGCGACTGGCCGACGACGTGTTGATCCTGTCCGGCGGGCATGGCCGCTGGGCCAGCCCTGAGTCGCTGCTCGAGCGTTACGCGGGCCAGCCGCCCAAGGCGCCGCGCCTTCCCCTGACCTTTCCGGATACCTTTCATGCTGGCACTGCTTGACGCCTGGCTGCTCGCTCCCTTCGAGTATGGTTTCATGCGCCGCGCCGTGGTGGCGGGCCTGGCGCTGTCGCTGGCTGCCCCGCCGCTGGGCGTGTTCCTGATGCTGCGCGGCATGAGCCTGATCGGCGACGCCATGGCGCATGCCATCCTGCCCGGCGTCGCGCTGGGCTTTCTGATGGCCGGCTTCTCGCTGCCGATAATGAGCCTGGGCGGCGTGCTCTCGGGCCTGTTGATCGCGGTACTGGCCGGCAGCGTGTCGCAGATGACCGGCCATCGTGAAGACTCCGCCATGGCCAGCTTCTTTCTGATCTCGCTGGCCGCCGGCGTCATGCTGGTGTCGCTGGGCGGCAGCAGCGTCGATCTCACCCATGTGCTGTTCGGCTCGATACTCGCGGTGAACGGCACCGCCCTGCTGCTGATCGCCGGCATCGCCAGCCTCATCGTGATCGCGCTGGCGGTGATCTTTCGCGCCCTGGTCGTCGAGTGCCTGGACCCGCTGTTCCTGCGTGGCCAGGGTGTCCACGGCAGTCTGGTGCATGGCGTCTTCCTGGGATTGGTGGTGCTCAACCTGACCGCCGGGTTCCAGACTCTGGGCACCCTGATGGCGGTCGGCCTGATGATGCTGCCGGCGACCGCCGCACGCTTCTGGAGCCAGCGCCTGGAAGGGCTGATCGGCATCGCCGTGGTGCTGGCGATGATCGCCAGCACCGGTGGCCTGCTGCTCTCCTACCATTTCAGCCTGCCTTCCGGCCCGGCGATCATCCTGCTGGCTGGCCTGGCCTACGTGCTTTCTGCGCTCTTCGGTCGCCACCACAGCCTGACGGCCCGGCTGCGCCGACGCGCCGCCCCGTTGGCCGCCGATTCTCCCTGACACCCCACGACAGATAACCCACGAACGGAGCCTTGCCCGATGCGTCTTGTCACCTATTCAGCCGCCCTCCTCGGTGTTGCCAGCTTGCTGGCCCTGCCCGCCGCCTTCGCCGCCGAACGCATCCAGGTGGTCACCAGCTTCAGCATCCTGGCCGATATGGTCGAGAACGTCGGTGGCGATCACGTCGCGGTGACCTCGCTGGTCGGGGCCGACGGCGACACGCATGTGTATTCGCCCAGCCCACGCGATGCCCAGGCCGTGGCCGATGCCGACCTGGTGGTCTTCAACGGCCTGCAGTTCGAGGGCTGGATGGAGCGGCTGATCGACGCCAGCGACCATGACGGGCTGCTGGTCACCGCCACCGATGGCGTGGAGCGGCTGTCGCGTGGCCAGGCGCACGACGATCACGAGCATGATCATGATAATGGCGACGACGACCCCCACGCCTGGCAGGACCTGGCGATGGGCAAGGTCTATGTGGTCAATATCCGCGATGGCCTGATGGAGGCCGACCCTGACAACCGCGACACCTACGCAGAGAATGCCGAGCGCTATATTCAGGCGATCGAGGCGACCCATGCCGAGATTCGCGAGCGCTTGACCGAGATTCCCCCGGACACCAGCGTGATTACCGGCCACGATTCCTTCGGCTATTTCGCCAACGCCTACGGCCTGCGATTCCTCTCGCCGGTAGGACTTTCTACCGAGGGCGACGCCTCCGCCGCCGACATGGCCCGGCTGATCGACGTGATCCGCGACGAGAATGTCAGGGCGCTGTTCCACGAGAACATGACCAGCCCGGCCATGATCGAGCAGCTCGCCGAGGAGACCGGCCTGCCCATCGCCGGCACGCTCTACGCCGATGCACTGGCCAGCGAAGGCGAGGCCACCACCTGGCTGGGAATGATGCGCCACAATGCCGAGGTGCTGCACGAGGCTCTCGCGGACCCCGGTCATTCTCCTGCAGATGACCACGCTCATGGCGATGAAAGCCACGGCGACGACGACCACGACCACTGAGCACTACTTTCCCAGTGGCAGCCGGGGCGATCACTGTGACAGGCGATGGCTAACCTGCGTCTTGGCATTTCTCACCGCGCCTACCTAAAGTGAAAGCGTTCATCTTCACCATGGAGCGGCGAACATGACGTTAACTCGACAAGCGATCGGCCTTTGGGGCGCCCTGGTCATAGTCTCGGCCGGCAGCCTGCCGCTGGCAGCCGCCTCGGACGACACCAACATCAACGGCGAGGCCTCAGCAGTGCCAGGCCAGGAGGCCGAGGAAGCCTCGAAAGCGCTGGACAGCACGCCCGAACCGGTCGCCCAGGCCCGGCTGGAAGTCCGTGAACAGCCGCCTTACGGGCGCTACCTCACCGACCGTGACGGCATGAGTCTTTATCTGTTCGAGAAAGACGAGCCAGGGGCGGACTACAGTACCTGCTACCAGAGCTGCGCCATCGCCTGGCCGCCCTACGTCACGGAGCAACCGCCTGACGCCGGCGAACACGTCGAGGGCGACAAGCTGGGTACCTTCGAGCGAGAAGACGGCAGCCTGCAGGTGACCTACGATGGCTGGCCACTGTACTACTTCAGCGGTGACAAGGCCGCGGGCGATGCCCTCGGTCAGGACGTGCTGCACATGGACGCCGAGTGGTACCTGCTGTCGCCCGCCGGGGAAATGATCGAGAAAGGTGAGCGGAAAAAAAGTGAACGAACAACAGGCGAGCGAGAAAGCCGTTCCTCCTAGTCGGTCGCCTCTCGCCCCTGATATTCTCCATGGCTATACCGATAGACATGTACGAGGGATGGCCATGTGGGATGAACGCTACGACACCGACGATTACGTCTACGGCACCGAGCCCAACGACTTCCTGCGCGAGCAGGTGGGGCTGATCGGCGACCCGCCGCGGGAGGTGCTGTGCCTGGCCGATGGCGAGGGGCGCAACGGCGTCTATCTGGCCAAGCTCGGCCATCGGGTCCTCTCCGTGGATGCCTCGGCGATCGGCTTGCGCAAGGCGGACCGCCTGGCCGAGCGGGAGGGCGTGCCCCTGGAGACCCTGGTCGCCGACCTCACCGAGCACACCTTCGCCGCCGTGGCCTTCGATGCGGTGGTGTCGATCTTCTGCCATGTGCCCGAGGCGGGTCGCCCGCACCTGCACCGGCAGGTGGCGCGCACCCTGAAGCCTGGGGGCATCCTGATCCTGGAGGCCTATACCCCGGCCCAGGTACCGCGGGACACCGGCGGGCCGGACACCCCGGACCGCACCCCCACGGCCGCGGAGTTGGAGGCGGCCTTCGCCGATTTCGAGATCCTGTCGAGCCGCGAGTTCGACCGCCAGGTGGTCGAGGGCCGCGGCCATACCGGCCTGGGGGCCGTGGTGCAGTTCATCGCCCGCAAGCGCCCGGCCTAGGCGGGCCGGCGCTCGCGCCCTTCCGGCGCCAGGGCCTTGTCGAGGAAGGCGAGCAGCTCGGGCAGCTCCGCGTCGATGTGCAGGCTGAGGTCATGATCGCCGGGCAGCAGGCGCAGCTCGGCCGGGGTGTCGCCGCGGCTCGCAAGGAGCCGTTCGGCATCGCTCGGCGGAATCACCTCGTCATTACGGCCATGCACCAGCAGCACAGGACAGCGCACCCGCGGCAGGGTGGTCACCGGGGCGATGGCGTCGAAGCGGTGGCCGATCACCCGCTCTACATAGCGCAACACATACCAGCCCAGGGGAAAGAACGGTAGTCCCTTCTCCGCCAGCCAGCGGCGCATCATGCCATCCGGATGGGCGAAGGCGGAGAGGCTGACTACGGCGGCGATGTCGTCACGGCGCGAGGCCGCCAGCAGCACCGCCGCGGCGCCCACCGAATGGCCGAGCAGCGCCACCGGTTCCTCGGCCATGCCCGGGCGGGCGCGCAGCCAGTCCAGGGCGGCCTCGGTGTCCTCGGCGAAGCGCGGCATGGAGGAGAAGCTTTCGGCGTCGCTCTCGCCGTGGTTGCGGGCATCGAACAGCAGCATGTTCCAGCCCGCCGCCTGCAGCGGCCTGGCCAGCGGCAGCATCAGTTCGCGGTTGGCGCCCCAGCCGTGGGTGATCACCACCGAGCCCCGGCCCGGGGTCGCCGGCAACCACCAGCCCGCCAGGCGCCTGTCCCTTCGCGTGGGGATGGTCACCGTCTCCCCGGTCACGCCGTGCTCGTCCAGGGAGTACGCGATCGGCACCCGGGGCGCGGCCAGGCTGACTCTCAGCCGTCGATGGAAGAGGTGCAGCAGCGCCAGCCCCGCCGGCAGCAGGCCCCACCAGAGCCAACCCGGCACCACAGCCATCGCCTAGCCGCCACCATTGAGCCACCAGGTGGCGGCGTTGAGGTAGGCGGCGAAGCTCACCCAGGCCAGGTAGGGCGCGAGCAGCCAGGCGGCGAGGCGCGAGACCCCGGCGAAGCGGCGGATGGTGAGCAGGATCAGCCCCCACAGCAGCAGCAGGTCGAGCAGCGCCACGCCCATCCAGTGCAGGCCGAAGAACAGCATCGACCACAGGGCATTGGCGACGAGCTGGGCGACGAAGGGCCAGAGGGTATGCCAGCGCGCCGCGGGCGGCGCGGCCAGGGTGGCCCGCCAGGCGGCTAGCGCCATCAGCAGGTAGAGCGTGCTCCAGGCGATGGGAAAGGCCAGGTCGGGCGGAGTGAGCGGCGGCTTGGCCAGCCCCGCGTACCACTCGCCTGGCGGAGTGGCGATACCGCTGAGCGCGGTCAGCGCCACCAGGGCCAGCCAGCCGAGCAGGATCATCAAAGAGCGGGTCGCGGTCATGCTCGGTCTCCTTGCCGGTCGGGAGTCAAGGGAGGTTAGCACACTCCTCTAGTCTCCCCTTCCCGCCACCTACCGGGAACCGATAGCCTCGCGACCCGAATCACGCCACCTTCGGTTGGCGTTGGTTTTGTGGGACCATCTGGCTCTCGTCGCGAAGGAAGACGCACATGCTTGAGTTACGTCAGGTGCACAAGGCCTATGCCACGCCCCAGGGCCCGCTTGGCGTGCTCAACGGTATCGATCTGACCTTGGAGGCCGGCGAGAGCCTGGCGTTGATGGGCGAATCGGGCTGCGGCAAGTCGACCCTGCTGCACCTGGCCGCCGGGCTTGACCTGCCCGACCGCGGCGAGGTGCGCGTCGCCGGACAGCCGATCTCCTCGCTGGATGATACGGGCCGCGCCAGGCTGCGCCGCGAGACCCTCGGCCTGGTCTTTCAGCAATTTCATCTGGTACCCAGCCTGAATGTCTTTGACAACCTGTGTCTGCAGGCCAGGCTCGCCGGGCGCAGCGACGCCGCCTGGTCGGCGCAGTTGATGCAACGCCTGGGCCTCGAGGGGCTGGAGAAGCGCTATCCCGAGCAGCTCTCCGGCGGCCAGCAGCAGCGGCTGGCCATCGGCCGCGCCTTGGCGCCCCGCCCCGCCCTGTTGCTCGCCGACGAGCCCACCGGCAATCTGGACGAGACGACGGCCGACGAGGTCCTCGCCCTGCTGCTGGAGCTGGTACACGATACCGGCAGCGCCCTGCTGATGGTCACTCACAGCCCCCACGTCGCCGCCCCGCTCGCCCGCTGCCTTCAGCTGTCCCATGGCCGGCTCGGGAGGGCGCTAACCACGTGACAGTACGGTCTGTCTGGGCCTTCAGAGTCGTGCTCATCGCCACGGTGGTAACGATCATGGCCGGCATCTGGTGGCTGTTGCAGGGGCTGGGCCTGCCCATGAGCCTGTCACCGTCGGGCATCGCCGCCTGGTTCAACAGCCAGGGCAGCCTCGGGCCGTTGCTGCTCCTGCTGTTGATGATGCTGGCGGTGGTGGTCGGCCCGATTCCCACGCTGCCGGTGACCGCCGCCGCCGGGCTGGCCTTCGGCCTGGTCAAAGGGGTGCTGTTATCGGTCGCCGGTGCCATGGCTGGTGCGCTGATCGCCTTCTATCTTGCCCGTGTTCTGGGCCGCGAGGCACTGCGCGCCAAGCTGCCGACCAACCCGCTGTTCGGCAACCAGGGCTCGCAGCGCCTGCTGTTCCTGACCGTGCTGATCACGCGCCTGGTCCCGATCTTCTCCTTCGCCCTGGTCAGCTACGCCGCCGGGGTCACCGCCATCAGCGTGGGACGCTATGCCGCAGGGACCTTGATCGGCATGCTGCCCATGAGTCTGGTGTTCGCCAGCCTCGGACAGAGCTTCGAGCTCAGTCCGCTGCTCTCGCTCCTTGCCGCCGCCGTAATCCTTACCGTCATGACCCTCCTGCCGTGGTATCTGAGCCGACGGCGCCATTCGCGACTGGCCCGCTGGCTGCACCTGGACACGCCCCCTAAGACACCCCGCAACTAGAGGCTTGCCAGGGAGGCCCCGCCCGTTATGCCATAGGCGCGGTGGTACAGGAGACGTCCGCTCAGTTATGGTCGACCAGCCCGGTGTCGCCTGCCTGCTGGGCACAGTGGGCGCAGCAATAGACCGTATCATCTTGCTGGACACCATGTCCGACCACCCGACAACCGCAATGCGCACACGACGGCGCCAGCTTGTGAATGGCACACTCGAAGGAATCGAAATCGAAGCTCCGGCCGTCCTTGGTGATCGTGAACGTGCTGCCATATTCATTACCGCAAGTCGCACAGATACCCATCGTGTACCTCCTGAAGCGTACAGAAAGTGAAATTTCAACATAGCGCACCCGCCCTTATCCCGCCCAAAATGCAGCATTTACGCATCAAGAACCTGTGCACCTGTTCGCCTGAGTCATCGGCTGTGCGACCATCACTGACAATCAACGCCAGGAAGGCCGCCATGCTCGAGTTTCGCCAGAGTCACAAGGCCTGTTCGACCCCGCTGGACTGCCGCCTGTGGCTGTCGCATGGCCGGTTGTCGATACAGGAGGCATGCGCCTGATGCTTACTGCCCTGGCGACTCTGCTCTCTCACTATCGGCGTCACCCCGGCCAGCTGGCCATGCTGCTGCTGGGCCTGTGGGTAGCCAGCGCCCTATGGAGCGGGGTGCAGGCGATCAATACCTCGGCCCGCGACAGCTACGCCCGGGCCGAGGCGCTGTTCACTACCGGGCTCGACCGGCTGGAGCGCCAGGACGGCGAGGCGCTGACCCGGGAGGATTTCGTGCGCCTGCGCCGCGCGGGGCTGCCGGTCTCGCCGCTGCTGGAAGGCGAGCTCGAGGCGAGCGATGGCACCTCGCTGAGAGTGATCGGTATCGACCCGCTCACCCTGCCCGGCGACAGTGCCTTCGCCACGGCGGGTAGCCGCGGTGAACTGACGGCCTTCTTTACGCCGCCCTGGCAGACCCGACTGGCGCCAGACACCCTGACCACCCTGGGGGTCGATGTCTCCAACGCCGAGCAGGCCAAGGGTGCCGAGCCAGCGCTTGCCGATGGCCAGCGGCTGCCGCCGCTGGTCATCGCCCCGGCGCTACCCCCGGATACCCTGGTGATGGATATCGCCGTCGCGGCCCGACTGCTGGACCGTGGTACCACGCTCAGTCGGCTGGTTACCGCGCCCGATGCGCTGGCTGTGGCCCCGGAGGGCATGGTGCTGACGCGTGTCGATACGCGAATCTCACCGGGACAGCTCACCGAGAGCTTTCATCTCAATCTCACTGCCATGGCGCTACTGGCGCTGGTGGTGGGGCTTTTCATCGTGCAGGCCGCACTGGGCCTGGCCCTGGAGCAGCGGCTGGGCATGCTGCGTACCCTGCGGGCGCTCGGTGTGCCGGGCCGGCGCCTGGTCGCGCTGCTGGCCTTCGAACTGATACTGCTGGGGTTGCTGGGTGCCCTGGCCGGCATCGTCAGCGGCGTCTGGCTGGCGCGCGCGTTATTGCCGGACGTGGCCGCCACCCTGGGCAGCCTCTACGGCACCGGCGTGGGCGCGGAGCTCAGCTTGCCTTGGCACTACTGGCTGGGCGGGATCGCCGTGACGCTGGGGGGGCTGTTGCTGGCCGGCGCCGGCGTGCTGTGGCGAGCCGCCAGGCTCAGCGTGCTTGGGCTGGGCCATGCGCAGGCCTGGCGAGCGGGTTACCACCGGCAGCTGCGGCGCATGGCGCTGGCTGGCGTGCCGGTGGCACTCGGCGGGCTGGCGCTATGGGCCTGGCTGTCTCGCCAACCCGCCGGCGAGGGGCTGGTGGCCGGCTTCATGATACTCGCGGCACTGCTGCTGACCGGCGCGCTCTGGTTGCCGCCTATATTAGCCACGCTGCTGGCCGGGCTCGCCCGCCTCACCCGAGGCCGACCGCTGGTCCAGTGGGCCCTGGCGGATCTGCAGCTGCAGTTGCCCAGGCTTTCGCTTGCCATGATGGCGCTGTTGATCGCGCTTGCCGCCAACCTTGGGGTGAGCAGCATGGTGGGTGGCTTTCGCCTGACCTTTCTCGACTGGCTGGATCAGCGCTTGGTAGCCGACCTCTATCTGCACCCGCCCGCGGCGCAGTTCGACGAGATCGATGCCTGGCTCGCCAGCCAGACGGGCGTCGCTGAACGCCTGGCTACCCGCCACGCCGAGGCGGTCCTGAGCGAGGTCGACTATCGCGAAGCCCCCGGCGAGCGCCCGCCCGCCGCACTTGACCTGCCCGTCAGTGTCTACGGCATCACGCCGGGCGAGACCCTGACACCGCGCTGGCCGCTACTGTCGACGCTGGCGGGACGCGAGGCCGCCTGGCAAGCCTTCCGCGACGGCGAGGCCTTCGTCAACGAGCAGCTGGCCATCGACCAGGGGCTGTCTCCCGGCGACCGGCTCGTGCTCACCACGCCGACCGGCGAGACCTCGCTCGACGTCGTGGCCGTCTACCCGGACTACGGCAACCCACGCGGCGAAGTGCTGCTGTCCACCTCACAGCTGGCGCAGCGTTTCCAGGCGCCTCCCGGCTCGCTGGGCCTGGTGCTGGCACCAGGCGCCGATGAAGCGGCCCTTGCCGAGGCTCTGACCACTCGCTTCGGCCTGGGCCGGGACGCCCTGCAGGATCAGCGCGAGATCAAGCGCATCTCCACCACTATCTTCGAGCGCACCTTCTCCATTACCCGTGCGCTCAGTGCGCTGACGCTGGTTGTCGCGGGCCTGGCGCTACTCACCAGTCTGCTGGCCCAGGCGCGCGAGCGACGCCGCCGGCTGGCGCCCCTCTGGGCACTGGGTGTGCCGCGAACCCGGCTGATCACGGTGCAGCTCGCCCAGCTGAGCGGCGTGTCGCTGCTGACCGCCCTGCTGGCCGTGCCGCTGGGGATCACGGTCACGGCCGGGCTGGTCGCGGTGATCAACGTCGCGGCCTTCGGCTGGCGCTTGCCGCTGCACCTCTTCCCTGGCGAGATCCTGCTGACGGTGGCCACCGCCGTGGTCGTCGCGCTGCTGGCCGCAGCCTTGCCCTCACTATCACTGTGGCGGACGCCACCCCGGGCGCTGCTCGCCGAGGAGCAAGCGGCATGACGCAGCTGTCGAGTAACTGCCGCCTATCCGGGCTGCCGCGGGCCTTACTGCTGATCTTATTGCTGCTGTCGTTGCAGGGTGTGGCGAGATGCGAGCCACACACCGTATCGGAGGAAGAGGGACTGCAGAGCTTCGCCGGGCTGGGCGCCGATGCCGGCGGCTTCGTGCAGGCCCGGCCCGGCACAACGCTGCGCTTCCCCGAGGACCACGGCCCCCATCCCGACTACCGCCTGGAGTGGTGGTATTTGACCGCCAATCTTGAGGATGCCGCCGGCGAGCCGCTGGGCGTGCAGTGGACCCTGTTCCGCCAGGCCCAGCAGCCACCCGCCGAGCGCCCCGAGGCGCCCGGCCCGTGGGCCGCCGACCAGCTGTGGATGGCGCACATGGCGGTCTCCAAGGGCGACGCCCACCGGATGGCCGAACGCTTCGCCCGGGTCGGCTCGCGGCAAAGCGACCCCGAACGTGACCAGGCAGGCGTCACCGCGGACCCTTTCCGCGCCTGGCTCGACGACTGGTCGATGGTCAGCCACGTCAGCGAACCAGGGCGCGATGCCCTCGACCGCCTGACGCTATCCGCCCGGGCCGGGCCGGACGACGCGCGCTTCGGCTACCGTCTAACGCTGGAGGCCCAGGGGCCCCTGGTGCACCATGGCGAGAACGGCTTCAGCCAGAAGTCCGCCGACGGCCAGGGCTCGATCTACATCAGCCAGCCCTTCTACCGGGTCAGCGGTGAGGTCACCCTGCACGGCGAGCCCCACCAGGTAACGGGGCGCGCCTGGCTCGACCGCGAATGGAGCAGCCAGCTGCTCGGTTCCGACCAGGCCGGCTGGGACTGGTTCTCGCTGCACCTGGCCGATGGTCACCGGCTGATGGCTTTTCGCCTGAAGGGCGGCGGCACGGATGGCGGCGACTATCTTTCCGGCACCTGGATTACCCCGGAAGGCGAGACGACGTCCCTCGATGACAGCGCCCTCGACCTCACTCCCTTGACCACCTCGGCTGTCGCCGGCCGCGAAGTGCCCACCCGCTGGCGGCTGCAGGCCCCGGACCAGGGCCTTGATCTGACAGTCGCGGCGCCCCATGCCAATCGCTGGATGCCCACCACGGTGAGCTACTGGGAGGGCGAGGTGAACGTCTTCGACCATGCCAGCGGCGAGCCACGTGGACGGGGCTATCTTGAGATGACCGGCTACTGAGCCGCCCTACCGAAGGAGAACCGAGATGCTTCCCAGCCTGTTCATTTCCCATGGCTCACCCATGCTGGCCCTGACCCCGGGTCCGGCCCACGACTTCCTGCGCCAGCTGGGCAAGGAGTGGCGGCCCGCGGCGATCGTGGTGGTCTCGGCCCACTGGGAAAGCCGCCAGCTGCTGGTCAGCAGCAGCGCACGGCCCGAGACCATTCACGACTTCGGCGGCTTCCCCCAGGCGCTCTTCGACTGCCAATACCCCGCCCCGGGTGAGCCGGCACTGGCGATGCGCCTGGCCCGTGAGCTCAACGCCATCCCCACCGAGCGCGGCCTGGACCACGGCGCCTGGGTACCGCTGTCGCTGATGTATCCCGAGGCCAATATCCCGGTGGTCTCGCTGTCCCTGCCGGTGACGTGGTCAAACAGCGAGCTGATGGCCCTGGGCGAGAAGCTCGCCGTGCTGCGCAAGGAAGACATTCTGGTGATCGGCTCGGGCAGCCTGACCCATAACCTGATGGAATTGCAGGCCCTGAAGGCGCCGATGCCTGCCTGGGTCGGCGAGTTTGCCGACTGGGTCCACGCCCGACTGCAAGCCGATGATCGGACGGCCCTGCTCGACTGGCAGCGCGCGCCGCAGGCGCGGCGCAACCACCCGACCCCCGAGCACTTTCAGCCGCTACTGGTCGCCATGGGGGCCGGCGGCCAGGCAGAACGCCTGCATCACAGCGTGGAGCACGGTGTGCTGGCCATGGACCTCTACGCCTTCGCTTGACCCCGTCAAAAAGGCCTTGTGGCGATGCTCACGCCTTCTACACTTGTTGTACTCAACCCAGCATGAGACAGCGTCATGACTTCACCTGACTACCAACTCGGTGACCACATCACCCTGAAGCAGCTCGCCACGGCGATCACGCATGGCCTGTCGCCCATCGTCGAGGTCGAGTCGATGGATGGCATCTACACGGTGCGTCTGCATCATGCCAATGGGGTGTCCACCCTGTCGGATGCGCAGGGCAGGAACTGCACTTTCCTGGGCACCGGCGAGATTCGCGACCGCTTGGGCAGCATCGGCCTGACTCACGGCGTGCTGACCTGGGCCGATCAGTGCGGCGACGAGATGATCGGGGTGTCGGGACACGCCATGTCACCGGACGAAATGCTGACCTACGGCACGCGTATCGCGTTTCGTTGATATCACCTATCACCGACATGCCTTTCACTGGTGTGCCGAATCGGCTAGGTTAGCCGCATCGCCCCTCGTGATTGAGCCATCTGGTCATGCCCGACTGCCTTGTCGCTGCGTATCGTGAACGACCTCCGGCCGGAGGCTTCCTTTGGCCGGTTACACGCCTGCTAGCGTTATCTTTGGGCATCCTGCTGCTCGCCGGCTGTGCCGGACGCGAACTCACCACCCGTGACGACGCGGGTGAGCTTTCCCTCGACCGTGCCCTGATCCTTGCCGAGGCGAAACGCACCCTCGGCACGCCGTACCGTTTCGGCGGTGCCAGCGAGAGCGGGCTGGATTGTTCCGGGCTGGTGCAGCTGAGCTACTCGCGCGCCGGCATTTCCGTGCCGCGCACCTCACATCAGCAGTTCGCCACCCTGCCGCGGGTCGATGCCGCAAGACCAGGTGACCTGCTGTTCTTCGATACCGCCCGTGGCGGCAAGGCTAGCCATGTCGGCATCTATCTGGGCGGCGGCCAGATGATCCATGCCCCCGGCCGCGGACGTCACGTCACCACCACCTCGGTGGCCCTGGACTATTGGCAGGAGCGTTTCCTCGGCGCCGCCGCACCCGCGCCCTGATCTTGCGAGCCACATGCCCCTAACCCGCCTCTGGAGATCACGATGCGCCTGGACCTTTCCCTGTACCTGATCACCGACCCCAGCCTGTGCGCTGAGCATGGCCTGTTGGAAACGGTGGTCGCCGCTGTTCGTGGCGGTGTCACCGTCGTGCAGCTACGCGACAAGTACGCCAGCGAGCCCGAGTTGGTCGCGCAGGCGCGTCGCCTCAAGACCGCGCTGGCCGGCACGGGCGTGCCACTGATCATCAACGACCGCCTGGAGGTGGCCCTGGCGGTGGGTGCCGACGGCCTGCACATCGGCCAGGACGACGGCGATGTGCTCGAGGCACGCCAGGCCCTGGGGCCGGACGCTATACTCGGGCTATCGGTACAGACCCAGGAACAGCTGGCGCGCGTCGACTCCAGCCGACTCGACTATCTGGGTCTGGGCCCAGTATTCGCCACCTCCAGCAAGGGTGATCATGCCCAGCCCATCGGGTTCGAGGGCCTCGCCACGCTGGCCGCCGCCAGCCCCCTGCCGGCCGTGGCCATCGGCGGTCTCAAGGCAGAACACGCCGCTGCGGTGCGTGCGGCCGGTGCCCAGGGAGCGGCCGTGATCTCGGCGATCTGTGGACAACCGGACCCCGAGGCGGCCGCGAGGGCCTTCGTCAGGCAGTAGGCCGGCGCTTCAGGGTGGTGCGTCGTTCGTGGTAGGCGATCGCCAGGCCGCTGCCGATGATCAGAGCGCTACCGACGAACACCCAGACGTCCGGCATCTCGCCCCAGAACCACCAGCCCATCAGTACTGCCCACAACATGGCGGTGTAGTCGAAGGGGGCGGCGATAGCCGCCGGGGCATGACGGAACGCCATGGTGATAAAGGCTGTAGCGCCCACGCCGAAGAGCCCCGATCCTGCAAAGGCCAGCCAGTGCCAGGGATGGGGCGTCTGCCACACCCAGGGCAGCGCCAGGGCAGTGAGGACGAAGGGCACCAGGGTCATGTAGAAGACCATGGCCCAAAGGTGCTCGGTGCCACCCCAGCGCCGTGCCGTGATCATCATCAGCGCATAGAAGACCGCTGCCCCGATCAATGCCAGGGCGCCAGGGTCGAAGGCATCACCGCCGGGACGCACGACGATCAGCACCCCGACGAAGCCCACCAGCGACGCCGCCAATACCGGTCCCTCGATGCGCTCGCCCAACAGAGGCACAGAGAGCAAGGTAACGAACAGCGGTGCCACAAAGGCGATGGCAGTGGCCTCGGCCAGCGGCAGCAGCGTCAGGCCCAGCACGAAGCAGAACATGGTGCCGGTATAGATCAGCCCACGCAGCAGATGGATCCCGGGACGGCGGGTACGCAACTTGCGCAGGCCGCCGCCGAAATAGGCCAGCACCGCAATCATCGGCAGCGACACCAGGGTACGGAAGAAGATGATCTGCAGCGGCGAGTGCACCTCGCCGAGCCACTTGGCGATGGCATCGCCAATGGCCAGGCAGAGCACGCCCATGCACATGTACCCAATGCCCTTGAACGATGATGTCATGCTGCGCGCGCTCCCGTTCTGAACCCCAAAACGCCACCCCGCCGGCCTGTTGGCCGGCGGGGTGGATCGTCGAGGCTACGCTAAGCGGTAAGGGCGCCGTCGGCAAGCCTTACAGACTTGCCTGTACCACCATGCAGTCCATGCCCTCGCGCACCAGACTGCGACAAGCATCGTGTGCCTGGCTCTCGTTGAGATCCACCACGCGTGCGCGGTAGATCCCGCCATCGGCGGCGTTAGCCACAGCGACCCGTGCATTGGCCAGTTGGCTGGCCAACCTGTCGGCGGCGCGGGAGGCCAGGCTGCGTGCATGGTTGGCATCGCTGAAGGCACCGACCTGCACTCCCCATTCACCTCGCTGGCTGCCGCTACCCTCGGCATTGCCGGTGGAGGCCATCAGCTGGCGAATGGGGTCATCGGCCGATCCTTGGTCCAGAGGCAAGGAGGCGAAGACGGAGCCCGGCGCATCGCCGTCGATTGCGGACTCAGCCCTGAACGACGACGCGGCGGGAGTCGAGACCGGCGCCTCCACCGGCGCGGGCGGGAAGGCACTGGATACCTCACGCAGACGGTCACTCTCGACCGCCCTGTTGCCGGCCAGCTGGCCCTCCTGGGCGGACGGTGTAGCGGGCGTGGGCGTTGCGCCCGGCATCAGCCGGCCTCCGGAGAGCCGACCTCCGGAAATATCGGCACTGGCCAGCCAGCCATTGCCATCGGCGAGCGAGGCACGCACGAAGCTGCGATTGAGCAGATCGGCGGTGTGTTCGTCGCGGGAGGCCGCGGTGAAGCCGCCCATCACCACGGTAAGCAGGCGTCGTCCGTCACGTACCGCCGAGGTGGCTACGTTGAAACCCGAGGCACGGATAAATCCCGTCTTGAGACCATCGGCCCCGGGGTAGGTCTTCAGCAGCCGGTTGTGGCCGGTGTGGGTCTTGCCGCGCCAGGTGAACGACTGGTGAGAAAAGTAGGGATAATACTGGGGAAAGTCCTGCATCAGCCGCCGCGAGAGGACAACCATGTCGCGCGCCGTGGTGACCTGGCCGGCATCGGGCAGCCCCGAAGCATTGCGGAAGACAGTGTTCTGCATTCCGAGCTCGCGCGCCTTGTCGGTCATCATCCGCGCGAAATTGGCATGGTTGCCACCCAGCGCCTCGGCCACCACCACGGCCACGTCGTTGGCCGAGCGTACCACCAGCACCTCGATGGCCTTCTCCACCGAGATGCTGTCCCCCGGCTTGAGCCACAGCTTGGTGGCCGGCATGGCCGCAGCGGCCGATGAGACGGGGAGCGGCTGGGTCAGGCTCACCCTACGCTCTTCCAGGGCCTCGAACATCAGGTAGAGCGTCATCATCTTGGTGAGCGAGGCCGGATAGCGCAGCTTGTCGGCATTCTCGGCGTAGAGGATCTCCTGGCTATCAGCATCGATGACGATACCGGCATAACGAGGATTGCCCGCCTGAGCTTGAGTGGTTGTGAGCAAAGCCAGGCTGAACAGCAGCATAAGCCCTGTCATGCCATGGCGCCGTATTATCATTTTAGTTGCGGTCACCATCGGTGTTCCCTCGAATCCCCTGCTGTACCGTACATTCGGCACATACGCTCGAATAGTATGAACCCTCTTCGCCGACTGTACAGGGAGAAGCGAGGCTTTCCTTGCGTATTTCGGCAGTTTGCGTCCAATTTGCCAGATTCAATAGTATAAGGCCACGCTAACGCTAGCCCTCAGGCTGCCAACAGCCTCTGTATTCCCAGCCAGGTCAAGCGCAGGGCAAGTAGGGTCAATGCCCACTTGAACAGGACATCAAAGCGATGCTCCGACAACCGATGGAGCAGACGCAGCCCCAGCCAGGTACCGACAAGACCCGCCGCTACCATGGCCAGCATCAGCCCCAACCACTCGCGGAACACGAAACCGGCCACGCCAAACACGAACGCCTTGGTGAGGTGCTGGGCCGTCATGCAGGCGGCGAAGGTCGCCACCCGTGGCAGGCGCTCGCTGAAGTGCTGCTTGATCACCGCGGCCACCAGCGGCCCGCTCGCCCCCACCAGGCTGGAGAGCAGGGTCGTCAACGCGCCGGCCAGAAACGTGCCGCCGCGCCTCAGCCAGCCTCGAGGCCAACCCGGGCCCCAGCACGAGAACATCACGAAGGCGGCAATGCATAGCTCCAGCACCCCGGACGGCAGCCGTACCAGCAGCCAGGCCGCCGCCAATGCGCCCAATACCACGCCCGGCAGGAAGGCCGCCAACAAGCCACGGTCAATATGCCGCCAGGTCATCACGGCACGGCCACCATTGGAGCCGAGCTGCACCATGCCATGCACCGGAATGAGCGCAGTGGCCGGCATTACCTGAGCCATCACCATGATCAGCAGCGAGCCTCCGCCGATACCGACCGCGGCGGAGAGCGCCGAGGTCAGCGCTGAAAGCGCCACCAGCAGGCCATTGATGCTGCCCGACAGTGGCGAGAAGGCGTCTAGCATGCCGTGCCGTTCAGCCAGGGGGTGCCATAACATCGCGTGGCTGTTATATATGGTGAGACGGGCATGAGATTCCTGTCTTTTACCGACCTTACCTGCACGGAGATCGCTTCGGCATTTCCTCTAAAAGCGTCGCTGGGCGACGAAAGGATGATGACCTCTGAACTCTCCGCCCGCCATGGCCATATCGTGGCCATCGGGGGTGCCGAAGACAAGACGTCCCAGCTTGAAATTCTCAAGCGGGTTTTCGAGCTGGCCCCCGAGGGCAATACCGACGTTGCCGTGATCGCCACGGCCAGCAGCATACCCGACCAGGTTCTCCCCGCCTACGAGGCAGCTTTCGAGCGCCTGGGGGCAAGCCGCATCCACAAGCTCGACATACAGGATCGCCGCCAGGCGTCCGACCCCGACAATGTCGAGCTGATCGATCAGAGTGGGGTGATTTTCTTCACCGGCGGCGACCAGCTACGCTTGACCAATGTGTTCGGTGGCTCGACGGTGTTGACCGCGATCCGTGAACGCTGGCTGTCAGGGGCCGTGGTCGCAGGTACCAGCGCCGGCGCGGCGGCCATGCCGGGCACCATGATCTACAATGGGGCGGCAACCGACGCGTTGCGTAAGGGCGCAGTCAACATGACCTTCGGGCTCGGACTCGTCGAGGGCTTGATCATCGACAGTCATTTCCTCGAACGCGGCCGGTTCACGCGCCTGATGGAAGTCGGCGCGACCAACCCGGAGCACCTCGGCGTCGGCCTCGGTGAAGATGCCGCCGTGATCATCCATCAGGAACAGATTCTTGAAGCCATTGGTCCAGGACATGTGATCCTCATCGACAGTCGGGACCTGGCGAGCTCCAATATCGCTGACCTACGGATGGGCGAAGCGGTGGCCGTCGAGAACATGATCCTGCATGCCATGGTCAGCGGTCACGGTTTCGATGTCGAAGCACGACGCTATCTCACCCCGAGCGAGCTCAAGGCCCTACTGGAGAATTGATCATGCAGATCCTCGAGCATCGCGCGCTGCGCGGTCCGAATTACTATAGTCGCTACCTGTCGATCTTCATGCGCCTGGACATCGGCGAGCTCGAGGAGAGGCCCAGTGATACCGTGCCCGGCATCGTGGCGCGCCTTACCGAACTGCTGCCGAGCATTCAGGAGCACCGCTGTTCGGTCGGCCGTCCCGGCGGCTTTCTGGAGCGCATGGAGCGCGGTACCTGGGCCGGACACGTCGTCGAGCATGTGGCGATCGAGCTGCAGAACCTGATCGGATTCTCGGTGGGCTACGGCAAGACCATCGACAGCTACGAGACCGGCATCTACAACGTCATCTATCGCTACCGCGACGAGGCTTGTGGCCTCGCGGCCGGTGTCGAGGCAGTAGAGATTGTCGACCGGCTGTTTCGTGGCGGCGACATCGACATGCCGGCGATCATCAGCCGCCTCAAGACGGTACGCGACGACCACATGCTGGGCCCCTCCACGGCCTCGATCGTCAACGCCGCCGAGCGCCGCGGCATTCCTCACATCCGCCTGACCGAGGACAGCAGTTACGTCCAGCTTGGCCACGGTCATCGCCAGCAGCGCATCCAGGCCACCGTCACCGGCCATACCGATCTGATCGGCTACAGCATCGCCGACGACAAGGACTGGACCCGACAGGTCCTCGGTGACGCGGGCATTCCGGTGCCCCGCGGCTGGGCCTGCGCCTCTCTGGAAGAAGCTCTCGACGCCGCCAACGAGATTGGCTACCCGGTCGCCGTCAAACCGGTGATCGGCAATCACGGCCGTGGCGTCAGCACCAATATCCTCGACGACCAGGCACTGCGCGAGGCCTTCGCCATCGCCGCCCACCGCAACCCCTCGGTGATCGTCGAGAACTACATCAAGGGTGAGGATCATCGTCTGCTGGTCATCGACGGCAAGCTGGTGGCAGCTGCCAGACGTCGCCCGGCGCATGTCATCGGCGACGGGGTGGCCACCCTGCAGGCCTTGATCGACAGGGAAAACCAGGACCCGCGACGCGGGATCGGCCACGAAAACCTGCTGACCCGGATCCAGATCGACGAGCAGTCGCTGCGCCTGATCGAGCAGCAGCATCTGACACTGGACAGCGTGGTTCCCCACGACGCAGTGGTATTGCTCAAGCCTACCGCCAACCTGAGCACCGGTGGCACGGCAACCGATATAACCGAGGACGTGCATCCGGAGGTCAAGTACGTGGCAGAGCGCATTGCGCGGCTGATCGGACTCGACATCATCGGCATCGACCTGCTGGCCGAAACCTTGACCGAACCGCTCGAGGATCAATCCGCCGCAGTGGTCGAGGTGAATGCCGGCCCCGGTTTTCGCATGCATCTATCGCCGACGCACGGCAAGGGCCGCGATATCGGCCCCCACGTGGTCGACATGCTGTTTCCCGACAGCGAGACCAACGCGCGCATTCCGATCATTGCGGTGACCGGCACCAACGGCAAGACCACCACGGTGCGCCTGCTCTCGCATCTGCTGCGCCAGGCGGGACGCAATGTCGGCATGGCCTGTACCGGCTCGATCGAGATCGACAACCACGTCATCATGCGCGGCGACTACAGCGGTCCCCAGGCGGCGAATATCGTGCTGCGTGAACCCACGGTCGAGACCGCCGTGCTAGAGGTCGCGCGCGGCGGCATCATGCGTCGTGGCCTGGGTTTCGATGAATGTGACGTGGGGGTGCTGCTCAATATCGCCAGCGATCACCTCGGCGAGCATGACATCCACACGCTTGATGAGCTGGCGCGCTGCAAGACCGTGGTGATTGATGCCGTCTGCAAGACGGGTACCGCCGTGCTCAATGCCGATGACCCGCGAGTGCTGGCTGCCCAGGAATGGGCGCGTGGCGATATCATCTTCTTTACTCTGGACCCCGATTCGCGGGCCATCCGCCAGCATGTCCGCGACCACGGCGTGGCCTTCACGGTGCACAACGAGTGCATCGTGATGCGCCAGGGCCACATCGAGGCGGCGGTGATTCCGGTCGAGAACGTGCCGATCACTTTCGAGGGCCATGCGCGCTTCAATGTTGCCAACGCTCTGGCCGCCAGCGCCGCCGCCTATGCCGTGGGGCTGTCGATCGGCGATATCCAGATGGGCCTGCAGACCTTCCATCCCACCCCAGGCCAGAACCCCGGCCGCACCAACCTTATCGAAGCCGACGGCATGAAGGTGCTGATTGATTACGGGCACAACGTGCCGGCGCTCGAGGCCTTGAGCGAGCTGGTCGGCCGTATTCCGGCCAATCGCCGCATCAGCGTGGCCAGCGCCCCGGGGAACCGGCGCGACGAGGATCTTTTCGACCTCGGCGCCCTGCTCGCCAGGATGCACGACGTAGTCTTCATCTACGAGACCGACCCCAGGGGGCGCCCGGTCGGGGAGGCCGCCGGGCTGCTGCGCGACGGTGCCGAGTCGGTCACCGGCGCCTGCCAGGTCGAGATCGTCATGGACGAGCACGAGGCGGTCGACAGGGCCTTCGATGTGGCAACCAAAGGCGACCTGCTGGTGCTGCTGATCGACGATATCAGCGGTGCCATCGAGCGCCTCAAGGGCCGACGCTTTCCGTCAGTCATGGCGGATGCGATCTGAGCCGCTTCCCGGGCCCTCGCGCGCCCCTCGTTTGTCTTACCGAGATGATAGGTGACCGCCCGTGAACCCTCTGCATGATCGAGATGCTCCGCTGATCACCCTGCTGCGCGTCGGTCGCGTATTCGCGCCCGAGGCGCTCGACGCCACCGACATCCTGATCGCCGACGGGCGTATCGCGGCGCTGGGTCGCGACCTCGCGATACCGGACGGCTGGCCCGTCAGGTTCATTCATGCCCCCGAGCTCACCGCTGTGCCCGCCTTCATCGACCAGCACGTCCACGTGACCGGCGGTGGTGGTGAAGGCGGCTGCGGCACCCGCTGCCCGGAAATCGCCGCCCACGAGATCGCCTCGATGGGCATCGGCACCGTGGTCGGCGTGCTGGGCACCGACAGCATCAGCCGCTCCCCGGCCGACCTGCTGGCCAAGGTGCGCGGGATCAGGGCCGAGGGCATCGCGGCGTATATGTATACCGGCGCGTATCGGGTACCTCCTCCGACGCTCACCGGTGACGTGCAGCGCGACCTGGCCTGGATACCCGAGGTCATCGGCCTGGGCGAGCTGGCGATCTCCGATCATCGCTCGAGCCAACCCAGCCATGAGGAAATCGCCCGAGTGGTCAGTGACGTGCGCGTCGGTGCCATGCTCGCCGACAAGCGCGGCATCTGCCATTTCCACCTCGGCGACGGCAAGCGCGGGCTGGAACCGCTGCGCCGGCTGCTCGAGGACACCGAGATTCCGGCCGACCAGGTGATCCCCACCCACGTCAATCGCCATCGCGCCCTGCTCGAGGAAGCCGCCGATTACGCGCTGAGGTTCGACGCCAGCATCGACGTCACGGCCTTCGACGAGGCCGGCGACGACGGGTTGAGCGGTTTCGATGCGGTGTCACGCCTGCTCGAGCGCGGCGTACCGGTCGAGCGCATCACCATGAGCTCCGACTGCAACGGCAGCCTGCCCGAATTCGATGCCCATGGCGCCTACCTGGGCATGCGGGTGGCCCGCAATACCGCGCTGATCGCCGACTGGCAACGCCTCGTGCACGAGAACGTCCTGCCGCTCGAGTCGGCCCTCGGCCTGGTTGCCGGCAATGTCGCCCGCGTGCTGGGGCTGCACGTCCACAAGGGCCGCCTGGCCGTCGGTTTCGATGCCGATATCGCCCTGCTCGACCATGATCTCCAGCCGCAACAGACCTTCGTGGCCGGAAAATGCGTCTATCGCACCGGCTAGGTGCGATTCCATGGGCATTGATGCGATTTCTCGGTACAGGATCTCGCGGTAGATAGGATCTCTCGGTAGGTAGGATCTTATCTTTTCAATTCTCGACGACCATCAGGTCACGCAGTTTCTGCTCATCGAGTACCACCAAGCGTTGGCGATCGATGCTGATAACGCCGCTGTCACGCAGCTTGCCGAGCAGGCGTGAGAGGGTCTCGGGGGTTACGGCGAGTTGGGCGGCCAGCCAGCGCTTGGGAAAGGTCAGCCGTACTACCCGCGGCTCTCCGCTCCGGTCGGGAGGTAGCTGGTGCAGGATATAGCTGATCAGCCGCGACATCGCATCGGCCTGAGTGAGTAGCGCCAAATCCTCCAGGCGCTCGGTGAGCTCGAGTGCCAGACGACTCATGAACTCCGCCCGGCAGGCCGGCTGGCGATCCAGGATATCGCGGCAGCGCGCCGCAGGGATGGTCAATACCTGGGTGGGACGAAGGGCTTCGGCGGAGTAGAGGTAGACCCCGGCGCTGGATACCATGCTCAGCTCGCCCAGGGTACCGCCGCGCTCCACGCAGCGGATGGTCGCCAGCCGGCCGTCGCCGGCACTGCGCACCAGGCGCACCGTCCCACTGACCACGATATAGAGCCACTTGGCGGGAGCATCCTGGCGAAACAGCCACTCACGGGTCTTGAGGGTGCGAATGCCGGTGTCTTCAAGCAAGGGCTCCAACTCTTCATCCTCGAGCTCGCCCAGCCAGGACACTCCCTGGACCAGCTCGCGCCGCTGTCGAGGCCGGAACATCAGCTCATTCAAGGAACTGAGCTCGGGGGTAGTATCCGTAGACATGGCCTTCCTCCACAGGGGTATCGGCATCGATGATCAGATAGCCGTCGGCCTGGCTTGCCGCCCCGAGCATATGGGACCCTTGGCCGCCGGCCAGGCGGGCGACGGCTGTTATACCCTCGGACCCGTCCAGCACCACCCTCAGCAGCTCGCGACGGCCTCTTGGGGCCGGCCGGGAGAAGCCGGCAGTGACCAGCAGGCGCTGCAGCGGTCGTGGGTTGCGCCCCTGACGCCCCTGCAGAAAGGGCAGCGCCAGCAGCTGCCAGTCCACCAGCGAGGCCACCGGGTTGCCGGGTAGACCGATCAGCGGCGTGCCGCGTTCGACACTTGGTCCCAGCCAGCCGAAGGTAAAGGGCTTGCCGGGCTTGACCGCCACACCATGGAAACTGATACCCCCCAGGCGCTCCAGTACCGGCCGAACGTGGTCCTCTTCACCCACCGAAACCCCGCCCGTACACACTACCAGATCGGCTTCGTCGCGCGCCCGGGCAAAACATTGACCCAGGTCAGCAACGGTGTCGGCGGTGACCCCCAGATCGAGAATCTCGCAGCTCTGCTGGGCGAGCAGGATACGCAGCATGACTCCATTGCTGTTGTAGACCTGCCCGGGCGCCCAAACCTGGCCGGGCTCGATCAACTCGTCACCGGTGCTGATCAACGCCACGCGGACTCGCCGTCGTACCCTCACGCCATCAATGCCTTGGCTTGCCAGCAGCGCGATGGCCGCGGCGTCCAGCCGTGTACCCGCAGCCAGCAACTCATCCCCGGCACGGCTTTCCTCACCCCGGCGACGGATATTGGCGCCGTGACTCACCTCGCCCATCACCCGGATGCGGCCCTGTTCATCGAGCTGCACGCGCTCCTGGGGGACCACCGTGTCGGCGCCCAGCGGCACCGGTGCGCCGGTGAAAATACGCGCGCAGCCCCCTTCCGGCAGGTGCGTCACCCCCGCACCGGCGGGCACGCGCAGTGTCACCGGCAGGCCAGACGGGGCTTCGGCAAGCTCGCGGCGACGCAGGGCATAGCCATCCATGGCGCTGTTGTCAACGCCCGGCAGGTCGAGGCCGGCCCGGGTACCCTCGGCCAGCACCCGGCCGGCGGCATCATCCAGGACGACGCTTTCGCTGCCGATCACCGGCACCGCGGCCGTCATCAACAGTTCGCGGGCGTCGAATAGGTCAAGTAGACCGGGAGTGTCGCAGACGGCCGGCCCGGCGTTAGCGCGGCGCGCGAAGGGAATATCGGCATGAACATCAGCCATCGGGGCCTCCTCGCCGCCCGCGGGACGAGCGGCGACATGCAAAGAAAATCGTGGAAGGGAGGGCCGGGCACGGCCCTTGTCTCACTGCATCAGGGCGCCGGCGGCATCATCATCGAGGGCGATGCCCTCGACGCCGATCTCGGCTTCCAGCGCCAGCAGGTAATGGCGCAGGGCACGGCGGGTGGCCTGCTCGCGCAGGCTGTGGCGTACGCGATCCACGATCTGCTCGAAGGGTAGCTCGCGACCCTCGATGCGCTCGTCAATGCTGACTACGTGCCATCCATAACGCGAGGCCAGGGGCCGCTCGTGCAGACCTTCGGGCAGGTGTTGCAGGGCGCGATCCAGCTCCCCCACGGTCTGGCCCGACGTCAGCCAGCCGAGATCCCCGCCCTGTTCCTTCGAGGGGCAGGCGGAATGGCGCTGGGCAAACTCGTCGAAGCGCTCCGGCGACGCCTGGAGCTCGCGGACCAGCGTCTCGCCCAGCCGATAGCCAGCATCGCGGGCCCGGGCATCGTCCGGGGCCGAGGCCAGCAGGACGTGACGCACCCGCAGGCGGGTGGGTTCGCTGAAGCGCTCGGGATGCGTGGCATGAAAGCGGCGACAGTGCGCCTCGGAGGGCTCGGGCACGTCCAGCTCCTGTTCCAGCAGGGCGGCGATGGCGTGATCAGACTCTTCGAAGTCGCTGTCGCCCTCCTTCACCAGGCCCAGGGCGCTGGCCCGCTGGCGCAGCAGCTCGCGCACCACCAGGGCGCGCGCCGCCTTGAGCTGAGCAGTGCCGGCGGAGTCCGCCGGGTGGTACTGCATCTCGCGGGCAATGGTGTCTTCTTCGATGGTGGCGCCGCCGACCCGGATGGGAGGTGGGCCGGCCCTGCCAGGGAGCGTTTCGATCGCGATGCGTTCCATGAGGTGATCTCCTTAGGCGCGGCGTCTGACGAGTTGATAGCGCCGGGCGATGTACCCGAACGGCACGCTCCAGACATGCACCAGGCGCGAGAAGGGAAACAGCAGGATGATGGTCAGCCCGATGAAGATGTGCAGCTTGTAGATCCACGAGACTTCGGCCATGTAGTCGGCCGCGCCGCCACTGAAGAACACGATCGACTGCGCCCAGCTGGAGAGGGTCAGCATCATCTCGCCATCCAGGTGGCCCAGCGAGAAGATGACGGTGATCAAGCCCAGCGCCGCCTGGAAGACGATCAGGCCCAGGATCAAGGTATCCATGTTGCTCGAGGAGGCCTTGACGCGCGGGTTGGACAGGCGTCGATACACCAGCATGGCGCCGCCGACCAGGCACATGACCCCGGCGATGCCGCCCACCACGATGGCCAGCAACTGTTTGGTGCCGGCATGCAGGAAGGCCGCATAGACCCAGTGCGGCGTCAGCATGCCGAACAGGTGGCCAAAGAAGATCACGATGATGCCGATATGAAAGAGATTGCTCGCCAGGCGCATGTTCTTCGAGGAGAGCATCTGGCTCGAGCCGGTCTTCCAGGTGTACTGGCCGTGGTCGTAGCGCAGCAGGCTGCCGACCAGGAACACCGTGCCGGCCAGATACGGGTAGTAGCCATAGATCAGGTGTTGCAGGTATTCGCTAAACATGACGGTTCTCCTTTAGCGGTCGGTCGGGCCGCTGCTGGGCATGATCTTGACGGGGTCGCTTGGTACCGAGCGCTTGCGCTCGGCAAGCCGACGCCCCTCGGCGGACTGCAGGGCACAGTCCTCGTCCGACTCGGCAGAAAAGCGCACCGCTTCTTCCTCCCAGACCGCGTCCAGCGCCTCGGGCGTGTCGTCGGGGGCCTCGTCCTTCACCGTCTCGCGGTGGGCGTCGACATCCGCCTCGGCGCCGATCAGCGCCAGCAGGGCCAACGGCACCAGGGCATGGTCAGCGTCGCGCTCCTCCAGGCGAGCGGTGAGCAGGGCCAGGATATGGCGAATCTCGCCCAGCCAACGGCCAATGTCTTGCTCGCGGCAGGTCGACAGATACTCCAGGAACAGCGGCAGGTAGTCGGGCAGCTCCCGGGCGTCGAGCTCAAACCCCGCTGCCTCGTACTCGGCCATCAGGTCGACCATGGCCTGGCCGCGCGCGCGCGACTCGCCATGGACGTGCTCGAACAGCAGCAGCGAGGTGCTGCGCCCCTTGTCGAACAGCGCCACGTACTCGGCCTGCAGCTCCATCAGGTCGGCCTCCAGCAGGCGCTGACACCAGTCCATCAACCGGGTGCGCAGCGCCGCCGACCAGCGGCGCTCGGCGTTGAGGATCTCGATCATCTCCGGCGCGGCGACCTGGAGCTCCGCGGAGGGGTAGTCGAGCAGTCGGGCCAGCACGCGCAGGCTCAGCATGTCCGGCTCGGCGGCGGGTTGTTGCAGCGCTGCCTCAGTCATGACGAACCTCCTCGGTGCTTTCATCGCGCCGCTCCTTGCGCGGGGTCTCACCTTGCGCACCGGGGTCGAAGGTCTCGACCGGCTTGACCAGGGTGGTGGTCTGGGAGCGGCCGTTGAACAGGCTCGACTTGCTCTCGCCATGGCAGCCGTCGCCGAAGGTGAAGCCGCAACCGCCGCGCTCGGGGAAGGCTTCGGTCGCCATCTCGCGGTGACTGGTGGGAATCACGAAGCGGTCCTCGTAGTTGGCGATGGCCAGATAGCGATACATGTCTTCCACCTGCGCCACCGTCAGCCCCACGTCTTCCAGCACCTCGACATTCGGCTTGCCCTCCACATGCTTGCCGCGCATGTAGACCCGCATGGCCATCAGCCGCTTGAGGGCCAGCACCACGGGGGCCTCCTCGCCGGCGGTGAGCATGTTGGCCAGGTACCTGACCGGGATGCGCAGCGACTCGATCTTCGGCAGCACCCCGTCGTATTCGACCTTGCCCGCTTCCGCGGCGGACTGGATCGGCGACAGCGGCGGCACGTACCAGACCATCGGCAGCGTGCGGTATTCAGGGTGCAGCGGCAGCGCCAGGCCCCAGTCGATGGCCATCTTGTAGACCGGCGAGGCCTGGGCGGCACTGATCACGTTGTCGGCGATGCCGTCCCGGCGTGCCTGGGCAATGACCTCGGGGTCGTGCGGGTCGAGGAAGATCTCGCACTGGCGGTGATAGAGGTCGCGCTCGTCGACGGAGGTGGCGACCTCCTCGATGCGGTCGGCGTCATAGAGCAATACGCCGAGGTAGCGAATACGCCCCACGCAGGTTTCGGAGCAGACGGTCGGCTGGCCGACCTCGATGCGCGGGTAGCAGAAGATGCACTTCTCGGACTTGCCGCTCTTCCAGTTGTAATAGATCTTCTTGTAGGGGCAGCCGGAGATGCACATCCGCCAGCCGCGGCACTGATCCTGGTCGATCAGCACGATGCCGTCTTCCTCGCGCTTGTAGATCGCGCCGCTCGGGCACGCCGCCACGCAGGTCGGGTTCAGGCAGTGCTCGCACAGGCGCGGCAGGTACATCATGAAGGTGTTCTCGAACTGGCCGTAGATGTCGGCCTGTACCTGCTCGAAGTTGGTGTCCTGGCGCCGCTTGGCGAACTCGGTGCCGAGAATCTCCTCCCAGTTGGGTCCCCATTCGATCTTGTCCATGCGCTGGCCGGAGATCAGCGAGCGCGGCCGCGCGGTGGGCTGATGCTCGCCCTGCTTGGCGGTGTGCAGATGCTGGTAGTCGAAGGTGAACGGCTCATAGTAATCGTCAATCTCCGGCAGGTCGGGATTGGCGAAGATATTGGCCAGCACTCGCCACTTGCCGCCGATGCGCGGCTCGATACGCCCGTCCTGGCGGCGCAGCCAGCCCCCCTTCCACTTCTTCTGGTTCTCCCATTCCTTGGGGTAGCCGATGCCCGGCTTGGTCTCGACATTATTGAACCAGGCATACTCCATGCCTTCCCGGCTGGTCCAGACGTTCTTGCAGGTCACCGAGCAGGTATGACAGCCGATACACTTGTCGAGGTTGAGGACCATGCCTACCTGGGAACGAATCTTCATTTGACGGCCTCCTGCACGGTGTCGTTACCTTCGCCATCCAACCAGTCGATGTGCTTCATCTTGCGCACGACGACGAATTCATCGCGGTTGGAACCGACGGTGCCGTAGTAGTTGAAGCTGTAAGAGAGTTGCGCGTAACCACCGATCATGTGGGTCGGCTTGGGGCAGATGCGGGTGACCGAGTTATGGAACCCGCCCCGCGTGCCGGTGACCTCCGAACCGGGAATATTGGTGATGCGCTCCTGGGCGTGATACATCATCACCATGCCGTTCTTGACCCGCTGGCTGACCACCGCACGCGCGGTGATCGCCCCGTTGGTGTTGTAGAGCTCGATCCAGTCGTTGTCCTCGATGCCGATCGACTGCGCATCGTCTTCCGACAGCCAGGCGATAGGTCCCCCGCGTGACAGGGTCAGCATCAGCAGGTTTTCGCTGTAGGTGGAATGGATCCCCCATTTCTGGTGGGGCGTGATGAAGTTCAGCGCCTTGGTCTTGTAGCCGTTGTCGGTCGGCAGGGTGAAACCCTGGGCCGCCTTGGTATTGATGGGCGGCCGGTAGGCCAGCAGGCTCTCGCCGAACGCGCGCATCCAGGCGTGATCCTGGTAGAACTGCTGGCGGCCGCTGACGGTGCGCCAGGGAATCAGTTCGTGGACGTTGGTGTAGCCGGCGTTATAGGAAACGTGCTCGTCCTCGAGGCCGGACCAGGTCGGGCTGGAGATGATCTTGCGCGGCTGGGCGACGATGTCGCGAAAGCGAATCTTCTCCTCTTCCTTGGGGTGCGCCAGGTGGGTGTGGTCGCGTCCGGTGATCTTGGAGAGCGCCCCCCAGGCCTTCACCGCCACCTGGCCGTTGGTCTCCGGCGCCAGGGTCAACACGGTTTCGGCGGCGTCGATGGCCGATTCGATGCGCGGGCGCCCCTTGGTCGGGCCGTCGAGCTTGCGGTGGTTGAGCCTGCCCAGCAGCTCGACCTCCTTGTCGGTGTTCCAGCCGATCCCCTTGCCGCCGTTGCCCAGCGTTTCCAGCGCCGGGCCGAGCGAGGTGAAGCGTGCATAGGTGGCCGGATAATCGCGCTTGACCTCGATCAATGACGGCAGGGTCTTGCCGGGAATTGGCTCGCATTCGCCGAGCTTCCAGTCCTTGACGTCGGGCTGAGCCAGCTCGCCGGGGGAGTCGTGCTGCATGGGCAGGGTGACCAGGTCGGTCTCCTCGCCCAGGTGCCCCACGCACACGCTCGAGAACGCCTTGGCGATGCCCTTGTAGATATCCCAGTCGCTGCGCGACTCCCAGGCCGGGTCGGTCGCCGCGGTCAGCGGATGGATGAACGGATGCATGTCGGAGGTGTTGAGGTCGTCCTTCTCGTACCAGGTCGCCGTGGGCAGCACGACGTCCGAGTACAGGCAGGTGGTCGACATGCGAAAGTCCAGCGTCACCAGCAGGTCGAGCTTGCCCTCGGGCGCCGTGTCGTGCCACTTCACCTCTTCCGGCTTCTGACCGCCCATCTCGCCCAGGTCCTTGCCCTGGATGCCGTGACGGGTGCCCAGCAGGTACTTGAGCATGTACTCGTGGCCCTTGCCGGAGCTGCCCAGCAGGTTGGAGCGCCAGATGAACATGTTGCGCGGGAAGTTCTGCGGGTCGTCCGGATCTTCCGCGGCGAAGGAGAGCTTGCCGCTCTTGAGCTGCTCCACGACGTAATCGGCGCTGGACTTGCCCGCGGCCTTGGCCGCCGCGGCCACCCGCAGCGGGTTGGTCGAGAGCTGCGGCGCCGAGGGCAGCCAGCCCATGCGCTCGGCACGCACGTTGAAGTCGATCAGGCTCCCCGGGTAGTCGGCCGGGTTGGCCAGCGGCGAGAGAATTTCCTTGATCTCGAGCTTCTCGTAGCGCCACTGGCTGGAGTGATTGTAGAAGAAGGAGGTGGAGTTCATGTGCCGTGGCGGGCGGGTCCAGTCCAGGCCGAAGGCCAGCGGCTGCCAGCCGGTCTGCGGGCGCAGTTTCTCCTGGCCGACATAATGGGCCCAGCCGCCACCGCTCTGGCCGATGCAGCCGCACATCACCAGCATATTGATCAGGCCGCGGTAGTTCATGTCCATGTGGTACCAGTGGTTCATACCGGCACCGACGATGATCATGGAGCGACCGTGGGTCTTGTCGGCGTTGTCGGCGAACTCGCGGGCGATGCGCGTACACTGCTCGGCCGACACGCCGGTGATTTTTTCCTGCCAGGCAGGGGTATAAGGCCGGATCTGGTCGTAGGTGGTGGCTCCATCGTCCTCGCCCGGCCCGGTGAAGCCACGGTCGATGCCGTAGTTGGCGCACATCAGGTCGAACACGGTCACGACCAATGTGTCGCTGCCATCGGCCTTCTTCAGGCGCTTGACGGGCAGGTTGTGGAACAGCAGGTCATCGGCGGCGCCCACGCCTTCGCCCTTCACGTTGGAAAAGTGCTCGTGCTCGATGCCGCCGAAGTAGGGAAACGCCACCCGCGCGACCTCGTCGTGGCGCTCGGCCAGCGACAGCAACGGCTTGATCTCGGCGCCGGCGGCGTCCAGCGACTCGAGGTTCCACTTGCCCTGCTCATCGCCCTTCTCGCCGTTCTTCTCCCCCCAGCGAAAGCCGATCGAACCGCGCGGCACGACCAGCTGATCGCGCGTCTCGTCCCAGGCGACGGTCTTCCACTCGGGGTTGTTGCCCTCGCCCAGGTTGGCGTCGAAGTCGCTGGCGCGCAGCTGGCGGCCCGGCGCGAAGCTGCCGTCCTCGCGCGGCTCGAGCTCGACCAGGAACGGCATGTCGGTATAGCGGCGCACGTAGTCGGTAAAGTAGGCGCTGGGCCTGTCGAGGTGGAATTCCTTGAGGATCACGTGCCCCATGGCCATGCCGAGCGCCGCATCGGTGCCCTGCTTGGCCGATAGCCACTCATCGGTGAGCTTGGACACCTCGGCGTAGTCGGGCGTGATCGACACCGTCTTGGTGCCCTTGTAGCGCACCTCGGTGAAGAAGTGCGCGTCCGGGGTGCGGGTCTGGGGCACGTTGGAGCCCCAGGCGATGATGTAGCCGGAGTTGTACCAGTCGGCGGACTCGGGCACATCGGTCTGCTCGCCCCAGGTCATCGGCGAAGCCGGCGGCAGATCGCAGTAGAAGTCGTAGAAGCTCATGCACACGCCGCCGATCAATGACAGGTAGCGGCTACCGGCGGCGTAGCTGACCATCGACATGGCGGGAATCGGCGAGAAGCCGAGAATACGGTCGGGACCATACTGCTTGGCGGTATAGACGTTGGAGGCGGCGATCAGGGTATTGAGCTCGTCCCAGTCCCCGCGCACGAAGCCGCCCATGCCGCGGGCACGCTTGTACTGCTGGCTCTTGGCCGGGTCCTCGACAATATAGGCCCAGGCCTCCACCGGGTCGGGATGCAACGCGAGCGCCTCGCGCCACAGCTTGAGCAATGGCTTGCGAATCAACGGGTACTTGAGGCGGTTGGCGCTGTAGAGATACCAGGAATAGCTGGCGCCACGCGGGCAGCCACGCGGCTCGTGGTTGGGCAGGTCCGGCCGGGTGCGCGGGTAGTCGGTCTGCTGGGTCTCCCAGGTGACCAGGCCGTTCTTGACATAGATCTTCCAGCTGCACGAGCCGGTGCAGTTCACGCCGTGGGTCGAGCGCACGACCTTGTCATGCTGCCAGCGTTGGCGATAGCTGTCCTCCCAGCCCCGCGACTCCGAGCGCAACTCACCATGCTCGTTGGCAAAGGCTTCACGCCGGGATGTGCGAAAGAAGTTCAGCCGATCGATGAAGTGACTCATGGTCGCTCTCCAGGCTCTTGAAAAGATGCGTGACCGCCCAGGGCCACCTTGTCCGCCGCCTGACGCTCGACAGTCGAGAGACGCAAGCTGCCATCAGCGGGATACCTGGGGGCGATTCTGGGTCATCGATCGGCTGAATACTGCCTGGTTACCTCCATATACATCGCCTCTACCCCCAAGGGGATAGGCCGCGGCGATGAGTGGGTCAGGTCGGGAGTCGCGCCTCGGCACCTCCTTGGAGGGAGCTGCCCTTACCCGGTAGGGTAATAGTGTTACCATGATCACTTTTTCAAGCCCGTTCTGATGGTGGAAGGCCTGCTACGCTGATGAAGTTGCTGCAACGCTCCCTGATCGTTCGCATCGTGGCCTCGCTGTTGGCTGTCATGGCCATGACGCTGATGAGCATTGCGTTCACCATGACCATCGCCACCGACAGCCGTGGCGATGCTGCGGCCATCAACGTCGCCGGTTCATTACGCATGAACCTCTATCAGATTGACGCGGCACTGCAGCGCTATCACCAGCAGCCCGACGCTGAACGGCGTGAACGGCTGGCAGCGCTGACCGCCAGCTTTCGCGACCGCCTGTCCCAACCCTCTCTCCTCTCGGTCATCCCCGACGACCCCGAACATGACCTGACGAGGCAGTACCACCAGATCGAGAGCCAGTGGAACGATCAAGTGGTGCAGGCTATCGAGGGCGCCGTGGCGGGGGAGGCACTCGGTACCGCGAGGCTGGACGCGGCCATCGGCGACCTGGCAGGTGCAATCAACCAGTGGGTGACGGTGCTGGAGCAGAAAAGCGAAGCCAATATTCATCTGCTCATCATCCTGCAGTTGCTTTTCCTGGGATTCACGGCGGTGGTGATGGTTATCGCACAGCATGACATTCGCCATAACCTGGCCGCCCCGCTTCGCCAGCTGCTGGTGATGGCTCGCGAAGTGGCTCATCGCAACTTTGCCCATCGCACCCGCTTCCAGGGGCAGGATGAACTGGCCCGGTTGGGGCGCTCCTTCGACGCCATGGCCGAGGAGCTTAGCGCCAGCTACAGCGAACTGGAGGCCCGGATATCGAGTAAGAAGGCCGAGCTGGAGCGCAGCAATCAGGCCATGCAAGTGATGCATGAAGGCAGCCGGGCGCTCTATGGCGGCGGTAACGACTTCTGCGCCAGCGCGGCGCCAATGCTGCGCCGCATCGAGGAACTGCTCTCGCTGGGGCCCATTCGCCTGTCGCTCAACGACCCCTTCGATGACCGTGCGGTCCCTATCCTCGCCACTCACTCGCCAACACGGCCTACCTACTGCCGTGACCATGCGTGTCATGCCTGCCTGCTCGACCCCGAGCCCCTCTTGCTGAGCGCGCATGACGACGCCGATTGCCTGCTGTTGCCAGTCAACATGGGAGAGCAGATGCTCGGCACCCTGGAGATCCGTTACCTGGGTGAAAGGCCCCTGACCGCGAGCACTCGTCGCCTCCTCAATATCCTGGCCGATCAGCTGGCCACGGCGATCTATCTGCAACGGCGAATCGAAGAGCAGCAGCAGGTAACGCTGATAAACGAGCGCACGATCATCGCCCGCGAGCTGCACGATTCGCTGGCCCAGTCGCTCTCATACCTCAAGATGCAGGTCGCGCGCCTGGAGCGCATGCAGGAGAAGAATTCGCCTCGCGAGACCCAGTCGGCAGTATTCGATGAACTGCGTACCGGGCTCAACAGCGCCTATCGTCAGCTTCGTGAACTGCTCACCACGTTCCGTCTCAAGCTCGAGGGCCCGGGCCTGCAGAGCGCGCTGCGCCAGACCATAGATGAATTCAGCGAGCGTATGCAGGCGCCGATTTACCTGGATTTCGACGTGCCACCCCACCTGCTCAATCCCAACGAGGAAATTCATGTCTTGCAGCTGGTCCGCGAGGCCCTCGCCAACGTGCAGAAGCATTCACAGGCAAGCCGGGCGGAGGTATCGGTACGCTTTCACGAGGCGCGCATGTGGGTCGGTATCGATGATGATGGCATCGGACTGTCAAACGACACATCCCCCCCGATGCATTACGGCCTGGTGATCATGCGCGAACGGGCCGACACCCTGGGAGGCAAGTTTGCGCTTTATAACCGTGCCGAAGGCGGTACCCGGGTCGAGCTCACCTTTACTCCTCTGACGGCCCGCTTGATCTCCCGACCGTCGGGTACTGATGCCCCTACGACGGCTGAACCAACGCATGAGCGCATCTCCACCATGAATTCGGTAACAGGGAAACAGTGATAATGGAACCCCACGAGACGCCAGCCAGCATACTGATCATCGACGACCACCCACTGATGCGTCGTGGGGTTCGCCAGTTGCTGGAGCTGGAAGACGATCTCATGCTGGTCGGTGAAGCCGGCGAACCCGAGACAGGCATACACCTGGCCACCGAACTCGACCCCGACATGATCCTGCTCGACCTCAACATGCCGAAGGTAAACGGCATCGAGACCCTCAAGCGGCTGCGCGAGAACGGCTTCGCTGGGCGCGTCGTGATGTTCACGGTCTCGGATCACGAGGAGGACGTCGTGAATGCCCTGCAATCCGGCGCCGACGGCTACCTGCTCAAGGACATGGACCCGGACGAGATGGTGCGTCAGCTGAGGCAGGCGGCGCTGGGACGCATGGTGATCAGCGAGAGCCTTACCGCCCTGCTGGCCGAGGCGCTGCGCAGCCAGCGCTCGCGTCCCGCAGCACCCGATATCCATAGTCTGACCCAGCGCGAGCGCGAGATCCTTCGCGAGCTGGCCGCCGGGCTCTCCAACAAGCTGATCGCTCGCAAGCTCGACATTACCGAGGGTACCGTCAAGGTCCACGTCAAGCACTTGCTGAAGAAGCTCAACCTGCGCTCGCGGGTCGAGGCCGCGGTATGGGCCGTTCAGGAGAATATCGAGCGTTCGGCCAACTAGCGATGTAACGATCCCGTGTGGATACCTCCAAATAACCCTGCGTTGTTCCGGCGTCTCTTCTCATGGCCCATCGCCGGAACAAACCGCTTCATGATCAAGCAGATAAATCGTTTCCGGGACTACCTATATCGAGGTAGCCTCCTGAATCCATGGTGTTTTTGCAGCGTTCCCCCGACCCTGGCGCAAGCGGTATCTTGCGTCCAGGGCTTCGCGTGCGGATTCGTGTCATGGCACGAATCGCACGCGAAGCGCAACGATCCTAGGCAAAGGGAACCCCATGGCCAAGTCGACTTCCATCGTCGAACGTGACATCAACGCCGGCATAAATGCCGATATTGTCCATTGGGATGTCGAGGACCCGGCCTTCTGGGACACCCAAGGCAAGCAGGTGGCCAACCGCAACCTCTGGATTTCCATTCCCAGCCTGTTGCTGGGCTTTGCCGTGTGGATGATGTGGGGCATGATCACCACCCAGATGCAGAACCTGGGCTTTCCCTTCACCACCGACCAACTGTTCACCCTGACCGCTACCGCAGGCCTGGCCGGCGCCACCCTGCGCATCCCTGCTTCCTTCATGCTGCGGCTGGCCGGCGGGCGCAATACCGTCTTTCTGACCACTGCCCTGCTGATGATCCCGGCACTGGGCACCGGCATCGCGCTGATGAATCCCGAGACACCCTTCTGGGTATTCCAGGCGCTGGCGCTGCTCTCGGGAATCGGCGGTGGCAACTTCGCCTGTTCGATGAGCAACATCTCGAGCTTTTACCCCAAGAGCCAGCAGGGCTACGCCCTGGGCATGAACGCCGGCCTCGGCAACTTCGGCGTGACCACCATGCAGATCCTGGTGCCACTGGTGATGACCGTGGGGCTGTTCGGCGCGCTTGGCGGCGAGCCGATGGCGCTGCAAAAGGCCAGTGGCACCCTGATTGGCCGCATCGACGCGGGTACCGACACCTGGATCCAGAACGCCGGCTTCGTCTGGATGCTGTTGCTGATCCCGCTGGCCTTCGCCGGCTGGTTCGGCATGAACAACCTGCGCACCATCACCCCCAACCCTGGGACCCCGCTTCAGGCATTCGGCAAGATCCTCGGCCTCTATGGCGTAGGTATCGTCGCCACCGTCATCGGCCTGGTCGCCCTCGAATGGCTCAACATGTGGCTGGCGCTTCCGCTCACTATTGTCGTGACGCTGGTGATGCTGCGCCTGCTGCCCGGCGAGGAAATCAAACCCAACATCCAGAAGCAGTTCACGATCTTCAAGGACAAGCACACCTGGTCGATGACCTTGCTCTATATCCTGACCTTCGGCTCCTTTATCGGCTTCTCTGCCGCGCTGCCGCTCTCCATCACCATCATCTTCGGCAACATGATGGAGGTGGCAGCCGACGGCACCATCACGCGTGTCGCCAACCCCGACGCCCCGAGCGCCCTGACCTGGTCGTGGATCGGCCCCTTCGTGGGGGCGTTGGTCCGCCCCATCGGCGGCTGGATCTCCGACAAGCTGGGCGGCTCCTTCGTGACCCAGATCATTACCGTCATCATGGTGTTCGGCTCGGTGGCGGCCGGCTACGTGATGATGCTGGCCTACAACGCCACCGATCCTAACCCGTATTTCTGGCTGTTCATGCTGTTGTTCATCGTGCTTTTCACTGCCAGCGGCATCGGCAACGGCTCTACCTTCCGCAGCATCGGCTTCATCTTTGATGCCCAGAAGAAAGGACCGGTGCTCGGCTGGACCGCCGCCGTGGCGGGCTACGGCTCCTTTATTGCCCCCGTGATGATCGGCGACCAGATCAAGGCCGGCACGCCTGAAGTGGCCATGTATGGTTTCGCCGCCTTTTACCTGGTCTGCCTGGGGGTCAACTGGTGGTTCTATCTTCGCCCCGGCGCTTCTGTAAAAAACCCTTGATAGGCGATGCCACTGGCGGGGCGAGCGCCTCGCTACCCTCTTTCGACGCCAGGAGAGACCAAGATGGCCTCGCAACGCTTCAAGCAAACCTCGGTGCTGGTCGCCAATACCTTCGCCTTCACCATGTGTTTCATGGTCTGGACCATGTTCGGCGAAATCGGCGTGCCCATCGCCGAGGAACTCGATCTGAACGGTACCCAGTTCGGCATTCTGACCTCTGTGCCGATTCTGATCGGTGCCCTTGCACGGTTGCCGTTGGGCGCCATGACCGACCGCTTCGGCGGCCGGCCAGTCTTCTTCATGGTGTTGGTGTTCGTCGTGCCGGCGATCTGGTTGGTACAGTTCGCTACCCAGTATTGGCAACTGCTGGTACTCGGTGGCTTCATCGGCCTGGCCGGCGGCACGTTCTCGGTGGGCATCACCTACACCGCCAAGTGGTTCGAGAAGGATCGTCAGGGGCTGGCCATGGGCATCTTCGGTGCCGGCAACGCCGGGGCCGCCGTCACCAAGTTCATTGCGCCCACGGTAATCGTGTTGCTGAGCTGGCAGGCCGTGCCCAACATCTATGCAGCGATCATGTTGATAACTGCTGCACTCTTCTGGTGCTTTACCTTTACCGACCCCACCCACCGCAACGCCAACAAGGCATCGCTTCGCCAGCAGCTCAAGGTGCTCAACGATCCCAAGGTATGGAAATACTGCCAGTACTATTCGGTGGTGTTCGGTGGTTACGTCGGCGTCTCGCTGTGGCTGACCCGTTATTACATGGGCGAGTACGGTATGGGCATCCAGCTGGCCGCGCTGATCGCTACCGTCTTCGTGCTGCCCTCGGGAGTGGTCCGTGCCTTCGGCGGCTGGCTCTCCGACCGCTTCGGCGCCCAAACTGTCACCTGGGCCTGCATGTGGGCCAGCCTGATTGCACTGTTCATCATGTCCTACCCCGAGACCCACTACCGCGTCGCAGGCGCCGGCGGCAAGGGCGTCGTCGAGTTCGGTTTCGGCATCCCCATCTGGTTGTTCACTGCCGCACTGTTCGTGGTGGGCATCTCCTGGGGTATCGGCAAGGCCTCGGTGTTCAAGTATCTCTCCAACGACTATCACGAGAACCTAGGGTTGGTGTCCGGTATCGTCGGCCTGGCCGGTGGCCTCGGCGGCTTTCTGCTGCCGATCATGTTCGGTGCCCTGGTTGACCTTACCGGTGTGGCCACTACTGTCTGGATGCTGTGCTTCGGGGTGACGCTGGTTTCCATCATCTGGATGTGGTGGACCGAGCGTCGCGTGCCGATGCTCACTCGCGACGAGACACCTGTCGGCAAGCCGGCCACGCCTTGATCCAGGCCATGAAAACCCCCATCGTCTCGCGCTATAGTGTCATGTGAAATACATCAAATAGCCGGGCTCCGATAGGGCCCAACCGACTGACGGATGCGAGGTGACCTCCATGTCCAACACTTTGGTCCACGAACTTCCCGATAACCTCGACAAGACCGCCCGCGGTCGCGGCGCGGCCATCGTCGTCTACATGCTCTTCCTGGGCAGCGTGCTCGCCGTGGTCACCGCCCCCGTCGGCGTGCTGATCGCCCACCTCAAGCGTCGCCACGCGGAGCCCTGGGTGCAGAGCCACCTGCAGTTTCAGATACGCACCTTCTGGCTGGGCCTGCTGGGTGGAGGGCTCTTCGTCGCCATCTGGCAGCTGCTGGGCCTGGTAGGTGTGCCGCCCATGGCGCCCTGGGCGCTGGGCTATATCTACTTCACCGCGTGCCTGATCTGGATGGTGGGTCGCTGCGGAGTGGGCATCAACCGACTGACCTCCAACCAGCCGATAGACAATCCGCGCAGCCTGGCCTTTGGTGGTGTCCGGGTGACCCTGGCTGACGAATGACGACACGCGAGCTGCCCAACCCCGGCTGGGGGCCACTCTCGGCGCTGCCCGGCAATCCGCTGATGTGGGTGCTGATCCTCAGCGAAATGCTGGTCTTCAGCGCCTTCTTTGCCCTGTACGCCGCAGAACGGATGTCAGCGACGGCGCTCTTCGACGCCTCACAGCGCGAGCTGGACCCGCTGATGGGCGGGCTCAACACCCTGGTGCTGCTGACCAGCGGGCTCTGCGTGGCGCTCGCTGTGGAAGCCGTGAGCGCCGAGCGCATCCGCCGTGCCCGCCAGTGGCTGGGGGTGTCCATGGCGCTGGGCGTGCTGTTCGGCGTGATCAAGGGGATCGAGTATGCCGGCAAGTTCGAAGCCGGCATCATCCCAGAGACCAACACCTTTTTTGGCTTCTACTATGGGCTCACCGCCTTTCACTTCGCCCATGTGCTGTTCGGCCTGGCGCTGCTGGCCCTAGTGACCTGGCGCACTTCCATCGAGAACGTGGAAACCGCCGCCGCCTTCTGGCACATGGTCGACCTTATCTGGATCCTGCTTTATCCGCTGCTCTATCTGTTGCGCTGAATCGGAGATGCCATGACGACGCTGCCCGGTACCCGCCGTCTGCTGACCACCTGGGCCCTGCTGATGGCTCTGACGGTGCTTTCGATGGTCTCGGCGCGCCTCGACCAGGACAACTGGCAAGCGCTGCCGCTGTGGTCGGCGGGTCTGGTGATCGCCGCCACCGGTTTCAAGGCCCAACGGCTGCTGATGGTCTATCTCAACCTGCGCGCCGCCACACCGGCCTGGAAGGGCGCGTTTATGGGGTTGGTGCTGCTGACCCTGACGCTGATCGCCGGCGGTTACCTGGCGGCGCGGCTGAGCTGAGACAGGCCTGATGCCTCACTGTCCCGATGGCGGCGGCGTTGCCCGTGCCCAGCCTTCCAGGATCCTTCCCAGGCGCAGCAGCCCGTAGACCACAAAGGGCACCAGCAGCATCAGCGCCACGCCCCAGTCGCGGTTGTTGATCAACCATACCAGCGGCAGCATCACCGCCACGGCGGCCAGGCACCAGGCCATCATGGCCAGCAGGAGTCGTGAACGGGGGGACATGGTGCAATACCTCCTCGATGGTCGATGGCTCAACTGGCGATGATCTGGCGATAGATGCCCGGTAACGCCAGAGAGAGGTGTTCGGGGCGCTGCACGATGGCATAGCCGCCACGGCCAAACAGGTAGGGGATATAGCGCCCCGCCTCGCGGTCGATGGTCACTCCGAACACTTTGACTTCCTGGCGACGTGCTTCGAGCACCGCCTTGCGGGTGTCCTCGATACCGTAGCGTCCCTCGTAGTAGTCGTTGTCGTTGGGCTTGCCATCGGTGAGCAGCAACAATAGCCGGTGGCGATTGGGTCGCTCGGCGAGTTGCCCGGTGAGGTGGCGGATCGCCGGGCCCATGCGAGTGTAGCTGCCCGGCTTGAGCGCGGCGATGCGCCGCGAGACCCGGTCGCCCATGGGTTCGTCGAAGTCTTTCAGAGTATTGACCCATACCTTGTGACGGCGCTGGGAGGTGAAGCTGTGGATCGAATAGTCGTCGCCGCAGCCGGCCAGGCCATGGCCCAGCACCAACAGCGCCTCCTTGGCGACGTCCAGCACCCGGCGATCCTCCAGCCACGCCTCGGTGGAGAGCGACACGTCCACCAGGATCGAGACCGCCAGGTCGCGGGCCTGGGTGCGGCTGGCCAGATAGAGCCGATCGCTGGACTCGCCGGTGGCGGCCAGGTCGCAGTGGGAGCGGATCACCGCGTCCATGTCGAGTTCCCCGCCATCCATCTGGCCACGCAGGATCTCGCGACGCGGGCGCAGGGCCTCGAACTCGCGGCGCACCCGGCGGATGCGTCGGCGTGTCACTTCGTCGGGCGCCCAGTGCTCCCCCTCTTCGCTCTGCACATCGCTTAGCACCACGCAGTGGTCGGGCAGGTAGGCCTGCTTGCGATGGTTCCACTCGGGGTAGGTATGGCGCCCCTTCAACCGGCCGCCGGTGGCCTCGTCCGGAGCCAGGTCTAGGTCCAGCTTGAGCCGGGAAGCCGCCTTCTGGCGGTTGGGCGTCAGCACGATCTCATCGATCTGGTCGGCGACCTTCTTGGCGTCCTCCTCTTCCTCGTCCTCCACATGGCGATTGAGGTTCACCATCTCGCCCCAGGAGAGCATCTTCTCCATGTTGTTGAGCATCAGTGGATCGTCCCGGTCGGCCTGGTCCTGCTCGCGCCGGTCGGCCTTGCGCTTGCCCTGGTCGTCCTCGGGGGAGGCCCCGGCGCCAGCCAGTTCCTCGTCATCTACCGTCTCCTCGCGGGCCCCGTCGCGGGTCCCCAGGGTCACGGCCTGGCCCCACAACGGTACCGGCAGCGGTGGGCGGTAGCCGCGTGGCGCGCGGAAGTCGTCCAGGGAGAAGGTTTCCTCGCGGATGGCCCGCTGCATGGCCTGGCCCCAACCCTCGGCAGGATCGGGGGCGCCCAACTCGGCGCACAGGGCCGTTTCCAGGGCCGCCTCCATGGGCGGCAGCCGTTTACGCCGCGGGCGGATCGCCAGCAGCTCACCGCACAGGCGCACGTAACGATCGGTCAGCCCGGGAAAGCGGGCCAGGGCCGCCCGCACGGTGCGACGCGCCTCGCGCAGGCGCTGAAGATCGGCCTGCAGCGGGTCCATGGGGTGCGCTACCGGCCGGGCCTCGGCCAGGAAAGCGGTGAGCCAGAGATAGAGATCACGGTTGAGGGCAGCCTCGGGAAACAGCGCCAGGCGCGGCGGCAGCAGCAGGTGCTCCTCGTCGCGGCGGGCCTGGTCGAGGTCCTCCTCGTCGAGCCCCAGGCGCTGGCGCAGGCTCAGCCGGTGCGCGGAACCGCGCCGAGCGATGGCAGCCACTTCGACCCCCGCCTCGCCGCCGCCGGCGCGGAAGAAAACGCCGAGCATCGGCCGTAGGCTCTCGAGGCTCACCGCCGCCTCGGGGTGGTCTGGATAGCTCGCCGCGCCGGAGGCCCAGCGGTGCCAGTGGTGACCGACGAGCTCCTCGACCTCGAGGAAATCGAGCATGGACATGGGTAATACCTCAGCCGAAGGTGGCGCGAATGGCTTCCATGAGTCCTTCCTGGACATCCGCGTCGTCGGAGAGCGGTTCTACCAGCGTCGCGCGAGCGGCTTCCAGCATCGGCATGCCGGCCTGGACCAGGGTCGCGCAGTAGACCAACAGGCGGGTGGAGACGCCTTCCTCCAGGTCCTGGCCCTTCATGTCGCGCAGGCTGGCCGCCAGGTTGACCAGGGCGGCACACTGGTCGGCCGGCAGGCCGCTCTCGCGGGCCACGATGTCGCGTTCCACCTTGGGGGGCGGGAAATCGAAGGACATCGCCACGAAGCGCTGGCGAGTGCTGGGCTTCAGGGACTTGAGGATGTGCTGGTAGCCGGGGTTATAGGAGACCACCAACATGAAATCGTCGGGCGCCTCGAGCAGCTCACCGGTGCGCTCCAGCGGCAGCAGCCGTCGGTCGTCGGTGAGCGGGTGCATCACCACAGTGACGTCCTTGCGTGCCTCTACCACCTCGTCGAGGTAGCAGATACCGCCCTCGCGCACGGCGCGGGTCAGGGGGCCGTCGACCCAGCGGGTCTCGCCGCCCTGCAGCAGGTAGCGCCCGGTGAGGTCGGCGGCGGTCAGGTCATCATGGCAGGAAACGGTGAACAGCGGCTTGCCGAGCTTCGCCGCCATATGGCTGACGAAACGGGTCTTGCCGCAGCCGGTCGGCCCCTTGAGCAGTAGCGGCAAGCGCTGCTGGAACGCCTGCTCGAACATGGCGCACTCGTTGCCGACACTCTGATAATAGGGAATTTCTTGCTCGCTGGCGTTGGCGGCCACAGAGGAAAGGGGCATGAATGTCACTCTCGTCAAGGTGAACGGAAGAGAGCCCCGATCGGGGCCCTCGGGTGGTCAGGCGCGCTCGGGGCCTGCGGTCAATTGGGTACCACCGGCCGGCACCTGCTCCCGGGCCGGGCCGAAGAAGGCATAGAGCAGCATCACCGCTCCCACCGCCACCGCGATACCGGCGCCCAGGCGCATCGCATAGAAGAGACCGAGCTGGCTCTGCACTTCCATGAAGTTCATGCCCAGCACGCGCTGCAGGTGGGTCTGGACGACGCCGGCGAAGGTCAGCGTAAAGGTCATGAAGCACATGGCACTGGTCATGATCCAGAAGCCCCACATGTTCAGCACCTGATTGTAGGGCTGGACGCGGCGCAGCGCAGGCATGGCGAAGGTGATGATGCCGAGGAGCAGCATCACGTAGGCCCCATAGAAGGCCAGGTGGCCATGAGCGGCGGTGACCTGGGTGCCATGGCTGTAGTAGTTGACCCAGTGCAGGGTGTGCATGAAGCCCCACACGCCGGCGCCGAAGAAGGCCACGGTCGGGGAACCCAGGGACCACAGCATGGCGGCCTTGTTGGGGTGATTACGGCTACCCTTCCAGAACATGGTGAAGGCGAACACCACCATGGCGAAGAAGGGGATCACTTCCAGAGTGGAGAAGATGCTGCCGATGGGCTGCCAATAGCCCGGCGCGCCGATCCAGTAGTAGTGATGGCCGGTGCCCAGCAGGCCCGAGAACAGCGCCAGGCCGACGATGACGTAGAGCCACTTCTCGATCACCTCGCGGTCGACACCGGTCATCTTGATCAGCAGATAGGCGAGCAGCGAGGCCATGATCAGCTCCCAGACCCCCTCGACCCAGAGGTGCACGACCCACCACCAGTAGAGCTTATCCACCGCCAGGTTGGAGGGGTTGTAGAAGGCGAACAGCCAGAATACCGCGGCCAGCCACAGGCCCAGCATCAGCACCAGGTTGATGGCGGTCTTGCGACCCTTGAGCAGGGTCATGCTGGTATTGAACAGGAACATCAGGAAGGAGATGGTAATCAACACCTTCACCCAGAACGGCTGTTCCAGAAACTCGCGTCCCTCGTGGATACCGAACTGGTAGCCAACCAGCGCCGCGACGCCGGCGAAGGCGAAGATCGCCAGCTGAATATAGGCGATAGCGGGACTGTGGATCTCGCGCTCGGCCTCTTCCGGCATCAAATAGTAGGTGGCGCCCATGAAGCCGAGCAGCAGCCAGACGATCAGCAGGTTGGTATGGCTGACGCGCATGATGTGGAAAGGCATGATCTCGGCCATGAAGTTAGGCCAGACGTAGACGGTGGCGGCCAGCAGCCCGAAGACGACCTGCAGCGTGAACAGCGCCATCACCAGCATGAAGAATGGCAGCGCCACCTTCTGGGTTTCGTATTTCATCGTTGTCGTTCTCCTTGATTTATCCGCGGCCCGGCGACCCGGCGGTCCGGCCATCCGGCATTCAGGCGGCTCAACCGGCGGGATGCGGTGGCCAGTCCTGGTCGTCGATACCGTCGGTCCACTCCAGGAAGTCGATCAGCGCTTGCATGTCGTAGTCGCTGAGATCGTAGGCAGGCATCTGGCGGCGCCCCTCGGCCCCC
Source organism: Halomonas korlensis (assembly GCF_900116705.1). GTDB lineage: Bacteria > Pseudomonadota > Gammaproteobacteria > Pseudomonadales > Halomonadaceae > Halomonas > Halomonas korlensis. The sequence continues at coordinate 280,541 of NZ_FPBP01000003.1, read as the reverse complement.
AGCGGCTGGGCACGAATCCAGGCCTCGAGACCGGCGCGTGCGGCATCGGGACTCGTGTGGCCACCGTAGCGTTCCCAGACATTGCCCAGCTCGGGGGCGAAGTAGGCGCCCTCGCCCATGATGCTGTGGCAGTTGATGCACATGTTCCTTTCCCAGACGTGCTTGCCATCCACGACCGACTCGGTGAGCCCCTCCTTGTCGGTGGAGACATTGACCATGTACCAGTGGCTGTGGGCCGTCAGTGCGGCGAACAGCAGAAAGAAGAATAGCGACCCGCCATAGAAAATATTGCGGGCCGCCGACTTGTTGAGACCATCAGCCATGAGCCATCCCCCCCTTGCTCGTCTTTTCTGATTTCCGGCCGGCGCCGAAAAACCTTATTAGTAAGATGTATATGTAATGCTTCTTTATGCTAGCAGAACTCTCACTGCTCTTGTCTTGACGAAGATCAAGTCGGAGTGGACAGAGGGTCGCACCGTGAAACTCAGAGCGGCCTCTCAAGGTCAACGCTGATGCGTCATGCCACATAGCTTAAGCCATCCAGGACAGCGGGCTGTGGCGGATCGCCGTGCCCAGCATGTAGACAAAGGTAACTACCGCGGCCAGGGCAGTAATGGCTCTCACCATTGGCGTACGGCCACGCTTGATCGCCAAGGTACCCAAGGCAATATAGACCAGCAGGGCAATCAGCTTGGCGGCCAGCCATGGATGCTGGTGGGGCCAGGCTGAGAGCATCACCATCAGCACCACGCCCAGCGCCAGCAGTATAGTGTCAATCAGATGTGGCGTGATCTTCACCCAGCGCCGCTGCAACATCGGCACTTCACGCACCGACCACCAGGCCCGCAGCATGAAGAAGAGAATGCTCAGGGTGGCGGCAGTGATATGCAGGTGCTTGATCAGCGGGTAATGTTCCAGCAACTCCCTCTCCTTGGCATCGAACGTCGGGTAGAAACGTAGCTTGAAGCTTCTGGCGCTTGGCCCACAGCTGCCGTGAAGCGCCCGATTACCCATCCTGCCCGTCGGGGCGTGGGCTCAATAATGTCCCGGTATAGTGAAACAGGAAAGTCAGATACGCCAGGCTCCAGAGGATGATGCTCAGGCTGTACGTCCAGTGAGTCAGCTGCGGGAACAGCGCGAGTAGCGGAGCACGCAGCAATGCCGATACCAGTACCAGCCCGAGTGCTACGCCGATGCCCGGCAAGGTGCGGATCGCACGTCCGGTATGGCCAAGCGAGACCCGCGCCATCATCGCCAGCATCATGGTGCTCATGCCCCCGATCGTCAGGGCATGCACCGCCAGTTCGACCCCGAGCAAGCCCAGCATTGCCAAGGCCCACATGGCCAGGCCCACAGGGATGAAGGCATAGCTCAAGTGCAGCCCCCAGAGCAGCGGCTCGCGCCAGCTGTAAAGACCCCCCCAGCGCGACAAGCGCACGGTATTGGCCACGGCGGCCAGGCCCATCAGGGCCGCCAGCAAGGCGCCTGGCAGCGACACGCCGAACATCACCAGCAGCTGGCCCAGCACCACCAGCATGACGCTGCCAAGGCTTGTGTATTCAAGCACCGGGATCGGCGCCTTGCGTGGCCGCCCCAGGCGATTGGCGGTGAACATGGCGATCACCCGACCGCCTACCACCACCATCAGCAGGGCGATCAGCAACACTGCCAGGTAGGCAGCCTGACGGATCAACTCGGCGTCGCCACTCGATACCCCCAGGTGCATGACCAGATTGGCGATGGCCAGCAGCCCCAGCGCCGGCAGGAAGATCAAGTTGCGCCAGCGCTTCGCCTCGATCACCAGCATGGCCATGACACCCGCCACCACTGGCAAGAAGGCTAGATCGACCAACACCAGTAGCCAGGTCGGCAGGCCCAGGGGAAAGGCCATCAGCAAGCGCCCCGCCAACCAGAGCCCGACCAGAGCCAGTAGCGGCCCTCCCTTGAGGCTGGGCAGCCCGGTCCAGTTCTGCACCGCAGTGAGCACAAACCCCGCCACCACGGCGGCAGCGAAGCCGAACAGCATCTCGTGCTGGTGCCAGAACATCAGGCCACCGTAGGGACGCAGCAGGATGAGGCCGTGCCAGAAGGCGAACCACACCCCCATGGAAAGCACACTGAACAGCGCGGCTAACAGGAAGAAAGGCCGGAAAGCCAGCCGTGCCACTGGCAGGCGCGTCAGCGTGGAGAAGCGAACAAACGAGGAAGAGGATGATGGCATGACGTTATACCCGACGGGAACACTAGGATATGGTTATGGCTATTGTGCGCCACTCTCGTCACTCCTTCCATGACAAGTATCAAGAATACTTCTTATGTCACGGCCTTCATGCTCGACCGACGACACCCCCGCCTCGTCATCAGTGAGTCAGTAGATCTCGAGCCGGGCGATATCTCGGCTCTGCAAGCGCGCTTCTGCATCCTGATGCGTCGCTAACTGCTGAAAGAGCTCCGCTTCCTCTGGCATCTCAGCCAACTCGGCGCGCAGCAGGTACATGTCCTTGAGAAGTTGATGAGCGGTCATGACGTTGGCCAGGATATCGTGCACATCGTGACAACCCGCACAAAGGGGCACGCGCTCCAGCAAGCTTGGATGCGCGAAATTCTGGTGGTCGATTAACCAGGTGGTGAGCAATCCTTCCTCGGCATCCTCGAGATAGCGGGCCATTGCGTCGCGCATGCGCCGCTCGCGATCGGCCAGGAACACGAGTGCCATTTTCATGCGCTCGTCCGGCTGCTGGTCCGCCAGGGTCGTGTACTGATCGGACAGACGAGCATGAAAATCGTGAATCCATTCGAGTAGATCCTTTACCTGTCGAAAAGCCATGTCGCTTCTCCAAAAATACCGGTGATTGAATAGTGCTCAGCTTCTCCGCGATAGCAGCGTCGCCTGGAGCAGACCGGCCGGGCCGCCTGCCTGGCAGAAATGGCCGCCAGCGGACCATCGCGGCCGACAACGAACTCCCCGACTACCGGCTGCAGGCGCGACTATCTGGACTAACCTGTATCAAGGCGGCCACACGGGGTGGCAACTGCGCTGGCCAAGCCTAAGCCTTGAACACGAACCCATAAGGGAGCTCAGTCATGTTGTATACGATTTTGATACGTTCAGCACCTACCCATTGCGGTCGTGGCCGACGTGCTGTCATTACCCTCGGCACGCTGGTAGCGCTGGGTGTCAGTGCTGTCAGCCTGGCCGCGGAGCCTGTCAGGCCTGGGTTGACGCCCAAGCTTCAGGGCTTGCTGATGGAGGAAATGATTCAGATCGAGCTGGCAATGCAGGAGGTCTTTAGCGCCATCGTGCAGGGGCGACACACCACGGTCGCCGAGAAAGGGCAGTCGATTCATGACAGCTTCATCCTGGATCAGTCCATGACCGATGAAGATCGTCAGGATTTGAAGGCCGCCGTGCCAGCGGAGTTCCTGCAGATGGATGCGTACCTGCATGAGCTCTCGGCATCACTGGCCGAGGCTGGTCGTACGGAAGACACGCCCCGACAGGTGGAACTCTTCGGTCGCATGACCGAATCCTGTGTAGCGTGTCACAGCACCTACGTGACCGACCGCTTCGAGGGCCTCGAGACCTCGGATGTCCCGGCAGAGTGGGGACTGGGTCCTCTTCCTTGACCTCCTCCACTTATTGAAGAAAGGTCACGATCATCGGGTACCGGGTAATGAAGTGCCGACAACGATTTACCCAGGCGACCAGACAGCCAATCATTGCCGGGTCCGCAGATATCACTCACTTGGTTTATCAAGGCATCCGACAGGAAAATCCTTTCCCCGCGGCGGTAAAGCTTTTTTGCACCAAGACGTCGTGTCGCATTTCCGACCCGCACCATGGCCTTTTGCCTTCGAGACCCGGCCGGCCAGCGCAGCATCTTGGCCAGGCAGGCCCCCGGCTTGAAATCACTGAGTAACCACTCCCCGTCCTGCCCTCGCCTCTTGTTCAGGTGGGGATTGCAAAGCGCCAGGACGCCGCCTCCTTCTTCCGCCCCCTGCGATTCGATACCACACAGGGTGTCGATTCTTCGCCAGAACTCCCCACCTTCTATCTCTTCCATGCACAGCACATGTACGTGTTGCTTGCCGACTCCATTGTCGAGGTCTTTGACCCAGCGACTCCAGTCGCACCAGGACGGGTCTTCCAACAGAAAGAACGTACCAAGTCGCTTCTCGAAGTCCTGCTGAGACGGGCTGATCATCTTGGCAGAGTCCTGGGCATACTTCGATCCCAGCCACTCGGGCTGACTCCTGATGGTCAGGATGCACTCCACCCTGTCGATACCCAAGGCTCTGGAGGCCTGCAGCTTGGCCAGGAAGCGGGCAATGGATAGAGCCGAGTCGCCCCTGCTCTTCCAACTCCTCGCCAGTAAAGGAAACTCCGGATTGTGATTGAACTCGCCCCCGAAGAAAAACTCCTCGCTGATCAATACCGGACCAACAACACCCTCACGCTCCCGCCATGTCTTGATCCCTTCAATCCATCGGTGGAGTTCATGATCTACACTCTTCCCCCTAGCGTAACGGTAGAAGATGCGCAGCAGCTCCTTCGTATGCTGGTAGTGTCTACTCCCACGTCCGATATAGCCCTGCCTGCTCGACAAGTAGTCTTGAAGCGAACTTGTTGCCGTCTTTGGCATCCCGATATGTGCAACCAGATCGAAGCCGTTCATCTCCCCCTCCCGCCAACACATGGTTATTGCCATGTCAGAGGCAGGCTGATGTCCGTCTCTGACCCTCGCCAGGCAGTGGGAGCGCCTCATATTCCAGCTGAGCTATTAATAAAGTCTTTCTTTAACAACTTATGCTTTATAAGTGACTTTTACGCCGATAGCGGAAATAAATGACCTGGCCGACACTCCTCGGATGTTCAGCATAGTCTTGCGTCACTGTTTGCGCCTATTATGTTAATTCATTGGTATATTGCGTATCTTATAGAAAACAATTATTACAGAAACGATACCGAGGCAAGGGCTTCTCTCCCTTACTTATTAGGTAAGTCAGATAAATGTGAGCTGGGTGGATTCTCGCGCAGGAACTTTTCCCTGCCGTCATCTGGGCCGCCAGCTTGCGTGACGGCCCTCGTGCTAGTGACTGGTACCCTCCTCATAGCGCGTCTTGTTCCAGACGTTGTACTTGCCCGACGGCTTGCTCATGGGGATGCGCTTCTCCTCCTCCAGGGTCTCGGCGTCATAGACGATCACGGCGCCGTCATCTTCCCAGAGACTGAGCAGCAGCTTCTCGCCGTAGCGGTCGAACTCGACATGGGCAGCGGTCTTGCCGGGCTCGGGAATCAGCGTCTCGACGATCTCGAGGCTGGCCTTGTCGATCACGTGGACACGGTCGCGATTGGGCCCAAAGAACACGTCCGCCCAGACGTAGGGCGAGTTGGCGTGGCTGCGCATGAAGAAGCCGGGACCGTCGGTCTCCAGCGTCTTGATTACCGTCCAGTCGGTCATGTCGATGATCGACACCGCCGCCCGAGTCAGGTGGGGGGTCGCCATGACGCGGCGCCCCTCGTACTCCCAGGTGATGCCCGAGCCGAGATGAGGCATCCCCTCCAGGGGCAGGTCAGCGACCTTCTCACCGCTGTCCAGATTGATCACCATGCCGCCCTGGCCGTCACTCTCCCCACCTCGGGAAGCGCCGATGACGTGCTCGTAGTCGAGGTCGAAGAAGAAGTCGTCGAGGTAGTCTGGCACCGGGATGCGGCGCACCTGGAAGTTAGGGGTATCGTGGCTGCGTGTGGGCGCAATGGGCGTCGCCATATGGCCGGTGGAGACCACCGGCTCGGTGGGCAGCGGCCAGGGAATTTCCCATACCTCCTCGATATCCTTGAGGGCGGCGATGAAGCTGCCCCGCGGCGGTGCGGCATAGACGGCACTGACCCGCGAGCTCTCGCCGCCCTTGCCCACCGCCGGGTAGACCTTCATCAGATCGAGGTTGTGGGCATCGAACAGCACCAGGCTGTGAGGCAGGTAATTGGCGGCCATCACATAGCGGCCATCGCCGGAGACGGCGATGTTGCGCATATTGATGCCGGCGCGCACCTCGGCCACCACCTCCATGTTGTAGATGTCGTACTTGGTGATCCAGCCGTCCCGGGAACCGAAGAACACATGGCGCCCGTCAGGCGTGTACTTGGGTCCGCCATGCAGGGCGTAGCGGGTCTCGAAGCGATGGATCGGCTCGAAGCTGTCGCCGTCGAGCAGGGTGGCGTGATGATCACCGGTCTCGACCACGATGAACAGGTTGAGCGGATCAGCGTCGAAGCGCGGCACGTTGGGCAGGCTACCCGCCGGATGTCTTACGACCTGACTGGCCAGGATCTCCTCCTTCGTCCAGACAGGCTCGACCTCGGGCTCGCGATAGATCCACCCGGCCAGCGAGGCGATCTCGGCGTCCTCAAGCTCAGCCTCGAAGCCCGGCATCTGGCTGGCTGGCCGCCCGTCGCGAATCACCGCCTCCGCAGCCTCCGGCTTGAGCCGCGAGAGGTTACTCGGCAGCAGCGCGGGCCCGGTGCCGCCCAGGCGATTCTCACCGTGACAGGAGGCGCAGTGGGTCTGGTAGAGCGCCCGGGTATCGTCACCACCAGCCGGCGCCATGGCCGTGATCAGCATTACAGTGGCCAATGCCTGCAGGTACCTTGGGAAGGAAACGATACGATTCACAGGGCAACCCGCTCCCGCGCCAGTTCCAGGGTCTCGCCCTCGACGAAGGTCGCCTCTCTCGGAGCCGGCTGTGCCAAGGTGTCGGCCAGGCGCACCACCTCGCCCACCACGATCAGAGTGGGCGGCTTGAGCCCCTCGCGGGCGATGGTCTCGACCAGATCACCTAGAGAAGTGATCACCTGGCGCTGCTCGGGCGTGGTGCCCCGCTCGACCAGAGCCACCGGGTGGCCGGCCGACAGGCCGTGGTCCTGCAGCTGCCGGCTGATCATCTCGGCGTTGGCCAACCCCATGTAGAACACCGTGGTCTGGTTCGGGCTCGCCAGCGCGGCCCAGTTGAGGGCCAGGTCGCCATCACCCTTGCAGTGACCGGTGACGAAGGTAACGCTCTGGGCATAGTCGCGATGGGTGAGCGGGAAACCGCCATAGGCGGCACAGCCCTGGGCGGAGGTGATGCCCGGCACCACGCGAAAGTCCACGCCATGTTCGATCAGCGCCTGGGCCTCTTCGCCGCCGCGGCCGAAGATGTAGGGGTCGCCGCCCTTGAGCCGCACCACCCGCCGGCCTTCCTCGGCCAGGCGCACCAGCAGGGCATTGGTCTCGTCCTGGGTCAAGGCATGGCAGCGTGACGCCTTGCCCACGTAGAACCGCCGGGCCTTGGGTCTGGCCAGGGCCAGCACCTCCCTGGAGACCAGGCGGTCAAAGACCAGGCAGTCGGCCTGCTCGAGCAGCGACAGGGCGCGCAGGGTCAGCAGGCCCGGGTCGCCGGGCCCGGCACCGACGATGGCCACCTCACCGGCGGCCAGGGGCACCTCGGCGAGATCATAGGAAACGCGACGTGACGGCATGGCGGAATCCTCGCAAGCCTTACTGGATTTCGACGGCCTGGATGGCCTCATAGGGGGCGGAGATACGGCGCTCGCCGGCGCCCTCGACCCCGATCTCGCGGTTGGTCAGATAGCAGCCGGGATCCTCCTCCCAGGGGTCGCCGGTGACCTTCCAGGCCCGCACCCGGGTGTTGCCGTTGCAGATCGGCAGGAAACGGCATTCGGCGCAGCGCCCCTTGAGCGGCCGTGGGCGTTGGCGGAAACCGACCATCAGCGGATCCTGCGTATCACGCCAGATCTCGGAGAAGGGCCGGTCGCGAACGCTGCCCAGGTCGTGGTCCCACCAGAAGGTATCGGGGTGGACGTTGCCCAGGTTGTCGATGTTGGCGATATGCTCGCCGGAAGCGTTGCCGCCCCAGTTGAGCAGCCGCTGCTCGAGCGCTCCGGCCTGCTCGGGGAAATGCTCGCGGGCCCACATCAACAGGAAGGGACCGTCGGCGTCGTTATTGCCGGTGACGTACTCGCGCTCCACGCCGCGTGACAGCTCTTCGCGACAGTGGTCGAACAACTGCGTCATGGCGTCGCGGGTCATGCGGTACCAGGCGTCCTGCTTGCTGTGGCGTCGGCCGCGGCCGCCGTAGTTGAGGTGCGAGAGGTAGAACTTGTCGACGTCGTGCTCGTCGATCAGCGCCAGGATATCGCCAAGCTGCTCGTAATTCTCGCGGGTCAGGGTAAAGCGCAGTCCCACCTTGATGCCGCGCGCCTTGCACAGCTTGACCGCGTGCATGGACTCGCGGAAGGCCCCCTTCCGCTGGCGGATAACGTCATGGGTCGCCTCCAGGCCATCGATGCTGATGCCCACGTAGTCGTAGCCGACCTCGGCGATGGCGTCGATATTCTCCTCGGTGATCAACGTGCCGTTGGTGGAAAGCCCGGTGTAGATCCCCAGCTCCCGGGAGCGACGCGACAACTCGAAGATGTCGGGGCGCATCAATGGCTCGCCCCCGGAGAGGATCAGCGCCGGCACCCGGAAGGCGTGCAGGTCGTTAAGCACCGCGTGGGCCTCGGCGGTCGAAAGCTCGCCGGCGAAGTCAATATCGGCCGAGGTGGTGTAACAGTGCTTGCAGGTCAGGTTGCAGCGGCGGATCAGGTTCCAGATCACTACCGGGCCTGGCGGCTTGCGAGCCGGTGGGATGGGACCCGGCTCGATCAGCGACTTGATATAGCGGGTAACGCGGAACATGGCGTTCTCCTGCTGGGTGGCAGTCCAGGGACACGGCTCAACCGCGCCGTTGGGTATTCGATGGAGCCGCGGCCAGGCGCAGCCCAGTCTTCTTGAGAATGCGTGAACTGTAGAGGATGCGGTGGCCACGGCACGCGTCACCCAGGCGCTCACGCAGTTCCTCTGCCTGGCGCTCGACCTCGTCGCGGCTGCGGCCGTGGAGCATGGCGAACAGGTTGTAGGGCCAGTGGGGCAGGTGGCGCGGACGGCGGTAGCAATGGCTGACGCTTTGAATGGCGGCGACCTGGCGGCCCAGGCGCTCGATGTGGGCGTCGTCGACGTTCCACACCGTCATGCCGTTGGCCACGTAGCCGAGCCGATAATGATTGGGCACCGCCGCGACTCGGCGGATCACGCCACACGCCTGCATGGCTTGAATACGCTCGAGCACCTCCTCACCGCTCATGCCCACCTCGCGGCCCACCGCGCCCCAGGGATCGGGGACCAGCGGCAGGCCGGCCTGGGTGGCGAGCACGATGGCGCGATCGGTGGCGTCGAGTTCCCGGACATCACCTTGTTGGGCGTCGCGATTCTCGAGGTCGCTATCCTCGGCAGGTCTAGACGGGCAAGTGGAGACGGACATGGAATTCCTCTTCCTTGGGCATGTTGTAAACGGGAAGTCCCGTCGCCTCCTCGACCTCTTCGATCACCTCTTTGATACGCGAGGGTGTCTCGGTGGCCAGCACGAACCACATGTTGAGTTCGTGCTCACGGCGGTAATTGTGGGCCACCTCGGGGAAGGCATTGACCGCCTCGCTGACGCGCTCGAAGTCTGACTCGGGTACCGCCAGCGCCGCCAGTGTCAAGCCGCCACCCAGGCGCTCGGCGTGGTACATAGGCCCAAAACGGCTAAGTATCCCACCCTCGCGCAGGCGCTCCAGACGATTAAGCAGATCGCCCTCGGCGATACCCAGCTCTTCGGCTACCGCCGCATAGGGGCGCGCTACCAACGGCAGGCCGTCCTGCAAGCGGTTGAGCAAGCGTCGATCCACGCCGTCCAGGTCGTCGAGTGTCATATCGCCCCCTCCCCCACGTAGCGACCGCCGCACTGGCGGTAGGCGTGGGTGCTGAACAGCACCCGGTGCTCGAGCTCGCCCAGGTCCAGACGCTCGACGATCATCGCGAGCTCGGCCAGTACCCGCTCGCGGCGGGCGCCGTGAATCATGCAGAACAGGTTGTAGGGCCACTCGGGCAAGCGCCGCGGACGGCGGTAGCAAAGCGTTACTGCAGCCTCCTGGGCGAGCCGCCGGCCTATCTCCTCGACCTGCTCGTCCGGTACGTCCCACACCATCATGGCATTGGCCTGGATACCCAGGCGACGATGGCGCACCACCAGCCCCAGACGCTTGATCATGCCCTCGGCCTGCCAACGACGCACGCAGGCCATTACCTGTTCCTCGGCCATGCCGGCCTGTTCGGCCAGGGTCTGCCAAGGCCGCGGGGTGAGTGGCATTCCCTGCTCAAGCAGGGCCCGTAGGCGGCGGTGGGCGGCCGGCTCGTCGCGCGAGCGGACGGCATCGAGGGGCAGTGGGGTCGCGGCACTCATGTGCACTCCAGTTCGGCCCAGGGGATGGGGAACGACAGGTCGATGTGATAGCCCTCGAGCATCGGCAGCCGCAGCATCGGCACGCCCAGTCGGGCCTCCAGCGCATCCAGCCGCGCCTCGAGCTCGGGCTCGTCCGGCGCGGTCATCACGAACCAGAGGTTATAGTCATGCTCGCGTGCATAGTTGTGGTTGACGCCGGGGGCGGCATTGATGAGCTCTGCGAAGGCATCGCGCGTCTCCTCCGGAACGGCCACCGCCGCCAGCAGGCTGGCGCCGGCCCTGGCGTGGTCGAACACCGGTCCCACACGACTGAGCACGCCCAGTGACAGCAGGCGCTCCAGGCGCGCAATCACCTCGGTCTCGGAGGTGCCCAGGCGCTCGGCCACGCTGAGAAAGGGACGGTTGCAGACCGGCAGGCCGCGCTGGTAGATGTCGATCAGGCCTCGATCCAGGCTATCGAAGTCTCGGGGATGGCAATGCATCGGCACAGCTCACTTATGCGTTGGATAGGCGGGCGGGCCCCGAGAGGCCCGCCGCCGTTTCCCGATCAGTAGATATCTTTCTGAGTATTGATCACATTGAACTTACCGGTCGGCGTGACCAGACGCTCGTCCTTGATCACGTGCTTCAGCTCACGTGTCTCGTCATCCACGATCACCAGTGCGGAGGTCTCGTCCATGGTATTCCACACCGAGAACCACACCTCGTCCCCGGCCTGGTTGTACTCCGGCTGCACGACGCGCTTGGGCCCCTCGCCCACATCGGCCCACTCGGCGATCGGCAGCACCTCGTAGCCGGCTTCCAGGTCGTTGATGTCGAAGACCGCCACGCTCTGGCTGATGTCCTCGCTGGGGTTGAGTGCGGTGTCGACGTAGAGATTGTCGGACTCCGGATGGGTCTTGATGAACAGCGAGCCGCCTCCCTGACCGTCCAGGGTGCGCACCACTTTCCAGGCATTATCGGGATGCCCTTCGGGGTCGGTACCGATCAGCTGGATGGTGGCGTCACCCAGATGGCTGGTCGCCCATACCGGCCCATGCTCGGGATCCTCGAAGTTGGCGCCGCGGCCCGGATGCGGAATCTCGCCCACATCGACGATCGCCTCGAGATCACGATCCTTTGCGTCGATGACCACGATCTGGTTGGACTCGTTGGCCGCGGTCATGAAGTAACGACCCGAGCCGTCCCAACCGCCATCGTGCAGGAAGCGCGAGGTATCGATTTCCACCATGGAGAGGGCGTCCAGGTTCTCGTAATTGACCAACTGGACCTTGCCGGTTTCCTTGACGTTGACGATGAACTCGGGGTGCTGGTGGGAGGCGACGATGGCCGCCACGCGGGGTTCGGGGTGATACTCCTGGGTGCCGACAGTCATCCCGCGGGTGCTGACGATCTTCTTCGGCTCCAGGGTCTCGCCATCCATGATCACGTAATGGGGCGGCCAGTAGGCGCCGGCGATGGCGAGATCGTCCTCGTAGCCCTCGAACTTGGAGGTCTCGACGGAGCGCGCCTCCATGCCGATCTTGATGGAGGCGACGATCTCCGGATCCTCCATCCACAGGTCGATCATGTCGACCTTGGCGTCGCGACCAATGACGAACAGGTAACGACCCGAGGCGGACATCCGTGAAATGTGTACCGCATAACCGGTGTCGAGGATCTTGACGATCTCCTTGGAGTCGCCATCGATCAGCGCGATCTGACCGGCATCACGCAGGGTAACCGAGAACAGGTTCTCGATATCCAGATCGTTCATCTGCTCGGTGGGGCGATCCTCGGGAGCGACCAGCACCTCCCAGGTATCCTTCATATCGGCCAGGCCGAATTCAGGCGGTTGGGGCGGCTCGTGCATGATGTACTTGGCCATCAGCTCGATTTCTTCATCGGTCAGATCGCCCGAGGTGCCCCAGTTGGGCATGCCGGCCGCCGAGCCGAAGTTGATGAACGCCTTGAGATACTCAATACCCCGCTCCTGGGTGATATCGGTGGTCAGCGCTTTTCCGGTAGCCCCCTGGCGCAGCACGCCGTGGCAGCCCGCGCAACGCTGGAAATAGATCTCCTTGGCCTTTTCGAACTCCTCGTCGGTCAGATCCGGGGCGCCGGGAGTACGTACGGTCTTGGCCGAGGCAGGGTCCACGGGGGAGTCCGTACCCCGATACGCTGCCTCCGACTCATCGACGCTCTCGTGCTGCTGAGCCTGTACCGCGCCGATTCCCAGCGCGACGGTAGTGACCGCCACTGCCAGGGGCTTGAGATACCAGTCTTTTTTCATCATCGTTCCACCTCGTGGTGATCCTTGAATACGCTATCGCCAGGTCAGGGCGAGTCGTTGTTGTCGTTTGTCGGACGGCCAGCCGGCGCCGCATAGCCGATGACCTCCCTCCGCAGAGCGTGGTCTAATAATGCGCATATTTCCTGCATCTTTAACGGGTTTCATACCGCTTTCCTTGGCAAGATTGATCTACGTCAAAGTGTCTCGGCCCCACCGCCAAACAGACATTGCGAGCCTGAAAAGATCATGCTTCATGGACCCTTCAGGGAAATGCTTTGACCCCCGTCAAGGCATATCCGGCCGCCAGCGAGGACACTAGGGCCAATCGCGACACCGGGACCGTCGAAGCATTCGAGGAGATACCATGCCCCTGCCCGCCCCCCGCCGTTTGCTGCTCGCGCTCTGCTGGTTGCCGGTCACCCTCCTGGCCGACGACTCGCTCACCGCCGAGCGAGTACAGGAGCTCGAGACCCTGCTTTACCAGGACTGCGGCTCCTGCCATGGCATGACGCTGCGCGGCGGGCTGGGCCCGGCGCTGCCGACGTCGCGCATGAACGCCTATAGCCAAGACGGCCTGGCCGCATTGATCCTCCACGGCATTCCCGGTACCGCCATGCCTGGCTGGAAAGGGCTGCTGACCGAGGAAGAGGCCCGCTGGCTCGCCGATCACCTGCAGAACGACAACCCCTTGGATGAGTGAGCAACTCGATGACCCAACACGCAATGGCCATGATTCCCCTCGCCCTTCGCAAGCCCCTCGTTACCTTCTCACTACTTGCCTTGCTGGCCGGCTGCCAGGTGACCCCGAACGCGGAGTTGCGCGGCACCGGTGACCTCGGCGTGATCGTCGAGCGCGCCACCGGTAGCCTGGCGGTGGTAGACACCAGCCACCACCGAATCCTCGATCGGGTGGAGGGGCTGGGCGATCTCTCCCACGCCTCGGTAAAGTTTTCCCGTGATGCCCGCTACGCCTTCGTGTTCGGTCGTGACGGGGGGTTGAGCCGGGTCGACCTGCTCACTGGCGAGATCACCCACCGGGTAATGCAGTCCGGCAACAGCATCGGCGGCGCCATCTCCCAGGATGGCTCATTGGTGGCGGTGGCCAACTACGAACCGGGCGGTGTGAAAGTGTTCGACAGTGAAACCCTCGAGGAGGTAGCGGAGATTCCGGCGACGTACCGCGACGTGAACGGCGAGGAACAGCGCTCCAAGGTGGTGGGCCTGGTGGACGCCCCCGGCAATCGCTTCGTCTACAGCCTGTTCGAGGCCGGTGAGATTCACGTCATCGACATGAACGGCGAGGCGCCCGAAGTGACCCGCTTCACCGATATCGGCGAGGCGCCCTACGACGCCCTGATCGGCCCCAACGGGCGCTACTACATCGCCGGGCTGTTCGGCGAGGACGGCCTGGCGCTGCTCGACCTCTGGCACCCCGAGGAAGGCGTGCAGCGCATACTTTCCGACTACGGGCGCGGTGAGGAGCGCCTGCCGGTCTACAAGATGCCCCATCTGGAAGGCTGGGCGATGACGGGTGGCGAAGCCTGGCTGCCGGCGGTGGGCCGCCACGAGGTGCTGATCGCCGACACTGACGACTGGTCGCTGGTAGAGCGCATCCCGGTTCACGGCCAGCCGATCTTCGTGATGACCCGCCCGGACGAGCGCCAGGTATGGGTCAACTTCGCTCACCCGGACAATGGAGTGGTGCAGGTAATCGATACCGAGCGCCGCCAGGTCATCGCCACCCTCTCGCCCGGCGAGGCGGTGCTGCACATGGAGTTCACGCCCAGGGGTGGGCAGGTATGGATATCGGCCCGCGACAGCGACCGGGTGGTGGTCTACGACACGCGGACGCTGGAGGAGGTTGCGCGGCTTCCGAGCGAGTCACCCAGTGGTATCTTCTTTACCGACCGGGCTCATCGCACAGGGCTGTAGGTTCTTGGCTGGGGCAGCGAGCTAGCAGCGGCTGGCTCCTCGCGCCCCTCATGGCCAGTACTGCCCCCTCATGGCCAGTACCGCGTGGGGGCGTGCCGTGCTCAGCTGCCGCGCGCCAGCAGCATTGCCTTGATGTGGCCGATGGCGCGCATGGGATTGAGCCCCTTGGGACACACCCAGGTGCAGTTGGCGATCTGGCGGCAGCGAAACACGCTGAAAGGGTCATCGAGCTCGGCCAGGCGCGCCTCGGTGGCGGTATCGCGGCTGTCGATCAGGAAACGGTAGGCCTGGATCAGGCCGGCCGGACCGATGTACTTGTCCGGGTTCCACCACCAAGAGGGACAGGCCGAGCTGCAGCAGGCGCAGAGGATGCACTCGTAGAGGCCATCGAGCTTCTCGCGGTCCTCAGGGCTTTGCCGCCGTTCCGTCGCTGCGGGGGGATCATCATTGATCAGCCAAGGGCGAATCTTCTCGAACTGCCGAAAGAACAGGCTCTGATCCACGACCAGGTCGCGGATGACCGGCATGCCCGGTAGCGGACGCAGCGTCAGGGTATCGCCGCGTCCCAGCACCTCCTCCACCGAAGTAATGCAGGCCAGGCCGTTCTTGCCATTGATATTCATGCCATCGGAGCCGCACACCCCTTCCCGGCAGGAGCGCCGATAAGCCAGGCAGGCATCCTGCTGTTTGAGGTGCTCGAGCACGTCGAGCACCATGGCCTTGCGGAAGCGTTCATCCACCTCCCGCGTTTCCATCCTGGGACGTTCATCGAGTTCAGGATGGTAACGGTAGAGCTGCACCTTGATCATCTAAGCTTTCCTTGATTCGGCCCTTGATAGGGCCCTGAATGCGCCGCCGGTGCGCCTCGAGGCGCATCACTCACGCCAGTAGTCGTTGGCCGCGGCAACGGTCTGGAAGTGGGTGGCAATGACGTGGGAAACCGCAATCAGACTGTCGGGATTCTCGGCATACTCGGAGCGCTTCGCCTTGCGTACCTCGGCGTCGGGCTGGGTGATCCCCACCCCCTTCTGAGAAAGCGTCACCGCCAGGGCAAAGCCCTCCTGCGGCGTCTCGGTCATCAGGCTCGGCAGCCAGGTCTCGCCGGAACCCTCCGCTTCATGTTCATCCGCCAGGGCAACGCTGCCCAGCAAGAGTGAGGCAGCCAGCATCAGGGCACCGGTGATCTTGCCTGCAACATGGCTATTGATGGGCGTCATGCGGCCTCCTAAGTATTGATCCATGGGGCACATCCTCTTGCCGGGTTTATAAGATGCAAAAAAAGTACATCTTTAAAGATAGCCTGTGCCGTCACATGGTCAAGGCGGGGCCGGCCGGCCCCAACCGATGTCGCTACGCCTCGGCGGGCGCCCTGTGGGTCCAGCCCCAGTCGTCGAACAGCACGTAAAGGGCCGGGATGACCAGCAGCACCAGCAGGGTGGCGCTGAGCAGGCCGAAGACCACGGCGATGACCAGCGGCTTGATGGCATCCGCCTGGCTGCTGGTCTCGGCCAGCAGCGGCGCGAGGCCGGCGATGGTGGTGGTGGAGGAGATCAGGATGGCGCGCAGCCGGTCGCGGCAGGCTTGCCCCGCGGCCGCTGCCGCGTCCATGCCTCGCTCGCGGTGCGTCTTGATGAAGTGGATCAGCAGGATGGCGTTGTTGACCACGATACCGGCCAGCGAGGCGGCGCCGATCAGCGAGGGCATGGAGAGGTAGTAGCCCATGATCACGTGCCCCCAGATGGCGCCGATGAAGGCCAGTGGAATCGAGAGCATGACGATCAGCGGCTCCACGTAGCTGCGGAACTGGAAGGAGAGGACCACGAAGACCCCCACCAGGCCGATCAGCAAACCGCGGGCGATGGAGCCGCCGGTCTCGGCGGAGCTGGCTACCTGCCCCTCGAAGGTGACTGCCACCTCGGGATGGCGTGCCTCGAAGTCGGCCAGCCAGCCGCTGCCGACGAGGTCGTCGACGATGGCCTGGCCACTGGCCTGGCGGGCGTCCACGTTGGCCTCGACGATGACGGTGCGCCGCCCGTCGATGCGGGTGATGCGCGCCCAGTCGCGGCGCTCAGCCACCTCGGTCACCACCGAGAGCGGCACCCGGCTGCCGTCGGGTAGCATCAGGGTCTGGTCGGCCAGGTCGTCGAGGCCGTCGCGGTCGGCCTCGGCCTGACGCACCAGTACCTCGATCTCCTGCTCGCCGATGCGCTGGGTATCGGCGATCTCGCCGAGCAGGCCGGCGCGCAGCTGGCTCGCCACCTCCTCGGCGGTGAGCCCCAGGCCGTGGGCACCCGAGGCCAGCGAGTAGGCGCGCTGGGGCTTGCCCAGGCGCAGATCATCCATGACGTTGTAGACCGCCGAATAGCCCTCGAGGCGCGTGGCCAGCTCGAGTGCCGCCGCCTTCATGGCGGCGAGGTCCTCGCCGGCCAGGCGCACCTCCACGGGCACCCCGGCGGGGCCGAACCCCGGCTCCTGGATGATCAGGCGCTGCACCCCGGGGATATCGCCGATCGCTTCCCGCCACTCGGCGGTCAGCGCATCCAGGGTCATGGTGCGCCGCTCGGCGGTGAGCAGGTCGACGCTGACCGTGGCCACGTGGGGCCCCGCCTCCCGGGCGCTGAGGTTGTGGTTGAAGCGCACCTGGATTGCCTCGACCAGCGCCGCGCCCCCCGGCTGCCCGGGCGAATGGCGTTCATCGAGCTCGCGCATCGCCGTCTCGATGCGCGCGGCCACCGCCTCGGTGCGCTCGAGCGGCGTGCTCTGGGGCATCAGGATGCGTGCCTCCAGCACGTCGCCGTCGATGTCGGGCATCGCCTCGCTGCCGACGTGGCCACCGGCCATAAAGCCGACGGAGGCCAGCATCACGGCCAGCACCGCCCCCAGCACCAGATGGCGGAAGCGGATCGCTCGGTCGGCCAGCCGCCCCACGGCCTCGCGGAAGCGCTCGAAGCCGCGGTCGAAGGTGGTGCGAAAACGGGACTCATGGCCCTGCTGCAGGAGTTTCACGCTGCCCTTGAGACTTCCTTTGAGATGATGGGGCAGGATCCAGAACGCCTCGACAAGGCTCGCCGCCAGCGCGGCGATCAGCACCACCGGCAGCACCTCCAGCACCGCCCCCAGCTCGCCGGCCAGAAAGGAGAGCGGCACGAACACCGCGGCAGTGGTCAGGAACGACGACAGCACCCCGGGCAGCACCTGGCGGGTCCCCGCCACCACCGCCTCCAGCGGCGTGGCGCTCTCCCCGGCGTGGGCGGCAATGTTGTCGGTGATCACGATGGCATCGTCCATGACGATGCCGATGGCCATCAGCAGCGCCACCAGGGTGATCATGTTGAGCGAGAGGCCGGCGAGCCCCATCACCAGGAAGGCGCCCATGAAGGCCGCGGGCAGCCCCAGCACCGCCCACAGCGCCAGGCGGGGGCGGAAGAACAGGCTCATCACCAGCACCACCAGCGCCAGCCCCATGAGGCCGTTGGCCACCAGCATCTGCAGGCGGTCGCGGACAATGCCGGTCATGTCCTGGGTCAGGGTCAGCGTGATGCCATCATCGAAGCGGCGGCGCTCGGCCTCGATCAGCCCCTCGAGTCGCTCCTTCACCGCCAGGGCGTCGTCGCGCAGGCTCTTGCTCACCTCCAGCACCAGCGCCGGTTCGCCGTTGAAGCGAAGCTTCTCCTCCTCGCGTTCGCCGGTCTCGGTCAGGGTGGCGATATCGCCCAGGGTCAGTTCGCCGCCGGCCGGGTCCGACATCACCACCAGGCGCGACAGTTCGGCGAGCGAGCGACGCTGGTCGGTGAAGCGCAGCAGGAGTTCGCGCTCGGGGGTCTCCAGGGTGCCCAGCGGCAGGTCCAGGCTCTGGGCCGAGATCCGCCGCGCCAGCTCGCGGGCCGAGAGGCCGTGCTGGCCGAGCACCTCGCCGGGCACCTCCACCTGCCACTGGCGCTGGGACATGCCGTGGATCGCCACATCCGCCACGCCGGGCAGCGCCATGATGCGCTCTTCCAAGCGCAGGGCGTACTCCTCGAGCTGGCCGGCGGGCATGTCGGAAGATACCGCGACCGCCGCCACCGCGTCGCTGCGGTGCAGCTCGCGCACCACCGGCGGGTCGGCCCGGGCCGGAAACTCGCTGATGGCACCGACCTCGGTGTCGATCTCGCCGAGAAAGCGCAGGGGATCGCCGCCGGCCTGCAGGGTGGCGGTGGCGCTGGCCAGGTTGTCCTGGGCCACGCAGACGAACTCGTCGAGGAACTCCACGCCCTTTACCGCCTCGTGCAGGCGTCGACAGACGGCATCCTCGACGTCGGCGGCGCTGGCCCCGCGGTAGACCACCTCGACACTCACCTCCACCGGGCGGTAGTCGGGGAAGGTCTCGCGCTTGAGCGACGGGGCGGTGAAGAGACCGGCGGCGAGCAGCAGCACCAGCAGCAGGTTGGCGGCGGTGGGGTGGGCGGCGAACCAGCGGATCATGGCCGGGCTTCCTCGTGTCCCTGGCCCAGCGCCTGCTCGGCGACTCGCGCCTCCAGGGCCTCGTCGCGACGTGGCTCAAGCGCCATCCCGGCGATCGCCGCGGGCAGGTCATCCACCACCACCCGTTCGCCGGGCTCGAGGCCGGCCGCGATCACCGCCAGGTTGCCCTGCTCGAAGGCCACGCTCACCGCGCGCCGCTCGAGGCGTGACTCGCCATCCACCAGCCACACCTCACCCTGGTGCACCGCACTGGCCGGTATCGACAGGCGTGGCTCGGGGCTCGCTAAAGAAAGCCGCGCACGCACGTACATGTCGCGCTGCAAGGGCGGGCGGTCCGGTGGCCGGGCATCGCGCCAGGGATTGTCAACCATGACCACGGCACGCACCGTGCGGGTGGCCGGGTCCAGCCCGCTGGCCACGCGCACCAGCCGTCCCGACCAGCTCACGCCCTCGGCGCCGACCAGCGCCAGCTCAGCATCGATGGCGGTGAGGTCGAGACGCTCGCTGAGGTCCAGGGCACCCACAGGAATCTCGGCAGGGGCAATCGCGCCCAGCAGGCGGCGCATCATGGCGATGGGAATGTGCGCTTCCACCTCGGCAGCCTCGAGGCTATCGGCCTCGAACAGCCGTTGGCCGACGCCGACGAACTGGTGGCGCTCCACCGCCACCTCACCCAGACGCAAGTCATAGGGCGCTTTGATGCGCGTATCTGCAAGATCTTCCCGGGCCTGGGCCAGGTGCGCAGCGGCCCGCTCGCGCTGGGCCACGAGCACCTCACGCCTGGCAGGCATCAGCGCCAGGGTGTTTTCCAGGACGGCCACCGCCTGGCGCTGGCCCAGGGTGCTGCGTCGCTGTTCGTCACGCCGCGAGGTAGATACCGAGCCGCTGGACGCCAGGCGCTCGACGCGTGCCAGCTCCTGCTCGGCCAGGCCGAGCGCCTCATGCTCCAGCGCCAGCAGGCGGCCGCTATTCTCCTTCTCGACCGCGAGCTGGGCCAGCTCGCCGGTCAGGCTGGCCAGCTCCGCCTCGGCCTCGGCGATAGCCAACTCATAACGGCTGGGGTCCAGCGCCACCAGCAGGGTGCCCTCGGGCAACAGAGTGCCACTTTCCAGCCCCGAGTGGCGCTCGATGACGCGCCCCGCCACATTGGCCACCGCCTGCCAGGTCTCGGCGGGGCGCGCCACCCCATGACCACGGGCTTCCAGGCGGAAGTCCAGAAGTCGGGCCTCGACGGTCCTGACCGGGGCGGCGGGGGCCGCCGTCTCCTCACGCTCGGGGGCCTGGCGGTTGGCCACGAAAACGACCAGCAGCGCCACGCCCACGGCGACACCAACGAGCACCGCCAGCGCCTGCCCCAGTCGCCTGCTCCAGAACCTCATGGCTCACCTCCCCCTTCCACGCCGATGCCGCGGCGGTAGCATTTCAGGACACGTATTGCGCTGCGCGCCACCTGTCAGCCGTTGTCATTCTGCGCTGTTCCCGGTCAACTCATGATGTGACGGCGGCACGACTTCACCCCCAGCCGCCGGGCCAGCTTGTGCAGGTTGCTCGGGTCTATCTCCAGGCGTCGTGCGGCCGCCGCCCAACTCCCTTCGCAGGCGTCCAGGGCCTCGCGGATCGCCTGGCGCTGGGTCTGCTCCACCCGCTCGCGCAGGCCAGGCGGAGCGGATTTCTCACCCCGCTCCGGTGCCAGCGCAGCGACTTCGCCTTTTTTCTCCAAGGTCGGTTCCACCAAGGCCGGTTCCACCGGGGCAGGCAGGTCGAGCCACTCGGGCACCAGGGTGATGATATCGTCGCGCCGTGCGCCCCGGCTGAGCGCCTTGATCGCCGCGCGGCTGATCACGTGTTCCAGCTCGCGCACGTTGCCCGGCCAGGCGTAGGCCAGTAGCACCGCCTCGGACTGCGGCGAGAGACGCAGGCTGCGTACCCCGAGCCGGGCGCGGTTGATCTCCAGGAAGTGCCCGGCCAGCACCAGTACGTCGCTGCCCCGCTCGCGCAGTGGCGGGATCGCCACCGGATAGGCCGACAGCCGATGATAGAGGTCGGCACGGAAATGGCCCTCACGGACCCCGTCGGCCAGAAGCCGGTTAGTGGCGGCGATGATCCGCACGTCGACGCGGCGTGGGGTATCCTCGCCCAGGCGCTGCACCTCGCCTTCCTGCAGGGCACGCAGCAGCTTGGCCTGGACAGGCAGCGGCAGCTCGCCCACCTCATCGAGAAACAAGGTGCCGCCGTCGGCTGTCTCGAAGCGGCCGGCACGCCCGGCGGTGGCGCCGGAGAAGGCCCCTTTTACATGGCCGAAGAGTTCGCTCTCGGCCAGCGACTCGGGCAGCGCGGCGCAGTTGACCTGCACCATCGGTGCCTTGTGCCGGGCAGAGCGGCGGTGCAGGCGGTGGGCGAAGAGCTCCTTGCCCACGCCTGTTTCCCCCGCCAGCAGCACCGGCAGGTCAGATGCCGCCACTACGTCCAACTCGCGCAGCAGCCGCTGAAGCATGGCGCTGTGGCCGAGGATGTCGCGCGCCTCGGGTGCCGCCAGGGGCAGGCCGGTGTCCTCCCGGGCCATGCGCAGGGCACGCAGGTCCCGCTCCAGGCGACTGACCCGTACCGCCGCCTCGGCCAGCAGCGCATAGCGCTCCAGGGCGACGCGGTCGGTGGCATCGAAGGTCCCGGCCTCCAACGCATCCAGGGTCAGCACGCCCCAGGGCGCGCCTTCTACATGCAGGCTGATGCCCATGCAATCATGCACGTGCAGGGGCTGCCCGGGCTGCTGCTCCACCAACCCGTCATAGGGGTCCGGCAGGCTGGCATCCGGCGGGAAGAGCGTGGTGCGCCGGCTGGCCAGGATGGTGGCGAGGCGCGGGTGCTGGGCCACCTGGAAGCGGCGCCCCAGCGCTTCACGCACCAGGCCATCCAGGGCTACCGGCACCAGGGCGTTCTCCTCCAGGCGTAACAGGCAGACGGCGCCGCAGCGAAAACCCTCGCGGAGAGTACGCACCAGGCGCTGCAGTCGCACCGCGCTGGGCAGGTCGGCGACCAGGTCCGCCAACAGGGTTTCATCGAGCATGGTGTTATTTACCTTCCAGGGTTTTAACTACCCTACTTTGCCCGGGTGCTTTTTACCTTAACGCAAGCCAGCCTTCGTGAATACGAGCGCTCGACGCTGGCACGCTCCTTGCTAGAGAGGTAATAAGCATCACCCACATCCCCCCAAGAAGGAATTCCTGTATGAGCCTGATCGAACAGACCGTCGGCCGTACCGCCCTGACCATGCCCGGCGCGACTCGGGTATTCCGCGACCACAATATCGACTTCTGCTGCGGTGGGCGTATTAGCCTGGGCGAGGCCGCCGAGCGCGCGGGTCTGATCCCCGAGGCGCTGGTCGCCGAGCTCGAGGCGCTGTCGCAAGGTGTAAGCGACGAGCGCGACTGGTCATCGGCCAGCAACGAGGCGCTGATCGAACATATCCTCACCCGCTACCACGATGTCCATCGCCAACAGCTGCCCGAACTGGTTCGCATGGCCCGTCGCGTCGAGCAGGTCCACGGCGAACGCGATACCTGCCCCAACGGCCTGGCCGACCTGCTCACCACGCTCCATCAGGAAATGGAAAGTCATATGCAAAAGGAAGAGCAGATCCTCTTCCCGCTGCTGCGCCAGAACACAGTTGACCGAGTCCAGGGTCCTATCGCGGTGATGCGTCAGGAGCACGACGACCATGGCGAACATCTCGGCCAGTTGATGGCGTTGACCGACGATATCACTCCGCCGAAGGGGGCCTGTACCACCTGGCGCGCGCTCTACACCGGGCTGCGCGAGTTTCGCGACGACCTGATGCAACACATTCATCTGGAAAACAACCTGCTGTTCGAACGGGCCATCTAGCGGCTTGGCCTACGGACCACCACCCGAGACGCGTCGCCAGCACGAAGGCGGCGCCTCATGGAGATCCATCATGAAAGCCATTCTCCTTGAACGCCTGCACGCCGACCACTATCGCTACGAGGCATTGCTGTGCATCCTCGACCGACAGTTGCATATCGCGGCCTGCGAAGAAGTTCCCGATTATTCGCTTCTGGCCCAGCTGTTCCACTACCTGACCGAGCAGCCAGGAGAATGGCATCATCGGGTGGAAGATCAATTGTTCAAACGACTGGCCGAACGTCACCCCGAAAGCCACGAGATCCTCGAGGTACTGATCGAAGAACATCGTCGAATCGATATCTACGGCCGTGAGCTTGAAAACAAGGCCAGGAATCTCGGTAACGCGTCAGAAGCCGAAATGGACTTCACCACCTTGAGCCTCGCCCGCGCCTTCAGTGAGCTCTACCATCATCACCTGCATACCGAGAACCATCGAGTCTTCCCGATGCTCGAGACATCCCTATCGGCTGCCGAGCTCGACAACATGGAACTGGAGGTCTCCTTGAAGACCCCCGCCGAAGGTAGCCCCGGCTTCCAGAAACTCTATCGACAGATCGCCGAGGGACGAGCCGGATTGCAGCTGGGGGCGGGGGAACAGGCTGATTTCTGCCCCCTCTGCGATGCCAGGCCCGAGGGTATTCCCACGCCATGACCTTCCTGCGAGGCGCTTGGCCGCATGGCGAGCGCCCCTATTTACCTGACACCAGCATGCTTACCTGACACCGGCATGAACCCTTTTATATCGGGACACGTTCAAGGCGTTTTTCCAGCAAGCTTGCGAGTACGGACTCTCAACGGCACCTCGGAATAGCCGCCGGCGGGATACAGGGCACGTACCGCGGGGCGCTCCGTTACCGGCGCCAGCTCGACGGTGGTGTCCAGCAGCGCCTCCATGAACAAGTGAAGTTCCATGCGCGCCAGCGGGGCGCCGGGGCAGACATGAATGCCGGCGCCGTAGAGCAGGTTGTCCTGCGGGTCGCGGTCCAGGCGCACCTCGTCAGGGTCGCCGAACACCGCCTCGTCGCGGTTGGCCGAGCCCCACAGGATCGTCAGGCGTTCGCCGGCTGCCAGTCGCCGGCCACCGATCTCCACCGGGCGGGTGGTAATGCGGCGATTGGACATCAACGGCGCGTCGAGGCGCAGGATCTCGTCGATCGCCGCCGGCAGTAGCGATGGTTCGGCGCGCAACCGGGCCTGAAACTCAGGATTGGCCGCCAGGTAGTGCATCAGGATGCCGATACTCGCCGAGATGGTGCCAAGCTCCCCCACCGTCCAGTTACGCAGGATGCTGACGATCTCCTCGTCGGTGAGCGCACGACCCTCCACCGTTTCGTTCATGATCCGGGTGGTGACGTCATCCGGGGCGGCGTCACCCGCCTTCCGGCGGCTCTGCAACTGCTCGCGGATCACCCCGTCGAACTCCAGCGCCAGCTCGCCCAGCGCCTCGCGGTCACCGGCCAGGGTGGCGGATTGCTGGCGTTCCACCCAGGCGCGCAGCGGTTCATGCAAGCTGGTCGGCCAGCCCATGAAGGCGCACTGGATCTCAAGGGCGAAATCCTGGCCCATCTTGGCCATTGCCTCTACCTCACCATTGATGGGCAGGCGGGCTACCACATCCTCGGCAATGTCGCGGCACCGTGGCGCGAAAACGGCCATGGCGTTGGGGCCGAAGTAGGGCTCGATGAGACGGCGAAAGCGGGTGTGCTCGGGCGGATCCATGGCGTTGGGCACCGAGAGGTGACGGCTTGCCGCGTTGCTGAAGGTCTCGTGATCCTCGAGCACACGCATCACGTCCTCGTGCCGGAAGAGCGACCACTGCAGGTAGTCGCTGAAGGCCACCGGGCAGCTGCCGCGCATCGCGTCGTAGGCGGCGATCTGGTCATCCAGAACGTTCCCCGCGCGCGGATCCCAGTCTTGATGAATCTTATTGCTCATGGTGTCTCCTTGAGAAGCGAGAGGCACCACCAAGGTGAATCAATCCTCTCGCTCCGAGTATGAAAACAAGCATTTATTCCACCAGAATCAGCCCCGGATCACATTGATGCATATCACCCTCACCCAACATGTGCCGGCTTAATGACCTGCTGCGACATCACGTGGCAGGCCTTTTACCTGACCTGGTGGGCGTTAAACATTCTTTAATATGCTTATTAAAGATTCGTGACCCATGGGAGCAACCTCCCAGGCTGCCTCATGAGCAGAAAAAGCTGATGTGAATCACCGCTCCCGAGGCTTATACAAGTCATTACCATTAGGCAGCTTTTCCATCCGCTGCCGTTTTAGCGTTACGCGGCTTTCAGGGTAATTCTGACCATCCCGGATGGCCGAACTCGTCCTGCAAGTGGCGCAGCTCTGGTTGATGCCGCTCTGCGATCTGTTCGGCCAGTCGCGCCCCTTTCGCCAGGAGGTGCACTTCAATGCGTCGGCGATCATCCCGGCCGGGGTGCCGCTCCACCAGCCCCAGCTGCTGGCAACGATCGATCAGCATGACGGTGCCGTGATGCTTGGCCTGCAACCGCTCCGCCAGCTCGCCGACGGATGCCCATTCGCGGCCCGCGAACCCTTTCAGGTGGAGCAGCAGCTGATACTGCAAAGGAGTCAGGCCATGTTGGCGGCAGATATCCTCGCTATCCCGCAGAAAACAGCGCAGCCGATAACGAAAGTGAGACAACCGTTCGAAGTCTTCTTTTCTCAACATGCATGTCCACCATGATGCGACAGTCGAAAGCCCGGGGACAGTGCGCACCTTGACAGGTGCACCCGCCGTGACTAACTATATCACAATATGATGTAGTGGTTTCGAAACGTCTATTCCCGAACAGGGCAGGGGTGGCTTATGAACGTTGCAACGATCTTCTTTCTACCGTTCAGGCGCAGCGTGGGGTGGAAGGAACTCCAGCAGCGTGGGTGGTCGATTCCAGCCTTGGCCTGGCTGGTGGTGCTACCCATGTCGCTGCTGCCACCGATCATGCTCTACTATGCCGGCACCCACTATGGCGACGCGTTCATGGCAGGCTTTGGTGATCGTCAATGGCGCTTCATCACCACTATCCTGTTCCTGGCCGAGCTGCTGACCTTCTTCGTGATGGGCTGGCTGATCCATTCGGTGGTCAACAGTGGAGAGATGTCGATCAACTACCACGATGCCTACCTGATCGCTGCCATGGCACCGCTACCGCTCTGGTCATCCTCGTTGGTCCTGCTGATTCCCAGCCTGCTGATCAATGCCCTGGCCGCACTGGTGGCGATGGCCCTTTCGTGCAGCCTCATCTATCACGGGCTGCAGGGGCTATGCCAACGAGGCGAGAACGATATCGTTGCCATGTCCACGACCTATACCGTGATGGCGGCAGGCGTCATGGCGTGGGGAGTGCTGATGGCGATCGTCTGGGCCTACTGAGATGGCGGGCCACCTGTGGTTGGTCACCCAACTTCCATCCTGCCGTCCATACGTTCAACTGCTGTGCACTGTTAACTGGTGGGATGAGGTTATTGAAACCCCGCTTTGTGAAACCCCTCTGCGGTTTAATGAAACCCCACTACGTCGCCCTCGCGGTCGAAAGCGAGATACGCCTCGATGCTGCCCATCTTGAGCGCCTCCACCATGCGATCCAGCTGCTGCTCAGCGCGTTCAGTACCGAGATCAGCCATGGCAGCCACGAAGGCGATATCCCACTCGACGCCGGTCGCTCGTGATTCCGCCACCAGATCTTTCATGTCAGTGAGCTCGTCAGGCGTCTTGTCGACGCACAGCATCGGGGTGAGCACGCCGCCTTCTCCCTGCTCGAAGCGTTGACGCTGTTCCTTACTGGGATGGTCCGGCAATTCTGCACGGGTAAAGACGAACAGCAGGCGCTGCGTTTCGGGCTGCTGGCGCGCTTCGTCGAGCAGGTCGTTAAAACTGGCAATCGCCATGGTGACTCCTTGAGAACGTGCTGAAAAAAATGATTCCGCTCAAGGATAACGGCGCGCTGTTGGAATAAAAGCCCAAGGGTCGTCACAGAAAAGAAAAAACCCTCGTTTAAAGGGCGAAGGTATCCTCTCGTTCGTAATGAAACTTCATATAGACGATACCCGGCGACATCACCAGCCGCCAGGCGAGCTCGGCCTCGTCGGTGAATCGATCATCAAAACGGCGTACCGTCGCTATCAAGGTCTCGAGCCATAGGTCATAAAGGCGAGGGGGAATGTCGAGATGCACGCGGCTGTGACTGACTGCCACCTCATGCAGGTAATAATCGGCATGGCTCGAGGCATAGAAGGCCAGCAGATGGTAAAAGGCCTTCTTCAGCATGGCCTGCTGACGTGGCATATCGGTATAGCGAAACTTCTCCGCGACTTCCGGCGAGGCTGCAAGGAAGCGGTCATAGAAGGCCGAAAAGAAGCCCTGCCCGCCGACTTCGCGGCTCAGTACGCGTCCATAACTCTCATCGAAGAGTTGCTCAATATCCACGGGGCACCCGCACGAGTGTCTTACGTCAAGATTAGGCGGGATCCTGCCATCAGTCGTCATCCAACGAACCGGCCATAGAATTTATCTGACATGGGTCATGAGACCTTCTGCCGCAAAATCCAGTGTTGCCATGACGCGAGTCAAAAGCCCATGGGGAATAGTCGACTAGCATGGCCGGGATTCCCACTAAAGGAGGCTCGCCATGGAGCTCGTCTGCCCCGCCGGCAACCTGCCCGCGCTGAAGCGCGCTGTGGACGAAGGGGCCGATGCCGTCTATTTCGGCTTCCAGAACACCACCAACGCCCGCCAATTCGCCGGTCTCAATTTCACCGACAAGCGCGCCCGGGAGGGCATCGACTACGCCCACGCCCGCGGCAAGCGGGTGTTCTGCGCCATCAACACCTACCCCCAACCCGAGGGTTGGGCCATGTGGACCCGCGCCGTGGACCAGGCCGCCGAGCTCGGCGTCGACGCGCTGATCATGGCCGACATGGGGCTGCTCGATTACGCCGCCCGCCGCCACCCGGGGCTGGCCCGCCACCTCTCGGTGCAGGGCTCCGCGACGAGCTTTGAGGCGCTGCGCTTCTACCACGAGCAGTTCGGCATCAGACGCGCCGTGCTGCCGCGCGTGCTTTCCATTACCCAGGTACGCGACCTGGCCAGGCAGAGCCCCGTGGAGCTCGAGGTGTTCGCCTTCGGCAGCCTGTGCATCATGGCCGAGGGGCGCTGCTATCTCTCCTCTTACCTGACCGGTGAATCGCCCAATACCCGCGGCGTCTGCTCCCCGGCGGCCCATGTGCGCTGGGAGGAGACCCCACGGGGCTTGGAATCGCGCCTCAATGGTGTGCTGATCGACCGCTACGCCGAGGGCGAGCGCGCCGGCTACCCGACCCTGTGCAAGGGCCGCTTCGAGGTGGGCGGCGAGACCTATCACGCCATCGAGGAGCCCACCAGCCTCAATACCCTGGAGCTGCTGCCGGAACTCCAGGAACTCGGCATCGCGGCGGTGAAGATCGAGGGGCGCCAGCGCAGTCCCGCCTATGTGTCGAAGGTCGCCGGCATCTGGCGCCAGGCACTGGACCACCTGGAGCGCGCCCCAGGGCGCTTTCACCCGGACCCCACCTGGATGGCCGGTCTCGGCGAGCTCTCCGAGGGCGCCACCACCACCCTGGGTGCCTACGAGCGCCGCTGGAAATAGGAGAGAGCGCCATGTCCGTCACCCCCAAGCTCCAGCTGTCCCTGGGCCCGGTACTCTTCTACTGGACCCGCGAGCACTACGCCGACTTCTACCGCGAGGCCGCCGACTGGCCCGTCGAGATCGTCACCCTGGGCGAATCCGTCTGCTCGCGGCGCCGGGACATGAAGCTCGACGACTGGCTGGGTATCGGCCGCGAACTCGCCCAGAGCGGCAAGCGGGTCGTGCTGGCCAGCCAGACCCTGATCGAGTCCGAGGCCGACCTGCGCGACCTGCGCAAGCTGTGCGACAACGGCGAGTTCACCGTCGAGGCCAATGACCAGAGTGCGGTGCAGCGCCTCTTGGCGGCCGGCCTGCCCTTCGTCGCCGGTGCGGCGCTGAACCTCTACAACCCCGCGACTCTGGCCGTACTGGCCCGCGCCGGCATGCAAGGCTGGCAGGCTCCGGTGGAGATGTCGCGGGACGATCTGGCCCGGCTGCTGGCCGACTGCCGCGAGCAGGGTCTCGAGCAGCCCTGCGAAGTGTTCGCCTACGGCCACTTGCCACTGGCCTGGTCGTCGCGCTGCTTCACCGCACGGCGCCACCAGAAGCCCAAGGACCGCTGCCGGTTCGTCTGCCAGAAGTACCCCGAGGGGCTGGCGCTGCGCTCCCAGGAATCCCAGCAGGTCTTCACCCTGAACGGTATCCAGACCCTCTCCGGCGCCTGCCAGGACCTGCGCCACGAGGTGGGCGACATGGCCGCGATGGGCGTCGGGATCGCCCGCCTGAGCCCCCGGCCCGAAGGCATGGCCGAGGCGGTCAGCGCCTTCGATGCGGCCCGACGCGGCGAGCTTCCCGCCCCCGACCCGCTGGCGCTGGTGGACGCTGAGATCTGCGACGGCTACTGGCACGGACGGCCCGGCATGGACAATACCCGCGGGTTGGCGCCATGATCGGGTCGGTCCTGCGCCCGGAACCGAGTGAGGCGCCTGCCGCTGGTGGGGCTGACCGTTGAGTAAAGCCGTTTTTTCTGGTCGGTGCGGCGGTTCCGGCACGTGGGAGACGATGCGCGGCTGAATCATCGAAACACACACGAGCCCCATCATGTACCTGACGCTGGTTGACCTTCTTCTGGCCACCACCATCATCCAGTCGCTGGGCCTGGCCGCCTTCCTGCTGCTGCCGGAAATGTTCCGACTAACCAGCAACCGCCTGCTGGCGGCCAGTGTCCTTACCTTCGCCGCTGGCCTTGGAGAAGTCTTTCTCTATTCCACCGGTGTCGCCCTTCAGCACCCGAACCTGGCCTACTTGGGTACGCTAATCGGTCTGCTCCAGGCGAGCCTGCTCTATTTGTATTCACAGTCGCTGATGTATCGCGACTTCCGCCTGGTCCCCAGACACGCCGTGCATACCCTGCTGTTCTGGGTGGTGTCGGCGATTTTCCTGGTGGAGT
Source organism: Halomonas korlensis (assembly GCF_900116705.1). Taxonomy (GTDB): domain Bacteria; phylum Pseudomonadota; class Gammaproteobacteria; order Pseudomonadales; family Halomonadaceae; genus Halomonas; species Halomonas korlensis. The sequence continues at coordinate 250,546 of NZ_FPBP01000003.1, read as the reverse complement.
ATTACCTTCAACCCACGGAGGTCAAGCTGCATATCTTGCTGAGTCGCGACCACCCGGGCGTACTCACCTCCCCCCTGCTGGCCGCCGCTATCCATCTGGTCTTTCTGGGGTACCTGTGGGCCACCATTCGCGCCCTTGGCCGCTTCGGCACCACGGTACGCCAGCTCTTCTCCAATCTCGAGAACAAGCAACTGGCCTGGCTGCGCACGTTGCTGATCGGCTATGCCTTCGTCTGGACCCTCAGCCTGTTCTACTGTCTCTCCGCCCATGTCTTCAAGAGCGATGCCAGCGCCGAGTGGGTCTCCACCATCGGTGCCATCACCGGTTTTCTGTTCATTAACTACTTACTGATACACGCCCTGCGCCAGCCCACTATCTTCTCGGGGCTGAGTGCCGAAGAAGCACGCCTCGCACAGAGCAATGGCAAACAGGACGCGCCAGACAGAGAAGTGGATGACGCCCTGCTCCAGCGTCTCAAGGCCCACATGGTCGAGGCCAGGCCCTACCTGGACGCCAACCTGACGGTGGAGCAGCTGGCCCGGCAGCTTGGCGTGCCCACCCGTGAGCTATCACAAGCCATCAATCAGGGGCTCGAGAAGAATTTCTTTGAATTCGTCAGCGACTACCGCATCGTCGAAGCCTGTCGGCAGCTGCAAGCTGCCGAGGCGGGCACCACCATCCTGCAGGTGATGTATGACGCGGGCTTCAACTCCAAGTCGGTCTTCAACACGGCCTTCAAGAAGGCCACCGGTATGACTCCCAGCGCCTATCGTGCCCAGGGCTAGGGTTCGACTTTCAGAAGACCGAGATCGAACTTGCATCCTGTTGATTTCAGTTATATTTCCGAAAAATAAAAAAATGTACGAAGGCGCGCTATCGAACGACCCGGCCACTGCGACTCCCTATCATGGAAGCACAGTCAAGCAGCACAGCGACTGATACTTTCACCACACGGGAGCACAGCATCATGACCGCAATTTTTCGCAAGCGCCTGCTGATTATCGCAACCACCTCTGCCCTAGCAATGTCGCTGGCCACCCCAGCGTTCGCTCATTGCGACGCCATGGACGGCCCGGTGATCACGGAAGCGCAAACGGCACTGAGTTCGGGCGATATCACCCCGCTGCTGAAATGGGTGCCGGCCACGGACGGGGCAGCCTTGACGAGCGCCTTCGACAAGACGCTCGAGGTGAGAAAGCTCGGCGACGACGCCCAGGAACTGGCCGATCAGCAATTCTTCGCGACTCTGGTAGAGATACACCGCGCCTACGAAGGCGCTCCCTTCACCGGCGTCAAGCCAGCAGGCGAGATCGACCCTGCGATCCAGGCGGCCGATACAGCGCTGGAAGAAGGCGAGATCGATGCCTTCCTGGCACGCGTGGTCGACAAGTTCGAACGGGAGGCCCGCTCGGCCTTCGAAGCCACCCTGGCGGCCAAGCAACAGGCGGGCGAAAGTCCCGACCAGGGCCGTGAGTACGTCGAGCACTATGTGCACTACGTGCATTACCTCGAGGATGTGCACAACGTGATCGCCGGCAACAGCGGCTCCCACGATCACTAAGCAACCGCCCCGGGGCATGAGAGTGGCCTGGGGCGGTGCGCATTGTTTTCTGATCACATAGCGCTGGCGGAAGCCGCGACCTGTGCGGCGACTGGCATGGCAACCCTGGCATGCCGGCCACGAGGGAATAACGTCTCAGTGTCGGCGCTCGACGAAGCGCTCAAAACGCGATAACCACTCACCCAGGCGGCCTTGGGCCAGCCCTTCCTCGCAGCCATCGAGCAGATTCTTGACCATCAAGCCTAGCTCGGTATCACCTTCTATCGACAGACGACGCTGAAAGAAGAGACTATCGGGGTCCTCGTGACGCGTCGCCAGGCACAGGAATTCGCGCCAGCCTCCGCGGATGCTTGCCTCGCCCGGTGCATCGCTGAGCATGATCTGCCTGCCCGCAAGGCCAAGGGTCAGGGTTATCCCCAGGTCTTCTACTATCAGGGCGATGCGGCGTCCCTGCAGGGCATCGAACTCGCCCTCCTCGAGGGGCACGGCAAAGGTCCGATTGAGCAATGGCTCGACCAGACGTCGCTTGAGCGCGAGCGGAACCCGAGTATCGAGAACACGAAACAGGCGTGTCGGAGTGGGAGGTCGCGCCATCGAGGTCATGGCCGAAAAAAAGGGAAGAGGCGGCAAGGACATGGCAAACACTCCTGACAAGCACACACGAGACGGAAACACAGAACAGTGCATTCTGGCAGGGTCGCGAGGGAGAGCACTGACATGCATCAACCCGATGCCATTTCCATGACGGACGATGTCCGCTACCGCTGCGATGTCGCCGGTGAGCCAGCCAGAATCGCCACGGGGCCGCGCGATGCGGCCCCGTGAGGTAACGGACTCTCAGGTTCGACTCAACCGCACTTTGACCAGCCGCAGCCCGCATAGCAGGTCGGGCAGCCGTCCATCATGATCAGCTCGCCGCGACACTCGGGACAGTGGCCGACCACGGTAGGGCCGTCGCCCTTCTCCTTGCGGCTGGCTTCACCGCCGCCGATCATGGACACGGCACCAGCGGGCTCGGCGCTCTCTTCATGGGCCGGTGGCTGCCAGGGGTGGCCGTGGGTCAGACGGTGGGCGTAGCGGCTGACCAGTTCCTCGGCCGGCACCTGGTTGCCGTCCTGGTCAAGGAAACCGCGACGGTAGAGGATCTGCTGGATCGACCAGGCGATGGCCGCGACCTCGGAATCGTGGAACATCGGCTTGCCCCAGCGATTCATGCCGCAGCGCACCAGGCCCTTGTCCCAGGCCACCTTGCGTAGATCCGCCACCGCCTGGGTGACGTAGCCGCCGCGGGCGGCCAGCGACAGGCTGCGCATGGTGGCGGTGATCCACTGGTGCTCGCTGGAGAGCTGGCCGGAGGGGAAGAAGAACTCCACCGGGCGCTCGACGATCACCCGTTTGCCGTTCAATACGCCTTCCACCGGCATGAACGACACCAGCAGGTAGACCTTCTTGCGCCCTTCGGCGCCCACGTAGGAGATCTTCTCCGACACGGCCTCAAGCGTGCCCTCGGGGCGCGAGGGAATGCGCACCGTGAGCGGGTTCTCATCGGCCAACGGCGGCGGCTCGACCGCCTTCTTGACGCTATAGGAAACGATCTTGGACTTGATTTCGACGGCCATCAGCGGGCTCCTTGAATGCTTGTCTTCATGACGCAGGAAAAGATCGGGCGATTACCACTTGCCATAGGTTCCTTCCTTCAGCGCGTCGTAGAGATTGGCCGCATTGTGCTCCTCGCCGTCATAGATCACCGTCTCGTCGCCGGTCAGCTCGACGGTCTCGCCGTTGTCCAGCTCGAAGACGTAGGTGGTGTTCTTCAAGTCGTCCTCGCGCACCAGCACCCCCTGGAAAGCTTCGGGGTTGAAGCGGAAGGTGGTGCAGCCCTTGAGCTTACTGGTGTAGGCATCCAGATACAGATCCTTGAACTCGTCGAAGGCAAACTCTGTCGGCACGTTGACTGTCTTGGAGATGGCCGAGTCGACCCAGCTCTGGGCGGCGGCCTGCACCGCCACGTGCTGGGGTGGCGTCACCGCATCGGCGGTGATGAAGTAGTCGGGCAGGTCGCTCTCCACCGCGTCGGCGGCGATGAAGTGCCGATAGGCGGCCAACTCGAAGGAACACACCTCGACCTGCTCCTTGGTCTTCTTGCCGGCCTGGATGACGTTGCGGAAATAGCGGTGCGAGAACGACGGCTCGATTCCGTTGGAGGCATTGTTGCCCAACGACAGCGAGATGGTGCCGGTCGGCGCGATCGAGCTGTGGTGGGTGAAGCGCGCGCCATGCTCGGCCAGTGAGGCGACCAGTTCCGGTGCCACCTCGGCGACCTTCTGCATGTAGCGGCTGTAGCGAGCAAGCAGGATGCGCCCTGGCACCTTGTCGCCAACCTCGTAGCCGTCCTGCTTGAGCTCCGGCCGCTCGCGCATCATCTTCGGCGTGAGCTCGACGTCCTCGGCGAGAATCGGCGCCATGCCCTTCTCACGCGACAGCTCGAGCGCCTGTTTCCAGCCCTCGATGGCAAGGTTGCGGCTCACTTCCTCGGTGAAGGCCAGCGACTCGGGCGAGCCGTAGGGAATCTTGAGCATGGTCAGGGTCGAGCCCAGGCCCAGAAAGCCCATGCCATGGCGACGTTTGGCCTCGATCTCGCGACGCTGGCCCTCGAGCGGCAGGCCGCTGATCTCCACCACGTTGTCGAGCATGCGGGTGAAGATGGCCACCACCTTGCGGTAGCGTTCCCAGTCGAAGCGCGGCTTCTTGCCGAAGGGATCGATGACGAAGCGCGTCAGGTTCACCGAGCCCAGCAGGCACGCACCCTCGGGCGGCAGTGGCTGCTCGCCACAGGGGTTGGTGGCGCGGATCTCCTCGCAGAACCAGTTGTTGTTCATGCGATTGACCTGATCGATCAGGATGAAGCCCGGCTCGGCGAAGTCGTAGGTCGACTTCATGATGGTGTCCCACAGCTCGCGGGCCTTGATCACCTCGACGATGCGGCAGGCTACGCGGCCCTCTTCGTCGACGGTGTAATCATCCTCGACCACCGGCCAGTCGCGATAGATCAGCTCGTCTTCCTTGACGTCGGCCTTCTCGCCGGCATGCAGCGGGAACGCCAGCGGCCAGTCGGTATCGTGCTTGACCGCCTCCATGAACTCGTCGGTGATCAGCAGGCTCAGGTTGAACTGGCGCAGCCGGCCGGCCTCGCGTTTGGCCTCGATGAACTCGCGCACATCGGGATGGCCGACGTCGAAGGTGCCCATCTGCGCACCGCGGCGCCCGCCCGCCGAGGCCACCGTGAAACACATCTTGTCGTAGATATCCATGAACGCCAGCGGGCCGTTGGTGCCGGCACCGGCACCGAACACGAAGGCCCCCTTGTGGCGCAGGGTCGAGAACTCGTAGCCGATCCCGCAGCCCGCCTTCAGGGTCATGCCCGCATCCACCACCGAGTCGAGGATATCGTGCATGGAGTCGCGAATGGTGCGGGAGACGGTGCAATTGATCAGGCTCACCGCCGGCTTGTAGTCTTCGGCGCCGGCGTTGGACATGATGCGCCCGGCGGGGATGGCGCCGTTCTCCAGCGCCCAGCGGAACTTCGTGAGCCAGGCCTCGGCCTGATCGCCTTCCACCGCGGCCAGTGCACGCGCCACCCGCTCCCAGGTCGCGTCCACATCCTTGTCCACGGGATCCCCGTGACGGTCCTTGAGGCGATACTTGGAATCCCAGATATCACGAGAAGGCAATTGCAGCGGCACTTCTAGTGAAGTCTTCACGGCCTTGGCGGGAGTGTTCATTCGGGGGTCTCCGACAGTGTCTGGATGGACGGTTTACAGGCGTAACAGAAAGCATGGCGCTAGGGGCCGAGTCCTTGTCCACACCGCTCCCTGCATCGTATCGCGGACAAGGAACAGGCGCGTCCCCTCTTGACTAGCGGTAAACAGGTAAACCGTATTGGCGGCGCCTGCATACCATATATAGTCCCCTTGCCCGCTTCAAGCACAAGATGCGCGAAAAAATCCTTCAACGCGACAAGACCGGCCGAGCTGAATCCAGAGAAGGACACCGTTGAATGACAGGTCTACAGAAAGGTTCAGGCGTCAGGGTAAGGGTCATGGGACGACAAGATAACCAGGCTTGAAGAAAACCAGCCCAAGCGACGGCCTTTACGACCTGGCACGGTTGGCCATCGACCAGGAGTGCCAGCCAGTCAGCAGCGTTTAAATATCGTCTATTAAATAACTTTAATGGATAAAACTAGTTCATAACTTTTCGTACATTTAAAGGGATTTCGGTTCAATTTAATGACCATTTCCCGCATGAGCCATGCATTTGCTGCATAATGGTGCATTGCCTTATAGTGCTGCCGAACCGTTTCGACCGCACAGGAAACTTTCCATGCCCTACGTCCACGATACCCTCGAGGCACTGCGCAGGAGCAGCCCCGCCCAGACCGAGTTTTACCAGGCCGCAGAAGAAGTACTGGAGTGCCTGCGTCCGCTCTTCGAGCGCAGCCCGCACTACCTCGACCACAGCATCATCGAGCGCATCGTCGAGCCGGAGCGCCAGATCATGTTCCGCGTCTGCTGGATGGATGACACCGGCAAGGTGCAGGTCAACAAGGGCTACCGCGTCCAGTTCAACTCCGCCCTCGGTCCCTACAAGGGGGGGCTGCGTTTCCACCCCAGCGTCACCTCGGGGACCATCAAGTTCCTGGGCTTCGAGCAGATCTTCAAGAATGCCCTGACCGGGCTGCCCATCGGCGGCGGCAAGGGCGGGTCGGACTTCGACCCCAAGGGTCGCTCGGAAGGCGAGATCATGCGCTTCTGCCAGGCCTTCATGAGCGAGCTACATCGTCATATCGGCCCGACCACCGACGTGCCGGCAGGCGACATCGGCGTGGGGGCCCGTGAGATCGGCTTCCTCTACGGCCAGTACAAGCGCCTGACCGGCCGCTACGAGGGGGTACTGACCGGCAAGAGCCTCAACTGGGGTGGTTCCATCGGCCGCAAGGAGGCCACCGGCTACGGCGCCGTCTACTTCGCCGAAAACATGCTCGAGGCCCGCGGCGAAACCCTGGAAGGCAAGACCTGTCTGGTTTCAGGTGCCGGCAACGTGGCCATCTACACCATCGAGAAGCTTTATGAGCTCGGCGCGACCCCCGTCACCTGCTCAGACTCGGGTGGCACTCTCCATGACTCTCGTGGCATCGACCTGGACCTACTCAAGGAGCTCAAGGAGGTCAAGCGCGCCTCGCTGGAGGCCTACCTGGAGAAGCACCCCAAGGCCTGCTACCTGCCAGCCAGCGATTACCCGGCCGATGGCCATGCGGTCTGGCGCCTGGCGGGTGACGTGGCCTTCCCCTGCGCCACCCAGAACGAGCTGACCGAGGCCGATGCCGAAGCGCTGCTGAACAACGGTGTGACCTGCATCAGCGAGGGGGCCAACATGCCTTCCACCGCCACTGCCGTGGACCGCTTCCTGGCAGCGAAGGTCGCCTATGGACCTGGCAAGGCCGCCAATGCCGGCGGCGTGGCCACCAGCCAACTGGAGATGGCCCAGAACAGCAGCATGCAGCAGTGGCCGCTGGAAAAGGTCGACGCCAAGCTCAAGGAGGTCATGACCAACATCCACCACCAGTGTGCCGAGACCGCCGCCGAGTTCGATGACTCCACCAACCTGGTGCTGGGCGCTAACATCGCCGGGTTCCGCAGGGTGGCCGATGCCATGATCGAGCAGGGCGTCGTCTGAGCCTGCCGCCAGCCGGGCCCCACCAAACGCGACACGGCGCCTCAAGAGGCGCCGTGTCGCATCGGGATATGTCAACTCCTCAGACGGTGCGCGAGTAACGCCCCTCGCTGCGTGCCAGGTAGGCATCGAAGGCCATGGCGGCATTGCGCATCATCAGCCGCCCGGCCGGCAGCACCTCGATGGCCTCGTCATCGATCGCCAGCAGGCCGTCGTCCGCCATCTCCTCGAGCTCGGCGAGGGCGTCGGCGAAAGTGTCGCGAAAATCAATCTCGTGGGCCGCTTCGATCGCGGCAAAGTCGATGCGCCCATGACACATCAGGGCGTTGATCACGTCGCGGCGCAGCACGTCGTCGGCGTTCAGGCGGTAACCGCGCATCACCGGCAGCCGCCCCGTTTCGAGGCGCGTCTGGTACTGGGCGGTTTCCTTGACGTTCTGGCTGTAGCTGTCGCCTACCTTGCCGATGGCGGTATTGCCCAGGCCGATCAGGTCGCAGTCGGCATGCGTCGAGTAGCCCTGGAAGTTGCGTTGCAGGGTGCCATTTTCCTTCGCCAGCGAGAGCTCATCCTCGGGCAGGGCAAAATGGTCCATGCCGATATAGACATAGCCTGCCTCGGTGAGGCGGCGGATGGTCAGCTCAAGCAGCTCAATCTTGCGCTCCGGGGGCGGCATGTCCTCCGGACGAATCAGCCGCTGGGCCTTGAACAGCTCCGGCAGGTGGGCATAGCTGTAGGCGGCGATGCGATCGGGGTGCAGGGCGATGACCTTGTCCAGGGTGGCGTCGAAGCTCGCCACGGTCTGCAGCGGCAGGCCGTAGATCAGGTCGACGCTCACCGACTGGAAGCCGGCCTCGCGGGCCGCACCCACCAGCTCCACCACCTGCGCCTCGCTCTGGAGGCGGTTGACCGCCTCCTGGACCTTGGTGTCAAAATCCTGCACCCCGAAGCTCAGGCGATTGAAGCCCAGCTCGCGCAGTTCGTGGATCTGCTCGGGGGTCACGGTGCGAGGGTCCACCTCAAGGGAGAACTCCCGCGCCTCGGGCTCGGCAAAGTGGAAGGCGGCGTCCAGCGCCGTCATCAGTTCGCCAAGCTGGTCATTGCTCAGGTAAGTGGGCGTACCACCGCCCAGGTGCAGTTGGGTCATGCGTCGCGAGTCGTCGAACAACGCGCCCTGAAGCGCAACCTCTCGCTTGAGCCAGGCGAGGTACTCCGCCGCCCGCTCGCGGTTGTGGGTAATGATCTTGTTGCAGGCGCAGTAGTAGCAGAGGCTCTCGCAGAACGGAATATGCACATAGGCCGACAGCGGCTTGGGCGTCGCGGCCCGGTTGCTGCGCTCGGCAGCGGCACGATAGTCGTCCTCGGCGAAGGCCGCCTGGAACTGGGGCGCCGTGGGATAGGAGGTATAGCGCGGCCCTGGGCGGTCGTACTTCTCAACCAGCGGGCGGATGAACGGCAGGGTGTCTTGCATGATCGAATCAAGCCTCTGGATCTGTAAGGCGGCGGCCGGGCGGGGCCACCGCCGCATGGGCGAATTATGCCAGCCATGACCGGGCGCGTCGGTACCCTTCACGAGGTAGCTGACCCAGATCAAGTCGACGTAGGGGGCGCCGTAGGACGCACTGCCGCTATAGCGGCCCCTCGGCGGCGCCAATACATCAGCCGCCACGCCACCAGCAGCCACGCCAGGCTCCAGGCCCCGACAGCGCCCCATAACACCGGTGACCAGGACGCTCCGGCCGAAGGCAGCGCCAGCCGCAGCCCCGCCGCCAGAGCAAACAGCACCGCCAGGTACGGCAGCCACCGCTCGTCCGCCGGACGCCCCTTGGCCCTCAGGATCGCCTGGCGCAGCATGATGCCGCTGGCCAGGGTGCCGAGCGCTCCCACGGTGATCGCATGGAGCCGACCCGCCGGTGCGACACCCGCCAGGAGATCCCACGCCATCAGCCATGCCCCCACGCCCAGCCAGGCGTAGCCGAGCAGCAGACCGAGCAGGTCCGCTCTATCTCGAAGCGTCCAAGGCGACCAGCGCCAGAGCCGCACCAGGATCACCGCCCCGGCCAGTGCCAATAGCGCACTGGCCACCGGCCACAGAGCTGAGGAGATCGCCAGGAGCCCGGCGGCGCCCAGCAGGACGATCAGGACCGCCTCGATTCGCGGCTGGACACCGGCTCCAGCCACGCGGTCGCGTGCCATCAGGTGCCCGTTCACCGCCGGGGCAATCACCCGCCCTCCCATGAAGGCCATCAGCAGCAGCAGCCAGAGCACCCCCTGATGCAGCAGGGGCGTGAGCAGAGCCGGAAAGGCCAGGCGCGCCGCCAGGCTGGCTACCGCCAGCAGACAGAGCAACCCCAGCAGCGGCGAAAGCAGGCGGTTGCGCCATTTCTTGGCCGCCAGGAAGCGCGGCACCACCCAGGCGGCCAGCAGCAAGGCGAAGGCGGCATCGGCCAGCAGGGCCGGCCAGGCCGGGTAACCCGCCAGCCCACCGAGACGCCCAACCAGCCACAGCCCCCCCAGCAGTGCCAGCCGCCGGGAAGGCAAAGGCCCCAGCAGGTAACCCGCCATCACCGCCAGGGCGAAGCCGAACAGCAGCTCGCGGCCATGCCCGCCTGGCGTCGCCAGGCCCGGCAGCCAGGCCAGCCAGCCAAGCATCGCCGCCAGCGAAAGCGGCACCATCAGGGCGGCATGCAAGGCGGCGAGCGGAAAGAACAGTGACCAGGCAGGGCGTCGGTCGATCCGCCGAATGCGGTCGGCTTGACCTGAATCATTGGCAACGAATCTTAACATGCGTGTAAATTACATCTTTAAGACAGCCAAGCCAATCGCGCCCCTTCGGGCCAACACGCGACTAAATGTCACAGCGACGAATCAGAACGAATCGACACGATGTTAAAATGTACTGTTTTTCACATTACGGCTTGCGAGACGCCTGACGCGCCGGGGTTCCCATGCATCTGACCCGATTCACCGACTTCTCCCTGCGCGTGCTGATGTACCTGGCCGTCAAGGGCGAGCAGCGCTCTACCATCGCCGAGATCGCCGAGCGCTTCGACATCTCCCGCAATCATTTGATGAAGGTGGTGCAGGACCTCAACCATCATGGCTACATCACCTCCATCCGCGGCAAGAACGGCGGCCTGCTGCTCAAGCGCGACCCGGCCTCGATCTCGCTGGGCGAACTGGTACGCACCACCGAGCGCGACCTGGCCCTGGTGGAGTGCTTTGGCGACGACAACGAGTGCATCATCACGCCCGCCTGTCGGCTCAAGCCGATCCTGGCCGAGGCGCTCAGCGCCTTTCTTGCGGTGCTCGACCACTATACCCTGGCCGACCTGCTCGGCCAGCGACGCTCCCGGCTGATCAGTTTGCTGCAACTTGACGACACCCTACCCGACGCCTGAGCCACACCTACACTTTCTGCATTAGCAGTTTATTTTGCCTTTTGGACTTATCCATCTAGGATAAACATGCGATCTAGGATAAACATGACGCACATCAAGCCTCACCCGGGCGTCGTCTGGCATCATGGCCTCATTCGCCTGGCGAGGCCATTGCCCGAACCGGGCCTTTTCAAGCACTTAAAGATGCATCTCGGAGGTATCTTATGAAATTACTCCTCGCTGCCACGCTATTGAGCGGCACCTTCCTGGCCATGGGGGCGCAGGCTGCCGGTGATCCAGAAGCCGGAGAAGGCAAGATTGCCGCCTGCGCCGCCTGCCACGGCACCGATGGTATGGGCACCTCGCCGATCTATCCAAACCTGGCCGGCCAGTCCGCCGCCTACCTGGAGAGCGCCATGAAGGCGTACCGTGATGGTGAGCGCGGCGGTGGCATGTCTGCCCTCATGGTGCCCCAGGCCCAGGGCCTCTCCGATGAGGATATCGCCGATATGTCCGCCTACTACGCCAGCCTCGAGCCCTGACACCCAGCCGGCCTTCGGGCCGGCCTTTCTTGATCGGCGGCCGTCCTGCGCCGCCTAGGCTTACGCCTGCAAGGACCTCGCCATGCCCGCACGATACCCTCGGCCAGTCGGCATTGCCGGACTGCTGTTCAGCCTATGTCTTTTGCTGATCGCCCCGACCCTCCACGCCCTGGAGCTGGAGCAGGTCCGCGAGGGCTTTCCCGGTGCCGACCGCATCGAAATGGCCGAGTCACAGTGGCCGGTGAGCGAGGTTCGCTCGGGCGACGAACTGCTCGGCTATGCCTTCGAGAGCGTCGATATCGCACCGATCCCGGCCTACTCGGGCAAGCCGGTCAACCTCTTGGTGGGTATCGACCTGGAAGGAAGAGTCGTTCAGGCCGACGTCCTCGGCCACGAGGAACCCATCATGCTGGTGGGCATCCCCGAGTCGAAGCTCGAGGACTTCGCCGACGACCACGTCCCCGCCCACGTCAATGACCGCATGAAGGTCGGCGACAATCTGGACGCCATCTCGGGCGCCACCGTCACGGTCATCGTGGTCAGCGACACCATCATGCGCGCCGCCCGCCAGGTGGCCGCCGAGCAGGGGTTGATCGCCGATCCCTCCGCCACCCCGCCGGCCCGGGTCCTTGAGGATGTTTTTGAGCCCGCCGACTGGGAGACGCTCACCGGCGACGGCACCATTCGCCGCCTCCGCCTGACCCACGGCGAGGTCGATGAATCCTTCGTCGGCACCCCTGCCGAAGACTACCTGCATACCCCGCAGCCGGCCGATCGTACCTTCATCGAACTCTTCTATACCTACCTGAACCCGCCCACCGCTGGCCGCAACATGCTGGGCGACAACGGCTACGACCAGCTGATGGATCAGCTGGGTGAGGACGAGCACGCCATCGCCGTGATGGGTCGCGGTGACTATTCCTTCAAGGGCTCGGGCTATGTACGCGGCGGTATTTTCGATCGCATCGAGCTCTCCCAGGGCAACACCAACGTCAGCTTCCACGACCGCGACCATATCCGCCTGGGTAACCTGGGCATTGAGGGGGCGCCGACATTTGACGAGCGCGACATCTTCATCGTTCGCGAGGACGCCGCCTTCGACCCCGGCCAACCCTGGCAGCTGGAACTGCTGGTGCGCCGTGCCTCGGGGCCGTTGGACACCGAATTCAGCCGCTTCAGTGCCGACTACAGCGTGCCCGAGGCCTACATCGAGCGCCCCGAGCCGCCGGTGGAGGAGCCGATCTGGGTGCAGGTATGGCGCGACAAGGCCTTCCAGATCGCCGTGCTCGGCGCCGGCCTGTTGGTGCTCACCGGCGTCATGCTCTTTCAGGACGTGCTGGCGCGCCATCCGAAGATCCTGCGCCCGCTGCGCCTGGGTTTTCTGGTCTACACGTTGGTGTTCATCGGCTGGTACTCCCTGGCCCAGCTCTCGGTAGTCAATATTCTGACCTTTACCAACTCGCTGATCACCGACTTCAGCTGGGGCTCCTTCCTGATCGATCCGATGATGTTCATTCTCTGGTCCTTCGTGGCGGTGAGCCTGTTGTTGTGGGGGCGCGGCGTGTTCTGCGGCTGGCTGTGTCCTTTTGGTGCCCTGCAGGACCTGGTCAACAAGGCCGCCCGCAAGCTGGGTGTGAAGCAGTACGAATTGCCCTTCGGACTGCACGAGCGGCTCTGGGCGCTCAAGTACATCATCCTGCTGGCGCTGTTCGGCCTCTCGCTGCACTCGCTGGGCACCGCCGAGCGCTACGCCGAGGTGGAGCCCTTCAAGACCGCCATTACCCTGCGCTTCCAGCGCGAGTGGGGGTTCGTGCTCTACGCCCTGGCGCTGGTGGCGATCTCGGCCTTCAACCACAAGTTCTACTGCCGCTACGTCTGCCCGCTGGGCGCCGGCCTGGCGATCCCCGCCCGCCTGCGCCTGTTTGACTGGCTGAAGCGGCACCGCGGCAGCTGCGGCACCCCGTGCCAGATCTGCGCCAACGAATGCGAAGTGGCCGCCATTCATCCCGATGGCCGCATCAACGCCAACGAGTGCCACTACTGCCTCGACTGCCAGGTCACCTACCACGATGACCAGCGCTGCCCGCCGGTGATCAAGCGCCGCAAGCGCTACGAGAAGGCGGCCCGCATGGCCAGCGGACAGAGTGGTGTCGAAACCCACGACCCCGGCAGTGCCGGACAACGCAAGCTACAACGAATCCCCACTCTTCAGGAGGAGTGAATCCATGAGTGACGAAAAGAAAGCGATCGAAAACCTGGGCCGCCGCCACTTCCTGCGCAACAGCGCGGTAACTGGGGTCGCCGGTGCCGGCCTGGCCGGCGGCTTCGGCGCCGGGGCGCTGATGAGCAGCCGCGAGGCCCGCGCCGCCGAGGACGGCATCGAGGTCGCACCCGGCGAACTCGACGAGTACTACGGCTTCTGGAGCGGCGGCCACCAGGGGGAGGTGCGAATACTGGGCGTTCCCTCCATGCGTGAGCTGATGCGCATTCCGGTCTTCAACATCGACAGCGCCACCGGCTGGGGCATCACCAACGAGTCGAAGCGCATCATGGGCGACTCGGCGCGCTTCCTCAACGGTGACTGCCACCACCCGCACGTCTCGATGACCGACGGCCACTACGATGGCAAGTACCTGTTCATCAACGACAAGGCCAACACTCGGGTGGCGCGCATCCGTCTCGACATCATGAAGACGGACAAGATCACCACCATTCCCAACGTCCAGGCGATCCATGGCCTGCGCCTGCAGAAGGTACCGCACACCAAGTACGTGTTCGCCAACGCCGAACTGCCGATCCCCCAGGTCAACGACGGCCGCGACCTGGAGAGCCCGGAAAACTACTGGACGATGTTCAACGCTATCGACGCCGAGAGCATGGAAGTGGCCTGGCAGGTGATCGTCAACGGCAACCTCGACAACACCGACGCCGACTACACCGGCCGCTTCGTGGCGTCTACCTGCTACAACTCCGAGAAAGGCATGACGCTGGCCGACACCATGCGCGCCGAGCGTGACTGGGTGGTGGTGTTCGACGTCGAGGCGATCGAAGCCGCCGTGGAAGCCGGTGAGTTCGAGACCCTGGGCGACAACGAGGTGCCGGTGCTCGACGGCCGCGAGGGCTCGAAGCTGACGCGCTATATCCCCGTGCCCAAGAACCCCCACGGCCTTAACACCTCGCCGGACGGCAAGTACTTCATCGCCAACGGCAAGCTCTCGCCGACCTGCACTATCCTCGCCATCGACAAGCTCCCCGAGCTGTTCGATGACGCCATCGAGCCGCGCGATACCGTGGTCGGCGAGCCGGAGTTGGGCCTGGGGCCGCTGCACACCACCTTCGACGGTCGTGGCAACGCCTATACCACGCTGTTCATCGACAGCCAGGTGGCCAAATGGAACATCGAGGACGCCATCCGCGCCTACGATGGCGAGGAGGTCAACTACCTGCGCCAGAAGCTCGACGTCCACTACCAGCCGGGCCACAACCACGCCAGCCTCACCGAGTCTCGTGATGCCGATGGCAAGTGGCTGGTGGTGCTCTCCAAGTTCTCCAAGGACCGCTTCCTGCCGGTCGGCCCGCTGCATCCGGAGAACGACCAGCTGATCGATATCTCCGGCGAGGAGATGAAGCTGGTCCATGACGGCCCCACTTTCGCCGAGCCCCACGACTGCATCCTGATGCGCGCCGACCAGCTCAGTCCAAGCCGGGTCTGGACGCGTGATGACCCCTTCTTCGCCGAGACAGTGGCCATGGCCGAGGCAGACGGGGTGACCCTTGAGCGCGACAACACGGTGATCCGTGACGGCAGCCAGGTGCGGGTCTACATGACCTCCATCGCCCCGCAGTTCGGCCTCTCCGAGTTCAAGGTCAAGCAGGGCGACGAGGTGACCGTGGTAGTCACCAACCTCGACCAGGTCGAGGATCTGACCCATGGCTTCGTCATGGTCAATCATGGCGCCTCGATGGAGATCGGCCCGCAGCAGACCGCCAGCGTCACCTTTACCGCCGACAAGGCTGGGGTGTACTGGTACTACTGTTCCTGGTTCTGCCATGCCATGCACATGGAAATGACTGGCCGCATGCTGGTCGAGAAGGCCTGATACGCCCTCACCGGGGCCGGGCAGCCGCCCGGCCCCGTTTCTTGTGGAGAGATGCATGACCCGACGACTGTCTCTCGTCGTCCCCCGACTGATTCTTGCCGCCTGGCTGCTCGCGTGGTTGCCAGGCGGCGTGCTGGCTGCCGAGTGGACAGCCAGTCCCGGCGAGCCGCTGCAGCCGCTGATCGACCAGACAAGCGACGGCGACCGCCTGTTGCTGCCCGAAGGACGCTATCCCGGACCGCTGACCATTGACCGCACGCTCACCCTCGAGGGGGAACCGGGCGCGGTGATCGACGGCGGCGGCGACGGCCACGCCGTGGTGCTCGAGGCCCCCAATATCGTCCTCGACACCATCACGGTGGAGAACTGGGGCGCCGACCTCACCGACATGGATGCCGGCATCTTCGTGGCAACCAGTGCCACCGGTAGCGTGATCCGCGACTCGCGCCTCACGGGCCCCGGCTTCGGCATCTGGCTCGACGCCGTGGCCGAGGTGCAGGTACTCGACAACGTTATCCGCGGAGACGCCTCGCTGCGCTCCCAGGATCGCGGCAACGGTGTGCACCTTTTCAACGTCCGCGACGTCACGGTGGCGGGCAATGACATTCGCCACACCCGCGACGGCATCTATATCGATACCAGCCGCGACAGCCTGCTGCGCGGCAACCACATGCAGGAGTTGCGCTACGGCGTGCACTATATGTACGCCCACGACAACCGTCTGGAGGGCAACACCACCCGCGATACTCGCACCGGTTACGCGCTGATGCAGTCCAAGCGACTCGAGGTGATCGGCAACCGCTCGGATGACGACCGCCACTACGGCATCCTGATGAACAACATCACCGACTCCACCCTGCGCGGCAACCGCGTCAGCGGCATCAACCAGCGCCGCGACGCCCAGGGCCAGGGGCTGGTCAGCGGTGGCGAGGGCAAGGCGCTGTTCGTCTACAACGCCCAATACAACCGTTTCGAGGCTAATCGCTTCGCGACCAGCGATATCGGCATCCATCTCACCGCTGGTTCCGAGGACAACGCTCTGGTGGGCAACGCCTTCGTCGACAACCGCCAACAGGTGATGTACGTAGCCAACCGCGCCCAGGAGTGGTCGGAGGAAGGCCGCGGCAACCACTGGAGCGACTACCTCGGCTGGGACCTGGACAGCGATGGCGTCGGTGACACGCCCTTCGAACCCAACGACGCCATGGACCGCCTGCTGTGGCGCTATCCGGTGGCGCGGCTGCTGATGCACAGCCCCGCAGTCCTGGCGCTGCGCTGGGTGCAGCGTCAGTTCCCGGTATTTCGCCCCCAGGGCGTCAAGGACAGCCATCCACTGATGAATGAACCCGACTTGCTTGAAGCCGACTTGAATCAACACAACTTCGGAGACGCCGACGCATGACCGCGGTGATCGATTTTCAGAGCGTGACCCGGCGCGACGGTAAGCTGGTACGCCTCGATGCCCTCGACCTCCAGGTGCACGAAGGCGAGGTGTTGGCGCTGCTCGGCCACAACGGGGCCGGCAAGACCACCACCATGCACTTGATCCTCGGTCTGCTCTCGCCAAGCGAAGGGCGCGTGGCGGTGCTCGGCGGCGCCCCCGACGGTGCCCACGCCGAGACCCTGCGTCGACGTCTGGGCTACCTGCCCGAGAACGTCAGCTTCTATGAGCAGCTCAGCGGCCGCGAGGTGCTCGACTACTTCGCCCGACTCAAGCGGGTCGACCGCCGCCAGGTGGAAGAACTGCTGGATCAGGTGGGCCTCGGCGCGGCCGCCCACCGGCGCGTGAAGACCTACTCCAAGGGCATGCGCCAGCGCCTTGGCCTGGCCCAGGCGTTGCTCGGCGACCCGCGACTGCTGCTGCTCGACGAGCCCACCACCGGGCTCGACCCGGCCGCCACCCGCGACTTCTACGACACGGTGCGCGGCCTGCGCGAGCGCGGCTGCACGGTGCTGCTGTCATCGCATGTGCTGCCCGGAGTGGAGCCCTACATTGACCGCGCACTGATCCTCGGCGGCGGCAAGCGCCTGGCGCTGGGTAGCCTGGACGACCTGCGCCAGCAGGCCGCCCTGCCACTGTCCGTGCGTGCCCGCGGCCGCGGCGCCGAGGCCGAACTGGCAAACCAGCTTGCCCGCTGGGACGACCCGCGCATCGAGGCCCGAGCCGTCAACGGCCACGAAGTGGCGCTTACGGTGCCGCCGGACGCCAAGCTCACCGTGCTGCGTCGGCTCACCGATACTCCAGGCATCGAGGACATCGAGCTGCTACCGCCGACCCTGGAACACCTCTACACCCACTTCTCTGCCGGGCTCTCGCCCGCGCAACGAGGAGACGCCGAATGAACGCCATCCTGACTATCGCCGGCAAGGAGTTCCGCGACGGCCTGCGCAACCGCTGGGTGCTGGCCATCGCCCTGGTGCTGGCCTTTCTCGCCGTAGGCATCGCAGCCTTCGGCGCCGCCGCCAGTGGCGGCCTGGGCTTCACGTCGCTTGCCACGACCATCGTCAGCCTGGCGACCCTCGCGGTGTTCCTGATTCCGCTGATCGCCCTGCTGCTGGCCTATGACGCGGTGGTCGGCGAGCAGGAGGCCGGCACCCTGCTGCTGCTGCTCACCTATCCGATCAGCCGCACCCAGCTATTGCTGGGCAAGTTTCTGGGCCACGGCCTGATTCTCGCCGCCGCCACGGCACTGGGTTTCGGCGTCGCCGGAGCGGTGATCGCGGTGGGTGCCGAGGGCGTGGCACTCGCCGAGCTGGCCACCGGCATGGGTCTTTTGATCGGCAGCAGCATCCTGCTGGGCTGGGTGTTCATCGCTTTCGCCTACCTGATCAGCGTGTGGGTCTCCGAGAAGGCCCGCGCCGCCGGCCTGGCGCTGGTAGTGTGGTTCCTGTTCGTGCTGGTCTTCGACCTGGGCCTGCTGGCGCTGCTGGTCAGCGTCGAGCAGGGCGGCGACTGGCTGCCCTGGCTGCTGCTGCTCAACCCCACCGAATGCTTCCGGTTGATCAACCTGGCCGGCTTCGAGGCGGCCCGCAGCTACACCGGCCTCACCTCCATCGCCGAGGGCGGCGCCTTTCGCCCTACTGTGGTGACGGCGATCCTGGTGGCCTGGATACTGGTGCCCCTGGGCCTGGCGCTGCGGCGTTTCCGTCACCGTTCGGCCTGACGCCACCCTTTCCCTTTACCGGAGTCATCTCATGCCCCGCCTGCTCGTTCTGCTACCGCTGCTGTTCTCGCTGCTGCTGACCGGCTGCGGCGAGACCGAGCCCGAGGCCCTGGCCGCCCCCGTGCCCATCGAGGAAGGTGACAGCTGTCACGTCTGCGGCATGCTGATCAGCGAGCACCCCGGCCCCAAGGGCGAGGCCTTCCTGGACAAGCAGAGCGAGGCGCTGAAGTTCTGCTCCACCATGGATCTGTTCGCCTTCCTCAAGCAGCCCGAAAACGAGACACGCCTCTCCCACGCCTACGTGCACGACGTGGCCGCCGCGCCCTGGGCGACCCCGGATGACGAGGCCTTCGTGCTGGCCAGCGAGGCGATCTACGTGGTGGGTCACGACCAGCGCGGCTCCATGGGACACACCCTGGCCTCCTTCGCCGCACAGGCCGACGCCGAGGCATTCCGCGAAGCGCATGGCGGCGAGCTGGTGAGCTTCGAGGCGATCGACCTCGACCTGCTGGGCCGACTGGGCCGCGGCGAGCTGGGCGGCGATAGCAACGAGGGCATGAATGACACGCACGGCCATGAGTAGCGGAAGCGAGGGGCGCCGGGGATAGGCCAGCCCACACCCGCATGCTAGCCTCGGACAGCTATCGTCGGCCCGAGGAAGCCTCTCGCCATGCCCCGCATTTCCCGTCACCTCTCTTACCTGTTATTGCCGCTCTGCCTGACCCTGGCCGGAGCGGTATCGGCTACCAACTTCAACACCAGCGAGGTGCAGACCCATGGCGCCTGGCACTCGCTGGCCCTGAGCCTGGGCGACGAGCGCCACTGGCGGGCCATAGAGGCGGAGAGCTACAGCGATTCGATCCTCAGCGTCAACGCCACTACTGGCGTCTGCGACCTGCCCTGGCTGGAACTGCGCATCGAACTCGAGGCGTATCAGGACGAGAGCCGCACGGTGAATGTCGTCCCCGCCGACCTGCGGGTCGATGAGGCCACCATCCACAGCGGGCGTGCCGAATTCGTCACCGAGCGCGGCGACCGGGGCTTCTACGTGCATTTCCAGCTTGAGCAACAGGCGCTGTTGCTCGAGGAAATGCGCACCGGCGAGACACTGCGCCTACGCCTGATGCGCGGCGAGGACGACCCCTGGTTCATGACCTTCAGCCTCGACGGCGCCGATGCGGCCATCGCCCGGATGAGCCAGCGCTGCGCCGCAGCCTCCCTCCAGGCGCCGTAAGCCTCGCCGTCAGATTACCTTGCGCCGCAACAGGCTGGTGATCGCCTCACCGATCAGCACCAGCACGACGATGGCGATCAGGATGGTCGCCACCGTGGTCCAGGCGAAGGTATCGATGGACCCTTGCAGGATGACCCCGATGCCGCCGGCGCCGACCAGCCCCAGCACCGTGGACTCGCGGATGTTGATATCCCAGCGCAGGATGACGATGGCGAAGAACGCCGGCATCACCTGAGGCACCACGGCATAGGCGATCACCTGGAGCTTCGAGGCGCCGGTGGCCTGCATGGCCTCGACCGGCCGCCGGTCGATCTCCTCGATGGCCTCGCCCATCAGCTTGCCGATGAAACCCACCGAGCGGCACATGATGGCGAGTATCCCTGCCAGCACGCCGGGGCCGAAGATCGCCACGAACAGCAGCGCCCAGATGATGGTGTTCACCGAGCGGCTGGAGACCAGGATGAAGCGTCCCAGCCACAGGCAGGCCCGGTTGGGCGTGGTGTTCTGGGCGGCGATATAGGCGACCGGCAGCGCGATGAAGATGGTCAGCATCGTCGACAGCGTGGCGATGTGCACCGTTTCGATCATCGCATTGACGATCTCTTCCAGGCGGCTCGGGTCGGGCGGCCACATGCGCGCGCCCAGCGACGAGATCTGGTTCGGCGCGTCCCACACCCAGGGCCAGAAGATATCGATGTCGCGTACCGCCCAGACCACCACCATCAGCGTCACCAGCATCACGGCGTAGCGAATGAGGCGTTCGCGGCGGTCGTAGCGTTTCCAGACGCGATCCGCTAGGGCACCGGCTTGATCTACCATATCTTCTTCCTTACCCAGCCGCTGACGCCCTCACTGATCAGGATCACCGCGATGATCACCAGCAGGATCGCGAACGCGAACGCATAATCGTAGCGCCCGAAGGCGTTCATCAGGGTACCGCCGATGCCGCCGGCGCCGACGATGCCGACCACCGCCGAGGCGCGCAGGTTGCTGTCGAGCTGATACATCGAGAGCCCCACCTGACGCGGCAGGATCTGCGGAAAGACGGCATAGACGAGAATCGCGAAATAGCCCGCGCCGGTCGCCTTCATCGCCTCCACCTGCCCCCAGTCGATCTCCTCGATCTCCTCGGCGAGCAGCTTGCCGACGAAGCCGATCGAATACAGCGTCAGCGTCAGGATGCCCGCCAGCGGGCCGAAGCCCACCGCGGCCACAAAGAGGATGGCGACGATCACCGGATGAAAGCTGCGCGAGAGGATGATCACCGCGCGACCCAGGAAATACACCGGCAGCGGCGCGACGTTGCGCGCCGCCATCACCGCAAAGGGGATCGACAGCAGTACGCCGAGCAGCGTGGCCAAAACAGCGATCTGCAGGCTCTCCTTGAAGCCGGTGAGCAGCAGGTCGAATCGCTCGAAGCTCGGCGGGAAGCCACCGCCGAAGATCCGAGCTGCCCGCGGCAGGCCCTCACTGATGCGCGCCCAGTTGAACGGCAGGCTGCCGAAGGCCCAGACCAGATAGATGACCAGCACCGCCAGCAGGCCGTAGCGCAGCAGCGGATTGGCGATGAACGGTGGCTTGCGCCAGGTACGCGGCGTTGCCGGGGCGCTGGTCTCAGATCGCGTCATGGCCCACCTCCCGAGACGCCGTCGGCGACTCGGTGGTCGCGTCATCGGGGGCCTCGATTCCCCCGTAGATGGCATCCAGCGCCTCCTCGTTGAAGTCGTCGGGGGCGCCATCGAAGATCATCTTGCCATGCCGAAGACCGACGATACGCTCGGTATAGGTCTTGGCCTGGGCGACGTTGTGGATGTTGATCAGCACCGGCAGCGACAGCTCGCTTGCCAGGCTCTGCAGCAGCATCATGATCTGCTCGGAGGTCCGCGGGTCCAGCGAGGCCGTCGGCTCGTCGGCGAGAAGCAGTTCCGGCTCCTGCATCAGTGCCCGCACCACGCCGACCCGCTGGCGCTCGCCGCCGGACAGCTCGTCGGCGCGCTTGTTGGCGTACTGGGCGATGCCGACGCGCTCCATCAGCGTAAAGGCGCGTTCGATGTCGGTCTGCGGGAAGCGTCGCGAGATCGCCTGGTAGAGGCTGACGTAGCCGAGCCGGCCGGCCAGCACGTTCTCCATCACCGTCAGACGGTCGATCAGGTTAAAGCCCTGGAAGACCATGCCGATCTTGCGCCGTGCCCGCCGCAGGGCGCCGCCGCGCAGCGCGACCAGTTCCATGCCGTTGAGGATGATCGAGCCCGAGGTGGGTTCCACCAGGCGGTTGATACAACGCAGCATGGTGCTCTTGCCGGCGCCCGAGGCGCCGACGATCGCCACCACGCTGTTGTCTTCCACACGCAGGTCGAGCCCCTTGAGCACCGGCTCGTCGTGTCCGTAGCGCTTGGTCAGATGGGAAATTTCTAGCATCGCGAATCCAGGCTGGGAAAAGCATCATGACAACCCCGCCGGCGACCCTGCACGGAGGGCCGCTGGCGAGATCATTGCAGAGAGAGCTAAACCAGGCGCTCGGCTCGGTTTGACTCCTCTAAGCACGACTCCTCTAAGTACGACTCCTCGAGGTACTATTCCTCGAGGTTGTCGGGGGTGTACTCGACCCCGTTGGCTTCCTGGATCGTACGGATGACCTTCCAGTCTTCCGCGTAATTGATGGGAATGAACTTCTCGACGCCTTCGAATTCCTCGCCCAGATCGGTGCCTGCGAAGTCGAAGCTGAAGAAGGCCTCTTCGACCTTCTCGACCAGATCGGGATGCAGGTTATGGGCATAGTTGTAGGAGGTCGTCGGGAAGCGATCCGACTCGTAGATGATCTTCACGTCCTCCTCGTCATAGAGGCCGCGCGCCGCCATGCGTTCGACCACCTCGGAGGCCACCGGCGCGGCGTCGTAGTCCTGGGCGACCACGCCGAGCATCGACTGGTCGTGACTGCCGGAATAGACCACCTCGTAGTCCTCGCCGGGCACGATGCCCTCCTCCGGAAAGAGCGCACGCGGCGCCTGGTTGCCCGAGTTGGAGGTCGGCGAGGTATGAGCCACCCGCTTGCCCTTGAGGTCTTCCATCTCGTCGATGCCGGAATCAACGTGGGTATAAAGCTGCAGGGTATAACCGAAGCGACCATCGTCGGAGCCCATCAGTGCGAAGGGCACCGCCCCGGCCAGGTTGACCGCGAAGGGCGTCGGGCCGGTGGAGAAACCGGCGATGTGCAGCCGACCGCTGCGCATGGCCTCGACCTGAGCCGAGTTGGACTGCACGGCGAAGAAGCGCACGTCGCGCTCCGTCACCTCCTCGAGGTGATCGATGAATGGCTGCCAGATGTCCGAGTAGATCGCCGGGTCCTCGACCGGGGTGTAAGCGAAGATCAGCGTATCGGGGTTGGCCCACTCGGATTCGTCGTCGGGACGGTCGGCGACCATGTCGCCGTTCTCGTCGCAGTAGATGTCGGCCAGGTCGCCGCGCTCGCAATCGTCTTGCGCCTGCGCCGGGGCGGCAGCCAGCATCGACAGCGGCAACAGGGTGGCGGCGGCCAGCGCCGCCAGGGGGAACTTTCCAGCCGATAGAGAGATTGTCATGGCGTACCTCGATTTATGGTTATTCTTGACCCTGAAAGTAAAAAGGCCAGGCGGATGAGCGAAACCGAACACATCTCGGCGTAGACTATCCACATAGGAAAACTGTCGCCCAATTCCCTCTTCATGACAAGCAGATGCCACACGACACTCTCAACGCCCCGACGCCACGGGGTAACCGCTACCTGTTGATGCGCCACGGCCACAGCCAGGCGAACGAACGCGGTCTGATCATCAGCGACCCACGCCACGGTCTGAGTGACTACGGGCTCTCACGCGGCGGCGAGGATCAACTGGCACAGCTCATCGAGGGCTGGCACTGGCCACCGCCGAGCCGTATCGTTCACTCGGATTTCCTGCGCACCACCCAGACGGCCGCCCGTGTGGGCGAGCACTTCGGTATCACCCTCCAGCCCGAGCCACGCCTGCGCGAGCGCCACTTCGGCGACTTCGAGGCCGAGCCGGTCAGTCGCTATGAGCAGGTCTGGGCGCTGGATGCCCACGACCCGGGCCACCGCCGGCATGGGGTCGAGCCCGTGGTGGCCGTGGCCGAGCGCATGGGTGCGGTGATCAAGTCGCTCGAGGCGTCGCTCAGCGGCGAGACCATCCTGCTGGTCAGTCACGGCGACCCGCTGCAGATCCTGCTGACCGCGCTGGAGGGCCGGCCCTTGAGCCACCACCGCGACCGGCCTGCCTTGGCGCCGGCCAGCGTCACCCCGCTGCCATGAGGGCTCATGCCAGCGTCACCCCGCTGGCATGAGCCCTCATGGCATACTGGGCCTTCAGCGACGCGGGAGATCCTGATGGCAACCCTACTGTTTCGCTTGAACAACGTGCCCGACGAAGAGGCCGATGAGGTTCGCAGCCTGCTTGAGGGCCACGGCTTCGATACCTACGAGACTCGTGCCGGCTTCTGGGGGCTGGGGGTGGCGGCGATCTGGCTGCACGACGATGCCCAGCTGGCAAGCGCCCGCCAGGCGATCGACCAGTACCAGCAGGCGCTCGGCGAACGCGTCCGGCGCGAGCGCGATGAGCTTGCGGCAAGGGGCCAGGCGCCCACGCTCTGGCGGCGCCTGTGGCGCCATCCCCTTCGCATCGCACTGCTAAGTGCACTGACCTTGGCCATCCTGGCGCTGTCGCTGCTGCCCTTCGTGTGGCTGATCGAATGACATCGCCTCCTCCGATTAGCCTCGATGGCCGGTTTTTTCGTCCAGGACTGGCAAGAATCCGCCGTCCGAGTTTCACTGAAGAGACCCTGTCATTGCCTCAGGAGGCACTATGCAGAGCGAACCGGTGCAGAGCGAACCAGTAGTGTTTGCCTTGGAGGGCAGTCAGGCATTCGGCGAGTCGGTGGCGTCCCGGCTGGGCATCGAGCTCGCTTCCCACGAGGAGCGCCACTTCGAGGATGGCGAGCACAAGGCGCGCTCCCTCGTCGACCTCCACGGCCAGGATGTCTATGTCCTCCACACCCTCTTCGGGGACGAGACATCCAGCGTCAACGACAAGCTGGTGCGTCTGCTGTTCTTCATCGGTGCGGTGAAAGATGCCGGCGCCCGGCGGGTCACCGCCCTGGTCCCCTATCTCGCCTATGCCCGCAAGGACCGGCGCACCAAGGATCACGACCCGGTGACGACACGCTATGTGGGTCAGCTTTTTGAGGCCCTGGGCACGGACTGCATGGTAGCGCTGGAAGTCCACAACCGGGCCGCCTTCGACAATGCCTTTCGTTGCCAGACGGAACACCTCGAGGCCCATGAACTCTTTGTGGACGCCCTGCACGAACACCAGGGAGACGACGTGGTCATCGTCTCCCCCGATGCCGGCGGCGCCAAGCGCGTGGATCGATTCCGCGATATCTGGGAAGCACGCACCGGCAGCCGCCCACCCAGCGATGTCATGGAGAAACGGCGAAGTGAGGGCGTGGTGTCCGGCGAGGCCGTGGTCGGTGACATGTCGGGCAAGGTGGCAATCATCGTCGATGACCTGGTCGCCGGTGGCACCACCCTGCTGCGTGCCGCTCAGGCATGCCGGGGCCAGGGCGCCACAAAGGTCTATGGGGTGATCACCCATGCCCTGTTCGGGCCGGGCTCGGAAAAGCTCTTCGATGCCGAAGAGCTGGACCAGTTGCTGATCACCGACAGCGTCAAGCCACGGCTGGAGATGCCCACACAGGGCAAGGGCGGAGTGACAGTCATACCGGTGGCCGACCTCTTCGCCCGGGCCATCACGACACTCCATGGAAAATAGGCGCCCCTCGGGACAAGGGAGCGTCTCACGTCCCTAGCGCCCTCAGGCCCCGCTGCAGGTAGTCGCGGGTAATAAGGCTCCAGGGCTTGCGGTGATCCTCCCGCTCCAGATGGCGGGCGCTGAGAACCGCCCAGAGAAGGGCGCGGTATGCCGTATAGAGCGCCACCAAGGGCTCGGGCGCAGGGTCACCGGTCTCCTCCCGGTAGGCATCGAGGAACTGCCTGCCGATCCAGGCGGCGTTGCGCCGCTCGCACTCCATGGCGAAGAAGCTCAGCTCCTCCACCGGATCCATGAGGCGCAGCTCGGGGTTGAATTCCAGACGGTCGAGGAACACCGGTTCATTGCCGAGATAGACATGTTCGGGGCGAAGGTCGCCGTGAACGTCCGCCCGGTAACGCTGTTCGAGCTGACGGCGCATGGAGCGGAGGCGCTGGAACAGCGCATCCCCCAGGGCCGTCAGCTCGTCGCCAACATCCACCGGCAGCGCCGCCAGCTCCTTCAGCCATTCGCCGACCTTCTCCTCGATATCATCGACCCTGACGCGTCCCCTGGCTTGCCGACCGGCATAGAATCGCGCCAGCTGCCTCGCCGCCTTATTCACATCCTGGGCCTCGACCCGATCCTCTTCGAGGCGTGCCTCGAGATTCCCTTCATCCGGCAAACGCCGCATCTTCACCAGGGTCTCGATGGGTCGCCCTCGTCCCTCCAGGTTGAGGCCGTCTTCGGGGTCCTCGGCCAGGGTCACCACGCCCTCGTAGATGGATGGCGCCAGCTCTGAATTGAGCCTGACCTCGGTTTCGCAGTTGCGCCGTCGTACTTCCGGGGTGCTGAAGTCCAGGAAGTCGTAGCGCAGGGGTTTCTTGAGCTTGTAGACCCACTGATCGGTCAGGAAGACGCAGGAAAGGTGCGTCTCGCGGAGCTCCACTTGCGAGGTTGGCTCGGGATAGCTCTTCGGTTGCTGGAGAAAGTGTATGACGTCGGATCGAGCCTCGCCTTCACGCCGTCCCCGATCTTCCCGGTGTGGTGGTCTTGCTGCCATCGATGGTGGCTCTCCCTGGGGGCGTATCACGACGTCCCCTATGATCATGACAGACCGGCCTCCCTACTGAGGCGCATCTCCCTGCGCAATGCCTTCAAGCGCGGACGAAGCGAAGATCCTCGCCCAGCGATTCCAGCTAGGGCCTCGCAAAGTAGAACCCTTGTTGGCGAGTGATCCCCAGGCGACCCAGCCACAAGGCTTCGGCGCGTGTTTCCACCCCTTCGGCGATCAGCGCGATGTCCAGCTCGTCGGCCAGCCCCTTCACCCCGCGCACCAGCGCTTCAAAACTCACGACCCTGGCTTCGGCCAGTTCCACGATCGGTTGAAAGGCCATGGTGAAAGCGAAGGGTAGCTCGCCCTCGCAACGGCCGCAGTGGCCCGCGACTCTTGCACAATAATTCATCGTTGGCTGTCCTGCTCGTGAACCTGTCAGGCGGTAATCACACCGCTACACGCTGTGCCAGGAAGCACTTCAGCCGGTCAAGCGGCATCGGGCGGGCGAGCAGGAAACCCTGGAAGGCATCGCAACCGTAACGCAGCAACAGGTCATGCTGCTCGCTGGTTTCGATGCCTTCGGCGACCACGCCGAGCCCCAGATGATGCGCCATGGAAATGATGCCCTGGGCGATAGCAGCGTCGTCAGCGCGCTGGGCCAGCTCCTTGACGAAACTGCGGTCAATCTTGACCTTGCCGATGGGCAGGTGCTTGAGATAGCTGAGGCTGGAAAAACCGGTGCCGAAGTCGTCGACCGCAACCTCGATGCCCATGGCGCGAAGCGCGTGGAGGATCTTGATGGCGACCGCGGTATCGTCCATCAGGATACCCTCGGTGAGCTCGAGCTCAAGGCGCTCGGCCGGCAGCCCCGTGGCCGCGAGCGTTTCACTCAGTGTCGCCAGGAAGCCTGAGCGATGGAACTGCAGCGGAGAGAGGTTCACCGCCACGCGTCGGGTACCGTAGCCGGTGGCTTCCAGGTGGACCATGTCCAGACAGGCGCGCTCCAGCACCCACTGGCTGATCGGCATGATCTGGCCGGTTTCCTCGGCCAGCGGAATGAACACGTCTGGCGGGATATAGCCCTTGGCAGGATGCTTCCAGCGCAGCAGCGCCTCGACGCTCGCTACCTCGCCCTCACGATCCAGCAACGGCTGGTAATGCAGCTCCAACTGTTGCGTGTCGATCGCCTCTTGCAGCTCGTTGCGCAGCGCGACGCGTTCATTGACCTTGGCGGTAATCTCGTGGGTAAACCAATGATACGCATTGCGCCCCTGGCGCTTGGCCCGGTACATCGCCATGTCGGCCTGCTGGATCAGTATCATGGGATGCTCGGTCTTTCCATCGCTCACGGCGATACCGATACTGCAGGTGAGGTGCAATTCCAGTTCATCGATGCAGTAGGGTTGCGCGACTATCGGCAATAGGCGCTCCGCCATCTGCCTGGCCTGCAGCGCGTCAGTCAGGTCGGGGAGCAGCACCACGAACTCGTCACCGCCCAGACGAGCCAGCGTATCGCCGGGTCGCATACCCGCGGCGAGCCGGTTTGCCACCTCGATCAGCACCTTGTCGCCCAGCGCATGACCCAGACTGTCGTTGATCGGCTTGAAATCGTCGAGATCGACAAACAGCACCGCAAGACAGTGGCCATGGCGACGAGCCAGGGCGAAATCATGGGCGAGGCGGTCCTCGAACAGCGAGCGATTGGCCAGCCCCGTAAGGCCATCGTGGCTGGCGTGGTAGGACAGCTGCGCTTCATACACCTTGCGGTCGGAGATGTCTTTGGCGATGCCGTAGACGCCCTCGATACGCCCCTCCACCACGATAGGCAGGTTGGTGAGATCGAGTACCCGCTCGTCGCCACCGCGGTCGATCAGCGTCAGCTCATAACGGGTTGACTCCCCCGCGGAGGCCGTCTTGAAACGCTCCTTGATCCATTCAACGTCGCTGGGCTGGATAAACTCAGAAAAATGCGCCCCGATGATCGCCTCGTTGGTGAACCCGGTGATCTCGCTGCAGGTCGCGTTGGCGGTGGCGAAGTGCCCCGTCAGGTCCAGCGAGAACACGGCATCGGGGTTATAGGCGAACAGCGAACGATAGCGCTGCTCGCTTTCCCACAACGCGCGGCGATCCTGGTGGCGCTCGATGGCCAGAGCCACCAGCTCCGCCGCCTTGTGCAACAGCTCGAGCTCCCGCTCTTCGGGGCCGCCAACGACGCGATAATAGGTGGCGAAGGTACCCAGCAACCGATCGTCCGAAGCGATCACCGGGCAGGACCAGCAGGCGCGCAGCTCGGCGGCGGCGGCAATGCCATGAAACCCCTGCCAGCGTGCATCCGCGAGAATATCCTCGCAGATGACTGTCTCGCGCAGGAAAGCCGAACTGCCACAGGCGCCCATATCGGCACCGATCTCGATCTCACCGAGAGCCTCACGATACGCTGGCGGCAGACTGTCACCCGACATCAGCACTAGGTGGTTGTCACCACAGCGCTGCATGATCGAACACAGTGCCCCCGGTATCTGCTGCTCAAGCATCCGGCAGATACGTCGCAGCGTCTCGTCCAGCGGTGCCTCGCGGGCGATCAACGCCTGAACGTCCTGCTGCGCTTCCAGATAACGGCGCGCCGCGGCGAGCTCACGCGAACGACCCAGTACCAGCTGCGCCAGCCCCAGGCTGTAGGCCAGCAGGTAGCTCAGCATCAGCCCGGCGATCCCCACGCCACCGGGTACCAGGCCGGCCTCGAGCATGTCCCGTGCCGAATCAGGGTACACCTCGAGGGTGAGCATGATGCCGCCCGGCAAGCCAACATGGCGCTGCTCCAGGC
This sequence comes from Halomonas korlensis, assembly GCF_900116705.1. GTDB lineage: Bacteria > Pseudomonadota > Gammaproteobacteria > Pseudomonadales > Halomonadaceae > Halomonas > Halomonas korlensis. Next base: position 221,156 of record NZ_FPBP01000003.1, on the reverse strand, counting down.
GCGGGAAGTGGCTCTCGCCCGGCGTTCCCGTACGCCCCGGCGCACGGATCTCGAGCAGCGTCTGGTCACCACGGCGCACGCGCACGAGGTACGTTCCCAGCTGCACCCGCAACTCCTCATCTAACAGGATGGCCATGTCCAGGCTGGCCAGCAGTTGGTAGCGCGATGCTGCGACCGGCAACACCATCAGCGCCATCTGCTGGACCTCCTCATCGGGGAGCATCAAGCGCGGCTGGTAAAAGTCAAGTTCGAGCCAGGCTTCTACCCGAGGGTCGACCAGAGTCCGCCCCAGCCAGCCCCACGCTCGTTCATCGCGAACGTGCCCCCAGATCCAGGCGCCCTGGGCGTTCAGCAGCCCGATGGCCTGCAGCCCGGGGGCATCCCGAAGGTAGTTGCGAGCATCGCGCTCCAGCACCGTCTGGTCGAAGCGACCTTGCACCGCATCCAGCCGTTCGGCCATGCGCTGCATCAACGCTAGCTGAGAGGCCATCGCCTGTTCGGTATTCAATTGAATGTTGTCGAGTACAAAGCTCGCCTGCTGGCGCTTGTCGTACTGGTGCTGCCAACTGAGCAGGTACCAGGCCGAGCCGCTCAGCACAATGCCGAGCAGCCCTGCCAGTATGGCCATCCTGCCCACCTGCAGGGCCTGCCGCTCACCGCGCAGTGCTATCAACCCCATGGCCAATCCGCAGATCAGGGCACATAACGTGGCCGCCACGGGCGATGACACATAGAACTCGGTCCCGCGACTGTCGCCACCCAACAGCAGCACACCCAGCGCTGTCACTCCAAGGCCGATCAGCGTTAGCCCCATCCCCGCCCATAGCCAGCGCCGGGTACGGCCTCGAATCCCCAGTATCAAACACAGTGCCACGCCGCACATCACGACAGCCGCTAAAGGCACGACGCGCTCACGGCCGGTCAGCCAGGAGGCGCTCTCAGGGGCGGTGACATCCTGAAACAGCGAGAAGAGAAACAATGACATCAGTACGGCGCCGGCGAGACACCGGGCACGATGCCAGCCAAAGCTGGCGGACAGCAGCCCGGCGCCACCCAACAGTGCCGCCAGCGCCGCATCGGGCACCAGCACACTGCGCAGGGGATAGGCCAGGCCCAGCGTGAACGTCAGCAGCCCCAACACGCCGAGCACCATGAAGGTGGCCGCCGTCATCACCAGCGCCGTTTCCAGCGCGATGTCACACGCCTTGTACGGCATCGCGGCGCTTGCGAGGCCTCTCGTTGCCCGTCGGACAGTCATCGGACGAACTCCACTTCATTGGCAAGCGCCTTGAGCTCCTGGGTACGCGTGGAAAGATAGGCGGCGTAGTCCTCGAACAGGCGAATATCCACCCGCGTACCGAACTCACGCTCCAGCCGCTCGGCCAGCGCGTCGTTCTGAAGGGTGTCGGCAAAGGCCGCGGTCAGCGGCTCCAGCAGCTCGCGAGGCGTGCCCAGCGGGGCAAAGAGTCCCCGGTTGGTGGTATTGAGTACCGCGACGCCCTGCTCCTCAAGGGTCGGCACCTCGGGAAGGCCCGCGAGGCGACGGTCATCGGCGACTCCCAGCGGATGGAGAATGCCCTTCGCGTACATCTCGCCCGCCGAGGGTAGATTGAGCATCGAGAAATCGATCTCGCGGCCGAGCAACGCCGCCACCTGAGAGGCCGTATCGGGATAGCCCACCATCTGTACCGCCTCGGGCTCGACTTCAACCGCCTTCAGGAATTGCAACCAGAAGAAATGATCGGTCGACCCCTTGATCATGCCGATGCGCACCGGTCGGGCGCTTTTATTTTCCGCTTGCGATCGCACATGCTCGGCGAACTCGGCAGCTGATTGCACTTCATGCTGCGGGTAGGTGGTGGGGATATTGACCGTGCGCATCAGCAGTGCCACCGGGACGAAGGCCTGGAAATCATGGGTCGAGATGCCCGACAGGAACGACAGGATCAGCGTCTGATGGCTGGCCAGCAGGGTACGGCCATCCGAGGCTGCCTCTCTTACCCGCTGGGCACCACGCGTCGCGGCCGCTCCAGGGACGTTTTCCAGCACGATATCCCGGCCCAGCCGCTTGCTTGCGGGCCTGACGATCAAGCGAAACAGCGCATCTGTCGCCCCGCCCTGGCCGAAGGGAATCACCAGGCGTATCTCGTCGTTCCTGCTCGAGGATTGTGACTGCGCGTCGGGCCTTTCCTGCGCCCACCCACCGAGACTCACCCCCACCAGCAAGGCCAGACTCCACCGCCACCAGCCAATCGACATGGCCGCCCTCCCCTCAGTCCTGGATGCCAGGGGCCTGGTCCCTGCACGGTTTGTCGGCGCGCAACGGGACGCCATCCCGTTGCCTGCCGGCACTACGCCGATTACCCGTTTTGGCTTGCCCGTTCTGGATCGACGGGGATAAAGAAAATTTTACTGTCGCTATCATGGCCCTGCTGATGCTGCTATGCAAAAGTCACCGATTAAGCATCAGAAAGTCATCATATAACCGGAGGTCGCGATAAAACGAAGAACACCGTCAGTCCCGCCCCACCGTAGCGCCCCACTGCTCGAAAAAGGCGACGCCGGACACCGGCCGGCCGAAATAGTACCCCTGGGCCTGATCGCAACCGAGTTCGGCCAGCGCTGCGGCCTGCTCGCGGGTTTCCACACCTTCGGCCACGGTCCTGAGCCCGAGGGCGCGAGCCATGGCAATGATGGTGTCGACGATGGCGCGGTCGTGGTGGCTGGTGAGCATGTCGCGCACGAAGGAAATGTCGATCTTCAGCGCATCGGCGGCGAAGCGGCGCAGATAGGCGAGCGACGAATAGCCGGTACCGAAGTCGTCGATGGACAGTGCGAAGCCGGCCTGGCGCAGGGCCCGGGTAATGTCCACGGCCTGCTCGGGGTCGCGCATGAAGTCGCTCTCGGTGATCTCAAGGGCGATCGATGAGATTTCAGTGTCCTCGATCAGCCCGGCGATATGCCCAGCGAGCTGCGGATCGTCAAACTGCTGCGCGGAGATGTTGATCGACAACCGCCCTGGCAGGCGCAACCCGCTATGGCGCCAGGCCACCAGCTGGCGGCAGGCTTCCTGCAGCACCCAGTCACCGAGCGGGCGAATCAGCCCGCGCTCCTCGGCCAACGGAATGAATTCACCCGGGCTGACCCAGCCCCATTCGGCGTCGTGCCAGCGGCACAGGGCCTCGGCGCCAACCAGTTCGCCGGTGGTCAGGTCGAACTGCGGCTGGTAGCAAAGCTGCAGGCCGTCACCTTTTAGGGCCGCCAGGAGGCGCTCGGTCATCCGCTGGCGGTGATGAAGGTCACGCGCCATGGCATCATTGAAATGGCTACTGCCGTTGCCGCTCTGCTTGGCGTGCTGCTTGGCATGAAAGAGCGCGATACTCGCGGCGGTGAAGAGATCGTCCGGCGTCAGGGCATCCCGGGGATACTCGGCGACACCGACGCTGACCTCGAGCGTGAAGCTGCGATGCCCCAGCACGATAGGGCTGGAAAGCGCTTCCGGCATGCGCCGCATCGCGTCGGCAATTGCCGCCTCGTCGGCATCGGCAAGCAGCAGGGCGAACTCGTCGCCAGCCAGGCGGGCCAGGAACTCCCCGGTACCAAGCGCCCCCTGAAAGCGCCGGGCTACCATCGCCAACAGCTGGTCGCCGACCTGATGGCCGTGAGTGTCATTGATCTCCTTGAAGCGTCGCACGTCGAGACACAGCATCGCCAGCGGGCGCTGACGCCTCTCGGCGCGTGCCCGCCACTCGGCCAGCACCTCCACGAAGCTGATGCGATTGGGCAGGCCAGTGGTCATGTCACGATAGGCGAGCTGTTGCATGCGCTGATGATCGCGGCGGCGCTCCAGCTCGGCGGCGGCCCCAGTGGCGAGGATACGCAGCACCGAGGTGGGAAAGTTGTTGTCTTCCAGCGGGCGGCGGTACAGCACCATCATCACGCCGATGGGCTGGCCCTCGACGTTGTCGAGCCGCCGGCCGAGCCAGGCCTGCGCCGGCTGACGGCCGGGCGCGTCGCCGGGCAGGCTGACGGCTTCACCCGCGGCCTTCATGCATTCCTGGCCGGCGAGCACCTGGGCGCATTTCGAGCCTTCGATGGGATAGGTGATGTTGTCGAGCCGTTGGCCGTCGACCATCAGGCTCTGGGTGGTCAGGGTCGTCGCCGGTTCTTGAGTCGTATCGAGGGTCGCCACGAACCCGGCATCGGCCTCGAGGATCTCGACCAGATTGCGTACCAGCTGGTGAAAGTAGTCATCGCCGAGCCGGGTGGACACGGTGGTCGCGACCTGCACTACTGCCTGCTGAATGCGCTGCGACTCGTGCTGCTCGGTGATGTCGATGATGAAACCCTCGAGCCACTCCACCTCGCCGGTGGCGGCATAGACGGCCTGGCCCTGTTCCCACACCCAACGGGTTGTGCCGTCACCAGAGGCAAGGCGATAGATCACGCGAAAGGGCGAATGGCGCGCCACGGCATCCTGCACCACGTCGAAGACGCGGTCACGGTCGCCGGGGTGAATCAGCCGGCCGTAACTGGTCGGCTGGTTGCCGAGCAGGGCCTCGGGGCGGTAGCCAGTGAGCACGAGTGCGCCGTGACTGACGAACTGCATGGTCCACTCGCGGTCGTTGTGGCAGCGATAGACCATGCCGGGTAGCTGGTGCATCAGGGCGTCGAGCCACCGCTCGCTCTCGCGGGCGGCGGCCTCGCTGTGTGTGAGTGCCTGTTCGGCATGACGCCGGCCCAGCTCGGCGCCGGCCTGGGTGGCAGCGATGCGCAGCACTTCATGTGCCAGACGGTCGAACTGCATCGGCTGGTCATGCAGCACCGCCAGTAGCCCCAGCGGCGACCCGTCGACCGCATACAGCGGCATTCCCAGGTAGCTTTCGACTGCCAGCGCCCGCAGCAGGGTATCATCGGGAAAGAGTCCGCAAACATTACCGGGAAAGAAGCAGGCCTCGTGGCCCACCACCCGTTCGCAGGGGCTGCCGGCCAATTGATAGCGAAAGTTCGCCCTCAGCTTGTCGCCGGACCACACCGCGAGCGTCTGGGCATGATCGCTCTCTACCACCTCGGCGATTATCACGTGATCGACCCGCAGCAGTGTGGCCAGGCGTTGGACGAGGGTCTTGAAGAAGTCGTCAGCGCCGCTGCGCCCGAGACCGTCGGCCAGCTGCCGAAAGGCCTCTTCGGCTGTTACCATGATTCGCTTCCCCGGTGAACGATGAAGCCCCGACGCCGTGCCTGTTCGCCTGGCCGTGTCGACGCCAATGAGCGCGGTCATGCAAAACAATGACGTTTTCTACGCCCATGATGGCGTTATTGATTAGAAAAATGCTACCCCTGGGCTTCGAGACGGTCGCGGCCCGCCTCCTTGGCGCGATAATTGATGCGCTTGAAATGATCGATATCAAACAGCAGCAGCGCCACCGGCCGGGCATAGCGCTCGGCGGCGGTCAGCTCGACATCCATGGCCTGCTCGATGCGATAGCGGTTCCATATCCGCGTCAGGGTGTCGTGATGGGCCAGGTGCTCGAGCCGGCGGTTGGCCTCGGCCAGCGCCTGCTGTTCCTGGCGCAGGCTGGCATAGAGGCGGTTGATCTGCTGGGCCGAGGCCATGACCGCCAGATCCTCGGCGAGATCCCTGGCCGCCAGCCGCTCGACTCGCTCCCAGGCAGCGCTATGACCGCTGATCTCCTCCTGCCACTGATTGAACAACTGTCCGAGCAGGGGAGTGTCGCCCGGGCAGGCGGCCGCAAGCCCGGTGTCGAGCAACCTCACCCAGGCATAGGTCTCGCGCTGCTCGGGGCGAAACAGCAGCAGCCAGCCGCGCCGCGACTCCCCCAGCGGAAAGGCCACGGCCAGCAGGCCACAGGCATCACCAGCGCCAGCCCCTGGGCACGAAACAGCTCCAACCAGTTGTCGCCATGGCGCATCAGCCAGGCATTCAACGTCGCCAGCAGCCGCTGCTTGCCTTGCCGGATCAGCGGCTCGATCTCGACCAATACCCGCTCGCCGCTGCGCCGGGCATCGAGTTGCAGACTGCGTGTCCGGCCAAGTCGTGACCCAGTACATGCCCCGGCCCTTCTGCGAGCGCCGCATCGACCGGTACGCCCAGTATCTCCGGCAGGTTGGCACTGGTCTGCAGGACCCGCGAGGCATCGGTATCGAGAATCAGCACACAGCCGCTGGGCTGGGTCGCGCTCACCGGGCTGCGGGTGCTTGGTGACGCGGTAGGCATGGCGGGCTATCTCCGGAAAAGGCAGGACTATGGCACGCCTGAAAGCCTGCGCTGCCGAAGTGGTTTACGCGATCACCCCCTCCCCCTGGCGACGTCGCGGCGAATCCTTGCACGCTCGCTCAAGCCCGGCTATTGGCCACAGGTCCAAGACCCGAGCGGCCGGGTCAGCTACGAATCAAGTGGTCGAAGGCGCCCAGCGCCGCACGCGACCCCTCACCCAGGGCGATGACGATCTGCTTGTAGGGCACGGTCGTGACATCGCCGGCGGCGAAGATGCCGGGCACCGAGGTCATGCCCCGCTCGTTGGTGATGATCTCGCCATGCGGTGACAGCTCGATAGGCGAGTCCTTCAGCCACTCGGTATTAGGGACCAGGCCGATCTGCACGAACACGCCCTCCAGCGCTACCTTGCGAATCTCACCGCTGGCGCGCTCCTCATAGGTCAGGCCGTTGACGCGCTTGCCGTCGCCGTTGACCTCGGTGGTACGTGCGCCCTTGATGATCTCGACATTGGGCAGGCTGGCGAGCTTCTTCTGCAGCACCGCATCGGCGCGCAGCTCGTCCATGAACTCGATAAGCGTCACCTCGGCCACCAGGCCGGCCAGGTCGATGGCCGCCTCGACGCCAGAGTTACCGCCGCCGATCACCGCCACGCGCTTGCCCTTGAACAGCGGGCCGTCGCAATGCGGGCAGTAGGCCACGCCCTTGTTGCGATATTCGGCCTCACCGGGCACTCCTATCTCGCGCCAACGGGCGCCGGTGGCCAGCACCAGTGTCCGGGCCTTGAGGCTGGCGCCGGACGCGAACTGCACCTCATGCTCGCCGCCAGCCTCGGCCGCCGGCACCAACGCCACGGCGCGCTGCAGGTTCATGATGTCGACCTCGTACTCCTTGACGTGCTCCTCCAGCGCCGCGGCCAGCTTGGGGCCTTCGGTGTGAGGCACGGAGATGAGGTTCTCGATGGCCATGGTGTCGAGCACCTGGCCGCCGAAGCGTTCAGCAGCCACACCGGTGCGGATGCCCTTGCGTGCAGCGTAGATCGCCGCCGCGGCACCGGCCGGGCCGCCGCCGATCATCAGGGTATCGAAGACCGGCTTCTCGCTGAGCTTGGCGGCCTCGCACTCGGCGGTGCCGGTGTCGACCTTGGCGAGGATCTGCTCCAGGCTCATGCGGCCCTGGTCGAAGGGCTCGCCGTTGAGGTAGATGCTCGGCACCGACATCACCTGGCGCTGCTCGACCTCGTCCTTGAACAACGCACCATCGATGGCCACGTGGTGGACGCCCGGGTTGAGGATCGCCATCAGGTTCAGCGCCTGGACCACATCGGGGCAGTTCTGGCAGGAGAGCGAGTAGTAGGTCTCGAAATACAGCTCACCCTCAAGGCTCTTGATCTGCTCGATCACGTCAACGGAGGCCTTGGGCGGATGGCCACCCACCTGCAGCAGTGCCAGCACCAGGGAGGTGAACTCGTGCCCCATGGGGATGCCGGCGAAGACGATGCCGGTCTCTTGCCCTGAACGCTTCAGGGTAAAGGATGGCCTGCGGGCATCGTTACCGTCGGTGGTCAGACTGATCTTGTCGGTCAGACCGACGATATCGGTCAGCAGCCGATGGAGTTCTTGGGACTTGTCGTCGTCATCGAGGGACGCGACGATCTCGAACGGATGAGTGACTTTTTGCAAATAAGCGTTGAGCTGGCTTTTCAGCGTATCGTCCAACATGGCAGCGGCAGTCCTTCATGTCTGGGTAACAGGATCGGAAACATGACGCCATCACGCACCCACCATGCGGGACACGGCGTATCGTGCTTCCTGAAAAAAGCGCCCGGGCGGGCAGCTATTTAGCCGGGCCCGGGCGTGGACAGACGAAGCGAGAACAGGCTTCGTCGGCGGGTCGAGTCGCTTAGATCTTGCCGACCAGGTCCAGGGACGGAGCCAGGGTGTCCTGGCCTTCTTCCCACTTGGCCGGGCAGACTTCATTCGGGTTGGCGCGCACGTACTGAGCGGCCCTGACCTTGCGCAGCAGCTCCTCGGCATTGCGGCCGATGTTGCCGGCATTGAGCTCGACAATCTGGATCTTGCCGTCGGGATCGACCACGAAGGTGCCACGCTCGGCGACGCCGTCGGACTCGATCAGCACCTCGAAATTGCGCGAAATGGTGTGGGTCGGATCGGCGAGCATCGGATACTGCAGCTTGCCGATGGTCTCGGAGCTGTCGTGCCACGCCTTGTGGGTGAAATGCGTATCGGTAGAAACGCTGTAGATCTCGACACCCAGCTGCTTGAATTCCTCGTACTTGTCGGCGAGGTCACCCAGCTCGGTGGGGCAGACGAAGGTGAAATCGGCCGGGTAGAAGAAGAAGATGTTCCACTGGCCCTTCAGGCTTTCCTCGGTGACGTCGATAAACTCGCCATTGTGGTAGGCCGTTGCGCTGAATGGTTTGATTTCGGTATTGATCAAAGACATCTCTGGTATTGCTCCTTGCGAAAGACCAAGTAATTAAGTGTTTACGCAGGATAACGACATTAACCTAAAGTCTAAACCCATTAAGATCTATCAAATTGATAGCCATGTCCTATCAATGGAACCATAGTGATATACGCGTTTAAAATTTGATGCGTTTGGCCCTTCGCCTGCCCCCGATGCCGTGTGCCGTGAACGTCATCATGCCTGCTCATCAGCGACGAATCGGCGTCTCGTCGGGCGCCGAGACGCCTTGTCCGGTTGATCAATCCAGCAGGTCGAGGGCGGTCGCCACGGCGTCGAAAAGCCGCTCGAGTTCCTCGGGCGTGGTGCCGAAGGGCGGGCCGAACTGCAGGGTATCGCCGCCGTAACGCACATAGAAGCCGGCATCCCATAACGCCATATGCGCATCGCGGGGGCGAACGGTCGGGTCACCGTTGCGCGGTGCTAGCTGGACCGCCCCGGCCAGACCGTAATTGCGGATATCGACTACGTGCGGGCGGCCCTTCAGGGCGTGCAGCTTGTCCTCGAATACCGGGGTAATATGGCGGACCTGCCCCGGGAAGTCCTCACGCTCGAACATCGCCAGAGCCGCCAGTCCCGCCGCACAGGCCACCGGATGGGCACTGTAGGTATAGCCGTGCGGGAACTCGATGGCGTGGCGCGGCCCCCCGGCGTGCATGAAGGTATCGAAGATCTCGCCGGAGGCGACCACCGCGCCCATGGGCACGGCACCGTTGGTCAATTGCTTGGCGAGGGTCATGAGGTCCGGCGTCACGCCGAAGGCCTCGGCCCCGGTATTGGCGCCGCTTCGGCCGAAGGCGGTGATCACCTCGTCGAAGATCAGCAGGATGTCATGGGCGGTGCAGATCTCGCGCAACCGCTCCAGATACCCCATGGGCGGCACGATCACGCCAGCCGACCCCGACATCGGCTCGACGATCACCGCGGCGATGTTGGAGGCATCGTGCAGGGCGATCTGGTCGAGCAGCGCATCGGCGAGCGCCGCGCCGGACTCGGCCTGGCCACGCGTAAAGGCCAGCGCTGGCTGGAGGGTATGCGGCAGGTGGGTGACGTCCATCAGCTGGCCGTAGTGCTTGCGGTTGCCCCCGATGCCGCCGAGGCTGGTGCCGCCGATATTGACCCCGTGATAACCCTTGGCGCGCCCGATCATGCGGGTCTTCTCTGGGCGCCCCTTGAGACGCCAGTAGGCCTTGGCCATCTTCACGGCGGTATCCGCGGCCTCCGACCCCGAGTTGGTGAAGAACACATGGTCGAGCCCCGCCGGCGTGAGGTTCGCGACCTTCTCGGCGAGCTGAAACGCCAGCGGATGACCGAGTTGAAAGCCGGGCGCGAAATCCAGGCTGCCGAGCTGGGCGGCCACCGCCTGCTGGATCTCGACTCGATTATGGCCGGCGCCACAGGTCCACAGGCCCGACAGCGAATCGAACAGTCGCCGACCTTGATCGTCGATGAAGTAACGCCCGTCCGCCGCCGTGATCATTCGCGGGTGGTCGTGGAAGTCGCGGTTGGCGCTGAACGGCATCCAGTAATGATGATTGAGCGCGCCACCGTCGGCCTTTGCCGACTGCGTAGCGTCATCGGTGTCATCCATGGGTTGGGTGCGCAGTTCGACCATGGTGCTGCCCTCTTGCGGATTCGCGGTTACTGTCATGAAACCAGCATGGACCGGCCTTACGGTTAATAAAATGAGACCTTACTGTCTTAAACGTTCAGAAAAGCTTACCTGAATGCAAGACGAGCGCCGTCTAAATAGACAATGGAACGCATTTCCGCATCAAGACAGCAACGCGCGGAGACGGTATCCTGTCTCCCGGCGTGACGATGGCTCAAAGGGAGAAAGCGGGTGAGTGAAGGCAAGCGCAGAACGGCGGGACGTCCCGCCGGTTCAGGCAAGAGCACCAGTGGACATAGCCAGTCGCTGGTGCGGGGGCTCAACCTCCTCGAGCGTCTGTCACTCAGCCCCGGCGGCCTGGTGCTCTCCGAGGTGGCCGAACAGACCGACCTGGCCCCGTCCACCACCCATCGTCTGCTGCAGGCCTTGCAGAGCCAGGGGTTTGTCACTCAGGACAACGAACTCGGCGTCTGGAAAATCGACGTCAAGACCTTCCGTATCGGCAACAGCTTCCTCGAAGCGCGGGACTTCGTCGGCGCCAGCCGCCCCTTCCTGCGTCGTCTGACCGCGCAGACCGGCGAGACGGCCAATCTCGGCGTGCGCGACAACGGCACGGCGGTATTCCTCGCCCAGAGCGAGTCGCCGCAGATGATGCGCATGATCACCCGGCTCGGTTCGCGAGCGCCGCTGCATGCCTCGGGCGTCGGCAAGGCATTGATGGCCTGGCTGCCGGAGGACGAGTTCGAGCGCGTCCTCGACGAGCGGGGCCTGGCCCGGGTCACCGAGAACACCCTGCACACTCCCGAAACACTTCGCGAGGGGCTGCTCGAGGTGCGACGCCAGGGCTTCGCCTGCGACCGCGAGGAACACGCCATCGGCCTGCACTGCGTGGCCGCCTGCCTGCATGACGAACACGGCAACCCGCTGGCCGCCATTTCGGTGTCCGGCCCGGTCGCTCGTATTCCCGAAGCGCGGCTACTGGAACTCGGGAAGATGGTGCGTGATACCGCGGCCGAGATCACCGCGAGCCTCGGTGGTCGGGTGCCACCGACCCACTGATTTTCTTGCAGCCCTTGCACAAGGCCCTGCGCGTTTCGTGAAGCCAGCGCGGGGTAGCGTTACACTAGCGCCCGTTCCCCGTCGCCAGCCGAGGCCGCCTCGATGAGTTCCCACCTGCTGTCCGTAGATTCCCTGTCCCGCGATCATGTCGATCATCTGCTGCGGGTCGCCGCGCGCATGGAGCCCATCGCCCAGCGACGGCAGGTGACGCGGGTACTAGAAGGCGCGGTGCTCGGCAACCTGTTCTTCGAGGCCAGCACCCGCACCCGGGTCAGCTTCAACGCGGCCTTCTGCCGGCTGGGCGGCAGCGTCTGCGACACCACCGGCTTCACCTTCTCGTCGATGGCCAAGGGCGAGTCGCTCTACGACACCAGCCGCGTGATGAGCGGCTATTGCGACGCCATCGTCATGCGCCATCCCGACCAGGGCTCGGTGGCCGAGTTCGCCGCGGCCACTCACGTGCCGGTGATCAACGGCGGCGACGGCCCCGGCGAGCACCCCAGCCAGGCGCTGCTCGACCTCTACACCATCGACAAGGAATTCACCCGGCTCGGCAAGCGGCTTGCCGGCGCCCATGTGCTGCTCACCGGCGATCTGAAGTACGGACGCACCGTGCATTCGCTGATCAAGCTGCTTTCGCTCTATGCGCCCATGCGCTTCACGCTGGTCTCGCCGCCGGGGCTCGAGATGCCGAGCCAGGTGATCGACCGGGTCGTGTCGCGCGGCCACCGGGTGGAGCAGCGCGACAGCCTGGCCGGTGACTTCGGCGACCTGGACGTGATCTACGCCACCCGCATCCAGAAGGAGCGCTTCACCGCCGAGATGAACGAGAGCTTCGGCGGGCTCAGCCGTGACTTCACCGTGGATCGCGCCTTTCTCGACGGTCGCTGCAACGACAGTACCATCGTCATGCACCCGCTGCCCCGCGACAGCCGCGCCGACGCCAACGATCTCGACACCGATCTCAACGGCGACCCGCGGCTGGCGATCTTCCGCCAGACCGACAATGGGATCCCCGTGCGCATGGCGATCTTCGCCACCTTGCTCAAAGTGGACACGCTGATCGAGCATGACCTGCGCCCGGTACGCTGGTTCGTCCCGCCCTCCCTGGGCGTTGACGACCCGGCGCTATAAGCGGTACCCGGACGCGCCGAGATCGCCTAAGCTAATGACCCAACAGGGGCAAGAGTGGTGGTATCGCCCGCAGTACGACAAGATACGTGCCGAGAATGGCAAATCGATAACAAGGAGAGAGGAATCCCATGAACCTGCAACGAGCCTATATCCTGCTGGCGATATTCTACAGCGCCTTGATCGTGGTGGGCCTGATCGCCCTGATGATGGGAGCCGGTTCGCTGGTATCCATCGCCCAGCTGCTGGTGGGCGCCGTGGCGGTGCTCGGCCTGTGGGGCTATATCCTCGGCAAGGGGTTCATGAACTCTCACAGCTGGCGGCCCTTTACCGTGATGCTGGCCATTGGTGTGGTGCTCCAGCTGCTGGCGGTGTTCACCCTGCCGGTCACCAATGCCGACATCACCTGGCTGCTCAGCGGTGCCATCTTCTCGGCGATGCTGCTCGCCATTCTTTACCGCTATGGCGATCGCGATCAGGACCTGTGGGCTTCGGATGAGGAAATCGAGGAAGGCCACCATCTGGGGCAGCTTCTGGAAAGCCAGCCCGAGCTGGTAGTCGAGAAGCAGGAGGCCGATCGCCAGGCGAAGGTCAGAATGGTCAAGACAGGCGATCGCTACCAGGCCAGCGTGACGCGCCGCTACGGTGAGCAGGAAGAAACCTTCGTAAAGAGCTTCAAGCGCCCTTCGACGCTCGCCTACTTCGTCCAGACGTTTACCTGCATCACGCTGCAGGATCTTCGCGCCCAGCACGGCGACGACAAGGCCCCGGCCGCCTGAGCCCGCCGGGCTGACTAACGCCGCCGGCGCGAATCACGCGCTCGGCGGTTCCTTGCGCCGGAGGAACCAGCTCTCCAGAATCAGGGCGGCGGCGATGCCGTCTACGCCGTCCTGGCGATAGTTGCCCTGATGCCCCTCTTCCCTGGCAATCGCCTTGGCCTCGCGGGTCGAGCCCCGCTCATCGACCATTTCGCAGGGAATGCCAAAGCGGCCGAACAGGCGCTTGCCGAACTTGCGGGCCCGCAGGCACATCTCGAGTTCGCTGCCGTCGAGCTCAAGCGGTAGGCCAACGACGAACAGTTCCGGCTGCCAGGTCGCGACCAGCCGCTCGACCACCCGCCAGTCGGGAATGCCGTCCCGGGCGGCCAGCGGGTCGAGCCGACTCGCGCTATCGAGCAGTTCATTGCCCACCGCCACGCCGATGCGTCGGGTGCCGAAGTCGAAGGCCAGCACCGTGCGCTGGCCAGGCTCAGTCATCAACACACCCCACGTCGGCCATCACGAATGCCCCGCCTCGCGGGTCATCAGGTTGAGGTCGACCCCGAGAATGCCCGCCGCGGCGCCCAGGCGCTGCTCGGCCGGCACATCGAAGAGGATGTCGGTGCGCCCATCGACGGTCAGCCAGGCGTTGTCCAGCAGCTCCTGTTCGAGCTGACCGGATTCCCAGCCGGCGCAGCCCAGGCAGATGAGGAACTGCTCGGGCCCGGTACCCGCGGCCAGCGCCTGGAGTATATCCATTGAGGTTGTCAGGGCGATGTCCTCGGCAACCTGAATGCTGGAATCCCAGGGAGCGCTGTCACCGCGGTGCAGGATGAAGCCGCGATCCTTGTGGACCGGGCCACCGTAATAGACCGGTGCCTGACGATGCGGACTCTCGTCGCCGCCGAGCTCGAGTTGCTCGAAGAGCGCGTCCAGGGTCAACTCCAGCGGACGATTGACGATGACGCCCATGGTGCCGTTCTCATCATGGTCGCAGAGATAGCTGAGGCTGCCGGCGAAATTGGGGTCTTCCAAGTGCGGCATCGCCAGCAGGAAATGATTCTTCAAGCCGAAGTTTTGCAAGGATTGCATGGGACTCCTCGGCGATCCTAACGCACGCCGTAATGATTGCCTTGGCCGAACCGCCAGACGCGGGTGATCGACAGGCTGTCAAGCTCGCCCATGCCCGGATCGAAGGGACGGTAGGGCGCCGCGCCGCGCACGGTATCCAGTGCCGCCTGGTCGAGTTCGGTGTGTCCTGACGATTGTACCACCTCCGCCTGGCGAAGCTCGCCATCGCGACCGATCACCACCCGGATACGCAGCTGGCCGGACAACTCGCGGGGGGCGGGGTGCACGCGGTTGCCGTAATCTTCCACCCGGCGGGTCCAGTCGTCGATATAACGGGCCTCGGCGGCGCGCCGTGCGGCCTGCTGGTGGCTATCGCCGCTGGGACCTTGCGTCTCGGCGGCAAGCCCCTGCTCGCGGATGCTGTCGGTCGCCTGGGCCAGCAGTTCGCGACCCGACGTCGAGGACGCCGCTGCCGTGGGCCGCTCGGGGGTCGCGGCGGCCTGAGGGGCGCTGATCTGTGTCTCGAACAACGCTTGGGGCTCGGGCGGCGTCTGCGTCTCGTCAGGCGATTCGGTGGCCGCAGGCCCGGTTTCCTCGGGGGGCGCGTCGGATATGGCCCGTTCGGGCGGCTGCGCCGCCTCCGGAGTGGCCGACTCCATGTCGCTCGACGTCATTGCCTCACTGGGGGCGGCTCGCGCCTCGGTCGGAGCCTGTTGCTGCTGCTCGCCCGCGGCCCGCTGATCGGCCTCGGCGATGGCCTCGGCCTCCTTGGGCGGCGCGGCGGGACGGGTCACCAGCACCACATCGAGGCTGGTACGCTCGGCCGGCGGCGGGGCGAACTGCCAGCTCGCCACCACGCCGAGCACCACCAGATGAATCAGCAGCGCCAGCGACACGGCCAGCCAGCGGCGGTAGGGCCGCGTGACCGGGGCATAATGGGTGGGGTCGCTGACGGGCGCCGACATGGCTTATCCCAGGCGGCGCTCGATGGCGTCCATCAGCAGGCCGGCGATGTCGGTGCCGCGCTGGTCGTCGATCTCGCGTACGCAGGTGGGGCTCGTGACATTGATCTCGGTGATGTAGTCGCCGATCACGTCGAGTCCCACGAACAACAACCCCTTGTCGCGGATCATCGGCCTGACCTGGTCGACCAGCCAGTGATCGCGCGCAGTGAGCTCGCGGCTGACGCCGTTGCCCCCGGCGGCCAGGTTGCCGCGGGTCTCGCCGGCCATGGGCACTCGGGCGAGGCCGTAGGACACCGGCTCGCCGTCGACCAGCAGGATGCGGGTATCGCCGTCCTTGATCTCGGGGATGTAGCGCTGGGCCATGATCTGGCGCTGGCCGCGCTCGGTGAGCAGTTCGATGATCGCGCCGAGATTGCGCCCTTCGGGTTGCACATGGAAGATCCCGCTGCCGCCCATGCCGTCCAGCGGCTTGAAGATCACGTCACGATGCTCGGCATGGAAAGCGCGCAATACTTCATCACGGCACGACACCAGCGTCGGCGTGCAGCAGTGCGGAAACTGTTGGGCGAAGAGCTTCTCGTTGCATTCGAGCAGCGCCCGGGTCGGATTGACCACCAGCACGCCCTCGCGCTCGGCAAAGCCCAGCAGGTACACGGCATTGAGGAAGTGGGCGTCCACCGGCGGGTCCTTGCGCATCAGGATGACGTCCAGATCCGCCAGGGGCTCGACTTTGGGCGCGCCCAGGTCATACCAGTGGCTCGGATCGCGATGCACCTCGAGGTCACGCATGAGGCCGAAGGCTCGCCCCTCGCGCAGGAACAGGTCCTCCTGTTCCAGGTAGTGCAACGACCAGCCCCGATCCCGCGCGGCCCACAACAGGGCCATGGTGGTGTCTTTCTTGTAGGTGATGTCGGCGATGGGGTCCATCACCACACCCACCCGGAGGGTGCGTTCGCTCATGTGATTCGGATTCCGCTCTGAAGGTGGATACCCCCAGTATGCCGCAGGGCCCTGAGCAGCACCAAGAGCGTTCAGCGCTCGCTCGATCCTTCGCCGCCGGGCACCAGCCGAATCCCGCCCTTGTCGATGACGATACGCTGATGCTTGTAGAGCCGACCGATCGCCTGCTTGAAGGCACTCTTGCTGACCCCGAGGCGACGCTTGACCTCCTCCGCCGAGCTCTTGTCGGAGAGCGGCAGGTAACCGCCGCTCTCGCGCAGTGCCTTGAGCACCGCCTCACCCACCACGTCGAGACGCGCCGAGCCGGGCGGCAGCAGCGAGAGGTCGAGTCGGCCATCGTCGCGCACGCGCTTTACATAGCCGCCGAGGCGTTGGCCCCGCCGCAGCGGCTGGGTGACGTCGTCACGGTAGAGCAGCCCCCAGAAACGATGCTCGACCACCGCCTTGAAGCCCAGGTCGGTCTGCTCGGCGATCACCAACTGCACCGCATCGCCAGGTGCCAGGCCGTGGGATTCGTCCTCGATGTGCCGGTCGAGTCGCTGGGAGGCCACCGGACGACCCTGCTGGTCGGCATAGACGACCACCAGCACGCGCTTGCCGACATCGGGGCGGAAAAGCTGCTCGCCGTAGGGCAGCAGCAGGTCGCGAGGGTGCCCCCAGTCGAGAAAGGCGCCCGTCTCGTTGACGGTGACCACCTCAAGGTAGGCGACATCGCCCACCGCCACCTTGGGCGCGCGATAGTTTCGCGTACCCGCCGGGCGCGACGGGGCGGAACGCGGCGGGCGACGGTCTCGGGAATCGGGCATGGCAGGCCTCCGGTGCGGTGTAGGAAGAATAGAAAATGAGCGACGAAGGACCAACCTGCCGGCGGCGTTCACAGATCCCCGAAGCGATACTGCAGCAAGGAGAGGGCCACCACCGGGGCGGTCTCGGTGCGCAGGATGCGCGGGCCGAGCGACAGCGGCGAGAAGCCGCCGGCTAGCGCCGCCGCGAAATCGTCCGCCGAGAGCCCGCCCTCGGGGCCGATCAGCAGTGCCGCACTGGCCGGCGACTGGTGCTGATCCAGCGCGCCAGCAGCGCCGGGATGCAGCACCAGCCGCAGTGCCTCGTCGCGGCCAGCGAGCCACCGGACAAGCGACAGCGGCGGATGGACCGGCGGCAGGGTGGCGCGGCCACACTGCTCGCAGGCGCTGGCGGCCACCGCCTGCCAGTGGGCCAGTTTCTTCGCTTCGCGCTCGCCCCTGAGGCGCACGTCGCCATGCTCGGTGTAGAGCGGCGTGATCGCCGCCACGCCCAGCTCCACCGCCTTCTGGATCGCGTAGTCCATGCGATCGCCCTTGGAGATCGCCTGGCCCAGGTGTACTGCCAGCGGCGACTCGCCGCGGCCGGCCTCGACGGCCTCCACGCGTGCCACGACCCGCTTGCGGTCGGCCTCGACCAGCAGCGCCTGGGCGACGCGTCCGTACCCATCGAACAGCACCAGGGGCTCGCCTGGCGACAGGCGCAGCACGCGTGCCACATGACGGGCCGGGCCTTCGGGCAGAACGACGTCGCCGCCGACGGTGAAGTCGGCGGCGACATGAAGGCGCGGGGCTTTCGCTGGCGTCTTCATGGTGGTCCCGAAACGCTTACTGGGTCGTCTGCTCGCCCTGCTGCTTGGCCTGTTCAGCCTGGCGCTTCTTCTTCTGGGCGTAGATCGCCTCGAAGTTGACCGGTGCCAGCATCAGCGGCGGGAAGCCACCCCGGTTGACCAGGTTATCGATGCACTCACGGGCGTAGGGGAAGAGCACATTGGGGCAGAAGGCGCCGAGGGTGTGCTCGAGCTGCTGACCCTCGATCCCGCTGATGCGAAACAGGCCCGCCTGCTCGATCTCAGCCAGGAAGGAGGTCGTGCCTTCCTCGCTGTGGGAGACCTGGGCGGTAACCTTGATCACGACCTCGTAGAGGCCCTCGTCGATCTGCTGGCTGGAGGTGTTCAGGTCCAGGCCGACCTTGGGCTTGAACGGCTTCTGAAAGACCGCCGGCGAGTTCGGCGACTCGAAGGAGATGTCCTTGACGTAGATACGCTGGAGGGCGAACTGCAGCTGCGGCTTGTCCTGCTGACCGGCTGCCGCGCCAGCGTTCTGGTTATTGTCTTCCGCCATGGGGAAAGGTCCTTTGAAACGATGAAACGAAATAGAAGAAAAGGATCGGTTATTTCCTGACCACCGGCAAGCCATCGGCCTGCCACTGGCTCATGCCGCCCTTGAGCTTGACCGCACGCTCGAAACCGGCCTTCTCCAGCTTGGCAAGCGCCGCACCGGAACTCTGGCCATGCTTGCAGACCACGACGACCGGCTTGTCCTTGAACTTGTCGAGCTCGCTGAGGCGCGTGTCGAGGCGGCTCTGGGGAAAATTGCGTGCACCCGCGATATGGCCGGCCTTGAAGTCGCCCGCCTCGCGAATGTCGACGACGATCGCATCCTCACGGTTGATCAGCTGGGTGGCCTGGTTGGATGTCACGCCGCTGGCGCCACTGCTGCGGATCTCGTAGGCGATCCAGGCGGTCAGCACCAGCAGGAAGGCACCCACCAGCAGTGGGTGGTTCTGCACGAAGTCGATCAGCTGGTCGATCATGGGTCCTGATAGCTCTCGTCGGGGTCTTGAAGGAGAAAAGACCGGCAGGGGCCATGGGCACCTCGCCGGGCGAAAATCAGTATACACGAAGCGTCAGTGCGCCACGGCCGGTGGGGGACGGTCATGACGCCCGACGCTACCGTGCGATATGATGCCGCAAGCAGCCACAAGTCGCGACCCCGATTAGCGTCCCGTGTTCACCGTGGGGTCGCCCCCATCACGAGGCACTTCCCATGACCCATTCCGCGACTCCCGCGCCGCGCCCCGTCGCCCTGATCATTCTCGACGGCTACGGCCACAACCCGGATGCCGAGCACAATGCCGTGCTGGCTGCCCGCACGCCGATCATGGACGGGCTCTGGCAGTCGCACCCGCACAGTCTGATCCACACCGACGGCCGCCACGTCGGCCTGCCGGACGGCCAGATGGGCAACTCGGAAGTGGGCCACATGAACCTGGGCGCCGGACGCATCGTCTACCAGGACTTTACCCGCATTACCAAGGCCATCGAGGATGGCGATCTGGATACCATCGAGGCCCTGACCCGGCCCATCGATGCCGCCGTGGCCGCGGGCAAGGCGGTGCATCTGCTCGGCCTGCTGTCGCCGGGCGGCGTGCACAGCCATGAGGATCACGTGCTGGCCATGGCCGAGCTGGCCGCTCGCCGCGGCGCGCGGCGCCTCTATGTGCACGCCTTCCTAGACGGACGCGACATGCCGCCCAGGAGCGCCATGAGCTCGCTGGAGCGCACCAATGCGCGCCTGGCCGAGCTGGTCGGCGCCGAGAACGGTTTCGTCGCCTCGATCATCGGCCGTTACTTCGCCATGGACCGCGACAACCGCTGGGATCGTGTCGAGAAGGCCTATCGCCTGATTACCGAAGGCATCGGCGAGTTCGAGGCGTCCAGTGCCGAAATCGGGCTGCGCGACGCCTACGCGCGCCACGAGAACGATGAGTTCGTCACCGCCACCAGCCTGCGCCCCAATGGCGCCCCGGTCACCATGGAGGACGGCGACGCCGCAATCTTCATGAACTTCCGCGCCGACCGCGCCCGCGAGCTGACCCGCGCCCTGGTCGATGAAGACTTCGACGGCTTCGAGCGCCGGGTTCGCCCGACGCTCGCCGCCGATGGCCTGGTCACGCTGACCCAGTACGCGGACAACATTCCCGCCCCTGCGGCCTTTCCACCGACCGCGCTGCACAATACCCTCGGCGAGGTCATGGAGCAGCGCGGCCTGACCCAGCTGCGCATCGCCGAGACCGAGAAGTACCCTCACGTCACCTTCTTCTTTTCCGGTGGCCGTGAAGCCGAGTACGTCGGTGAGACGCGTATCCTGGTGCCATCGCCCCGTGACGTGAAGACCTACGACGAGAAGCCGGAGATGAGCGCCGTCGAAGTCACCGACAGGCTGGTCGAGGCTATCGATTCGGGCACCTTCGACCTGATCGTCTGCAATTACGCCAATGGCGACATGGTCGGGCATACCGGCGACTTCGACGCCGCGGTCAAGGCCATCGAGACCGTCGATACCTGTCTCGGCCGGGTGGTGGAAGCCCTGCAGCGTGCCGGTGGCGCCTGCCTGGTCACCGCCGACCACGGCAACGCCGAACAGATGGTCAACCCCGAGACCGGCGCGCCGCAGACGGCCCACACCACCTTCGAGGTGCCGCTGATTTATGTCGGCACCCGCGCGGCATCGCTTCGCGATGATGGCCGCCTGTGCGACCTGGCGCCGACCTTGCTGGCGATGATGGGCCAGCCGGTTCCCGAGGACATGACCGGCCAGGTGCTGATCGACTTCTCCTGATGCTGCGCGCCGAAAACCAAGGGGTGGTTGGGCACATCGCCAGGCTTGTCGTGCTGCTGCTCGGCATCGGCCTGGGCTATTCCACGCTAGCCCAGCTCATGCTAGCTCAGCCCACGCTAGTCCAGACCGCAGCGGCCCAGACGGGCTCGCCGCCCGACGAGGCGGCTGCCCGGCAGCGCCTGGACGCCATCGGCGAGGATATCCAGGCGCTGAACCAGCGCCTGTCCTCGACCCAGCTGGCCCGCAACGAGGCCGACGAGGCGCTGCGCGACGTGGAAATCTCGCTGGCCAAGACCCACCGGCGCCTGGACGCCATGCAGGCCGAGCGTCGCGGGCTCACCGTCGAGATCGAGTCCCTCCAGGCCAGGCGCGACGATCTCGAGGCCGAACGCACCGAGCAGGTCGCGGCACTCGAAGGCTTGCTGAAGGCGCTGTATCGCCTCGGCCCGACCCCGCAGCTCAAGCTGCTGCTCAACCAGGACGACCCCGCTCGGCTGGACCGCCTGCAGCGCTACCTCAACGCGCTGGCCGACGCCCGTCACCAGCGCCTCGACCAACTGAAGCAACTGGACGCTGCGTTGGCCGACAATCGCCGCCGCCTCCAGACCCAGGGCGAGCGACTCGATGCCCTCGCCGCCGAACTGGCCGAGCGTAGTGCCGAGCTGGCCGAACGCATGGCCGAGCGCAGGACGCTGCTGGCCGAACTCGACGGTCGCTATGCCACCGAGCAGGCCCGCATGGAAGATCTTAACCAGGACCGCGCCCATGCCGAGCGGGTGCTGCGCCAGGTACAGGAAGAGCTGGCACGCCTGGAACGCCCCCCGCCATCCACCGCCATCGAGCAAACCCGCGGCGAGCTGCCCTGGCCAGTACAGGGCTCGCTTGCATCGCGTTTTCAGAATGGTGACGGGGTGCATCGCAACGGCATGCTGATCCTGGCTGCGGAAGGTACGCCGGTCCGGGCGGTGCATGCCGGCCGGGTGGTCTTCAGCGACTGGATGCGCGGCTTCGGCAACCTGTTGATCATCGATCACGGCGACCAAGTAATGACCCTTCATGCCCACCTGCAGCATTTCGGCGTGCAGGCCGGCCAATCCGTCTCGCGCGGTGACACCCTCGGAAGTGTCGGTGTCAGCGGCGGCCAGGAGCGCCCGGGGTTGTACTTCGAGGTCCGCCGCAATGGCGACCCCATCGACCCGCAATCCTGGATCGCCAGCCGCTAGCGCTATTCCCTTGTCGCCCGGGGCCGGGCTATGCTGGGCAACCCTATTGCTGGTACTGCGGAGTTTGCATGTCTTCACGTCCCGCCGGTCCTACCCTTGCGCGACGGCGCCCGACACGACGGCGCCAAACGCGACGTGGGTTGGCGATGCTTATCGCCGTTGTGCTGCTGGCCCTGCCGCTGGCTGTCATTGCCCAGCAGAATGAGGTTCAGCAAGACAGGGCTCAGCAGGACGGGGCCCAGCAGGATGCGCTTCCCGTAGAAGACATCCAGACCTTCGCCGAGGTGTTCGAGCGCATCAAGCGTGCCTATGTCGAAGAGGTCGACGACAGCACCCTGCTGCGCAACGCCATGCGCGGCATGCTCAGCGAGCTCGATCCGCATTCCGCCTATCTCGACAAGGACGAGTTCGAGAGCCTGCGCGAGACGACCCAGGGCGAGTTCGGCGGCGTGGGCATCGAGGTCGGCCTGCAGGACGGCCAGCTCACGGTGATCACGCCCATCGACGACACTCCGGCGTCGCGGGCCGGCCTGCAAGCCCGGGATGCTATCCTGCGCATCGACGACACGCCCACCGACCGGCTGTCCCTGCAAGAAGCCGTCAACCTGATGCGCGGTGAGCCCGGCAGCGAGATCCGGCTGACCATCCTCAGCCAGGGCGCCGACGCGCCGCGCGAGGTCACGCTGACCCGCGAGGTCATCCGCACCGAGAGCGTCAAGAGCGAGCTGCTGGAACCCGGCTTCGGCTACCTGCGCGTCAGCCAGTTCCAGAACCGCACCGGCGAACAGGTCGGTGATGCCATCACCGCTATGCAGCGTGATGGGCCACTCGAAGGCCTGGTGCTGGACCTGCGCAACAATCCCGGCGGCGTGCTGCAGGCGGCGGTGGACGTCGCCGACGTGTTCCTCGATGAAGGCCTGATCGTCTACACCGAGGGGCGCCTGAACGGTGCCGGCATGCGCTTCTCGGCCAACCCCACCACCATCGCCGCCGATGTCCCGCTGGTAGTGTTGATCAATGGCGGCAGTGCCTCAGCGGCGGAGATCGTCGCCGGCGCCCTGCAGGACCAGCGCCGCGGCGTGGTGATGGGCACCGGCAGCTTCGGCAAGGGGTCGGTGCAGCAGGTCATGCCGCTGGGCAATGGCGAGGGGCTCAAGCTGACCACGGCCCTGTACTTCACCCCCAATGGGCGTTCGATCCAGGCCCAGGGCATCGAGCCCGACGTGGAAGTGGTGCGTGGACGGGTCGAAGTCGCCGAAACCAGTCGCCTGGAAGTGCGTGAAGCGGACCTGCAGGGTCATCTTGAGAACCGCAACGGCCCGCGCCAGCGCAGCGAGCTGAGTGAGCGTCTGCGCGAGGATTATCAGCTCGGCGAAGCGCTAAACCTACTCAAGGCGCTTAATGTTCTCAGCCAGCGCGATCGCTGAGCTCAGCGACACGAGACCGGCAGCCGGCCGCGATGGCCAAGCGCCTGCTGCATCAGCAGTCGCTTGACCGGCACCAGGCGATCGACACCGGACAGGCCAAGATTGCGCGCCAAGCTGATGGCCGGGTGGCGAGCGCCGAACAGCCGCTGGAAGGCGTCCATCAGCGCCAGCATGGCGGCGTTGTCGCCGCGCCGGCGGCGCGCATACTGTGCCAGCACGCGCGCATCCCCCAGCGGTACACCTCGGGAGTGCGCTCGGACCAATTCCTCCGCCAACACGGCGGCATCCATCAAGCCCAGATTCACCCCTTGACCGGCGAGAGGGTGAATGCTGTGCGCCGCATCACCCACCAACGCCAGCCCCGACATCGAGTAACACTCGGCGTGGCGCTGGGTCAGGGGCACCGTTACGGCACGGTCGATCACGTTTACCTCGCCCAGTCGATGCTCCAGGGCGGCGCCCATCTCGGCCCCGAGCGCCTCGGGCGACAGGGCTGCCAAGCGTTCGGCCTCCTGCGGCGAGGTTGACCAGACGATCGAGCAGTGATGCTCGGCATTGTCGATGAGCAGCGGCAGGAAGGCGAGCGGCCCGGTTGGCAAGAATACCTGACGCGCCACAGCGCCATGGAGGCGCTGTGTGCGGACCGTGGTCACCAGCGCCGAATGGCCGGTCTCGCGACTCTGCACGCCGATGCCCGCCAGATCGCGCAACGGTGAGCGAGCACCATCGGCGGCGACCACCAGCGGCGCAGCCAGTCGCTCGCCAGCCGCGAGTCGCACGACTCGCTCATCATTCTCCCCTTCCAGCGCCGTGACCCTCGCATCGAAGCGCAGGTGAACCGACGGCAGACTGGCGAGGCGTGCCTCGAGG
This sequence comes from Halomonas korlensis, assembly GCF_900116705.1. Taxonomy (GTDB): domain Bacteria; phylum Pseudomonadota; class Gammaproteobacteria; order Pseudomonadales; family Halomonadaceae; genus Halomonas; species Halomonas korlensis. Next base: position 196,931 of record NZ_FPBP01000003.1, on the reverse strand, counting down.
CCGGCGAGTATCACATCGTTTTCGACAATATGCCCGAGCACCGAGACCCGGGCCTGGTCGGCGGAGAAGTTCACCTCACCGCTGCCCTCACCGTCCCATACCTGCATGAACCGATAAGGGCTGACGCGACGCGCCTGCATCCAGGGCCAGGCACCGATGCCCTCCAGCAGCCGTTGCGATACCGGCGTCAACGCGCTGACACGAAGGCCAGGCTTGCCCGCGCCGACCGTCTCGGTGTCGAGGGGAGCGCTTCGCGCATCCAGCAATGCCACCTCGATCCCCGCCTCGCCCAGCAGACAGGCCAGACAAGCGCCCACCATGCCACCGCCGACGATAATCACCTCGAAGGTGTCCGGACTCCGCGCGGGCTGCTGCATCTCGTGCTACCTCTTGGTGTTGGGCATGCTTGACGTTAGGGATTCATGGACGGGCTCGGTCGCTAACCAGCGTCTAATAGGGTCTAACGTTCCAGCCCCATGGCTCGCCTGGCCAGGGTGCGTCTCATCGGCCCGGCCAGGTTGAGCCCCACCAGCCCCGCCGCGCGCGCATGGGAGAGCAGCGGGCTGTCGATCCCGAACAGCCGGATCAAGCCATCGCTGAAACGGATCACATTATGCCGATCGGCGCTGCGCCGGGCATCGAAGTCGTTCAACACCGCCAGGCTGCCGACGTCCTCGCCCTGCGACAGGCCAGCGTCGAGCGCGGCGACGAGGTCCATGACCCCGCGCAGGGCCAGGTTGAAGCCCTGCCCGGCCACCGGGTGCAACGAATGCGCCGCGTTACCCAGCACGGCAAGCCCCGGACGTATCGTTTCCCGCGCGGTGACCAGCGACAAGGGGTAGGCATGGCGCTTGCCGATCCGACGGAAGCGCCCTGCTCGATCGCCGAAGGCCCGCTGCAATTCAATCAGCAGATCGCCGTCGCTCAGCGACAGGCGATGCGTCTCGCGACCGGCCTCGTGGGTCCATACCAGTTCCATCGCCTGGCCCTGCAGCGGTAGCAGCGCAATCGGTCCTTCCGGCGTAAAACGTTCCCAAGCCGTGCCGTGATGGGGCTCACTGGTCTCCACGCTGGCGATGACCGCCACTTGGTCGTAGGGCTTCTCATGGCTGTCGATGCCGAGGCGCTCCTTGAGGCCCGAACGCCCCCCGTCGGCCAGCACCGTCAAGCCGGCCCGCAAGTGCTCACCGGTGGAGAGCTGCAGCCGATACCCCTCTGCCACGGGGGCAATCTCTTCGACCGCGGCGGGGCAATGCCAGCCCAAGGGCAGCGTCTGCAGGCGGCGATGCAATACCCGACCCATCCAGGCATTAGGGATGACATACCCCAGCGCGTCGACGTCCAGGTCGTCGTGGCGCAGTCGTGTGGCACCGAAACGTCCCTGCTCGCTGACGTGGATCTGGCGAATCGGTGTCGCCTGGTCGCGCATGTCCGACCACACACCCATCCTGGCGAAGTGGATCGCCGACCCCTGGGCGATGGCGCTGGCCCGGGCGTCGAAGCTGGGCTGCCAGGGCGTTTTAGCCCGTTGCTGCAGCGGCGCGGGTTCGATGATCGCGACCGTCAGCCCCAGCCGCTCGATCAAGGACGCCAGGGCGCAGCCCAGACTGGCGCCCACCAGCCCGCCGCCGACGATGGCGATATCCACATGTGTTTCCGCCGTCTCGCGCATCCCGGCTCCCGATAGTTTCATAATGTACTTTACGTAATGAAATGCGAGGCTCTTTTGGGATTGATCACTTCCTGACCATCAGGGCCTCAATATCAGCCACCTGCTTGGGCACGGAGGCAGTGAGGACCTCGTGTCCCGCCTCGGTCACTGCGACATCGTCTTCTATACGAATGCCGATCCCGCGAAAGGCCTCGGGAATATCATCGTCAGCGGGAATGTAGAGCCCCGGCTCGACGGTGAGCACCATGCCGGGACGAAGCGGCAGCGGCTCGCCATCGTGACGATAGGGCCCGACATCATGTACATCGAGCCCCAGCCAATGCGACGTCGAGTGCAGGTAGAAGCGCCGGTAGCTGTCGTCATCGATGCGCGCCTGCACCTCTCCCTCGAGCAGCCCCAGAGTGATCAGCCCTTCGACGAGGCCGCGCACGACGCCGTCGTGGACCTCGAGTAGGGTGACTCCGGGGCGAATGGCGTCAACGGCCTGCATCTGCACGCCCAGCACCACGTCATAGAGCGCGCGCTGCGCGGCACTGAAACGCCCATTGACCGGGAAGGTGCGGGTGATGTCGCCGGCATACAGATCGAACTCGGCGCCGGCATCGATCAACACCAGATCGCCGTCGCGAAGGACATCGCGGTTCTCGATGTAGTGCAGCACACAGGCATTGCGGCCGCCACCGACGATGCTGGCGTAGGCCGGGCCGCTGCCGCCCTGCCAGACGAACTCGTGTTCGAGTTCCGCCTGCAGCTGATACTCGACAAGACCCGGCCGGGAGACGCGCATGGCACGCCGGTGCGCCTGAGCGGAGATCGCCGCGGCATGGCGCATCAGCGCAAGCTCCGCTTCGCTCTTGATCTGGCGACGTTCGTGAAGGCGCGATGCCAGGTCGGCGAAGGCCTCGGGGGCCCGGGCACCGCGTCGTGCCCGAGCCGCCAGGCGCTGGCGCACCCCTTCGGCCAGCGCCATTGCCTCGCTGTTCGCCAGCGGCAGGTAGAGCGTGGTGCGCCCGTCGAGCAGCGCCTCGAGGCGCTCGTCACGCTCGGCGTTCTCGAAGGCCTGGTCGAGCCCGTGCTCGCGAACGACGCCGTCGGCACCCAGACGAATACCGGTCCAGGCCTCCAGCGCTGGGTCGCGGTCCTGACAGAACAATACGCTCTCGCCTTCCGCACGCCCCGGCAACAGCATCAGCAGGGCGTCCGGCTCGGGAAAGCCGGTCAGGTAGTGCAGATCGCTGTCCTGGCGGAAGGCAAACTCGCTGTCGCGCGAACGTGTGACCATCGACGCCCCGGGCAGCAACACCGCACTATCGGCGGGTAGCGAGGCCATCAGGGCCTCGCGGCGTTCGCGGTATTCCATATTGCTGATGGGGGCGGGACGGGGCAGACTCTCGGGCAGCATCGCAGCTCCTCGATGATGGTGGATGGCTTGACGATCTCAGTGGTGGGTCGGGTCATCGGCCTTTTCGACCTGGGGCATGCCGGGATGTTGCTCGGTGTAGAGCAACATGGCCGCCATCCGGGCATGCTCGGCCAGTGCGAACAGGTCGTTCTCGTTCTCGGGGCTGTCGTCGATGTCGGTATCCATCGCGGCCACTTCCTCCAGGTCGGTCAGGGCCTCGCGCAGGGCGCTCGACCAGGCGTCGCGGGGCGTGTCTCCGGCGTCGCTGACAACCTCGAGAAAGCCCAGCGCCCACTCCTTGAGCCCCTGCGCCCGCTCGCCCAGCGTGAAAAGCTCGTCTGGCCACAGCGGCTCGAAATCGAGCTCGACCGCGGCGAGCGCGTCGAGCGTCTGTCGGCGCCAGGCCAGGAACCGCTCGGCGGCTTGTTCGTCGCGCGGTTGCTCCACGCCCAGGGTCAAGCAGACTTCCTGCAACCAGGACTCGACAGAAATATCATGCAGCGCCAGCGCGGCGCACAGCCGCCCATCGAGAAAGGCCGGGGACTGCATGCTGCCATGCAGCAGGAACAGGTCGGCGACGGTGGAAAAATCGAGGCGTTCATTGATCAGTGACATGGAAAAATCCGTGATGAGGCCACACATGCCAAGCGCCTTGATGGTATCCTTCGGCGGCAGCGCGAGCGCGTTGACCGGCCGAGAAAGGCTCTCTTATAGTGGCGTTCGAATCGCTTACACCCATTGATGTTAACGCATCGGGACGCCGGGACGCGCGGCAATCGCCCCGACCGGACCGAACCGGAGCCCGTCATGAACGACGCCACGCGGCCGACTACCGAAATCACCCTGCTCGGACATAGCTATATCATCGCCTGTCCTCCCGATGAGCAGGACAAGCTCGAGCGCTCGGCTCGCTACCTGGACCGTGCCATGCAGGGCATTCATGCCCGCGGCAAGGTGCTCGGGGCCGAGCGAATCGCCATCATGGCAGCGCTCAATATCACCAATGACTACCTCGAGGCCCTGGAAGCGCAACGCAGCGACGAGCAGCAGCTGAGCCAGCTCAGCAAGCGCCTTGAGCAGGCCCTGGTCGATACCCCGCAACGTTGAAGCCGGTATTCATTGCTTTGGCCTCCCCTCACGCTCTGTTAGGATAAAGGGGTTCCCTGGGGTGTTTGCCAGTCGTTATCGTCCCTCGAGCCTATGCGCAGTACCCAGGGGGCCAAATGCTAGCCGGACCCGTGTGCATGTCCGTGCGTCGGAAAGCCTGACGGTTCGGCTGCGGCCACCCACCTTGAACCAATGGGTTCAAGGGCCAGAACGACAGCGGCACTCTGGGGAACCTCATCCGACATGCCTATCATGAAGGAAACCGCCGCTCCCCTGTCTTGCGACAGGACCCGCCATGACCTGCGTCGCGAGTTGCGTCGTCGGCGTCATGCGCTTACCCGCGAACAACGCCGTCAGGCTACCGAAAGGCTCTGCAGGCATCTGCGTCAGCTTCCGGAAGTTCGTCGTGCCCGCCGTGTAGCCCTCTACCTGCCCAACGATGGCGAGATCGACCCGACCCCGCTGATCGGCTGGTTTCGGCGCCGACATGCCCGTGTCTACCTGCCGGTGCTGCGTCCGCTCTCCCACAATGCGCTGTGGTTTGTCCACTATCATGCCGATACGCCGATGGTCACCAATCGCTTCGGCATCGCCGAGCCCGAGACACGCCACGGCGCCCATCGCGCACGGCGTCTTCCCGCCTGGGCGCTGGACCTAATTCTGCTGCCGCTGGTGGGGTTCGATGACCACGGACAGCGCATCGGCATGGGCGGCGGCTTCTATGACCGCACGCTGGCATTTACCCGCCGCCCGGGGCCTCGCCCACGGTTGATCGGCCTGGCGCATGACGGCCAGCGGGTCGAGCGGCTGCCGGTAGCGCCTTGGGACGTTCCCCTGGACGCCATCGTCAGCGACAGACGCGTCGTCCGCCCCTAAAAACCATCGTATATAGGCCACAAACGCCGACGGCCGATGGGTGACATCGGCCGTCGGTAGCGTCTCGTGACACTCGCCAAGGGGCACAGGGTGCGGAAATTTACTTGGCTACCCCGAGGTCAGCTGCCCACCAATGTCTGGGCATAGCCGGTCGCCACCACGCCGATGCCGAACAGCAACATCAGTGTCATGATCAGGTCGGGCTTGCGCTTCATTGTCGACTCCATGGGAGGCATGACCGCAGCGGTCGGTGGAATACCTGAAGGTTGACGGGCCATCATCAATATGGCGTCCAATTCGTGGGGAACTATAGGGCCAACGGTAATCTCGTGACAACCGTTACTCATTAAGTATTACATTTTAAAACAATACTTAATGCGGCAGTTCGCCGGTAAGTGACTGCTCACCTCACGCCATGAACAGGTGGTAGGCAGCATTATCACTCTCCTTCCAAAAGCGATAGCCGATCTTCTCGAAGTGCTCCTCGACGTGTAAGCGATCGCCGTTGGGCACCTGCATTCCCACCAGCACCCGGCCATAAGCCGCGCCGTGGTTGCGATAATGAAACAGGGATATGTTCCAGTTCTGCGGCAGGTGGGTAAGAAAGTTCATCAGCGCGCCGGGGCGCTCGGGAAACTCGAAGCGATACACCTCCTCCTCGAAATGCTCCTTCGGTCGACCGCCGCCCAGATGACGAATATGCAGCTTCGCCAGCTCATTATCGGTCAGGTCTTCCACCGGATAGCCCGCATCGCACAGCTTGTCGATCACACCTTGGCGGTCCTCCCCCCCTGGCTTGACCTGCACGCCGACGAAGATATGCGCATTCTCGGGGTCCGCATAGCGATAGTTGAATTCGGTGACCATACGCTTGCCGATGGTCTTGCAGAACTTCTTGAAGCTACCGGGCTTCTCGGGAATGGTGACGGCGAGGATCGCCTCGCGCTGTTCACCAAGCTCGGTACGCTCGGCAATATGCTGCAGGCGGTCGAAATTGGTATTGGCGCCCGAATTGATACAGATCAGGGTCTCGCCCTCGACGCCGGTCTGCTGGACGTATTTCTTGAGGCCGGCCAGAGAAAGGGCACCGGAGGTCTCGGCGACCGCCCGGGTGTCCTCGAAGATGTCCTTCACCGCCGCACACATCTCATCGGTGGTGACGGTGATGACGTCATCGACCAGATCACGCATGATCGCGAAAGGCGCCTCACCGACCTGTGCCACGGCGACGCCCTCGGCGAAGACGCCCACCTGGTCCAGCACCACCCGCTCGCCTGCCGCCAGTGCCGCCTTGAGACAGGCGCTGTCCTCGGCTTCCACGCCGATCACCTTGATTTCCGGTCGCAGGTACTTGATATAGGCGGCCATGCCGGCGATCAGGCCCCCACCGCCCACCGGGATGAATACGGCATGGATCGGGCCGCTGTGCTGGCGCAGGATTTCGACAGCGATGGTGCCTTGGCCGGCGATCACGTCGACATCGTCGAACGGCGGCACATAGGTATAGCCATGCTCCGCGATCAGCTCCTGAGCGTGCGCCGCCGCCTCGGCAAAGGCGTCGCCTTTTAGCACCACCCTGGCGCCGCGAGCGCGCACCGCCTGGACCTTGATCTCGGGGGTGATGCGCGGCATCACGATCACCGCCTTGACGCCCATCAGCTTGGCCGCCATGGCGAGCCCCTGGGCATGGTTGCCCGCCGAGGCGGCGATCACACCCTTGGCCTTCTGCTCCTCGCTGAGCTGCGCCATCTTGTTGTAGGCGCCGCGAATCTTGAAGGAGTAGACCGGCTGAAGGTCTTCGCGCTTGATCAGAATCTGGTTATCGAAGCGTCGCGAGAGAAAGGGTGCCGGCGATATCGGCGTTTCCACGGCGGCCTCGTAGACCCGGGCCTGGAGAATCTTCTTGACGGTAGCTTCTAGCATCCTGATGTCCCAGAGGAATGGCGCGAAAGACGACCTGCAGTGCTGCAGTGCAGAGAACCCCTATTGGTAGCATTACCGTTGCCATGGCGTCCAGCGCACCGATATCGGCAGCAGCGCTTTGCTGACTTATAATGACCCGCCAACGAGCGACCCCCCTATTCTCACCGGAGCCAGACGCATGACCCAGGACGAACTGAAGGACGCCGTGGCCGCCGCCGCCATCGATGAAATCCGCCCCCTGCTGGCCAGAAACTGCGTGCTCGGGATCGGCACCGGCTCCACGGCCGATCGTTTCATCGACCGCCTCGCCCCCTTGCGCGATGATTTCCAGGGCGCGGTGGCCAGCTCAGAGGCCAGCGCCGAGCGCCTGCGCCGCCACGGCATCGAAGTGTTCGAGCTTAACAGCATCGGCACCGTCCCGGTGTACATCGACGGCGCAGACGAAGTGAATGCTCACTTGCAGATGATCAAGGGCGGCGGCGCGGCCCTCACGCGCGAGAAGGTTGTCGCCGCCTGCGCCGAGCGCTTCGTGTGCATCGCCGACGACTCGAAGAAGGTCGAGCGCCTTGGTGAATTCCCCCTGCCCGTGGAGGTGATCCCAATGGCGCGCTCCTATGTGGCCCGCGAGCTGGTCAGGCTCGGCGCCGAGCCGGTCTACCGCCAGGGCGTAGTCACCGATAACGGCAACGAGATCATCGACTGCTACGAATTCATGATCGATGACCCCGTGGCCATGGAAGCGCGGATCAACGCTATTGTCGGCGTGGTCACCAACGGCCTCTTCGCCGCCCGCGGCGCCGACGTGCTGCTGCTCGGCACCGCGGACGGCGTGCAGCGTCTCCTGCCTGCCTGACAGCAACCCGCTTGAAAGCGCTGGGGAGGCTCAGGCAGGCGGCAGAAGACGCGCCAGGCCTGCCAGGGTGCGGTCGAGTGCCCCGCGATTGGCAGTGACGACGCCGTGCCCGGCCGCGGCCAGGCGGTGGCGTTCGCCGGCATCGGCGAAGAGCCGCCGCAGGGCAGCGACGAGCTCATCGGCATCGGCCACTTCCACCAGCCCCCCCGCCTCGCGCATGACCTCGGCGATGTCGGCGAAATTGTCCAGCGCCGGACCACTGAGCACCGGCACGCCCAGCGCCGCGGGCTCCAACAGGTTATGACCGCCGATCGGCACCAGGCTGCCGCCGACGAAGGCCAGGTCGGCAGCCCCATAGAGCGACAGCAGCTCGCCCATGGTATCGCCCAGGTAGACGGCCATGTCAGACGTCGGCCACTCGCCTCGCGAGCGTCTTGCCAGGCTCATGCCCTGTCGAACGCAGAGCGTCGCGACGGCGTCGAAGCGTCGCGGGTGACGCGGCACCAGGATCAGCAAAGCATTCGGCACGGTCTCAAGTAGCCGGCCATGGGCGGCCAGCAATTGCTCCTCCTCGCCTTCGTGGGTCGACCCGGCGACCCAGACGGGCCGATTTCCCAGCCGAGTACGCAAGTGCTCACTTACCAGCTGATCCGCGTCATTAATCGACAACGCGAACTTCAACGACCCCACCACCTCGATCTTGTCAGGCGACATCCCCAACGTCTGGAAGCGCTCGGCGTCGTCAGGGGATTTGGCCGCCAGCCAATCCACCTGGCCCAGGGCCTCCTCCATCAAGGGCGCCAAGCGACGATAGCTCAGATAGGCCCGCGGCGAGAGGCGTCCGTTGACCACCGCCACCGGAATATCGCCCCGCGCGCAAGCCGCCAGCAGGTTGGGCCAGAGTTCGGTCTCGAAGAAAAGCGCAAGCGCCGGGCGCAAGCGAGACACGAAACGCCTCGTCGCGGCGGGAAAATCCAGCGGCACGAAGTGATGGCTCACTTCGCCCGAAACGCCTTGCTCACGAAGCCCTTTCGCCAGCGCCCTCACCCGTTCGGCGCCGGTAGCGGTCATGGTGGTGACGACGAGACGATAACTCGGGTAGCACGCCAGCAGGGCCTCGATCAACGGTCGGGCGGCCTGCACCTCGCCGACCGACGCACAATGCAGCCAGATAACGCGCTCCCCATCACCGGACGGTGGAATGTAGCCTAGCCGCTCCCGGCGCGGGCTTGCCGGGAGGTGCTCACGCCAGACGCGCCAGACGATCAGCGGTGCAAGCAGCCGAAGCGCGACCCCATAGAGGCGGCGGGCCCAGGGGCGGCGCTTGCGGGCGGTGGTTGGGCGGAACATCAGCGCTCGCGGTCGAGAATCGTGGAGATCATCGCCGTGGTGGAAACACCATCCTCGAAGCCGAGCACCCGCACCTCGCCTCCCGCCCTGCGCACGGCCTCGCCGCCGGCGATCTCCTCGGGGCGATAATCGCCGCCCTTGACCAGTATATCCGGCAGCACCGCCTCGATCAGACGCTCGGGGGTGTCCTCGGCGAAGGGCACGACCCAGTCCACTGCGCCAAGACCGGCCAGTACCTGCATGCGCCGCATCAACGGGTTGATCGGGCGCCGGGGGCCCTTGAGGCGGGCGATGGAGGCATCGTCGTTGACCGCCACGATCAAGCGGTCGCCGAGCTGGCGAGCGTGCTCTAGGTAGGCCACATGGCCGGCGTGCAGGATGTCGAAGCAGCCATTAGTCATGACGACGCGCTCGCCACGCGCCTGCGCGGCCCGCACGGCCTCGATGAGCGGCGCCTCCTCGATAAGGCCGAACTCGGCCAGCTTGTCGCCGTGCAGGGCGGTATAGAGTTCGGCAATCGAGAGCGTCGCGGTGCCGGGCTTGGCGACCACCAGGCCGGCCGCCAGGTTGGCCAGGGTCATCGCTTCGGGGAAGCCATGGCCCGCCGCCAGGGCCAGCCCGAGCACGCCGATCACGGTGTCGCCGGCGCCGGTGACATCGAACACCTCGCGAGCGCGGGTCGGCAGATGCAGCGGCTCGTGCCCTTCGCGAATCAGCGTCATGCCCTTCTCGCTGCGGGTGATCAGCAGCGCCTCGAGTTCGAGCTCGGTACGCAGCATTTCCCCCTTGGCGGCGAGTTCGGCGTCGTCGCGGCAAGGGCCCATCACCGTCTCGAACTCCGTCAGGTTAGGGGTGATCACGCTGGCCCCGCGATAGCGCCGAAAATCGCTACCCTTGGGGTCCACCAGCACGCGCTTGCCGCTGCGACGGACCAGCTGAATCAGTTCCTCGACCCGGTTGAGTGTGCCCTTGCCGTAGTCGGAAAGAATCACCAGATCGCAGTCGGGCAAGGCGCGTTCGACCCGCGCCAGCAGCCCGGCGGTATCGACATCGCCGAGCCCTTCCTCGAAGTCCAGGCGAATCAGCTGCTGGTTGCGGCTCATCACCCTCAGCTTGGTGATGGTGGGAATGCCGGGGCTGCGCTCGAAGTGAGTGCTCACTCCGGCGCTTTCCAGACGACTGTCGAGGCGCACGGCGTTGTCGTCATTGCCGACCAGCCCGGCCAATGCGGCATGCGCGCCCAGCGAGGCGATATTGAGGGCCACGTTGGCGGCCCCACCCGGGCGGTCCTCGCATTCGTCGACGCGGACCACCGGGACCGGCGCTTCCGGCGAGATGCGCGAGGTGCCGCCGTGCCAGTAGCGATCGAGCATCACGTCACCCACCACCAGCAGGCGCGAGTGTTCCAGGGCAGTGAGATCAAGCTTCATCGGCGCGGGACTCCGTATCCTGTGGGACTGGCGATTGCACAAGCAGGGCATCGAGGCGTTCGATCACGTCCTCGGCCCGAATCAGCGACATGGCATCGGGATGGCGAACCCGCTGGCCCCAGCTCAGCTCCTCGGGCGCCTTGTGCATATAAGTACGCACGGCCTCGGGATAGCGATCGACCGCGAACGCTCGCCAGAGATAGGGGCCCGCCCGGTCGACGTTCGAGGTGGCGTAAAGGCCCAGGGCCGGGGTGCCGAGCGCGTTGGCCATGTGTACGGGACCAGTATCGGGCGCCACTAACAGACGCGCGCGCTGTATCAGCGCCAAGAGCCCCTTGAGCGAGGTGCCACCGATGGCATCGATCACCGTATCGGGGCGGCACAGCGCCTGAATACGCTCACCAAGCTCGCGCTCCTGGGTACTGCTGCCGCCCGTCAGCACCGTCTTGAGGCCGTGATGCACCCAGGCATGCTCGATCACCGATGCGTAGCCCTCGGCAGACCAGTTGCGAAAATTGCGCAGCCGCATGCTGCTGCACGGGTTGATCACCAGGTAGGGGGCCTCGCCGCTCAACGCTCGAGCTTCATCGAAGGCCACGGCCGGGATCGGCAGCTGCCAGTCCAGCGACAGGTCCTCGACCCCGAGCAGGCGTGCGAAGTCCAGGAAGGACTCCAGCACGTGCGCCCGGGGATGAGGGGCGAGGTGGCGATGGGTGAACCAGTGCTGGGCGTCCTTGGCGCGGGCCTTGTCGTAGCCGACCCTGACATCCGCCTTGAGCCCCAGCGACAGCAGGCTTGCCCGCAGTGACTGCTGCATATGCAGAAGGACATCGAAGCGGGTGTCGGCCAACTCCTGCCACAGGGCGCGCATGCCGGCTAACCCTGTGCTCTTGTCGTAGACGACGAACTCGACCCCGGAAAGGCCGGCCAGTAGACTATGCTCGCCCTTGCCGATGATCCAGGTAAGGCGCGCCTCGGGCCAGTGGCGCTGCAGGGCGCGAACCGTCGGCACCAGGTTACACACATCACCCAGGGCGGAGAGTCGCAGTACACCGATGTGCCGGGGTCGAGCAGGCAGAGGATGCTTCATGCACTTGGCAACATGTCGAACGAATAGATCGTTCATTCTATATGAAGCGGACGCTTTATGTGACGCCTCGGCGATACCCCCTACTGATCCGCGGCTCTTCGACCCCGCCCATTGGCGGCACAACGGCCGAGTCATCGGCGAGGCCCCGGGGCGGGGCGCCAGCCTCTTCCTGGATGCGGGCAAGGCACAGTGGGTGTTGCGCCCTTATCGACGTGGCGGCTTGATCTCTCGAATCAGCGAGCGCCGCTACCTATGGACTGGCCTGGAGCGCACCCGTGCCTTTCGCGAGATGCGCCTGACCGCCGAGCTGCACGAGATTGGCCTGCCCGTGCCGCGCCCGCTGGCCGCCAGCGTCGCCCGACACGGCCTGACCTATGAGGCCGCGCTGATCACCGTCAGGATTACCGGCGCACGAGCCCTGGCCGAGCTGCTGGTCTCCAGGGAAGCTGACGACGCACTCCTGGAGCGTGTCGGGGCCACCGTGCGCCGCTTTCATGACGCGGGCCTCGACCATGTCGACCTCAACGCCCGCAACCTGCTGGTCGACCCTCGGGGCAAGGTCTGGCTGATTGATCTGGACCGCTGCCGGCGGCGACGGCCGGGCAAATGGCAGGCGGCCAACCTCGAGCGTTTACTGCGCTCGCTCGGCAAGTTCGATGCCCTCGAAGCAATGCTCGCCATTCGGCGGGGATACGGCGCCGCCTGACGTCGGCAACGACGGGTTAAGCTTGATACGCTCGGCGCAATGCCTCGACATGCGCCGTCAGCGTGAAATGTTGTTGAACCCGCTTCCGGGCAGCGGCGCCGAGCCTCTCGCGTAGCGCCGCGTCGGCGGCAAGCTCGGCCATGGCCGTTGCCCAGGCGTCGGCGTCTCCCGGCGGCGCCAGGCGTCCCGTCTCGGCATCGATCAGCTCGGGGATGGCCCCGCTGGCGGCACCGATGACCGGCTTCGCGGCAGCCATAGCCTCGATCACAGTGAGCCCGAAGGCCTCGTTACGCGACGGCACACAGACGATATCCAGCGCCTCGAACACCCGCGGCAAGTCTCCCCGAAAGCCGGTGAAGGTGATCCGGGCGTCCAGTCCCAACGCTGATACTCGTTTATGCAGCTGGGCTACGTAGGCTTCGTCGCTGCCCTCGTCGGCATGCAGGCCACCGATCAGCACCCCGTGCCAGGCCAGGTTGGGCAAATGCGTATGTAGCGACTTCAAGGCCTCGATCCACACGGTCTGGCCCTTGCCGGCGGTCAAGCGTCCCGGCAGGCCGATGGCCACCGCGCCGGAGGGAATGTGCAGGATGTCGCGTAGCGCCTGGCGCGCCGGTGTCGTCAGGCATGAGGCATAGGGCGCCGGGTCGATCCCCAGGTAGAGGCGCTGGATGCGCTCGGCCGGCAGCGGAAACGCCGCGAGGTTGCGCTGTCGAGTCGCGTCGCTGATCGAAAAGAGTGTGGTCACGCGACCGTAGACCCAACGGTGGTAGAAATCCTTCTTGGGGCGTGTGACGCCCATATGATCGGTAAAGAATAGCCTTAGCCCCGGCATAAGGGTCACCAGCAAGGCCCCCAGACGCAAGTCACTGGATTTGTGGCAGTGCAACACACCAATCCTCTGCGTCCGAAGGTAGCCCAGCAGCCTCGGTACGGCGAGCAGGGCACGAGCCTTCGATGCTACGGTCACCGGCGTCACGCCCACGTCGATCAGGCTGGCGGCGACGCGCGAGCCGGCCAAGGCCAGGCCGTGTACCTCGTCCCCCTGACGCGTCAGCTCGGGTATAATCCGCGCAGGATACATTTCCAATCCGCCCCAGCCGTGGGAGAGGCAGATGTGCATGACCTTGTGCGACAAGGTTGGCTCCTTTCAGGTCGCGGGGCTCGGGAGCCCGAATGGCAACAATGTCTGACGCGTCGATGAATGAGAAGCCCCCTCGCCTGCTGGTGGTCCGTAACGACAAGCTGGGTGACTTCATGCTGGCCTGGCCGGCCTTGGCCTGCCTGAAGGCGGCGGACGCCGCGATACATGTCAGCGTCCTCGTGCCGTCCTATACGGCTCCGATGGCCAGGCTCTGCCCTTGGGTCGACGCGGTCATCGTTGATCCGGGCGAGGGGCGGAAGGCCAGGCGCGACCTGCTGGCCCGGTTGCGCAGCGACCGCTTCGATGGCTTGCTGACACTCTTCTCCACTCCACGCATCGGCTGGCTGGGCTGGCGTGCCGGGATTCCCCTGCGGCTGGCCCCGGCCACCAAGTGGGCGCAGCTATTCTACAACCAGCGTATCACCCAGCGCAGATCGCGATCCGAGAAACCCGAATACGTCTACAATATGGAACTGGCCGAGGCCATGCTCGGCGCCATGGGTTACGATCTGCCAGCACGCCCCACGCCGCCTTACTGGCCATTGTCCGAAGAAAGCCGCAAGGCCTGGCGGATACGGCTCGGCGAGGAGCGGGGGCTGGATACGGCGCGTCCCTGGGTGTTCGTGCATGCCGGTAGCGGGGGCTCGGCGGTCAATCTTTCGGCCGAACAGTACGCCCGCCTGATGATGACCATCGACGCGCGACTGGCGCCGTCCAGCCGGCCCATCTGGGTGCTGACCGCCGGCCCCGGCGAAGAGTCTAGCGCACGTGCGCTTTACGAGCGGCTGATTGCCGCGGGGCTCGAGGCGACGCTGCCCCCGCCTCGAAAAGGGCTCGACGATTTCGCCGCGAGCCTGTCGGCGGCCGACCTGATCATCGCCGGCTCCACCGGCCCGCTGCATATTGCCGGCTGCCTGGACATCCCGACGGCGGGTTTCTATCCCGCCAAGCGCTCCTCCACACCGTTGCGCTGGCAGACCTGCAACCGAGCCGACCACCGCCTGGCCTTCTGCCCTCCCCCCACCGCAGGAGAGCAGGACATGTCGCGTCTCGACGTTGAATCGGCAGCCCGTAACATCGCCTCGCTTCTCGTATCGCTCACCTCTCGCGAGCCTCTCTCATGACGCCTATCACCGGTATTGTCATCACCCTCAACGAACAGTCGCGTATCGCCGGTTGTCTGGACTCCCTCAAGCAGGTCTGCGACGAAATCATTGTGGTCGATTCGCTGAGCCAGGACGATACCGTGCGTATCGCCGAGGCCTGTGGCGCCCGGGTTCTGAGCCAGACGTATCTCGGCGACGGTCCTCAAAAAGCCCATGGTGTCTCCTACGCCTCGCACGACTGGATACTGGCGCTGGATGCCGACGAACGGCTGGACGACGACGCCGTGGCGGCCATTCAGGCGCTGTCGCTGGACGACCCGGACATCGCTTACCGTTTCAACCGCCGCAACTTCTGCGGCAGCCATTGGGTAAAGGCGGCCGGCTTCTACCCCGACAAGGTCGTCAGGCTCTATAACCGGACCACGTCAGGCTACCTGCCGAGGAAAGCGCACTCCTCGGTAGCCTCTCCCCGCATCGAAGACACCGGCACGCACATTCGCCACTTCACCTACGAGAACCTGTCGCACTGGATGCAGCGCATTGATCAGCTGTCGACCCGCGATGCGTGGGCCATGAAGGAGCGAGGGGTTGGCCCATCGCCCTGGCGCCCCACGCTGCATGCAACCAGTGCCGTATTGCGCAAGTTGCTTCTGAAAGGGGGAATTCTGCAGGGCGCCGATGGCATGATCGTCACGGTCACCACGGCGTTTCACGCATTCATGAAATATGCCAAGCTCAACGAACTTTACGAGCAGGAGCGTCTCGAGCGGAAGTGACCCGCGTCGATGGCCGGTCGGGACTGCCCTATACCACCTGGCCTTGGTAAGCTGACAAGGAACTCACTCCGGCGTCGTGGTCATGCTCCACCCCGCACTATTTGCTTACGCTCGCCAACCCCGATGGTGGGCCCTCCTCATCATCGGTCTATGGATCGCGCATTCCGTTGCGACCCTGAGCCTGCTGTCGCCCTGGATCATGGCGCCGGTGGTGGTTGGCTGGCTTGGCCTGGGCTGGCTGTTTCGCTGGGGCGCACCACGTCGTCCCCGCACTCAGACCCGCGCCTGGCCCTGGTCGTTGTTGCCGCTCGCACTCTGGGGGCTCTACGTCTATCTTGCCGCCAGCTTTGGTGATGTCGACCTCGGTGCGGTCTTCTTCCATCTTCAGGCCGGCATGGAAGATCATGGTGGCACCGATCGCAATATTGCCGCTGTGCTCTACACCTTCTCGATGGCCATGTTGTTGATCGCCTTTACTTGGCTAGTGCGAGTCGACCATCGCTGGCGGTTGGGCGAGCGACCGCTGGCCTTGATCCTGCTGGCCACCAACCCCCTGTTTTATGGGGTAGGGCAGCGCAGTGCCGCGATTGTCACCGATGACGGCGCCTGGCTGGAGCGACGCTATGTCGCGCCGGTCATCCACGAGGCTCCGGCTGACCCTCCCAACCTGCTGCTGCTTTATCTGGAAAGCCTCGAGCGCACGTATGCCGATACCGAGCGCTTCGGCGATGCCTATGCTGACCTTGCAGCACTCGGCCAGCGCGCGCGTGTCTTCGAGGGCATCCAGCAGCTCGAGAACACTGGCTGGACCATGGCCGGTATGATCGCTACCCAGTGCGGCACGCCGCTCATGCCCGCGGGTCTGCTCCATGACAGCCAGTTCGAGCCTTTGGGCAAGGTGGTGCCGGGGGTGGATTGCCTCGGCGACCTGCTCGACGAGCAGGGCTACCATCTTACCTTTATGGGCGGTGCCAGTACCGCGTTTGCCGGCAAGGGCATCTTCTACGAGGATCATGGCTTCGATCGCGTACTGGGTCGAGAGGCGCTGTTACCCCAACTGGAAGATCCCGACTACCTCAATAACTGGGGACTATACGACGACACGCTTTACGACATCACCGTGGAAGAAGTACGCCAGCTCAGCCAGAGCGAGTCCCCGTGGGCTATCGTCAACCTTTCCCTCACCGGCCATGCGCCTGAGGGTTATCCAGCCCGACGCTGTGAACAGCGACAAGGAGAATTCGATGGCGTTGACATTCTCTACTCGGTGAAGTGTTCCGCCTGGCTGGCACGTGACCTGGTCGAGAGACTCGAAGAGGAGGGCCTGCTGGAAAACACCTTGGTGGTGATTGCCAGCGACCATTTGACGATGCGCGTGTCGGCCTGGGAGCAGTTGATCAGTGGCGAGCGCTACAATACCTTCATGCTGCTCGGCAATGACATGCCTCCGGGAAATGTCAGCCGTCCCGCATCGACGCTCGATGTCTTCCCCACCATTCTCGAGGCAATGGGCTTCGAGATTGACGATCATCGCGCCGGCCTCGGCGTTTCCCTACTGTCTCCCTACCCGACCCTGGTGGAGCAACATGGCACCCAGAACGTCAATACCCGAATGCGCGCGGAAACCGCGCTTCAGGAGCGGCTCTGGGAAGGCCTGGTGCCGGAGCAACAACAGGAGGAAGAGGCCACCACTACCGAACAGATCGTCGAGACGCCGGAAGACGCCACCAACGAACAACCCGCCTACGCTCAATAGCCAACGCGTTTCAGCTACGAACGATGACCGACTCGGACGACTGGATAGACGTTAGTATGCGTTCGGGGCGCATCTGAACCAGGCAATGGGTGTGTCCCAGCGGGCAGGTACGGGCGAAGCAGGGGGAACAGGCCAGCCCGAGCGTGTGAATCTCGGCATTGCGTGTCAGCGGCGGCGTATAGGCCGGCGAAGACGACCCGTATAACGCCTGGATTCGGGTGCCCACCGCCGCGGCAACATGCATCAGGCCAGAGTCGTTGGTGACCACCTGCCGGCAGTCCGCCAGCAGATCGACGGCATCCGCCAATCGAGTGCGTCCACACAGGTTGTGGACATGGGGCTGCCCCTCGCTGATCAGATCGCCAGCCGCGGCGTCCTTCGGGCCACCCAGCACCCGAACCTCGAAGCCTTCAGCGCTTAGTCTTCCCGCCAGCTCCCGGAAATAGGCGAGTGGCCACTGCTTCGCCGGACCATACTCCGCGCCAGGCATCATGCCAATGGCCGGTCGTGACGACAACCCGAGGGACAGCCGCAGTTCCACCAGATTATCGGCATCCACCGTCAGCCGCGGATGCGGGAGGGAAAAGTGGCCCGTTGCTGCCTCTTCCACCGAGACTCCCAGCGCCACGAAACGCTTGACGGTCTGGTCCAGCACCGTCTTGTCCAGGCGACGACGGTCATTGAGCAAACCGTATCGCTGTTCACCGGTAAAGCCGGTGCGACGCGGAATACGGGCCAGGTAAGGCACCAGCGCAGACTTCCAGGAGCGGGGCAGCACGATGGCACGTTCGAAGCGGCCACGCAGCTTCCGAGCAAGCGAGCGCCGAGCCCGCCAGCCAAATTCGCCATGTGCGGTCTCGAGACTCGCCACTTCGTCGACTTCTGTCATCCGCGCCAGAATCGGCCGCGACCATTCCGGTGCGACCACGCCAATATAGCAGCCGGGATGGCGAGCCTTCAGGGTCATCAGCAGGCTCTGGGCCATGACCATATCCCCCACCCATGACGGCCCCACCACCAGAATCCGCTCACCCGATGCGCTGGATGAAGAATCGCTCGAGGACGAAATTGCATCAGCCATGCAACCACTCCAGGTAGGCCTTCACCCCTTCTGCCACGGTACGGAACTCACCGTCATAACCGGTCTGGCGCAGCTTGGTGATGTCGGCGCGGGTATAGCTCTGATAGCGCCCCTTGAGCTCCTCGGGAAAAGCGATGTACTCGATCTCTCCGCGTCCGTAATAGTCGATCACCGCCTGCCCGATAGCCTTGAAGGGTTCGGCGCGGCCGGTTCCCAGGTTGAAGATTCCGGACACCTCGGGGTGGTCGAGAAACCACAGATTCACATCGACCACGTCACCTACATAGACAAAGTCACGGCTTTGCATGCCGGCGTCGTAGCCCTCCCAGGCCCCGAACAGCTTCAAGTCCGCACCGGTACTGATCTGGGTATGGTGATGAAAGGCGACGCTCGCCATCTTGCCCTTGTGCTGCTCTCGAGGGCCGTAGACATTGAAGTAGCGGAAGCCCACCACCTGGCTGGTGAAGTCATCGTGGCGGGCGCGCACGTACTGGTCGAACAGCAGCTTCGAGTAGCCGTAGACATTGAGTGGCTTCTCGTGCTCCGGTGCCTCGACAAACACCTCGCTGCCGCCATAAGTGGCCGCCGACGAGGCATACAGAAAGGGAATGCCGAGGTGCTGGCAGTAGTGCAGCAGTACCTTGGAATACTCGAAATTGTTCTCGAGCATGAAGCGCCCGTCCCACTCGGTGGTATCGGAGCAGGCCCCTTCATGGAAGATCGCTTCGATGGGCGGCAGGCCGGAGGATAGGCCGGACAACGCTGCCTTGATCCGGCCGAGAAAATCGTCCTTGTCGAGGTAGTCGCCAAGGGTGCAATCGGCCAGGTTAATGAACTTGGTACCGTCGCTCAGATCATCGACGACCATTACCTCGTGGCCGCGGGCACTGAGCGCCTTGACCAGATTGGCCCCGATAAAGCCGGCGCCGCCTGTCACTACGATCATGGGAAGTCCTCGTTGCGGCGCAGCGGCCTGCGCCTATAACCGATCTGCCTGTGATTGTATACTTGACGCCCAGTGAATTCATGGCCAACGGTGCTTTTGCAATGACACAGTCGACGCCAGACGTGGCAACCTTCCAGGGCCTGATCCTCGCCCTGCAGCAGTACTGGGCCGAACAGGGTTGCGTGATCCTGCAGCCTCTGGACATGGAAGTCGGAGCCGGCACCTTTCATCCGGCCACCTTCCTGCGCTCCATCGGTCCTGAGACCTGGAACGCTGCCTATGTGCAGCCCTCCCGTCGACCTACCGATGGTCGTTATGGCGAGAACCCCAACCGCCTGCAGCACTATTATCAATTCCAGGTCGTCATGAAGCCCTCTCCTGCCGATCTGCAGGAGCTTTACCTGGGCTCATTGAAGCGCCTGGGGCTCGACCCGCTGGTCCATGACATCCGCTTCGTCGAGGATAACTGGGAATCGCCTACCCTGGGCGCCTGGGGCCTCGGCTGGGAGGTCTGGCTCAACGGCATGGAGGTGACCCAGTTTACCTATTTCCAGCAGGCCGGCGGCCTCGAGTGCTACCCCGTCACCGGCGAGCTGACCTATGGGCTCGAGCGCATCGCCATGTACCTGCAGGATGTCGACAGTGTCTACGATCTGGTATGGACCGTGGCGCCGGATGGCACCCGCGTGAGCTATGGCGATGTCTATCTACAGAATGAGCGTGAGCAATCGGCCTACAACTTCGAGCATGCCGACGTGGACTTCCTGTTTGCGGCCTTCGACCATCATGAGCGGGAATGCAGCAAGCTGCTTGAAGCTAGCCTACCGCTGCCCGCCTATGAACAGGTGCTCAAGGCCTCGCACACCTTCAACCTGCTCGACGCCCGCCATGCCATCTCAGTCACCGAGCGCCAGCGCTACATCCTGCGTGTGCGCACAATGGCCCGGGATGTCGCTCGCGCCTACTACCAGTCACGCAAGGCCGCCGGCTTCCCGCTGGCCCCAGCGGCCCTGCGCGATGAATGTCTCGCCGAAGAATCACTTACCGAAGAGGGAAATGTTTGATGGCTGCCAACACCCTACTGGTTGAACTGGGCGTCGAGGAGCTGCCGCCAAGCGCCATCGACCTGCTCTCAGATTCCCTCGCGGACGGCATTCGTCGCGGCCTCGACGAGTCCGATGTCACGCATGGTGCCGTGATGGCCTATGCCAGCCCGCGTCGTCTTGCGGTGCAGATCGTCGAGCTTGCCGACAAACAGCCCGACCGCGAGGTCGAGCGTCGCGGGCCGGCTCTGGCGGCCGCCTTCAAGGAGGGACAACCCACCAAGGCCGCCGAGGGATTCGCGCGCTCGTGCGGCGTCACGGTGGACCAGTTGATTCATCTCGAGACTGACAAGGGCACCTGGCTCGGCTACCGCGAGCAGCAACGAGGCGAAACGACCACCAGCCTGTTGCCGGCCATCGTTGACAAGGCCCTCACGTCACTCCCCGTACCCAAGAACATGCGCTGGGGCAGCTCGCGGGTAGAATTCTCCCGTCCCGTGCATTGGCTGGTGATGCTCTATGGCCATGAGGTGGTCGAAGGCGAGTCGTTGGGCCTGAACGCCGGTCGGATGACGCGGGGTCATCGCTTCCATGCCCCAGAGCCTATCGAACTGACACACGCCGATGACTACCTGAGCGTGCTCGAGAACGCCTGGGTATTGGCGGACCGTGACAAGCGGCGCGAACGCATCCGCGAGCAGGTTCTCGCCGAGGCCGAGGTTCAGGACGCCACGGCGGTGATCGACGAGGCATTGCTCGTCGAGGTAAGCGGCCTGGTGGAGTGGCCCGTGGCCCTGACCGGCAGCTTCGATGAACGCTTCCTCGAGGTGCCGTCCGAGTGCCTGATCTCCTCGATGAAGGCCAACCAGAAATACTTCCACCTTCTCGACGCCGATGGTCGGCTCAAGTCGCTGTTCATCACTATCGCGAACATCGACAGCGAGGATCCCGAGCAAGTGATCCAGGGCAACCAGAAGGTCATTCGCCCTCGCCTGGCCGATGCCGCCTTCTTCTATGCGACCGATCGCAAACGCCCGCTCGCCGACCGTGCCCCAGAGCTTGCCGGCGTGGTCTTCCAGAAGCAGCTCGGCTCGCTGGCGGACAAGGCTCATCGCAATGCCGAGGTGGCGGCCTTCATTGCCGAGCGTATTGGAGGCTCCGCCGCCCATGCACGCCGTGCAGCCGCACTCGGCAAGTGTGACCTGGTCACCGAGATGGTGCTCGAGTTCCCCGAGCTACAGGGCATCATGGGCCACTATTATGCCGCTCAGGACGGCGAACCCGGCCAAGTGGCGCAAGCACTCGAAGAGCAGTACCTGCCGCGCTTCGCCGGCGACGCGATCCCCGACAGCGACACCGGCAAGGCCCTGGCGCTGGCTGACCGACTCGACACCCTCACCGGCATTTTCGGTATCGGCGCTCGGCCGAGCGGCACCAAGGATCCATTTGCGCTGCGCCGCGCCGCCATCGGGGTGTTGAACATCCTGGTCAAGGGTGAGCTGGACCTGGATCTCCGGGAGCTGCTTGAACTGGCCGTCGCTCAACATCAGACGCTCGTCGATACCGATAAGCTTGTCGATGAGGTCCTCACCTATATGCTCGACCGCTTCCGTGCCTGGGCGCACGATGAAGGCATCGAGACGGAGGTCTACCTGGCGGTTCGTGCCCGTCCGGTAACCCATCCGCTGGATTTCGCGCGACGACTAAGTGCCGTTCAGGCCTTCACTCGACGCGACGAGGCAGCAGCCCTGGCAGCCGCCAACAAGCGTGTCTCGAACATCCTTGCCAAGCAAGCCAATGGCGATGTTTCCAGCATTGAGACAGGATTGCTGCAGGAAGCCGCCGAGGCGGCTCTCTACGAGGCTGTGGCGAGTTGTCGGCATGCTGTAATGCCGCTATTCGCCGAAGCCCGCTACCATGAAGCACTGGACGCTCTGGCTAGCCTGCGCGACCCGGTCGACGCCTTCTTCGACCAGGTGATGGTGATGGCCGATGACGAAGCCGTTCGTTGCAATCGTCTGGCGCTGCTGGCAAGCCTGCAGGCGCTATTCCTCGAAGTGGCCGATATCGCACTACTTCAGCAATGACAGCTAATTGATGATTGGCTAGGCCATCGAGGACACACCTCGGTGGCCTTTTCATATGGCTTGCATCCTGCCCTGCTCTCTCCTGCTTAGCGCTTTACTGCCCCGCTTTTTTCCTGCCATACCTTGCGCTGTTTCACGTGAAACACTTTTCGTGCCCCCTATACGCGAAGAAGCTCATCTATTCCCTTTTTATGGCAAGACGATGTTTCACGTGAAACACTTCACACACTTCTTCCGTAACAGACACATTGATTCGCATGGTTACCACAACTTCTTTGAAGCTAGTCATTCTCGATCGTGACGGGGTCATCAACCGAGACTCTGACGACTACATCAAATCACTCGAGGAATGGCACCCCTATCCTAGCGCCATTACGGCTATTGCCAGGCTGAGTCGGGCGGGATGGCAAGTGGCTATCGCGACGAACCAATCAGGCATTGCTCGAGGCTATTACGACGAGGCGACACTCGAGACCATCCATGCCGAACTGAAGCGCCAAGTCCGCAACGCCGGCGGAAAGGTCTCACATATCGCCTACTGCCCACACGGACCCGACGATCATTGCAAATGCCGCAAGCCGCTATATGGCCTTCTGATTCAGATACGTGAGGCGCTGGGTCTGGAGAGCTTGGAGGGAAGCTGGATAGTCGGTGACAGCCTACGCGACCTAGAGGCTGGCGAAAGCTTGGGATGCCGGAGCGCACTGGTGCGTACTGGAAAGGGACGGCGCACAGAGGCCAAAAGAATAGGCTTGGAGAGGGCGATGGTCTTCGAAGACCTGGACGGCTTCGTGGACTGGCTGCTGGCCGATGAGTGAAGCAAAACCCTACAGGCGACACGTAGAAAGACGCCGACCCGAGTCTAACAACCCGGGCCGGCGCGCCTTTAGTTCAACTTAAGTGAGGATGTTCCACATGAAACATTGCCGGACCATGGTTAGACGTCCAGATTCGCCACCAAAGCAAATCGCTCAATGAAATCACGGCGAGGCTCGACTTCGTCGCCCATCAAGGTATTGAACATCATGTCGGCGGCGACGGCATCCTCGATGGTTACCCTCAGCATGCGGCGTGTCTCGGGGTCCATGGTGGTATCCCACAGCTGCTCGGGGTTCATCTCACCGAGACCCTTGTAGCGCTGGATAGAAAGACCACGCTGCGCTTCGCTCATCAACCATTCGAGCGCATCATAAAAATTCACCACCGATTTCTGCCGCTCGCCGCGAGCGACGTAAGCGCCCTCCTCCATCAAGCCGTCAAGAGTTTCCCCTAGTCCGGTGATGGCACGGTAATCCGCACTGGTAAAGAAGTCGATACCCCAGACGTAATCGGTCGTGACGCCGTGAGCCGCCAATGTAACTGCTGGCAGAAAAAGGCCACGTTCGGCATCTTCCTCGATGTGGAAGGTATAACGCGGCCCGCCTTCGTAGGCGACCAGGGCATCCATCTCGGCCTGCAGATCATCGATCCAATTCTTGATAGTCACGCGGTCTCGCAACGCGGCTTCTCCATCGAGACGCGCGGCATGCACAATCTTGCGCAGCACCTCATTGGGATAGACGCGCGAGAGGCGATCGATCCGCTTCATGACGTCGCGGTACTGATTGACGATGGCTTCGAGCTGCGCGCCGGCAATTCCCGGTGCGTCCGCGTTGACATAGAGACGCGCACCATCCAGAGCGGTGGCCGTCAGGTAGTCGATCATGGCCTGCTCGTCCTTGAGATAGAGCTCCTGCTTGCCACGCTTGATCTTGTAGAGAGGCGGCTGGGCAATGAAGACGTGCCCACGCTCGATCAGTTGAGACATCTGCCGGAAAAAGAACGTCAGCAACAGGGTCCGGATATGCGAGCCATCGACATCGGCATCCGTCATGATGATGATGGAGTGGTAACGCAGCTTGTCGGGGTTGAACTCCTCACGCCCAATCCCGCAGCCAAGCGCCGTAATCAGGGTTCCCACTTCGGCCGACGATAACATCTTGTCGAACCGCGCCTTCTCGACGTTAAGAATCTTGCCCTTGAGTGGCAGGATGGCCTGGGTGCGACGGTCACGGCCCTGTTTGGCGCTACCACCGGCCGAATCGCCCTCGACCAAAAACAGCTCGGAGAGGCTCGGATCCTTCTCCTGGCAGTCTGCCAACTTGCCGGGTAGCCCGGCGATATCCAGGGCGCCCTTGCGGCGCGTCATGTCACGGGCCTTGCGTGCGGCTTCGCGGGCGCGGGCGGCGTCGAGCATCTTGTTAACGATCGACTTGGCCTCGTTGGGCTTCTCGATCAAGTATTCCGAGAACAGGCGACCCATCTCCTGCTCCACCGCTGTCTTCACTTCGGAAGACACCAATTTGTCCTTGGTCTGTGACGAGAACTTGGGGTCCGGTACTTTTACGGAGATGATCGCCGTCAAACCTTCGCGCGCGTCATCGCCCGAAGTGTTGATCTTAGACTTCTTGAGCAGCCCCTCGGCCTCGATGTAATGATTGAGGCTGCGCGTCAGTGCGGCACGGAATCCAGCGAGGTGAGCACCACCATCACGCTGCGGTATGTTGTTGGTATAACAGAAGATATTCTCGGTAAACGAGTCGCTCCACTGCATGGCCACTTCGACACCGACGCCATCTTCGCGCTCGGCATTGAAATGGAATACCGGATTCAACACCGTCTTGTTGGTGTTGAGGTGATCGACGAATGCCTTGAGCCCACCGTCATAGTGAAAGAGTTCTTCCTTGCCACTGCGCTCATCGAACAGGCGAATGGCAACGCCCGAGTTCAGGAAGGATAACTCCCTCAAGCGCTTGGCCAGGATATCGTAGTGAAACTCGATATTGTTGAAGGTATCGGTCGACGGTCGGAAGTGAACCCGAGTGCCGCTTTTCTCCGTGGTACCGACCACGGCTAGCGGCGAGGCCGGTACGCCATGGCGATAGATCTGCTCATGCACCTTGCCTGCTCGCCAGATCGTCAGCTTTAACTCTTCCGACAGGGCATTGACGACCGAGACCCCCACACCGTGGAGGCCGCCTGACACCTTATAGGAGTTGTCATCAAACTTACCCCCGGCATGAAGAACCGTCATGATGACTTCGGCGGCTGAGACGCCTTCACCCTCGTGGAGGTCGGTGGGTACGCCACGACCATTATCGCTGACGGTGATCGACTCGTCAGGATGAATCAGGACGCGTATTTCAGTGCAATGCCCCGCCAGCGCTTCATCGATGGAATTATCCACCAGTTCGAAGACCATATGGTGCAACCCGGTGCCATCATCGGTATCCCCGATATACATTCCCGGCCGCTTGCGTACGGCGTCCAATCCCTTGAGTACTTTAATGCTCGTCGAGTCGTAAGCATGTTCGCTCATTGACTACTCCATCATGAAGTCTGTCTATCAAGGGGCAGTAATCTTCCTGCTCCTTTCTCGGAGTGTTTCACGTGAAACATCTCCATTGGGGTGTCGGATCGCCATAGGTCTGTCAGCACGTCATGATCAACGCTGGTGATGAAAACCTGGCAATGCATCCGCTCGAGCCAGTCGCAGAAGACGCGCCGATGATGGCCATCGAGTTCCGCTGGGAGGTCGTCAATCAAATAAACGCAGGTGCGGCCGGTGGTTGCCTCAAGGAGTCGTCCCTGAGCTAGCTTCAACGCGCTGACAACCAGCTTCTGCTGGCCGCGTGACAACACCTCCACGGCAGGGCGGCGCGCCAATCGTATGCGCAGATCCGCCCGCTGGGGCCCTTGCTGGGTAAAGCCCATCTGACGATCCGTTTCACGCCCCTGCCGAAGGATGTCGGCGAGTTCACGCCGGCTATCCCAGCCGCGCGAGTACCTTAGTTCAAGCCCCTGCAAAGGCAATAGGCCACCGAGCGTTTCCTCGAAGACAGGCAAAAAAGCCGCCATCCAGTCACGGCGCAAGGTGTCGATCCGCTCGCTCCAATGCACCAACTCATGCTCCCAAACCGACATGGAAGCATCTTGCATTCTACCATGTCTGAGCAGCGCATTCCGATGTTTGAGCGCCCGACGCGCCCGTTGCCAGGCATCGAGGAAGTCGTGTTTCACGTGAAACACTCCCCAGTCGAGGAATTCACGTCGAGCCGACGGCGCACCTTCCAGAAGACGGAACGCATCGGGGTTGATCAGTTGTAGTGGCAGCAGGTCAACGAGCGCGGTGATGCGGTTGATTCGCTCACCGGCTATCCGCATTTCGAGCTCACTGACCTCGCGATGACGGCGCACGCCGAAGGGGATGGCGGGATTGCCGGAGAGCCTTCCATGGACGACCAACGCATCGGCATCGTGGCAAATGGCGTGACGAAGGTGGCGGGTGCGGAAGGAGCGTCCCATGCCCAGGATATGGATGCCTTCGAGCAGGCTTGTCTTGCCACTACCGTTGGGCCCGCTGACAAGATTGATCCTCGGCCCGGGTCGCAGGTCGAAGGGCTCAAGGTTGCGCAGGCCTTGGAAGGCAAGACGATCAAGAGGCACGAGGGAACCCGTTAGGCGGCGCTAAGAAAGCGCCGCCACCCCGCTTAGAGACGCATGGGCATGACAACATAAAGCGCGTCGCCACCACCAGGCTCTTCGAGCAGAGCGCTGCTGTTAGGATCGGCAAACGTCATCTGGACGCGATCTTCGTTCAGCACGCTCAACACATCGACTAGATAGCCGACATTGAAACCAATCTCCATCGCCGGGCCCGAATATTCAATCGCCACATTCTCTTCGGCTTCTTCTTGCTCGGGATTGTTGGCCATCACCTTGAGGTTACCCTCTTCCAGATGCAGACGAACGCCCCGATACTTTTCGTTGGAAAGAATTGCTGTGCGTGATAGTACCCGGCGTAACTCGGCGCGGTCAGCAATCAGTACCTTGTCGCCGCCCTTGGGGACCACGCGCTCGTAATCGGGGAACTTGCCATCCACCAGTTTGGACGTAAAAGTAAAATCACCGGTATGCGCGCGCAGGTGATTGGAACCCAATGTCAGCGTGACGGGCTCGTCACTATCATCCAGCAGCCTGGCAAGCTCAATGATGCCCTTGCGCGGCACGATCAATCGCTGTGCCGACTCCAGCTGTATGTCCGACGGGCGGGCACACACCGCCAGGCGATGCCCATCAGTCGCTACGGCACGTACCAGAGTAGATTTCAGCTCCAGCAACATACCATTGAGATAATAGCGAACATCCTGCTGCGCCATCGCAAAGGCGGTCGTATCGATCAGGTGCTTGAGCGTGCCTCGCGGCAGGCTCAGCTCGGCACTTCCTTCGCTCTCTTCGATGTTGGGAAATTCAGCCGCCGGGAGAGTCGACAAGGTAAATCGTGAACGTCCACTGCGCAGCACGGCACGCCCATCTTCCAGCGCGATTTGAATGTCGGCCTGATCCGGTAACGACTTACAGATATCCATCAGCTTGCGAGCTGGCACTGTAACGGCACCGGGGGCCTCTACCAGGCTAGCGACGGTGCGCCCGATCAGCTCGACCTCAAGGTCGGTGCCGGTGAGTGCCACCTGATCGTCATCAACCTGGATGAGCACATTGGACAGCACCGGCAGGGTCTGGCGACGCTCCACTACGCCAGCAACCAGCGTCAATGGGCGCAGCAGAGCTTCTCGGGAGATGGAAAATTTCATGTCAGCTCCACAACTTTCCTGATAGGGATGATGACCGGTGCGAAGCGCCTGACACCGGTCAGGGTTATTGGCTTTCAGCTCGTCAATAACCGCAGCAGATTCTTGTAGTCCTCACGGATATCCGCGCTTTCTTCTTGCAAGGATTTCACTTTACGGCAGGCATGCAAGACGGTGGTGTGGTCGCGTCCCCCGAAGGCGTCGCCAATCTCCGGCAAGCTGTGGTTGGTCAGCTCCTTGGCCAAGGCCATGGCAACCTGACGTGGCCTGGCCACCGAACGCGACCGCCGCTTGGAGAGCAGATCAGCAAGCTTGATCTTGTAATATTCGGCTACGGTGCGCTGGATGTTATCGACGCCCACCTGCTTGTCCTGTAGCGCCAACAGATCCTTGAGCGACTCGCGAATAAAATCCTGGGTGATGGGCTTGCCCATGAAATGGGAGTCGGCGATCACCTTTTTCAGAGCACCTTCAAGCTCACGCACATTGGAGCGTATCTTCTGAGCGATGAAGAAAGCGGCATCGTTGGGCAGGTCGACCTTCGCCTGATCCGCTTTCTTCATCAGGATCGCCACGCGCGTCTCGAGCTCGGGAGGCTCGATGGCCACCGTCAGGCCCCATCCGAAGCGCGACTTGAGACGCTCTTCAACACCGCTGATTTCCTTCGGGTAACGATCCGATGTCAGGATCATTTGCTGGCCACCTTCGAGCAACGCATTGAAGGTGTGGAAGAACTCTTCCTGGGACCGCTCCTTGCCGGCAAAGAACTGGATATCGTCGATCAGCAGGGCATCGACACTACGATAGAAGCGCTTGAAATCATTGATGGCGTTGAGCTGGAGTGCCTTGACCATATCGGCCACGAAACGCTCGGAATGCAGATAGATCACTTGCGCGTTCTCACGCCGGGTGGACAGGGCGTTGCCCACGGCATGCATGAGGTGCGTCTTGCCCAGGCCCACGCCCCCGTAAAGGAACAGGGGGTTATAAGCACCGCCGGGGTTCTCGGAAACCTGACGGGAAGCCGCTCTGGCAAGCTGATTCGATTTACCCTCGACGAAAGTCTCGAACGTGAAATTGGGATTGAGCCCACTGTGGTGCTTGAGGCCTCCTTCCACCTGCACCTGCCGTTCTCCGGGTCGACGCGCCCCATCCTGCTCTTCACGCAATACGTTTATCTCACGCTCGTCGTCGCTTGAGCCCCGTTTCGGTGTTCGCACCGAGGGCGCGCCGGGCTGTTGCTGGGCTGGTGGGGTCGCGGACACCGGGTTGCCGAGTTCTCGGGGCTGGGGCGTCGTGGCTCGACGGCGACTGCCCACTGTCAACACCACCTTGGGGGGTTTGGCAGGCGACAGATTGCGCATTAACTCGCTGATACGCTTGGCATACTTATCGCTAACCCAGTCACGGACAAACCGGTTCGGCGCCAGCAGACACAGCTCATTGGCCTCGCCTTCTTCCGCCTGCAGGGGGCGGATCCAGGTATTGAACTGTTGTGAGCTCAATTCATCCTGTAGGGAGTCCAGACATTGTTGCCAAAGCGCAAGCGACACGCGACCTCACCATTGATCGGAAAACGGCCGGGTATTGTATCGTCCAGCAGCAAAGTTATCCACACGAGCTCGGCCTGTGCGACGAACTGTGGAAAACGCCATCCTCGACATATCAGTTACCCGCGACATTCGGACTCTTCTAGCCAACGCACGCTAACGCAACCGATAAGCACATTCATAGAGGTGCACTAAACTCGATAAAGAAGCCATTTCATCGTTCCGCGCCATCATGGCAATAGCCGCTTTATACTCACACCTTTCTTCACAAAACGATTAACACATTAATTTATTGATAAAACTATACTTTTTAAGCTTATCAACAGATTCTATCCCCAACACTGCCCACGACACCCCCTCATCCGGATGCCGAGCCAGCCATCCACCGTCAGCATTAGTCACTGTTTCCTCCGGCTTCCCTTGAGTCTATCGACAAGAAGAATTGCACCGGAGCGGCGAAATCACTACAATTTCCGGTCTTGAGTCAAACACCCCGGGTTCCCCGATGGGGGTTCAGATGTCTCGAATTTGCCTATTTGTCCAAAAAATCACGTGGGAATAACCAGTTATGAAACGCACTTTTCAACCTAGCGTTCTCAAGCGCAAGCGTGTGCACGGTTTTCGTGCTCGCATGGCCACCAAGAATGGTCGTGCCGTTCTGGCACGCCGTCGCGCCAAGGGTCGCAAGCGTCTAAGCGCCTGAACGCGGCTCACTAGTGCCTCATCAGAGCTCTCCTCGGTGTCTTCGCTTGTTGAACGCCGAGGCGTATCGGACTGTTTTCGACAAGGCTGTTTACAAGATTCATGGAAAGGGGTTGATGGCCTTGGCCATGCCCAATGCGTTGGGCCATCCTCGTCTCGGATTGATTGTGAGCAAGAAGAACGTTCGCCGCGCAGTCGATCGCAACCGCTTCAAGCGGTTGGTTCGCGAATCCGTGCGTTTGCAACAAGACCGTTTGCCCGCCGTGGATATCGTCGTATTGGCCAAGCGAGGGGTCCAGGAGCTGGACAATGAGACCCTGCACCGTCAGATCCACGGCATGTGGCGACGCCTTGAGCGAGATGTACGCAATGCGTCATCGATAACGACCTGAAGCGAAATGCCTCGTGCTGCCACCGCAACCGATACGTCTCAGTCACGCCCCTCGACAGCCTCATGGAGTCTGTATGACGGCCCTCGTCCGGAACCGCCTGTTTGCTAGCGCGCCAGGTGAAGCATCGTCGCGACCGACACACAGCCTGCCCTCGGCAGGCTTTTGCGTCTATCAGGCAGGCAGCCGCTATGCCGCTATCGAAATGTTAACCTCCCATCGGGCAGATTCTTCATGGACCTAAAACGACTCCTATTGCTGGTTCCCCTGGCGCTGCTCGCTTACTTGCTGGTAGTGCAATGGAATCAGGATTACGGGCAAGCCACCACCGTGCCCGATGCCCCGGCCATCACCGGTAGCGAGCAGCGTGAGCGTGCCGACACCAACGGCGAAGACCTGGCGGTCCCCTCAGCACCCTCGAGCCAGGATCAGGGTGCCGAGGCAATGCCCGACGCCCCGGCCACCGAAGATAGCCGCAACCTGGTAGCAGTGGTCACCGATGTGCTCGACGTACGTATCGACCCTCAAGGAGGCGATATCGTCTATGCGGCGCTTCCCGAGCATCGCCTGACGCTGGATTCCGAACGGCCCTACGTGCTGCTCTCCGATAGCCAGACGCGCAGCTACGTGGCGCGCTCCGGCCTCCAGTTGGAAGGCCACGAAGGACGCATCGCCTTCAATGCCGAGCAGAACGAGTATCGCCTGACCCAGGATGACGATCGCCTTGAGGTGGACCTCACGGCGGAGGTGAACGGGGTCGGTATCACCAAGCGGCTGACCTTCGAGCGCGGGAGTTACGCGGTTGATGTCGAATACTTCCTGACCAATAACACCGAACAGGCCCTGACGACCCGCTTCATCGGCCAGCTGGCCCGCGATGACAGCCCCGACCCCACCAGCGGACCTGCCATGGGGATGCGCTCCTACTTGGGCGCGGCCTACTCCTCGCCCGAGGACAGGTATCAGAAGGTCGACTTCGATGCCATCAAGAGTGGCGAGTTCGTCAACCGGGATGCTGAGGGTGGCTGGGTCGCCATCATCCAGCACTACTTCGTGTCCGCCTGGGCGCCACCACAAGATCAACAGAACCTCTACTACGCGACGACCGACTCGCGGGACCGAAATGTTGCCGCCTTCGCTGGTGCGACCCAGAACCTGGCCGCCGACGGCCAGGCACGCCTCGGCGCCACCCTGTACATGGGGCCCAAGGTTCAGGACTATCTTGAACAGGTAGCGCCCAACCTGAAGCTGACCGTCGATTTCGGCTGGCTATGGTTCATTGCCAACCCATTGTTCTGGCTGCTTGATCAGATCCACAACCTGCTCGGTAACTGGGGCTGGTCTATCGTGGTCCTGACTATCGTGGTCAAGATGGCGCTGTGGCCACTTTCTGCCAAGGCCTACAAATCGATGGGCCGCATGCGCAAGCTGGGCCCCGAGATGCAGCGTCTCAAGGAACAGTACGGCGACGATCGCCAGAAGATGTCCCAGGAGATGATGAAGTTCTACCAGAAGGAGAAGATCAATCCTCTGGGTGGCTGCCTGCCGATTCTGGTGCAGATGCCGGTCTTC
Source organism: Halomonas korlensis (assembly GCF_900116705.1). Taxonomy (GTDB): domain Bacteria; phylum Pseudomonadota; class Gammaproteobacteria; order Pseudomonadales; family Halomonadaceae; genus Halomonas; species Halomonas korlensis. Next base: position 164,740 of record NZ_FPBP01000003.1, on the reverse strand, counting down.
ATTGCGCTGTACTGGATGCTGCTGGAATCAGTGGAGTTGCGCCATGCGCCCTTTATCTTCTGGATTCAGGACCTGTCGGTGAAGGACCCCTATTTCATTCTGCCGATCCTGATGGGCGCCTCGATGTTCGTCCAGCAACAGCTCAACCCGACGCCGCCGGACCCCATGCAGGCCAAGATCATGAAGATGCTGCCGATCGTCTTCACCTTCTTCTTCCTGTGGTTCCCGGCCGGTCTGGTCATCTACTGGGTCGTCAACAACGTCATCTCGATTGCCCAGCAATACGTGATCACGCGCAAGATTGAGAAAGACCCCAGCGTCGGTAAGGGCGTGAAGACCAAGTAGGTCTCACCTTGCCTACCATCCCCAGGCCCCCGCCCTCGTGCGGGGGCCTGGCGTTTGTGCCGAGCGGCACCGACAATGACGCCGCACTACGAGGAGAAGACGATGCCGGACGCTCTTTATCGTCAGGACACTATCGCGGCTCTCGCCACCCCGCCAGGACGCGGCGGAGTAGGCATCATCCGCGTTTCCGGACCAGCCTGCCGCGCGATAGCCGAGGCCGTGCTGACACATCCCCCTGCCCCACGCCAGGCGCATTACGGCCCCTTTCACGGCGAGACAGCCGTTCTCGATGAAGGCATCGCCCTGTTCTTTCCGGGCCCCCGCTCCTTCACCGGTGAAGACGTGCTGGAATTGCAGGGCCACGGGGGCCCCGTGATCATGGATCTGCTGCTGGAGCGCTGCGTTCGGTTGGGCGCCCGCCTGGCGCGCCCCGGTGAGTTCTCCGAACGCGCCTTTCTCAATGACAAGCTCGATCTGGCCCAGGCCGAGGCCATCGCCGATCTCATCGAGGCAAGCTCACGCGCCGCCGCCGAGAATGCCTTGCGCTCGCTGCAGGGAGAGTTCTCGCATCGGGTCCAGGCGCTGGTCCAGCGGCTCATTGAACTGCGCATCTATGTCGAGGCCGCCATCGATTTCCCCGAGGAGGAGATCGACTTTCTCGGCGATGGCAAGGTGGCCGACATGCTCCAGGCGGTCACCACGGAGCTTGACCAGGTGCGCGCCGCCGCGGGTCAGGGGGCGCTGATGCGCGAGGGCATGAACGTGGTGATTGCCGGACGCCCCAACGCCGGCAAGTCCAGCCTGCTCAATGCGCTGACCGAGCAGGAAACCGCCATCGTCACCGCCATCGAGGGCACCACGCGTGACGTGCTGCGCGAGCAGATTCACCTCGACGGCATGCCTCTGCACATCATCGACACGGCCGGGTTACGGGACACGCCGGACGCGATCGAGAAGATCGGCGTGGCCCGAGCCTGGGCCGAGATCGAGAAGGCCGATCGTATCCTGCTGCTGGTCGATGCCGGCACCACGACGGAAACCGACCCTAGGGCCATCTGGCCCGGCTTCGTTGATCGCCTGCAGGACGCCTCGCGCCTCACCTTGGTGCGCAACAAGATTGATACCAGCGAGGAAGCGCCTGGCATCGACGCCTCCGCGGCCACGCCGACCGTACGACTCTCGGCGAAGACCGGCGCCGGGGTGGACGCTTTGAAGGAGCACCTCAAGGCGGTGATGGGCTACTCCATGACCACGGAGGGTCGCTTCTCCGCGCGGCGACGCCATCTGGACGCGCTGGATCGAGCGAAGCAAGCACTGACTAACGGTGAGAGCCAACTATACGGCTTTGGTGCCGGCGAACTGCTCGCCGAGGATCTGCGCGATGCCCAGCAGGCATTGGGCGAGATCACCGGCGAATTCAGTGCCGACGACCTGCTCGGTGAGATTTTCGGTAGCTTCTGTATCGGCAAGTGAGATCGTCTGATTACTCGCCTATCCACCAGTCATGCTGGAAGCGAACCGCCTCGCCCAGCAGAGGCGTGATAGCGCCCATGGCCGTGACAAGGTGCTCCTCCAGACCCCATGGCGGATTGACCACCAGCATCCCGCTGCCTTGCATCCCCTGCTGCTGGCTCGCGGGCGCCGGGCGAATAAGCTCGCTGCGCCACACCTTGCGCAGGCCGTCCGCTCGCAGGGCATCCAGCAATTCCCGGTGGCGGCCCGCCGGCAGCAGCGGATACCAGATCAGCAATACCGCATGGCGCACCTTGGCCATCGCCTTGATAGCCGCCCTGGCGACCTCATCATACTCGGCCTTACGCTCGTAACTCGGGTCGACCAGCACGCACAGACGTGGCGTCTTCACCGGCAGCCGCCGGTCCAGTTCCTTTAGCCCATCGCCATGCAAGCGCTGCACGTTGCGTGGCAGAATCTGCTGCAGCAGATGGCTATGTTCTGCCGGGTGCAGCTCGATAAGCTTGAGACTGTCCTGTTGCCGCAGCCGATGGGATAGCCACCACGGCGAGCCGGGATAGTGATCAAGCCGGTTGCCCTGTTTCTGGACCCGACCCAGCGCCGCAAGCCACTCGCCGAGCAGCGGTATTTCGCCGAGACGATCCCGCGCCTGCCAGAGTCGCGCGATACCGTCGCGGTATTCCTGGAGCTTCGCCGTCTCCTCGGCCGCCAGGGGATAGAGGCCGCGTCCGGCATGCGTATCGATGTAGGTAATCGGAGAGGCTTTTCGCAGCAGGTGGTCGATGACGGCAAACAGCGTCAGATGCTTGTGAACATCGGCGAAGTTACCGGCGTGGTAGGCATGCTGGTAGGAAAGCATGTTGGGGATACTCATGTAGCGGAAAGCGAAGGGCCCGCCACTGTAAAAGTGACGGGCCCCATGAGTCCGGTCTTGCGGGACCCGTTTACTGCTGTTCGAAGCGGTCCTGAATCGGCGTCAAGGTAATCTCGACCCGACGATTCTGGGCACGCCCCTGCTCGCTATCGTTGCTCGCCACCGGCTGATTTTGTCCATACCCCGTCATGTTGAGACGATCGCGAGTCACGCCCGACTGGGAAAGGTAGTTACCCACCGCCTGGGCTCGACGCTCGGACAACTGCTGGTTGTAACTGGCACTGCCGGTGCTGTCGGTATGACCGGCAATATTGACGCGCGTATCCGGGTACTGCTGAAGGACCGACCCCACATCATTCAAGGCAGTGCGAGCGCTCGACGTGAGTTCGCTGGAATCAAAGCCGAAGGTCACGCTGCTCGGCATATTGAGCACGATATCATCGCCGCGACGATCAACCTCGATGCCGGTGCCTTGCACACTCTGGCGCAGTTGGTTTTCCTGGCGATCCATGTAGGCGCCCACACCACCGCCGGCAGCGGCTCCCACGGCCGCCCCGATCAATGCGCGATCACGGCGGCTCGTGCTGCCATCACCGCTGAGCGCACCAGCCGCCGCGCCCACAGCGGCACCGACCGCCGCCCCCACGCCAGTCTTGTTGCGCTCGGTCTGGCCGGAATAGGGGTCGGTGGTGGCGCAACCGGCAATCAGCAGCGCGGCCGCCAGCGGGGCTATCAAGCGTAGTATGTTGGTCATGAAGTCAGTCTCTCTCGGGTTGACGAATGTCTCGCATTACCGACCGGATCGTCACTGATAAGGGTCAGCAAATCGTTCAAGAATAGTAGTCCCTGCGGGGATGTCTGCAGCCGGTCGCTATCTTGCACCAGAAGTCCTTTTTCACGAGCCGACGTCAGACGATTGGCGAGCTGCGTCGCTTCACGGCCAGTATAAGCCTCCCAGCTCGACATGGGCACTCCCTCAACAAGACGCAGCGCATTCATGGCGAACTCCAGGGCCAGCTCTTCCTCGATGATAGGCTGGCTCCCGGCCACGAACCCTTGCAGATCATTCAGGCGCTGCAGGTAAGAAGCCGGTTGTCGCACCTTCCTGCGCCGCTCGATATGCAAGCCCTCTGCCCCCGCCACGCTGAGCTTGCCATGCGCCCCCGCCCCGATACCCAGATAGTCGCCGAACTGCCAGTAATTGAGATTGTGCTGCGCGCGTCGCCCCTGACGCGCATAGGCAGATATCTCGTAACGCACCAGGCCAGCTTCGTGCAGGCGCTCATGGCCCAGGTCTTGGATGTCCCATAACACCTCCTCTTGGGGCAGCACAGGGGGGGAGGAATGAAATTCGGTGTTGGGTTCGAGCGTCAATTGATACCAGGAGAGATGCTCGGGCGAGAGTGACAAGGCGCGGTCGATGTCGTCCAGTGCCAGCTCGGAGGTCTGACCCGGCAGCCCGTGCATCAGATCCAGATTGAGGTTATCGAAGCCGGCCTGGCGAGCCTCCTGCACGGCCACCACCGCATCGTCACCGGAGTGGATGCGACCCAGCGCATGCAGCTGGGCATCCTGAAAGCTCTGCACGCCTAGCGACAGCCGATTGATGCCCGCCGAGCGATAGCCCGCAAAACGACCGCGCTCCAGGGTGCCGGGATTGGCTTCGAGGGTAATCTCGCATTCGTTGGCCAAGGGCAGACGGCACTTGATGGCATGGATAAGCCGGCGGTAGAAGTCAGCCGACATCAGGCTCGGCGTCCCCCCACCGATGAAGATACTGACCAGCTCTCGCCCCGTCACCAGCGGCAGATCGGCATCGAGGTCGGCAATCAGGGCTTCAAGATAGGCCGCCTCGGGAAGCTCGGTCCCATGCCCCACCCCATGGGAATTGAAATCGCAGTAAGGACACTTGCGAACGCACCAAGGGACATGGACATAGAGTGCCAGCGGGGGGAGCAGAGTCAATTCAGCCATACACGTCACCTGAAGAAGAATCCAAGGCACCCACCAATGCCTGAAGAGCTCGCCCGCGGTGGCTCAGCCGGTTCTTTTCGTCGGCCGAGAGTTCGGCGGCACTCATGCCAAGCTCCGGCAACCAGAACAAGGGATCATAGCCAAACCCGCCTTCCCCGCGAGGATGCGCGAGAATCTCGCCCTCCCAGGCCTGCTGCACGATGCATGGCACCGGGTCCTCAACATGACGCAGATATACCAGCACACACCAGTAGCGACCCGTACGGCTCCCCTCGGGAACGTTGGACAACCGATCGAGTAATAGCGCGTTGTTGCGTGCGTCGCTTTTCGGCTCACCAGCGAAACGAGCAGAGTAGATCCCCGGGCTCCCGTTCAAGGCATCGACTTCCAGTCCAGAGTCATCAGCCAATGCAGGCAAGCCGCTGATCCGACAGGCATGACGAGCCTTGAGCAAGGCATTCTCGACAAACGTAAGACCCGTCTCTTCCACCTCCGTCACGCGATAGTCCGATTGCGGACGCACCTCGAAGCCCAGCGGGGCGAGCAGCCGCTCAAACTCGCGCAATTTACCGGCATTGCCGCTGGCCAGTACCAGAGGATTAGACATCGTCACAGGCTCTCAACAGAGGCAAAGAGAACCATTCTACGGGGCTGACACGAACAGGGGAACGTCAGGTCGGCATGAGGATGCTCCTACGCATGACGTGGGGGAAACGGTAGAGCTCATGGCCGGCAATGAAAAGAAAGGGAATGAGGGCATGTCACAAAAAAGTTCAGCTGATTTTCAGCTTAATATTGATGGGATATTTTTCCATAAATTATTTAAGATTTTGATTTAAAGCAGAATTTTACCTTAATAGTGCTTTTTTATCACTCTCAGCTCCCTGCTTATGCAAAAAAAGTAGTTACATTAGTTAACACAATGGACAACACTTCACTACGGATACTCACTCCACAGTGCAACCAGGTCTCTCAGCGGAGACCACAAGCGCCCAACCAGCAGGGATCGCATGATGAATCGAGATAAAGGCTTGGTATTGTTAGTCACACTCAACAATCCACAGACTCAGCTATTTACTGACTACTTGCATAAGCAGCTTGACTGCGATGTCACGGTCGTTACTCCGACCATGGAATGGCAGCCCACCGAAGCCGAGCATACCGTAATACTGGTTGATGCCGACCATATCGATGAAACCAGTTTACAGCACTGGCATACCAAAGCAGCAGACGACGAGACCCTGTCGCTGGCAGCCTTCAACCTTCGCGACGAAGATCATGCTGCCGATATACTTTCGGGGATCAATTTTCAGGGCATCTTCTATCGAAGCGACTCCTTGCTCCTGATCTGCAAGGGAATCGACAATCTCATGAAGGGCCATCTATGGATGTCGCGTTCCTTGATGACGCGAATGATCCTGTTCTTTCGCCGCCAACAGCTCAACTCCTACCGTCCCGTCTGTGGTCTGACCCACCGGGAGCTGGAACTGATCGCCATGTTGGGAACCGGGGCCTCTAATACCGAAATCGCCGATCGCTTGTTCGTCAGCGAACACACTGTTAAATCTCACCTCTACAACATTTTCCGCAAGATCAAGGTCCATAACCGCATCCAGGCAGTGAACTGGGCACGGCAGAACCTGGGAGCGCCGCCTCCCCTGAGCCGGAGTCGGGGCCGCAGTAAGGACGGGCCAGCATGAGCATCTTGAGAGCTATCAATTCCCTTTCGCTGTTGCTTATGGTGATGGTCCTCATGGGACAGCCTGCTCAGGCACAGCGGCCCTCGTCGCCGGGAACTAATACCACAGGGGCTTCTGGTGCCGGGTTGGAAGAACAACAGGCTCTCGATGAAATAGCGCAGGAAGAAGAACAAGAACCCTTGGACAATGCCGAACAAGGCATAGAAGAGCAGTTTTCTCAGCAGCTGAATCTTGACGAGCCCGGATTGAGCGGCGTACTGGTCGATCGTACCATTACGATGATAGGAAAAACCTTCTATCGTCAGTTCAGCCAACTCAGTATGGAAAGCGGCATTTTGAGTAATACCAACTTATCGATACATGAAAGACCCTCTGCGCGCTGGGGAAGCCTGATATGGATTTCGGAAGGCAGCAAGATCATCTTCGAGGCCACGCTATCCCCTCGACTCAGCGATGTCGATCAGTATGCTGAAGCCGCTATTGAGCAAGTCGAGCAGAGGGTCATTCAAAGCAAAGTAATGGATGCATTACAAAAGAATGAGGACTTGGCCGACGAAGAACTGTAAACAAGCCTCGGCCCTGATACGCGGTAATCAAAAAAACGCAAAGAATGACTAAAGACGCAGTAAACGACTACGAGGGAACATAATGAAAATCAGATATCTGATCTTACCGCTGATGCTGGCGACCGGGTCAGCCCAGGCCGGAGAACTCGTCTATCGCCCCATCAATCCTTCTTTCGGTGGCGATCCGCTAGCGGGGAACTACCTGCTAAACAAGGCACAAAGTCAGGACACCAATGTAGATCCTGACGCGCCGGATTTCGGCTCCTTCTCCGAAAGCGATTTCTTTCTTCAGGATTTACGCGCCGACTTGCTTAATACTGCCATCGAAGATGCGTTGAATAATCCTGATGCGCAAGGGGGGGCAATTATCGATTCGGCCACTCTCGATATCCGACTCAACAATACCGGTAATGGCTTCAACCTGGATATCAGAGACAAGGCAACGGGTGAAGTTACCACGATTCGCTTGGGCCAATCCGCCCTACAGCCCTAACTATCCGGTAAGGAGAGCAACATGAAATTCGTCACGACGCTTATCGTCGCGGGCGTGCTGAGCCTTTCCGGCTGTGCGAGCGTGGTCAGCAACGCGGATAATCTTGCCGGCACCTCAGCAACCCTGATGCCCAGGACAGGTACTTATGCCGATCTGAAGAACCTGCCGGCTCCCAGAGCCCCGATTCTTGCAGCCGTTTACGACTTTCGCGACCAGACGGGACAGTATCGCCCGGCACCGGCGAGCACCTTCTCGACAGCTGTCACCCAGGGGGGCGCGGCTATGCTCAGCGCGGCACTGGCTGATTCGGGATGGTTCGTACCACTGGAACGTGTCGGCTTGCAGAATCTGCTCACCGAGCGGCGCATCATACGCGCCAATCTCGAACGCGTTGGTCAGAGCGATGCCCTGGACTCGTTGAATGCGGCAAGGGTGATCCTTGAAGGCGGTATCATTGCCTACGATTCCAATATGCGAACCGGCGGGGCTGGTGCTGAATACTTCGGCATTGGAGCATCCGGACAGTATCAAGTCGACCAGGTATCCATTAACCTGCGTGCCGTCGATATAGCGACCGGTGAGGTATTGGCAAACGTTACTACCAGCAAGACGATCTACTCCCATGAACTTCGGGCAGGCGTCTACCGCTTTATCGACTTCAGTCGTCTCCTCGAAGCCGAAGTGGGTTACACAAACAATGAGCCTGTGCAGATGGCGGTCATGTCGGCTATCGAATCCGCGGTCATTCATCTGGTCACTCAAGGCGTAGATCGCCAACTCTGGAGCCTGGCCGACCAGGAAGATATTAGCCATCCCATACTCACTGCTTATCGGGATGCTCCCGTCCCGAAACTGTAAACCAACGCCATCAGTTGTACGAACGAGGAGGCGCTATTCAGCGCCTTCTCTTCGTAGGGCCGATGATCATTGGCTCATCGTATGACAACAGGAGTGTCCGATGACATCTCGTCAACACCTCGCCTTCTTGATCTTGATACCTGGAGGCAGCAATACATCACTGTCCAGCCAAAGCAGTGGACCCTATGCGATCAGCGTCGCCGTTATCGGAGATTTAGCATCCGCTAAACGGTTGACAAAGGAGCTTATTGATCAAGGGGTTACCACAATAGAACTCAGCGCGAGTTTTAATGATGACGCCGTGGCCGCAATACGTGCTATTGCCGGGCCAAAAATCCAACTGGGAAGAGTCAGCTACATTACATAGTAATATGAATTAGTTAAAACCATGTCCATAAGCTAACAATATTAAAAAAATTTTATATCTTTTAGCTATCTTTAACTAATTAACTAAGTATCCGCTATACAAAGTAGTGGCTATCTTTCTATTTAAGATTTAAGTAAATATAACTAAATAAATAGCATTTAATAGTTAAAAAATTAATCCTCAATTAACGAAAAGCACTTAGAAATTTTAACACTTTAAATTAGCGATAAATTCTTATACAGCTTGTATCTTTATGTGTAAGACTGTAACCAAGTGAATATTTCACTACACGAGCCGCTAACTATGAAAAACACAATTTGCTTTACAAAAAAGTTAATCTACTTCTACTTGCTCGTCCCTGGTATCGTCATGGCAGCAGACCTGACTGAACATTCAGAATTCCTGCCCCAGGCTCATACTCCCGCCGACTTCGGTCAGCAGAGTACGATATCGCAATACGGGTATGGTAATGACGCTCTGATCGTGCAGCTAGGTCAATACAATACCACCAGCATCAACCAACTCGGCCTATCAAATCTGGCCGTGGCGTCTCAACGTGGCAGCCAGCACGAAGCCCACATCCTTCAACAGGGTGGGTATCTTGAGGCAAGTATCACTCAGAATGGAAGTGGCCATGAGGCAGGGATTACCCAACGAGGCCATGGCAAGGAAGCCGCTATTACTCAGCATGGAATATATGGGCAAGCCTCCATTCAACAGCTCGGTAATTCTCACGCGTCTCCCGTAGCGATTACGCAGTTTTCGCGTGGCCGAGCCAATGTCCAGGTCATCCAGCATTAACCGGATGACAAGCAGCAGCATAAAGAAAGAAAAAAGAAAGACAAAGTATTTTTAATGCGCTAGTTAAAAAGTGCAGGTAAAAAGTATCTGTCGATACTTTTTTAACGAACTGCTGAGACCACCTTAAACAAGATTAAGGGCGAGTCAAGGCACCATCAGGAAGGGGAAGAAAATGAAATTTAGAATGACGATCATTGCAGCTGCCATTGCTTTTTCAGGCACTGCAGTCGCAAATGGAAACTTATCTGATATCGACCAGAGTGGTGTTGAAAACAACGCTGACGTGACACAGCTGACACAAGGCTGGGGTGGCGGCTTCAATACCTCTACTATCGAACAAGATGGGGGCTTAAATGATGCCACCGTCTTACAGAAAGGTTGGTTTGGACACAATACATCCTCGATTACCCAAGATGGCATTGCTAATGAAGCCAAAGTGGAACAGGATGGTTGGTTTAATACGGCCACCATCACCAGTAATGGTTACAAAAATAGTTCCGAAAGCAGCCAGCAGGGTAGCTTCAATGAGCTTTCGGTAAACCAGGAAGGCACCAAGAATTTCGCCGATACCTTCCAGAATGGCTGGGATAACATCGCAGAAGTCGGGCAGAAGGGGGAATATCACTTTTCTGAGATCGATCAAAATGGTAAATATCACCGTGCCTCGGTCAAGCAGGAAGGGGATAACCATGACTCTTATCTAGAGCAGAACGGTAAGCATCAGTTTGCCAAGATCCAACAGGAAGGAAGGTATAACGAATCTTCCGTTGAGCAGTATGGGATGCGCAACGTTGCCAGGGTCAATCAAGAAGGCGTGAAGAACCTGTCCGACATTTATCAAGATGGCAAGTATAACACCGCGCATGTCGATCAGAGCAGCTACAACAACGATGCCTTTATCACTCAGGAGGGCTCTTACAATACCTCCGAGATCGTACAGAGTGGCTATAGTGACATGGCCGACTCTTATCAAAATGGCTACAACCACTACTCTTCCATTACCCAGGGAGCATTAGCGGGAATGCAGGCTAGCCGCATCAGCCAATATGCCGAGCATGTTCAAATGGGGCGTAATAACTCTGCAGTGACAACTCAAGCCGGTATCAATAACTCAGCTACCGTTTACCAAAACTGAGACGAAGCATTCTTACCAAGGCCCTGCTTGCAGGGCCTCTTCTATTGAACTTCTTTTATTTAACGTGTCGGCTCAGCGAAGCATCCACAACATTATGCCCACTCTACATCGCAAACCCATTGATTCCCTTGATCAAATGTCATGACGTTGAATCAACGTCACCAAGGTGTCGGTGGCGTTAGCGGCGGTGGTGTCGAGATGGACGAGATGTAGCCGCTCCTCATCGCCGAAGGCTTCGAACAGCACCAATTGGCGCATCAATATCGACAGGCTCTCTTCTACTGGCAGTTGATGACGGCGTGCACGTTTTTCGATTCGCTGTCGTAGAGTGGCCTCGTCCGCCTCGAAACTGATCATCAGACACGGTAGCCCCCTGGCTTCGGCTTGCTGACGCAACAGGTCGCGTTGCCAGCGCCGCAGAAAGGTGCCATCTACACAAACCGCAAGCCCGGCATCCAGCGTGATGCCGGCAAGCTCAGCGAGCCGATGGTAGGTATGCTCGGTAGACTCAGCGGTGAAGATATCCACAGAGGGTTGCGTCGCTTCTGCCTGTGGATCGATTCCAGCGAGACGGCGACGTTCCACATCGGAACAGAGCCGAATCGCGCCTAGCCGGTCGACCAGGTTGGCGGTGAAGCGACTCTTGCCACTGCCCAGCACCCCGACGGCGATAACCAGCGGAGGGAAACGGAAGTTGGCGTAGTGCTCAGCCAACGTAAGGTGGTTGCGACATTCACCCATGATCTCGGCAAGCAGCGCCGGATGCTCGGGGTCCTGACCCGCTCTGTATAGCTTTTGCAACGCACCTCTGGCGCCAGCCAGCGCCTGACAGACCCGGAACAACGACAGCACTCGCGTCAGCTCATAATCACCCGTAAGCCTCAGATAACGATCCAGAACCCAGCGTGCTAATTGGGATTCGCCGCAATGCTCCAACCCTACCAGCAGTGAAGCCACGTCGTTCGCCGCGTCAAGGGCTAACCCTTCACCAGCCCCCGTGAGGTCCTGACCGATGGCATTGGACAATACCCCCCTTCCTTGGTGGCAAAGCCGACTGTTCGGGTGCTCTTGCGCCCAACTGCGGTACCGATGTTCATTGCGTCTGGCCATTACCGGGGCCAATCGTCGAAGCTCTTCTTCAAGCCAATGCTCCAGATGCGTCAAACGTTGGCGATCTTCGTCACCGGCGAGGTATTCCCTCAACGCCGAGACTTCGCCATGGACTAACTGACTCGTTGCTTTTCGTCCGTCGTCATCGAAAGCACCACAAGCCATGGGAGCGCGATGAAAGGCAACCAGAGCGTCGACCAACGCCTCCCACTCAAACATATCGTCGTGGGAGGCGGCGTCTTTATCTCGAGTCAGGCTCATCTGGCGTTTCCCTGTTAGTTAAAAAAAGCGCTACGACTGATCGTGGGGTGGATCAGGCTCTATGGCTCAGGCTCGCGAAGGCTTTCTCGGCACCGTCCAGGGTCAGCTGGATATCTTCGGGGGTATGGGCGCTCGACATGAAACCGGCCTCGAAGGCCGATGGCGCCAGATAGACCCCTTCGTCGAGCATCGCTGTGAAGAAGCGGCGAAAGGCATCGTCGTCGCAGGCAGTGGCCTGGGCGAAGTTGTCGACCCGGCTCTGGCGGGTGAAGAAAAGGCCGAACATCCCGCCCGCGCGTTGCGTGATCATATCGATGCCGGCGGCATCGGCGCGCTCCTGCAGGCCGTGACAGAGGGTATCGACCCGCTGCGCCAGGGCGTTATGAAACCCTGGGGCACGCAGCTTGGTGAGTAGAGCCACCCCGGCGGCCATGGCCAGCGGGTTACCCGAGAGGGTGCCGGCGTGGTAGATCGGTCCCAGCGGCGAGATGTTCGACATGATTGTCTCGCTGCCGCCGAACGCGCCCACCGGCATGCCGCCGCCGACGATCTTGCCCAGGCAGGTGAGATCCGGCTTGACCCCGTAATGCGCCTGCGCGCCACCCAGGGCAACGCGGAATCCGGTCATCACCTCATCGAATATCAGCACGCTGTCATGGGTGTTGCAGACCCGCCGCAGCGCTTCCAGAAAGCCCGGCTGTGGGGGGATACAGTTCATGTTGCCGGCGACCGGCTCGACGATGATGCAGGCGACCTCGCTACCGATTTCCTCGAAGCATTGCTCCACGGCGTCAATGTCGTTGTAGGGCAGGGTGATGGTCTGCTCGGCGAGAGAGGCCGGTACGCCTGGCGAGCTGGGCTCACCATGCGTCAACGCACCCGAACCCGCCTTGACCAGCAACGAATCGGAGTGGCCATGATAATTGCCTTCAAACTTGACGATCCTGTCGCGCCCGGTGACGCCACGGGCCAGGCGGATCGCCGACATCGTGGCCTCGGTGCCGGAGCTGGTCATTCGCACCATTTCGATGGAGGGAATGATCTCGCAGATCAGGTCGGCCATGGTGGTTTCGATAGCCGTGGGCGTACCGAAGGAGAGCCCACTATCGAGGCGCTCGCGTACTGCCCCGAGCACGTCCGGATCGGCATGGCCGGTGATCATTGGCCCCCAGGAACCAACGTAGTCGACGTAGCGCTTGCCCTCGACATCGAACAGGCAAGCCCCGAGAGCACGCTCCATGAATACCGGTGGACGATTCATTCCCTTGAAGGCACGTACCGGTGAATTGACGCCGCCGGGGATATGACGACAAGCCTGTTCGAAGAGTTGAGCGGAAGTGGTCATGTCTACCTCGAGTTGTGGATAAATCTCTGGACAAGTTGCGAGAAAACAGTAAAAAGTGGGTGAATAACTCGCTCTGACACAGAATATTTTTCCTATTTTCAATGCTTGCTGCGTCGAAGACCAGCCCTCAATCGCGCGGCGTCTCGTTGGCAAATTCTATCACCGGCGGATGCCGCCATAGACGCCGTGGAAGCGACTGATCGTGGCCCGGCTGCCAACCATGGGCCAACGCCTGCCAGGTAAAGGCCTGGGCTTGCTCACAGGCCATCACCAGGGATTCGCCCACGGCGAGGCGCGTTGCCAGTGACGATGCCAAGGTGCAACCAGAGCCGTGGAATCGGCCTTCCAGACGCGGCCAGGACCATTGCCGACTGATATCAGGCGCATGCAGCGTGTGCTCGACGCGATCGGCCGGTACCCGCCCCGACGGGTCGTCGGTGCCGGTCACCAACAGCGCCTGACAGCCCTGGCTCATCAGCTCCACCGCACGATGCGTATCGTCCTCGGCAGCGTCGCGACAAAGGCGCGCCAGCTCGTGTCGATTCGGCGTCAGGATATCCACAAGAGGCAACAATCTCGCGCGAAAGGCATCGACTAGCTCGGCGGTGGATAAGTCACAGCCACCGCCGGCTCTGAGCACCGGGTCGACCACGACCGGCACGCCAGGCAAGCGTCGAATGATGTCAGTCACAGCGTCCAGGGACGCCATGTCCGCAATCAGGCCGACCTTGATGGCGGCGATCTCGAACTCCCCCAGCGCATCGGCCATACGTCTGATGGCATCCGGGTCCAGCGCCACTACCTCGGTGACGTTGCGACAGTTCTGCACCGTGAGAGCGGTAGGTATCGTCAGTGCCCAGCCCCCACTGGCGGCAACCGCCTCGGCATCGGCGACCAGGCCGGCCCCACCGGTCGGATCATGACCGGCCAGCACCAGCACCACCGGCAAGTGGGCCTTCACCTCGTTTATCACCGCCATCAAAAGGGCTTGAGCACGGCCAGGAACACGATCACCAGCAGCGCGATCACCGGCACTTCATTGAACCAGCGAAAGAACACATGGCTTCGCGTACAGCGCGTTTCGGCGAACTGCTTCAGGTACGCCAGGCACAGATGGTGGTAACCCACCAGCAGGATCACCAGCAGCAGCTTGGCATGAATCCAACCCTGGGCCAGCCAGCTCGGGTTGAGCACCAGCAGGGCGCCACCGAATACCAGCACGGCGATCATCGATGGCGTCATGATGCCGCGATAGAGCTTGCGCTCCATTACCGCAAAATGTGCAATGGCCTGCTGCTCGTCGCGGTCTCGCGCCATGGCATGATAGACATAGAGCCGCGGCAGATAGAATAGGGCGGCGAACCAAGTCACCATGGCGACGAGGTGAAGGGCCTTGATCCACAGGTACATGACTGCTCCTCAGGAAGGGGAATCCGAATCGGGGGATCGGTCGTTGAAGCGATAATAACGCTCGATAGCACCGCGCGTGATGATACCCGATATCCGCTTCTGTTTCGGTCGGTAACCATGCTCGACGTAGAGCGCATCCAGCGACTGGTCGTTGAGCCTGGAAAAGGCCTCGGAGAGCGTCGCCTGGAGATGGATCGGTGCCATGTCCAGCCGCAGGCCGGGAATCTCCAGCAGGTCGATCATTTCGCCCTCTTCCCCCTCGGGGGGCAGGGTGTGCTCCATCAAGAAGCGCGCCAGGTCGGCTGCCTTGAGCGCCAGGGTCGGCTTGTCGTCGCGGGAGCGCTCGATCAGTATCCATACCGGCTTGGCCTCGAGCAGCGTTCGCGCCTGTTCATGGGTCACCATGCGTACCGTGCGCACCAGGCTGCGCTCCATGACCGCCGGCACCGACACCCGCGAGAGCGCCTGCATCAAGGGCTGCTGAAGCGGATGCAGGCCATGACGGGTGACGCTGATAAAGTAGCCATCGCAGCGGCACAGCTGGCGCGAAGTCAGCCCCGAGACCACCACCGCCAGCATGCCGGGCAGGATGATGTTGGGATTATGGGTGAGTTCCAGCAGCGCCATCAATGCGCCAAGCGGCGCCTGCAGCACCGCCCCCATCATTGCCGCCATCCCGAGCATGGCGTAGAAGCCCGGATCGGCCGCATTGCCCGGCCACATCCAGCTGCCTGCCATGCCCATCAGCGCACCGGCTGCGGCCCCTACCACCAGGACCGGACCGATGATGCCGATCGGGATGCCGCTGGCCACGGTCAGCGCGGTAAGCAGCAGCTTGGCTACTACCAGCACCAACAGCACGTCGATGGCCAGCTCACCGGTGAGTGACGCCGCCAGACTGTCGTAACCAATGCCCTGGACCTCCGGGTACCACCAGGCGACCCCGGCGGTGGCGACGGCCACCAGCGTCAGCCGCAGCCAGACAGGAAGATCGGCGATCCACTTTGTCTTGGCGACATGAATGAAAAGGCCCGCCAGCAGGCCGATCAGCAATGCCGTCACCACGATCCAGGGCAGGTTGGCCATCGAGCCCAGGCTTACCGTCGGCACTTGGAACGCCGGTTCAGGACCATAGACCAGTTGTGCCACCACCGCGCCCATGGAAGAGGCCAGAATCACCGGCATGAAACCGGCGATGGTGTACTCCATCATCACCACTTCCATGGCGAAGATGACCCCGGCGATCGGGGTGTTGAACGAGGCCGCGATCCCCGCCGCGGTCCCGCAGGCTACCAGCACCCGCAGGCTGTTGTGCGGCAGCCTGAGCCGCTCGCCCACCCCGCTCGATGCCGCCGCCCCCAGATGGATCGCGGGACCCTCGCGGCCGGCCGAGAGACCGCCGAGTACCGAGACCACACCGACCCACCACTGATTGAGCCAGTTGCGCAGCGGGAAACGCCCCTGATGGTAGGTCAACCGCTCGATGACATGGGCGACGCCGAGCTTGCGCGCCGCCGCTGGCTGGCGCCACAGCAGGCTACCAATGACGGCCACCGCGATCACCGGCATCACGGCACGACCCAGCGCAGGAAGCCCCTCGAACGCCTCGGGATCCCCTGCTGGCATGAAGATCATGGCGCCCACTTCGAGCAACAGGCGAAAGCCCACCATCAAGCCACCGGTGATCAATCCCGACATCACCCCCAACAGGCACAATTGGGGCAGCGCATCGACATTGGCCAACTGGCGACGGAAGGCTTCCAGGCTAAGATCGGGAAGTGAAAAACGCGGCACGCTGAGGATCCTGTTCATCCGAGTCTTGGCGATAGACCGTGGGTTAGTTAGGCCACCCAGCTCTTGTGTATCATAATCATCTGTATAGGTCCCGCCCCGGTTGTCGCCGGGCAACGCGACCTTCGCCATCCACAGGGCTCAATGCGCCGTCAGGACATTGAGTCGTCAGGAAGGAGTCCTACGTGATCAAGGTCGGAATTGTCGGTGGCACCGGTTACACCGGCGTCGAACTGTTAAGACTGTTGGCTCAGCATCCCGACGTCGAGGTCGAGGCCATTACCTCCCGTTCCGAGGCTGGCGTGCGGGTCGATGCCATGTACCCCAACCTCAGGGGGCACTACGACGAGCTGTGCTTCAGCGAACCCGACACCGAGCGCCTCGGCGCCTGCGACGCCGTGTTCTTCGCCACGCCTCACGGTGTCGCCCACGCCCTGGCCGGGGAGTTGCTGGACAAGGGCACCCGGGTGATTGACCTGTCGGCCGACTTCCGCCTGCGCGATGCCGAGGAATGGGCCGCCTGGTACGGCCAGCCCCACGGCGCCCCGGCACTGCTCGAACGCGCCGTCTATGGCCTGCCGGAAGTCAATCGTGAGGCGATCCGCAGCGCGCAACTGATCGCTGTCCCGGGCTGCTATCCCACCGCCGTGCAGCTCGGCCTGCTGCCGTTGCTTGAGGCCGGCCTGATCGAGGCCGACCACCTCATCGCCGACTGCAAGTCGGGCGTCACCGGCGCGGGCCGCGGGGCCAAGGTGCCGTCGCTGATGGCCGAGGCCAGCGAGTCGATGAAGGCCTACGGCGCCTCGGGGCATCGCCACCTGCCCGAGATCCGCCAGGGGCTCGGCGACGCCGCCGGAGGCCAGGTCGGCCTCACCTTCGTGCCTCACCTGACGCCGATGATTCGCGGCATCCACGCCACGCTCTATTCCAGGCTAGTAGCGGGTCGGCTGACCGCGGAGTCCGGCGAGCTGCAGTCGCTGTTCGAGAGGCGGTTCGCCGACGAGCCCTTCGTCGACGTCATGCCGGCGGGCAGCCACCCCGAGACCCGCAGCGTCAAGGGCACCAACCTCTGCCGACTGGCGGTTCATCGGCCCGGCAATGGCGATACGGTGGTGGTGCTCGCGGTGATCGACAACCTGGTCAAGGGCGCCTCGGGCCAGGCGATCCATAACCTCAACCTGATGTTTGGCCTGCGCGAGACGGCGGGGCTCGATGCGCCGGCGATCATGCCCTGAGCCGATCCGCATCCACCCAGCATCGGCCCGACTGGGAAAAGTTGACCCTTTTGCTGGGGATTAGGGATAATCATCACGACAACATTCATTCAGCAGCCTGCCGGGTTCTGCCCAACGGGCTGCTCGGCTCTGGGGAGGTCCGCCCATGAGCGGTGCAGAATCCTTCGTTCCTACCCCCTTGATGCTCTCCGCTGGCGCCCGAGCGCGCCTGCAGAGCATGATCGAGGAAGAGAACAATCACGAACTCAAGTTGCGGGTCTACGTGACCGGTGGGGGCTGCTCGGGCTTCCAGTACGGTTTCGACTTTGCCGAAGACATTGCGGAGGATGACACCTTGATTCCCTTCGGCGAAGTCTCGCTGGTGGTCGACCCGCTCTCTTATCAATACCTGGTCGGGTCGACCGTGGACTACGAGGAAGGCCTCGCCGGTGCGCGTTTCCTGGTCCAGAATCCCAACGCCACCACCACCTGCGGGTGCGGTGCCTCCTTCATGGTCTGACGCCTGAGCGTTAACCCATCAGGGAAGCGTTTGATTTCCCCCGACTTGACGCTTACTCGCTAACTCGCCATGGTTGATGACGTACATCACAATAATTTCTTCGATTGGGGAAACGTATGAAACATCAACTAAAAATGGCGTCCTTGGCCTCCTGCATTGCCTTGGGGATGGGCACTGCATCCGTGGCCAGAGCCGACGATCCTAAGCTGGATGTCGTTACCGACCCGAGCTTCGTCCCCTTCGAGATGATGGACCAGGAAACCGGCGAGATGGTGGGTTTCGACATGGACATCATCAGTGAAGTCGCCGAGCGTGCCGGGTTCGAGTACAACCTCGAGACCATGGACTTCAACGGCATCATTCCCGCCATCCAGACCGGTAACGTCGACATCGCCATCGCCGGTGTGACCATCACCGAGGAACGCGCCGAAATCGTCGACTTCTCCGATCCCTACTACGACAGCGGTCTGCGTATCCTGGTCAGTGCCGACGACGATAGCGTAGAGGAAGTCGAGGACCTGAAAGGCAAGAAGATCGGCACCAAGGTCGGCTCGACGAGTTACGACTATCTCGAGGAGCACCTCGGCGACGAGGCCGACATTACGCCATATCCGGGCAGCAGCGACATGTACATGGCCCTGCTCGGCGGCAGCGTCGATGCGGTCTTCTACGATGCGCCTAATGTGGGTTACTTCTCCCAGACCCGCGGCGAAGGTCGCGTCAAGGTCGTCGGCCCCCTCTACGAAGGCCAGCAGTACGGCATCGTGCTGGTCAAGGGCAGCGAATGGGTCGAGCCCGTCAACGAGGCCTTGGCCGAAATGAAAGAAGACGGCACTTACGACGACATCCACGCCAAGTGGTTCGGCAGCGCCAGCGACGAGTAAGCTCGCCCGCTGGACGCCGCACGGGGTCGGGTCGAATGACCCGGCCCCGTTGTGTTTGGTCACTGGGTCTCGCCGACCTTTCCTTTCCATGACGCCTCTTGACGGGAGAATCTTGTGGACGTCACCTTCCAATTCGACTGGCAGGCCGCCTTCGGCTCCATTCCCTTTCTGCTGAAGGGTATCCCTTACACCTTGTTGATCTCGTTCGGCGGCCTGGCCATCGGCTTTCTGATCGGCATCCTCTTCGGCCTGCTGAGAATCAGCCCCACCGCCTGGCTGCGTGTGCCGGCCGTGACCTATATCGAAATATTTCGCGGCACCCCGGTACTGGTCCAGGTGCTGTTCATCTTCTATGGCCTGCCGCAGATCATTGGCAGCCCCATCAACGCGCTGGTCGCCGGTATCGCCGCCATCGCGGTCAATTCCGGCGCCTATATCTCGGAAATCGTGCGGGGCGGCGTGCAGTCCATCGAGCGCGGTCAGCGCGAGGCAGGTCTGTCGCTGGGCCTGTCGCGACGCCAGACCTTCCGCTACATCATCTGGCCTCAGGCATTCCGACGCATGATTCCTTCATTGGGCAACCAGGGCATCATCAGCATCAAGGACACCTCGCTGTTCTCGGTGATCGGAGTCGGTGAGTTGGTGCGCCAGGGCCAGGTCTACATCGCCACCACCTTCAACGCCCTGGAAGTCTACCTGATGGTCGCCATGCTCTATCTGGCGATCACCCTCACCCTCTCGTTTGCGCTGCGCATGCTCGAGCGCAAAGGCCTGGTCGGACAATAAGGAATGCGCGACATGAACCATGACGAGTCCCTTTCCGGCGCCGACCCCATCGTGCGCCTGGACAAGGTCAACAAGCATTTCGGCAGCCTCCACGTGCTGAAGGACATCGATCTTGCCGTTTCCTCCGGCGAGGTTGTGGTCATCATCGGCGCCAGCGGTTCGGGCAAGTCGACGCTGATTCGCTGCATCAACGGCCTGGAAGAGTTCCAGCAAGGGCATATTCAGGTCGATGGCAACGATCTGGTGCCCCATGGCAAGGCGACCAAGGCATTGCAGAAGATCCGTACCGAAGTCGGCATGGTCTTCCAGCAGTTCAATCTCTTCCCTCACTTGAGCGTGCTCGACAATGTCACGCTGGCACCGATGAAGGTGCGAGGCTGGAATCGCGTGGACGCCACCGAGACTGCCGAGCGTCTGCTGGAGCGCGTCGATATCAGCGATCAGGCGGCCAAATACCCCACCCAGCTCTCCGGGGGCCAGCAGCAGCGTGTGGCCTTGGCCAGGGCGCTGGCCATGGAACCCCGCCTGATGCTCTTCGACGAGCCGACCTCGGCCCTGGACCCGGAGATGATCGGCGAGGTACTCGATGCCATGCGCGAACTTGCCAAGGAAGGCATGACCATGATGATCGTCACCCACGAAATGGGCTTCGCCCGTGAAGTCGCCGATCGCGTCGTGTATATCCACCAGGGCGAGATTGCCGAGGAAGGGCCGCCCGAACAGGTCTTCGATGCGCCGCGTAACGAGCGTACCCGAAGCTTTCTTTCCCGGGTCCTGAAACACTGACACCACGTTATTTCTCCGCTGACCAAGGCCCTGCCGTTATCGACAGGGCCTTTTTCATGCTTTTTAGCGCTGTGGATAACTTAATCGTCTTTCGTCGACTTATCGCTCTGCAACCGTGATGAGGCGCGGATTCCTTCATTCGATCAGCGGGTGTTCACGACTGCGGTGACAAGCCAGGTACTCGACGGTGGACAAGCGGTGCTGTTTTGCTGCGGTGGACAAAGCGGCTTTTCATCCACAGCTTCCCGGCAGGCCGTACGCAGCTCATTCGCTGCTTATCCGCCCAGAAGTCAACAATGCAACCTGCTGTTAAATAATGGATTTAGTTGCTTATCCACGGTTTTTGTCCACACCAGTAGTAACAACAACAACAGAACTTCTCTTTATATATTGTTTAATTTAATAATAGAGCAGCGTCTCTTGAGGAACCTTCGAAACGCGATGTGGAAAACCCTGACGTTTACCCACAGGAGGTTTATACTGCCGGGCTGATTTCATCACTGACTTATCGCAACACGGGCGCCGCTGCGCCCGACGAGGTGTACCTTGGATTACCCCGACCGCTTCGACGTCATCGTCATTGGCGGCGGCCATGCGGGAACCGAAGCCGCGCTGGCCTCCGCTCGTATGGGCTGTCAGACCCTGCTGCTGACGCACAACATCGAGACGCTGGGTCAGATGTCGTGCAATCCCGCTATCGGCGGGATCGGCAAGAGCCATCTGGTCAAGGAGATCGATGCGCTGGGAGGGGCCATGGCGCTTGCCACCGACCAGGGCGGCATCCAGTTTCGCGTGCTCAATGCCCGCAAGGGTCCCGCGGTTCGGGCGACACGGGCCCAGGCCGATCGCGTCCGCTACAAGGCAGCAATTCGCGCCATGCTGGAAAACCAGCCCAACCTCACGCTCTTTCAGCAAGCAGCCGGGGACCTGATCGTCGACGGCGATACCGTGCGGGGCGTAATCACCGAAACCGGGATCCGCTTTCATGGCGAAAGCGTGGTGCTGTGTACCGGAACCTTCCTCGGCGGGGTCATCCATATCGGGCTCGATCGCAGTCGCGGTGGACGCGCCGGTGATGCGCCCTCCAACGCTCTTGCCGAGCGGCTGCGCGCCCTGCCCTTCCGGGTCGATCGCCTCAAGACCGGCACGCCGCCGCGCCTGGATGCCCGTAGCCTCGACCTGTCGCGACTCGAGGAGCAGCCGGGCGACAGCCCCACGCCGGTGATGTCCTACCGCGGTTCGCAGGCCATGCACCCTCGCCAGGTGAGCTGCCATATCGCCCATACCAATGAGCGCACCCACGAGATCATCCTGGCCAACCTCGAGCGCTCACCCATGTACTCGGGCGTCATCGAGGGCGTCGGGCCCCGCTACTGCCCGTCGATCGAGGACAAGGTCCATCGTTTTGCCGACAAGACGAGCCACCAGATCTTCGTCGAACCCGAGGGGCTGGAGACGCATGAGCTCTACCCCAACGGCATCTCGACCTCGCTGCCCTTCGATGTCCAGCTTCAGGTGGTGCGCTCCATCGAGGGCATGGAAAACGCGCACATCACCCGCCCGGGCTACGCCATCGAGTACGATTTCTTCGATCCCCGCGATCTCAAGCACTCGCTGGAGACGAAGTTCATCCACAACCTGTTCTTCGCCGGACAGATCAACGGCACCACCGGCTACGAGGAAGCGGGTGCCCAGGGACTACTGGCGGGGCTCAACGCCGCCCGACGTGCCAGGGAGCTCGAGGCCTGGTGGCCGCGCCGCGACGAGGCCTATCTCGGCGTGCTGGTCGATGACCTGATCACCTTGGGCACCAAGGAGCCGTATCGGATGTTCACCTCGCGTGCCGAGTACCGGCTGCTGCTGCGCGAAGACAACGCCGATCTGCGCCTCACCGAGGCGGGCCGTAAACTAGGGCTGGTCGACGATCGGCGCTGGGCCGACTTCGTCGCCAAGCGCGAGGCCATCGAGCTGGAAGCCGCACGGCTCGATGGCCTCTGGGTACAGCCCGGCTCCCCGGCCGCCGCGGTGATCGACGAGAAACTGGGCAAGCCGCTGTCCCGCGAGTACCGCCTGAGCGACCTGCTCAAGCGGCCAGAGCTGACCTATGCCGATCTCGCCGCCCTGCCGGGCATTGCCGGCGAGGCCGTGACGGACCCTGCCGTCGCCGAGCAGGTACAGATCCAGGCCAAGTACCAGGGCTATATCGATCGTCAGCAGGACGAGATCGACAAGCTCAAGCGCCACGAAGCCACTCCGCTACCCAGCGATCTGGACTTCAGCCGAGTCGAGGGCCTTTCCAACGAGATCCGCCAGAAGCTCGAGGAGGCACGCCCCGCGACGCTGGCGCATGCCTCGCGGATTTCCGGGGTCACTCCGGCAGCCGTGTCGATCCTGCTGATCCATCTCAAGAAGCGCCGGCTGGTGCAGGACGGTCGGGTAGCCAACGGATGACCGCCTCGCAGTCGACCGTCGAGCACCGCCTGGTCACCGGCCTCGCACGTCTCGACCTCGTGGTGAGCGACCGCCAGCGACAGGACTTGCTGGCGCTGGTCGGGCTGTTGCACAAGTGGAACCGCGCCTATAACCTCACCGCGGTGCGCTCACCCGAGGAAATGGTGTCTCGCCACCTGCTCGACAGTGCCGCCGTGCTGCCCCACCTCAGTGGCCTGAGCCTGCTCGACGTGGGGTCGGGCGCGGGGTTTCCCGGGCTGGTGCTGGCAATCCTCAAGCCGGACCTCGCGGTCAGCTTGCTGGACAGCAACGGCAAAAAGGTACGCTTTCAACGCCAGGCGGTGATGGAATTGGGTCTTACCAACATCACCCCGGTACAGGCGCGGGTCGAGACGTTCGAGGGGCAGTTCGATCAGCTGATCTCGCGGGCCTTTGCGAGCCTTGAGGATTTCATGGGTCTCACCGAGCATCTGCTGGCGCCAGGCGGCCAGTGGCTAGCCATGAAGGGGCCGGCCGTAGAGGATGAGCTCGCTGTGCTGCCCGAGGCCGTGGCGCTGATGTCACGCCATGACCTGGCGGTGCCCTTTGCTGAGAGCAACCGACAATTGGTGATCCTCGAGCGCCAAGGTTCCACCCAAGGCCGCCCCTGAGGCGGCTATTACCCCAAGGATGTCGATCGTGACCAAGATTATCGCCTTGACCAACCAGAAGGGCGGCGTGGGCAAGACCACCACGGCTGTCAATCTTGCCGCCAGTCTGGCGGCCCTGGATCGTCGTGTGCTGCTGGTCGACCTCGACCCTCAGGGTCATGCCACCATGGGGAGCGGCGTGGACAAGCATGGGCTCGATGGCAGCGTGCTCGACATGCTGTTGGGCGACAAGCAGGCCACCGAGGTGATTCTCGACTGCCCCACCGCCGGGTACGCCCTGCTGCCCGGCAATGGCGACCTGACAGCCGCCGAGGTAGAACTGCTCGACCGCCAGGAAGGGCGTGAGCGCTGCCTGGTCGAGGCGCTGGGCAAGGTGGCCGGTGAATACGATGTGGTGCTGATCGATTGCCCGCCGTCTTTGAACATGCTCACCGTCAATGCCTTGACCGCTGCCGATGGCGTACTGATTCCGCTGCAATGCGAGTTCTACGCCATGGAAGGGCTTTCGGCACTGCTCGATACCGTCGAGCAGCTCAAGGATAGCGTGAACCCCGACCTCGAAATCTACGGCATCCTGCGTACCATGTTTGATTCACGTAATAGCTTGACACGCGACGTCAGCAAGCAGCTGCGCGACTACTTTGGCGATGTGCTGCTCAAGACCACGATTCCGCGCAACGTGCGGGTCGCCGAGGCGCCGAGCCATGGCCTGCCGGTCACCAAGTACGCACGCTTCTCGCGGGGCAGCCAGGCCCATCGGGTGCTCGCCAAGGAATTGATCCGACGCCTGACGTTGTAGCACCAGCGCTGACACACCGTCTGCCGTGATGAGGGAAAGTTAATGACGCGTAAACGCGCCCTGGGACGTGGCCTGGATGCCTTGATCGGTGCCAACGCCCGTCGCCGCGAGAGCCTGGACCTGCCGGAATTCAATCCGGCGATACCGGGCGATGACAGCGACTCGGTGACAACGCCCGTCGCCGAAGAGCGTCTCGAGCGCCTGCCGCTGGGCCAGCTGACACGCGGCAAGTATCAGCCACGGCGCGACATTCAGCCCGAGGCGCTGGAGGAACTGGCCGACTCGATCCGCGCCCAGGGTGTGATGCAACCCATCGTGGTGAGGCCCATTGGCGAGTCGCGCTACGAGATCATCGCTGGCGAACGGCGCTGGCGGGCCGCCCAGCTCGCCGAGCTCGACACTATCCCCGCCGTCATCCGCGAGGTCACCGACGAGGTCGCGCTGGCCCTGGCGTTGATCGAGAACATTCAGCGCGAAGACCTCAATCCCGTCGAAGAAGCCATGGCGCTAAAGCGCCTGATCGATGACTTCGCCCTGACCCAGCAGCAGGTCGCCGATGCCGTGGGTCGCTCGCGTGCTCAGGTCGCCAACCTGCTGCGCCTTCTGGCGCTCGACCCGGAGGTCCAGACGCTACTCGAACGTGGCGACCTGGACATGGGGCATGCGCGTGCGCTGCTGGCACTGTCCGGTGCCAAGCAGCGCAAGGCGGCCCATGAGGTCGTTAACAAGGACCTCACCGTTCGCGATACCGAGGCACTGGTCAAGCGGCTGGTGGCCGGCGACACCACCAAGTCGGCCACGCCGGCGCCGAGCCCCGACGTGGCCCGTCTGGAAACTCGTCTGGGCGAAGTGCTCGGGGCGCCGGTCAAGATTCAGCACGGGCGCAGTGGCAAGGGGCGCGTGACCATTCGTTATGCCAGCCTCGACGAACTGGATGGCATCCTGGAGCATATTCGTTGAGCGTGCGTCGAGCCTGTCCTGCCCTTGCCTACCCAGGGCCGCCTGGCGTCCCCCTTTGGTCGAAAAACAACCGATTAATGCTTGAATCGCCGCCTCTTTGGTTGAATGGTCAGGGGGGGTTCCCTATAATCCGCCGGTGTTTGCCTGCGGGGCGGAAGCCGGATTTTTCGAAAGAAACGAGGTCGATGCGCCTAGCAGGCCAGGCACAAGCTAGGGCTGGTGGTCATGCGACGAGGGCCTGATTTTCGGCGCTTGTTGCTGGGTCAAGGCGTGGCGGTAGTGGCCATGACGCTGCTGGGGTTGTTGGCTGGTGGACCCAGGACCGCTATTTCGGCCCTCGGCGGTGGGCTGGTAGGTTTCTTGCCCAACCTGTATTTCGTCTGGCGACTCACCCCTGCCGCGGGCAGACGGCAGACAACGCGCTTCGTGATCGATTTCTATCGAGCCGAAGCAGGCAAGTTCGGTTTGACGGTGGCACTGTTTGCCTTGGTGTTCGTGTCAGCGCCTCCCTCAAACCCGGCTTTTTTCTTTAGCGCATACGTGGCGGTTCATCTCATGCACTGGCTGGCCCCTTGGCTGCTGCGCGACTGACCGACCCCAACGAGAGGCAGATCCATGGCTGGTAATAACCCCTCGCCGACGGAATATATTCAGCACCACCTTCAGAATCTGACCTTCGGCTATCACCCCGAGCATGGTTGGTCGATGGCCCATTCGGCTCTCGAGGCCCGCGAGATGGGGTTCTGGGCCCTTCACCTGGATACCATGGGCTGGTCGATCGCCATGGGGGCGCTGTTCATCTGGCTGTTTCGCAAGGCAGGCCGCATGGCGACTACCGGTGTCCCGAGCGGTCTGCAGAATGCGGTCGAGATGGTCGTCGAGTTTATCGAGAACCTGGTGCGTTCAGCCTTTCACGGCAGGAACCCGATCATCGCCCCGCTGGCGCTGACGCTATTCGTGTGGATTCTGCTCATGAATACGCTCAAGATCATTCCAGTCGATTATTTCCCCGAGCTCTTCATTCGCCTCGGCGTCGATTACATGAAGATCGTGCCTACCACCGACCCCAATGCAACGCTGGGCATGGCGCTGGGTGTCTTCTGCCTGATCATCTACTACAGCATTAAGGTCAAGGGCGCCGGCGGTTTCGCCAAGGAGCTCTCGCTGACGCCGTTCAATCACTGGGCGCTGATCCCCTTCAACCTGGTGCTCGAGATCATCGGCCTGTTGGTCAAGCCGCTGGGTCTCGGCCTGCGTCTATTCGGCAACATGTTTGCCGGTGAGGTCATCTTCATCCTGATTGCCCTGTTGCCCTTCTGGGCCATCTGGCTGCTCGATGTGCCCTGGGCCATCTTCCACATTCTGGTGGTGACCCTGCAGGCCTTCATTTTCACGGTGCTCTCCATCGTGTACCTGAGCGCTGCTCACGAGCACCACTGATTCCGAGCCACGCTTCTCTGCTTGATCCACTCAACCCCTAAACCCATCACCCGCTGAACCACAACTCAACATCAGGAGTATCATCATGGAAATGGTCTACATGTCTGCTGCGATCATCATCGGCCTCGGCGCTCTGGCGACCGGCATCGGCTTTGCCCTGCTCGGCGGCAAGCTGCTCGAGTCCACCGCACGTCAGCCGGAACTGGGTGATCAGCTGCAAACCAAGACCTTCATCATGGCCGGTCTGCTCGACGCCGTGCCGATGATTGGTGTGGGCATCGCGATGTATCTGATCTTCGTCGTTGCCGGTTAATGACACTACCGAGCGCCGAGCGCTCGGTTTGTCGGTTTCCGGTCGCCACGAACCTGTCAGAGGTACATCCCTGTGAATATCAACATGACGCTAATCGGACAGACGATCGCCTTCGCGATCTTCGTCTGGTTTTGCACAAAGTATGTGTGGCCGCCGATCAGCAATGCGCTCCACGAGCGCCAGAAGAGAATCGCCGATGGTCTGGATGCGGCCAGCCGTGCCACGCGTGACCTCGAACTGGCTCAGGAACGGGCCAACGAGACGTTGCGCGAAAGCAAGGAGCAGGCGTCTCAGATCCTCGAACAGGCCAACAAGCGCTCCTCGCAAATGATCGAGGAAGCGCGCGAGCAGGCCCGTAGCGAAGGTGAGCGTATCGTTGCCGGTGCCCGCGCCGAGATCGATCAGGAAGTCCAGCGCGCCAAGGAAGAGCTTCGTGCTCAGGTGTCGCATCTGGCGGTATCCGGTGCAGAGCGGGTCCTCGAAGCCTCCGTTGACGAGAAGGCACATCGCAAGCTGCTCGACAAGCTTGCCGCCGAACTGTGAGGAGGTGACCCATGGCGGAAACATCTACCGTCGCCAGGCCCTACGCCAGGGCAGCATTCGAGTACGCCCGCGATCACGAGGCGCTTGACGTCTGGGCCGACGTGTTGGTCAAGCTGGGCCGGGTCGCCGCCGTGCGTGATGTGCAGAAACTCTTGATGCATCCCGGCCTCACGGCCGAGCGCAAGGTGGCGTTACTGCTCGAGCTGGCCGAGGTCGATACCGACGAGGCGGTCCGCCGCTTTCTCGAGACCCTGGGTGTCAAGAATCGTCTCCCGGCGCTGACGGCCATTGCCGAACAGTTCGAGCGGCTACGTGCAGAGCTCGAGCAGCGCGTCGATGTCACCGTGGTGTCGGCCTATCCGCTCGACGACAAGCAGCAGAACAAGCTCGCCGGTGCGCTCAAGAAGCGCCTGAATCGCGAAATCTCCATTACCACTCAGGTGGACCCGGCGCTTCTCGGCGGCGTTATCCTGCGTGCCGGCGATACCGTCATCGACGGGTCGGTACGTGGTCGATTAACGCGCCTTTCCGAAGCCCTTACCGCTTGAGTCCGAGGGACATGGCATGCAGCAACTGAATCCTTCCGAGATCAGCGACATCATCAAGCAGCGTATCGAGAAGCTGGATGTCGCATCTGAAGCCCGCAATCAGGGCACCATCGTCAGCGTTTCCGACGGCATCGTGAAAGTTCACGGGCTCGAAGATGCAATGTTCGGTGAAATGATCGAATTCCCCGGCAGCATCTTCGGCATGGTGCTCAACCTCGAGCGCGACTCGGTGGGCATCGTGGTGCTCGGCGACTACCAGGAGCTCGAAGAGGGCATGACGGCCCAGTGCACCGGGCGCATTCTCGAAGTACCGGTGGGTCCCGAGCTGTGCGGTCGCGTCGTCGACGCGCTCGGCATTCCCATCGACGGCAAGGGCGATATCAGCACCACGCTCACCGATGCGGTCGAGAAGGTCGCGCCGGGCGTCATCACGCGTCAGTCCGTCGACCAGCCGATCCAGACGGGCTTCAAGTCCATCGACGCCATGGTGCCGATCGGTCGTGGCCAGCGCGAGCTGATCATCGGCGACCGCCAGATCGGCAAGTCGGCCATCGCTATCGACGCGATCATCAACCAGAAGGGCAAGGGCGTCACCTGCGTCTACGTGGCCATCGGCCAGAAGCAGTCGACCATTGCCAACGTGGTGCGCAAGCTCGAAGAGCACGGTGCCATGGAGCACACCATCGTGGTCGCCGCCGGCGCTGCCGACCCGGCGCCGATGCAGTTCCTCGCCCCCTATTCCGGCTGCACCATGGGTGAGTATTTCCGCGACCGTGGCGAAGACGCCCTGATCGTCTATGACGATCTCTCCAAGCAGGCCGTGGCCTATCGTCAGGTCTCGCTGTTGCTGCGTCGTCCGCCGGGGCGCGAGGCCTACCCGGGTGACGTCTTCTACCTGCACTCGCGCCTGCTCGAGCGTGCCGCTCGCGTCAACGTCGACTACGTCGAGAAGTTCACCAATGGCGAGGTCAAGGGCAAGACCGGCTCGCTGACGGCCCTGCCGATCATCGAGACCCAGGGCGGCGACGTCTCGGCGTTCGTTCCGACCAACGTGATCTCGATCACCGATGGTCAGATCTTTCTCGAGACCGACCTGTTCAACTCGGGGATCCGGCCGGCCATCAACGCCGGTCTCTCGGTGTCGCGTGTCGGTGGCTCGGCCCAGACCAAGATCATCAAGAAGCTCGGTGGTAGCGTGCGCCTGGCCCTCGCTCAGTATCGCGAACTGGCGGCCTTCGCCCAGTTCGCCTCCGACCTGGACGAAGCCACCCGCAAGCAGCTGGAGCACGGGCAGCGCGTCACCGAGCTGATGAAGCAGAATCAGTACTCGCCGATGTCGGTGGCCGAGATGGCCGTCTCCCTTTACGCGGCCAACGAAGGTCACCTGGAGGACGTCGAAGTCAGCAAGGTGCTGCCTTTCGAGCGCGCCCTGCGCGACTTCATGAAGGCCGAGTACAGCGAGCTGCTCGACAAGATCAACCAGACCGGCGACTACGACGACGAGATCAAGAGCGGTCTGAAAGAGGGTCTCGACAAGTTCAAGGCCACTCAGAGCTGGTAATCCCATTGGTTCGCCCCCTTGGGGCGGGCCCTGGAGCTTTCTGAGTGCCACGAACGGAGTAGATCGCTATGGCAGCTGCAAAAGAGATACGCACCCAGATCGGGAGCATCAAGAACACGCAGAAGATCACCAGCGCCATGGAAATGGTGGCTGCGTCGAAGATGCGCAAGGCTCAGGAGCTGATGAAGGCCGGTCAGCCCTATGCGCGTCAGATCCGTAGCGTCGTGGGCCACATCGCCGATGCCAATCCGGAGTACAAGCATCCGTGGATGATCGAGCGTGAGGCCAAGCGAGTCGGCTACATCGTCGTCTCCACCGATCGCGGGCTTTGCGGCGGTCTGAACGTCAACCTGTTCAAGACCGTGGTCAAGGACGCGCGAGACTGGCGCAACGACGGTGCCGAGCTGGATTTCTGCGCGTTAGGCCGCAAGGCAGGTAGCTTCTTCCGCAGCTACGGGGGCAACCTGGTGGCGGCGAAGAGCGGCCTTGGGGAGTCGCCGGAAGTCGACGACCTGATCGGCAGCGTGAAAGTGATGCTGGATGCCTACGACGAGGGCCAGCTGGACCGGATTTACGTGGTGTACAACGAATTCGTCAACACCATGGTCCAGCAGCCGGTGGTACGCCAGTTGTTGCCGCTGTCGCCCGAGATGGGCAGGGATCCCGACGACGAACAACACAAGCGTCCCGGTAGCTGGGACTACCTGTATGAGCCGGATGCCAAGGCGCTTCTGGATAGCCTGCTGGTGCGTTTCGTCGAATCGCAGGTCTATCAGGCGGTGGTCGAGAACGGGGCCTGCGAGCAGGCCGCGCGGATGATTGCCATGAAGAGCGCCACCGACAATGCGGGCGGTCTGATCGACGACCTGGAAATGGTCTACAACAAGGCCCGCCAGGCCGCCATTACCCAGGAAATCTCCGAGATCGTCGGTGGCGCCGCCGCCGTTTAGCGTCGGGGAGGGTGCGACCCTCCCGGCAAGCAGGTTTCATTTGCAGGTATTTGAGAGGAACCAAGATGAGCGGACGTATCGTACAAATCATCGGCGCGGTGATTGACGTAGAGTTTCCGCGGGACGATGTTCCCAAGGTCTACGACGCGCTGACGGTCTCGGAAGTCGGGACCGTTCTGGAGACCCAGCAGCAGCTGGGTGATGGCGTGGTGCGCACCATCGCCATGGGCTCTACCGAAGGGCTCAAGCGCGGCATGGCGGTCGACAACAGCGGTGCCGCGATTTCCGTGCCCGTGGGTACGGAGACGCTGGGTCGCATCATGAACGTGCTCGGCGAGCCCATCGACGAGGCAGGCGAGATCGGCGAGGCCGAGCGCATGCCGATTCACCGCAAGGCGCCCGGCTATGCCGACCAGGCCGCTGCCGAAGAACTGCTGGAAACAGGCATCAAGGTCATCGACCTGGTCTGCCCGTTTGCCAAGGGCGGCAAGGTCGGCCTGTTCGGCGGTGCCGGCGTGGGCAAGACGGTCAACATGATGGAGCTTATCCGCAACATCGCCACCGAGCACAGCGGTTACTCCGTGTTCGCCGGCGTGGGTGAGCGGACCCGCGAGGGTAACGACTTCTATCACGAGATGACCGAATCCAACGTTATCGACAAGGTATCGCTGGTCTACGGTCAGATGAACGAGCCGCCCGGCAACCGCCTGCGCGTCGCGCTGACCGGCCTGACCATCGCCGAGAAGTTCCGCGATGAAGGCCGCGACGTGCTGCTGTTCGTCGACAACATCTACCGCTATACACTGGCCGGTACCGAGGTCTCGGCACTGCTGGGACGTATGCCGTCGGCGGTAGGTTACCAGCCGACCCTGGCCGAAGAGATGGGCCTGCTTCAGGAGCGCATCACCTCGACCAAGACCGGCTCGATCACCTCCGTGCAGGCCGTTTACGTGCCGGCGGATGACTTGACCGACCCGTCACCGGCGACCACCTTCGCCCACCTGGATGCGACCGTGGTATTGGCGCGCTCGATTGCCGAGCTGGGTATCTACCCGGCCATCGACCCGCTGGATTCCACCTCGCGCCAGCTCGACCCGCTGGTCGTGGGCGAGGAGCACTACAACACCGCGCGTGGCGTGCAGGGGGTGCTGCAGCGCTACAAGGAGCTCAAGGACATCATCGCCATCCTGGGGATGGACGAGCTGTCCGACGAGGACAAGCGGTCCGTGTACCGGGCACGCAAGATCCAGCGCTTCCTGTCACAGCCGTTCTTCGTCGCCGAGGTCTTCACCGGCTCGCCCGGCAAGTACGTGTCGCTCAAGGAAACCATTCGTGGCTTCCAGGGCATCCTCGACGGCGAGTACGACGAGCTGCCGGAACAGGCCTTCTATATGGTCGGCACCATCGACGAGGCCGTCGAGAAAGCCAACCAGATGAAGTAATCCCTTCCACCCGGGAGACGTCGTCATGACGAAAAGCTTCAAATGCGAGATCGTCAGTGCCCAGGAAGGCATCTTCTCTGGGGAGATCGAGCGGATCATCGCCAATGGCCTGATGGGCGAGCTGGGGATTCTTCCCGGCCACGCCCCGCTGCTGACCGAGCTCCAGCCGGGGCCGGTGCGGGTGATCTACGATGGCGGCCAGGAGGAGAGCTACTACGTCTCGGGAGGCTTCCTGGAAGTCCAGCCCGACGTGGTGACCATCCTGGCCGATGCGGCGACCCGTGCGCACGACATCAATGAAGCGGCCGCCGAAGAGGCCCGCCAGCAAGCGCTGAAACACCTGAATGACAAGTCATCCGAGCTTGACTATACCCGCGCCTCGGCCGAGCTTGCCGAAGCGGTAGCACAGCTGCGGACCATTCAGCAATTGCGCAAGAAGGCCGGCGGTAAGAGCTGAGCAAGCTCATCATGCTGATTGACGCCCCCCGGACCCGGTTCGGGGGGCGTTTTTTATAGTGCGCCCCCGCGCTACTCAGCGCTTCCTGAGACAGTAACGGGCGGACATCACGCTCCGGCTTGTGTATCCTCTTCACGGTCTTAAACGCGGGTCTCCCCGTCTCCGTTCCTTCAGCAGGAAGTTTCATGGATTGGCTCCAGATCGTCGTTCTTTCTATCGTTCAAGGACTGACCGAGTTCCTGCCGGTATCCAGCTCCGCCCACTTGATTCTGGTACCGGTCTTTTCCGATTGGGGCGATCAGGGCCTGGCCTTCGATGTGGCGCTGCATCTGGGCAGCTTGACGGCGGTAGTGCTCTATTTCCGCCACGAGCTGGTCACCATGACGCGCAGCTGGGGCATCAGTGTGGCGGGCAGGGGCACCGACGATGATGCCCGTCTGGCCTGGTGGGTGCTCCTGGCCACCATCCCGGTGGCGCTCGCCGGCCTGACCTTCCACGACACCATCGAGACGGCCATGCGCTCGCCGCTGATACTGGCCGGCGGGTTGATCGTCTTTGGCATCCTGCTGGGGTATGCCGACTGGCGCCACCGGGGGTCGCGCAGCGAATACAGCATGAGCTGGGTCGACGTGCTGTGGATCGGCATCGCCCAGGCGCTGGCACTGATCCCCGGTACCTCGCGTTCGGGGATTACCATGACCGCGGCGCTGCTGCTCGGGCTGAATCGCGAGGCGTCGGCGCGCTTCTCCTTTCTGTTGTCGATTCCGGTGATCGTGCTGGCCGCGGGGCTCGAGATCGTCAACCTGGTTGAGGCGTCCATTCCGGTGGACGCTGGTGACATGGTGCTGGGCGCGCTGGTGTCGGGTCTCAGCGCCTACCTGTGCATTCACTATTTTCTGGCCTTTATCCGTCGCCTCGGCATGCAGCCCTTCGTGGTCTACCGGCTGCTTCTCGGCGTTGCCCTGCTGTGGCTGTTCGGCTAGCCGCCTGTTTCATGCCTCGACGGAGACTGTTCACGATGTTGCCGATGCGCCGCTTGCCATGGTATCTGGTCCTGCTGCTGGTGTTGCTGGCCGGCTGCTCGGAGCGTGACCGCCCGCTGGAGTCGCCAGTCAAGCTTGGAGGCGAGATCTTCGGCACCTTCTATCAGGTATCGATCGCCGACCCGCTGACCCTGGGCGAGGCCGACGCGCTGGAGGAAGGGATCGTTGCCGAGCTCGAAGCGGTAGATACGGCCATGTCCACCTGGCGCGAGGATTCGGAGCTCTCGGCCTTCAATGACGCGCCCGTGGGCGAGTGGCAACCGCTCTCCGACGAGCTGATCGAAGTGCTCTCGATCAGTCAGTCGGTGGGTGAGGCCAGCGACGGCGCCTTGGATATCACCATCGGCGGACTGGTGAACCTGTGGAGTTTCGGCCCCGAGGCGCGACCCCGCGAGACGCCGGATGACGAGACCCTGGCGACACGGCTGGCCGAGATCGGCCCCGACAGCCTCGAGCTGGATGTGGAATCGCGCCAGGCACGACGTGTCCGGGATGTCTTTATCGATCTTTCCGCGGTGGCCAAGGGCCATGCCACCGACCGCGTCGCGAACTACCTGGCGCGCCAGGGCATGGAGCACTACCTGGTCAACCTCGGCGGTGACTTGCTGGCCCAAGGGTATCGGGACCGGGAAGATACGCCATGGCAGATCGGTATCGAAAGACCCCATAATGGACCGCAGCAGGCGCGGCATATCCTCCCGCTGCACGATATTTCGGTGGCCACTTCGGGCGATTATCGCAACTACTTCGAGGCGGAGGGGCAACGTTATTCACATACCCTGGATCCCCGCACCGGGCGTCCCATCGAGCATCGCCTGGCCTCGGTGACGGTGGCTCACCCCTCCAACGCCTGGGCGGATGCCTGGGCCACGGCCTTGATGGTGCTCGGCGACGAACAGGGCATGAGGGTGGCCCGCGACCAGCAGCTCGAGGTGCTGATGATCGTGCGCGACGATGATGACGGCTGGCGCAGTCGTGTCAGCCCTGCGTTCGCCACGCGCTTCGGCGAGGCGCTGGTCGAGGAAGAGGGCCTCGAGGTCATCAATGAGAGGTGACCCTGTCGGTCCGGTGATAAACGTCCGGCCCGCCTGAATTCGTTAAACTGGTAATAACGACCAACCGTCAAGGAGTTACGATGAGCCTCGATGTGGTGATCCTCGCGGCCGGACAAGGCAGTCGCATGTGTTCCACCCGGCCCAAGGTGGTCCACCGCCTGGCCGGCAAGCCGATGGTGCGACATGTCATCGATACGGCTCGCGGGCTACAGGCCGAGCGTACCCACGTGGTGGTGGGGCACGGCGCCGAGCATGTACGTGAAGCACTCGCCGACTATCCGGTGCATTTCGCCGTGCAGACCGAGCAGAAAGGCACCGGCCATGCCGTGGCCCAGGCGCTGGAAGGGCTGGGCAACGGCAAGGTGCTGGTGCTCTACGGTGATGTGCCGCTGATTCGCCGCGAAACGCTGGCGAAGCTGCTCGAGAGCGTCGACGAACAGCATCTCGGACTGCTGACCGTCACCCTGGAGAACCCGGGGGGGTATGGTCGTATCCTGCGCAATGGCGACGGCGAGGCGGTGGCAATTGCCGAGCACAAGGATGCCAGTGACTCACAGCGAGCGATCCGCGAGTGCAATACCGGTATCATGGCGATGACCGCCCAGCAATTGCAGCGATGGTTGCCGAGGCTCTCCGCCGATAACGCCCAGGGCGAATATTACCTCACCGATATCATCGCCATGGCCGCCGGCGAAGGGGTCACGATCGTTACCACCCAGCCCGTCAGGACGCGTGAGGTCGAGGGGGTCAATAACCGTGCTGAACTGGCGCGCCTCGAGCGAGCCTACCAGCGCGACCTGGCCGAGGGGCTGATGGCGGATGGCGTGGCGCTTCTTGATCCGGATCGCCTGGATATCCGGGGTACGCTGACCTGTGGCCACGACGTGGAGATCGATGTCGGCTGCGTCTTCGAGGGCAACGTCGAGCTGGGAGAAGGGGTGCGCATCGGCCCGTACTGCGTGATCCGCGACAGTCATGTCGGCGCCGAATCGGTGATCGAATCGCACAGCGTGCTCGACGGGGCGGTCGTGGCCGGCCGCAACCATGTTGGCCCCTTTGCGCGCCTGCGGCCGGGGTCGCGGCTGGCGGTCGGGGCGAAAATCGGCAACTTCGTCGAGACCAAGAACGTCGAGGTCGGCGAGGGTAGCAAGATCAATCATCTGAGTTACGTCGGCGACGCTCGCCTGGGCCGCAACGTCAATCTGGGCGCCGGGACCATCACCTGCAATTACGATGGCGCCAACAAGCATCGCACCGAGATCGATGACGAGGCCTTCATCGGCTCGAACACTGCGCTGGTGGCGCCGGTCAGCGTCGGTAAAGGGGCGACGGTGGGGGCGGGGTCGACGATCAGCAAGGATGTCGCCGATGGTGCCCTGTGCGTGTCACGCAGCCGCCAGATCAGCAAGCCTGGCTGGGCGCGGCCCACCAAGCGTTCGTCATAGTCGCTGGTGTATTTCCAGCCCAGTAACAAGGAGAAGTGGCATGTGTGGAATCGTCGGTGCTGTTGCCGAGCGCAATGTTCAGGGCATCCTGCTCGAAGGCCTCAAGCGACTCGAGTATCGCGGCTATGATTCGGCAGGCATGGTAGTCCAGTCGCCCGATGGCAA
This sequence comes from Halomonas korlensis, assembly GCF_900116705.1. GTDB lineage: Bacteria > Pseudomonadota > Gammaproteobacteria > Pseudomonadales > Halomonadaceae > Halomonas > Halomonas korlensis. The sequence goes on along the minus strand of NZ_FPBP01000003.1, from coordinate 128,225 downwards.
CCTCAAGCGCCAGCGGGCGGCGGGCAAAGTGGCGGCGCTCGAGGAGCGTCTGGCCGCCGAAGCGCTGCCGGGCCACTGTGGCATTGCCCATACGCGCTGGGCGACCCATGGCCGGCCCACCGAGACCAACGCGCATCCGCACCAGTCCGGCGAACGACTGGCGGTGGTGCACAACGGCATCATCGAGAACCATGAAACGCTGCGTCGCGAGCTGATTGCCAGCGGCTACGCCTTCAGCTCGGAAACCGATACCGAAGTAGTGGCTCATCTGGTGGACCAGGAATCCCGCGTCGGCGATGACCTGTTCGATGCGGTGAAACGAACCCTGGCGAAACTCGATGGTGCCTATGCGCTGGCGGTGATGAACGCCCAGGACCCCGATGTCATCATCGGCGCGCGCAAGGGCAGCCCACTGGTCGTCGGCGTAGGCATCGACGAGGCTTTCCTGGGGTCGGACCCGCTGGCGTTGCTGCAGGTCACCGACCGCTTCATCTATCTGGAAGAGGGTGATCTGGTGCGCCTGTCACGCGGAGGCGCTATCGAGATTCACGATAGCTCGGGCCGGGTGGTCGAGCGTCCGGTGCAGACCTTCGAGCATGGCGACGGCGCCGCCAGCAAGGGCGAGTTCCGCCATTTCATGCTCAAGGAGATCCATGAGCAACCGGCGGTGATTGCCGCTACGCTGGAAGCCCGTCTGGGCGAGCGAAGGGTGCTGGTGGAGAGCTTCGGCCCCGAGGCCGCTGCCTTGTTCGACCGCGTCAAGCAGGTGCATATCGTGGCCTGTGGCACCAGCTATCATGCCGGTATGGTGGCGCGCTACTGGCTCGAGCGTTTCGCCGGTGTTCCGGTACAGGTAGAGGTCGCGTCCGAATACCGCTATCGCCGGGTGGTAGTGCCTGAGGGAACGCTGTTCGTGACGCTTTCGCAATCCGGCGAGACCGCCGATACCCTGGCGGCGCTGCGCTTCGCGCGCGCTAGCGGCTATCTGGGCAGCCTGGCGATCTGCAACGTGCCGGGAAGCTCGCTGGTGCGTGAGTCGGACCTGACCCTGATGACCCACGCCGGGCCAGAAATCGGCGTGGCCTCCACCAAGGCCTTCACCACCCAACTCGTCGCGCTGATGTTGTTTACCCTGGCGCTGGGCCGGATAAAGGGCCTGGACGAGGCTGTGCAGGCCGAGCTGGTGGCGGCCTTGAGGGGCCTACCGGCGCTGGTCACGCGAGTCCTCGCGCTGGACAGCCAGATCGAGTCGCTCTCCACCGCTTTCGCCGAGAAGCACCATGCGCTCTTTCTGGGACGCGGTGTGCACTTCCCCATCGCCCTGGAAGGGGCGCTGAAGCTCAAGGAAATCTCCTATATCCATGCCGAGGCCTATCCGGCCGGCGAGCTGAAGCACGGTCCTTTGGCCCTAGTGGACAGCGAGATGCCGGTCATTTCGGTGGCGCCCAATGACGAGCTGCTCGACAAGCTAAAGTCCAACCTGCAGGAGGTCAGGGCTCGGGGCGGCGAGCTTTACGTGTTCGCCGACGAGCATGTGGCGCTGGAGGAGGCGGAGGGCATTCATGTGCTGCGCCTGCCGCACGTTCACGAGGCCCTGGCGCCGATTCTCTATACCCTGCCGCTGCAACTGCTCAGCTATCACGTGGCGGTGCTCAAGGGCACCGACGTCGACCAGCCGCGTAACCTGGCCAAGTCGGTGACGGTGGAGTAAACCCGATGCCGCGCCTGCATCTTGGCCTGCCGATGTGGGCCAACGACGCCTGGCGTGGCGGGCTCTATCCGCCCCATGCCGGCAGCGATGGCTGGTTGGGCGATTACGCGCGGGTCTTTTCCAGCGTGGAGGGCAATACCACCTTCTACAGTGGCGCCCCGCGCGCCGAGACGGTAGCGGCCTGGGCCCGGCAGACGCCCGCCGGGTTTCGCTTCTGTTTCAAACTGCCGGCACGGTTGACCCATGAGCGGCGACTGGTGGGTATCGAGACGGAGTTCGAGGCATTTCTCGAGGCGCTGGCGCCATTGCATGATCGCCTGGGCCCGATGATGGTTCAGCTGCCCAGGGATTTCGGTATCGACGAGCTGCCACAGTTGGATCATCTGCTGTCTCACTGGCCCTCAGCAATCCCCTGTGCCGTCGAGGTGCGTCACAGTGATTTTTTCCACAAGGGGGCGGCGGAAATTGCGCTCAACCAATTGTTGATAAGTCAAGGCGTGGACCGGGTGATGCTCGATGTGCGGGCACTCTTCGCGGCGTCGGACAATGAGGCTCCGGTCGTTCACAAGGCTCGTCAGGAAAAGCCAAGACGCCCATTACACGTGCTTTCCACGGCAGAGAGACCGTTAGTGCGCTTCATCGGTCACTTGGATAGCGGGCTCAACGAGCGCTATTTCGAGCCTTGGATCGATCGACTCTGCCTGTGGATAAAACAGGGGAAAACCCCTTTTCTGTTTGTGCATACTCCGGATAATCGAGAGGCCCCTGAACTCGCCCGGCGCCTGTACTCGCGGCTTATCGAACGCTGTTCACTGCCGCCTCTCGCGCCCTTCGCCGGGGAGAGCCAGGCTCGACTGTTCTAGGCCGTTTCGTGCGTTCGTTTATCTCGCCATTCGGTGGCGTTCCCGTTCAATGCATTTCGTCTTCTACCCATTCATCGCTGGGCAACGCGGCAAGGTGTTGTGAGAGCTGCTTGAACTCCTTGTGTAATTCGATGCCCCGCCGCGCCCGTAAATTGCGCTGGGCGGCGGTGCGGGAGCGTTGCTCGTGTTCGGCGACTTGCATGCTCATGAAGATGTCGAGGAGTTCCGTCTTCAGGGAAGATAACCGTTCGACATTGCGCATGTTCAACTCTCCTAAAAGACTCGCGACACTGCAATTCTTACTATACCTCGCTTGACAGAATGATGACGGCGTGGGTGAAAAGCCACAACGTTATATTAACGCTAATGAAAATTACGGTCCGCAGGCCTCACTCGACTGGACGGTCCCCCTTACAGGTCGGCTTGGGGCATACTAGGGAGGTTTATTCGTTACCGTTTTCCACCGTCTTGCTCGTTACGTGGCGGGCGGTCTGCCTCCAAGGAGTGTCACGTGAGCCGTGCCCTGTTCGATGAGATGAGACGACGCATGGAGCATTTTCGTCGCTCCGAGCAGAAGGTCGCGCGTTTCGTGCTGCGCAACCCCGAAGACGTGATCCATATGCGTATCGTCGATCTGGCGACCGAAGCCAAGGTCAGCGAGCCCACCGTGGTACGCTTCTGCCGCGCCCTGGGATGCAATGGCTTTCAGGACTTCAAGCTGCAGCTCGCGCAGATGCTGGCCTCGGGCAGCCAGTTCGCCCAGTTCTCGATGAGCGACAGCGACTCGGTGGCGGAGTTTTCCCACAGCATCTTCGATTCCACCGTGGGAACCCTGCTGTCGGTGCGTGACCGTCTCGACAACGAGGCCCTCGGCCAGGCGATCAATGCCCTGGCGTTGGCCAACCGGGTGGAATTCTACGGGTATGGCGCCTCGGGGGCGGTGGCCTTCGATGCCCAGCACAAGTTCTTCCGCCTGCAGATCTCCACCGCCGCCCACGCCGACCCACACATGCAGAACATGTCGGCGGTGACGCTCAAGGAGGGCGACGTGGTAGTGGCGATCTCCCAGACCGGACGCACGCGCGCCCTGGTGGCCAGCGTGCGCCTGGCCCGCGAGGCCGGCGCCACGGTGATCGGGCTGTGCCCCAGCGGCTCGCCACTGGCCGAGGAGGTGACCCTGCCGCTGTATATCGATGTCCACGAGGACACCGAGATCTACACCCCCATGAGCTCGCGCATCGCCCATCTGGTGCTGATCGATGTGCTGGCGGTTGGCGTGGCCAAGACCCGTGGCCCGAAACTTGCCGAGCAGCTCCGCGAAGTGAAGAAGAGTCTCACGCCGCTGCGCTTCCCCGAGCCTCAGCGCAAGCCCTGAGCCCGCGCGGTAGGGCGATATGCTAAACTGGGCGCTCATTTTCGACTCGGCAATCGCTTTCCGCTATGGACGACGTCACGGCCATCCTCGATCACCTCAACACCGCCCAGCGCGAGGCCGTCAGCGCCCCCCAGGGCAACATGCTGGTGCTGGCCGGCGCCGGCTCAGGCAAGACCCGGGTGCTGGTCCATCGTATCGCCTGGCTGATGCAGGCCGAAGGGCTTTCGCCCTATGCGGTACTCGCCGTGACCTTCACCAACAAGGCGGCCCGCGAGATGCGCACCCGCCTGGAGGCATTGCTCGGCATCTCGCTGCGCCACGTGTGGGTCGGCACCTTTCACTCCATCGCCCACCGCCTGCTGCGAACCCACTGGCAGGACGCGCGGCTGCCCCAGCAATTCCAGATCATCGACTCCGACGACCAGTTGCGCCTGATCAAGCGTCTGCTCAAGGACTACCGCATCGACGACGAACGCTTCCCGCCGCGCCAGGTACAGTCGTTCATATCCGGCTGCAAGGAGGAAGGGCTGCGTCCTCACCAGGTCGACGCCCACGGCGATGCCTATCTCGGCCAGATGGTCGAGCTGTACGAGCGCTATCAGCTGACCTGCGATCGCGGTGGCCTGGTCGATTTCGGCGAGCTGCTGCTCAGAAGCCTGGAACTATTGCGTGACAACCCGGCGTTGCTCGCCCATTACCAGGAGCGCTTCGGGCATATGCTGGTCGACGAGTTCCAGGACACCAATACCCTGCAGTACGCCTGGCTCAAGCTGCTCTCCGGCATGCGCACGCCGATGACCGTGGTCGGCGACGACGACCAGTCGATCTACGGTTGGCGCGGCGCGCGGGTGGAGAACATCCGCCGCTTCGAGCAGGAATTCACCGATACCCGCACCGTGCGTCTGGAGCAGAACTACCGCTCGACCAGCGCCATCCTCGATGCCGCCAACGCCTTGATCAGTCACAACGCTGGACGCATGGGCAAGGAGCTGTGGACAGACGTCAGCCGTGGCGAACCGATCTCGCTGTATGCCGGCTTCAACGACCTCGACGAGGCGCGCTTCATCGTTGACACCATCAAGGAACGCGTCGATGAAGGCCATACGCGTCGCGAGATCGCCATCCTCTACCGTTCCAATGCCCAGTCCCGGGTGATCGAGGAAACGCTGATCCGCCAGGGCGTGCCTTACCGCATCTACGGCGGCCAGCGCTTCTACGAACGCCTGGAGATCAAGAATGCGCTGGCCTACCTGCGTCTGCTGCTCAACCGCGACGATGACGCCTCGCTCGAGCGGGTGATCAACGTGCCGGCCCGCGGCATCGGCACCCGCACCGTGGAGATCCTGCGCACCCGGGCTCGCCAGGCCGATGTCTCGCTATGGCAGGCGCTGCATGATGCCCTGCTCGATGCCTCGCTCAAGGGCCGCGCCGCCGCGACGACCCAGGCCTTCGCCGACCTGATCGAGCGCCTCGACAACGATACCGCCGGCCTTGCGCTCGACGAGATCATCGATCACGTCATGACGCGGACGGGGCTGATCGAGCATCATCGCAGCGAAAAGGGCGAGAAGGGTCAGGCGCGCGTCGAGAACCTCGAAGAGCTGGTCACGGCGGCCAAGGCGTTCATTCAGGGCGATGTGTTCGAGCCGCCGGTGGCCGGTGAGGGCGTAGTGGCGCTGGAGGCCTTCCTGGCCGAAGCCGCGCTGAACGCAGGCGACCATGAGGCCGAGGACTTCGAGGACAGCGTGCAGCTGATGACCCTGCACTCCGCCAAGGGACTCGAGTTCCCGGTGGTCTTCATCGCGGGCGTCGAGGAGGGGCTCTTCCCCCACCGGATGTCGATGGAAGAGCCGGGCCGCCTCGAGGAGGAGCGCCGGCTGTGCTACGTGGGCCTGACCCGCGCCATGCGCAAGCTTTACCTGACCCATGCCGAGCTCAGGCGCCTGCATGGCAAGGAGACCTTTCAGCGTCCTTCACGCTTTTTGCGCGAGATTCCCGCGGAATTTCTCGAGGAGGTCCGTCTGCGCGGCCAGATCTCGCGTCCGGTGACGACGTCTCGTCCCAGTCAGGGCTGGCGACAGAGCTCGGTCAACGGCGGCGATACGCTGCCATCGCTCTCGCTGGGCCAGCGGGTCAGCCATCCGGTGTTCGGCGAGGGCGTGATTCTCAACGCCGAGGGCGAGGGCGAACGGGCCCGGGTGCAGGTCAGCTTCGAGGGTGAGGGCGACAAGTGGCTGGTACTGGGATTCGCCAAGCTGACACCGCTGTGAACGGAGAAAGCGCATGCTGAAGAAATGGTTTCCCGAGCTGATGGACCAATGGTCGGCGCTTTCCGGCTATCAGCGTTTCGAGCGGCTGGTGTCGCTGGTGCTTACCATGGCGATCGGTGTCGTGGTGCTGGTGGCCATCTATTATCTGGTCCGCCACGTGATTGAACTGCTGTTCCTGCAGACCCGCGATCCGTTCGACTATCGCGTTTTCCAGGCAGTTTTCGATATGATCCTGACGGTATTGATCGCCATGGAATTCAACAATTCCATTGTGCGTACCATGGAAGGGCGCGGCAGCTTCATTCAGGTCGAGATCGTGGTATTGATCGCCGTCATGGCGTTGGTCAGGAAATTCATGGTGATGGACCTGGAAAGCATTGATCCCTGGATGATCGCCGCGCTGTCGGCGGCCGTGCTGGCGCTGGGCATCAGCTATTACTTGATCCGGCTCGGCAACAAGACCTCGCGCTGAACCGCTCCTCTCGGTTCCGCGACAACGGTGCCCTGTGAAGGCGCCATCAAAAAAACGCTACGGAGTCACGCCTCATGCAACGACGCAAGTTTCTCAAGACCATCGGCGTCAGTGCCGCCGCCGGCGCCACGGCACCCTTTGTCACCACGGTGAGCGCCCAGGAAACCATCACCTGGAACATGGTGACCTCCTGGCCTACCAACTTTCCTGCCCTGGGCACTGGTGCCAACGACTTCGCCGAGCGCATCGAGAAGCTTTCCAATGGCCGCATGCGCATCCGCGTGCACGGGGCCGGTGAACTGGTGCCACCGCTTGAAGTGTTCGATGCGGTATCGGCCGGTACCGCTGAAATGGGCCATTCCGCCTCCTACTACTGGCGCGGCAAGGTAGCGGCCTCGCAGTTCTTCACGGCCGTGCCCTTCGGCATGACCACCACCGAAACCAACGCCTGGCTCTATCATGGCGGTGGCCAGGCGCTGTGGGATGAGGTCTATGCTGGGCACAACCTCAAGCCCTTCCCAGTAGGCAACACCGGTACCCAGATGGGTGGCTGGTTCAAGGAGGAGGTCAACTCCCTGGAGGATATGCAAGGCCTCAAGTTGCGCCTGCCCGGCCTCGCCGGCGAGGCGATGAACGGTATCGGCGTCACCACGGTCAACATGCCCGGCAGCGAGATCTTCACTTCCATGCAGACCGGTGTGCTGGACGCCGCCGATTGGGTCGGTCCCTACAACGACCTGGCCTTCGGCCTGCATCAGGTAGCCAAGTATTACTATACCTCGGTGTGGAACGAGCCGAGTGCCGTCCTTGAAGGCACCGTCAACCTGGACGCCTGGAATGCCCTGCCGGACGATCTCAAGGACGTGGTCACCGAGGCGGCGCGAGCCTCCAACCTGGCGATGATCAGCGAGTTTGCCTATCGCAACGCCGAAGCGCTGGAGACCCTGGTCAACGAGCACGGCGTCGAGTTGCGCACCTTCCCCGAGGAGGTCATGGAAGCGCTCTATGCCTCCTCGATGGACGTCCTCCAGAAGCAGGTCGAGGACGATGAGCAATCCAGAAAGGTCTACGAGTCTTATCAGGCGTTTCAGAAGCGGGTGCGGCCATTCACCGATGTCGGTGAATACGCTTATCTGAAGGCGCGCGACAACGTTGCTGCCGACCGCTGAGGCGCGAGCAGCCGTGACGGCGGTTCGTTTGCTCAGTTTGTCTTGCGGACCGCGCGGATTCGTCCGTTATCGTCGAGCGCGACCATCACGAAGCAGGCCTCGGTGACCTTGTAGAGTTCCTCGGGGTCGCGTTCGTGGGGCGGCCGAATCCACACCTCCACATCGACCTTCACCGAGCTGTGGCCGATCTCGCGCACCTCGGTAAAGATATTGACCATGGAGCCCACGCGCACCGGGCAAAGGAAATCCATCGCCTCGATGGCCACGGTGGCGGTGCGGCCGAGGGCCTCGCGCCCGGCGGCCAGTTCGGCGGCCTGATCCATATGGGCAACCAGCCAGCCGCCGGCGATGTCGTCATGCAGATTGGCATCCTGACGGCTGGCCAGCAGCTTGAGGGTCAATCGGCCGCACGGTGCGGGAATATCATCGAGTTCGGTCATCGGCAAAGATCCAACTTGTTGTTGTGGGTATCGGCGTTCGGCGACATGGTAGCGGTTGCACCGGCTGCGCCACCAGCCTTGCGACATCATGACCCGGCCCGTCGGTTCAGGGGGACAGTTTCAGGGAGGCAGCATGCGAATCATGGCAAGGCGCTGGCGGTGGAGGCTCCTCGGTCTGCTGCTGGCAGCCTGGCTGCCTCTGGCGAGTGCCGACGACACCGTCGGTACGCTCGGCGCCATCGGCTCGGATACCCTGGCGGGACTGATGCTGCGTTGGGGGGAACAGCTCACCGAGCGCCATCCGGGGGTCCGTCTGCAGCTTCAGGCCAGCGGTTCGGCCAGCGCGCCGCCGGCCTTGATTGCCGGCACGACGCGATTGGGGCCGATGTCACGGCCCATGACCGATGACGAGCGGCGACGTTTCATTGAGCGTCACGGTTACCCGCCGACCGAGATCAAGATCGCCCGCGACGCCCTGGCGGTGGTGGTCCATCGTCACAACCCGCTGGCGTCGTTGAGCCTTGCCACCGTGGATGCCATCTTCTCCGACACGCGGCGCTGCGGTGGAGAGCGCGACATCACCCACTGGCACCAGTTGGGTATCGAGCAACCGGCCGGGCGTATCGAACTGCAGGGGCGCAATGCCGCCTCGGGGACCCACGGTCTGTTCCGGCGCCGTGCCCTGTGCGACGGTTATTTCCGCGTGCGCATCGATGAGCATCCCGGCTCGGCTGCGGTTGTCGAGGCCGTAGCGTCATCGTGGTCCGCCATGGGGTATGCGGGCCTCAACCACCTGACGCCGGGCGTTCGCGCGCTGGCCCTGAGCGACGATGAAAGTCACGCGGTCGCCCCGCACCCGGCGCAGGTGCGCTCGGGGGAGTATCCGCTGGCGCGTACCCTGTTTCTTTATGCCAACCTGCCGCCGGGTGAGACCTTGCCGGGCCCTGAACGTGCGCTGCTCGAGCAGATCCTCTCGGCCGAGGGACAGGCAACCGTGGCCGAACTGGGGTTCGTTACCCTCCCCGAGGCGACCCTGGCCATTCAGCGTCGCGAGCTGGGGCTGGAGGGAAGAGAGTGAGGCTGTCACGGTCCTGTCATGCGGTTGTCGTATTGTGGTGGTATAGCCCTCCAGAGCGGCAACCATGAGGGATGCTTTCCCACCATCGCGCTATCGACAGCGCCTGCGCCAAGGCGTCGATCGTTTGGCGACGGCCTTGATTACCGCCGGCGGGATCGGGGTGATCGTCGCGGTGCTGGGCATCGGCGTGTTCCTGGCAGTCGAGGTCGTGCCGTTGTTCTGGGCGTCCGGCGTGGCAGGCACGGTGAATATCGACGCGCTCTGGTTACCCCAGACCTATGCAGGTCTCGACACGCCGCAATTCCGCTGGCAACCCGCCGCTGCCATGCCGGACGAGACGCCGCGCTACAGCATGGCGCCGCTGGCCTGGGGGACGCTCAAGGCGGCGTTGTGGGCGCTGGTCATCGCGGTACCGCTGGCGCTGGGGGCGGCGATCCACTCGGCCATGTACATGCCACGGCGCCTGCGCAGCCGCCTCAAGCCGACCCTGGAGCTGATGGAGGCGCTGCCCGGCGTGGTGATCGGTTTTATCGCCGGGCTGGTGCTGGCGCCCTGGGTGGAGCGTCACTTGGCCGGCGCCTTCACCCTGGTACTGGTGATGATCCCCGGCCTGTTCGCCGCGGGGATGCTCCGCGCCCGCCTGCCAAGGCCGTGGCGCGCGCGCCTGACGCTGGGCTGGGCCGGCCTGTGGCTAATGCCCTGGCTGTTGCTGCTGGGCGTGGCCGCGTTCGAGCTGGCGCCTTGGCTGGAGGCTCGCTGGTTCGATGACGACTTGCGTGGCTGGCTGGCGACCCGTTTCGGGCTCGACTATGCCAGCCGCAATGCGCTGATCGTCGGTCTGGCCATGGGCATCGCCGTGATGCCGAGCATCTATGCGCTGGCCGAGGATGCCCTCTCCGGGGTGCCGTCGAGCCTTGCCGAGGGGGCCGAGGCGCTGGGCGCCACGCGCTGGCAGGCGCTGTGGCGCGTGGTGTTGCCGGCCGCCAGTCCCGGCGTGCTGTCGGCGGTGATGATCGGTGCCGGCCGCGCCGTCGGCGAGACCATGATCGTACTGATGGCCAGCGGCAACACCGCATTGATGACCCTGAGCCCGCTCGAGGGGATGCGCTCCCTGGCCGCCAGCATCGCCATCGAGTTGCCAGAAGCGGCACCCGGCGGCACCCACTATCGCCTGCTGCTGATGGCGGCACTGTTGCTGTTCGTCTTCACCTTCCTGGTCAATACCCTGGCCGAAGTGGTGCGCACCCGCTTGCGACGCCGCTACCGCCGCCTGGGAGGCGCCTGAGATGGCGATGTCGAAACAGCGCGGGTTCCCGCGCGGCGAGGGTCCCTGGCCCTGGTTGACGGCCGGCAGCGTGGCGATCTCGCTGCTGATGCTGGGGGCGCTGTTGCTGCTGCTGGCGGTACGTGGCCTGGGCCATTTCTGGCCCGCCCCGGTGACGCTGGTCGAGCTTCAGGATGGCAGCCGCTTCGCGGGCATGGCGGTGAAGGAGGCGCCGTTGCCGGGCGGTGGCGGTGAAGAGCGGCTCTATCACACCGCCAATCGCGACCTGGAAGGCAGCCCCTGGACCTGGGTGGAGGTAGCGACCATCGAGGCGGAGCGCCACCCCGATGATCTGGTGGTGCTGGAGCGCCAACGCTGGGGGGCGTTTCACGGTCGCCTGATGGCGCTACGAGGCGGTGATGACGGAGTGGAAGGGCAACGGAAAGTCGGTCGCGAAGACGCCCTGGTTGAGGGGGAAGCCGCCTGGCAAAGTCTCGTGGCACGCCTCGCCGAGCTCGAGGCCTTGCGCAACGAGCTGGCCAGGCTACGCGACGACACCATCCTGCCGTTGGCGTCACGCCTTGCCGACGGGGAGAACGCCACGCTTGCCGCTGAACTCGCTCGCGCCGAAGCGCGGCTGCGCGAGCTTCAGATGACCATGGAAAGCGGGGAGGTGCTATTGGAAAGCGTCGACGGCACACGCCTCTGGCAGCCGATCGAGGGTATCGTACGGGCCCAGCGGCCCAACGCCATGTCGGTCCCCGACAAGCTGGCGGCCTGGGGGCAGGGCGTGTGGCGCTTCCTCGCCGAAGGGCCACGGGCGGCCAACAGTGCCGGCGGCGTCTGGCCGGCGATTTTCGGCACCGTGTTGATGGTGCTGTTGATGTCGGTGCTGGTCGCTCCTTTCGGCGTGCTGGCGGCGATTTATCTCAACGAAGTCGCCCATCAGGGGCGCATGACCCGTCTGGTGCGGATCGCCGTGCGCAACCTGGCCGGGGTGCCGTCCATCGTCTATGGCGTCTTCGGGCTGGGGGTCTTCGTCTACGGGATCGGCGGCTCGCTGGATGAATGGTTCTTCGCCGACACCCTGCCGTCGCCGACCTTCGGCACCGGCGGGCTGCTGTGGGCCTCGCTGACCCTGGCGCTGCTGACGCTGCCGGTGGTGATCGTGGCCACCGAAGAGGGGCTGGCGCGGATTCCCGATCACCAACGCGAGGGTGCCCTGGCGCTGGGCGCCACGCGGCTGGAAATGCTCACGCGGGTGGTGCTGCCGATGGCGACGCCGGCGATGCTCACCGGCATGATCCTGGCGGTGGCGCGCGCCGCCGGTGAAGTGGCGCCGCTGATGCTCGTGGGGGTGGCCAAGCTGGCGCCGCAGGTGCCGGTGGATGGCAACTTTCCCTTCCTGCACCTGGAAAGGAAGTTCATGCACCTTGGCTATCATATCTATGATACGGCGTTTCATGGCAGTGATGTGCAGGCGGCGCTACCCCTGGCATACGCCACGGCTCTGTTGTTGGTGCTGGTAATTCTGGGGCTTAACCTGACTGCAATATTTCTGCGTCATCATCTGAGGTCGCGTCATGGCAGGCTACCGCGTCATTGAGCCGTGTCCGGACCAGGGAGAGTTGTTGAATGTCCGATTTGATGCCGCCCGCAATGGCCCCCTCGGGGACGATTCTTGCCTTCAAGCGCGAGGCGAGCTGCCTGGAGATCGAGGGGCTGTGCCTGGCCTACGGTGACAAGACGGCGCTGCGCGACGTGACGCTGCGGGTGCCGAGGCATCGCGTGACGGCGTTCATCGGGCCCTCCGGATGCGGCAAGTCGACGCTGCTGCGCGCGCTCAATCGCCTTCATGATCTCAACGAGGATGTCGTCCGCCAGGGCCGGATACGCCTGGAAGGCAGCGATATCCATGGTCCGGAGATGGACGTGGCACAACTGCGTCGACGCGTGGGGATGGTGTTCCAGGCGCCCAATCCCTTCCCCATGTCGATCTACGACAACGTCGCATTCGGCCTGCGCCTGCAGGGGGGGCTGCGCAAGCGCCAGCTCGATGACGCGGTGGAGGAGGCCCTGACCGCGGCGGCGCTCTGGGAGGAAGTGAAGGATCGCCTGCGCGCGTCGGCCTGGACGCTGTCCGGCGGCCAGCAGCAGCGCCTGGTGATTGCCCGGACCCTGGCGGTGGGTCCGGAGGTGCTGCTGCTCGACGAGCCCGCCTCGGCGCTCGACCCCATCTCGACCCTGAAGATCGAGGAGCTGATCCGCAACCTCAAGGCGAGCCTCACCCTGGTGCTCGTCACTCATAACATGCAGCAGGCGGCGCGAGTGTCCGATTACACCGCCTTTCTTCAGCAAGGCGAACTGGTGGAGTACGGTCCCACCGACAGCCTGTTCACCAATCCGCGCCTCGCGCGCACCGAGAATTACATCACCGGGCGCATGGCCTGATTGGCCGTCCCCCTAGGAGAGTATCCATGGATATCACCAGCGAAAGTCACAGCCAGCATATCTCCCGGCAGTTCAATCACGAGCTCGAAGAGCTCAAGACGCACCTGATGGCGATGGGCGGCCTGGTGGAAAAGCAGGTGCAGGACGCCGTGGGCGCCCTGCTCGAAAGCGACTCCCACCTGGCCGAGCGGGTGGTCGAGAACGATCGTGCCGTCAACGACATGCAGATCAAGATCGACGAGGAGTGCACCCAGGTGCTGGCGCGCCGCCAGCCTACCGCGTCGGACCTGCGCCTGGTGCTGGCGGTGATCCGCGCCGCCTCGGATCTTGAGCGCATCGGTGACGAGGCGAGCAAGATCGCCCGCAACGCCATCGAGCTGATCAGTGCCGATACCGGGCATCGCGGGTTCGTCGAGGTGCGCATGATCAGCGAGCATGTGCGGCGCATGGTGCGCGACGCGCTGACCTCGTTCGCCCGCCTGGACACCGAACTCGCGCTCAAGCTGGTGCACGAGGACGACGAGGTGGACAGCGAGTACGGCAGCGCCATGCGCTCGCTGATGACCTTCATGATGGAAGATGCCCGGTCGATCTCCTCGGTGCTCAGCGTGATGTGGATCCTGCGGGCGCTGGAGCGCATCGGCGACCATGCCAATAACCTGGCCGAGTACGTGGTCTATCTGGTCAAGGGCCTCGACATTCGTCACACCGACCCCGACGACCTCGACGAGCAATCGATCGTCACTCGAAAGCGGTAAGCGTCGACGGAGATTGAACGTCGGCCGGCATGGAACCTGGAGAAGGGTTGAACGTCGGCCCCACTTGGCCGTCAATAACGCAGGCCATCGCCCCGGGGTGATGGCCTGTGTCGTTTCTGCGAGGACTTGCCCATGCTCGATGCCTTTACGGCCCTTTCACGCGGGACCCGGCTGGTCTATACGCCCGGCCTGCGTCGCTACGTCTTCCTGCCGATCCTGGTCAACCTGGTGGTCTACGCCGCGATGCTCGGCTACGTGGTGGCCAACTTCGGTGGCTGGCTCGATGGCTGGATGGCCATGGTCCCCGGCTGGCTGGAGTGGCTTTCCTGGCTGATCTGGCCGCTGTTCGTGATCAGCCTGGTGCTGATCGTCTTCTTCACCTTCACCCTGGTCACCCATCTGATCGCGGCGCCGTTCTACGGGTTTCTGGCCGCCAGGGTCGAGGCCCAAGTGACCGGCCGCCCGCCCGCGGACGACCGCGGCCTGTTCAGGACCGGCGTCGATGCCGTGGGGCGTGAACTGGTCAAGCTGGCCTACATCCTGCCGCGCATGGCGGTGTTGTTCGTGATCAGCTGGATTCCGGTGATCAACCTGGCCGCGCCGCTGCTGTGGCTGGCCTTCTCGGCCTGGATCATGGCCATTACCTATCTCGATTACCCCATGGACAATAACCTGGTGAGCTTTCGGGACATGCGTCGCCGGCTCTCGTCGCGGCGCTGGCCGACGCTGACCTTCGGCGGCTGGGTCATGCTGATCACCTGGATTCCCCTGGCCAATCTGTTCCTGTTGCCCGGCGCGGTGGCCGGCGCCGTGCTGATGTGGGATCGCCATTACCGTCACCTGGTACCCGCCCGCGTCCCGTCCTGAGCGGGTATCAGGCCTGGCGGGCCGGACGCGCCTCGGTGGCGGAGCGGTGCAGGCGCGCCGCCGGAAACAGGCAGCGGAAGGTCGCGCCGCGGCCGGGGCGGGAGTCGATCTGCAGGCGGGCATCGTGGCGCAGCAGCACGTGCTTGACGATGGCCAGCCCCAGGCCGGTGCCGCCGGTGGCGGTGCTGCGCCCCTTGTCGACGCGGTAGAAGCGCTCGGTGAGGCGCGGCAGGTGCACCGGGTCGATGCCTTCGCCGTCGTCCGCGACCTCCAGGCAGGCGCCATGGAGGTGGGACGTCCAGCGCAGGGTGATGCAGCGCCCTTCGCCGGCGTAGCGCACGGCGTTGTAGACCAGGTTGGACACGGCGCTGCGAATCTCCTGTTCGCTTCCGATCAGATCGCCAGGCTCGTCGATCTCCACGACGATCCGCTGGCGCCCGCCGGACAGCGCCTCGGCATCGCGGCGCACGCTTTCCAGCAGGTCCGGGATGACCAGGCGCACATGATCCTCGCCACCCTGGTCGATCTCGAGGCGCGACAGCAGCAGCAGGTCATTGACCAGGTTCTGCATGCGGGTGGTCTGCTCCTGCATCAGGTCGACGCCCCGGGCCATGCGCGGCGGCAGGCTGGCGGCATTGTCATGGGCGAGATAGCTGCCGAAGGTTTCCAGATAGCCGGTGAGCACGGTCAGCGGGGTACGCAGCTCGTGCGAGACGTTGGCCACGAAGTCGCGGCGCATCTGCTCCAGGCGATGCAGGCGGGTGATGTCGCGGGCCATGACCAGCCGCTCGTCGTCGCCGTAGAGGGTGATCTGGAACTGCAGGATCAGGCGTTCGTCGATCGGCGAGGAGAGCGTCAGCGGCTCGCGATAGTCGCGGGCATGGAAGTAGCCGACGAAGCGCGGGTCGCGCAGCAGGTTGGTGATGTGCTGGCCACGATCATGGGCGGCCTTGAGGCCGAGCATGCGCTCCGCCGCGTTGTTCCACCATTCCAGATCGCCGTGGCGGTCGAGCATCACCACGCTGTCGCGCATCGCCTCGGAGGATTCCTGGATGCGCTGCAGGATATTGCGCAGCCGTTGCTGGGTAAGGCGCTGGCCTTTCTGGTAGCGGTAGAGGCGGTCGAACAGCTCGCCCCACAGGCCACTGGCGGCAGGGGGCTCAGATTGCGGATGGCGGGTCAGCCAGCGGTACAGGGCGTGCAGCTGGCGAAGATGATGGAGCAGACACAGGCCGATACCGGCTGCCAGGCCAAGGCCCGGGGCCGACAGTGGCCAGCCGACCAGCGTACCGAGCGCGGCGAGCAGCGCGAGGCGCCAGAGTTCGCGTCTCCAGAGGCGCACATCAGCCCTTGGCGGAGAACCGGTAGCCGGTGCCACGCACGGTCTGGATCAGGTGGTGGTGGGCATCGCCCAGCGCCTTGCGCAGGCGACGAATGTGCACATCCACGGTACGCTCCTCGACATAGACATTGCCCCCCCACACCTGGTCGAGCAGCTGGCCGCGGGTATAGGCGCGCTCCTGGTGGGTCATGAAGAACTGCAGCAGGCGATACTCGGTGGGACCCATTTCCAGCGACTTGCCCTCGACGCTGACGCGATGGCTGACGGGGTCGAGCATCAGGCCCTCGATTTCCACCGGATCTTCCATGCCTCGCGGCGTGGTGCGCCGCAGCACGGCCTTCAGGCGTGCCACCAGCTCCCGTGGCGAGAAGGGCTTGGTGATGTAATCATCCGCGCCGGCGTCGAGTCCCTGGATCTTGTTGTCCTCTTCACCCTTGGCGGTGAGCATGATGATCGGAATCTCGGCGGTGGTTTCCTCACGCTTGAGGCGTCGAGCCAGCTCGATGCCGCTGGTGCCGGGCATCATCCAGTCGAGCAGTACCAGGTCGGGCTGATGGTCGACGACCATGGCGTGGGCGGTCTGGGCATCGCCGGCCTCCAGCACATGATAGTCGGCCATCTCCAGCGCCACGGCGATCATCTCACGGATCGACGCTTCATCATCGACGATCAGAACGGTCTTGGCGGTCATCCGGTAGCCTCGCGATCAATGACGGGACGATGACAACACGCTGTCATGACAATACCGTGACAGGAGGCGCCTGTCTTGCGCGGCCTTGCAGCCCTTTACCCGCCGCTGGCGCCGGGCCAGAGGCTCAGCGCAATGCCGGCGAACACCAGCAGACCCGACCAGTAGTTGTTGAGGAAGGCCTGGAAGCAGCGATCGCGATCCCGCTCGCGGATCAATACCTGCTGGTGCACGAAAGTCGCTGCCATGGCCGCCAGGCCCAGCCAGAAGAAGCCCCCCAGGCCCAGACGCAGTCCGACCCAGGCGAGCACCGCCAGGGTGAGGCCCTGCAGCAGGGCGATCATCAGCCGGTCGGCCTGGCCGAACAGCACCGCGGTGGACTTGATGCCGATCTTCAGGTCGTCCTCACGGTCGACCATGGCATATTCGGTGTCATAGGCCACCGTCCAGGCGACATTGGCGACAAACAGCAGCCAGGCTTCGACGGGCACATGGCCCAGCACGGCGCCGAAGGCCATGGGAATCGCCCAGGAGAATGCCGCACCCAGAAATAGCTGTGGCAGGTGGGTATAGCGCTTCATGAAGGGATAGATGAAGGCCAGGATGACCCCGCCCACCGACAGCATGACCGTAAACAGGTTGGTGAAGCACACCAAGACGAAGGCCGCCATCACCAGAATCAGGAACAACGCCTGGGCCTCGCCCTCACTGATGCGGCCGGTGGCCAGGGGGCGATTCTTGGTGCGCCTGACATGGCCGTCGAAGTGACGATCGGCGTAATCGTTGACCACGCAGCCCGCGGCGCGCATCAGATAGACCCCGGCGATGAAGATCAGCAGCAGCCGGCGTTCGGGAATGCCTTGGGCGGCAACCCACAGCGCCCAGAGGGTCGGCCACATCAGCAGCCAGGTGCCGATGGGGCGGTCGAGTCGGGTCAGGTGCAGGAAGTCCGGCACCCGGGCCAGGCCCGTGGGGCGCATCACGGTTGGGTCCATCTCATCCTCACGGAAGCGGTTTGAGAGCAAAAGCATTCAGAGCCTAGCGCGAAGGCAGGCCCAGGTCATCCCTCATGGTGTCCAGAAAATATTCCTGCACCAGCACCGCAAAGCGGCCATGGCGACGCCCGTGGCTATCTTCACGACCCGCGCCGAGACGAAAGACCGAGCGACGCCCCCAAGGGCCGTTGCCCGCCTGGAACGGCGGTGACGAGGCAGTGACCTCGATGGGGCTGCGCTCGAGCCCCGGCTGGCGGAACAGCCAGCTACCCAGCGAGCGCTCTCCCAGGCGGTCGAGGCGCTGGCCACGCAGCTGCTCGAGCGGCGCGACCGAGCGCGCTACCACCCAGGGGCGGTCGTCGAGGCACAGGACGACCTCGCGACACCAGGCATAGCGCTTGGGTGGGAGCCCCAGCACCAGCGCCTCGTCGAGGGCCGGGCGGGCCAACTGCTGACCGAGCAGCCGCACCCGGAAGCGCCGCTCGCCGCCGGCGACGACCAGTCGGGCGGTGAGCGAGTCGCGCGAGGCGATCCACTGCCACCAGGCGGCGCTTATGGCCGGTCGCGCGGCCGCCAGGGGGCGCCAGCGCGGGGGCAGGCGCCACCGGCGCTCAGGGCGGGAATCGGTGGGTTGGCCATCATGCACCGGCAGGCTCCGCATCGAATCAAGGGACGGATAGTGTAACATGTTGTCCCAAAACGCTTCCCCGTCTCACCACAGGTTCGCTCGGCCACTGCACGAAGACGGTGTGCGGAGAAAATGCACGAAGGCATTGCGTGATGCAATTGTGAGACGCACTAGTACGAAGGAAGGATTGTCATGAGCGCCCCCTTGACCATCATCGGCTCCGGCATGGCCGGCATCGGCCTGCTCCGCCAATGGCGGGCGCTGGAAGCCGAGCGACCAGTGACCCTGATCAGCGCCGACAGCGGTGATGATTACGCCAAGCCGCTGCTCTCGACCGGCGTTGCCAAGGGCCTCTCGCCCGAGCGGCTGGCGGCGGGTTCGGCACTCGACGTTGCCGACCGCCTCGGCGCCGTGGTGCGCACCCACACCCGGGTCGATGCCATCGATCTTGACACCCGCACGCTCAGACTCGGCGAGGAGCGCTTGCCCTTCGGCGACCTGGTGCTGGCCACCGGCGCCGCACCGATGTTGCCGTTCGACATTCCCTCGCGGGTGGCGAGCCGGGTCTTCACGATCAATGATCTCGACGACTATCGCCGCTTCCACGCCGCTCTTGCGGCGCTCGGTCGGCCCGCGCGAGTGGCGATCATCGGCGCGGGCCTGGTGGGGTGCGAGTTCGCCAACGACCTGACGGCCGGGGGGCATGCGGTGAGCCTGGTCGCGCCGGAAAGTGCGCCGCTGCCGCGCCTGCTGCCCGAACGGCTCGGTCGCGCGCTGGGTGAGGCCTTTCAGGCGGCGGGCATGCAGCTGTATTTCGGGCGTGGCCTGGCAGCGCTCGAGGAGGTCGACGGGCATGTCGGCGTGGCGTTGAGCGACGTCAGTCGGCTCGAGGTCGACCTGGTGCTGGCCGCCACGGGGCTCGCACCGCGCTCGGCGTTGGCCGAGGCCGCGGGACTTGCGGTCAGCGAGGCCGGCATCCACACCGACCGCTCGCTTGCGACCTCGGTCGCGGGTATCTATGCGCTGGGTGACGTGGCCTGCGTGGCGGGCGTAAACGCCATGTATGTCCAGCCGTTGCAGGCCAGTGCCAAGGCCTTGGCGAAGACACTCTCGGGAATGCCGACGACGGTGGCGTTCGGCGCCTGGCCGGTGGTGGTGAAGACGCCGTTGTTGCCGGTGGTGGCCTATGCCCCCACGACGCCCCCCGCCCGCTGGCGGGTCGAGGGCGAGGGCTCGGATATGACGGCGCTTGCCGAAGATGAGAACGGTCGTTTGATTGGTTTCGCCTTGACAGGACGCTGCGTGCGTCGGAAAGTCGAACTGGCGCGGCTCGCACCGCCGTTGCTAGGCTAGTGACGTTGCGCTGAGTATCAAGTGTGCGAAGATGCTGCCGATACCTCCCATGTCGAAGAGGCGCCTTGTTGCAAAGGCGTCTCTCGTTTCGTCAACAACAGTGTTATCAACAGCAGTGTTATCAACAACAACAGGGGGCGGTGATGTCCGCCTTGCCATGCCAAATCAGGAGGGCTTATGCGTAAACCAGAACTCGCGGCGGCGATTGCCGAGCGTGCCGATCTTTCCAAGGACAAGGCGAGCCAGGTGCTCAACGTGATTCTCGACGAAATCACCGGCAGCGTCTCCCAGGGACAGGACGTATCGCTGATCGGCTTCGGCACCTTCACCGTACGCGAGCGAGCCGCACGCACCGGCAAGAATCCCCAGACGGGAGCGCCGTTGAACATTGCGGCCAGCAAGACCGTGGCCTTCAAGCCGGGCAAGGGCCTCAAGGACGCCGTCACCAAGTAAGCGATTGACCGGCGCGACCCGCCGAGTGGCGGGTCGCGAGATGATGCCTCGTTCCCTTTCCCTGCGCTGGTGGAACCGACATGAAGCTGCGACTGATGCTCTGGCTACTGGGTCTGCTTCTCAAGCGAGCGCTGCGTCGCAAGCCACGCTTTCGTGAGATGCTTACCGAGATGCGCGGCCTGGACTGGGGGATCGCTACCGAAGATCTCGCCGTCGCGCGCCACTATCGCATGTCGCCCCGCGAGATCCAGACCGGGCGTGGCCTGCCGGTCGATCTCGATCTGGAGCTACGCTTCGAGGATGCCGATACTGCCGTCAGGGTGCTGAAGAAACCCACTCAACAAGCCTTTCTCGACGGCATGATGGCCGGCACCGTGCGCCTGGTCGGCGATTCTGGCGATCTGCAAAAGCTCCAGAAGCTGTTGAAGCAGCTCTGAGACCGCATCTGAAACCGTAGCGATGCCGCCTTGGCCTGCGCGGATTTTAATGTCCTTATTCTTTTTTCTCCCCTTTCCCTACATGCTTTTGCCCATCCATGCGGCGTCATGGTGTGCCGATGCGCGTGTTGGCAGGCGCGGCCGGCGGTCATTTGCGTTATACTAAAGTCTAATTTTTAGGGGTTCATCACCTCAGGGATGTACATGCGTCTTCCGTTGCTCTCCGCTCCGCTGTCGTTGACGTTGCGGCGTCTCTGGACGCTGGACACCTTCGCGTATGCGCTGCGAGTCTTCGTGGCCTTCAGCGGTGCCCTGGCGGTAAGCAGCTGGCAGGCCGACGTGACGCTGATGATGCCCTTGTTTCTGGGCATTATCGCCAGCGCCCTGGCAGAAACCGATGACAGCTGGCAGGGGCGGCTGCAGGCGGTTGGCGTCACCCTGGCGTGCTTCGCCATGGCCTCGCTGAGCGTGCAATGGCTGTTTCCCCATCCCTGGCTGTTCGCGCCGGCACTGATGCTGTCGACCTTCGTGTTGATCATGCTCGGTGCGCTGGGTCCACGCTACGCGACCATCAGTTTCGCTACCCTGATTCTCGCCATCTACTCGATGATTGCCCTCGACCACCACGGGGGTGTTCCAGAAGAGGGCGCCTGGCGACAGCCGCTGCTGTTGCTTTCCGGTGCGGCCTGGTATGGGCTGATCTCGGTAGTCTGGTGCGCGCTGTTCTCGCGCCAGCCGGTCAAGCAGAGTCTGGCGCGGGTCTATCGTCGGTTGGGGCGCTACCTGAGCCTCAAGGCGACGCTGTTCGAGCCGTTGCGCGGGCGCGATCTCGAAGCCACCCGCCTGGCCCTGGCCCATCAGAACGGCGAAGTGGTCGCCGCCCTCAACCAGGCCAAGGAAGTGCTGTTTCAACGCCTCGGCAGCCCTCGCGGCGACCGCCGGCTCGACCGTTATCTGCAGCTCTATTTCATCGCCCAGGATATTCACGAGCGGGCCAGTTCATCGCATTCGCCCTACTCGTCGTTGATCGAGGCCTTCTTTCATCACGATGTGCTTTTCCGTTGCCAGCGATTACTCGATCAGCAGGGCCATGCCTGCCGGCGGCTGGGCCGGGCGTTACTGCTCAACCGCCCCTTTGAGCATGACCAGAGCGAGCAGGCGCTGGAGGACCTGCGAGCCTCCATCGATCACTTGCAAGCCCACCAGCAGCCCGAGTGGCAGGCACTGATGCCACCGTTAACGGCGCTTGCCGACAACCTCGCTACCTTGGAGGCACAGCTGGCCAGCGCCGAGCATCCTGAGGTGGCCGCGCCTCACGCCGATGCCAGCCTGCACGACCGCTCCCTGCATGGCCCACGGGATGCCTGGACGCGCATCCGCGCCACCCTGACCCTGAGTTCGCCGACGCTGCGTCATGCGCTGCGGCTACCGATCGCGTTGCTGGTGGGTTATATTCTGATGCAGGTGTTTCATCCCACCCAGGGGTTCTGGATCCTGCTGACCACGCTGTTCGTCTGCCGGCCCAACTTCGCGGCGACCCAGCGTTATCTCGTCGAACGTATTGCCGGGACGGTGCTGGGGCTGGTCGTAGGCTGGGCCACCATCACGCTGTTTCCTCAGCCAATGGCCCAGTCGTTGATTGCCGTGGTCGCCGGCGTGGTGTTCTTCGCCAGCCGCCAGACCCATTATGTCATCGCCACGGCGGCGATTACCCTGCTGGTATTGTGCAGCTTCAACCAGGTGGGCGACGGCTTCGACCTGATCTGGCCGCGGCTGTTCGACACCCTGGTCGGGGTGTTGATCGCCGCCCTGGCGGTGCTGTGGATTCTGCCCGACTGGCAGGGGCGGCGCCTGTATCGCCAGGTCGCGGCCTCGCTGGTCAGCCAGCGTCGCTACCTGGAGGAGATTATCCAGCAGTATGCGACCGGCAAGCAGGACGATCTTGCCTATCGACTGGCGCGTCGTAATGCCCACAACGCCGATGCCGCGCTGTCGACCCTGCTGAGTAACATGCTTCGTGAGCCACGCCGCTATCAGGGACACGACGTCGATAACGCCATGCGCTTCCTGGCGTTATCCCACACGCTGCTGGGGTATCTCTCGGCGCTGGGGGCCCACCGCCATGCACATACCGACGACACGGCCATTGATCCGAGCGACGATGAGAGCGACGCCGACGTGACCGCACTCGCCGAACGCGTGGCTGTGCTGTTGGGCCGACTTGCCGAGCATCTCGAGGCGCGCCGGCCGCTCAGTGGGTTTGAGGCTGAGGTGGCTCGGCTACGCGAAGCGCTCGATGCCCCCGAGACCAGCAAGACGGACGACGGCGAGACCTACTGGCCGATGCGTCATCAACTGCGCCTGATGTGTCGCCAGCTGGAGTTTCTCGGCGAGGCGGCCAATCGCCTGATCGCATCTGCCCAGCGCGACCGCCCGGAACAGGCCGCCAAGGCCTATACCTGACCGTAGCGGCCCGCCTGTTCGCCGAGCCAGCGACGGATCAGCGGGCGGCTGGCCTCGGGATGCTGGGCGAGCAGCGCCTCGGCGAGCGGCGAGACCCGTGGCAGCAGGTCGGCGTCGCGCTCCAGGTCGGCGATCTTCATCTGCGCCAGGCCGGTCTGTCGAGTGCCCAGTACCTCGCCCGGCCCCCGCAGCTCGAGGTCTTTCTCGGCGATGCGAAAGCCATCGGTGGTGTCGCGCATCACCGCCAGGCGCTGGCGCGAATGGGCCGAAAGCGGACCCCGATAGAGCAGCACGCAGAAGCTCTCGGCGGAGCCGCGCCCGACCCGCCCGCGCAGCTGATGCAGCTGGGAAAGCCCCAGGCGTTCGGGGTTCTCGATGATCATCAGGCTGGCGTTGGGGACGTCCACGCCGACCTCGATCACCGTGGTGGCTACCAGCAGGTCCAGCTCGCCGGCGTGAAACTCGGCCATGACCGCGGCCTTCTCGGCGGCTTTCATGCGCCCGTGGACCAGGCCGACCGCCAGTTCCGGCAGCGCCTCGACGAGCTCGTCGCGGGTCGCCTCGGCGGCCTGGCACTGCAGGGCCTCGGATTCCTCGATCAGCGTGCAGACCCAGTAGGCCTGGCGGCCCTCGACGCAGGCATGGCGGATACGCGCCACCACGTCCGGGCGGCGCTCGTCGGGCATCGCCACCGTCTTGACCGGGGTGCGCCCCGGCGGCAACTCGTCGATCACCGAGACATCCAGATCGGCGTAGACGCTCATGGCCAGGGTGCGGGGGATCGGCGTGGCGGTCATTACCAGCTGGTGGGGGGTGAGGCCGCCGGCTTCGCCCTTCTCGCGCAGCGCCAGGCGCTGATGGACGCCGAAGCGGTGCTGCTCGTCGATAATCGCCAGGCCCAGACGCTGAAAGTGCACGTCGCCCTGGAAGAGCGCATGGGTGCCCACAACCATGCGCACCCGGCCATCCTGGATCGCCGCCTTGGTGTCCAGGCGCGCCTTGCCCTTGAGCTTGCCGGCGAGCCACGCCACCTCGATGCCCAGCGGCGCGAACCAGTCGCGGAAGGTGCGGTAGTGCTGTTCGGCGAGCAGCTCGGTCGGCGCCATCATCGCCGCCTGGCAATTGCCGGCCAGCGCCGACAGCGCCGCCATGGCCGCGACCACCGTCTTGCCCGAGCCGACATCGCCCTGTACCAGCCGCAGCATGGGAATCTCGCGCGCCAGGTCGACCCCGATCTCGTCGAGCACCCGGCGCTGGGCGCCCGTCAGGGCAAAGGGCAGCTGGGTCAGGAAGCGGGCCTGGAGGTTGCGTCCGCTGGGCAGCGGTGGTGCGCCGTCCTGCTGGATGTGGCGGCGCACTTCACGCAGGCTCAGCCGGTGGGCGAGCAGCTCTTCCAGCGCCAGGCGACGGCTGGCGGGATGGCGACCATCGGCGAGCCCGTCGGGGTCGGCATCCGGCGGCGGGCGATGCAGGGTGATCAGGCAGGCATGGAGCTCGGGCAGGCCGAAACGCTCACGCAGCGAGGCGGGAATCCAGTCCGGCAACGCCTCCGGGGCGCTCTCCAGGCACGTCAGCGCCTGGTCGATCAGTGCCCTCAGGCGCGATTGATGCAGCCCCTCGGTGGTGGGGTAGATCGGCGTAAGATGATCTTCCACCGGCGGGGCATCGCTGCTCAGCAGGCGGTATTCGGGGTGATAGAGCTCGAGCCCCGTGGCCCCGGCACGCGCCTCGCCGAAGGCCCGCACGCGCGCTCCGGGATGAAACTGCTGCTGCTGGGCCGGCGAAAAATGGAAGAAGCGCAGGCTGAGGATGCCGCTTTCGTCGCGCATCCGCACCAGCAGGCTGCGGCGCCGGCCGCGTACTACCTCACCGGCCACTACTTCGCCCTCGATCACGGCTTCATGCCCGGCACGCAGGGTACCGATGGGCGTAATCCGGGTGCGGTCCTGATAGCGCAGCGGCAGATGGAACAGCAGATCGGCGACGGTTTCCAGACGCAGCCGCGCCAACTTCAGGGCGAGTGCCTCGCCAACGCCCTTGAGGTCAGTGACGGGTGCGTCAAGCGCCTTTATATCAGCGCTCATGCGGTTCCGGTATCGGCCTTGCGGCAGGCGTCGATCGCGTCGGTGACGGCATCGATCGCCTTGGGCCGCGGGAAGCTGGCGCGCCAGGCGATGGCCACGGTGCGTGAAGGCGCCGGTGAGGTGAAGGGGCGGCTGATGAGCAGACCGCTCTCGTAATGGCCGGTGCCGATCGCCGAGCGCGGCAGCACCGTGATGCCGAGCTTGGAGGCGACCATGTGGCGAATGGTCTCCAACGAGCCCCCCTCGGCGGTGAGCGTGTTGGAGGGGCTCGCGAGCTTGCGGCTGATGGCCGGGCAAGCCTCGAGAATCTGGTCGCGAAAACAGTGACCCTCGCCCAGCAGCAACAGGCGCTCGTCGAGCAGGTCTTCCTTGTCGACGCTTTCCCGCTCGGCCCAGCGATGATCGGCCGGCAGCAGCACGTCGAATGCTTCCTCGTAGAGCGGCTTGGTGACCACGTCGGTCTCGTTGAAGGGCAGGGCGACGATGATGGCGTCGAGTTCGCCGCTCCTGAGCTTGCGACGCAGGTTGCCGGTGAAGCCTTCCTCGATGTAGAGCGGCATCTGCGGAGCACTGCGCGTCAGTGCCGGCACCATGTAGGGAAACAGATAGGGCCCGATGGTATAGATGGCTCCCAGGCGCAGCGGGCTTGCCAACTGGTCGCGGCCGGCGCTGGCCAGCTCCCTGATGACGCTGCTCTGCTCCAGGACCCGCTGGGCCTGTTCAACGATCTTCTCGCCGAGCGGGGTGACCTGGACGGTCGATTTCGAACGCTCGAACAGCGCCACGCCCAGCTCCTCCTCGAGCTTCTTGACCGCTACCGACAGGGTCGGCTGGGACACGAAGCAGCGCTCCGCGGCACGTCCGAAGTGGTGTTCCTGGGCCAGTGTCACGATGTAGCGAAGTTCTGTTAGAGTCATCTTGGTGCCGGTGGGCATCCTCTCGATCTGGGTTTTGCCCCGAGGGGCAGAGCCGGTGCTAAGGAACAGGATAATGCCAATAGGGACTTTTTATCAGGGGGCAAGTGAAAGGTGAAGACGACAACTCTGATTCTGGGCTGTGGCGACATCGGCACAGTGCTGGGACGGCGCCTGCGGGAAGCAGGACAGCGGGTCATCGGCGTTAGGCGCAATGCGGCCGCGCTCAAGGGCAGCGGCATCGAGGCGGTTGCCGCGAACCTCAGTGAGGCGGCCGATGTAGCGAGCCTGCCCGATGCCGATGTACTGGTCTATGTGATCAGCGCCGACCGCTTCGATGAAGACGCCTATCGCGCCGCGTATCCGGAGGGCCTCAAGACGGTTCTTGCCGAGTATGCCGGTCGCAAGAAGCGCCCCAAACGGGTGCTGTTCGTCTCCTCCACCAGTGTCTATGCCCAGCAGGAGGGCGAGACGGTCGACGAAACCAGTGCCATCGTGCCCTCGGGGTTCTCCGGTGCGCTGATGCGCGAGGCCGAAAAGGCACTGGAAGAACACGAACTGCCGGGCACGGTGGTGCGGTTTTCGGGAATCTACGGCCCGGGGCGCGACCGCTTGATTCGCCAGGTCAGCGAGGGGCGTATCGCAGCTGGCAGCCCGGTCATGTATTCCAACCGCATTCACCGCGACGACTGCGCCGGCGTGCTGGCCCACTTGATCGACCTGACGCTGGCCAAGCGTCCCGTCGAGCCGCTCTACCTGGCGAGCGACTGCGAACCGGCGCCCCTGCATGAGGTGATGACCTGGCTTGCCAAGCAACTCAAGGTCGAGTCCACGGCGACCATTCAATCGCCGCTGCGTCGCCGCGCCAGCAAGCGCTGCGACAATACCCGTCTGCTGGAGAGCGGTTACGTGTTCCGCTACCCCAGCTATCGCGAGGGCTACGCCCACGTATTGCACGAAGGCGGGTTCCTGCCTGCGCAGGCCTGAGGCTTAAGGTCTGATGTTTAAGGTTTAAGCTACCCGTGAGCGGGCCAGCGTCGTATAGCGGCTGCCGCCGGGGCCGGTGAGCGAGTGGATCAGTTCGACCTGTCGATACGGCCAGTCGATGCGAAAGGCCGGCAGCTCGCGAGTCTCCAGACGCTCGGCACGCCGCAGCAAGGTGATATGAGGCACATAGCGTGACGGCTCGCCCTCGAACCCGAGGGCGGCCAACGCTTGCCATAGCCTGTCGTGGAGGCGCTGCAGGGTGGGCTCGGGCTTGCCCCCGCCGATCCAGACGATGCGCGGCGCGCGAAAGCACCCCCAGCGATCCAATGTCCAGCACCCAGGCGGCAACGTCTGCTGTTCCACCCAATGCACCAGCGCCTCGAGGCGCGCGGGGCCCACTTCGCCGAGAAAAGCCAGCGTCAGGTGCAGGTTGGCGTCGGGCATGCGTCGACCGCCGCAGCGCGCCTGGGCCAGGTCCGACAGTTCGCCGAATCGCGAGCGCAGCTCGGGTGGCGGCGTCAGGGCTATAAAAAGTCGCATCGTAAGTGCCAGAATCAATCACCGAGCGGGATGAAGCACAAGGCGCACAGCGCGCAGGAACCGGAGTGTACAAGCGGCTACATGAGGATTCCGAGCACTGTGCAACGCTGTGATTCGCCCGCGTAGGTATTGAGTCGGTACTTATCAATCGCCGATGACCATAACGGCCTCGGCCTCGACCTGACTGCCCTTGGGCAGTGCTCTTACGCCGACCGCCGCTCGCGCCGGGAAGGGCGTGGCGAAGAACTCCTCCATTACCCGATTGACGATGGCGAAGTTGTCGAGATCCACCAGGTAGAGATTGAGCTTGACCACGTCCTGGAGCGTACCGGCGGCTTCCTCGCAGACGGCCTTGAGGTTATTAAAGACCTGGCGCGTCTGTGCCTCGATATCGCCTTCGACGAGAGCCATGGTGGCGGGGTCCAGGGGAATCTGGCCGGACAGGTAGACGGTGTTGCCGGCCTTGATCGCCTGGGAATAGGGCCCGATGGCGGCGGGGGCTTTATCGGTATTGATGATGGCCTTATTGCTCATCAGTGTTCTCCGCGTGTGGGTAGTCGTTATAGAGTGTATGTCCGGATGGCAGACGAAAATCGCCACCTCAGGTACCGAGGCGATTGATCCTGCCAATATTGGCCAGGTTGCGCAGGCGCTTGATAATTCTTGCCAGGTGAACGCGATCGCGTACCGCCAAGGTCAGGTTGACAGTGGCGAGACGCGCGTCGCGCTCCTCGATGTCGATGCGTTCGATGTTGGCTCCGGCGCTGGTGACCAGCGCGGCGAGCTCGGCCACCAGACCCCGGCGGCTCTCCACTTCCAGGCGTAGGGCCACCGGGAAGTCCTCTTCTTCGATGTCCTGCGACCACTCAAGGGCAAAGAGCTTGTCCGGGTCGTTCTTCAGCTCGCTGAGATTGCGGCACTCGGTACGGTGTACCACGATCCCCTTGCCTGCCGAAAGGTGACCGATCACCGGGTCGCCCGGCAACGGGTGGCAGCAGCGGGCAAACTTGATGACCATGCCTTCGGCGCCACTGATAACAATGGGCTTCTGCGAGGCGGGGCCGACCGTGCGCTGGGGCAGCTCGCCGCGGTGCAGGTCGACCAGCCGGCGCGCCATCATATAGGTCACACGTGTCCCCATGCCGATCGACTCCAGCAGGGCATCGAGGTGCTTCAGCGACAGCTCGTCGAGCAGCGTCTCGACCGGCCCCGCGGGCAATTCTTCCAGGCTGGTCTCGAACTCGGCCAGGGCCTTGTTGAGCAGGCGACGCCCCAGTTGCACGGCCTCGGTATGCTGCTGGTGCTTGAGGGCGTGGCGAATCGCCGAGCGGGCCTTGGCGGTCACCACGAAATTGAGCCAGCCCAGGTTGGGGCGACCGCCGGGCGCGGTAATGATCTCGAGCGTCTGGCCGCTCTCCAGCCGGGTAGACAGGGGCGCCAGGCGCCGGTCGATGCGGCAGGCGATGCAGCTGTTACCGATATCGGTGTGCACGCTGTAGGCGAAGTCGATCACCGTGGCGCCTTGGGGAAGCTCCATGATGTCGCCCTTGGGGGTGAAGACATAGATATCGTCGGGGAAGAGGTCGTTCTTGACGTGCTCGATGAATTCCAGCGAATCCCCCGCGTGGCGCTGCATCTCGAGCAGGCCCTTGACCCAGGCGCGTGCCCGGGCATGACTGCCCTGGGCGATGGGGTGCTGGGTCTGTCCCGCCTTGTAGAGCCAGTGGGCGGCGATGCCGTTGTTGGCCATGGCCTCCATCTCGCGGGTGCGAATCTGCACCTCGATGGGCATGCCGCCACGACCGAACAGGGTAGTATGCAGGCTCTGGTAGCCATTGGCCTTGGGGATGGCGATATAGTCCTTGAAGCGCCCCGGGACCGGCTTGTAGAGGTTATGCACCACGCCGAGGATGCGGTAGCAGCTGTCGACGTCCTCGGTGAGGATGCGAAAGCCGAACACGTCCATGATCTCGGCGAAGGGTTTTCGCTGATACCGCATCTTCTTGTAGATGGACAGCAGATGCTTCTGGCGTCCGATGACGGTGCCGTTTAGCCCCTCGTCATCGAGGCTGCTCTGAAGGCTGGACTGCACCTGACGAATCGCCGAGCGGCGGTGGCCCCGGGCGCTCGAGACGGCGCGCTTGATCCGCTCGGCGCGCATCGGATACAAGGCCTGAAAGGACAGGTCCTCGAGTTCGACGCGGATAGTGTTGATACCCAGCCGGCTGGCGATGCGGGCGTAGATCTCCAGCGTCTCACGGGCGATCCGGCGCTTCTTGTCGGGGCGCAGTGCCCCGAGAGTGCGCATGTTGTGCAGGCGATCGGCGAGCTTGACGATAATCACCCGGATATCGCGAGACATCGCCAGCACCATCTTCTGGAAGTTCTCGGCCTGGGCGACCGCCTTGTCCTCGAAGGTGATCTGCGTCAACTTGGACACGCCGTCGACCAGCTCCGCCACCGGCTTGCCGAACTGCTCGGCAAGCGCCTCCTTGTCGATCCCCGTGTCCTCGATAACGTCGTGCAGCATGGCGGCCATCAGGCTTTGATGGTCCATGTGCATGTTGGCGAGAATGTTGGCTACCGCCAACGGATGGGTCACATAGGGTTCGCCGGAGCGGCGGCGCTGACCGTCGTGGGCCTGCTCGGCATAGTAGAAGGCACGCCTGACCTGCCGGATCTCATCCTGGGGGAGATAGCCGCCGAGTCGGTCGGCCAGGTCATCGATGGTAAACATACGGCGCGCCTTGAGTCCTGCGTGAATGCCCCGCGAGGGGAGGCGACAAGAAAGCCCTCGTGGATCACTCCTCGGCGGCGAATCCCGGCTCGGGTTCGCGACGCACCCGCACCGGTGCCTCAACGGGTTCGTCGAGGACGTGCTCGTCGATC
This sequence comes from Halomonas korlensis, assembly GCF_900116705.1. GTDB lineage: Bacteria > Pseudomonadota > Gammaproteobacteria > Pseudomonadales > Halomonadaceae > Halomonas > Halomonas korlensis. The sequence continues at coordinate 97,734 of NZ_FPBP01000003.1, read as the reverse complement.
AGGCCGCCGGCGATTTCGCGCAGCGCCATGACCGTGGCCTTGTCGTTCTCCCAGGGCAAGAGGGCGTCACGAGAGCCGCGCGCCAGCTGACGGGCACGCTGGGTGGAGATCATCACCAACTTGAAGCGATTTTCGACATGTTCCAGACAATCTTCGACTGTGACTCGCGCCATGGATGCCTTCCTGAATACTGACGGGAAAACCTCGGAGGCCGATTCGGTCCGAGGAGTCGTCTGTGGATAGATCGTTTAGATTACTCGACGCCGGGTGTGCGTGACAAGAGTGACGCCAGTAGCGGGCCGTGGCGTTCGCGCATTCGCGCCAGGGTCAGGCGGCGCGCGATGACCAATGATTGCAGCTCACGCAGCGCGGTGGTGAAGTCATCGTTGATCACCAGATAAGCGTATTCGTCGTGGTGCGACATCTCTTCCACCGCCTCGCGCATGCGCCGCTCGATCACCGCATGCTCGTCGGTGCCACGGCTGGCCAGGCGTCGCTCGAGCTCTTCCCGGGAGGGCGGCAGGATGAAGATGGAGACCGCATCGGGTAACTGACGCCTGACCTGACGGGCACCCTGCCAGTCAATCTCGAGGATCACGTCCTGGCCGGCGGCGAGCATGGCCTGCACGCTGGACTGCGAGGTGCCGTAGTAGTTATCGAATACCCGGGCATACTCGAAAAACTCGCCGCGCTCGATCATCGCCTCGAAGTCGGCCACCGCTACAAAATGGTAGTTGACGCCGTTGACCTCGCCCTGGCGCCGCTCACGCGTGGTATGCGAGACCGAGACCTGGAGGCCGTCGAGGCTCTCGACGAGTTCACGCACCAGGCTGGTCTTGCCGGCCCCCGAAGGAGCGGAAACGATGAAGAGCGTACCTTGCGGCATGAGTGTGCGTCCCTGAGGTGGCGACGAGAGTGAGCGGCAGCGAAAGGGGCAAAGTATCGCATACCCACCCCGGCCCTGCACCCGCTAGCCAGACGGGGCCAGCGCGGTTGGAAAGCCAGCCTGTGGACCAAACGTACCTTCTTGCCACTCATGAATAGGATTTGTGGATGAACGCATCGAACATCGAACTTGGCATGCTGGCACTGGCCGAGGCCGACCCCGATATTGCCCGTGCCCTCCCCTTGGTCGGCGCACCCTCCCCGCGTCAGCGCGGCCATGGTTTCCCAACGTTTTTCGGTACCATTGTCAGCCAACAAATTTCTACCGAAGCGGCCCGCGCCATTATGGGCCGGGTGAATACGCTGCTGCCGGAACTGCACGCCAAGGCGGTAATGGAGATAGAAGGACAAGCGTTGCGTGATGCCGGGCTCTCCTGGCGCAAGGTCGAGTACGCCAAGGGGCTGGCAGAAGCTGAGCTCGCCGGCACCTTTAGCGCTGATGGGCTAGTGCACTTAAGCGATGACGAAGTCATTGCCGCGATTACCCAGCTACGCGGCTTTGGCCGCTGGAGCGCCGAGATCTATCTGATGTTCTCGCTCAAGCGCCCGGATATCTTCCCCGCTGACGACCTCGCCCTGCGGGTAGCCCTCGGCCGCCTGAAAGGCATGGAGGCCAAGCCCACGCCCAAGCAGGCGCGCAATATGGTGGAGCATTGGGCGCCCTGGCGCAGCGTGGGTTCGCTGTTTCTATGGCACTACTATCGCGGCGAGCCGGTGTAGCGACTTTTGTATAAACCTTAAGCGTCCAGCCCGCCAAATCGGCCGCTCTGATAATCCTCGATCGCCTGAACAATCTCTTCGCGGGTATTCATGACGAAGGGGCCGTGGGAAACCACAGGCTCATCAATCATATCGGCGTGTCCATACAGCAGGTGCGCGTCGCGACTGACGTCGAGTTCGATGCTATCCCTGCTGATCCAGGTTCTTCAGGGTCGAGCCCAGGCCGCTGCAACCCTGCTTCGCCGCTTCTTGGTTATAAGTCTAATAGGGCATCGACTCCGGTCGTGGCCTATTCGCGATGTGCTCATGACAGGTGATGTAGCTTACAGCTTCATACAGCGCATCTCTTCGCCACCGGTGAATTGATAAACGTTATAGGGCTCACGCTGCGGCCCTTACAAGCCGGGGGTTGGTTCTGCGGCATTCTGTCGGCTGGTCTTCTACACTTGGCGTGAATCTATGCTGAATGGAGAAGATCTATGCCTCGGGGAGATGCGGTCGAAACGAGCAAGACAGCTCGGCTCTACCGCATGGTCATGGAAGAGCATCTCTGCCCCTTTGGTCTGAAGTGTAAGGACTTGCTGGAACGCAAGGGCTTCGATGTCGAGGATCACCACCTGACCACGCGGGAGGAGACGGAGGATTTCAAGGAGCAGCATGGTGTCGATACGACGCCCCAGACCTTCATCGGCGGCCAGCGTATCGGCGGCTATGACGAGCTGCGCGAGTACTTCGGCCTGGACTCGCCGAGCGAGGACGAGACCACCTATCAGCCAGTGATCGCACTGTTTGCCACGGCCTTGCTGATGGGGCTTGCGGTCAGCTGGACCGCCACCGGTTCGTTGATCAGTCCCAGGGTGCCCGAGTACTTCGTGGCAATCGCAATGGCCCTACTGGGGCTGCAGAAGCTCAAGGACGTCGAGAGCTTCAGCACGATGTTCCTCAATTACGACCTGCTGGCCCAGCGCCAGGTGCGCTACGGCTACGTCTATCCCTATGCCGAGACGCTGGCGGGCATCCTGATGCTGGCGGGCGCCTTGGTCTGGCTGGCCGCCCCCGTGGCGCTGTTTATCGGCACGGTGGGTGCCGTCTCGGTATTCAAGGCGGTCTATGTCGACAAGCGAGAGCTCAAGTGTGCTTGTGTGGGCGGGGACAGCAATGTGCCGCTGGGCTTCGTATCGCTGACCGAGAACCTGATCATGGTAGGCATGGGCATCTGGATGCCGCTGCGTATGTATGTGTTCTAGATTTACGCCGGCCAATCCAGGTCAGCGACAGGTAATACATCTGTTACAGGATGGGTTACGTGTTCATTTCGCAGCCCAAAGTTCATGTGCGAGATGCCGAAGCATCTCTTCTCATATAGCGAACGTGAGGTGTCACCATGCAGCCGAAAACCAGGCACCTAGCTCTGGGGGCAGTCATTGGCGTTCTAGCTTTTATTCTTATCGCTCTGGTAGTCGTCATCTGGGTTGCGTATTCAGGCGCCTACAATGTCTCTGCGACTCAAGGCCACTTGCCCTTCGTACGCTGGACACTTGAAACGACAATGAAAAATTCCATATCAGACAGAGCAGAATCCGTCCAGGCTCCTTCTCTGAGTGAGTCAATGGTGACTGCCGGAGCCACCCCCTACAAGTCGATGTGTGCGCACTGTCATGGTGGTCCAGGCGAAGAGCAGAGTGAATGGGCCAGCGGCATGCTGCCAGAGCCCCCCCATCTCCCCGACGTCATTTCCGAATGGAAGCCCAGTGAAGTGTTCTGGTTGGCTAAGCATGGGATGCGCATGAGTGGCATGCCAGCGTTCGGACCTACTCATAGTGATGATGAAATCTGGAACATAACGGCATTTGTCATGCAGTTGCCGGGCATGACGGAAGAGACATACGCGAGTTTCGACACGGAGAGTTCAGGAGAACACGGTCACTAAAGGAAAGCGATATGAACATGTCCTATTGGCGTTTCGGCGCGATGATCGCCACGTCAACAATCATTATGTACGGCATCATGTATCTCAATACCTATGCCTTTGAGCATGTGTTCTGGAGCGAAACCAGAGCATGGATGGCGCTTGTCATGGGTCCAGTGATGGCAATAGTCATGTTGAGCTTTATGCTCAATATGTATCAGAGCAAGGCGATAAATATTGCCATTTTTGTAGGCAGCGCTCTGCTTTTTTTTGCCGCACTATGGGTCGTCCGCAGCCAGTCAACGGTAGGCGATTCCGAGTACATGAAGGCAATGATTCCTCATCATTCCATTGCCATCTTGACCAGCGAGCGGGCACAAATTTCTGACCCGCGTGTTCGGAAGTTAGCAGATGAAATTATTGAAGCCCAGCGTCGTGAAATAGCAGAAATGAAGTATCTCATACGCGACTTAGAGAGGGCAGACTAATGTTCAGTATATCACATGGCTACCGTCAGCCTTTTATTGCCCTCACAGCCATACTGGGCACTATTCTACTTTCAAGCTGTGGTGATCACCCAGCCCCTGGGGAAGGCATGGAAGAGCCGATGATGCAGCACCCCTCTCCTGAAGTGGTAACGGCGCAGGAGGCTATCAATTCGCCAGATATTCCAGCCATTGACCCCCAAACCATGGCAACGGCTGAAATGGAGAAGGTATTGGGGGACGTTCCGTACTGCACCTACCGCTATACCATCGAAAGCCCGCCTATCTTGGCTATCAGCAACACGGAACAAGACCAAGGCTATCGTGGAGTCATTAAGATTCATGGCCGGTTAGTGGAGCTATCAGCTGACCAAAAGCCTAGTTATGAAAATTTACAGGAAGGCCTCGAGCTCTCTACAGAAGGATTAGAGATGAGAGTGGTTTTGGATGTCGAAGGGCCAGTATCAGAAGAATCAGATGAGGTCATTGCAGCAGAACTGCATTTCTCCCTTGAGCAGGGTTTGAACGCAGGTTACCTCGGCTGGTATCGGTGCGAACTAGAATAGCAAAGTACGGGATTGGCGAACCTTATTGAAAGTCTACACTGAGGTGCTCAAGGAATCTGTCTTCGGTCCGAGTAGCCTTTAATAGCGTTGCAATTATAACTTGAATCTGTCGGGACAATGAGTCCTGATCGGGATGGCCTTAGCCAAGGATAAGTGTTTGAAATAGGGAGTATCCATAAGGACATCATGCCTCTTTGTGGAGAGTAAGTTAGCATATTCTCCATTGTACTCCCCACTTAGCAGGAGCTTAAGGTGGATTTCAGTGGACGACCGTAGATAAGCCGTGTCTTACACCTCCTAAAAAAATGGCTTATGGACTTACCTGGTTGATCGTAGACATCACTCGGTATTCTGGATCTTAAGATGGGTTATGAATAATATTATGATTTAAAATCAAATATTTGGCTATTATTTTGGCAAAGTGAATATGGCCATACTACCCAATGTACTACCCAATGTACTACCCAATGTACTACCCAGTTGGCTGAGGCTGCTTAGCTAAAGCTTGGGCTGGTGGCATAGCACGTAGCTGACCTTGATGCAGGTGAGGTGGCATATTACGCGGGTGGGTTGTCGACACTCGTGTCGTCCGCGTGGTGTTGTTCAGTCCCATGGGAGTCTGCGAGAACCTGCATCCGTTGTCTTAGCGTGGCGACCTTTGCTCGGACCAGATTCAGATCGGCGAAAGTCGATTCCAGACCTGTTGCACGTGATTCTACCAAGCCTTGATATTCCACTCGCTCGTTCTCCCCTAGCACTGAGCTATCCCATCCCCCCGCCATGACTTCCAGACGGCATCGCAGATCGGTTTCTTCTGCCAGTGCGTTCAGCAAAGTATCTACCACCCGTTTATAGATTTTCTCGGTCTCCTGATACTTGACTCGCTGCTCCTTCAGGCGTCGTTGATAGGTTGCCTTGGCCTTTTTCGCCTTTTCTGTTTCGCGTTGGTAATCACGCGAGGCATCTTCGATCACCTGGCTGAGCGTCTCCACCTTGGATTGCTTGCGCTTCTTGGCCAGGGTGTGCAGCGCTCTGATGACTGAGAGTGGCACCTGGTGCGTCATCGTCTGCGTGTCTCTCTTATCCCGGCTCTTTTGCTGCCGCCATGCACCTTGCATTTTGCGATGCCGCTCACGGAACTCGGCTTTTCCCATCTGCGCCTCTATCGCGGCGACCAGTGCATTACCAGCCTGCGACACACCAAACGCGTATGGCATGTGGCTAAGAATGTGATCAGTCTGAGTGCGCTTGAGATACCCGATGATCCACTCCAGCTGCGTGCTGTCGTTCGGGTCAATCCAGGCCAGGGTCGCCGATTTCTTGGTCACGTGTTAGTGCTCTCCTTCCACGGCCAAGGCTGGGATGCCGAGGTTACTAGGCTGCCTGGCGAACGTTAATTGTTAGCTCAGGATGGGGCTATTTTACCTCTGTGACAAGTAACGTCACCTAGTAACAATGCTGAATTTCTTGCTCGCTTGGATTTTATAAGTATTCGGAGTAAGGTGTATCGATATCGAATACTTATTAATCCAGTCTTTGGCCAGAGCCCACACGTCTATGCCCCAAGCACTGTTCTATCTCGAAGACTCGTCATTGACGCCTGAGGCCCGCTGGCTACTCTGGCAATGGTCTCGGCATATCGGCCTTGAACGGGCTGTGACCTGCTCGGTGCGAGAGCTGTTGGCATCGTTGGGTATGACTTTGCGGCAGGGGCAGAAGGCTTTGATGTTGCTCAAGGAGCAGGGCGCCATCATCGCTACGCCGAAACCGAGAGGGCGGGGGCGTTCGAGCTACGAATACCGCTTAGCACCTGAGTTGCAGGAAAAAATGGCAACACAATCCTGCCCCGAGAGACCGCTGATGGATGTCGTGGAGCGCCTTGGGAATCTAGCTGAGGCGCCGGGTGTCGATACTCTTAACCAGACCCAGAATGAGCCCACTCAGGAAGATCAGGCGCAGGAAGAGACGGCGCACGACAGTTTGGACGAAAACGACGCCTCCTTGGATCCTAGCGACCCCCTTGTCGACATAGAGGCCAATTCAACCTCAGTGGAAGCGGCTAGCCCTCCGTTAGCACCTGATCAGGCGTCTCACGCCAACTTGCTCGATGGCGCGTCTCGCAAAGCCAGTCTCACGCTGGTCAACCGTTGGGTGCTGATGGTGCTATTTGCCCATGCCGATGAAAATGGCACCGTAATGGGGCTCGGCCATGCGCGCCTCCAGCGTCTGACGGGTTTGAGCTTGAGTCGTCTGCAGAGCCAGCGGCGTAAGTTATTCGATCATGGGGTGTTGGCTCGATACCAACCAGGACGCGCTGGTCGGGTACTGGGACATCGACTTCACTCTATTTACCACCTTGATCTTGATCATCCGAGTGTACGGAGCACAGGCAGGCCGGTGCTTCAATTGGAACTGTTGCCCTCGAGGACCGATACCCCTGACACTTCTCTGTGTGAGGTTATCGTGGACGCGATGTTCATGGCTGTTCGTACAGCGGGAAACCCCGACCAGCGAGAGGATTACCAACGTGCCAGGCTGGTTTTGCCGCGCACCGATTACGCCACTCCGCCGTGGGACATAGTTCGCGCGTTGCCTTTCGACCGTGAAGTGACGACTTGGCTACGGGTTTACGTCCACCGGGCAGCGACGCAGTTGTTGAATATCGCCTGGCAGCCGCTCAAGGAATGGGCAGCGGGACCTGACACCCCGGTCAACGTGGTAATGGAAGACCTCCATTCGGCATTGTCAGGTTCCAGAGTCGCGGGTTCTGAGGCCGCGCCAGATGATGCTCAAGACGTCACGCCCGAGCAAGCATCAGCCTCGGAGACGAACCACAAGGTGCCTCTTGCTCGACGCGAAGGCGAGTACGCCGCACTAGCGAAACTGCTCTATGCATTAGCCCACCATATCGCCAAAGAGCTCCAGCAGAACCTACTACCGTGGCAGGACTGCAATCCCGATGCCACGCTCAAGCTGGATACCCTGACCTATAGGCTGAGTGTAGCCTCCTCTGCCGCAGGCCCTGAGGGTAAGATAGGGCAATACTGGCGTCTGAGCTGCTATGAATCGGTGCCCGACAGTGCACCTGAAAACGGAGCTCCCCATGCAAGGGAGCCAGTTGTGTTACTCGTGATGCTTGATTGTTGGGTTTATAGAAACCCTCCAAGATGGCGTCGGGCCTGACACCTAGAGGCTTCAACCGTTTTACGCATAGCACGCCAACAATCGTGAGCATGCGCTCGGAGTAGACGTTGCGCACCACCGGACTCCCGGGAGGTCGGCGGCTGCCGGTTGTGCTTCAACAGCAGTGGGTAAGGAAGCGACCAGTCTTAAATTAAAAAATACTCGCCGGCTTCATCTCATGAAGGACTAACAGGAGTTCGACATGAGAGAGAACCTGATTCGAATCAAAGATGTCATGAAGCGCACCGGTCTCGCCAAGTCTACGATCTACAAATACATGAAAAAGGGTATATTTCCGAAGCAAATCAAATCTGGGACTCGGTTCGCCGCTTGGGTTGAGAGTGAGATCGAGGCCTAGATACAAAGTGCCATAGCAAGGAGGGACAATGACCTAGATTAGCACGATTTAGTTAAAATTTTATGATGTAATTCAAGACCTGCCATTACACCATCACCTTCCCTGTATATCCCAACCTGCCTGCATCGCCAGTCGATGAATCAGCATTCCTGACCCTTGTTTAATTATTATTACGCTAGTCAAGGAGATGGGGAGGGGCCTCCAGCCCCGTACCTACTAGAACAAGGGAAGCAGCGGAGAACACCCTACCCATAGACCAACGGATCCAGCGTAGCGCTGGAGGATTCATCGTGCCTGAAACAAACGCCCATAGACATCAAGTCATGGGCTATTCCCCATGTCAGTACAGGAGCTACCCCATGACACAGAGACATAAGTCCAACCCCAACCTGCACTTGGGCTTGAACACCTCATTCAGAGACATGCCCATTCAAGAGGAGTATTTACCGATGGTGACCGAATACCTCGATGTGCTCCAAGAGACGCTCGAAAATGCGCTGCATGAGTATCCTCGGGTGCTCGCTTTCCGGGTCGACCCGGTCATCCCCACAGAGATCAGTGAACTCATGACAGTGGTGGACCATCATTGGTTGATCGGGAAGTTCATTGCTTCTTTAAAGGCCATCATCAAACACGACCGCGAGCAAAAGCGGCGGAGCGGCTGGGTGCCTGATACCAGGGTGCGCTACGTCTGGTGTCGCGAGGTGGGTGAGAATGGCAAGCCTCACTACCACTTCTTCCTGATCCTCAACCGCGATGCCTACCACATGATCGGTGAGGCATGCTCCCCCAATGAAAACCTGTTCAACCGTATCTCTCGGGCCTGGTACAGCGCGCTGGGCGTGGAGTGGAATCCGCAGGAGCCATGGATACATGTACCGGAAAACCCGATGTACTGGATCGACAAGCATGATGCCGAGAGCTTCCAGAGGGCCTTCTATCGAGCGTCCTATCTGTGCAAGGCCGATACGAAGCACTACGGCCAGGGGATGCGGGCTTTCTGTACTAGTCGGAACTGAGAAGTAGTTCTCACCCGATATGGCATCAATCAGCCATCTACGCTTCTGGCCCGAACAGGAAAACATGGGCGTTAGCCGGTACTCTTGCAGAAAGTAGATATTAGTAAGCATTAATCATGAGGCCTTGAGCAAAGGCTGCCGGCTTATCGAGCCCTCCAGGGAAGGGGGGCTTCAAGAGAGCAGCCATGGTTCGTGCCCACGGGATATCCAGGGGATTGAGGAGGAACTGTGCAGCAGCCGGAAGAGCAGGCCAGGACTCGGATCGACCAGCTACTGAGCGATGCGGGCTGGGTGATTCAGGACAGAAATGATTTCGACCGCCATGCAGGGCTAGGTGTAGTCGTGCGGGAATTCCACCTCCCCGCCGGATACTGTGACTACCTGTTGTTCGTCGACGGTAAGGCAGCCGGGGTGATCGAGGCCAAGAAGGTCGGAGTGACCCTCAGCAGTGTGGCCGAGCAGTCGGCCAAATACGTGGCCCAACTACCCGAGCACTTGGCTCGTTGGGATCAACAGCTCGTTTACCACTACGAGAGCACAGGGGAAGAGACATTCTTCTGCAACTTACGCGACCCCAAGCCTCGTTCGCGCCGTCTGTTCGCCTTTCATCGCCCGGAAACGCTGCATGAGTGGCTACGCCAGCCGGAGACCCTGCGTGCCCGGCTGCGCACCATGCCAGCGCTCGAGACCAAGGGGCTTCGGGAATGTCAGGTAGAGGCCATTCACGGCCTGGAGCACTCCCTGGCGGAGGACCAGCTGAGGTCACTGATCCAACTAGCCACCGGTGCAGGAAAAACCTTTACGGCCTGCTCCTTTTCCTATCGGCTGATCAAGCATGCTGAGGCCAAGCGCATCCTCTTTCTGGTCGATCGCAATAACCTCGGCGATCAAACTTTGAAGGAGTTTCAGAACTTTCAACCGGTGGGGGCGGCCAACCGCTTCACCGATACCTACATTGTTCAGCATCTGCATGGCCACCGCATCGATCCTGATGCCAAGGTGGTGATCACCACTATCCAGCGCCTCTATGCCATGCTGCGTGGCAAGCCGCTGGACGAGTCGGAGGAGGAAGTCTCGGCATTTGAAAAGTGGGAAGGGGAGCCGGGAGTGGTGCTGCCGCTCACCTACAACCCCGAGATCCCCATCGAGACCTTCGACTTCATCATCACCGACGAGTGTCACCGCTCCATCTACGGCCTGTGGCGACAGGTGCTGGAGTACTTTGATGCTTCCCTCATCGGCCTGACCGCGACACCGTCCAAGCACACGCTGGGTTTCTTCAATCAGAACCTGGTGGCGGAATATCCTTACGAGCGCTCGGTGGCCGATGGTGTCAATGTTGGCTACGAGATCTACCGTATCCGCACTCGGGTGACCGAGGAAGGCGGCAAGGTGGAGCCTGGCGATGTCGGCTACCAGGTGCCGGTGCGCGATCGGCGCACTCGACGACTGCGCTACGAGACCCTGGATGAGGAACTGGCCTACAGCGGCAAGGAGCTCGATCGCTCCGTGGTCAATCCCAATCAGATTCGCACCGTGCTGCAAACCTACCGCGATAGAGTGTTCACCGAACTGTTCTCGGAGCGCAGCGGTGATTGGCTACCCAAGACGCTGATCTTTGCGAAGGACGACAACCATGCCGAAGAGATCGTCCATGCCGTGCGGGAGGTATTCGGCGAGGGCAACAACTTCGCCAAGAAGATCACGTACCGCAATAGCGGTGAGGACCCCAAGGCGTTGATCAAGGCGTTTCGGGTCGACCCCATGCCCCGCGTCGCCGTCACCGTGGATATGATCGCCACCGGTACCGACATCAAACCGGTGGAAGTGCTTATCTTCATGCGCGACGTGAAGTCCGAGGGGTACTACGAGCAGATGAAAGGGCGCGGCGTGCGCACCATTCCCAATGCCGATCTGAAGGCGGTGACCCCGGATGCCGAGACCAAGACTCGTTTCATCCTGATTGATGCCGTGGGGGTATCGGAATCGAAGAAGAACGCTAGCCAACCGTTGGAACGCAAGCGGACGCTCAGTTTCGATGCATTGTTGGAGCAGGTGGCCATGGGGCGCCGCGATGAAGACGCCATGTCCTCCTTGGCGGCCCGCCTGGTCGCGTTGGACCGCAAGCTGACGGACGAGGATCGCCGCCGCCTGGCCGAGGCCAGCGGTGGCCAGGCGCCTCGCCAGTTGGCCAATCGGTTGCTTGATGCCATCGACCCGGACGCCCAGCAGGCGGCGATCACCGAGCGTCACGGCCTGTCCCCTAACCCGCAGCAGGAAGAGGAGGTAGTGGAGGGACTGCTGGATGAGGCCTGCCGGCCCTTCGACAGGCCCGAGCTGCGGCATCTGCTCAAGGACATCAAGCAGAAGCGCGATATCGTCATCGACGAGGTGACTACCGATACGCTGGTGGATGCCGATTTCGACCTGCAGCGCGCTGAACAGACCATCACCAGCTTCAAGGACTTTATCGAGGATCACCAGGATGAACTGACCGCCTTGCAGATCCTCTACAACCAGCCGCTGGGGCAGCAACGGCTGACGTATACCGCCATTCGTGAATTGGTCATCGCCATGCTGGAACTGCCCCCTCATCTGGCCGTGGCCAACGTCTGGCAGGCCTACAAGCGCCTGGAAGCCTCCCAGGTTCGCGGTGCCCCGGTGGATGAGCAGCTCACCGAAGTGGTCAGCCTGGTGCGCTACGCGCTTGGCCAGGCCGACACACTAGAGCCGTTCGGTTCCGCGGTGGAACGGCGCTTCAATCTCTGGCTGGGCCGCGAGAAAAAGGCCGGTCGCGAGTACAGCGCCGAGCAGGAGGAGTGGCTGCGCACGATTGCCGCCTACATCGCCGCCAATGCCGAGATAGCCCCGCAGGATTTCATGGAGGCCCCCAGCCTGGCCGACAAGGGTGATATCCTGCGTGCTCGACAGGTGCTGGGCAATGGACTGAATGAGATGCTGAATGAGCTGCAAGAGGCGTTGGTGGCGTGATGGTTGTACAGCGCATGGAACTGCCTGAGGGATGGACACTTTGTGATATCGCAGGTGTAACCGATTCAGTGGAGAAATTAGACCCACGGTCTGAACCGGATCGCCTGATTGCTTATATCGATATATCGAGTATTGATAATCAGTCGAACAATATATCAGAAGGTAAGCCCTTCTTGATTTCTGAGGCTCCATCTAGGGCTCGGCAAATCGTAAAGCAAGGCGACGTCCTTTTTTCTTTGGTTAGGCCTTACCTTAGAAATATTGCACTTGTCACTCCTGAGTTTGACGGTGAGGTGGCTTCGACTGGTTTTTCGGTCCTTCGTCCGTCGAAGGCGATTGACCATAAGTTTTTGTACTACAAGGTGACGTCAAAAGAATTCGTTGATCTGGTTTCCGGCGAACAATATGGCGTAAGTTATCCAGCTGTAAAAGATAAACAGGTGCGTGCTCATCCAGTCGCCCTGCCGCCGATCAATGAACAACGCCGTATCGTCGATAAGATCGAGTCTCTATTCGCCCAACTGGACCATGGCGAGGCCGCCCTGCGTAATGTGCAGAAGCTGCTGGTTCGCTATCGTCAGTCCGTCCTCAAGGCCGCCGTCACCGGCCAGCTGACCGCCGATTGGCGTGCCGATAAGACTGACCACTTGGAGCATGGCCATGTATTGCTGGAACGCATCCTGCAGACGCGGCGGGAAAACTTGCAGGGGCGGGGCAAGTACAAGGAGCCGGTTGCACCCGATACCAGCAACCTGCCGGCGCTGCCTGAGGGGTGGGTATGGGCATCGGTTGATCAGCTCCATACTCACCTGACGAGCGGGTCTCGGGCATGGAAAAAATATTATGGTAGCGGTGATGGCGTATTCATCATGGCTCAGAATGTGCGCCCCATGAGATTCGATTTGTCCGAGAAATTCTTGGTTGACCCACCGCAGGATAGCCCGGATGCGGTTCGAAGTGAGGTGAGAAAGGATGATGTTCTCATCACGATAGTTGGGGCAAATACGGGGGATGTGTGCCGCTTTCCTAGTGATGTAGGGCGCCATTATGTTTGTCAGAGTGTTGCACTCCTTAGATTGGCAGATGCCGCTCTCAGCCCATTTATTGAGACCTTTCTGGCCAGCAAGGGCGCTGGACGTGATCAGCTCGAAAAATTTATATATGGAGCTGGACGCCCGCATTTGAGCTTTGAGCAACTTCGTACTGTGGTTGTGCCAATGCCACCTTTAGGTGAGCAGACCGAAATCATGCAGCGGGTAAGCGGGAAGCTGGATGAGATTAAGCAGATTGATATCGCTTGTCAGGCTGAACTCACTCGTTCCGCCGCTCTGCGTCAGTCCATCCTCAAGGAGGCCTTTGCAGGCAAACTGGTACCCCAGGACCCCAACGACGAACCTGCCGACGAGTTGCTGGCCCGTATCAAGGCCGCCCGCGCTGCTGAAACACAGAAGACCCGCAAGAAGGCCACCGCATGAGCGACCTGAAACTCTTCCAATCCCAGGGCGATGCACTGTGCGAGCTGGAAAGCACATCGGCACCTCTGGAGCGTGCGCTGCAGACGCAGTTCGAGCGCAACCTGGAGCCCCTTCTGGGCGTGCGCTTTCTCGCCTCGGAGTACACCACCAGCCATGGCGGGCGCATGGATACGCTGGGCATCGATGAGAATAGCTATCCGGTCATCATCGAGTACAAGCGCGATCGCTCCGAGAACGTGATCAATCAGGGGCTGTTCTACCTGGACTGGCTGATGGATCACCGCGGCGACTTTGAAATCTTGGTGCGTGACCGCTTCGGCAAGGAGGCGGCCGCTCAGATCGAATGGAGCGCGCCGCGCCTGATCTGCATCGCCAGTGACTTCAACCGCTACGACGAGCACGCCGTTAAGCAGATGAGCCGTAACATCACGCTGGTCCGCTACAAGCGATTTGGCGAGGCCTTGCTGTTGCTGGAGCGCCTGACTGAAACATCGGCAACGCCAGCACCCGCGACAGATCCTGTGACCGGTATGGCCAAGGTCAATAAGTACAAGACCGTGTCCGAGAGCATGGCCGATGCTGACAGCGAGCTGGCGACCCTCTACGCGGACATCGAGAACTTTCTGCTTGGCAGAGGTGACGACGTCACCAAAAAGACCTTGAAGAATTACTTTGCCTTCCGTCGCATGAAGAATTTCGCCTGCGTGGAGGTCAAGCCGTCGATTGGCGTCGTGCGAGTCTATTTAAAGATCAACCCCGACGCGATCGAGTGCAAAGATGGATTTGCCCGCGACGTGCGGATGGTCGGCCATTTCGGCACTGGTGATCTGGAAGTGACACTGAAGTCCCATGATGATCTTGAGCGCGCAAAGCCGCTGATCGTCCAATCTTACGAGGCGTCCTGATGAGCAACGAACAACTCGTCTCCAAGGTTTGGAACTACGCCCATGTGCTGCGCGACCAGGGCGTCTCCTATGGCGACTACATCGAGCAGATCACTTACCTGCTGTTCCTCAAGATGGATGAGGAGCGCGTGGAGCTGCTGGGAGAGGAAACCTCCGTTCCCAGCCAGTGGCGCTGGGCCAAGTTGGTGGTGAAGGACGGCGACGAGCTGGAGCTTCAGTATCGTCACACCCTGGAGGCACTGGCCCGCGAAAGTGGGCTGATCGGCACCATCTTCCGCAAGTCCCAGAACAAGCTCTCCGACCCGGCCAAGCTCAAGCGGGTGGTCAGCCTGATCGACAAGGAAGGCCCCTGGGTTGGCCTTGAGGTCGATGTTAAGGGAGATATCTACGAGGGCCTGCTGGAGCGCAACGCCTCCGAAGTAAGATCCGGTGCCGGCCAGTACTTCACCCCGCGTCCGGTGATCGACGCCATCGTGAAGTGCATCAATCCACGGATCGATGAGACCGTCTGCGATCCTGCCTGCGGTACCGGGGGCTTTTTGCTCTCCGCCTTCGAGCACATGAAGACCCAGAGCCAGGACCGCGATAAACAGCGACAACTCCGTAAAAGTGCCCTACACGGCGTGGATATCGTTGATGAGGTGGTGCGCCTGTGCGCCATGAACCTTTACCTGCACGGTATCGGCAACGGCGGCAGCCCGGTGGTGCAGGGCGATGCCCTATCCGGCGATGGCGGTAAGCGCTTCGACACGGTGTTGACCAACCCGCCGTTCGGTAAGAAATCCAGCTACAAGGTGGTGGGGGAAGACGGCTCGGTGAGCACCGAGCGCGAAAGTTACGAGCGTGAAGACTTCAAGTTCTCGACCTCGAACAAGCAGATCAATTTCCTCCAGCACATCATGACCATCCTCGACACCCACGGCCGCGCCGCTGTGGTGCTGCCGGATAACGTGCTGTTCGAAGCCGGCCGTGCGGGAGAAGGCATTCGCAAGCGCCTGTTGGAGGGCTTCAACTTTCACACCCTGCTCCGCCTGCCCACCGGCATCTGGTATAGCCCCGGGGTGAAGGCCAACGTACTGTTCTTCGACAAGCGCCCGGCCTCGAAGGAAGCCCAGACCAGGGAGCTGTGGGTCTACGACTACCGCACCAACGTCCACAAGACGCTCAAGACCAAGCGGCTGACCCACGCTGACCTCGATGACTTCGTGCGCTGCTACCACGAGCGCCAGGAAACTGAGCGCTTCCGCCGCTTTAGCTACGATGAGCTGATTCAGCGCGACAAACTCAACCTGGATATTTTCTGGCTCAAAGACGACAGCCTGGAAGACATCGATAGCCTGCCGGAGCCGGACGTGCTGGTTACTGAGATCGTCGAGAACCTGGAGGCGGCGCTTGAGCAGTTTCGCAGTGTGAGCGCGGAGCTGGCGGGGGAGTCGGAGTGAAAGCGAGCGGATTCCATCGAGATTCGGGTCTCAGGTGAGTCGACTTTTTATGTGGTTGCTGCCGGCTATGGGATTTCTCTTAAGCTATTTGCCACACGACTACGATTGCGCCCGCAGCATCACGCTTGTAGAGCTAATGTTGAAAACACGTTATCAAGGATAACCAGTGGCTTACGCTTTTAAACGTCGACCATCCGGAGCGACGCTGGCGACATCAGCGCGGCTGGCTCAGCGTGGCCAGGTTACAACCTGGGGCATCCAAGCTTTCTTCGGTACACGAGTGAGAGCGCTTCATTAAGGAACAGCATTACTCACTGTAGCGCAAAACCCTGAAAGGCTTTCGGTTGTGTGAGGGGGGGCATAAGAGCCTCCAAAGCAACGGCAACGGCCAACAACCTCGCATCGTCATGGTAAGGGCCGTTCAACTGCAGGCCGAGTGGCAGTCCGGCCGAGTCAACGCCCATCGGCAGCGTGACGGCGCACCAGTCAAAATAGTTGGCGGGCTGTGTGTTGCGCGTCATGCCCATGGCGGCCTGCATCGCCGTGCCTGGATCATCTAGCTCGCTCAACCGACAGGGAGGCGCCTGGGTGGTGGGACTCACGATGATATCGACCTGATCGAATAGGGGGCTGGCCGCTTCCCTGTGGCGACGGCGTTCTTCGGACAGTGCCAGATACTGATGAGCCTTGATGTCGAGCCCCTTTTCAATGCGGGCACGAATGATCGGGTCAATGCGTTCCTGGTTGGCCAGAAAATACTCCTCGCCCAGCCAGGCCAACAAGTGAGCCGGCATGGCGACGGGAAAGTAGCGCTCCCGCCCATCTACATTCGGCACATGAACTGGCGCTTGTCTGATGCCACTCGCTTCGAACACGGAAAGGGCGTGTTCGAATGCATTTTTCATCTCCGGATCGATCCCATCGAGGAAGTAATTATCGGGCACGCCCAGTGTCAACTTGCCGGGCGTCACCGGAGCCTGACGGGGATGAGACGATGGATTGATTCGAGCGTTTAGCGCCTCGAAGGCAATGGCAGCGTCCTGGGCGGTCCGGGTGAGCAGCCCGATGGAGTCGGTATTGGGCTCCAGGGGAAAGGCACCGTCGGTGGGCCATAGGCCCACTGTGGTCTTCAGTCCGAAAAGACCGCACATGGCTGCCGGCACCCTCACCGATCCCCCCGTGTCGCTGCCAATAGACAAGGCACAAAGGCCCGAGGCCAGCGCCACTCCAGCCCCCGAACTGGATCCTCCGGGCAGGCGGTGATGGCGATCATCCCAAGGATTCCAGGGCGTGCCACGAGACAGGGAATGCCCCGTTATCCCCAGCGCGAATTCCACCATCCGGGTGGTCCCCAGAATCACACAGCCAGACGATTTCAACGCGCGAATGAAGGTCCCTTCGCGCGTTCCCAACCTGTCCTGAAGGGGCAGGTTGGAGCCAGCATGCGGCGTCATCCCCTCGACAACGAACAGATCCTTGACCGACACCGGCAAGCCCATCAATGGCCCCAGGTCGACCCCACTGGCCAGCAGCATGTCCATGGCACGGGCGTTGGCCAGAGCTCGGGAAGCATCCATTTGCTCATAGGCGCTGAGTAACGGGTCAAGTACCTCGATGCGTGTCAGGTAAGCCTCTACGGCTTGCTCTGACGTTATCTCACCCCGGCGTAGCGCGTCGGCGAAGCCGGCAATTCCCAGTGACGCCACTGGATCCTTGGGGAGGGTCATGGAAGCTCCTTGCTCAGTGATGGAGGGCCGACCAGGTCAAGCGGCCAGCCTCATGGTTGAAGCGTTTGTGGATGCTGGCTTGCAGCCGCTTGCCAGCATGGTCTATACATGAGTAGTCGCAAATAGATGAAAAGACAAAAAATCGATATACATTCATTGTGTAGATACTAACAAGAGGCAGAACAATGAAGAAATGGATCGCAGCCGCTTCGGTGGCACCCTGGCTACTGTCGGCACCCGCCGTGCTGGCAGATATCGAGGTCGGTGTCATCAATAGCCTGTCAGGCCCCTTCGCCGCCTTCGGTGAACGCTATCAGGCCGGCATGGAAGTGGCGCTGGAGGAAATCAACGCAAGCGGAGGTGTGAAGGGCGAACCTCTGGCCCTGGCGGTGCAGGATGATCGTTCGGAAGCCACCAGTGCGCTGGCGGCCATCGAGTCACTCAATCGTCAGGACGTTCCCCTGATCATGGGTTCCTATGCTTCGAGCATCACCGGCCCGATGGCCCAGCTAATGACCCGCCAGGAAATTCCGCTCATTGTGCTCGGCAGTGCGGATAACAGCATCACCAAGCCGGGTTCCCCCTGGGTGTTCCGTGCCAAGCACAACTCCTCGATCGTCGCCGAGAGCTACTTCGACTATTTCGACTATCTGCGTGAAAACTTCGACGACAGCCTGGAAACCGTCGCCATGTTGTATGGCAATGGTGCCTGGCCGGAGTCGCTGGCCGAAGAAGGAGCGCGTCTAGCCGAAGAGCGTGGCTATGAGATCGTCGGTGATCAGTCCTACGATCAAGGAACCTCCGACTTCCGCCCCATCCTCAACCGCTTCCGCTCCGAAGAGCCCGATATCCTGTACGTGGTGGCCTACGCCGAAGATGGGGTGGCGATTGCGCGTCAGATGCGGGAAGTGAACCTCAATGCCAAGGCCGTGGCCATCGACACCGGTGCTGCGCTGCCGAGCTTCATCGACCAGGTCGGTGACCTTTCCGAGTATGTGGCCACCGTGGTGAGCTGGAGCAAGGACGTACAGTACGAAGGGGTGGAAGACCTTTACGAGCGCCTCAAGGAAAAAACGGGTGAAGAACCCACCTTCTACGAAGCGGAAGGTTACCTGGCCCTCCGTGTCGCAGCCGATGCCCTGGAGCGTGCCGAGTCTCTCGAGCGCAGTGACGTGAGAGATGCCCTGGCCGAGACCGACTTGGACACGCCGGTCACCCATGTCGTCTTCGAAAGCTTCGACGGCTTCCAAGGGCAGAACCCCATTCGCAGTCTCGTACTGCAGATCCAGGATGGTGAGCACGTCACCGTCTTCCCGGACGATCTGGCTGCCGAAGACGTTCGTTTTCCAACACCGGAGTGGGACGAGCGCTGATAGGCAATCCTGCATGGCACAACCAGAGAGTTCGTGATGTTCGACTATGTCTCCTTCCTGCAGAACCTGTCCAACGGGGTGTTGATCGGCGGGGTCTACGCATTGATCGGGGTGGGGCTGACGCTGGTATTCGGTGTGATGAAAACCATCAACTTTGCCCATGGGGACTTCGTCATTCTGGGCATGTACTGCGCCGTACTGCTCAACACCTTGTTTGGCTGGGATCCTTACCTCTCTCTGCTTGTTGCCATGCCTCTCGGCTTTCTGACCGGGGCGGTCCTGCAGCGGGTGGTGCTCTCCCGATTGGTAGAGGCACCGCCGGAAAGCTCGCTGCTGGTCACGCTAGGCCTTGCCCTGGTCATCGGCAATATCCTGCTGCTGACGTTTGGCGCCGAGCCCAAGTCGGTCAACGTGGCGTATGCCTCCAGCACGGTTTCCCTGGGGGCGGTCAGCTTCTCGTTGATCCTGCTGCTGGCCGGACTGGCGACGATGGTAGTGATTGCTGGCCTGTATGCCGTCCTCAACCATACCGAGCTGGGGCGGGCCATTCGCGCCACCGCTGACAATCGCCTGGGGGCGGAGCTTGTCGGTATCAATACCCGCTGGATCGAAGCGGTGGTATTCGGCATCGGCATGTCTCTGGCGGTCACGGCGGGCGTTGTGCTGATCCCGCTGCTATTCGCCACTCCCACCTTTTCAGGGGCAATCTTCACGCTCAAGGCGTTCGTGGTCACCGTGCTCGGGGGGCTGGGCAACATCGGGGCCGCCATCGCCGGGGGCCTGTTGCTGGGCGTGGTGGAAGTCATGGGCGCGTCATACCTCACCTCGGACTACCGTGACGCCTACGGGCTTCTGGTGTTCCTGCTGGTGTTGTTGCTGCGTCCCGAGGGCCTGTTCGGCAAGACGGTGAAGCGCGTATGAAAAAGCATTACTTCATCCTTGCTGGGTTGATCCTGCTGGGAATTCTCTATCCGCAGATGTTCCCTGGCTATCTGTCAGTGGCCATTACCTTGTTGTTGTACGCTGGCTGGGCCACCGCCTGGGACATCCTGGGTGGATGGGCTGGGCAGGTAAGCCTGGGGCATGCCAGCTTCGTGGGGCTTGGCGCTTATTTCGTTGCGGTTGGGACCGCACACCATGAAATTGCGCCTTGGTGGTCGATCCTGATGGGCTTGGTCGCCGCCGCCATGCTGGCCTACCTGTGGGGCCGCTTGACCTTCAAGCTCAAGGGGCCCTATTTCACGCTATCCACCATCGCTATCGCTGAGATCCTGAGACTGATCGCCATCAATGAAGGCTGGCTGACTGGCGGCGCTACCGGGGTCTTCATCATGGTGCTGCCGGAGCCCTTCGGGTTGGATCTGTTCTCGCGACAGGTCAACTACTACCTGGCCTTGGCATTTGCAGCGACTACAGTGCTGATCGTGATGCTCATATCGCGCAGCAA
Organism: Halomonas korlensis; assembly: GCF_900116705.1. Taxonomy (GTDB): domain Bacteria; phylum Pseudomonadota; class Gammaproteobacteria; order Pseudomonadales; family Halomonadaceae; genus Halomonas; species Halomonas korlensis. The sequence continues at coordinate 77,189 of NZ_FPBP01000003.1, read as the reverse complement.
GTTCGGCTATCAGTTACGCGCCGTGCGCGAGGATGAGGATTCGGCCATGGCCTCGGGCATCAACCCTACGACCGTGAAGCTGAAGGCATTCATGATCTCGGGCGCATTGGCCGCACTTGGAGGCGGCATCTACGCGATCTTCCTCTCCTTCATCGAGCCGCACATCATCTTCTACCTCCTGCTGTCGGTGCAGATTGCCTTGACGGCGATCATCGGTGGCCGGGGGACGATCTGGGGGCCTTGCGTGGGGGCATTCCTGCTCGTGGGTTCGGGCGAGGTCTTCCGCACCACCTTCGCAGAAGCCAACATGCTGATTTACGGGTTGCTGATCATGTTGGTGGTCATGTTCATGCCTCGGGGAATCGTTGGCGAGCCGGCGCGTTATCTGATCAGGAGAGCTTATGCCAAGCGCGCTCAAGGCTGAGGGCATTACCGTGACGTTCGGTGGTGTGGTGGCGGTGGATGATGTTTCCCTCGATGTCGAGCAAGGCAAGATTCTCGGGCTGATCGGACCCAACGGGGCCGGCAAGACCACCTTGTTCAATGCTCTGACAGGTTTTGTCACGCCCCAATCGGGCCGTATCCAATTGCATGGCAAGGACATTACCCGTCTTCCCCCTTACCTTCGTACCCGTGCGGGTATCGGGCGTACGTTTCAAACCGAAAGGCCCTTCGAAGAGCTGACATTGCTTGAAAACGTACTGGTAGCGTCCTTCCTCAAGGAGCCCAAGCGCAAGCATGCCGAACGGCTGGCCATGGAAGTTCTTGAAAAGGTGGGTCTCGCTGACCGTCATGATCAGCCGGCACTGGATCTCAACCTGGCTAGACGTCGGCGTCTGGAACTGGCCAAGGCATTGGCCGTCCGGCCCAGCGTACTGTTTCTCGATGAGATGATGGCAGGCCTCAACCCGCCGGCGCTTAAGGAAATGATCGGATTCGTACGCCAACTGGCCGACCAGAACCTGACCATCGTGATGGTCGAACACATCATGGAGGCCATCATCGAACTGTCAGACCATGTGATCGTCATGGCCAATGGAGGCGTGATCACCGAGGGCCTGCCACGCGATGTGATCGAAGATCCCCGCGTCATTACCGCCTACCTGGGGGAGGACTGATGACGGAGCAAGCGGCTAACGTACTCAGCGTCAAGAACGTGGATCTTGGTTACGGCTCCTTGAAAGTGGTATTCGGCGCTTCATTGACCGTCAGTGCCGGTGAGTTGGTCGGATTGATCGGCGGCAATGGCAGTGGCAAGTCCACCATCCTTCGGGCGATCTCAGGGATGATCAAGCCATGGAAGGGGACCATCCACTTCGCTGGGCAGGAGGTTTCGGGGCGCAAGCCGTATGAGATGGCGAGACTCGGACTCGCCCACGTCCCGATGGGCCGCCAGTTGTTCGGCAACATGACAGTGCACGATAACCTGCTGTTGGGGGCATCACTCCCCTCGGCACGGGAGCATCGAGACGAGAATCTGGAAAAGGTGCACACCCTGTTTCCTGATCTCGAGACGTATGCGCGCGAAAAGGCAGCGCAACTCTCAGGGGGGCAACAGCAGATGGTGGCCATTGCTCGCGCGTTGATGCTCGGCCCCAAGATGCTGTTATTGGATGAACCCAGCCTGGGATTGTCGCCCCTGCTGGTCAAGGATGTGATGGCGGCGATTCGACGGGTCGCCGATACCGGCATGCCCATCCTGTTGGTCGAACAGAACGTCAAACAGGTACTGCAGGTTAGCGACCGGGCCTATGTGCTGGAAAATGGTTATCAGGTGCTGGATGGCCCTTCCCACGCGCTGCAGGACAATGAAATGATAAAGAAAGCCTACCTGGGTTTATAAACAAGGATGAAGTATGAAACTCGACGTTCTCCGAAAGCCAGGGAAGCGCAAAGAAAGGGCTCTTCGACGTTGGGTGTGGAATGTTCCACCTGAGTTGGACCAGGACATTATCACCCGATGAGGCCTTTACCAGTTGATGAAGTCCAGCAGCTCATCAGTGTCTGTAAGCTTCCACATCAGAACCGGGTTGCCCAGCTTCAGTCGAGGACAGTTCTTGCTATTGAGTTTGGTGTTAGGTGACTTCGCGGTGTCATAACGACGACGGAGCAAATAACCGCTCTCCTCAGCACTGGGAAACACCTCGCTCCACAGCGTGATCGATGCCAACGGGCAACAGCTCTCCTTACTCGATTCGGCACAAAGCGAGGCCAAGTGCGAGTGCAGCGCTAGGCGGATGGCTGCGATGGACGACCTGAATCAGAAGATGGGACGTGGTACGATAAAATTAGGCCTACCTAATAAGAAAGCTGCTTGGCATCTGCGGTGTGCGAACCGCGCACCGAGATGGGCAACGAGGTGGGATGCGTTGTCCTCGCCCAACGCTGATTGGAAAACTGAGAAGAAAATATGATCGACCAGTTCAAGGAGTGGATGCTCGACATCCAAAACATAGCTCTCGATGCAAAGCGGGATGCGGCGCTAGCCGAAGGCGATGAGTCATTATGGAAGCGACAGATATGGCGCAGCCCAGACAAGAACTCAGCGATCAAAGCCCGCTTCAGAGACGAGGGAGAGAAGTTAGGATATCGTTCGCGTCCTTCCTACAAGACCGGTGCCGGAGAATGGCTTTACGATTTCGTATGGAGGAAATTCGACGATGAAGGCCACCTCCAGGAAGTGGTCTTGGCCATGGAAATCGAGATGTCTGACACAAAGATGAGCTGGATCATGAAGGATTTCACTAAGCTCCTGCAGTCAGATGCTCCCTACAAGATATTCATATTCCAACTCAAGACTGAGACGGATGTGAGTGAAGCCATGGAACACTTCAAGCAAACGGCACACCGGTACAAGTCGAAACTGCCTGCCGAGGTACTCCTTTGTGGCTGGAGCACATCGCTGAATAGGTTTTTACTCACTGATTTCAAATTAGGCAGCGGCGCCCTCACATAGGGGTAAGCAGCTCAGCCACCTCTATCCTCGGGCGGTTCACCTGTGTTCTCACCGGCCAATGCGTGATCAATCCCACGTCCAGATGATGTGCCACCTGGCGGATCGTCTCGCGGTCGGTCAGGTCAGGGTCGAGCCACGACGCCAGGCTTTCGGCATCTAAGGTCAACGGCATGCGCGAAATAATCTTCTTGGCTCACGCGCGTGGCGGCTCGGTGATGACTGCACAGCCGGGCGAACCATCCGCCCGCTCGGCCCAGACACCACCGCATCGCGGTCGAGGGGCGTGCCCGAGACGGTAAATGGCGCGACATGGGCAAAAGCGTGGGTGCTTTGGGGCGTCATGTCTCCCAAGGCAAGCCGCCAGCCGACCGAGCCATGCAGGGCCAGCGCCCTGTCATTAAGTGTGATCCCCTCACACCAAGGGAGGTCAAGCCGATATCCGTTGGCGGATCGTCCACCGATAACGTCGCCGCACCGCCACTCTCGTTGAAGCCACCGATGCGCTGATGCACATAGGCGGCATTGGCGAAGGGTTCGATCTTGATGTCACCGGTCGGTTTCCCGCCAAGCGCGGTGCGTTCGGTATCGACCCAGTGCCAGCTTTGGGCGACGCTCAGGCGCAGGGCAGTCTCGGATACGGAATATTCCAAATCGATGACCAGGCTCACCGCATCCGCCTGGGAATCAGTGGCTTACCAGGGTGTCCGCTCCAATTGGAGCATTTCACTGTTGCCACCTCTGGACGCCAAGTAACTGAATAAGTGAGCGAAAGGGCTAAACCAAACCAATATAGACATATTGTCAGACAGAACTACAATGAAGCAGCAAGTATTTTTGTATAACAATCCAATAAGCTTTCAAACCTGAAGGTACCCAACATGACGAGTCCGGTCTTATGGAGCGCGCAAGCGCACATGCCCTCAGTGATCGGTCGACAGATCAAGGTCGTATCCGCTGATGGCGCCTACCTCACTACCGATACCGGCGCCCGCCTACTCGATGGGACAGCCTCGCTGTGGTACGCGAACATCGGGCATGGACGCGAAGAGATGGCCCAGGTCGCTTATGAACAGATGAAGACACTCGAGGCCTATCATGTCTTTGGCCGCTATACGAACGATCGGGCCATTGAGCTCTCAGAGAAGCTGCAAAGCATCGCACCGATCGACGACGCCAAGGTCATCCTCAACAGCGGCGGTTCCGATTCGATTGATGTCGCGCTGAAGCTCGCTCGCCGCTATTGGAACCATGTCGGCCGCGCGGACAAGACGATCATCATCAGCCGTGAACACTCCTACCACGGTCTTCATGCCTACGGCACCAGCGTCGCCGGACTCGACTTCAACCGTGAGGGCTACGGGACCGACTCCCTCGTCGACGGCACGGAACGCGTCGAGAAACACGATGCAGGAGCGTTTGCCGCTGCGATCGAGCGCATCGGGGCGGACAAGATCGCGGCTTACATCGCCGAGCCGGTGATGGGTACCGGTGGCGTCCATCCACCCCAGCCAGGCTACTTCCAGGAGATACAGCGCCTCTGTCACGAGAATGACATTCTGTTTATCGCGGATGAGGTGATCACCGGATTCGGTCGAACCGGCGTGATGTTCGCTTCAACCCGCTACCAGCTGCAGCCAGATATCGTTACCTTCGCAAAGGGGGTTACCTCGGGCTATGCCGCACTCGGCGGCATCCTCGTCGCACCTCGCGTATGGTGGCCTTTCTTCGAAAACGGGACGGGCTCGCCCACCTACCGCCACGGCACTACTTACTCGGGGCATCCAGTCACGGCAGCCCTTGCGCTGAAAAATCTAGAAATACTTGAACGTGAGCGCTTGGTAGCCCGCTCGGCAGCGCTTGAGCAGGTACTCGCTGCTGAATTGAAGACGCTCGAAACTCACGATTTGGTGAAGGCCACTCGCGTGGGGGGCTTTTTGGGTGGCATCGAGCTCTCTGACGAGGTAAATGCCGAGTTCGTGACCGACAAAATGATTGAGCAAGGCTTCATTACCCGACCACTACGCGGGAACAGCATTCAGATCAGCCCGCCCTTCATTCTTACCGACCAGGAACTGCGTGACCTTGTGGGTGCGATTAGCACCGTACTCGACTCTCTCAAAACGGGCGCGACCCAAGTGACTGCCTAAGCCAATGCCAGGAGAACATAGCGCGATGACGTTACCCAAACCCTCCGCCGAGCGTCTCGATGCCTCGGACGCGGCGCTGCGAAGCCTTCCGGGTTACACCAACCACGAGCCGGGCGAGAAGGAGTTCGCGGTACTCGACCCCTCCACCGAGGAGCGTATCGCCACTCTCAAGAGCATGTCTCCAGAAGAGGCGATTGCCGAGGTCGCCATTGCCGACGAAGCCGGGCGGGCCTGGGCGAAAACCACCCCTCGCCACCGCTCTGATACGCTGCATAACGCCTACGTCTTGCTCATCGCGAACAAAGAGCGGCTCGCCTTTGTCATCTCTCGCGAGATGGGCAAGACCTTCGCTGAGGCTCAAGGGGAAGTGCAGTACGCCGCCGATTATGTCAGGTGGTACGCGGAAGAGTTACTGCGCCCGGCCGGTGGCTACCGTGAGAATCCAGTCGGTGGTTCGACGATTCTGACGAAGCGAGTTCCGATAGGCCTGTCGCTGCTCATTGCTCCTTGGAATTTTCCGATGGCCATGATCACCCGCAAGATCGCCCCTGCCATCGCGGCGGGTTGCGCATCGGTGATCAAGCCGGCGGGGCTCACTCCGCTGACCACGCTGCTGACGGTTGACCTGCTGGCCGAAGCCGGGGTGCCCAAGGGACTGATGCGTGTAGTCACGACAACCCAGTCGTCGGCCTTCAGCGAGGCAGTACTCGCGGACCCACGCGTTCGGAAGATCTCTTTCACTGGATCCACCTCCGTCGGCAGCACGCTGATGGGCCTCGCCGCGAAGAATATCGTGAAAAGCTCGATGGAACTCGGCGGCAACGCACCGCTGCTGGTATTCGACGACGCCGACCTTGATCGCGCGGTTGAGGGAACCATGCTGGCCAAACTCCGCAATGGCGGGCAATCTTGCGTCGCGGCGAACCGTATCTATGTCCAGGATGGGATTGCCGATGCCTTCGTCGAGGCGTTGAGTGAAAAGATGTCCCAGGTCGTGCTTGGCAACTCGATTGCCGAAAGTGTGGGTCTGGGGCCAGCAATCAACCGAGCAGCGGTAAACAAGTTCCAGCATCTGGTCGATGACGCTGTGGCTCACGGTGCCGAGCTGAGAGCCGGTGGCCGTACTCCCGAGGGAGCCGGGTACTTCTTCGAGGGGACGGTGCTTGATCGGGTTCCAGCCGAGGCGGAAATCGCCAACACCGAAATCTTTGGACCGATCGCCGCCATTTCTCGTTTCTCCTCCCAGGAGGAAGTGCTCCAGCGAGCCAACGACACGCCGTTCGGCTTAGCCAGCTATGTCTTCACCGAAAACCTCGATCGAGCACTCAACGTGGCTGATACGCTGGAGACCGGTCTGGTCGGTATCAACAATGGCGTACCCTCGAACCCTGCCGCGCCATTCGGAGGCATGAAACAGTCGGGGCTGGGTCGTGAGGGAAGCCATGAGGGCCTAGAGGAGTACCAGGAGGTTCGCTACTACAACATCGCCCGGCGCGAAACCAGTTAACTCTAGGCCAGCCCCTTCTTCTTGCAAGCCCAGAGGAATGAGCCTTTCCAGGTTGATGCGAAGCATGCAGGGTCTGCCGACCTGTATGCTCCGCATGCTTGCCTATCTACGCCGCCCTCGTCCTGAGATGTGCCGGCCAGATGTGCCAGGATTTCTTCATCCCACCAGCCTCCAGTCTCGAATAGAAAAGACATCAATGGCGAGTGAAAGGCACCCGAACAAAAAGGTAGGACAGCATCTGAACATCAAGAAAATCGTAAAAATTGAGCAGTCTGGCGCTTCCTCTTCGCATTCCCGTCTCCGTTGCTCTACAGTGAAGTTGTGATATTGTAAGACAGTGTTGGAACGCAAGCTCAGGAAACCTCATTATTGCCACGCGCCATCCAGCACCCAATGCTCCAGGACTAACAGCAAATAAAAGGAGTTCTGTAATGATTCGGAAGACGAGTCTTTTCGCTGCCGGCACCGTCGCTGCACTTGGTCTAACCGCTTGGACAGGCGGCGAGAGTGGTAACGTTTTCGCGCAAGGCGACAGCCACACTATTAAATTCGGTAACGTCATCTCGGCCGGTGACACACAGAACCAGGGTTACGACCTATTCGCTGAACTTGTGTCGGAACGTACGGACGGACGCATCACCGTTGAGGTTTATCCCGACAGCCAGCTCGGCGGCGAACGAGAAATGGTCGAAGCGACGCAGTTCGGCGATATCGAAATGACAGCTCCTTCGGTAGGCGTACTGGCCAATTTCGACAAGTCACTCGAGGTTTTTGATTTTCCCTTTATCTTCGAGGATGCCGAGACCGCCCACAAGGTACTCGATAGCGAACTCGGCGATGAGATGCTCGCGGGTCTTGAAGAAAGCGGCCTAATTGGGCTTGGGTGGGGTGAGAACGGGTTCCGCAATCTCGCCATGGTCGATGAAACCGTCACCACACCCGACGAAATGGAAGGCGTCAAGCTGCGCACGATGCAAGTGCCAAAGCACATTGCCTACTGGGAAAGCATCGGGGCTTCACCAACTCCTTTGCCCTTTCCTGAGGTCTTCACCTCCCTCCAGCAGGGCGTGGTAGAAGGTGTCGAGAATCCCTATGAATTACTGTATTCCGCAAAACTCACGGAGCCGGCGAATCACTTGACCGCGACCCGGCATATCTACGATCCGGAAGTCATTCTTATTAGCAAAGACTTCTTCGAAGGCCTCTCTGATGAAGATCAACAGATCATTCGGGATGCAGCAGACGAAGCGATCGCGAAGATCCGTTCGCTCAAGCAGGAAGTCAGCGACGAGATCCGCGCCAAGATCGAGGAAGAAGGCGGTACGGTGACCGAGCTGAGTGACGAAGAGCGTCAACAGTGGATCGATTCCGCCATCGCGTTCTACGAGGAGCACGCTTCCACTGTCGACACCGAGCGGCTCAAGGCGGTCCTCGAAGCGGCAGGCAACACTACCTTCCTAGAAGCCATAGAGTAAGCTGGCTGAGCCTGTCCCTGCCTGAGGATGCCTCAGGCAGGGATTTCTTATATAGAGTGCGAAGGGGAGATTTCACCCATGCTCAAATGCGTGTACCGGCATTTGGATGAGCACGTTGAAACCTACCTAGCTTCAATAGCCTTGATTATATTCGCGAGCCTGGTCGTATTTCAGGTGGTAATGCGCTACATATTCAATAGTCCAACGGCCTGGACGGAAGAAATCGCCCGGTACGCCCTTGTCTGGTTCGTCTACATCAGTGGTAGCTACGCTGTTAAGTACCAGCGGCATGTCAAGTTCAACGTTCTCGTTGATATGCTGGGTAAGCGAGTGCCTCTGGCTCAGCGCATCATAGGCCTACTGATATTCCTGCTCTGGCTTGCCTTCCTTCTCTTCATGCTGGACCTCTCGTTTGAAATGGTGCGTCGGCAGATTATTACCGGTCAGCTTGCACCAGGTTCGCAGATACCCATGTACCTTGTGTATGTCGGTCTTCCCGTTGGGCTCTCGCTGATGTCGTTTCGAGTATTTCAGCACACGGTCAGAGCCATCATCGATATCATTAAGAATCCTCTCGCTCCTATCCCTCCGTCAAAGAGTGAGGGGGACTAACAGTGGGCATTACGGTTCTCTTCCTGAGCTTCGTCGTTCTCCTCCTCCTGGGCATGCCGGTTGCGTTCGCACTTGGTATTTCATCGGCCCTGTCAGTGATCATGACCGGCGTAGTTCCCGTCAGCTACCTCACCCAAACCATGTTCGGCGCAGTCGACTCGTATTCACTTCTTGCCGTCCCCTTGTTCGTACTATCAGGCGTCATCATGGAGTATGGCGGGCTTTCCAAGCGTCTGATCGATGCGGCGAAAGCGTTCGTCGGACATATCACGGGAGGGCTCGCTGCCGTGACGTTGTTGGGAACCGCTGTTTTCGCGATGCTGAGTGGCTCCGGCCCTGCCACAGTCGCCGCAATTGGCGGAATCATGATTCCTGCCATGGTTCGTGAGGGCTACGGACGTGGTTTCAGTGCCGGGGTTGTGGCAACGGCCGGTGGTGTCGGCATCGTAATTCCACCAAGCATTCCGCTCATTATCTACGGGATCACAACGAATACCTCTATCGGCGATCTCTTTCTTGCCGGCTTAATTCCCGGATTCGCTATCGTCTTTATGCTTTATCTCGTGAGCCGTCACATTTCAAAAAAGAATGGCTATGGTGCCGATATTTCAAAGGCCAGCTGGAACGAACGGTGGGTATCGGTGTGGCGAGCCAAATGGACTTTGCTGATGCCTATCGTGGTGCTCGGCGGGATCTATGGGGGGGTCTTCACTCCCACCGAGGCGTCGGGCATAGCCGTGGCGTATAGTCTAGTATTGGCGATATTCTATCGTGAAACCAAGCTCACCCAGATCCCCATGATGTTGAAGACGACATACCTCATCTCGGGCATGATACTGATCATTATCGCCACCGCATCCACTTATGCCAGAATTCTGACGCTAGAGCGTATTCCCACCCTGATTGCATCTTTTCTCAGCGGCTTGCCCGTACCGTTCTGGGTCATTCTCGCCGTCATTGTGCTCTTGCTGCTCTTCATCGGCATGTTCATGGAAACGATCGCCGGGATCATTTTGCTAGCGCCGATTCTCGTGCCCGTGGTCACGACCATGGGTATGGATCCAGTGCATTTCGGTATCGTCATGATCCTTGCCTCGATGATCGGGTTCGCCACTCCTCCGGTGGGTGATAACCTCAATGTGGCGAGTGCAATCAGTGGCCTGTCAATCGAGAGAGTGAGTATCGCGGCACTTCCGTTCGTCGCCGTCCTGATCATCCTCTTGTTCATCATCGCCTACGTGCCGCAAATCACGATGTTATTACCCAACTGGCTCGGGTGAGACAAAAACACAGCAGCTTCGGCCGCTAAAGGATCGCTATCAGACATTTCCCAAGCATGAGCATTGTCCGAGGCGAAGAGCCCCGGAATTCTTCTTTCAGGAAGCTCAAGGTCTCAGTCTCACGCCCCGCGACTGTTCATTACTGAATTATGGGTCGTGATGCCCTGTTCCTTGTCAAGGATCGTGAAGGCAGGTTCGGTGCGTTCCATGAAACTGATGTCGATATCGCTCTTTCCTTCAAGCGCTATTTGACAACCGATCTCACCGAGTACTGGAGCAACTCGGAATCCGTGCCCCGAAAACCCCGTCATGATCACGACATTTTCATTTTCAGGATGCCGATGAATGTATTCGATCATTGAGCGCGTATAGCTTTCGACATATGTCTCGACCCGATAGGGTCGACGTGCCAAGCCTGGCAGCATCTTTTGCTGTATCCATTCGAACTTGCTCAGCTGCTCTTCGAGCGCCTCTCCAGTCAGGTGACGAGGCAGACTGTCTGCATCGCCGGTCACATAGTGATCGTTGAAGCCTAGCCCAAGCTTGACTGAACGGGCATCATGGCTTGGCACCCCGTAGCAGTAGCTCGGTGCCGCCCTCAGAAACGGTGGGAAATCGGTGAGGTAGTTATCATCGCCACCATGAAACCACATCGAGGTCAGTCGTCTGACGACAACCTCGTCTCGAATATGTGGAAGGAGCTTCGTGGTCCACCCGCCGCATGCCACTACCACTCGGTCGAACTCTTGTGTGCCGATACGCGAAGTAACCGTGATGCGCGGGCCGGATGGATCAATCGAGAACACTGGGGCGAACTCATGAATTGTCGCCCCGTTGTAGCGCGCGATCTCCCCTGTCACAGCAACCGTTCGTTCAGGCAGAATCACGGCTCCCTCTTGGTCCCAAATGCCCAACGACTTTTCGGTGAAGCGAAACTGGGGAAACCGTTTGCGTAGTTCCGAGACACTAAGCAACTTGATGGGCGAGCCAATGAGGTCGGCCGAGTTCACGGCGCAATCGAGTTGTGCGTCGCCTTCGTCGCCGTAAACCAACACTCCGGTCTGATCGCGAAGCACTGCGCCACTGACCGTTTCCAACTCACGCCAAGCTACTGCTGCACGCTGAATCAGCGGTGTATAGGCCAGCTCAGCGAGTTCCAGGTTCCAGAAGAGTCGACTATCGCCGCCAGCGCCAGCCATCGAATGGCCCGGGTATGCTGTGTCAAAACCTTGTACCTCAACATAGTCTTGCCGACTCAGCTGCCATAGGATCTGAACGCCTATGGCGCCCAGACCGATGACTGCGACCTTCATAAGCTCTTGTTGTCCGACAAGTACCTGGCCCGGTCTGGATCCATGCGTTCGCGTTGCGCATGTATCGTCTGGTTGATAAAAGCTTCCGACTCTTCAATATGTACACGGCAAGCCTCGACCGCTGCTGAGGGATCTCCGGAGCGAATCGCATCCAAAAATTCACGATGCTCACGAGCCATCCGGCTGGGTGAAAAGTCGCCAGACCGAAAGTAGGTCAGTGCTAGCCGCATTTCCGCAGAAATGCTGCGATAGAACTTTTGCAGGCGGGTGCTTTTGGTGGCTTCGATGAGCGCCTGATGGAATTGGAAATCATATTTCAGAAGCTCATCCCAGCTGTCTTCGTCACTTAGGAGTTCCATCGAACGAACAGCGCTTTTGGCACCTTCTGGCAGTACGCCACGAGTGCTGAGAATTCGCGCCGTTTCCATCTCCACCAAGCGGCGTACTGCGAAAAGGTCACGAATATCCTCTTCCGAGAACAGTGGCACGTACACGCTCTTGTTTCTTTCTCGGCGCAAGATCCCGTCATGCAAGAGCATCACAATCGCTGATCGAATGGTCTGCCGCGGTACGTCAAAACGCTCGGAGAGCTGCGTTTCGGTAAGCACGTCTCTTGGACGAAATGCCCCAGAGAAGATGTCTTCACTGAGTTGTTCAGCGACGGCTTCTACCACTGAAACAGTTCGAAGCTTGTAAGTACTCATGTGTCCTCATTGACCGGAAACACGCATCGTCTAGACAATAGTCGTATTGTTATACAATATTTTGATGCGCAGTGCACATTTTGAGCAAGCCACGTTGTGTCAACAAGCATTCTGTAGTCGTTGCTCTAACAATCTGGTCAGTGATGTCGACTTTCCGTATCGAAAGATCCTCGCTTGATTCGCTCCCGCTTAATGAATTAGAAGAATGAACCGTACCGGGATTCCTGGAGGCTCTAAGCTTTGGGAGTTGGAATCATAAACACTTCCAGGCGGTATGCCCCCTAAGGTCTGTCAGCGGGCGGTCCCTCGCGGCTCGATGATCTGCCGAATATTGGTCCTGCCCGGGCCGACGCCATCGTGGAAGGTCGCCCCTGGGCGACCCCCGGCGACCTTAAGGCCATCTGCGGCATTGGCGGCGGGCGTCTCGACGACATCCGTGACAGTGGCCTGCTGTGCGGCAGCTGAAACGGCGTGAGGGATTCGGCTAGCCGGACGTGGCGCCGACTCGGATACCTGTCTTTTATCCAATAAAGGAGAGCAAGGCGGCTGTGGCGCGACAATAGCGCCCCATCAAGCGCGTTTCGCCTGCCCTAAAAGTGACCTGCCTCCCCCAGCGTCTCAAAACGGGTATCCGTCTCACGCTCGCCGCGCCAAGCGTTGAGTATTTTCGCACGACTGTCGTACAGCATTTGCCCCTTGCCGGTAGCCTCAGCCTTTGCCGATACTGTATAAAACAACAGTAATCAACAAGGGAGCTCCACGATGGCGAAGAAACCCAAGGCACCGACGCCGTACGCGCTGCTGGGCCAGCGAATCCAGCGGGTGATCAACGCGCCCAAGGCGCAGTCGAACCAGCGCGTGGAGATCGCGCGTCTGCCCGATGAGTCACCGGACGACTGGGGTCGCCTGATCGAGGAACTGGAGACGCTCGAGCACGTAACCCTGACGCCCCTGGAGGACGGCGCGATGCGCCTGGTCTGGAACCCCGAGGAGTCGATGGCATGATCCATCTTGAGATCCTCGGCCGGGTTGACCAGACGACACTGCCGATCGCCTTGCCCCTGGCCGCTGGCGAAGTCCGTGCAGGCTTTCCTTCCCCAGCCGATGACTATCTCGAGCAAGAACTCGACCTGGTCGCGCATCTGATCCAGCACCCCAGTGCGACGTTTTACATGCGCGCCAAGGGGGCCTCAATGGTTCGCGATGGCATCTATGACGGCGACCTGCTGATTGTCGATCGCTCGCTCGATCCCAAGGACGGCGATGTGCTGGTCATTTCGGTCGACGGCGAGCTGACCTGCAAGCGTCTCGGCAAGATCGGTAACCTCCCCCACCTATTGCCCGCCAATCCCAGCTTTCAGCCGATCCCCCTCGAGGGCGCCGATTGCCAGGTGTGGGGCGTCGTCACCCATAACGTCCATGCGCTGCGGCGTGGGGTCGCCAGATGATCGCCCTGGTCGACTGCAACAATTTCTATGTGAGCTGCGAGCGGGTCTTTCGTCCGGACCTGGAGAAGTGCCCCGTCGGCGTGCTGAGCAATAACGATGGCTGCGTGGTGGCCCGCAGCGCCGAGATCAAGGCGCTTGGCGTGGCCATGGGCGCGCCGGCTCACCAGATCGACCCCCGCATCAAGCGCCAGTGCGTGCTGCTCAGCTCCAACTATGCGCTCTACGGCGACATGAGCCGCCGCGTCACCGACGTTTACTCTCACTACACGCCCGATATTGATGTCTACTCGATCGACGAAAGCTTTCTCGGCTTCGATGGTTTCGAAGAGAAAACCCTGGTCGATCGCTGCCTGGCGCTGCGCCGGCACGTGCGGCGCGATACCGGCATTCCGGTGAGCGTCGGGCTCAGCTCGAGCAAGACCCTCGCCAAGCTGGCCAACCACCTCGCTAAAAAACAGCCCGCCTACCAGGGCGTCGCGATGCTGCCGCCGGATCACCCATCGACCCGACAAGTGCTCGAGCGGTTACCCTTGACCGAGATTTGGGGCGTGGCCGGGCGAACGGCCGCGAAGCTGCAGCAGCTCGGCATCCATAGCGCCTGGGATCTCCGCGAGGCGGACCCGAAGCGGATAAGGACCCTGTTCAGCGTCGTGCTGGAGCGAACGATCTGGGAGCTGCGCGGCGTCGACTGCATCCCGCTCGATGACATGGCCCAGCCGAAGCAACAGATCATGACGTCGCGAAGTTTCGGACGCCTCACCGGACACGTGAACGACCTACGCGAAGCGGTCCGCGCGCACGCCAGCCGAGGCGCCGAGAAGCTCCGTGGCCAGAGCAGCCTGGCCCGGGCATTGATGGTCTTCGTCAAGACCAACCCGTTTCGCGCTGACCTGCCGCAATACAGTCGCAGCGTGCTGGTTCCTCTTCCTCACCCGACCGATGACAGCCGCGTGATCGTGCGAACCGCCATTGCCGGTTTGCGAGCCATTTATCGGCCCGGGTTCGCCTACCAGAAATGCGGGGTGATGCTGACTGACCTCTGCGACCGGGAAGGCGAGCAACTCGATATGATGGTCGAACAGCAAGGGATAAGGGAGCGCATCCGCAACGGAAGCCTGATGGCCACGCTCGACAAACTCAACCGCGAGCACGGGCGAGGAACAGTAACAGTGGGGATTGCCAGCAAGAATGCCGCCTGGCACTTGCGCGGCGAGCGACGCACGCCGCGCTACACGACGCGATGGGATGAGCTGCCGCTCGTAAAGCTGTGACGATGGCCATCCGTGGCCCGCACTTGCGTCCGATGCTGTTGTGACGCGACATGCCGTTCCGTGGCAGCGTGCCGGCAAGAGAGAAAGCACGCATGTCATTAGGCGTCACGCCCCCAGACTAACAACCTGATACGTGAGCGCAGCACGATATATTAGCGTCATGATGTAAGAGATCACCTACGCTCACACCTGCACCGTCACATCCGGCTGAGCAAGGTACGCTTCCCCACATTGCGCCAAATGCGGTTCGTACTGGGCGACCAAGACTCAAAGATCTCTATCACCGCGCCAACACCTCTCGCGCTTCGATTAGCGTCAACCAGCCCGAGTGGCAGGCACCGGTATCGATGTAAAGGACATTGCCCAGTGTGGTCGGCTGCTCAACGATGGTGTGACCGACGACCACGGCGTCGATGCCGGCGATCGGGGTCCTGTCCATCTCGCTGATGCGTGTCCGGCCCCAGACCAAGGCATGACGGTCGGCTGAGGGATCCTCCCGCGCGAGCGATTCCCAGTTTTGCGGAGGATCGGCATGGACGCCGCCGATATGCTTGCCATCCACCTCGACCATCCGGGCATAAGGCAGGTGCGCCAAGGCTCCGTCGAGGAGGGCGCGAACCTCATGGACGTTGTGGAGGTATACCCAGCTGCCGCCATTGATCTGCCAGAGATCCCAGGCGCGACCGCTGCCTTCGTTGAGGGCTGCATGTGCCAACATCTCATGGTTTCCGCGCACCCCGTAGAACCATGGCGCAAAGGCAAGCGACAGGCATTCGAATGACGCTTTTCCTCTGTCGGCCAGGTCGCCCACCGAGAAGAGCCGATCCCGACTCGTATCGAACTCAATTCGAGCCATCGCCTGCATCAGCAGCCCGTATTGCCCATGAATATCACCGACAAAGAAGTCGCGGCCGCTCGCGTTCTCCTCATGCTTAGTGATCAGCTCCATTTGTTCAGCCCTCTTGGTCATCCCACCTTCCTCTGGGCCCACTCCCAGCGCTAGTACTCGGCGACGATGCGGTCGAGCATGGCCCTTGCCGTATCGCAAGGGTTGATCCAGTCCCGGCTACATACGTCACAAGCCTGGCGCAGGAAGGCAGCAGCGTCTTCATCGACTGGCGTGCCCAGTGAATAGCAGCAAGGCTTATGCCCACGTGTATCAGCGACCATGGTTGACCGAAAACCCTCTGACAATGTTGGCGCCAGACTGTCGCCGAGGCCGAATCTCACTAACCTCGACCAGGCTCGGAATTCCGGCCAGTCGGTTGATCTCACGCATGGGATAAATCATTTATTGGTGCTAGGCTGTGATTTAGCTAATTAGAATATTACCGCTGATTCGCAAGGAATGGCCGCATGACGACGGACCCCACCGAGTCCCGCCTCACCTCCCAGCTGGGTGCAGAAGGTCATGGCGGACACCCAGCTCACCGATCCCAACTTGGATGTCACCTCCGCGAATGCGGATACCCAACGCGGCAATATCTTGCCTGCGTCGATAAGCGGATGGACCTGATGGCGCCTCCCGGGATCGTGATCTATTACCCTTCCCCTGGTGAAGCTACTTTCTTGTTTGGCGATATGGCTGATGTGGCTTGGAACTATGAGGAGCCTGTGGAGGAGATGAAAGCAACTGAGGGAAAGTTGGCACTTATAAGTGGAAGAGGAAGTGACAGCTAACGACTCAAAGCGGACATCAAAGCCGATGAGACTAATAGGCTTGTCAATACTCATACATTGCCCCGGCATTATTGTGGGAACAGGCTTTGTATCTTTGTGGCGGTGCGGATGGCATCTTTTGGGTAGCGCTGAGGTGCGGATCAAACAAGATTAGTGGGAGGAAATATGCACTTGAAGGTGCTGGCCATTCGCAATTTCAGACGACTTAGGGATGTTGTTATTGATCTTGCTTCTGACATCTCCATTTTTGTCGGCTCCAACAACAGCGGCAAGACATCGGTCGGGCACGCACTCCAGTTGTTCACTGGCAGTGGCCGCTTCAATATACATGACTTCAGCGCTGAAGTTTGGAACGACATCGTTTCGTTTGGTGAAGGTGATGGCGAAGCGTGCCTTCCCACAATAGAAATTGACATTTGGTTCGAAATCGGCCCGGACGATGTTCACCGCATCATTGATCTTCTTCCCAGCCTTGCCTGGGAAGGTAAGCTGGTGGGGATGCGTGTTGCTTACGTACCCAGCAACCCTACGGCGATGCATGCGCGCTATGTCGAGGTGCGCCAGCGGGCACTCGATGCTGTCACTAAGGGCCAGGACGGAGAGCCCGTCTTCGATCCCTCGCCACGGAACCTGCGGGAGTTCCTTCGCGACAGGCTGTACGATGAGTATGAGCTACGCTATTTCGTACTCGATCCCGCACGGTTCAATTCAAACATGGTAGCAGAGGATGGCTATGATCCAGCCTTTCTCACTGGCCGTGACCGGAGCGGCCGTGAGATATTGAACGGTCTTCTCCATATTGACTTCTTGAACGCGCAGCGGCATCTCTCGGACAGCCCAGGTGGCTCTCGCGCCGAGGATCTCTCCCGCGTTCTCAGCCGCTTCTACGGGCGCAACCTTGAACAAAAAGGTGAAGATATCGAGGCGTTGAGCGCCCTTGCAGCATCCGAAGTCTCGCTCAACGAGCATCTCGAACGTGTCTTCGAACCGACGCTCAAGAGCTTGTCGAAGCTTGGTTATCCAGGCCTCTCCAACCCCCGCATGATGATCCGTTCGGCCCTCGACCCGGCCCAGATCATGAGCGGTCGAGATGGTGCGATCGTCCATTATGCGTTGGGAGCCGATGACGGGAATCCCGACCCGCCTACCTTGCCTGATCGTTACAACGGCCTCGGCTTCAAGAACCTCATCTTTATGGTCGTCGAGCTGCTCGACCTCCACGCCCAATGGCTGGCGATCGAGGAGAACCGCCCGCCGGTTCACCTGATTTTCATCGAGGAGCCCGAGGCGCACCTCCATGCCCAGCTCCAACAGGCTTTCATCCGCAAAGTGATGGACATCCTAGCGCTCAAGGATGTGGACCGCACACACTATACGAGCCAGGTTGTCGTCACGACCCACTCGACTCATATTCTTTACGAACGAGGCTTCCGGCCGATCCGCTATTTTCGTCGAAGCCGTGCGCAGAATGTGGCGACCTCCGATGTACTAAACCTTTCGGTTTTCTACGACAGCACCGATCCGAACATCCGGAGCTTCCTCGAGCGCTATTTGAAACTCGCGCACTGCGATCTGTTCTTCGCCGACGGCGTCGTGCTGGTCGAAGGCAATGTCGAACGGCTGCTATTGCCGCAGATGATTTCCAATGCCGCGCCGCGACTGCAATCGACCTATCTCACCGTCCTAGAGATCGGCGGGGCGTTTGGCTACCGATTTAAGGCGCTGATCGAATTTCTCGGGCTGACGACGCTCATCATTACTGATCTCGACAGCGTGTTCGGACCACTTGAACAGGGCGACGGTGGCGCTGCGCCCGCTGGCCAACCGGAAGCTGCGGAGCTAACCGCTGAGAAGGCGCAGGCTGCCGACGCCGGCGCTGAGAATATAGACGATGATGATGAGGATGTTGCGGTGGAGAAGCCCGGGAAGACATGCATCGCCGGTCATCCAGGCGCGGCGACGTCCAATCAGACTCTGCTCCAATGGATACCGAAATGCGACACGGTTTCCGCCCTGTGGGATGCAACAGATGAGCAGAAGATCCAGGCGCGGACGAACGACAATGACGCTTTGGTACGCGTTGCCTATCAGTGCCGGACCGATGTCACCTGGGGAGGAGAAACCCTGGCGCTCGCCGGGCGCACACTGGAGGAAGCGTTTGCGCTCGAAAATCTTGAATGGTGCCAGGACAAGGACCGCAGACCGCTTCAACTCCGCATCGCTAAGGCCGAAGAGATGGACCTGGCCAAGCTTGCGGAGCGCATCCACAAGCGAGTGCAGGCTAAGAGCTTCAGCAAAACCGACTTTGCGCTCGCCTTGCTCGCTGAGGACCCGGACAGCTGGTCGGTTCCAACCTATATCGCAGAGGGCTTGAGCTGGCTCGAGACCGAGATCGCGCCGCCGGAGCCAGACGACACTATAGACGAGGAGCTGCTGCAGGCGGACGAGCCCGAGGGTACGCGGACCGCCGCTGGCGACGAGGTGGCAGTGTGACGAGCCGGATCAGCAGTCCCGATACGCAAGCTGATCTGGATGTTCGGGCGTGTCTCGATCGGACGCCCCCGAGTTCGTTCGTCATGGTTGCCGGCGCTGGATCGGGGAAGACAACCTCGCTGATCAAGGCGATCGCGCACCTGGATGAGACCCGCGGTCCCAGCCTGCGTCGCGCCGGTCAGCAAATCGCCTGCATCACTTATACAGAAGTTGCTGTCGGTGAGATTTCGGCCGACGTTGGCGTCTCGCCGCTATTCCACATCTCAACCATCCACAGTTTCCTATGGTTGCTAATCCGGCCGTTCCATTCGGATATCGCGGCCTGGGTCGCCACTCGCATCGAGGAAAAGATCACGGCGCGACGTGCACACTACGATAAGCCTCGGACCCAGACGAAAACGAAGGCTCGCCTCGAACAGGAGATTTCTGATCTCGAGGCCGAGCTGGGTGCGATCGGTAGAGTCGAGAAGTTCGTCTACGGTACCGGTAGCAGCTACGCCGATGGCATCCTCGGCCACGACGATATCCTCAAGCTCACCCCAGCCTGTATCGCAGCGCATCCGCTGCTGAGGCGGCTCGTCGCTAAGCGCTTTCCTTACATCTTTGTCGATGAGAGCCAAGACACCAATCCGGAGGTCGTCGGGGCGTTACAGCATATTGGGGGAGAGCATTCTGGTCTGTGCGTCGGGTTCTTCGGAGACCCAATGCAAAGAATCTATATGAGCGGAGCAGGCGCTGTCCCGCCGAACGACGGCTGGGCGGAGATCACAAAGCCTGAGAACTTTCGGTGCCCGACATCGGTGCTCGGGGTCATCAATGCGATCCGCGTCCCTGGCGACGGGCTCGAGCAGGTACGTGGTCGGACGATAACCGTTGATGGCATCGAGCACTCAGTTGTCGGTACCACCAATCTGTTCATCCTGCCTGCGGACGCGGAGCGGAGCGCTCGCCTCACTGCCGTTAGGCGGTGGTTAGCGGCCGAGACCGGTGATGATCTCTGGCTAAGCGATGTGCGGGAGGAAGATGTGCGCCTGCTTGTGCTGGTGCACCGCATGGCGGCCACCCGGCTTGGCTTCCCCAGTCTGTATGCAGCGCTTAATGACCGAGCCCCGGTGAGTCTGAGTGAAGGGCTGAAGGATGGAACAGCCTGGCCGCTAAGACCACTTGTCCAGCAAATACTCCCGCTAGTCGTTGCAGCGCGAGCGGGCGATCGTTTCACCGTGATGTCGACCTTGCGTAGCGAATGTCCTAAGCTTGAGCCCGAGCGCCTTCATGGGCAGGCAGTGGCATCCGTTCTTGCTGCGCTGCAACAATCGCTTAATGGGCTCGTAGCTCTGATGGAGGAGGAGCCGGGGGCGACTGTCAGAAATGTCTTGACGCATGTGAGAGATAACGATCTGCTGCGCCTTGACGACCGCTTTAATGTCCATTTGGTCGCCGAGCCGGTGGACGACGGCAGTAGCGGCTTCGAGAACGTTCAAGCGTACCTAGAGTGCAGCGTAGACGAGCTTTGGGCCTACCGGCGTTACTACAACGAAGAATCACCGTTCGCGACACATCATGGTGTGAAAGGAGCCCAGTTCGAGCGAGTCTTGGTTGTTATCGACGATGAGGAGGCTGGCTTCCGACAATACTCTTACGGTAAGTATTTTGAGTACATCCCGCTCTCGGAGAACGACGAAGCCAGGATCGCGGCAGGGGAAGAGTCCGTACTCGATCGAACCCGCCGCCTGTTCTATGTGTGCTGCTCGCGTGCGATGAAGGACCTGGCAGTTGTTGCCTTTGTTCCAGATGTCCCAGCGGCTCGTGCCGCGATCATTGAGCGAAGTCTATTCCCCGAGGCCGTAATCCGTAGTGTTGAACATTTGGGCTAGTCCTCCGTGTGAGGAATAGGTTGGGTTCCTTCTGCGGCTACGCGCGTCGGCAGTGAGTGCTTTTGGCCGATTGTTGCCATCTCAAAAAAAGAAAATGAGCACAGAAAACCGGTGCCGCCCTATATGGGCGGTACCGGCGTTATGCGTGGTTTCCGTTCATAGATACCCCCGCTCCGCAAAGGATGTGCAGCCCTCGCTGCCGACGACAATGTGGTCGATGACCCGAATCTCCATCAGTCCCAGCGCTTCCTTGAGGCGCTGGGTGATACGCCGGTCGGCGTCGCTGGGGGCGGGATCGCCACTGGGATGGTTGTGGACCAGCACCACCGCCCCGGCGTTGTGGGCTAGCGCCCGCTTCACCACCTCCCGGGGGTAGACGCTCGCCGAGTCGATCGTGCCGCGAAACAGGGTCTCGAAGCGGATGACGCGGTGCTGGGTGTCGAGGAACAGCACGCTGAACACCTCGTGCTCGTAGCCCTGAAACAGCACCTGCAGGTACTCGAAGACCAGTGCCGGCTGGGTGAGCTTGCGGCCCCGGGCCAGCTTACGTTTGGCGAAACCCTGGGCGATGCCCATCAGCTCCGCTTCGGTCACCGGGGCAGTGACATGGTAAGTACCGGCGATTTCGCCGGCGGTCAGTTTGCGATGGGTCATGGTCTCACTCCTCAGGCCGCCATCACCCGCACCATGCGGCGCTCCAGTTCGTCGTAGAACGCCGCGACCCGCTCGGCGATGGTGCAAATCATCGCCTCGTCGCGGTAGGCCCGCTTGACGAACAGTGGCATTCCCGGCCAGTAGCTGACGAAGTCGATCCACTCGCGTTCGCTGACCCACAGGCCGCCCTGGCACTGGGCGACGTGCTCCTGGGGCAGCTCACCGGCCAGCAGCAGTTCGATCTGGAACCTGGGAAGCTTGGTCTTGATCTCGACCAGGCCGTGACTGTCGACCAGGCAGTCAGGGGAATAGCCAACCCCGTGGTTCAAGAGGATGCCGACCTGCTCCAGGCGCGGCAGGCCCGTGGCTTCTTGGTAGAGCTCACGGGCGACGGGCTCCAGTGCGTGACCGCGCTGGGTGTGGCCATTGCCCGAAAACACATCGCTGGGTTCACCGGTGATGCGCTCACCGATCAATTGGTGCATGTAGCTCAGCGCCCCGGCACCGAAGCCGGCGGGTCCTTTGCCCTTGACCAATAGCGTCTTGAGCTCGGACATGGTGACGATACCCAGACGCGCGGCATGCCACTCGGGCGTGCCCTGTTCCAGGGTCAGGATCTGCATGATGCGCTCCTTGTGAATAGGAAATATCGGGTTAAGTCCTGGATGGGGAAGAGTGCTGAAGGCGAAAGACGGCATAAGCGGCGAGGGGCGCTGCCCTCGCCTGCCGTCAGTGAGGTGTCAGTGGTTCAGTGACGCTGATAGATCAATGACGTGATGGATCTATGGTGATCCACGGGGTCAGTGGGATTGACGGTTGGGTTGCGCCCGCTTGTGGAGCGAGGCGCGCAGCTTGTCGAAATCGCTGCGGGGGACCCGCTCGGCATCGCCGTACTTGCCGACAAACCATTCCTGGGTGGTGGCGGGACAGGCCGCGATCAGCTGCTTGAGCTGGCTGGCCTGGAAGGTGGTGACGCCCTTGACCGCGGCTGCGGACTGGCCGTTGTCGTCCTGGCCACGGGTGGTGATGTTGAGCAGAGCACAGAGCACGTAACGCTTGCCGTAGCTGGTCGAGGAGCCGAAGGCCTGCACGGCGTTCTTGCTGCCGCTGGTATCGGCCGGCAGCAGCATGCTGGTCTCCTCGCGGTGGCCGTCCTGGTGCATCAGCACGCCGGTGATCTGGATGCCGCGCTCCTGGGTCTGGATGCGAAAGCTCACCGCGAAGCCGTGCTTCTGCATGATCGGGCGCACGGTGTCGACGATGTCCTCCAGGGTGGCGTAGGCACCGTTATTGCCCTGGCCGCGTTCGGTGATGCTCGGCAGCTCGGTCTGCATGGCCGCCATGGCGGCGCTGTAGGCCATCAGCGCCTGGCGGTCCATGACACGCTCCTGCATCTGCAGCAGGCGCTCCATCTTGTCGATGTCGACTTCGGGATTGAGGGCGGCCCGCTCGATCACCTGGATGATCGCGGTGCTTTCCTGAAGCGGCTGAGCCGCCGGTTGAGGGGATTGCTGGCCATTGGCATTGGCCTGGGGGGGTTGAGGTTGAATCCGAGTTGGCATGGGGCTCTCCTTACAAGTATTGGGTGATGACGTCCTGAAGCTGGTCGGCCGGGACCGACGCCAGCGACACGACCACGCGATAGACCTGGCCCTTGGCCAGCACGTGGGTGTGGGTCTGTGACTCGCCGGCCTCCAGCAGCTGGCGCGTCAGCAGGGTCAGGGCGTGGCAGGTCTCGAATGACAGGGTCGGTGGCATGGGTACCTCCTCTAAAAGAAAACGCCCGGCCGTGAGGGGCCGGGCGCGATGCCGTGGTGGGGGAAGGACATAAAGAAAGCGAAGGAAGTGAAGGAAACGAAGGGTAGGAAGTGCGGGGACTAAAAGCAGCACGCCAAGAACGCGAGCCGTGATGGCGGGCGCTCCGAGGCTCAGCTCACCAGCGCCATCGCCGAGGCCAGCGCCTTGTCCTTGAGGCTGGCTCCCTGGCCGAACCAGGCGGAGTCCATGCGTGTGTCGTTACTGCGCGCCCGCTTGTCGTGGTCGACGTACTCGGTGACCGCGTTGAGCAGCCCCCAGGCGGTGCCCTGCGCAGTACACAGCCGCGAGCCGCGCCCTTCGCCGTGGTAGAGCGCCTGCACACGATTGAGCGCCCGGGCGTGGGGCAGCTTGGAAGGATCGTCCTGTGGGGTCTCGGCGTTGCAGATCACCGACTGGAAGTACGACGTCACTTCGTCCTGGCTGACCTTGCGCTCGGCCAGGGTCTTCATGCGCTGCATGAAGTCGTCCCACTGCGAGACCGAGATGCCCAGCTGCTGCTTGACCAATTGCGGCCTAAACGCAGTGCTGTGCGGCACTCTCACGCCCTGGGTCATACCATCGACGGCAATGGTCAGGGTGTTGTTGCAGACCACCCGTATCGAGGTGGGCGTGGCTACCGTCGCCAGTGAGCCGTCGCAGGAGGTCGCCAGCAACAGGTAGGCATTGACCTGATCCTGGCCCTTCAGGGCCATGCCCAGCCCACTGCGGGCCAGTGCCCAGAACTTGCGTCCGCCCTTGAGCACCCCGGCGGTCTCCAGCTCATAGCCGGCGTACTCGGTCAGGTCGCGGTAAAACTCCAGCACCTCTTCCGGCTGCACCACCTTGTAGCGCTGGGAGACCACTGACAGCGGTGCCTGGGTGTCGGAGCGGTAGAGCACCTTCTGCTCGGGGAAGGCATGGATGCTGCCCAGATGACCGACGCCCTCGGTGATGAAGCGCACCGGCGCCTCCTCGATGTGCCAGTCCATGCCGGCCTGCTGCCGCCAGACCGCCAGGGGTTGGTGAGGCGAAAGTTGTTGCCCCAGGCCATGCCAGGGGGTATCGCCGACGTAGGCCATGTGTTCGAGCTGATGGGCCATGAGAATGCTCCTTGACGAAAAAAGCCGGCTGACTGCCGGTAATGGGAATAACGGGATGGGGGAACCGGGGATCCGGATCAGGCCAGCTCACGAAAGGCGTGGCCACAGCCCAGGCACAGCCAAGGGGTGCCATCGCCGGGCGGAAACAGGTGCTCGACCAGACGATGCCCGGCGGCGGCACCGGCGATGCCACCCGAGGCGCCGGCGACGACCGCCACGGCGATGCGACTGAGCGGGAAGTGCGGTGACGCGGTGAGGCTCCCCCTCGCAGGAGAGTAGAGCGACACATAGGCGCTCTGGAGGGTCCCGACCAGCGCACCTGTAACCATCCCCAATTTGCGAGCGGTCTCGAGATTGATCACGCGCTGCGAGACACAGCGCGAGCAGGGTGGGGGCATGTCATGTCTCCTGTGCCGGTGGATGAAGCCTGGAAATGGCTCGGTTCACAGGAGTGATATAGGCCTGAAAAAAAGTACAAACGTTGCCTATGTTGTGAGCGGGTGCCGAGACTCTCCGGTTCGTCTTTATTCCATTGAGAAAATGGAGTTATTTTCTGGTGAAAAGGAGGGATAGAAAGCGAAGATCTGAACAATGCAAAGGTTCATGGTGAGCGGAATACCTCTCTCGTTTTACCTCGGGCTGTCCCCTCAGAATGAGGCGGTACTTACGCTTTGTCTGAAAAATAGATCCGCAGACAGCGCTCGATGCAGGCCAGCGTGACCATGGCACGGTAACTTTTTGCCAGCTGGTCGTAGCGAGTACAGAGTCGCCGCTTTTCCTTCATCCAGCCAAACAGACGCTCGATCACATTGCGACGCCGATAGCGTGGACATTCGAACAGGCGTGGCAGCCCTGGCTTGGGGCGGCGGCGCATCTGTCGGTGTCGGATCGTCGGCCGTATCCCGTGCCGGTCGCAGTACCGACGCAACCGATCACTATCGTAACCTCGGTCGGCCAGTAGATAGCGGCATCGCTTGCGTGGACGTCCCCTATGGCCTGGCAAGCGGACCTTCTCCATGACAGGAATGAGATAGCGCGAGTCGGCGTGCTGGCCAGGCGACAGCAGGAAGCTCAGGGGCACACCATGGGTGTCACAAACGAGGTGGATCTTGGTGCTCAGGCCGCCTCGGCTTCGTCCAAGCGCATGATCTACCGGTTCCCAAGCGCCCCTTTTTTACCGCCACCGGCGGCAGAGCGAGTCGCGCGAATCGAGGTGGAATCCGCCATCCAGGTATCGAGATCCATGTAGCCATCTTCCCGAAGCTTCAGGTGAAGGCGTGACAGGATACGCTCGAGAGTGCCGTCATCTCGCCACTACCGAAAGCGTTGGTAGACCGTCTTCCACGGGCCGAAGCGCTCGGGAAGATCCCGACACTTGGCACCGGAGCAGAGGATCCAGAAGATGCCGTTGAGCATCTGCCGGTCATCGCGCCGAGGGCGTCCACGCCCAGCGGGCGTGTCAGGCGAAACGATATCTTCAATCAATGCCCAGCCCTGATCGGAAATCTCGTAACGTCCTGCCATGACAGCACTTCCAAGCCTGATGGAGGAAAGGCTAGCAGGACGTCATTTTTCAGACAAAGCGTAGTAAATAGGCGAGGTGACCTATAGCAAGGCAAGCAGCTTCTACGAAGAAGACCAGTACCCGCTACTCCCAAGACTACAAGCTAGGCACTGACCCTCGCCGACCGTATCGGCATCAGTGCCACCGCCAGAAGCTTGACCTTTAGCCCATCCAGCTCTATCAGCGGCGAGCAACTACTGCAGTTGTAATCTCTCTCCGTGCGCGGCATCAGGCGGACAGGTCAGTCTGCAACACGATCAGAACCAGCAGAGCGAGGAAGAGCGTCTCGGCAACTATCATCATCACCGGCTTCCAACCGACGTTGGCTAATCTGTGAAATGAGGTCTTAATGCCGAGAGCCGCAATGGCGGTGACAAGTAGAGCGCCCGAGAGGTCGGCCAAGATATTGCGGGCTGTCTCTGGCACCCAGCCAAAGCTGTTGGCTGCCACTAGCACCGCGAAGCCAAGCAGAAATCTAGGCAGCAACGGTGCTTTGGTACCGCTGCCGCCACGTCCCAGAAGAATGCCAAAGGCGAGGACCACTGGCACTAGCAGTGCCACCCGGAGCAGCTTGACGATAGTAGAGGTGTCACCGGTCTCGGTCGAAATCATATAGCCGGCGCCAACCACCTGAGCGACATCGTGAATAGTCGCCCCGAGGAAGACGCCTGCGATGTGGTCGCTCATGCCGAGGGCGCTGGCTATCAATGGATAGACCACCATCGCCACCGTTGAAAGCGTGGTGACACTGACGACGGTGAGGATAAGATTGCGCTCGGCATCAGGGTGGCGTGGCAGCACCGAGGAGATTGCTAGCGCTGCGGAGGCACCACAGATGGCAACGGCGCCTCCGCTCAAGAGACCGTGATCACTCCGGAGCCCCAGCCGTCGTGCCAGTAGCCACCCAAAGCCTATGGTTAAAGCCACCGTCGCTACTACCATCAGCACCGTCTGCATCCCAAGCGCTGCTACCTGTGCAAAGGTAATACGTGCACCTAGCAGCGCCACGCCCACACGCAGCACCTTGCGTGCTGACAACTCTATTCCCGGCATACAACGCTCGTTATCGGCGAGGAAGTTGAAAGCCATGCCGAATAATAGTGCATAGAGCATCAACGGTCCGCCGTAGTGACCGGAGAGAAACGAGGCTGCCATGGCGATAGTGACGCATACCAGCACGCCGGGGAATGAGCGGCGTAGCTTGGTAAATATCTGATTGTCGGAGACTCGGAGGGCGGCGCGTTTGTAATTATTCATTTCTCAGTTTCCTTTGGCTGCGCGGGGCGACGGCTGCGCGGGGCGTCTATCGTTCACCGTCGGCAAACGTTCGAAGCCTCTATCCAACTTGTAGCTCAGGCTTTAGCTAATTTTGATTAGGATATCCTTTCCCACCGCTGGAGGGACGAGCATGACAAAAGGGTAGACTAAGTTGTTTTCAATAGTGTTGACAAATATGTAACCCAGATCTAGCTTGAAGGCAATATGGAGAAAACGATGGCTACTGGCTCTATTCCCGGAAAAAACCGAAATTCAAGCGCGAGGGGTAAAGGCCCGAGCAAAGAAAGTATTGTCGACATTCTGCGCCATCGGATCGTGGAGCATGAGTTGCCCCCCGGCTCCAAGTTGCGCGAGGCGGTACTATCTGAAGAATTCAATGTGTCACGGCCTCGGATACGAGAAGCGTTTGGTGTGCTGGAGGATCGCGGCTTAATCGAGCGCATACCTAATCGTGGTGCGGTTGTTACGCGGCTGGAAGTGGACGAAGTGCTCGCTCTCTTTGAAGTGCGTGAAGTGCTTGAGGCTCTAGCCGTGCGGTTGGCAACAGAAAAGACTCCACCGGAGGCTTGGGCAGACCTAGATGAGCTTTTTGGTAAGCCAATAGAGGATGCGATGGAGCGAGGGGATTTGGATTTCTATGTCGACTGCGTAACCGAGTTTCGCCATCGGGCGATAGTCGCTGCAAATAATCCAATTCTCGCCGCGCAGCTCGACAGTCTCTATGACCGTACAAGGGTGTTGATCCGGCGCTTAGTGTTGGTGCCAGGGCGTGCCCTAAAAGGGATGCGCCAGCACCAGGAGGTGTTGCAGGCCATGCGCGAGGGTAATGCTGAACTCGCCGAGCAACTGAAGCAGAAAAACATCCGCAGTGCCCGTGATAGTTTTTGCGAATATAAGAAGTACTTACTGTAGCGGCGTGCCGCGGCGGTAGGTCGAGGAGGAATAGTGTTGTTTAAAAATAAACAAAACGAGTCCGAAGAGTCTTGCATCCACGGTCCCCTCACCGGTTGCCGAGTCATCGAGCTGGGCTCCACCGTCGCTGGGCCGTTCTGCGCTAGGCTGCTGGCCGACTTTGGCGCCGACGTGATCAAGATTGAGCAAAAAGAGGGTGATGCGGTTCGCTCCATGGGTAAGCGCAAGGATGGCCGCTCTCTGTATGGGGCGTCCATTCTGCGCAACAAGCGCATCGTGTCGATCGATTTGCGTACCGAGCGCGGGCGTGAGTTGGCGCGCGATCTGTGCGAGAAGGCCGATGTAGTCATCGAGAACTTCCGCCCTGGCACGCTGGAGCGCTTGGGGCTGGGCTACGACATTCTCGGGGCTGCCAACCCGGGATTAATTCTAGTGCGCATCAGCGGCTATGGCCAGGACGGGCCCTACAGCCAGCGCCCTGGGTATGGCGTGGTGTGCGAGGCGGTGAGCGGAATTCGAGAGATCACGGGCGATCCGGACCGGCCGCCGGCGCGGGTGGCGACGTCCATGACCGACTACATTACTGGCCTCTACGGTGCTTTCGGCGCGACCATGGCCATGGTCGAGCGTCAGCACACCGGCCGTGGCCAAGTGGTCGACTCGGCGCTGTACGAAGCGGCCTTCAGCTTCATGGAGCCGCACATACCAGCCTTTCAGCAGCTGGGACACATTGCCCGTCGCGCTGGGCCGCGGCTGCCCGACCACACGCCCAACTCGCTCTATACCTCTAGCGAAGGACGCCACATTCATATCACGGCCGCCTCGCAGACAGTCTTCCAGCGCCTGGCGAAGGTGATGGGCAAGCCGGAACTACTAGAGGATCCGCGGTTCGCGACGCCAACTGCCCGCTCCAAGCACGAGGACGAGACAGACGCCTTGGTGAACGAGTGGACGCAGAGCCTACCCCTCACCGAGCTCGAGCGTGTCCTCGACGCCGCCGCCGTGCCTGCATCGCGCATCTTCAACATGCAGGACATCTTCTCCGATCCGCACTATCGAGCCCGCGAGATGCTGGTCGAGCCCGAGGACCCGGTGTTGGGTCCTGTCACCATGGCCAACGTGGTACCGCGTCTTTCGCGCACGCCAGGTACTGTGCGTTGGGCCGGTCACGACATTGGTCAGGACACGGCAGCGGTGCTCGCAGAGGAGTTGGGACTTAGCGATAACGAGATCAGTCAGCTGGCCGCCTCCGAAATTATCTACATTGAGCCGGGCGAGCAGCCCGCTGCGGCCGGCTCCGCCCACGTCTAGAAAAAACAGGAGTAGCAAATGGCCGAAACATTGACCGAGCAGCTCAAAGAGCTGGCTCAGCGTGAGCGCCGGGCCTTATCCATGGGCGGCGAGGAGAAGCTGGCCCGCCGCAAGGCCGCTGGCATCTTGAACGCCCGCGAGCGCGTTGATTACTTGGTGGATCAAAACAGTTTCATCGAGAGCGGACTTCTGGGCGTCTCCTCGGTGGTACCAGAGGATCGCGAGAAGACCCCGGCGGATGGAAAGGTCGCCGGCTTCGCCCGAGTCGACGGTCGTCCGGTGGGAATGGTCTCCAACGACTTCACCGTCAAGGGCGCCTCTAGCTCGCTGACCAATATGAAGAAGATGGGACATGTGAAGCGTGTGGCGACCGAGCGGGGCTTTCCGCTGGTCTTCTTCGGGGAATCCTCCGGTGCCCGGATGCCCGACAACATGGGCTCGCAGGGCATGGGCGCGCTCTTGGGCAATGACGGACAGCAGTACGTACGCCGCCGCGAGACTCCCTGGGCCTCGGCCATACTCGGCCAATGCTACGGCTCTTCCGCATGGTACTCCTGCCTGTCCGACTTCACGGTGATACGCAAGGGGTCCGTGCTGGCAGTAGCCAGCCCGGCCTTGGCCTCCTTGGCCATCGGCCAGAAGGTAGAGTCGGAGGAATTAGGCGGCTGGAAGCTGCACAGCGAGGTAACTGGCCTAGTCGACCGCGTCGCAGAGACGGACGAGGAGGCACTGGATCTGATTCGCCGCTTCCTTTCCTATTTGCCTTCCCACAGCAATGAGGCGCCGCCTCGGGCTGCGGTACCGACCAGTTCCAACGCCCAGGCTGCCAAGCTGTCGGAGATCGTTCCTGACAGCCGCCGGCGGGTCTATGAAGTTCGCAAGGTCATCAACGCCATTGTAGATGACGACAGCTTCTTCGAGTTCAAGCCCCGCTTCGGTCGCACTGCTGTGACCGGCCTGGCCCGTCTGGACGGCCGTAGCGTTGGCATCGTCGCAAACAATCCGATGGGCAAGGCCGGCGCGATGGACGTGCCGAGCTGCGAGAAGATCACCCGGTTCCTGGTGATGTGCGACTCCTTCAACATCCCGATCGTCATGCTGGTGGATACCCCTGGATTCGTTATCGGTGTCGAGGGAGAGCGCATGAAAGCGCCAGGTAAGATCATGAATTTCATGACGGCCCTGCAGCTATGTTCGGTGCCGAAGCTCTCCGTAATCATGCGAAAGAGCTACGGGCAGGCGTACCTCAACATGGGCGGCGGCAAGAACTCTGACGAAGTCGCCGCCTGGCCCAGTGCCGAGGTGAGCTTCATGGACCCGACCTATTCGGTGCAGGTGGTCACCTGGGGCCGTGAGTCCAGCGAAGAAGAGCAGGCTCGGCTGCGGGCCCAGATGGAAAAGGAGAGCGACGTCTGGGGTATGGCGGAGATGTACGCTGTGCAATCGGTGATCGCCCCCCAGGCCACTCGCGACTATCTCATCCGCATGCTTGAGGTGCACGAGATGCGCCGCAGCGGCGGCATTGGCAAGCACCACATGGCCGCTTGGCCGACCACCTTTTAACGCCTCTGAAGGCAGACAACATCAATTAGGAGCAACGAAATGGCTAAGACAGAACTCATGTCCCCCGTCACTGGGACGGCTTGGAAGATCGAGCACGCGGTGGGGGATCGGGTCGAGGAAGGCGAGGCGGTAATGATTCTGGAGTCTATGAAGATGGAGATTCCGCTGGAGGCCACCGCCTCTGGAGTGGTTGCTGAAATTACCGTCGAGCAGGGCGCGTCCATTGAGGAGGATCAAGTCCTATGCGTGATCGAATCATGAGCGAGGCGGCCGAGCCTGCAGTCGGCGCTAATGCGCCTGCTCCAGAGCAGGAGGATCGGCTTGCCGAGCTGGCCTTCCGCCGCGAGCAGAGCCAGGCCATGGGCGGTCCCGAGGCGATTGAGCGTCAGCACAAGGCTAACCGCCTAACCGTGCGTGAGCGCATTGCTGCGCTGACTGACGAAGGCACTTTCCGTGAGGTCGGCACCTTGGCCGGCACCGGTAAGTACGACGAGAACAACCACCTGGTTTCCGTTACGCCGGCCCCTTACGTAGCCGGCCTGGCGAAGATCGACAACCGGCCTGTGGCGCTGGGCGGCGAGGACTTCACCGTACGGGGCGGCACCACCTTCGGCAGCACCCGCCGCAAGGGCGGCCAGGGAGGCTTCGTCGAAGATTTGGCCTTCCACTACCGGATTCCGCTGATCAATTTGATCGACGGCGCCGGCGGCAGTGTCACCTCCATCAAGCGCCGCGGCCACAGCGTCTTCCCCGGCGTGCACGGATTCGAGCGCTCGGTGGAGCTGCTGGGTACAGCGCCGGTAGTCTCAGCCGTGCTAGGTACCGCCGCTGGCGGCCCAGCCGGCCGAGCGATACTGTCTCACTTCTCGGTGATGGTGCGCGACTCCAGCCAGGTCTTTGCGGCCGGGCCGCCTGTAGTGGAACGCTCGCTGGGCCAGGTGATCGACAAGGAAGAGCTCGGTGGCGCCAAGGTAGCGGTGGATACGGCCGGCACTATACACAACGCAGCCAGCTCCGAAGACGAGGCCTTAGAACAGATCCGCCGGTTCCTGAGCTTCATGCCTTCCAACGTATGGGAGCTGCCGCCGGTGACGGCGCCTAACGATCCGGTGGACCGCTGCGAGGAGCGCCTGGCATCTATCGTCCCGGAGAAGCGCACCCAGGCCTACAGTATGCATAGGCTGGTGAAGATGGTGATGGACGAGGGCTCCGAGTTTGAGATCCAGCCGACCTTTGGCAAGGCCGTGATCACCATGTTAGCGCGCCTAAATGGCCGACCCGTCGGCATCATCGCCAACAATCCCATGGTCTACGGCGGCGCGATGGATGCGAAAGCGGCGCGCAAGCAGATCCACTTCATGGAGCTTTGCGACACGTTTCACATTCCGTTGATCTTCTTCGTTGACGTACCCGGCTTCATGGTAGGCCGGAAAGCGGAGGAGGAAGGCACTTTGCGTGAAGGCATGCGCGCCGTCTACTCCGCTGGCAACCTCAAGGTGCCTACGCTGACTCTCGTCATTCGTAAGTGCTACGGAATGGCCGGCATGGCGACCTGCAACAAGAGCGACGTCGACCTCAAGTTGGCTTGGCCCAGCGCCGAGTGGGGTTCACTGCCAGTCGAGGGCGGTGTGGCCGCCGCCTTCCGCCGCGAGATTATGGCCGCGACAGATCCTCAGGCGAAGGAGAAGGAGATCGAGAACGAGCTCAGACCTTATGCCTCGCCCTTCCGCACCGCTGAAGCCTTCGCTGTCGAGGAGATTATCGATCCCCGGGAAACGCGACCGGTGCTTTGCGAGTTCATCACCCTAGCTGAGCGGCGTCTGCGGGCCGAGCTCGGGCCGCGGGCCCGCTGCGGGGTGGCGCCTTAGAGAAAGCCAGGAGGCGGGCCGGACACAAGCATAACTCACTGGCTGCCTTGATCATTAAGTTCAATGCTAAAACAAAAGATAAAGAGGCAAATCAAATGTTCAAGCGACACTGGTTAAAAGGAATCGCGCTCGCTCTCATTTTGAGCAACGTCGGCGCGGCGCAGGGTGCACCTGAGCGCATCGCCTTCGGCGCCACCGCGCTGAGCTCGGTTCACTACACCTACTCGGCGGCCGCCACCAAGGCGATCAACGAGAAGGTGGGCGACAAGCTGGAGGTCACGGTGATGGCCACCGGCGGCGCGGTCGACAACCTGCAGCGTATTCGCCGCGGTCAGATCAACTTCGGTCTCGGTACCTACGCGACCATCTACCAAGCCTACAAAGGTATTGGCAAGTTCGAAGGCCAGGCCAATCCAAAATTGCGCGGCCTGTGGGTGCATTCACCCGCCATGCAGGCATGGGTCGTGCGTAAGGACTCCGGCATCAAGAACCTGCAGGATCTGCAGGGCAAACCCTTTACACCGGGACAACGCGGCTCGGCCACCGAGCAGCTGGTGATTCAAATGCTGGAGGCACTCGACATTAAGCCGCAGCTCACCCGCATGAGCCTGTCCGACGCGGTAGACGCACTCAAGAACGGCCGCACTCTGGGTTATGCCAAGGCTGGGGGAACCGCCAGCCTCGATGGCACTACCTTGGAAGTCTTGGCCACGACGCCGCTGAACAATCTCAGCTTTACGCCGGAGCAGGTGGAACAGATCCGGACCAAGCTGCCCTTCATCAGCTTCCAGACCTTGAAAGATGGCCAGATTGAGGGCTTCCCCGCCTTCACTACTCCGGTGCAGGTGGTGGGCGAATTCACCACCTCCGACGGTATGACCGAGGAGCAAGTGATGGCGCTGTTGGAGGGCATCGTCGACAACCCAGATCCACAGGTGGCCGCCTTCCCAAGCTTCGGCAAGCTTGATGTCATGCAGGATAGTGTGGACCTGATCTCGATTCCGCTGCATGCGGGGGCAGTGAAATTTTACCGCTCCCGAGGTATTGAGGTGCCTGAACGCCTCGTACCGCCGGAGATTAAATAACAAAAGCTACCCCACTCGAGGCGGAGCGCAACCGGACGCTTCGCCGGCATACTGACTCACTAGGAGTAGAATAATGATTACAATCAATATCTTAACACGTAACGCAATCTTGGCGGCTGCTCTAACTAGCCTGCCCCTAGTTGCCGCCGCCAAGGAGCGAGTCGGTTTCGGCGCTTCGGCGCTGAGCTCGGTGCACTACACCTACGGAGCCGCGGCCACCAAGGCGATCAACGAAAGCTCGGATATGCTCGATGTCACCGTGCTGGCCACCGGCGGCGCCGTGGATAACCTGAACCGTCTGCATCGCGAGCAGATCCAGATCGGCACTGGCACCTTCGCTACTTTTTACCAGGCTTATAACGGCATCGGCGCCTACGAGGGCAATGCCAATAAGGAGCTGCGCGGATTGTGGATTCACGCCCCCTCCACTCAGGCGTGGGTAGTGCGTGAAGATTCGGGTATAAGCACTATTGAGGGGCTAGAGGGCGAGTCCTTCACTCCCGGTCAGCGCGGCTCGGCCACTGAGCAGCTGGTCATGCAGATGCTCGAAGCGCTGGAAGTCAAGCCGAACTACTTCCGCGCCAACCTTGCCGATGCCGTCGACGCGGTGAAGGATGGTCGTGCCGTCGGCTACGCCAAGGCCGGTGGCGCCGGCAGCCTGGATGGCACCACCTTGGAGCTCAAGGCCACAACCGATCTCAACCTCTTGAGCTTCACGCCCGAACAGGTAGAACAGGTCAAGTCTGAGCTGCCTTTTATCAATTTCTTAACCTATCCCGCTGGTCAATTTGAAGGCTTCGGAGAGGTGACCACGCCGGTGCAGGTGATTGGCCAGATCACTACCCGCGATGCCCTGAGTAAGGAGCAGGTTAAGGATGTTCTAACGGGCATCTTCGATAACCGCGAGCCACAGGTCGCCGCCTTTCCCAGTTTCGGCAAGATCGACCCGCTCAGTGACTCGGTGGAGCTAATCACCATCCCTCTGCATGCGGGCGCCGTAGAGTTCTACCGTGAGCGCGGACTCAACGTGCCCGAGCGACTAGTGCCGCCAGAAATGAATTAACAACGACAGGCGTTCTGCGAGGGCTGCATGATGAGCGACGATTATGAAAGTGACGACAATCTTCGGAGTATGCCCAAGCCCCTTTGGCTCTTGGGGCTTTTCCTGGCAATAGTTTTGGTGGTTTTCCATATGTACACCGCCGGCTTCGGCCGGCTTTCACCGCTAAGCCAGCGGGCCTTTCACGTTGGCCTGTTGCTGGTTTTCTTGGCTGTGTGCGGATTCGGCGCCGTGCGGGGCGGTGGGATTCGTGCGGGCGTGAAACGAGCGCTGCAACTCGCGATAGCCATCTTTGCGGCCGTAGCCACCGGCTATATCCTCAAGGAGGAGACACGCCTCACCGAGTCCTTCGGAGTCATCGCTGAAGCGCACGAGATGGTCTTTGCCATCGGATTAACGGCCCTCGTGATCTATGCGGCCCGGCGCACCACCGGCTGGGCGCTGCCCATTCTGGCGGTTGGTATGCTCGCCTACGCCTTGTACGGAAACCTGATTCCGGGCTACTGGGGCCATCCGGGCATGCCCCTCGACTACTTGATCGAGCACCTGTATCTGGGCGCGGAGGGGATGTGGGGCACAGTGACCGGGCTGTCGGCCAACCTAATCGCCATCTTCATCATCTTCGGCGCCTTCCTGATGGCTACTGGCGCAGCCAATAGTTTCATGGATCTGGCAATGCTCATTGCAGGCCGCTTTCCCGGGGGTGCGGCGAAAGTTTCTTGTATCTCCAGCGCCATGTTCGGCATGCTCAATGGTGCCGCCGTGGCCAATGTGGCTACAACCGGCAATTTTACAATCCCTTCCATGAAGCGGCTGGGCTATCGACCCAGCTTTGCGGGCGCGGTGGAGGCCACCGGCTCCTCCGGCGGTCAAATCACTCCTCCCATCATGGGCGCCGGTGCTTTCGTCATGGCCGAGCTGCTGGGTGTGCCTTACACCACAGTCGTATACGCGGCGATCCTCCCGGCGATCATGTTCTTCGTCTGCGTCTGGCTGTCGATCGACGTCGAGGCGCGTCGGGAACAGATGCGTGCGTTCGACGCGTCCGAGATCCCCAAGGCGCGCGAGGTGTTGACCTTCCGCCGGGTCGGGCCGCTGTTGCTCACGCTTGGCATCACCATCGGCATCATGTTCTCCGGTTATACACCTGAGTACGCGGCCTTCCTCGGTATCTGCACCAATCTCGGCCTCTATCTGATCATGGGGGGCGTTGAGCGGGTTAATTTTGTCCAGCGCCTGCGCAGCCTGCTCAAGGGCATAGAGATGGCGGCGGTGAGCATCGGCAAGCTCATGCCGCTGTTGGTGGCGGCGCAGATAGTGCTCTCCTTGATCGGCGTCACCGGCATCGGCATCAAGCTCAGCGAGGCCATCATCAGTGTCGGCGACGGCGGCGGCCTGCTACTGGGTACCCTGCTAGCAGCGGTTGTGGCGCTGGTGATGGGCATGGGCATGCCCACCACCGCCGCCTACTTGTTAGCCGCCGCCGTCGCTGCGCCGGCGCTAATCCAGCTAGGCTTGGACCCGCTAGTGGCACACTTCTTCGTGTTCTACTCAGCTCTCTTGTCGGCGCTCACTCCGCCTGTATGTACCGCAGTATTTACCGCTGCTGCGATTGCCCGGACGCCTTGGTGGCCGGTGTGCGTAGACAGCATGCGACTGGCGCTGATGAAGTATCTGCTGCCCTTTTTCTTCGTGTTCCGCCCATCGGTGCTGTTGGAAGGTACTTGGCAAAACATTGCCTGGACCGCCTTTATGGCTTTCGTGGCATCGTGGCTCTTGGCAGTAGGCTCAGGCCGTTTCTTTCGCCGACGCATTCCGTCGCTTGTCGCCGTGGTGCTGGTGCTAGCAGGTATAGGTGTAGCAGCGGACTACATGCTAGCCGACGCGTTCGCGTTGGCTGTGGCCATTGCTACCGTGACGGTACAGCTGCTGAAGAAGGCCCCGAACGGGGTAGAGGTTGGCAAGCCCTCCCGTGCTAGGGGGTTGTGAGGCCGTCATGAGCTCCGCGACCTCCAGCCTGGCTTGGCAGCCTAGTCCGGTGATCGCCGGACTGATGGGGCGGCTGCTTTTGGTGCTATGGCCGGCGGAGCTGATCCGCCTGCTGTTCGACCCACCGTGGTTGGGCGGCATGGCGACCTTCGGTTTCTCGCTATATCTACTGCTGGCCTTCGCAGTAACTGGCTGGGCCAATCGGATCCTCGGGCTTGCCCTGCTCCTGGCCATCGCCGCGCTGGTGGCGGTTGATGAGGCCTGGCCGGCGCTGCTGGCCGGACTGCAAGCCTCACTGGTGTTCGCTGCCTTCCTGCCAGCGGTATATCTGCTGCGCAGCGTCTTGGCTGGCGACGAGAGCGTGCTCTCCTACCGTAGCCGGGTGATGGCGGCGCCGCTGACGGAGCGGCCGGGCTGGATGCTGATCGGTTCACACGTACTAGGTGCAGCGCTATCAGTCGGAGCCTTGGCCATCATGTCTCCGGTGCTGGAGGCAGACGCCGACGCCGAGACCCGCCGTGCCACCGCTTTAGCCACCATCTCCGGCATCGCCCTCTCGCTGCTGTGGTCACCGGTATTCGTGGCCATGGCCGTGGTCTCAGAGTTCATGCCGCAGGTGCCGCTGTGGCAATGCGTGCTGCTGGGCCTAGGGATGGCGGTGTTCGGCCTGCTGGTGGCGGTGCTGCTGCTAGGCCTTTGCAAAAAGCGTCGCGTGGTGCTGCGGGCGGTGGCGTCGCTGCGGCCCATCATTCCCATGGTGCTAGTAGCCGCTACAAGCGTGGTGGTGTTGAGGAGTCTGAGCAGCCTGTCCACCCTCGAATCGGCCGCTCTGACGCTGCTGCCGCTAGCCCTGCTGCTCTTGCTGCGGCAGCCGGCAGTCGGTCGCGCTCAGGCTATCGCGGTCACCCGCCGCGGGCTGGATGGGCTGGGCGCGGAGATCTCCATCGTATCGCTTGCCTTCGCGCTGGGCGCCGTTATGCGTGCCAGCCCAAGCGTGGAGGGCCTGGTGGAGGGACTGCTCGGGGCGGGGCTGCCACCGCTGCTACAGATTGCGCTAGTCGTCGGCGGCATGATCGCGGCCGCCGCCGCCGCCATCCACCCGATTGTCGCGGGCTCTGTACTCCTGGCGGTGTTTACCTCCACCGACACTGGGATGGCTGACCTAATCCTGGCCGGGGCCGTGCTGCTCGGCTGGTCTTGCGGCGCCATGGTGGCCGTGGCCGGCCTGCTGTTAATGGTGGCCGCCGACATGCTGTCGATCACGCGTCAGGAAATGATTCTCGGCCGCAACATGGTGCTCGTGCTGCTTTTTGCGGCCACGGGCACGCTCATCCTGGCGGCGCTCAACGCCGTCTTCACTACTTGAAAAGTTTGGGAGGTTTCATGCCCGCCTTTAAGAAACTGCTAATCGCCAACCGTGGCGAAATTGCGTGCCGCATCATCCTTAGCTGCCACGCCTTGGGAATTCGGACCGTCGCCGTTTATTCCGAGGCCGACCGCGAGGCACTGCACGTGGAAATGGCCGATGAATCCGTAGAGGTTGGGCCGGCTGCAGCCCGCGAAAGCTATCTCAAGGCCGAGGCGATCCTGGACGCTGCCCGCTGCACCGGTGCCGGCGCCATTCACCCCGGCTACGGCTTTCTCTCTGAGAATGCTGACTTCGCCCGCTCGGTGATTGCCGCTGGACTGGTCTGGGTGGGGCCGGCGCCCATCTCCATTGAAGACATGGGTGATAAGGAGCGGGCGCGAGATATCGCCAAGGCCGCGGGCGTGCCGATCCTGCCGGGCAGCCCGCGCTTCACCCTCGGCGACATGGCCGGTCTGGCGGAGGCCGCCGAGGAGGTGGGCTTTCCGCTGCTTGTTAAGGCTGCCGCGGGCGGGGGTGGCATCGGCATGCGGCTGGTGGACGATCCGGCCCAGTTACGGAACGTGGTGGAAGCGACGCAATCCATGGCCGGCAAGTCTTTCGGTGACTCCAGCGTTTATTTGGAGCGCTATGTGACCAACGCTCGTCACATCGAAGTGCAGGTGTTCGGCTTTGGCGACGGCCAGGGCGTGCACTTGTACGATCGTGACTGCTCGGTGCAGCGGCGTTTTCAGAAAATCATCGAGGAAGCCCCGGCGCCGAATGTCTCCGATGCGGTACGGGCCGAGCTCTTCCGAGCCGCCGTGTCGCTGGTGCACCACCAGCGGTACAGCGGTGCCGGCACGGTTGAGTTTATCTACGACACTGACCGGGAGCAGGCCTATTTCTTGGAGATGAACACCCGCATCCAAGTCGAGCACCCCTGCACCGAGTTAGTCACCGGGGTCGACCTCGTAGCTTGGCAGATTCAGCAAGCCGCCGGGACCTTGAAGCCAGTGCCGCAGGAACGAATCGTGGTACGAGGTCACGCCGTTGAGTGCCGGCTGTACGCCGAACGCCCAGAAAAAAACTTCCTGCCCTCGCCGGGGCTGATCGCGGGCCTGCATTGGCCGAACCAGGACGACGCGCTGCGGGTGGACACCGGCGTGCGTGCTGGCGATCGGATCACGCCGTTCTACGATCCGATGGTTGCCAAGCTGATCGCCCACGGCGCTGATCGGGCACAGGCGATCGCTCGGCTCAGGCAAGCACTGGACGAGTTGGTAATAGAGGGTCTGTCCACCAACGTAAACTTTCTCCGCGGGGTGCTGGACGACAGCCGCATGGGCACAGGTGCCGTGACGACCGGTTTCGTCGCTGAGTTTTTGGCGGACCGTAAGGCGGTGCCAATAAGCAGGGTTGGCAGCTGAGGGATGCTGGGGCGTGGCGTCCTGTGACGGACGGTTCGGCTTCACGTGGTGTTGGGTCTTGCCGCCGTGACCGCTCTTCGTAGAAACGCTTTGCTGCGTAAATGCCTTTGGCTTTCCTCGTCATTGGCGGCGATTTCCCGCGGTGGGTGTCGGTCGCTTCATGCACGGGCCTACTTTCATAGGCAATCCGCTCGCCTGTCGGGCGCAGGCGTGCCAGCTAGAATCCGGGTGCGGCACGAATTGGTATCGGCGGGGCGCTGTCCATCGTGGCGGAGGTACACGTCCTCGGCGCCATTTGCCTAGTCGAGCTTACGAAGCCCCTGGGTATGGGCCGAACCATGCCGAGCTTCGTTGAGTCCGGCGTGTGGGTGCTGCCCTTCGGCAAGCTGGTATATGTAACGTCGGCCTACGTGATGAGCGAGGCGGATCTCGCCATTCTCACGAAGTCTATTATGAAGGTGCTCGTCACCTCGGTGCCGGAGGTCCGAACATGGTGAGCGACCTAGAACGTAATCTCATCGAACGGGTAGCGGTGGGTGACATCCTCACCCGCAGCGCCGATCTCTTCCCCGACCGTCCGGCCCTGATCGAGGCCATCGGCGTCTTGAGCTACCACGAGTTGGCCACGCGCTCTGACCGTCTCGGGCACGCGCTGCTCGCGCTTAGCCTAAAGCGCCAAGACGTAGTGGCGGTCATGGCCGGCAACTGCCGCGAGCTGCTGATCATCTACTTCGCCTGCGCCAAGGCTGGGCTCGTTTGCTTACCGGTGAACCTGGGCATGCGCAGCCAGGAGATCGCTTACTGCCTGAACGACGCGCGGGCCAAACTGCTGATTGCCGAGGCCGGCCTGATCAAGACGGCCCGGCCGCTGCCCGAACAGGTACCCTCGTTGAAGGCAGTGTACAGGATCGGTGGCCCGTCGACGGAGGTGGCTAAGAGCGCCGACTCCTTCGAGGCGCTGCTGGCTGGTGGCCGCGACGGAGAACTGGAGGTAGTGATAGGCGATCGCGACCCGGTGCAACTGCTTTACACCAGCGGCACCACCGCCGCGCCAAAGGGCGTGCTCACCAGCCACTTAGCGGTGACACTGGCTGCCATGTCGAACGCGTTGGCCAACCGCATGAGCCACGAGACCACCATCTTGGGGGTGCTGCCGCTTTTCCATGTCGCCCAGCTCAACGCCACCAGTCTGCCAGTGCTGCTCGCAGGCGGAACGCTGGTACTGGAGCGCCGTTTCGAGGCAGCACGGGCGGCAGAGCTCATCGAGCGTCACGGCATCAGCATGCTGGTGCTGCTGCCGGTTATGTACGCCGCCCTGCAAGAAACGCGCGGCGGCCGGCCGCTGCCATCCGTGACCCGCGCTATCTACACCATCGCTACCATGCCGGTGGAGCGATTGGAAGTCATCCACTCTCTATTCCCCCTCGCTGACGTGGTGTCGGGCGCCGGTTTGACCGAGCTGCCCCGAAGCACCTATCAGCGCCCCGAGCACCAATGGAGCAAGGCTGCCTCCTGGGGCTCGGCCACGGCTATTACCCGCATTGCCATAATGGACGGCGAGGGCCGGCGGCTGCCTCGCGGCGAAGTGGGGGAGATTGTCTACCGTGGACCGCAGGTGATGAACGGCTATTTAAATATGTTGGAGAAAACCGCCGAGGCGTTCGCCCACGGCTGGCTCCATAGCGGCGACTTGGGCTGGATTGACAATGATGGGGTCGTGTGGTTCACCGACCGCAAGAAGGACTTGATCAAGACCGGCGGAGAAAACGTCGCCTCGGTGGAAATCGAGCGCTGCCTGCTGAAGCACCCGGCGGTGTCCGAGGCCGCTGTGGTGGGCGTGCCTCATCCGCGCTGGAATGAGGCGGTAGTGGCCGTCGTCATTCCCAAGCCGGGCGAGCAGGTGGACGAGGCGGGGCTGATCGCCCACTGTCGTGAGCACCTAGCCGGTTTTAAATTGCCCAAGGCAGTGCGGATCATGGAGAGCCTTCCGCGCACCGGCAATGGCAAGGTGCAGAAGCAACGGATCCGAAGTGAGTTGATCAGGCTGTTCGCGGGCACGGAAGACTAGATAAGGTGGCTCCTAGCCCGAGCCCTGCGCCTAAAGGCTTTGTACCATGTCCCACTCGACTACTAACGTCGTGACCGCAGTGAACTGCGCCGTTAGTCGCCGGCAAAAGCACCCAACGCAACAGCCTGGCGCTGAATGTGAGACTAGGTGACACGAATTAGCATTAAACATTAAAACACTAACTTTAACTATAAGAGGTACGTATGAGCCGCGAGTCACATGAATATTCCACTATAAGCGTTGAACGACGTGATGACAATATTGCGATCTTGACCCTAATGCGCCCTGAGGCGCTTCATGCACTTAATAGTGTGATGGCCACTGAGTTGGTTCAACAGTTCAGCGACTGGGTAGTGGACACTCAATTGCGCTGTATAGTGATCACGGCTACTGGGACCCGGGCTTTCTGTGTGGGGGCCGATCTCAAGGAGCGAAACCGTCTGGACGATGATGGTATCCGGCGCCAGCATGCTCTTTTCCGGTTATTCCTGACGATTCGTCAGAGCTTGGACGTACCGGTAATAGCTGCAGTTCAGGGTGTGGCACTCGGAGGCGGTGCGGAAATAGCGCTGGCCTCTGATATCGTGCTTGCTTCAGAGGAAGCAGAATTCGGTTTACCGGAAATTGGCCTTGGCATTATGCCAGGACTCGGTGGAACTCAATTCCTACCTCGAATTATTGGAGGCGGTAGGGCTCTTGAGATGTTGCTGACTGGCGACCGGATAAATGCGGAAGAGGCTCGGGAGTGCGGTATCGTTTCCCGAATTTTTCCTCGGGCAGACTTGCTCAACAATGCATTAGAGAGGGCTGAGCGGATCGCCTCGATGCCACCCTTGGCAGTCCGCTCGATACGGCGGGCTGTACAAATCGGAGGCGAGCTTGATCTCAACAGTGGGCTCGCTTATGAACTTGCGCTGCATCAGCGACTGATGGCTAGCGAGGACCGAGCAGAGGGGGTGCGCGCTTTCGTCGAGAAACGCCCGCCCTCATGGAGGGGTCGATGATGGGCGGTGGATATACCTGAGACCTATGACATTTTGGTAGCTGTTGGGTCCGGGGGGTTAACTGCCCGTTTGGTAAATAGCTTTGGCCATTTGGCTGGCGTTCGCGTTGATCCAATCAAAATGGCAATAACATCGATTGTGTAAATGTCGATTGAATCGCCCCGGGCATTTTAGAGCAGTCTTGCTCTGACCAGATAGCGGGCAGCGCCTGGAACAAGCTGCCAAGATAATGAAGGGATCATGGCGCTTGATGGCGATGGATGGGCGGCCTCTGGCTCGGCGAACGGAGGTATAAGCGGACATCCTCGTCGCGCGGCGGCCGCACGGCCAGGTACAGCACGCTGTAATTGCCGAAGACCGTAAGCCGCACTCGCTCGGGGGGCGCCCAGGCCATCGGCCAGTAGGAGTTGGAGAGCCGGGACAAACACGGCCGTCCGGCTGTATCTCTCTTGCCTACTAGCTGGCTCCGAACAGGGTCGTAAGGATGATGAAGGCGCCCATGGCGATCAGCATGATGAATGCGATGCGGCGCACAGCTGTGGGAGAGGCGGGCGGCGGAAAGCGACCGCAAAGCCAGCTGGCCAAGATTACAACCGGCACGGCAAAGATACCCGTGGTCAGGCCGGTGTGCATATCCATATCCGGCTCGGCGGCGACGGTAACCAGCCTCACAGCTGCCAGAGCGGCAAACCCCATTATCAAAGTGGCACGGATGGTAAGTATGGAGGTGGGCTGGCTGTACAAGTGAAACACCACCGGCGGGCCGGCGATTCCGAACATCCCACCCATCACGCCGGCGGCCGCGCCGGCGGCGGTGAAGCTCGCCGGCCCGGAGCGTTGCGTGCGCGGCTGCGGCTGAAGGAATAGTGCCAGCCCGCCCAGGATGATGAAAGCACCGACGAGCAGGCGCAGCGCCCATGTATAGTTGGAGCTGAGCATGTCCAGCAAAAACACGCCGCCGATTGTGCCTGGCACGAGACCTAGCATACTCATCAGCAATCCGGGCCAGTCGGTGTGGCGCCAGATCTTGGGTAGGACCACGGCGGCGTTCGTCAGCGAGAGTACGTTAAGTGCCAGCGCCGTCTCTGCCACCGTGGTGACGCCCAAGGTCACGCAGAAGGCCATCACCACCATTCCCATGGCGAAGCCGATCAGGGTCTGAAAGTAGCCGCCTATGAATGCGCTGGTGAGGAAGATCAGTAACGAGGAAAGGCTCAAGTCGTGGCACCCCGGGAGACTTCGCAGCTCTCGCAGTGGCCGAGCCCACGCTGCATGACAATATTGTTTACATGATTGTAATTATAAAAGTAGACTTTTTCCAGTGCGGCGGACTCATCCGTTACCTCAAGCCCGGCTTATACATGAGGCAAGCCTGAAAACGAAAATAGCGAATGGTATTCTCTATAGAAATAAGTATGTTACGTCAATGACCTGTTTCCATAGGACCATCCGCTATGGGTGAAAGCGTAGTGCGCCAGGCAAAGGCTTGTCGTCCGGTAAGTCGCGCGAAGGTGCGACAAAAAGGGCGAAGTGAAGCCCAGTGGGTGTAAGTCTCCACCCGGCCAAGGCTAGCCACCAGCCGGTAGCGAGTGTTGCGTGGTGTCGGGTAACCGCCACTGCGAAGCGTACGCAGCGAGTGGATAGGCCGTACGATTGAGCACCGAAAGCATCCTAGTCGCGGTCGTCGACAGGCTTACGGTCCTGGAAGGCAACACTGACCCATCGTACAGGCTTGATGGGAAAGGGCCGCCG
Source organism: Halomonas korlensis (assembly GCF_900116705.1). GTDB lineage: Bacteria > Pseudomonadota > Gammaproteobacteria > Pseudomonadales > Halomonadaceae > Halomonas > Halomonas korlensis. The sequence goes on along the minus strand of NZ_FPBP01000003.1, from coordinate 32,649 downwards.
ATGTCGTAGAACAGGGCATGTCCATACAGGGGTTCCCCAGAAACATGGGAGGCCCGCCTTTCTCCCCCGAAAGGTGATAGCACAGGTGTCGGAGCCACCTATCCCGAAAGTTCCCGGTCCGGTGCTGTCGTGCCTGACGTACTAGGCGGGGTCGAGCCGTACCCGCGACGCTGGTGCTGGTGCTGGTGGTGCAGGAGCGCCCCGATGATCTGCTGCCGCATAGCTTCTTCTTTGTTATCAACCTCGGCAAGTTCGACTGGCCGCCGGAGAAGCTTCTGGCGTTGTACCGCAAGCGCGGCTGCGCCGAGGGGCATATGGGCGAGGTGAAGTCGGCCCTCGACATTCACCTCTCGTCGACGGATCGCGGTAACTCCACTGTCCAGGACGTGATGGCCCGCAACAAGGTGAGTCTGCTGCTGAGCCTCTCCGCCAACCAGGCCTTTACCTTGTCGGTTTTGTGTGTCCCATAGTTGACCATGATGAGATGGACATCGAGACCAGCTGGCACTGATCGGCCGATGGCATTGAGGAGATCCAGAAACTCCGCACTACGATGTAGACGCTCGATGCGACCAGTGACTTCACCGGTCGCGATGTCCAGTGCCGCAAATAGCGAGGTCGTGCCATGGCGCTTATAGTCGTGGGTTCGGGTTCGTGCTGCCCAAACGTCAGTGGTAGGCTTGGCTGAGTACGGTTAAGTGCCTGGATCTGGCTCTTCTTTTCGACCGAAAGCACGATCGACCGGTCAGGAAGATCCATGTAGAGACTGACAACGGCACGCACCTTGTCTGCGAAAGCTGGGTCGGTCGACAATGACTTTTCGGACAAAGCTTAAGACCTGCTGATGAGGCGTGCTTATGATGTCGCAATCTGTCTATCTTCTTCCGAACGTACTTTTGGCGTGCCGTTGATGAGAGGATCAACAAGCTCTGCCACCATGTTCAGGGCCTCTTTCCTTTCATCGAAGTAATCGTGACGGTCGTAAATGCCTTCTACGCCCTTGAGCTTGTGATTCAGGCAGCGCTCCGCGACATGCCCTTGCACACCAGCAGCAGCCAGCAAGCTGCGGCAGGTGCGTCGCAAGTCGTGCACGGTAAACTCGGCGATCTCGCCCATCCTGTTCTCTGGCTGCGGCTTCTTGCCTGGCTCCTTGCCGAATAGCTTGGCAATGGCGCGATTCAGTGTGTCCTTGCCCATGTGCGGCCGCTTACTGCTGCGGCGGTTGGGAAAGACATAGACCGAGCCGCAGGCGCGAATCTTGAGTTCCTCCAGCCAGGTGATAGTTTGCGGGGGGAGGGGGATGACAATCCCAGTACCTGTCTTGCTGCGCTCACCGGACAGATCCCACCGGCCGTTCTTGAGGTCGAATGCTGACCACTGGGCTTCGGTCAGCTCGGTCTTGCGCACCCCCAGGACGAGCAGAAGCGCACAGGCGAGATAGTTGTCGCGGCTGAAGCTGTCGTTGTTGTCCCTGTAGATTCGAAAGACCTGGCGAATCTCATCGAGGCTGAGGGCCCGATCGCGGCTTTTCTCGATACCGCCTGCATCGTTGACGTTGAAGGCCGCTGCCGGGTTGTAGGTGAACAGTCCCAACTTGATGGCGTGGTTGAACAGCTGCTTCAGGTACATCAGGGTGTCGTTGGCAATGGCCGGCCGGCCGCTGTTGGCTACCTTTCTGACGATGGCCCGAACGTCCATGGGCGTGACGCTATCCAGAGTGAGGTGCCCGATGGAGGGGGCAACCTCCTTTTCGAAGATTCGTTTCGGGATGCGTGGGTGCTTCAGGCGCTTCTCTAAGTCTTGGTACCAATCGGTGAAGAGATCCTTGACGGTGTGGATGGTGGCCTGCTCTTCACGCTTACGCTCTTCGATGGGGTCGATGCCGTTGCGAATGGCCTTCTGGGCCTCTACAGCTTGCTCGCGAGCTTCGGCTAGGGAAAGGTCCGCGTACTTGTCCAGCGTCAGCTCACGGCGCTTTCCAGCGAGCGTGTACCGATGCATCCAATAGGGAGCGCCCTTTTTGGGGATCATCAGGTACAGGCCGCTTCCATCGCTGTAGCGGCCAGGTGCACCGTCCTTGATCAGGGACTGGACCTTCTTGGCTGTGAAACTCCCCATTATCTCCTCCTGGCAAGCACCACCAAAATTTGAAACTACCGTTTAAATACGTCATTGCCAGAGAGGCTTATGCTCCATTAAAGGACTGTTTATAAAGCCTTTGATGGCAAAGAGGGAGGGTAATGGCTGCTCTGGATGGAAAGAAGAACTTCAGGGGTGAGCGTTTTAAGTGGGTAGTACTCATTGGAAAATTACCCCTCTGGGTGGGTAGCGCATCGATATACTACCCATTGTACTACCCACTTGGCGAGAGCCTTAGGTGGGTTTTGGTAGACGACTGTAGACAACCACTTTCTTTAAAGTGAAGAAAAACAATATCTTATAGGATTGCATAGATGCGTGTGGACGTCACTCGATGTTTTGGATCTGCTCACGCATCTGTTCGATCAGCACCTTGAGCTCCACGGCGCAGCGGGTCGTATTCGCCACGACCGACTTGGAGGACAGGGTGTTGGCCTCGCGGTTGAGTTCCTGCATCAGGAAGTCGAGGCGCCGACCCACCGGCCCCGGCTGTTCGAGCTGACGTTCGACCTCACCGACGTGCGCCGTCAAACGGTCGAGTTCCTCGTCGACATCGGCCTTCTGGACCAGCAGCAGGATTTCCGCCTCGAGCCGTTGCGGGTCGAGATCGGCCCTGGCCGTTTCCAGTTGCTCGAGCAGCTGGATGCGCTGGCGCTGGCGGATCTCGGGCATCAGCCGGCGCACTTCGGCGACCTGGGCGTTTACCGCGTCGAGCCGTTGGCGGATCAGTGCGGCGAGCTTTTCGCCTTCCCGGGCGCGACCGGCCACGAGGTCGTCGAGCGTGGCGGCGAACAGCGCCTGGGCCTGTTGCTTGACGGTTTGCATGTCGGGCCCGGGGATTTCCAGCACACCGGGATGGTCGAGCAGGGCCAGGGCATCGGGCAACGGCGCGCCGGGCACGGCCCGACGGACCTCGGCCAGGGCGACGGCCAGCGCCTCGAGACGCTCGCTGTTGACGGCCATGTCGGCCTCGGCGACGGCCGGCTCGAAGCGCAGCGTGCATTCCACCTTGCCGCGGGCCAGGCGCCGGCGCAGCGTCTCACGAAACAGCGGCTCCAGGTCACGAAGCCCCTCGGGTAGCCGGAAGTGCGGCTCCAGGTAGCGCTGGTTCACCGAGCGCAGCTCCAGCTGAAGGCTGCCCCACGCAGCCTCGTGGTCCTGTCGGGCGAAGGCGGTCATGCTGTGGACCATGGACGGAGCTCCTGAGGCCGGCGGGTCGAAATGATTCATCCGCCAGTGTAACCGATTCCCCCCGGCGACCGTGTAGAATGGCCCGCATCCGGCCTTGTGGCCGCGCCATTCCCTACCGATGAACTCAGAGAGCCACCATGTTTCAGAGAGGTACCATGTCCTCGGACATTCGACGTCCCAGCGGACGCGCCCCCGACCAGCCCCGCGATATCAAGCTGACCCGCGACTACACCCGCCATGCCGAGGGCTCGGTACTGGTGGAATTCGGCGATACCAAGGTGCTGTGCAACGCCAGCGTCGAGGCCGGCGTGCCGCGTTGGCTGCGCGGCAAGCATCAAGGCTGGGTCACGGCGGAATACGGCATGTTGCCCCGCGCGACGCACACGCGCGGCGGGCGCGAAGCGACGCGGGGCAAGCAGGGCGGTCGCACGTTGGAGATCCAGCGGCTGATCGGCCGCTCGCTACGCGCGGCGGTGAATCTCAAGAAGCTCGGCGAGTTCACCATCACCGTGGATTGCGACGTCATCCAGGCCGATGGCGGTACTCGTACTGCCTCGATCACCGGCGGTTGCGTGGCGCTGGTCGATGCCATTCGCTACCTGCAGCGCGAGAAGAAGATCAAGGGCGACCCCTTCGCGCAGCTAGTCAGCTCGGTCTCGGTGGGCCTGTTCAAGGGCGTGCCGGTGGTCGATCTCGATTATCCCGAGGACAGCACGGCCGGCACCGACATGAACGTGGTGATGGCCGAAAGCGGTGGCTTGATCGAGATCCAGGGCACGGCCGAGGCGGGTACCTTCAGCCGCGAGCAGCTCAACGCCATGCTCGATCTCGCCGAGCAAGCGGGCGCCCAACTATATGCCCATCAGCGTGAGGCGCTGGGCATTCGCGGCTAGTCGCCACTCGGCTCGCCGCTACTCACGTCAGATGGACTGCGCCGGCCTTATAAAGCCGGCGCGCGACGCAGGAGGAGCCAGCTCAGAGTGTCAGGTCGTACTCGACGATCAGCGGGGCGAAACGCGAGAAAGTGGCGTCTTCATCGATCCAGGCGTCGATCACATGGCGCCGGAAATTGGGTCCGACGATCTGGTAGTCGATCCGCCAGCCTTCTTGGCGCGAACGCGGCTGATCCTGGGCGAGGGCCGGCCACCAGGTGTATTCGCCACCGTCGCGGTTGATCTCGCGAAAGGTGTCGATGAAGCCGGTGGGACCGAATACCTGATCCATCCAGGCGCGCTCCTCGGGCTTGAACCCCGGGGTGGTCTGGTGATCCGCCCAGTTGGCCAGGTCGACCGTCTTGTGGGCGATATGCCAGGTGCCGCAGATGATGTACTCGCGGCGCTTGCGCGCCATCTTGCCCAGGTATTCCTGATACTGCGCCATGAAGGCATGCTTGGCGGCCGGGTCGCTGCCATCGGGCATCAGGAAGCTGGCGACACTGAAGCGGTCGTAGTCGGCCTGCAGGAAACGACCCTCATGATCGCACTGCGGAAAGCCCAGGCCGTACATGATGGCCTTGGGAATCTTGCGACAATAGAGGCCCACGCCAGCGAAGCCGTCCTGTTCGGCATCGAGGAAATAGCCCTCGTATCCTTCGGGGTAGAGAATGCTGTCGTCCAGCTCGAAGCTCTTGGCCTTGAGATTCTGCACGCAGACGACATCGGCATCCTGGTTGGCAAGCCAATCGAGAAAGCCTCGACCGACCGCCTCCCGGATGCCGTCGACATTGATGGTGGCGATTTTCATACATAGTCCCTTTTGCGTCGCGCGTGTATGATACCCGACGTTTCGACGTTTGGGTAAATGGCCTTTGTCGATTAGGCAGATAAGGAGCCCGCGGTGGACAATTCTGACCCCTCAGCGCAGCCGCAAGTCGCTATGCATGCCTATCAGCGCGAGTTCATCGAATTTGCCATCGAGCAAGGCGTGCTGCGCTTCGGCGAGGTGACGCTGAAGTCGGGTCGTGTCAGCCCCTATTTCTTCAACGCCGGTCTGTTTCGCACCGGGGGGGCGCTCGCCCGGCTGGGGCGCTTCTACGCTCGCGCCATTGCCGCGCAATGTCCTGACGTTAATGTGCTGTTCGGCCCAGCCTACAAGGGCATTCCGCTGGCGGCGAGTACCGCCGTGGCGCTGGCCGACCATCATGGCCGCGACCTGCCCTATGCCTTCAACCGCAAGGAGGCCAAGGATCACGGTGAGGGCGGCAATATCGTAGGGGCCGAGCTTGCGGGCCGGGTGCTGATCATCGACGACGTGATCACCGCCGGCACCGCGATTCGCGAGGTCATGGGCCTGATTCAAGAAGCGGGCGCCGAGGCCGCCGGGGTGGTCGTGGCACTCGACCGCCAGGAGCGCGGCCGTGACGACGCCGATCCGCGCAGCGCCATTCAAGAGATCGAGAAACGCTACGCCATGCCGGTGATCAGCATCGTCACTCTGGAGATGGTGCTTTGCTACCTGGAAACGCACGCCGGCGCCGCCATGCAACCTCACGCCGATGCCATTCGCGCCTATCGCGACCGCTACGGCGTGAAGCGCTGATGCCCGTATGCTCGATGTGGTGCTCTATCAGCCCGAGATTCCGCCCAATACCGGCAATCTCATTCGCCTGTGCGCCAACACCGGCTTTCGCCTGCATCTGATCGAACCGCTGGGCTTCGCGCTTGACGACAAGCGACTCAGGCGCGCCGGGCTGGATTACCACGAGTGGGCGCGTGTACGGGTGCACCGCGACTGGTCGAGCTTTCTGGATGAGATCCGCCCCACTCGGGTCTTCGCCGTCTCGACGCGTGGCCGCACCGGTTATCACGCGCCCGCCTACCGTGAGGGCGATGCCCTGGTGTTCGGCCCCGAGACACGCGGCCTGCCCCAGGCAATGCTCGACCAGCTCCCCGCGGCCCAGTGCCTACGCATTCCCATGCTGCCCGAGAGTCGCAGCCTCAATCTCTCCAACGCCTGTGCGGTGATCGTCTTCGAGGCCTGGCGGCAGCTGGGTTTTCAGGGCGCCAAGGAGTAAGCGATGTCGATCAAGCAACGCCTGGCCAAGCTGAACCCGCGCCAGCAGGAGGCGGTGCGCTACATCGATGGGCCCTGTCTGGTGCTGGCCGGGGCTGGCTCTGGCAAGACCAGCGTGATCACCACCAAGATCGCCTACCTGGTGCAGGAATGCGGCATGAGCGCCCGCCGGATTGCCGCTGTGACCTTCACCAACAAGGCCGCCCGCGAGATGAAGGAGCGCGTGGGCCAGCTGCTCAAGGGCAAGGAGGGGCACGGGCTCACCGTGTCGACCTTCCATACCCTGGGGCTCAACATCATCCGTGGCGAGCTGAAGGCGCTGGGCTACAAGCCCGGCTTCTCGCTGTTCGACCCCGAGGATGCCAAGGCGCTGCTGCGCGACCTGATGAACAAGGACGCCCAGGTCGAGGCCGACCAGATCAACCGCGTCCAGCACCAGATCTCCCAGTGGAAGAACGACCTGGTGCTGCCGGGCGAGGCGCTCTCGCATGCCGTCGATGACGACGAGCAGTACGCCGCCCGCGTCTATGAAGCCTACGTGCGCCATCTCAAGGCTTACAACGCCGTCGATTTCGACGACCTGATCCTGCTGCCGGTGGTGCTGCTGCGCGACGATCCCGAAGCGCTGGCACGCTGGCGTCGCAAGATCCACTACATGCTGGTGGATGAATACCAGGACACCAACGTCAGCCAGTACCTGCTGGTCAAGCTGCTGATGAGCGAGCGGGCCACCTTCACCGTGGTGGGCGACGACGACCAGTCGATCTACGCCTGGCGGGGTGCGCGCCCCGAGAACCTGGTCACCCTGGGTGAGGATTTTCCCCGGCTCAAGGTTGTCAAGCTGGAACAGAACTATCGCTCCACCGGCACCATCCTGCGCGCCGCCAACACCTTGATCGCGCATAATCCGCACGTCTACGAGAAGACGCTGTGGTCGCAGATGGGTGATGGCGAGGCGATCCGCGTGGTGGTCAACCGTCATGAAGAGGCCGAGGCCGAGCGGGTGGCCAGCGAGATCCTCACCCGGCGCATCAAGGCGCGCGCCGAGTGGCGCGATTTTGCGGTGCTTTATCGTGGTAACTTCCAGGCCCGGCTGCTCGAGCTCAAGCTGCAGCACTATCAGATTCCCTACAAGCTCTCCGGCGGCACTTCGTTCTTCTCGCGTGGCGAGATCAAGGACGCCATGGCCTACCTGCGACTGCTGATCAACCCGGCCGACGACAACGCTTTCCTGCGCATCGTCAACGTGCCGCGCCGCGAGGTGGGGCCGGGCACGCTGGAAAAGCTGGCCAACTATGCCAACGGCCAGGCCACCGGGCGCGGCATCTCGCTGTTCGCCGCCTGCCACGAGCTGGGTCTGGAACAGGTGCTGCCGACCCGCGCCGTCGAGCGTCTGGGCCGCTTCACGCACTTCATCGATGGCGTGCGTAAGCGCATGGACCAGGGCGACGCCATCGCTGCGATCCGCGAGATGATGCACGACATGGATTACGAGGCCTGGCTGCACCAGAACGCCAGTGCACCGACCATCGCCGAGCGGCGCATGGCCAACGTCTGGACGCTGATCGACCAGCTCGAGAATTCGATGCAGGCTGCTCCTGAAGACGCGAGCCCTGAAGACAGCGCGGCCTCTGATGAAACCGAGACCGACGATGTGCAATCGGCTATCTCGCGGCTGGTGCTGCGCGACATCCTTGAGCAGCAAGCCGAAGAGGACGACTCCGACCGCGTGCAACTGCTGACCATGCACGCCTCCAAAGGGCTGGAGTTCCCGCATGTCTACCTGATGGGGCTCGAAGAGGAACTTCTGCCGCATCGCAACGCCGTCGAGGCTGGCACGGTGGAGGAAGAGCGCCGGCTCGCCTATGTCGGTATCACCCGCGCCCGCCAGACTTTGACGCTGACGCTGGCCCGTCAGCGCAAGGCCTATGGTGAGCTTATGGACTGCGCGCCGAGCCGCTTCCTCGATGAATTGCCGGAGGCCGACCTCGATTGGGAGGGCCGCGCCGATAAAGAGGACCCGGAGAAGAAGCAGGCACGCGGCAAGGATGCCATCGCCGGGCTGCGCTCCCTGTTGGGGTAGCCCTCTTTTCGGACGCGCGCCGCAGGCGTAAACGACAACGGGGCGCCACCAGGCACCCCGCTTTTTCTTTTTACTTATCTATCATCTATCGATGAGTGAGAACGGAACTGGCCGGCTTATTCGACCTCACTGATCATGTAATCAACCATGGCCTGGATTTCTTCGTCGGAGGCACTGCTCCCGCCCTTGGGCGGCATGGCGCCGATACCGTTGATGGCGCTGGCATAAAGCTCCTCGGTACCCTTTTCAAGGCGCGGCGCCCAGGCCTCTGCATCGCCAAGTATCGGTGCGCCAGCCGCGCCGGACGCATGGCAGGCGACGCAGCCAGAGCTGCTGTAGAGCGCTTCACCATCGAGGCCACTATCACCGTTGCCTTCCGTTTCAGTTTCGGCGGCGGCTGTCTCGGTTGCCTCTCCCGACGCTTCTTCACCGCCTTCCGCTTCAGCGTCAGTGGAAGCCGTCTCGGTTGCCTCGCCCGAGGTTTCCTCACTCGCTTCAGCGTCTGCTGTTGCTTCGCCTTCGGCGGCGGCTTCTTCGCCTCCCGCCTCGGGCACGTCCATGACCGGCTCTACCAGGTAAGCGGTGGCGGCTTCGACTTCCTCATCCGACAAGTCGGGGTTGCCGCCGCGCGCCGGCATCGCATTGAAGCCGTTGATGGAATGGTCGAGCAGCGTCGCGAACCCTTTCTCGACCCGGTCGGACCAGCCGTCTTCTGCGCCGCGGATCGGCGCGCCGGCCGCACCGGATTCATGACATGCGGCACACACGTTGCCGTAGATGGTCTCGCCATCGACGCTGCCGGAATCGCCACCCTCATCGCTGCTGGCGGCCATTGCCGTGCCACAATCTTCGCCCTCTAGGCACAGCTCGCCCACCGGCTCCAGTCGTTCGGCAATCGCCTCGTCCTGGGCATCCTGTGCGAAGGCTATGCCTGTCGTCAGGCCCAGCGTGGCCAGACACCCCATGATCAGCTTACTGGATTTCACTCTCACCACCTCTCGACGATCCTGTAATCGGAAACACGCTCGGCACCACGACAGCCAAGGACACCATGACGCGCACATGAGAGATAGTATACCGACAACGCAATCGTCGGGAAAATGCTTCAGTATCGCCATTGGGCGTAGCCGACCGCCGCTGCTGGACAGTCGGCAGTGGGGCGGTTAGGATGTCGACCGCTCAGGCCGCCACGCCGAGCGCCACGCGCCCGTAGCTCAGTTGGATAGAGTATCGGCCTCCGAAGCCGAGGGTCGCAGGTTCGAATCCTGCCGGGCGCGCCATGAATTCAAGGGCTTACGACAATGTCGTAAGCCCTTTTCTTTGTCTGTGACCATCCTGTGACCACGTTGTGACCAGCGTCGAAAGAAATTACTGTCAATCAGTAACGACTAATTGACCATCGGCGCCGGCTGGACACCGATGTGGTCACAAGCGCTGCATCAGGTCCGCTTAGCTGACGACAGTCGTCAGTATAATGGCAATGCTCCTTTCTCTATTACACACGTGCTTGCGGCCTTGTCAGATGCTCGCTTGATTCCGGCTGGAATTTACTCCGCTCCCTGTGACCCTCATCTGTTGGAGTGTTAGGTAAGTGCCTATGCAAAAGTAATCACGTTATCTGTTCCGTAGCTGCCGAGCAGGCGATGTATCTCATCAGAGAGGCGGTTAAACGACAGGTACGCACTCAGCGGTAACCATGCGTATTTCATCTGCCGCCACAGAATCTCGATCAGGTTCAGCTCCGGCGAGTAAGTCGATAGATAGACCAGGTGCACACGATGCGACATCCACTCCAAAAGCTTGCGCTTGAAGGCCTTGGAGCGATGCATACTTGCATTGTCGAGTACCACGACAGCGAAGGTATCGGGGTCCTTCTGCGCCACCAATTTGTCAAACGCTTCGATGACCGTCTCGGTGGTCACCGATTCGGTGACGGTGTGGTAGACCAGCTTCCCGGCTCGACTGAGAAACCCCAGCACGTTCAGCCTTCGGCTATGGGAATAGGCGGTCACCTCGCAGGGCTTACCGATGGGGCTCCATGCGTATGGTACCGACGACGATTGCGAAAAGCCTGATTCATCAAAGTAATAGAGCTCGTGCTCGCCCTGGTCTTCCCGCCTTTGAAGCGCTTTGAGGAGACCGTGAGTGTTGCGGGAATCCGATTCGTCACGCCTTGCCTTCAGTGAATGTCCGATGCGCTTGAAACTATGGTGATTTTTTTCAACGCCCGGCGAAGGGTCACCGTGCTAACCGTCTTGCCGGTCTCTTCGTGCAGGCGAGCCGGCAAGGTTCGAATCTGATGGGGCTGCTTAGCCACCAATTCCTGTAGTCGCTGGTGATCGCCATCATCCAGGATCGGCGTGCGTCCACTGCGAGGCTTGTCGATGAGCCCGTCGAGGCCCGACAGTTCCCACTGTTTGAGCCAGCGTGATACAGCATCGCGACGAACCTGCAGTATCTCACTGATTTGGTTAATGGTATGGCCTTGAGAACTCAGCAGAATGGCATGGGCACGCCGGCGCAGGGCGGTCTTCTCACCATGGTGATAGGCCGAGTTCAGCGCCTGCTGTTCAGCGCCAGTGAGAGGGACAACGAAGCGCTTTTTCATCGTTCCGTCTATGTCAGATAGGCTAACCCAGACACTACACGAAAATATTAGATCAAGCACTTAGTCGTGAACTGAGATGCTTCATCGGCAAGCATGGAATCGAAGGTATCCATGGGTTAGGCTCCATTCATGTTATCTGACTTTACCCAGTGTCTGAGCCCTTTGCTGTCTTGACATGCGTCGTTGAGAGCGTTGAGTGCCCCTTCGAGGGAGAGCCGATCGAGAAGACGCTCTATTTCCCGAGCGACCAAATGGCCGCCCAGGGGCTGGACCCGGCTCAAGTGGTCGTTATCAAGGTACGCGGGGGCACCCTCGCCGATGGCGATTGGGTGCTGATGGACCATAGCCGGGGTTTGATACGCACCGAAGGGGTGTTTCTACTGCTGATACACGGGGAGCGCCGGGTGAAGCGACTGGCGGGGCCTGGCTGCGATTTATAGCGGAAATCGACCTGGCCAGAGGATCGCTGAGCTGCATCATGAAAGACCTTCAGGCTTTCGAGACAGTCATCGGGAGCCTCCAGGAACCAATCGATGATGTGTTGGAAAAACCAATGGCTGTCATTCTGTTGCTCCGGTGATCGCGGCGGGGCCGGGCAGCGCCCGAGCTCAGGCAGGTACGTTTGATTGAGCTGCTTATCGGACAAAGGGTATTTCTGTCGCCGTTGCCCGTAGCGCTGACGGCCATTGCTGCGATTAGTGGTTAATGCCATCAGTGAGCCTGCCTGCTTTACCCACTCTGCTACTACCGTCTCGGAGAGATGAAACCGTTGTGCCGCCATGATTTGGGCTTTGGGCAATGGTTTTTTATTTTTTTCATCTTTTTCAATGGTAGCGAGTACTCGATAGACGAAAAGAGGGTTTAATAATTTGACGAGGGGGGTCGTGATCTGGGCCTGCCCGGAAGGTTCATAAGTGCCCCAGTCGCCTTCGGGAGAAGAGGCTAGAAAGGGGCCCCATACTTGACTACTCAGTGCCTGAGCAAGGTCCTTTGATGTTGTGGAACCTTGCAGCTTATGCCGGGATCGCCTCACTGATAGCGATTTTCTCGAAATATCTAAAAGAGCCGCCTGTTGATTCAATGTTAGTTCCAACTCATCAGCTTCCCAGAGGTAAGCACCCAGTACCCAGTCCGTGAGGTGCGCATAGCTGCGAAGTGATTCCGCCGGGCTGATATGGCCATGCAATTCGCTCAACGCCCAAAATCGCGTCCGCGTCGTTTGTTCTCGGGGAGCCAAGTCGAGACGCTGAGAGAGATCACTCTGCCAGTGAGGCATTATCACGTTCCCTTCATCATCTTGGGCCCATTCCAGAGGAAATGAAAAATCATGGCTAGGGTCATCGAGATGCACGTGTGTAAAGCTTATGTTCGAGTGGCGGAGATGGTGAAAACGCACATTGTATGTACCACTGGCCACCTTCAGTGCTTTTGTTATGGGAGAAAAAAGTTCCAGATCGCTGAGCGGACGGCGATACTGGCCGGGGAGGCAGAATAACAATTCCCGCATGAGAGAAGATGACGGTGACTCACCTTCGCGTAATCTCAGCCACTGTATCAATTCACTCTTCTCTGAGCTGAGGGCAAGGTGCTCAAGCGGAACACGACGAGTCGCCGATTCGGTCTTTCCATTTCGAATCCAAGTTTCAAGATCAGTCGTCAGTCCTTCGAGATGACAATGCATGTCTGCCATGGAAAGATGCTGGATTTCACTGCGACGAAACCCACAGCGGTATCCGAGCATCAACGCTAATTGCTGCATCATTTTGAAACGTTGCCCTTGGTCTGAGCGCTGGATGATGTCAATTGCCCGAATATACTCGGCCGGGGTGATGATGTTGTTGTCAACACGAGATTCTTGTCGTTTTGAAGATCCAATATCGATATCGGGAATGTCGTCGTAATTCTGCCGAAGAAAGTTATGAAACTGGTTGAGTGCCCATGATTTGGAGTAATGATTCCCATCGCTTTTTGATGTTAGCAAGATGTTTTCGTAAATTTCACCCCACTGATCTGGGCGCAGTGCAGACAGGTCTTCATGGTGTGATGCCAGCGATGTTAGGTATCGTCCATAAATTCCGGATTTTCCAATATACCCTTTGATGGTGGATAGGGTGATTGTGCTTTTTTGGACGCCTCCATGCGTTAGGAGGTGAAGGGTCCATAGACCAATAGCTTGGACAATTGGACTGTTTAGATGTGATGCAGATAAAAAAGCATACAAGTTGTCTTTCACGATTTTTCGCCCTGTGTTTCCCGGGCTGCTATGAGTTTGTAAAAGCGAATGAATTTCTGAAAACCTTACAGATTGATTTGAGCTTGACGCGCCTGTGTGGAGCGTGTTGGCGTTAATAGAAAATGATGTATTGAAGTTTAGGTCATCATTGTTTTCATTGTTGTTGTGATTTTCATGATTGATATGCCCAGTGGTCAAGCGGTGCCAGGTTTCGGGATCAAGCGATATACTGACATTTCTTGACCTTGAGTAATGTACGAGATAGCCAGGAATCGTATGTAGCGAAGCGGTGATCGAAGTCTCTATTAAAAAATCAATCAACTTGTCCTTTGGTAATTTAATATTCGGACAGATATTCGCAACATACTCTTTAAGACAGTCAGCTGGGTTTTTTGCCATGTAATGTAGAGAGTTAATGTTTTTCAGGGAGCGAAACAATGTAAGTTGACTGGTGGGGCCTAGGAATACCCTGCGATAAAAAGTGTGATTAAGGTCTTCATGATTTGAGCTGGACGCACGCTTTTCATTAAGTGTGATATACACCCTGCCTTCAAGCATGCCCACTTCTGATCGTACTGCGGAGTTTAGTTTAGACAACCAATGCTTGTTGAGCAGGCCTCCCTCTGTGATCAATGAAAACACAAAGCGTCCAAAAACCCATTCGGGGGAGCGATAATCCGCGTACTGCGACAAGCCACGTTTCTCATGCGCAATTATAATCTGATCAAGTTCATGTAATCGTTCGTAGTCTTCGGGTGTTAACTGATTTTGTTCGATGAACCTGTTGTGGATGGGAGGAGGGACTGGGAGCTGCCAGCCAAGCTGTTCGCATCCGTTGAACAGTCCTTTCGACAGGAAGTTGTGTGCTTGTTTATAAGGTGTACCATTGAGTTCCTGACCTACCAAGCTGACCAGTTCTTCGATTTTTTCTTCAGTAATGTGAATATTTTCGATGCCGTAAAATAAACCTGGATCGAGCTCATACACTTTCACCATAACTCGCTTTGTTCGATTAAATTGCTCATTCTTTCTCATAACGGCGCGGGTTTTGTCGCCCCCTTCAACTGAGGCCGCTTCTTTGGGGGCGCCAAGCTTCCAGCCAGACCAGATTTTATCAAAGTTCATGAGAATCCCCTGACTTCTTTCCAGCTATTTGAGGTTAGGATCGTATCCAGTGTCTCTCGAACTACTGTTAGGTATTTTTTTAAACAGAATGTCGAATGGCGGCCCGACGGCGCTTGATCTATACCCCAGTGTCCCATAAAAACATCTACATACTCGCCCGGAACGTCCAGCTCCCTCAAGCGAGTCCTCAGGTAGTGTCGGTTCATGTTCAGAGGGGGAGTAGCCTCTAGCGAAAGGTGTCGCTGAAGCTGCTCTGGAGTCACATTCTTGGGTACCATGTTCTTATTCAGGAAGAAAAAGGGCCGTGATGTATCCTGATTGAAAAAGAGCCCCATGCGGCTTTTCAGAAAATCACAATGTGTCCCGTAGTGATGGAGCTGGTTGAGGAGAAGATCCGTTGCGGGTATTACCCTGGAATTCGTAAGGCTATCATCCACTTTGTCGGCAATGACAATCGTTTTTCTTCTTTTGTTGATGTGACGAAAATCGGAAAGCGGATCCTTAACACTCCTATAGCCAGTGCTGAACATCATCAACATGACAGTGTATACTGTGAATGCATTATGTGCTTTTATCAGTATATCTGTGCAATGTGCTTCTGCTATCGAGTTTTGGTATCTCAGCTTAAGGTCATGGACCATCTTCGAGACAAACGCATCAGTTGGCATGATGGGAGACCCTGCTCTTTCATCGTCTTGATTGTCATCTATCATGGAGAGTTGGTGTGGTGAAAAGCCAATAGCAACATGCTGAATTACGTCAGCAGTTTGATTGTAAACGTCGCGAAGATGCTTAGTTTTAGGTGAATAGTAATATAGGGATGACACGTTTCCTGTTGGGGGGTAACGACCCGAAATCAGGCAGGCATCGGCAATGTCTTGACCACCAGCAATAGCTGTATCAAATAAGACTCCTTCTATCCTATGTAAAGTGATTCGTGTACTATATCGGCTTGTCAGCTCAGACAACACATCAGGAAGGTCCCCCTTGATGTCAGAAAGTCTCATGCCACTGAAAAATGCAGCAGACCGTTTTTCCGAGCGCTCATCCGCTCGTTTGGCAAGGGGTAATATGATGCTTTTAAACTCCATTGGTATTTTAAATGAGACCTTTTTTGCAGTGGGTTCAAACATACCTTCCCACTGGGAATTCAGTTGGCGCCGTGACTCCGGCTCTATAATGCCTGATACCCAAGATGCAACCTCGGTAACGATAAAGAGATCCGTTTCGCTCATGTTTTGAGGTAGCTGTTTTCTCGTCTTAACTACCCTGGCACTCACGACTTCCTCCAGGGATCGACCTGTCATCATGATTAAGGCAAGCGCAATGGAAATTTTTTTGTTAGATTTTTCTCTTATATAGCTCCATAAGTGTCTTATCTCTACGCGGCTAAGCTGTGCCCATCGATATGGTGTCAGTTGAGCTTTCTTTGTTATATGTTTCGTTTTTAATTGTGAGCGGATTTTTGACTGGAGTGGGCTATCGCCATTGTTCGCCTTAATAGGCGAAGCTTCCCTTTGGTGTTCTATGCCGGATAGCTCTTCGGACGTAGCAAGTCCATTGGCCCTGTGCCGTTTTTCTAGCTGTTCTTTTTTTACTGGATCGTCGGTGCCATAGTCGATGTAGCGTTTTAGCAGGCTTGCCGGTTGATCGCCTCCGAGTGTTACGATTTCATAAGTTAATTTCTTCTCTATTTCGCCCTCTCTCGATGCCACATTGCGACGCACGGGTCCTTCATGAGGCCCGCGTTTTTTATAGGCGAAGGCTATCATTCGCTCGATGTTTTGAATGTATCCCTTGTTTCTGTCATTAAGCGCTGTGCCGTATTTTGTTTCTTCGACAATGATGGCTAGTTTTGCGTAATATGTTTCAGAGTCGTATGTATCCCATACGGTGTTTTCTAGTGTGGCGTTTGACATGAGGCGCATGGATCGACATGCCGCCTCCAGGCTTAGCTGGTACCGTTCTCTAAATAGCTTCTTGTTGGTTTCCGGCTCATGGTATTCGCATTTATTTCTTTCAATCTCATCTCTCCACCACTTTGCTGCGTAAATGATGTGGGCCACCATAATAAGATGTGTGCCTACCAGCCCTGCCGGTCGGTCATTGACATTCACTAATGATGAGGTGATCGGGGCTGCTGCTCGAATACCGCTACTTTTATCTTTGGGTAGTGAGTCAAGATCGGCAACCCAGGTTTCCACAACGGATAGCTCACTGAGCTCTTCAATGGCTTTTTCCAACTGAAGGGGAGGCCAACAAGGGGTGTCAGATTGGAAGTGGGAATTTAACTCGTTGAGATTTTTTAAAATTTCGCGGATATATGTGCCCCACTTCGTGACTTCATAGTAATCCGCGCGTGGTTGGAAGGCCTCACGGATGAGGCCTTGCGTTGATAGGGTGATATTTGTCATGACATTATCCACTGTTAGCTCTTTGTCCGCCTGTTTATTCCAAGGAAATCACAAAACTTCGTTTTTGCGGTGAACGAATCACCAACTTGCTCTAGAAAATGTGGGTCCATTCCGTGGATGGTTTGTCGAAACTGTAAGGTTCTGTGTTCGCTGATTCGCGCGTCTAGACTATAAAATATGAGATTCAACAGTTCGTTAGCGAGCAGAAGCTTCAATTGATCATGTTGATTTTTGCAACTAATAACGATGCATGGTGTTTTTCGACTCGTTAAGGATTTTGCAACTTCAAACGCTCGAAGGTTGCCTACGATAATGAATGTGCCATTGCCCTGATCGCATACTATTGGAGGATGCTGGTAGACAAATGCACTTCGTGACGCCTCGCTCAGCACGTCCAGGTGTTTAACCACTGGCAAACAGCTGGCTAGCATTTGCGCGGTTTTCTTGTTCATTTCTGGAAGGTAGATTTTTTCCACATCAACCAGTTTGTATGTTCGATTGCCATATGTTTCAGACAAAACCATCCCTGCCCCCTGAAAATTTCATGGGTTAAATGTGACAGACAGCTCCCTGCTAGATGGCTAATAGCCTCTAGTCGTTTCGACTCTCTAGAGCAGGGTTAGCTGGATATTGGTATGTGGTGCCGGGACCACACTGAGGGTTACGGTGGCGGTTTATTCATATATGAATTACTCCTGTACCTGGGTTTGTCTAAAACATGTTCTTCAGCTGCTAAGGGCAGTGCTTAGTATCGATATTTCAAAGCGATTCGCATGTCGGTGTTAGCTGACTACTCATCTCATTAGCCATGCTACCGACACGGGTATGCCCAATAGGGAACATTTGGGCATTTTTTTAAGTCTATTTATTCATATGCAAAGGCCTGAAATTAAGAATAATGGAATATGTGGTCGGCTGTGCGCCCTCTGGATGTCTCGCAGACCCCCACCAGATGAGTAACCGCGACTGTCTGCGGGATTTTGATCACCGGCTTCCTGCCCTCCGCTGGTATCGAGCGCCCCCTCGCGCCCATAACATTGACGATTTTGGAGAGCCAGCTGCTTGCGGAGCGACGGCCACGCTTCGTGTTGTCCTTCCCTGAGCTTGGGTGTGTCGCTATCCATTTCCACTCATCTCCATCATTCATCCTCCTATCTATCTTCCATTCGGTGATCTGCCTGTCTCACACCCCGAGGGTAACCGCCGGGCCTGCTAACGCCATGAAATCGGCGATCTGATATCTGTCCCCCTTTGTCGCGTCGGAAATTTCCGAGCGGGCGGGCAGCCCAACATGATGTGCGTGCACCCATTCGGCCTCTCCTCCGCCTATTTACCTTCGGGTAATCTGCTTGGCTTGCACCCCGAGGGTAACCGCCGAGCCTGCTAACGCCATGAAATCGGCAATTTGATTTTCGTCGTCCCATTAGCCGTGCCGGCTACCCTTCACGCGGGTTGGGAGTTGAGTACGGTTTGCAGGATCCTCACCCGCTCAGGAGTTGGCTCTTGGGGCGATGAGGTACGCGTCCGCGGTCTGCTCATCCTCGATGGTATCTACCGGGGCTGTCAGAGCCATGAAATGGCCGATCTTGTGGTGCTGATTCGGCAGGTGAAAGGGCTTGCTGTCGTTGGATGGCTTATTTCGGCCTGGGATTGGGCAGTGGTGAATTTTTGAGGGAAAAGGAAGATGGCAGGGTGGGGTCCTGCGCGGGGCCGGAGGGCAACGTGCTCTGAGTACCGCATCAAGTGCTTGCACGTGCCTTGGGCAAGGGCGGATGGTTTACTCCCTGCTGCACGACAAAGGGGGATCCGCTGTTGGCCCTCTTGCAGCCGCTGGAACGATCTTAATTCGCCTTCAACGTGTCAACGCCAATGAAGGTTGTCCGCTTTTCATCACTTTAGATTGTCCGGTTTTTATCCGTGCTCTTTCATCGGAACAGACTCAGGCTCTTGTGGGGTGTCGTTCTCCTTGGGGGTGGGGGTGGTGACTAAACCGGCGCGTCGCTTGTCCTTCAGCCGGTAGCTCTCGCCCTTGATGTTCAGGGTGGTCGAATGATGCAGCAGCCGATCCAGGATCGCCGTGGCGATGACCTGGTCGCCGAAGATCTCGCCCCAGTCCATGAACGACTTGTTCGAGGTGAGGATCGTGCTGGCCCGCTCGTAACGCCGATTGATCAAGCGGAAGAACAGGCTGGCTTCTTCGCGGGTCATCGGCAGATACCCCATCTCATCCAGCACCAGGACCTTGGGGTAGGTCAGTTGCTGGAGTTGCCGGTCGAGGCGGTTCTCCTGTCGCGCCCGCATCAGCGTGCTGACCAGCCGGTCCAGGGTCATGAACAGCACGCGGTGGCCGGCTTCGGCGGCTTTTACCGCCAGGGCCACGGCGAGATGCGTTTTCCCAACACCGGGCGGGCCGAGCAGCACCACGTTCTCGCCGCGTTCGACGAAGCCCAGGCCGGCCAGGTCGCGCACGATCTTGTGATCGATGCTCGGCTGGAAGCTGAAGTCGAACTGCTCCAGGGTCTTGATCCACGGCAGCCGAGCCTGCTTCAGCCGGGACTCCAGGCCCTTCTGGTGGCGCCCGCCCCACTCCTGGGCCAGGGCCTGTTCCAGGAACTCCCGGTAGTTGAGATCCTGCTTGCTGGCGTGTTCGCAGAGGCTGTCGAGCGAGGCCTGGAGGTGCTCCATCTTCAGTCGGGTCAGTAGCTGTTCCAGGCTCATTGCAGCACCTCCTCGTAGACCCGCAGGTCACGCTGTTGCACGGCCAGGGTCTGCTGCCACAGGGCGGCATGGTGCTCCGGGACGGTGTGCCACCCGGCCTGAGGGGACTGGAGGCGGTGCTGGGCGATGGCCTCGCCAGCGGTGCTGTAGACGGTGAGTTCGTCATCCAGGCTCAGGCGGATTACCACCGCCTGGCCGCCGTAGCTATCCGGCACGCTGTAACGGTTACCACGGACCTCGATGTAGCCGTCCCAGCCGACCTGGCGCAGGTCGTGGTAGCGAGTATCGAAGTCCGTGGCCGGCAGCGCCTGGAGCGTCTCGGTTCCGGCGGTAAAGCGCTCGGCCGGCGTCTGACGGAACTGGCGTAACGGTCGTTCGTCGGCCACGCGCGCAAGCCATAGCAACAGCAGCCGATTGAGATGGGCAACGCTTTCGAATGCGCGGTAGCGCTGGAAGAAGTGCTGCTTCACATAGCCGACCATGCGCTCGGTCTTGCCCTTGGTGCGCGGGCGCTGCGGGCGGCACGCCTTGGGGGCGAAGCCGTAGTGATTAGCCAGTTGCAGGAAACCGGCGTTGAAGATCACCCGGTGGTCACGGTCCTGCTTGAGCACCGCCGCCTTCTGGTTATCGACCAGTACCGTGCGCGGCACGCCGCCGAAGTGGCGGAACGCCTGCACCAGAGATTCGTAGGTATGCTCGGCATCCTGGCTCGGCGCGGCCCAGGCATGGAAGCGGCGTGAATAGCCCAGTGTGTTGACGGCGAAATTGATCTTGCCGCACTGGCCGGCGATGACCGTCTCGATCTCGCCCCAGTCATGCTGAAGCTGGAAGCCGGGCGGGGTCTCGAAGCGCACGGTCTGCTTGCTGGGCCGCAATGCCCGCTTGGGTTGGATGTAGCTCCGCACCATGGTGGGGCCACCGGGGTAGCCCTGCTCGCGGATCAGCTGGAAGATCACCTCGGCGTTCCAGACATTCTCGGCCAGCAGCTGGTCGATGATCGGCTTGTAGGGATCCAGCTTGCTTGAGCGGGGCTTGGCGGGTCGCCCGGTCGGCGCCGCCTCACGGGCCAGATGACGTCGCACGGTCCGTTCGCAACAGCCGATCTGATGGGCGATATCCACGAGGTGGGCGCCTCGCTGGTGGAGTTGTCTTATCATGAGAAAGTCCTCTCGGCTTAGCATGGCGCGATCTCTTGACGGTTTGGTCACCAACAAGGAAAGGTCATGCGGGTCGGGGGGACAATCTGCTTTGATGATTTATGGACTTATAGCGCCGGCGTCGACAAACGCCGTGTTTGCCACTCCGCTGCGTGCACAGCAGTCGTTGTGCCTCCTGAAGATTTCCCTCTCAATGGCTGGGCTTTTGGGTAAACCATGCTGCTTCGGATTGAAACGAATATAGCGCTTTGTGAACGTTGGGTAGTGACGGTAGGTGAACTTGAGCATCTGTTATGTCTCTCTTTCATGTGAGTATCCACGGTACAACAAATGCCCATCTGTATAGGGAAGTGCGTCGCCTGGCCAGATTCCCAAAACACGCGAAAAATATGTTATGGGTCGGATCCTCCCGTTTTTCTGCTCAGGCCTGGTGGCTTCCCAAAAGAACCTTGCAATATGTTATAGGACCTACCTTGGCACTTCTGTCCGATACGGTTGGGCTTCCCAAAAGC
The DNA here is from genome assembly GCF_900116705.1 of Halomonas korlensis. Lineage (GTDB taxonomy): Bacteria > Pseudomonadota > Gammaproteobacteria > Pseudomonadales > Halomonadaceae > Halomonas > Halomonas korlensis. The sequence continues at coordinate 11,457 of NZ_FPBP01000003.1, read as the reverse complement.
CTGAGGGAATATGTTATGGGGTGAAGGGTGCAGGATAATCGACCACGCGTAGCCCGACAGTTACTCGCTGACTGAAAAATAGGCGCATAAGCAACGCTCGCGACAGGCTAGCGTCACCATCGCTGAAGAGAACACGATCCTGTAGATCCCCTGACAGGTCATTTACGCTCTGATCGTGTTCATGAGGCGTTAGGCTGCCCGGGTCACAATTCATTGGGTGAGGTCGTTGAAAGTTCACTTCAGCCATTGTCGCGTCGTTCAGCCCCGTGAGGCCGCTCCCGGTTGTACCAGGCGAAGTCGGCCTATGCTTGCAGTTGACCCGATAGCCAAGCCGGTGGAGGTGAGTTGTCATTGGACGTGATGTATAGACCGGGTCCGCAGATGCTGCACATCCATCAGGTGCATCGACAGTAGTTCCTTCGTCAACCGTCTCGGCACTGGTAGTGCAGCGACGTCGGCTAATGTTCTGCAGTCTCGCTACGCTTATGAGACTTGGTAAGAGATGCTAAAGTCACTACATGAAATCTCTGCCGGAGCAGGTCTGAATACAGGGTGATATTTTTCCCGAACAAATCGCATATTGGTGATTGAATAAAGCGATAGCTGCGGGCACAATCGACAATCAACCCAACTTCATGAGGTGTAATAGATGTCCATTCTCGCGACCTATTTACAAAAAGAGCAGCAGCTTAAGCAACTTCAAGACAAGCTGGAGCAACTCAAGAACGACGACCGCCTAAAGGCTGAGCTTGAATTCAAGGAAAAGCTTGAAGCGCTGATGGAGAAATTTGACAAGTCCGCCGTTGATGTCATCCGCCTGTTAAACCCCAAATCGGCACCGGCCAATGCTTCCAGCAGCACCAAGAGCACCGGGCGTGCCAAGCGGAAGCTGAAGATCTTCAAGAACCCCAATACGGGCGAGGTAGTGGAAACACGAGGGGGCAATCAGAAGACCCTGAAAGCATGGAAGGATGAGCATGGTGCCGAGACCGTGGAATCTTGGCTGGTAAGAGAGGAAGCCTGAGCGAACTTACCCTGACAATTCTTCACGGGTGGGGTAGTAGCTTGGTTGCCGTTGCATAACTGAACACTTGGAAAGAGAGCAGCGCACGGAAGCGCTACGTGATCGCTGGGAACAGCTTCAACTCGGGTAACGATTAGCTGTGCCGGCTCATCATGTTTCACATGGCCTTGGTCGAAGACAGACTCCTTCTCGCCTATAAATCTCATGCTCAATCCGAATCAGCAGATCGTATACAGGTTGTGGACCCTCTGAAAAGACGGCTTATGGTAAGCGGTCTTCGAGTTGCTGGTGGAGCGGCTAGGTCATCCAGCGATGTGCCAGTTCCTTGTCGCCGAATACGCTTTCCGCTGCTGCCCGAAGATTCCTTTCGTTGGGTAGATCCCAGAGATCACGCTCGACATCCAGCATGCCAAGCCAAGCTTGAGCTCTTCAGGCTCCTGAGCAAGGGGATCCATCTTCTGAAGCAACGGATCGAGAGAGCACGGCTTCTCCGTTAGGTTTGCTGGTAAAGCGAGGGTTTTAATCGACATCAGTAAGTGAATCACTCGAGATATTTAGCCCCCCTCTATTTACTGGCTTTACCCCTTTTTCGGCACCTCGCTGTAGTTAACGAATTCTCTCACCTGGCAGCCAAAGTAGCGGCATAGCTCACCGATGACGTCGAGTTCCATGTGGCTGGCCGTCTCGTGGCACGCCCGTTTTGGGTCCCCTTGCCTCCCTGCACTATTACGTCTGACTTTATACCAAAGTCGAGGCGAAAATATTTCATTGCCATACTACCATACTAGTCATATCAGGTATGGAGGCATGGCCTCCCTTCCTTCCTAACCGGGGCGAGCACCATGAACATGACCTTGCAGGGGCTATGGCAGGAGACACGCGAAAGCGGCTCAGTTCGTGAACGGCTCTATCAGGTGCTGCGTCAGTCGATCATTCGGATGGTGCTTGTGCCGGGACAGGCACTGTCGGAGAAGGAGATCGCCGAGACCGTCTCAGTGAGTCGCCAGCCGGTGCGCGAGGCTTTCATTCGGCTCTCTGAGGCGGGGCTGCTCGAAGTACGCCCCCAGCGTGGAACCTATGTGGTGAGGGTGTCCCAGCAGGCCGTGCTTCAGGCCCGCTTCGTACGCGAGGCGATCGAAGTGGCCGTCGCGCATGCCGCGGCGGAGGAAGGGCTGGACGCTCGCACCCTGAATGAGCTGCACGAACTGATCGAGCGCCAGCGACGCTGCAGCGAAACGGACGACTACGACCGTTTCTTTCAGCTCGACGAGGCGTTTCATCGCGCCTTGGCGCTAGGGATCGGCCAAGCGGCCGCCTGGCGAGTCACCGAGGAGGTCAAGGCTCAGCTTGATCGGGTGCGGTATCTGAGTATTCCAGAGTCGACGCCTATTCCCAAGCTGGCCGACCAGCATCAGGCAATCGTCGATGCCATCGTCGACCGAGATCCTGCAGGAGCGTCTCGTGCGATGGGCGTCCACCAGCGCGAGATTCTACACTCATTGCCAGAGCTCATGCGCCGGTTCCCCGATATGTTCGAGACCCAGCAGCCCTCCGCCCACATCATGGAGCTTAGCCAGTGAAGATTGAACAGGCCTACACCATCGTGACCTCTCCGGGGCGTAACTTCGTGACCCTCAAGATCGTTACCGATGAGGGCGTCTACGGCATCGGTGACGCCACCCTCAACGGCCGCGAGATGGCCGTGATGGCCTATCTCGATGAGCACGTGATCCCGGCGCTTATCGGCCGCGATCCTCAGCAAATCGAGGACATCTGGCACTATTTCTACCGTGGCGCGTACTGGCGTCGCGGTCCGGTGACCATGAGTGCCATCGCCGCGGTGGATGTTGCGCTCTGGGACATCAAGGCCAAGCTTGCCGGGATGCCGCTCTACCAACTACTGGGCGGCAAGAGCCGCGAGCGGGTGATGACCTATGCTCACTGTACCGGCAAGGATATCGAGACCTGTCTCGATGAGGTCGAGACGCACGTCAAGCTCGGCTATCGGGCGGTGCGTGTTCAGGCCGGTGTCCCCGGCATTCCTACGATCTATGGAGTCGCGAAACGTGAGGGTGAGCGCTACGAGCCGGCGGATGCCGAGCTTCCCGCCGAGCACGTCTGGAGCACCGAAAAATACCTGAATCATGTCCCCAAGCTGTTCGCCGCCGTGCGTGAACGCTTCGGTGACGATTTACATGTATTGCACGACGTCCATCACCGCCTGACGCCCATCGAGGCGGCACGGCTGGGCAAGGAAGTCGAGCCCTATCACCTGTTCTGGCTGGAGGACTGCGTCCCGGCCGAAAATCAGGAAAGCTTCCGCCTGATTCGCCAGCACACGACCACACCCCTGGCGGTAGGGGAAGTCTTCAACTCGATTCATGACTATCGGGAGCTGCTCGAGAATCAGTTGATCGACTATATCCGCATGCCACTCTCCCATGGTGGCGGCATCACCCATATGCGGCGGGTTGCTGACCTGGCCGGGCTCTATCACGTGCGCACCGGCTTTCATGGCCCCACCGATCTGTCGCCGGTGTGTCTGGGTGCGGCCATCCACTTCGACACCTGGGTGCCCAACTTTGGTATTCAGGAGCATATGCCCCATACCGAGGAGACCGACGAGGTTTTTCCCCACGATTTTCGTTTTGAGGATGGACACTTCATCGTCGGCGAAGCTCCCGGACACGGCGTGGATATCGACGAGAAACTGGCCCAGCAATATCCCTATAAGCGCGCCAGTCTGCCGGTCAATCGTCTCGAAGACGGCACGCTATGGCATTGGTAAGGAGGCAATAAGATGCAAGCTTTTCAAGTCAGGGCGCCCTTGGACTACACCATCACCGAGGTTGAAGTGCCCCAGGCCGCTCCCGGTGAAGTGCTCGTTCGCGTCGCCTATGCGGGAATTTGTGGGTCTGACATGCACATCATCCATGGCGACAACGCCTTCGTGCGTTTTCCTCGCATTACCGGCCATGAGTTTGCCGGCACGGTCGAGGCGCTTGGCGAGGGTGTCGAGGGCCTCTCGATCGGGGATCGCGTGTGCATCGACCCTGTAGTGAACTGCGGCGAGTGCTATCCCTGCCGTATCGGCCGTCCCAATGTCTGCACCGCTCTCGAAGTGATCGGGGTGCACCGCAACGGCGGTTTTGAGGAGCGGGTCAACGTGCCGGCCGCCAATGCTCACCTCCTTCCCGAAAGCGTGGGTCTGGATGCGGCTGCCCTGGTCGAGCCGTATACCATCGCCGCCAACGTGCTGGATCGCATGCAGCCCATCCCGGGTGATCGTCTGCTGATCTTCGGCGCCGGTGTCATCGGCCTGACCATCCTGCAGATGGCGCGTGCCTTGGGTATCGAGGACATCACGGTCGCCGACGTGATCGACGAACGCTTGTCCACGGCGCGTGAATTGGGCGCGACGCGAACCTTCAATGGTAGTGAAGAGGATATCGAGGCCGCCATACAGGCGTTGACAGGGGGCGAGGGGATCCCGCTGATCGCCGATGCCGCCTGCGTCCCAGCGCTACTGCCGCAGATGCTGCGTATCGCTTCGCCGGCGGGGCGTATTGGACTGCTGGGTTTCAATCCCAATCCCAGTGACTTGGTGCAGCTGGAGGTAATCAAGAAGGAGCTGACCTTGGTCGGCTCGCGATTGAACAATCGCAAGTTTCCGGAGGTGATCGATCTCATGGCTTCAGGGCGTCTCGATCCGCTGGCGCTGGTCAGCCATCGCCTGCCTCTGACAGAGATGCCCGGCGCCATCGACATGCTCGATCATCATCCCGAAAAGGCTCGTAAGGTGCTGATCCAGATCGGCAGCTGACGGGGTATGCCAATCCAGTCCTACCACAACGCACAACAGCAACGTGCAGGAGTTTCACCATGATTAAACAGCTCTTCACCGGCGCCGTCCTCGGAGCGGCCCTGATCGGTAGCCAGGCTACCCTAGCGGCAGACATCACCCTGAAATTCGGTCACCTGGCCAATGAGGAGAACATCTGGCACCAGGCCGCGGTAAAGTTCAAGGAGAAGGTAGAAGCCAACTCCGACGGCCGCATCGAGGTGCAGCTCTTCCCTAACGAGCAGTTAGGCAATGAAATGGATGTGATCAACAGCATCCAGCTGGGCACGGCCGACATGACCATCACCGGCGAGAGTCTGCAGAACTGGGCGCCCAAGGCGGCCATGATGGCAGTGCCTTACGCCTTCCGCGATTCCGAGCATATGCGTCAGGCGGTCGAGGGCGAGATCGGCGAGGAGATCGAAGCGCAGATCACTGAGCGTACCAATCTGGTACCGATCGCCTGGTTCGAGCGTGGCCCGCGCCATCTGACTTCCAACGAACCCATCACTCAGCCGGATGAGCTGGATGACTTGCGTTTGCGGGTTCCCAACGTGCCGCTATTCGTCGATACCTGGGAAGCCCTAGGCGCACGACCGACTCCCATGGCCTTCAGTGAAGTGTTCACGGCCTTGCAGCAGAACACCATCGAGGGGCAGGAGAATCCACTGAGCCTGATCGAAAGCGCCAGCTTCTACGAAGTGCAGGACTACGTGAACCTCACTGGCCATGTGCGTAGCTGGATCTATGTGGTGATCGGCAAGAACCAGCTCGACAGCATGTCCGACGAGCTGCGTCAGGTGGTGTTTGATGCCGCCGAGGAGATGCAGACCTATCAGGCCGAGCTGTTCGAAGAGGATCAGCAGCGCCTGGAGGAATCACTCACGGAGCGCGGCATGGAGTTCGTCGAGGTCGACACTGAGGCGTTTGCGGAAAAGGCACGTCCGGCCGTCCTGGAAGCCTTGTCTGAAGAGCAGCGCGAATTGTTCGACGCGATCCAGAATCTTTAACTCACCCTGAGGGCGCGGTAACTGTCCGCGCCCACTTCCATGCATGCCGGGGAGGCCAAGCTCTCCAAGAGGTAGTCTATGGATTCTCCTAATCAAGGACATACGCCGAGGGCAGGACGAGACGAATATCAAGCGCCAAGTCTGGAGGCGATGGCCGAGGTTCCGAAGCTTACGGGGCCGATCGGGCGTGTGCTGGGCTGGGTCGATGGGCTATTCGTGCTGCTTGCCAACCTGGCGTTGGTAGCGATTGCCGCCACGGTATTGCTACAGATATCGGGCCGTCTATTTCTGCCCTATTCACCGGCCTGGACCGAGGAGCTCTCACGCTATCTTTTCATCTACATGGTGGCGCTGTCATCGGGGGTCGCAATCCGACGCCATAGCCATGTCAATGTCGAGCTGTATCACCACAAGCTTGGGTTACGGGCACGCGCTGGCTACCAAATTCTGATCAGCTTAATGATCGGCGCCTTCGCTCTCGTAGTGCTGCCCTACGCCTGGCTATATGCCCAGAATGGGGCATGGCAGACCTCACCCACCTTGAAGGTTCCCATGCTTTACATTTTCTTCTCCACCGTCGTGCTGTTCGCACTGGTGCTTTTCTATAGCGTTGTCGGTGTTATCGAGGGGTTAATCGCCCTGCAGCGCAAGCCGGAGATTGAGTCATGGAAGTGATCGTACTCTTCAGTGTCTTTCTTGTGCTGCTGGTTCTGGGTATGCCGATCGCCTTCGCATTGGGTATTTCCTCTCTCAGTTTCCTGCTCCTCGAGGGTATATCGCTCACTATCGTGCCGCAGCGCATGTATGCCGGCATCGATACCTTCGTTTTGCTATGTATTCCCGGCTTCGTGCTCGCGGGCAATTTGATGAATGTGGGCAACATCACCGAGCACATCGTACGTTTCTGTAATGCCTTGATGGGGCATATCCGAGGTGGGCTGGGGCTGGCCAATGTCGGTGGCTCAATGATTTTCGGTGGCATATCGGGAACGGCGGTAGCCGATGCTGCGAGTATCGGCTCGGTGATGATCCCGGGGATGGCGAAGTCGGGTTACGACAAGCCGTTTGCCGCTGCGGTAACAGCGGCATCATCCACCATAGGGCCGATCATTCCGCCCAGTGTGCCAATGATTATCGTCGGCTCGCTGGCAGGGGTCTCGGTGGGCCGCATGTTCCTGGCCGGTGCGATTCCGGGCCTGTTGCTAGGTGTAGCGATGATGATCACCGTCTATATCCTGGCGGTTCGGCGCGGCTATCCCAAGGAGCGCCGATCCACCCTGCGCGAGTTGCTGCACGAAGGACGCACCGCCTTCTGGGCGCTGCTGATGACGGCCATCATTCTCTACGGGATCATCGGCGGCTTCTTCACCCCGACGGAAGCGTCCATCGTAGCGAGCCTCTACGCACTGATCGTCGGTATGTATGTCTACAAGGGCCTCACCTGGCGCAAGTTGCCGGCGATACTGACCGATACGGTGCTGACCTCTTCTGGTTTGCTGCTGTTGGTGGGACTGGCCAACCTGTTCGGTTGGATCCTGACCAGCCAGCAAATTCCGCAGATGGTGGCCGCCGGGATCCTGTCGATCAGTGAGAATCCCCTTATCGTTATCTTGATCCTCAACCTAATCCTGCTGTTCGTCGGTGCTTTCATGGAGACGATCGCTGCCCTGATCATTTTGTTTCCAGCGTTGCTGGGCGTGGCTACCGGAATCGGCATGGATCCTATTCATTTTGCCGTCATGGCGGTACTCAACCTGATGATCGGCTTGACGACACCCCCCGTGGGCGTTTGCCTGTTCGTTGTAGCCGGTATTGGCAATCTTCAGATGCTCAGCGTCGCTCGTGCCATTGTGCCGTTCCTGGTGTGCAACCTGATTGTATTGTTCCTGGTTTCGTATATTCCGGCCATCTCGCTTTGGCTGCCCAACCTGTTGATGGGCGAGTAGACGATAGGGCTGAACTAGACGGCACTCGATAACCAAAAAGGCTATTAATGACCATAACCCATTTTCCTGCCGCTGCCCGAAGGGGCCAGGTGTCGATTGTCCACCTTGGCTTGGGCGCTTTTCATCGCGCACACCAGGCGGTCTTCCTGGAGCGGTTTCGCCAGCGTAGCGGTGACCGCACTTGGGGCGTAAGCAGCGCCAACCTGCGTTCCAACGTGGCGCTGGTCGATGCGTTGCGAGAGGCCGGCTATCGCTACCACGTGGCGGAATACGCCGATAGCGATACCCTGACCCTGCGCGAGATCGGGGTAATCGAGGAGACGCTTTTCAGCGGTCGTGACGCCAGTGGTCACTGGGGGCGGGATATCGAGGCGCTGTTGGGGCGGCTGGCCGCCCCCGAGACGCGCATCGTCACCCTGACCGTGACCGAGAAGGGCTACTTTCTCAACCCGGCTAACGGTGAGCTGATCACGGAAGACCCCATGGTCGCGGCGGATATCGCTCATCCCCAGGATCCCCGCACTGCGTTGGGTATCCTTGTCGAGGCGTTGGCACGTCGACAGGCCGCCGGGCGAGCCCCCTTCACCGTGCTGTGCTGCGACAATATGCCCGACAACGGTAGGCGAACCCGGACAGCCGTGATTCAACTGGCGGCCTGTCGCGATGAATCACTGGCCGCCTGGATCGAACATGAAGTCGCCTTCCCTTGTAGCATGGTCGACCGTATCGTGCCGGCCATGACCGAGGCTGATTTTAAGCGACTCGAAACCTTGGGTGTCAGTGATCCCAATGCCGTCGTCAGTGAAGCCTTCATCCAGTGGGTCATCGAGGATGACTTCCCCCAAGGGCGCCCCGACTGGCAGAGCGATGGTGTAGAGATGGTCGCCGACGTAGCGCCCTTCGAAACCATGAAACTGCGGATGCTCAATGGCAGCCACTCGCTACTGGCCTACCTGGGGGCGTCGGAAGGAGTCGAGACGGTGTTCGAGGCGGTCAGCCGCAACGACCTGCGGGCTCTGCTGCGCCGCTACATGTTGGATGAGGCAGCACCTACACTGGCCATGCCCGAGGGCACTGACGTGGTCGCCTACGCCGACTCGTTGCTTGAGCGCTTCGCTAATGACAGCCTGCGCCACCGCCTTCACCAGATCGCCATGGACGGCAGTCAGAAGCTGCCCCAGCGCTGGCTGTTGGGTGCCCTGGCGCGTCTCGAGGCGGGGCAATCGGCGCCTTGCGTCGCCTTGGGTCTGGCCGCCTGGATCCGCTATACCGCCGGCCGGGACAGCCAGGGTCATGTCTACAAGGTGGACGACCCATTAGGGAAACGCTTTGCCGAATTCCATGAACGTCACGGCCAGGACCCAGATGCGCTGGTGTCGGCCTTTCTGGCCATGGATGACGTTGTCCCCCCGGCTTTGGCCAACCATTCCGATTTCGCCGCGGCGGTGCTCGATGCCTATCGTTCCCTGACAAAACAAGGTCTCGCCGGGGCTCTGAACGCTCTCGAGCGTACCTAACACGAGGAGACTCCTGTGGAACATACCTGGCGCTGGTACGGCCCCCATGATCCCATCCGCCTGGATGAGATTTGCCAGACGGGAGCCACCGGTATCGTCACGGCATTGCACGAGATAGCCAATGACGAGGTCTGGCCGGTCGCGGCGATCCAAGAGCGCAAGGCGCTGATCGAGGCCGCTGGCTTGACCTGGTCGGTGGTGGAGAGCGTGCCGGTACCCGAGGCGATCAAGCAGGGGTTGCCCGAACGCGATGGCCTGATCGCCACCTACTGCCAGACCCTGCGCAACCTGGCGGCCTGCGGCATCGACACCGTCTGCTACAACTTCATGCCGGTACTCGACTGGACGCGCACCGACCTGTCCTGGCCATTACCGGACGGCGGCCGGGCGCTACGCTTCGACCAGGTCGCCTTCGCCGCCTTCGACCTCTACCTGCTCGCCCGACCGGGCGCCGATGCCGAATACGCCGATGCCGAGAAGAAAGAGGCCAGGGTGTATCTCGAGGCCCTGGACCCGACCGGCCGCGATACCCTGATCAGTACCCTGATCGCCGGCCTGCCGGGCGCCGAGGAGCACTATACGCTCGAGCAGTTCCGCCGCGTGCTGGCCGCTTATGCCGACATCGATGCTGCGCGCCTGCGCGAGCACCTGGCGTACTTCCTTGAGGCGGTGATTCCGGTCGCAGAGGAAGTCGGCATCCGCATGGCGATCCATCCCGACGACCCGCCCCGGCCAATGCTGGGGCTGCCGCGGGTGGTCTCCACGCCGGATGACGCCCAGTGGCTGCTCGATGCCGTGCCCAGCCCAGCCAATGGCCTGACCCTGTGCACCGGCTCCTACGGGGTACGCCCCGATATCGATCTGGCGGCGATGGCGCGGCGCTTCGGGCCGCACGTCTATTTCGCCCACCTGCGCGCCACCCGACGCGAGGCGCCGGATCCGCGCTCTTTCCACGAGGCAGCGCATCTCGACGGCGATGTGGACATGGTCGCAGTGATCGCAGCACTGGTGGCCGAAGAGCGGCGTCGCGAGCGGGAGGGCGGCCCACGCCTGCCGCTGCGCCCCGATCATGGCCACCACATCCTCGACGACCAGCACCGCAATACCGCGCCGGGCTATCCGCTTTACGGACGCCTCAAGGGGTTGGCAGAGCTGCGTGGGGTGGAGCACGCCGTACGGCAGCTGACCTGATCCACCCGCGTTGGGCTCAGTCCATGGACGACAGGTCGTCTTCGAGTTCTGCCAGGCGCTGGCGGCTCGGCAGACCCTCCATGTCGCCCTGCACCTGAACGGCCTCGGCGCCGATCAAGTTGCCGCGACGCACGGCCTCGCGGGGTGAGCGCCCCTCAAGCAGCGCGCTGATCACGCCTACCGCGAAGCCGTCCCCGGCGCCGACGGTATCCACCACCTCGTCGACCTCGACACCGGCCATGCTGAACGATGCCTCATGCCCATCAAGGACCCCACGGTAGTAACTGCCCTCGGGGCCGAGCTTGATGATCACCGCCTTGGCGCCACGCTCGAGATAGAAGCCGGCGATATCATCGGGTGATACCCGCCCGGTGAGCAGCTGACCCTCGGCCAGGCCCGGCAGCACCCAGTCGGCCTTGGCGGCCATGGCGTTGAGCGTCTCGCGCATTTCGTCCTGGCTGGACCACAGGCTGGGTCGCAGGTTGGGGTCGAAGGAGATGCTGGCGCCGTGCCGGCGCGCCTGGTCCAGCATGTGCCAGGAGAGCTCACGGCAACTGGCCGAGAGCGCAGGCGGGATGCCGGTGGCATGCAGGTGGCGAGCGGCCGAGAAATCCACCGATGCGGCATCGTCCGGTGACAGGTGGCTGGCAGCGCTTCCCCGCCGAAAATACTCCACACGAGGGTCGGCACCGCCAAAGGCGCGCTCCTTGAACACCAGCCCTGTGGAATGCTCGGCATCATGGATCAGGTGTCGGCAGTCCACGCCCTCCGCCTCCAGGGTGCGCCGAAGGTAGTCGCCGAAGCTGTCGACACCCACGCGGCTCAACCAACCGACGTGGAAGCCGAGCCGGGCCAGGCCGATGGCGACATTGGTATCGGCACCGGCTATGCCGCGCTGGAAGTGTTCGATATCGGGCATGGCCCCCGG
>NZ_FPBP01000002.1:5713-441695 GCF_900116705.1 Halomonas korlensis | reverse complement strand
ATCATCAAGCAGGCCCGCACGCTGAACCGCGCGGTGATCACCGCCACGCAGATGATGGAATCGATGATCGAGTCGCCGCTGCCCACCCGCGCCGAGGTGTTCGACGTCGCCAACGCGGTGCTCGACGGCACCGACGCGGTCATGCTCTCCGCCGAAACCGCCGCCGGCGACTTCCCGGTGGAGACCATCGAAGCCATGAACCGCGTCTGTCTCGGCGCCGAGCGCGAGCGCGTGATTCAGGAGTCGGGGCACCGCATCCACGAGGGCTTCAGCCAGATCGACGAGACGATCGCGCTGTCGGCCATGTACGCCGCCAATCACCTCGCGGGGGTGGGCGCCATTGCCTGCATGACCGCCTCGGGCTACACGCCGCTGATCGCGTCAAGGATCAGCTCCGGGCTGCCGATCGTCGGCCTGGCGCACAACCCGGTCGCCCAGCGGCGCATGGCGCTGTATCGCGGCGTGGTGTCGCTGCCCTTCGACACCAGCGACATGGCCGCCAACGACCTCAACGACCATGCCCTGGCGCGGCTGGTCCGCCACGGCATCGTCAGCCCCGGCGATCACGTGATCCTGACGCGCGGCGACCACATGAACGCCCATGGCGGCACCAATACCATGAAGATTCTCGATGTGAACGCCGGCCATGTACGCTGAGACCGGCTCCGAACGGCTCCACAAGGGCCGCCCCGAGACTGGGTGCCGGCTGTTGGCCGACGTCAGCCTGCCGGCGGCGGTGGTGCACGAGGCCCCCCTGGCGCATAACCTGGCGTGGATGCAGCGCTTTGCCGATGCGCATGGTGCAAGGCTCGCCCCTCACGGCAAGACCACCATGACGCCGTCGCTGTTCCGCCACCAGCTAGAGGCCGGCGCCTGGGGCATCACGCTGGCGACGGCACCGCAGTGTCGGGCGGCCTTCGCTCACGGTGTGACGCGGCTGCTGATGGCCAATCAGCTGGTCGGTGAGGCCAACATGATGATCATCGCCGATCTGGTCGAGGCGGGAGCGGATCTCTATTGCGTGGTCGATAGCAGCGAGAACGTACGCCAGCTGGGGCGCTTCTTCGCGGTGCGGGGGTTGCGTCTCAAGGTGTTGATCGAGTTGGGCGTCATGGGTGGGCGCTGCGGCTGTCGTGATCAGGATGAGGTCTTGGCGCTGGGCGAGCAGATCCTGGAAACCCCGGCGCTGGTGCTGGCAGGTCTCGAGGGTTACGAAGGGGTAATAGCCAGTGACGAGCCCCAGCAAGACGTGCGGGCCTATGCCTGGCATCTGGTCGAGGCCGCCCAGGCGCTGGATCACGACGGGCTGTTCGAGGCCCGTGAGCCGATTCTCACCGCCTCGGGGTCTGCCTGGTATGACCTGATCGCCAGCGTCTTTCATGAGGCACGATTGGGCAAGCATTTCGTACCCGTGCTGCGCCCCGGTTGCTATGTCGTCCATGACCATGGCCTCTACCGTGAAGCGCAGCGTGGTGTGCTGCAACGCCGCCCCGAGATCGAGCAAGGGTTGCTGCCGGCACTGGAAGTGTTCGCTCAGGTGCAGTCACTTCCCGAACCGGGGCTGGCCATCGTCGCCATGGGCAAGCGGGATATCGGTGGCGACCGCTTGCCCATGGCGCAGCGTCGCTATCGTGAGGGAGGGTGCCCCGGGCGGGACCTCGGCGTGGCCGGCTGGGAGGTCGTCAGGCTGATGGATCAGCATGCGTTCGTTCGCTTGCCGACCCATCCCGAGGAGGCTTTCGACATGCGCGTGGGCGACATGCGCGTGGGCGATGTGCGCGTAGGCGATATCGTGGCGTTCGGCGCCTCCCATCCCTGTCTGACTTTCGACAAGTGGCGACGGGTGCTGCGGGTGGACGATCGGCTGTCGGTGTGCGAGGTGATGGCAACCCACTTCTGAGCATCATCCTGTATACAGGATGTGCGCGGTATGTGGTCATTCAGCGCGAAAAGTGCGAAGGTGCCTTCAGGACCATCATCAGCGAGACACCCATGAGCCAATCCTGGAGGGAAGACGTCGAGGCGGCCATTCGCGCCGGCGAGCGGATCAGCGACCGGCATATCGTCGAACAGGTACGCCAGGCGGTGCTGAGCCAGCGTCTGCCGCCAGGCACGCGCCTGCCGGAAGTGGCGCTGGGCGAGATCTTCGGCGTCAGCCGCTCGGTGGTGCGTCGTGCCCTGACCCGCCTGTCCGCCGAACATGTCATCGACCAGCGTCCCAATCAGGTCTCTCGGGTACGGGCGCCCAGCGTGGAGGAGACCCGCGAAACCTTCGCCGCCCGCCGCCTGGTGGAAGGCGAGGTGGCCGCGCTATTGGCGTCTCAGGGCCTCGAACCCGAGGTGCTGGCGAGCCTGGAGGCCGAGGCGCGGGCCGAGACCGAGGCCTACGGGCGCGGTGATGAGCCCAGACGCATCGCCCACTCCCTGGCCATCCACCACCGTCTTGCCGAGCGTTCGCCCAACCGGGTGCTGGGCGCCATGCTCACCGACCTGGTGCTGCGCACCTCCATCGTCATCGCCCTCTACAAACGGCCCTCGCTGGCCTCCTGTTACCTGAAGGGTGACCATCCACGGCTGTTGGAGAGCCTGCGCGAGGGTGACGCCGAGGGTGCCCGCCGCGCCATCGAGCGCCACCTGGTGAGCCTCGAGGCGCTGCTCGATCTCGGCCCCCGCGAGGAGGAGACCGACCTGCGGGCGATCTTCAACGGCATCGCCTCCGCTGGCGTCTGAGGCCAAAGCCACCAACCGCGGCGGGCGTCGCGCTCGGGTTGTCGGCACCCCCGGCGTATCGGACAATGCGCGCATTCATGCCCGTCGGAGTCTCGCCATGCCATCCTTCACACGATCGGGATGTCGCGCCCTGCTGTTGGGGCTGGCGCTGACGCTGTCGGCGCCGGTTATCGCCGGGCCGCCCACCGTGGCCGCGGCGTCGGACCTGCAGTTTGCCCTCACCGAAGCGGCACAGCGCTTCCAGGACCAGACCGGCCGCGAGCTGCGGTTGAATTTCGGCTCCTCCGGCAATTTTCGCCGCCAGATCGGTCAGGGCGCGCCCTTCGAGCTCTATCTCTCCGCCGACGAGGCCTATGTGCATGCGCTTCACGAGGCGGGCCGCACCGAGGATGCCGGGGTGGTATATGCCATCGGCCGCCTGGCCTGGCTGCAGCGGGCCGGCCGAGACGACCTGCCGGAAGCGGACGATCCGCTGGCCGGTGTACGTGACGCCCTGTCGGCTTATCAACAAGGGCAGGCGCGCCCACGCCTTGCCCTGGCCAATCCCGAGCACGCCCCCTATGGCGTGGCGGCCAGGCAGGTCATGAGGCACGCCGGGCTCTGGGACGCCACCGCCGAGCTGCGAGTGCTCGGCGAGAACGTGTCTCAGGCCGGCCAGTTTGCGCTCTCCGCCGATGCCCGCGGGGGGCTTGTCGCCTATTCGCTCGCCCGGTCACCCGCGCTTGCCGAGCGCGCGGAACACGTATTGATTCCCGAGGCGTGGCACGAACCCCTGGTGCAGCGGATGGTGCTGATCGAGGGGGCCGGCGAAACGGCCCGCGCCTTCTATGTCTGGTTGCAGCAGGACGAGGCCCGGGCCATCCTGTCCCGCTACGGGTTCGCGCTGCCGCCGGACGCCGCTAGCGTGGAAGGACGCTCACCCTGATGGATTGGACGGCGCTGTCGGTCTCGTTGAAGCTGGCCCTTGCGACCTGCCTGCTGCTGGTGCCGTTTGGCCTCTGGCTAGGGCGCTTGCTGGCGCGCGGAGGCTTTCGCGGCAAGCCGTTCTGCGAGGCGCTGGTGGCCCTGCCGCTGGTCATGCCGCCCACCGTGCTGGGGTTCTACCTGATGCTGTCGTTCGGTGCCGATGCTCCGGTGGGGGCGGTGTGGCAGCGGCTCACGGGAGACGGGCTGACCTTTACCTTCAGCGGCATCCTGCTGGCGTCGCTGGTGGCCAATCTGCCGTTTGCGGTGCAGCCGATCCAGCGGGCCTTCGAAACGATACCCGCCAATCTGCGCGAGGCCGCCTGGTGCAGCGGCCTGTCGCCCTGGCAGACGTTCCGGCGTATCGAGCTGCCGCTGGTCTGGCCGGGCATTGTGTCCGCCCTGGCACTCACCTTCGCGCATACCCTCGGCGAGTTCGGCGTCATCCTGATGGTCGGAGGCTCCATCGACGGTGAAACCCGCACCCTGGCGATCGCCATCTATGACAGGGTGCAGGCCTTCGACGAGCAGGGCGCCGCCATCATGTCGGCCATGCTGCTGCTGGTATCGTTCCTGACCATCGGCGTTGTCTATGGACTGGCCGGGCGCCGCCGGTGGCGACATGTCTAAATCCCCTCCCGACGCGACATCCGCCTGCCTCGACGTGGGGCTTCACCAGGCAGGTCCGATACCGCTGGCCGCGAGCTTTCACTGCGAGCCCGGCGAGTTGCTGGCCCTGGTGGGTCCCTCGGGCAGCGGCAAGACCACCTTGCTGCGGGCCATTGCCGGCCTCTATCGGCCGGCCGGGGGCTGGGTGCGCTGCGCCGGCGAGAGCTGGTTCGACGCCAGCAAAGGCTTGTCGCTGACGCCGCAGCAACGGCGCGTGGGGCTGGTCTTTCAGGATTATGCGCTGTTTCCCCACCTCAGCGCGCTGGGCAACATCATGGTCCCATTGGACCATCTGCCGGCGGCCAGACGTCGCGAACAGGCGCTCACCTGGCTGTCGCGGGTGCGACTGGAAGGGCTGGCCGACCGCTACCCGGCCGAGCTTTCCGGCGGTCAACGCCAGCGGGTCGCCCTGGCGCGAGCCCTGGCGCGTCAGCCGAGGGTGCTACTGCTCGACGAGCCGTTCTCGGCGGTGGACCAGGTCACCCGGCGACGTCTGCAACGCGAGCTGGCGCTGCTGCGCGAACAGATCTCCATCCCCATCGTGCTGGTCACCCATGACCTGGATGAGGCCTGCGCCCTGGCCGACCGGATCTGCGTGCTGCATGCCGGCCGCAGCCTGCAGCAATCTCCCCCCGACACGCTGTTCCGCCGCCCGGCAAGTCCTGAGGTGGCACGACTGCTCGATCGTCATAATGTCTTTACCGGCGTGGTGGTGGAGCAGGGCGGTGAGCGGTATCTGCAGTGGGGACGGTATCGGCTGGAGGTCGAGCGGGGTCTGGAGCGCCTGGCGGTCGGTCAGCGAGTCGACTGGTACCTGCCGCACTCCGACGTGGTGCTGCACCGTCGCCACCGACCCTCCCAGGGCGAGCGGGAAAACCCTGTCACGGCCCGCGTCGTCGAGCTGGTCGTGCTGGGCGGTATTACCTCGGTATCGCTGTCCGTCGACCATGACGGTGCTATTGTGCGTTTCGAGATCGCCACCCACGCCGCGCGCCGCAATGGTCTGGCGCGCGGCGAAACTGTCCAGGTCTCGCTGCTGGCCACCGGCATCCACCTGATGCCCGGCGCCGACACCCTGGATGTCCACAAGGCCATCGAGAGTGAACCGCTATGAGTGAACCGCTATGAGAGAATCGCCATGAACCCGACACGCCGCCGACTCCTGCAGGGCCTGGTCGTCCTGGTGCCGGCCGCCACCCTGATGCCGCGCTCCCTGCGGGCCGAGACTACCGAAGAAGCGCCGCGAACGGTGCCTGTCGTGGTGCACAGCGACCAGGGGCCCCATCGGCTGATGGTCGAGACGGCCCGCACCCAGGCCCAGCGCAGCAAGGGCCTGATGGATCGCGACCATCTTGATCCAGATGCCGGGATGTTGTTTCTCTACCCGCAGACTCAGTCGTCACGCAATGGCTTCTGGATGTACCGCACGCGTATTGCGCTGGATATCGCCTTCATCGGTGAAGAGGGGCAAATCGTGGCAATCGAGACGATGCAGCCATGTGAAGCATCGAGCCCCAGCGAGTGCCCGGTCACCCGACCGGGAGCCGCCTATGGGGCAGCGCTTGAGGTCAATGCCGGGTATTTCGAGGAGCAGGGCATCAGGGTGGGTGATTGCGTGAGCTGGCCGGGCAGCGGTGCGCTCTGTGCGCCCGACGCCCCGGCCAGCTGACCCGGTCCGCGTCCCGCGCCCCGACTTGCCGTCCGGGGCTCTTGTTCTTGATTCAGACCGTATTGCGCGTGGGGTGCTGACCATGACGCTCATGCCGCCATGCGGATCGCCAAATAATGAATACGTAGTCATTTTTTAGACTAAAGTATATTTGCTGTTAAATCATAGAGATAAGAAATATTGGGATGAATTATTGGTAGCAATATTTGCATACGTAGTCATGCTGGCCTAGAACTTACGGACGCAACGACAACAAATGCGTCGGGCGGGTTTCGAAAACCGCCAAATGATGACCAACACCCTGAGCCGGTAAACCTCACCGCACTTGCCGGTACAGGCAACTTGCCGGCACAAACAAGGAGTACAAGATGCGCAACGCCACTGTTTCCGTCTTCACAAAAACCCTACTGACCACCGCCGTCATGGCCGTTTCTCTCTCTGCGGCCCATGCCGGGACCGAGCGGGTGATCAATGTCAGCCTGCCGCTCGGGCCGGATTCCCAGCAGGGTATCGGGGTGCTGAAGTTCGGCGAGGAGCTCGAAAGGCTCTCCGAGGGTCGTCTTTCGATCGAGCCTCATTACGACAACGCGCTGGGTGCCGAGCGCGAGGTCGTCGAGGGCATGGGCTTTGGCATCATCGATGCGGGTATCTCCTCCACCGGCCCGATGGGCGGGTTCGTCGATGAGTTCATGCTCTTCGACCTGCCCTACGTCTTCGAGAACCACGAACATGCCTATGCCTTCCTGGACAGCGAACATGGCGAGCAGCTCGCCCAGTTGGCCGAGGAAGGCATGAACGTCAAGTTCCTGGCGTGGATGGAGAACGGCTTTCGCCACAACACCAACTCGGTGCGCCCGATCGAGAAGCCCAGTGACCTGGAAGGCATTAACCATCGTACCCAGGAAAGCCGCGTCCAGGTCGATACCTGGGAAGCACTGGGTGCCAACGCCACACCCATGGCCTGGACCGAGGTCTACACCGCCCTCCAGCAGGGTGTGATGGACAGCCAGGAGAATCCGCTGGCCACCATCTATGACGTGAATTTCTACGAAGTTCAGGACTACCTGAACATGACCCAGCACGTCTATTCGCCAGCGCCATTGATGATGAGCCTGGACCTGTTCAATTCCTTCAGCGAAGAAGACCAGGAAATCATCTTGGAAGCGGCGCAGATCGCCCTGCCGGTGCAGCGTGAAGCGAGCCAGGAACTCGAGGC
Organism: Halomonas korlensis; assembly: GCF_900116705.1. Taxonomy (GTDB): domain Bacteria; phylum Pseudomonadota; class Gammaproteobacteria; order Pseudomonadales; family Halomonadaceae; genus Halomonas; species Halomonas korlensis. The sequence goes on along the minus strand of NZ_FPBP01000002.1, from coordinate 434,448 downwards.
GCGCTATCTGGTGCAACTTGAAGAGCTGGGGATGACGGTGACGCATCCTGATCTCGAGCCGTTCCGCGAAGCCGTGCGCCCGGTGCTCGAGGAGTGGTCCTCGGTCGTCGGCGAAGACCTCGTCGATGCGGCCATCAACTTCGAATACTGAGCCCACGACGCCCGCAGGCGGCAATGCTTCCTGCGGGCGACTTCCTGACGCATGAGGCAGCCATGAAGTCTTATCTATTGCTGGCCCACAGAGCCATCGATGAATTCAATCGTCTGATCGGTTGGATGCTGGCCGGGCTCTTGCTGGTGATGACTGTGCTCATCTTCTGGCAGGTATTCGCCCGTTTCGTAGTGGGCAGTCCCCTGTTCTTTTCCGATGAGATCGCCCGCTTCGCGATGCTCTGGTTGACGTTTCTCGGCGTCGGATATGCCTATCGCAAGGGTACCCTGATCTCCGTGGATATCTTGCTGGAACACGCCGGAAAAAAGCTGGCTCGTCTGCTACGGATTGCCGTCATCCTGTGTTCCACTCTCTTCGCATTTATCATGATTAAGTACGGCTACGACCTGATGGGTCGGGTCGCCAGCCAGACAGCACCCAGCACCCGCATATCTATGATGTGGCCTTATATGGCCATTCCTGCGGGAGGCGTGGTCATCATGATCAATAGCCTGGGGCTGTTGCTCGATGAGGCACTCGACATACCCAACCAGTCCAAGCAGGGGGTGAACTGACGATGGCTCTCCTCTTGTTCCTGCTGCTGATTTCGCTGTTCATCATCGGCGTACCCATTGCCTTATCGCTCGGACTGGCCTCTGCCGTCACTATTTGGCATGGGGACTTGTCACCCATGCTGATTGTCCCCCAACAGCTCATCGCGTCGGTGAACTCCTTCCCGTTGATGGCGATTCCTTTCTTCATCCTCGCGGGTTCCCTGATGCAGAGCGGTGGAATATCCCAACGCCTGGTCGATTTCTCCAACACGCTGGTCGGTAGCATGACAGGCGGCCTGGCGATGGTGGCCATCGTCACCTCGCTGTTCTTCGCGGCCATCTCAGGATCGGGCGCGGCCACTACCGCGGCCATCGGTTCCATCCTGATCCCCGCCATGCTGGCCAAGGGCTACCCCGGAGGCTATACCGCCGCTAACCAGGCCGCCTCAGGCGCCCTCGGCGTCATCATCCCGCCCAGCATTCCGCTGATTCTTTATGCCATTGCCGCCAATGTGTCCGTTGGGGACATGTTCATCGCGGGCATCCTGCCGGGCATCCTGGTCACGCTGAGCCTGCTGATCTTCGCCTACTTCTTCGCCAAGGCCAACGGTCTGGGGGGGAGTATCGAAAAGAGCTCCTGGGGAGACGTCCTGCGTGCCGGGCGCAAGGCGATTCTGGCCATCCTCATGCCGGTCATCATCCTGGGCGGCATCTACGGCGGCATCTTCACGCCGACCGAAGCCGCCGTCATCGCCGTCGCCTACTCCTTCATGATCGGCTTCGTCGTCTATCGAGAAATCGAGTTGCGCAGCCTGGTCGGCATCCTCAAGCAATCGGCTGTCACTACCGCTATCGTGCTGAGCATCATCGGTGCTGCGGGGCTGTATGGCCGTATCCTTCAGCGGTTGAGAGTGCCTGACATGGTGTCCCAATTCGCTATCTCGACCATTGAGAGTCCTTTCCTGTTCATCATCCTGGCCAACGTCCTGCTGTTGTTTGCCGGGATGTTCATTGAGGCGGCGGCGGCGATCCTGATCTTCGTGCCGATTCTTCTGCCCATTGCGATCAGCTTCGGCTTCGACCCGGTCCACTTCGGGATCATCATGGTGGTCAATCTGGCGATGGGCATGTTCACCCCACCGGTAGGGCTCAACCTCTTCGTGGCGTCCCAGATTGCCAATATCAGTATCGCTCGCCTCACCTGGTCCGTCATGCCCTTCGTCGGCATCGTACTCATCAACCTGCTGATCATCAGCATGCTTCCCTTCCTGTCCACTTGGCTGCCTTCTCTGTAAGCCCATTCAAGGAGAGAACCCTATGACCGTTGTAGAAAGCCTGGCGCCGCGCCATGGTCTCCGAGTACTGATCACCGCCGGGGCCAGCGGAATCGGCCGCGAAATCGCCGTGGCCTTCCATGAGGCGGGTGCGCGGGTTCACGTCTGCGACATCGATGAGGCGGGGCTTGAGACGCTGCCGGAGGGCATCACCTCCAGCGTGGCGGATGTCAGCCAGGAAGATCAGGTCGAGCGTGTGTTCAACGACGCGGCCGCCCTCGGTGGCCTGGATATCGTCGTCAACAATGCCGGTATCGCCGGCCCGACCGGCGGTATCGACGAGATCGCTTCCAGCGACTGGCGCAAGACCATCGACATCAACCTCAATGGCCAGTATTTCGTCGCCAGCCGCGCCGCGCCGTTGCTGCGCGCGAGCCAGGGGCTGTTGATCAACATGGCGTCCGTAGCCGGCCGCCTGGGCTTTGCCTATCGCACGCCCTACGCCGCGAGCAAGTGGGCGGTGGTCGGCCTGACCAAGAGCCTGGCCTGTGAGCTCGGCCCGGACGGGGTGCGCGTCAATGCCATCCTGCCGGGCATCGTCAGCGGACCGCGTATCGAGCAGGTGATCCGCGACCGCGCCGACAAGCGCGGGATCAGCTACGCGGAGATGGAAAAGGAGAATCTTTCCAAGGTCTCCATGCGCAAGATGGTGGACGCCACGGACATTGCCGCCATGGCGCTGTTCCTGGCTGCGCCGGGAGGCAGCAATATTTCCGGTCAGGCGCTCAGTGTCTGTGGCAACGTCGAAACCTTGTAATCCATACCGCGGGAGAAAGCACATGACCAACAAGGTTGCCGTGATAGGAGCCGGGCTGATCGGCCGGGCCTGGGCGATCGTCTTTGCCAGAGCGCGTACGCCGGTGTGTCTGTATGACGTCAGCGAGCCGGCTTTGGCCCAGGCCCGCGGGGCCATTCGCACCTCGCTCGAGGACCTGGTGAGCTACGGTCTGGTCGATGACCCCGACGCGGTCATGGCCTGTATCAGCATCGAGCCGGATCTGGGCCGGGCGCTTGGCGACGTCGGCTACGTGCAGGAATGCGGTCCCGAGGACGTCGCGGCCAAGCGCGAGATCTATGCCGCGATGGAGGCGGTGGTGTCGGCCGACACCATCCTGGCGAGTTCGACTTCGGGGATCGCCGCGTCGCGCTTCACCGACCACCTGCGCCATCCGGAGCGCTGCCTGGTGGCGCATCCGGTGAATCCGCCCTATCTGATTCCCCTGGTCGAGGTGGTGCCCACCCCGGCGACCAGCGCCGATGCGGTCGAGCGCACGATGGCGTTGATGACGGCAGTGCGACAGCAACCGATTCTGGTCAAGCGCGAAGTGCAGGGGTTCATTCTCAATCGTCTGCAGGGCGCGCTTCTCAACGAGGCCTTACGGCTGTTCCGCGATGGTTATGTCTCGGCGGAAGATCTCGACAAGACCGTCAAGTATGGCCTCGGCCTGCGCTGGTCGTTCATGGGCCCGCTCGAGACCATCGATCTTAATGCGCCGGCAGGGGTGGTCGATTACGCCCGACGCTACGGGCCGCTGTATCGCGATGTGGATGCCCAGCGCGATGGCAGCGACCCTTGGGAAGAGCAGACACTCGCGGCGCTCGACGCCGAGCGCCGCGCCATATTGCCAAGTGAGGGCCTGGCTGAGCGACAAGCCTGGCGCGATCGCCGGTTGATGGCGCTGATGGCCCATCAGCAAGCCGCCAACGATGCCTGAAATCACATCAACAAATCGATTCAACAAGGAGACGCCCATGGCGACCCAGCGAAAGGTCATTATCACCTGCGCCGTGACCGGTGCGATTCACACCCCTTCGATGTCCCCGCATCTGCCGGTGACGCCCGAGGAAATCATCGAGTCGGCCATTGCCGCGGCCGAGGCCGGCGCCTCGATCCTGCACCTGCATGCGCGGGACCCGGAGACCGGCAAGCCGACCCAGGATCCCGCGGTATTCGAGAAATTCCTGCCGCAGATCAAGGAGGCCACCGGGGCGGTCATCAACCTCACCACCGGCGGCAGCCCGCACATGACGGTGGAGGAGCGCATGCGTCCGGCCATCGAGTTCCAGCCGGAACTGGCGTCGATGAACATGGGCTCGATCAACTTCGGGTTGTTCCCGATGTTGCAGCGCTTCAATACCTTCAAGCACGAGTGGGAGCGCGAGCACCTCGAGAAGAGCCACGACCTGGTCTTCAAGAACACCTTCGCCGATATCGAGAAGATCATGACGCTGTGCTCGAAGAACGGCACGCGCTTCGAATGCGAATGCTACGACATCGGCCACCTCTATAGCCTGCGCAATATCATGGATCGCGGCATCATCGACGGCACGCTGTTCATCCAGAGCGTGTTCGGCATTCTCGGCGGCATCGGCCCGCATCCCGAGGATGTGCTGCACATGCGTCGTACCGCGGATCGGCTGTTCGGCAGCGACTATCAATGGTCGGTGCTGGGAGCAGGCAGCAGCCAGATGCGCATCGCCGCCCAGGCGGCCGCCATGGGCGGCAACGTGCGGGTCGGCCTGGAGGATTCGCTGTGGCTGGGGCCCGGCAAGCTGGCGCAGAGCAATGCCAGCCAGGTGAACAAGGCCCGCGAGCTTCTCGAGGGGCTCTCGCTGCCGGTCGCCACCCCCGATGAGGCGCGCGGCATGCTTGGCCTGAAGGGCGGGGACAAGGTAGGCTTTTGAGCCGCGTGATCGAGACGATGCCTGCCTTCGGCAGGCATTTGTGATGCGGCGATTTCCTCCGGCATGAGCGCTTGTGATGAAGATGAAGTCCGTGACATCCCGAGATGTTGCTCAGCTGGCGGGTGTCTCGCAGTCGGCGGTAAGCCGCTCCTTTTCTCCCAATGCCAGCGTGTCGGCCAAGACCCGCAAGCGGGTGCTCGAAGCCGCGCGTCAGCTCGGCTATCGGCCGAACACCATCGCCCGTTCGTTGATCACGCGCTCGAGCAAGACTATCGCGGTGGTGATCTACAGCCTGGAAAACCCCTTCTATTCGAGCGTGCTGGAGCGGGCCTCGAAGTTCTTTCAGGCTCGTGGCTATCATCTGCAGCTGTTCGTGGCGCCACTGGGCAAGGCCTTCGACGAGGTGATCGACGATATTCTCAGGAGCCAGGTCGAAGGCGTGCTGATGCTGGCGATCTCCATCACTCGCGCCCAGGCCGGTGAGATTGCGGCGGTCGGCGTGCCGGTGGTGATCATCAACCGTACCGTCGATTACGAGGGCATCAGCCAGGTCAGCTGCGACAATTATCAGGGCGGCTACTGGGCGGGCCAACTGCTCGCCGCGTCCGGCCATCAGCGCATCGCCTTCCTCGGCGGGCTTATCGGCTCATCCACCAACGAGCAGCGTCAGGCGGGGTTCCTGTCCGCCCTGGCCGAGCGCGGGATGACCTGTCACGGCGTGGACGTAGGCAACTACCGCTACGAGGATGCACGCTTTGCCACGCGGCGGATGTTCTCGGCAAGGCAGATCCCCGACGCGATCTTCGCGGCCAACGACCTGATGGCCATCGCGGCCATGGAAACCCTGCGCCACGAACTCGGACTCAAGGTGCCGCAGGACGTCTCCATCGTCGGCTTCGACGACATTCCCATGGCCGCCTGGCCGAGCCATTCGCTCACCACGCTTCAGCAGCCCATCGAGCTGATGATCGTCAAGGCCACCGAGCTGTTGCTCAACCAGATCAACCAGACGGAATCGCGGCCCGACCATATCAAGCTGCCCGTCACGCCGATGCTGCGAAACAGTGCCAGGTCCGCGTCGGGCTAGCGTGAGTCGATAGGGACCTGGCGCGTCAATGAAGCCGGCATCGGCGAGCTGGCTTTCAACGCGCGACTTCGTAGAATGTGACGGCTGAGCGTTGCCATGCTCGCCATAACGATAACGCGCCCGCGTTCCCGCTGGGCCGCCGCTGCAAGGATACGCCATGACCACCACACGCCATGTCACCCGGCTTGCCACTGTGCTGACCGGTGCTGCCGTCCTGTCATTCTCGCTCGCCGCCCAGGCTCGCGAGCTTTCCGTTTCCACTGTGCTCCCCGATGCCTTTCCCTGGGGGCAGGCTGCCGAGAAGTGGGCGGATCTGGTGGAAGAGCGCACCGACGGCGAACTCACCCTACGCGTCTACCCCAACTCTCAGCTGGTGTCCGGCGATCAGACCCGTGAATTCTCCGCCATGCGCTCGGGGCTGATCGACGCCGCCGTCGGCTCGACGATCAACTGGTCGCCCCAGGTGCCGGAGCTCAACCTCTTCTCGCTGCCGTTCTTCATGCCCGACGAGGCGGCGGTGGACGCCGTCACCGGCGGCCAGGCAGGGGAGATGGTCTTCGAGGCCATCGAGTCGCGCGACGTGATTCCCCTGGCTTGGGGTGAGAACGGCTTTCGCCAGCTTTCCAACTCCCAGGGCCCTATCGATGAGCCGACCGACCTCGAGGGGTTGAAGATCCGCGTGGTAGGCTCACCGCTGTTTCAGGATACCTTCGATGCCCTGGGTGCCGACCCCACGCAGATGAGCTGGGCCGACGCCAAGCCGGCGCTGACCAGCGGGGCGGTGGACGGCCAGGAGAACCCGCTGTCGGTGTTCGATGTGGCGCGTATCGACCAGGTGGGCCAGGAGCACCTGACGCTCTGGAACTACATGAACGACCCGCTGATCTTCGCCGTCAATCGCCAGGTCTGGGAGTCGCTCGACGAGGCCCAGCAGACGATCCTGCGCGAGACCGCCATCGAGGCCGGTGAGTGGGAAATCGCCATGACGCGCGAGCAGGAAAGCGAGCGTCTGGCGGCGATCCAGGAGCGCGGCGTCGAAGTGACGGAGCTCTCCGATGACCAGCTTCAGGCGTTCGTGGAAGCGACCCGCAACGTTCACGATGACTGGATAGCCCAGATCGGCGAGTCGCTGGTCGAGGCGGCCCAGGCCGACATCGAGTCGCGCTGAACCCTGCAAGCTAGTCGACCGGCCGGCGCCTTCTGGCGCCGGCCGCTTGGCATGAGGCCATGATGAAACGCTTACCCGATGCGCGCCTCGAGCGCGTGCTGGCGTCGCTGGCGCTGGTGATCATCTCGCTGATCAGCTTGACCAATGTGGTGACGCGCTATGTCACCGGGGGGTCGCTCGCGTTCACCGAGGAGTTTTCGGTGTTCCTGATGGTGGTGGTGACGTTTGCCGGCGCCTCGGTGGCCCTGCGGCGCAACGGCCATATCCGCATCGGCCTGCTGGAGCGGGCGCTGCCCGGCGCCCCGCGCAAGGTGCTGATCGTCTTTCAATGGCTGTGCGGCAGCGTGGTGCTGGGTTTGATCACCTGGTTCGGCGGCAAGCTTGCCTGGCAGGAATACCAATGGGGGTCGCTGTCGCCGGGGCTCGGCCTGCCGCAGTGGTGGTATGTCGTCTGGCTGCCGGTACTGTCGGCCGCCATGCTGGTGCGCCTGGCCCAGCAGACGCTGGACCGCCTGCGCGGGAGGCTCGAGGATGAGTCCTGATCTGTGGATGCTGCTCGCCTTTGCGGGCCTGCTGGTGGCCGGGGTGCCGGTCGCCTTCTCGCTGGGGCTTTCCGGCGCGGTGGGCATCGTCACCGGCCTGTCACCCGCCATGCTGGCGACGCTGGGCACCAACACCTATAACAGCATCGCCAAGTACCCGCTGATCGCGATTCCGCTGTTCATCCTGACCGGGCTGATCTTCGAGCGCTCCGGTGTGGCGCTGCGCCTGGTGCGCTTCGCCCAGGCGCTGATCGGCCCGCGTCACGGCGGGCTGGCGCTGGTGGCGGTGCTGGTGTGCATGATCATGGGCGGCATGAGCGGTTCCGGCCCGGCCGATGCCGCGGCGGTGGCCATGGTGATGCTGCCCAGCATGACCAGGGCCGGCTATCCCAAGCCGTTCTCGGCCACGCTGATCGCGGCGTCGGCGTCCACAGCGATCCTGATTCCGCCCTCGGTGGCGCTGATTCTGTATTCCATCGTGGTGCCGGGCGTTGACCTGCGGGCGCTATTCGCCGCCGGGCTGTTTCCCGGGATCCTGGCCGGGTTGGCGCTGCTGGTGCCGGCGCTGCTGGTCTCGAAACGCTATGGTTGGGAGGGGAGTGGTCGGGAAGGCGATGACGCGTCAGTCGATAACGCCGATCGCCCCGAGGTAGGGGAGGCCTTCAAGCAGGCGCTGCCGGCGCTGTTCGCCCCGGTGCTGATTCTCGGCGGGCTGCGCTCGGGGCTCTTCACGCCGACCGAGGCGGCGGTGGTAGCGGTCACCTACGGCGTGCTGGTGGGCCTGTTCGTGACGCGCGAGCTCAGCCTGCGCGACCTCTGGGCCTTGTTCGGCGAGGCGGCGGTGATCTCCGGGGTGGTGATGCTGATCATCGCGCTGGCCGGCATCTTTGCCTGGGCGGGCACCATGCTGGGGACCTTTCGCGAGCTCGCCGAGTGGATCATTGGCCTGTCCGATAACGGCACCTGGATGCTACTGCTGATCATGCTCGCCGTGCTGGTGGCCGGCACCTTGCTCGACGCGATCTCAATCTATCTGATCATGATGCCGATCCTGATCCCGGTCATGCAGCACTTCGAATGGAATCCGGTGTGGTTCGGCATCCTGATGGCAATGAATATCGCCATCGGCCAGTTCACGCCGCCGGTGGCGGTGAATCTGATGGTTACCACCCAGGTGGCGAAGATCCGCCTGGAGCAGACCATCGGCTGGGCGCTGATGTTCGTCGCCGCCATGGCCAGCGCCCTGGCGCTGGTCGCGGTGTTCCCCGAGATCGCCCTGTGGCTGCCGCGGGTGCTGGGCTACAACCTCTGACGCGCAGTCCTCATCTTTATCATGTCAGTGAAATGTCAGCGTATCGAGCGTGCGTTGATACAGCTCGGTACTGGCGGCATCGAACAACACGAAGCGGACCCGCTTGAGTCCGGCAAGCTCGGGCAGGCTATCGAGCACCGTGGAAAGCGCGATGCGGGCCGCCTCGGCGGCGGGATAGCCGAAGGCGCCGGCGGAAATCGCCGGAAAAGCAATCGAGGAAACCTCGTGACGGTGGGCCAGCTCGAGCGCTTGACGATAACAGTCGGCGAGCAGCACGTCGGCTGGCTCGTCGACGCCATAGACCGGCCCCAGGCAATGGATGACATAACGATTGGGTAGAGCGTAGGCGCCGGTGATCACCGCCTGGCCAGGGCGAATCGGCGCCAGGGGCCGGCATTCTTCGGCAAGCCTCGGACCGGCAGCGCGATGCAGCGCACCGGCCACGCCACCGCCGGTTTCCAGGCGGGCGTTGGCGGCGTTCACCACAGCGTCGATGTCGGGCTGGTTGGCGATATCGCCCTGGAGGCATTCGATGATGGCGTTCATGTCGTTGCCCTCCGCGAGATAGTCGGTTGGAGTCTCAGTCTGGCCGCCACAGCGGCGGTGCATCAAGCTCATGGCGACGGCCAAGGTCAGGAGCCGCCACTGGGGAACGTTAGCTAACCGTAGGGCGGATGCCTCGAAAATTAACGTTCCCTAAACGTAAGGCAAGACTAGACTGAACGTTATGGAAAAAAGTCCTCATCAAGCAGGCGTATTTTTCGCTAAAGTAGTCAAGGGCGGTTTAACCGTCGGCAAGCCTGCCAAGGGCAGGATTTGCCACCATCCCACGATCACAATGCCAATTGAGGTGTGTTCATGAAACGCCACGCATTTTCTACTGCGGCTTTCTCCGGCGCTTTGCTGGGGGCGGCGATGTTCGCGTCACCAGCCATGGCCCAGGACGACGAGCAATTCATCACTATCGGCACCGGCGGTCAGACCGGTGTGTACTATGTGGTCGGTCAGTCGATCTGTCGCCTGGTCAACCGCCTGGAAGAGTCCAACATCAAGTGTAATGCGCCTTCCACCGGCGGCTCGGTTGCCAACATCAATGGCATCAAGTCTGGCGAACTGGACATGGGTGTCGCCCAGTCCGATGTCCAGTATCAGGCCTACAACGGTACCGGCAATTTCGAAGGCGAACCCTACGAAGAGCTGCGCGCCGTGTTCCGCGTCCATGGTGAGCCGTTGACCCTGCTGGCACGTGCCGACTCAGGCATCGAGACGCTCGATGATCTGGAAGGCAAGCGCGTCAATATTGGTAACCCGGGCTCTGGTCAGCGCAATACCATGGAAGTGGTAATGGAAGCCAAGGGCTGGACCGAGGATACCTTCTCCCTGGCGTCTCAGCTCGATGCCGCCGAGCAGGCCGCGGCACTCGCCGATAACAACGTCGATGCGATGGTCTACGTCGTGGGACACCCCAACGGGTCCATTCAGGAGGCGACCACGACCGTCGATTCTCGCCTGATCCCATTGAATGACGAGGATATCGACGGCATCGTCGAGGAATATCCCTACTACACCAAGTCAGTCATTCCCGGGGGCCTTTACAAGGGCAATGACGAAGATGTCGAGACCTTCGGGGTGGCGGCGACCTTCGTGACTACCGCCGAGGCCGACGAGGAGGTCATCTACCAGACCGTCAAGGCGGTGTTCGATAACTTCGACCGTTTCAAGCGCCTGCATCCGGCCTTCGAAAATCTTGACCCAGAAGAGATGGTCAGCGAGGGGCTTTCCGCACCGCTGCATGACGGGGCGGCGCGCTACTATCGTGAACAGGGCTGGATCGAGTAATCCTGCAGCCTGAGGTGTTGCTACCTAGGTAAGGAATGCGCGGTTACCCGAGGGTGCCGCGCATTCTGGTTCAGGATGTTGTTCGGCATTTCGATATGGCAATCAGGCGTCAATCGACTCGGAGCAGGGCAGGCATATGACTGACGATAACAATAGGTCTTCGGGAAGCGGGGTAGACCTGGAGGATATGGTCGCCTCCAGTGACACGGGAGCCCGCAAACCAGCCGGCATGCCCGGGAAGTTGTTGGTAAGCATCGCGGCGGCGTGGTCGCTCTTCCAACTGTGGATCGCCTCCCCGCTGTCCTTCATGATGGGGTTCGGGGTCTTCAATGCCACCGAAGCCCGTTCCATTCACCTGGCCTTTGCACTTTTTCTGGCCTACATGGCCTATCCGGCACTCAAGCGCTCGCCACGCGACCGCATTCCCATTCAGGATTGGGTGCTTGCGGCAGCCGCCGCCTTCTGTGGCGCCTACATGTTCATGTTCTATGAACAGCTATCCCAGCGCCCCGGCGCGCCGATACTGCAGGACGTGATCGTCGGGGTGGCGGGGATCCTGCTGCTGCTCGAGGCGACACGACGAGCGCTAGGTCCGCCACTGATGATCGTGGCGTCGGTCTTTCTCATCTATAGCCTCGCCGGCCCCTGGATGCCGGGCATTCTCTCGCATGGCGGGGTTAGCCTGTACGGTTTGATCAACCACCAGTGGTTGACGACCCAGGGGGTCTTTGGCATCGCGCTGGGGGTCTCGACCAGTTTCGTATTTCTGTTCGTGCTGTTCGGCGCCCTGCTCGACAAGGCCGGCGCCGGCAATTATTTCATCAAGGTGGCGTTCTCGCTGCTCGGTCACTATCGCGGCGGGCCGGCCAAGGCCGCCGTGGTAGCGTCGGCCATGACCGGGCTGATTTCAGGCTCCTCGATCGCCAACGTCGTGACCACCGGTACCTTTACCGTGCCGATGATGAAGCGCGTCGGCTTTTCCGCCGAGAAGGCCGGGGCCGTGGAGGTAGCGTCCTCGGTCAACGGTCAGATCATGCCGCCGGTCATGGGCGCCGCCGCTTTCCTGATGGTCGAGTACGTGGGCATTTCCTACGTCGAGGTCATCAAGCATGCCTTCCTGCCGGCACTGATTTCTTATATCGCACTGGTTTATATTGTCCACCTGGAAGCCTTGAAGGCCAATATGCAGGGGCTTCAGAGCAGTAATCCGCCCAAGCCGCTGGCGAACAAGGTAATCGGCTTTCTCGGTGGCCTGCTGCTGATGATGATCACCGCCCTGGCGGTCTATTACGGCCTTGGCTGGCTCAAGCCGGTGCTGGGGGATGCTACGCCCTGGGTCGTCGCGGTTGGGCTGACGGTGGTCTATATCGCTTTGCTAAAGCTGGCGGCAGGTTACCCAGAGCTAGAGTTGGATGATCCTAATCAGCCGATCTACTCGCTGCCGCAGACCAAGCCCACGGTGCTGGTAGGCCTTCAATACATCCTGCCGGTCATCGTGCTGGTCTGGTGTCTGATGGTGGAGCGCCTGTCGCCAGGGCTGTCGGCCTTCTGGGCCACGGTGTTCATGATCTTCATCATTCTTACTCAGCGCCCCATTACCTCGATCTTCCGGGGGCGCAGCGACATGCGTGCCGATCTGCGCGAAGGCGCCATGGATCTGTGGAGCGGCCTGGTCACCGGTGCCCGCAACATGATCGGTATCGGCATCGCCACGGCCACCGCGGGCATTATCGTCGGGGCCGTGTCGCAGACCGGGGTCGGCCTGGTGCTGGCCGAAGTGGTGGAAACTCTCGCCATGGGCAACTTGCTGCTGATCCTGCTGCTCACGGCGGTGCTCAGCCTGATCCTCGGCATGGGGCTACCCACGACGGCCAACTACATCGTCGTCTCGGCGCTGCTGGCGCCGGTCATCGTGCAGTTGGGGGCGCAGAACGGCCTGCTGGTGCCGCTGATCGCAGTGCACCTGTTCGTGTTCTACTTCGGCATCATGGCCGACGTCACGCCGCCGGTGGGGCTGGCGTCCTTCGCGGCGGCAGCGGTGTCGGGCGGCGATCCCATTCGAACCGGCTTCCAGGCCTTCTACTACAGCCTGCGAACCGCGGCGCTGCCGTTCCTGTTCATCTTCAATACCGACCTGCTGCTGATTGATGTCACCTTCCTGCAGGGCATCCTGATCTTCGTGGTGTCGACCATCGCCATGTTGATCTTCGCCGCGGCGACCCAGGGGTTCATGATTACTCGCAACCGTTGGTATGAATCCATCGTGCTGCTGCTGATCGCGTTCACGCTGTTTCGGCCCGGATTCTGGATGGACATGATTCATGACCCCTATGAATCCGTGCCGCCAGCGCAATTCGTCGAGGCCCTGGGCGATGTTGATGAGGACTCCACCCTGCGCTTGCAGATTGCCGGTGTCGATGCGTATGGCGATCGCTTGACCACCTACATGACCCTGCCGGTGCCGGAGGGCGAGACCGGGCAGGAGCGGCTCGATAACCTGGGCATGGAGCTTCTGATCGAGGACGACACGGCGACCGTCGATATGGTGGCCTATGGCAGCCAGGCGGCGGAACTCGGCTTCGACTTTGACCAGGAAATCATCGAGGTGCTGGCCCCCGTCGACCGCTGGACCAAGGAGTGGATGTGGATTCCTGCCTTTCTGGTCTTCGGTCTGATTGTCCTGATGCAGCGCCGGCGTCGTGACAATACGGCCGCCACCGCCACCGCGTGAAGGAGAATGTCATGTACAGCAAGATCATGTTGCCGGTGGATTTGAACCAGGAGTCGTCGTGGTCGAAGGCGCTGCCTACCGCCCTGGCACTATGCCGGAGTTTCGGCGCCTCGCTGCATGTGGTCACGGTGCTGCCGGACTACCACATGCCCATTGTAGGGTCCTATTTCCCCAGGGACTTCGCCAAGAAGGCCCATGAGGCGATCACCCAGGCACAGCACGATTTCATCAAGGCGAACGTGCCCGAGGACATTCAGGTACAGAGCGTCATCGTTGATGGCTCGCCGTGGGAGGCGATCGTCAAGGCAGCGAAGAAACTCGAGGTGGACCTGATCGTCATGGCTTCCCACAACAAGCGCAAGTTCGCTGATTACGTGCTGGGGCCCAACGCCGAGCATGTGGTGCATCATGCCAAGATATCGGTGATGATCGTGCGCTGAGCCTGGCAGTGTCTTCAGCAACGCGACGACCCTGGCCGATTGGTTGGGGTCGTCGCGTTGTGGTCTGCGCCTTTCGCCGCACTGCACCAACGGCCGGGGTCGGCTAAAGTACGTTGAGCAATGCACCTTGATTCAAGTAATGTCATCAGTGTCCGAGCATGACGGCCCACATGTCGTGGCCGACCCTGACGGACAGAGATCAACAACAGCCAGCTTTCCGGTGGAATAGGGGTCAATTCATGAGCGCGGCATCGACACGAGAGCAACCCAGGGCGGCAGCGCCCAGGGTCAGGATTAACATTAATCCCGTCGGCAGCGACAGGCCTCGGGCGTGGCTGGCGGCCGGCTTCGAAGATTTCCGTCAAGCCACGGCAGTCAGCCTGGCCTATGGCATGTTCTGGGTAGGCTTGAGTATGGCGGTTACCTTCATCGCGGTGACGCTGGGGCTGTGGCACTGGTTGCTGCCGATGCTGGCCGGCTTTATGTTCATCGGCCCGCTGGTGGCCGTGGGTTCCTATGGCATCAGCCAGGCACTGGAGGCCAACCGTGCACCTCATCTGGGAGATGCCTTCGGCGCCTGGAAAGGCCATGCCGGCCAGTTGGCGATGATGGGCGTGATGATGATGATCTTCTTCCTCGCCTGGATTCGCTTGGCCACGCTGCTTTTCGCGCTTTTCTTCGGGTTCGAGGTGCCTAACCCCACAACCCTCTATGCATCGCTGCTTACGACGCCGGAAGGACTTGGCATGATCGCCGTAGGCTCGGTGGCGGGCGGCATCCTGGCCTTCGGTGCCTTCACCATCAGCGCGGTGGCGATCCCGACCCTGATGGACCAGGACCTGACCTTCATGGAGGGGATCGAGGCCAGCGTTCGCTCCGTGGCGCGCAACTTCCGCCCGATGCTGCTGTGGGCCGCGATCCTTACCGGCTGCGTGCTGGTCGGGGTAATGACCTTTTACATCGGCCTGGCCTTGATCCTGCCGGTACTCGGCCATGCCAGTTGGCATGCCTACGAGGATCTGGTCAGGATCACGCCGATGGATGACACGGCGGGCGGTGCACCTTCAGAGAGCGAGTTGAGCCGTTGATAGGCGTCCTTGCCAAGCAATGGATAGCCAAGCGCTGGAAAAGGGCGGGTGGCGTCATGCTGTTCGGTGTTGTCTTGCCCCTCCAGGCGTGGGGGCAGGCAGGATCGGCCAGTCATCCCATCGCCCTGCAGCTCGATAGCTGCATGGCGGAGACCCAGTCGCACTCCCAAGATATGCTGGAATGTGCCAGGGAAGCCGAGGCCGCCTGGGAAGAGGAAGTGGCGCGTCTGACCGAGCGGCTGTCGAGCGTGTTGGGTGAGCAGGCAAGAGACGCACTGGAATCCGCCGATCTGGCCTGGCAGGCCAGCCGTAATGCCGACCTGGACTTCATCGATGCCTACCATGACCAGCTTGAGGAAGCCGAGCTCGGCGACCCCGAGCTGGTGCTGCTGTCGCGTCAGATGCATCGTAACGCCGGGCTCGAAATCCGTGTCTCACGCCTCGAGAATTTCCTTGCCGGACTCGAAGATATTCCCGACACGCTACCCGACGAACGCGTGCCACCCCCCTGATATGCCTCCAAGGCGCAAGGGATGGGCACCTGCCGAGCGTAGCGTGTTGTTATCGCCATGATCGGATCGCTAGAAGGATGATGCTCATGCCCCGGTGCGTCATGTCCGGCCTGTCGGCCTTCTTGTTCATCGGCTTGCAGCTGGCATCCACGTCGCTGGTGGCCGAGCCGCTGTCGACTCCCACAGGAGAGGTGATCCTCACCATCAGTGGAAATATCGAACGTACCAATGCGGGTGCGCAGGCCCATCTTGATCGCGATATGCTGATGGCGCTTGAGTCGTGTGTCATCGAGACCAGCACGCCTTGGCATCGCGAGCCCGGGCGCTTCGAAGGCCCGCTGTTTCGGGCAATACTCTCGGCGGTCGGGGCTCGCGGGGAGGTCGTCCACGTTCAGGCCCTTGACGGCTTCGAAGCCGAAATTCCGGTGTCCGATCTCGAAACCTACGACGTGATACTGGCCATGAAACACAATGGCGAAACCATGGCGATCCGCGATATGGGGCCGCTGTTCGTGCTATACCCCTTCGATGATTATCCTGAACTGCTCACCGAAATGATCCGCTTTCGTTCCGTATGGCAGGTAAATCACCTGCATGTACCCTGATGTCCGGCCCTTGAGTTCGCGAATGCTGCGGTATCCCTTGCGTCTCAAGTTGGGCGCAACCAGTGCGCTGATATTTTTTGCGGCTGCCTTGGTGGTGGTGGGGCTCGCCTCCTGGCGCCAGGAGAGCCTCGCCCGCAGCGTCGGTGGCGATGCCGTCTGGCATGCCTACAAGCTCGATCGCGATACCCTGCAGCTATGGCACTACTTGCGCCAGCCAGAGCCTGCCATGGAGGATCTGCGTAGGCGCTTCGAACTGGTGTACGGCCGTTTGAACCTGTTGCGTCGCGGCGACGTGGCCGAGCTGATCGAGGTCATTCCAACGGCCGTGGCGCTGATGGAGGAGGTCGGAGCGCGCATCGAGGTGCTGGACCGCCAGCTGGAGCGGCTGCAAGCGCTCGACGTCGATACCCGGTCGCAGTTGGCACAACGGCTTGACGCCTTGAGTCAACGCACCGAGCCGCTGATCATCGCCATCAACGGCCACCTGGCCAACAGCGCGACGCAAGAACGCCAGCAATTGCAGTCCCTCTACGCCTTGCTGATGGCGCTTATCCTGGCCATGAGCGTGGCGGCGATGCTGGTCGTGATGTTTTTGTTTCGCGAGGCTCGCGACAATGCCGCGGCTCGTCGCAAGCTGGAAGTCCTGAGCCAAGAACTCAAAGCCACGGCCCGGCGCGCCCAGACCGCCAACGAGACCAAGTCGCTTTTCCTGGCCACCGTCAGTCACGAGATTCGCACGCCGCTCAACGGCGTGATCGGCATGAGCGACCTACTGCTCGACCAGCCGCTAGAGGGACGTCCGCGTCACTATGCCCATACCATCCACAACAGCGCCGGTCTGCTGCTGGAGCTGATCAACGACTTGCTGGACTTTTCAAAGATCGAGGCGGACCGGCTGGAGCTTGAGTCGCGTCCCGTGGCCTTAAGCGAGCTGGTCGAGGGGGTCATGGCACTGTTTGCCCATCGTGCCGAGTCGCGAGGCGTTCGGCTGGCCAGTCATCTCGATCCGCGGCTGCCGCCCCGCGTGATCAGCGATCCCGGGCGGTTGCGTCAGGTGTTGTTGAACCTGCTCTCCAATGCCATCAAATTCACCGATCAAGGCGAAATTCTGCTGATGGCAACCGTTTCCGAGCCGGGTCGGCTGCGCTTCGACGTGATCGACACGGGGGGTGGCATCACCGCAGAACAGCTACCGCGACTCTTCGAGCCCTTCCAGCAGGGTGACGCCTCCACGGCTCGGCATTTCGGCGGAACCGGCCTGGGACTGGCGATCTGTCGCCGTCTCGTGGAAGCCCTCGGGGGACACCTGGAGGTGCAGAGCGAGCCCGGCGTGGGCAGTCGTTTCTGGTTTGAACTACCAATGATGGCCGCGGATAACGACCCGGTCGAATCGACACGCCAAGCCTCCCCCCTTGTCCGGCTCGACGAGTCGCAGCTATTGGTGGTCGAGGATAATCCGGTCAATCGCCAGGTAGCGGTGGCGATGCTGGAACGCTTCGGCTGTCGTGTCAGCGCCGCCGAGAGTGGTACCGAGGGGCTGAAAAAGGCCGAGCAGACGCGTTTCGATCTGATCTTCATGGACGTGCAGATGGCTGACCTGGACGGCCTGGAGGTAACACGGCGTCTTCGGGCGCGTGGTGGTTGGTGCGGCGAGGTGCCGATCATTGCCATGACCGCCGGCGGTCCCGGAGGCGAGCAGCCCCGCTGCCTGGCGGCCGGCATGAACGGCTATCTGACCAAGCCGCTGTTTCAGGAGGCGCTGGAGGCGGTGTTGCGCCGTCATCTCCACAAGACCGACATCGGCTCACAAGCTGTCGCCTCTTTCGCCAAGCCGGCCGGGGCCGAGCCGCATATAACCGACCAGTCGCTTGACCAGGCCACGTTGGCGGCGCTGCGTGAGAACCTTGGCGAGCATGGTCTGGCGTCGCTGATCGCGCTCTATCGCGAGCAGGTCGAGACGCGCCTTGCCGAGCTCGATCAGGCCCTCGGTGCGGCCTCGTCGGAGCGCGTCAACCAGTTGGCCCATCAACTCAAGGGTGAGTCGTCGAGCCTCGGTGCAGTGAAGGTGGCCGGGCTTGCCGCGCTGCTGGAACGCCTGGGCAGGGAGGGCCAGCTGGGCGAGGCCGGCGTAGTCATTCATGACCTGAAGCGGTGCCTGATGCTCACGCTGCAAGGGCTCGAATCCTGGTCGACGTCAAGCTGAGCCCCGTGAAGCGAGTCCGATTAAGCGGATCATCTAGAGCGGATCAGTCGAAGAGAGCCGCGCGTTCCGGCAGGCGCCAATGGTGCGTCCGCGCAATGACCTGCTCGCCGGGATGATACTCGCCCCGCGAGGCCGCCAGGGCGCACGCCAGGGTCTCCATGGCGATGCGGTCGTGATCCTGGACCGCGGAATTGACCGGCAGCGGCAGGAAATCGAGCAGGCGGCTGTCGCCGAAGGTGGCCAGGCGCAGCGATTGCGGCAGACCGCCGTCCTCGAGCAGCACGTCGAACACGCCATCAAGTAGCGTGTAGGAAGCCGTCACCAGGGCATCCGGCAGACCATGCTGATCGAGGAGCTCACGCATCAATTGCGCACCGTCGCTGCGATCGTAGCGCTTGGCGCTGCTCGGAATGACCTCCACGGCACTGCCGGCCAGCGCCTGCTGGAAGCCGGCGCGGCGCTCCCGGCTGATCGAGAGGGCGGGTACGGCGTCCAGCCAGGCGATACGCGTGACCGACTCATCGAGCACCGAGCGGGTCAGACGCTCGGCGGCATCGCGATCGTTGCCTACCACGCTGGCGAAATGCTGCGGGTCCAGGCCGCGGTCCATGGCAACGATCGGCAGCCCACTCGCCATCATCTCGCGATAGAAGCCATCCTCCATCGGCAGGCAGCTGGCGGTGATGATCACCTCGCAGCGCTGCGCACGAAGCGCCAGGGCCAGTTCGCGCTCGCTCTCCGGGTCGTCGTCGGAGCCCACGATCAGCAGGTGATAGCCCTGCTCGCGGGCGCCACGCTCGAGCCGCTTGGCCAGGCGGGCATAGCTGGCGTTCTCCAGGTCGGGAACGATCAGGCCCAGCAGGCGGCTCGCCCCTCGGCGCAGGGCGGCGGCCTGCGCGTCGACCCGGAAACTGTGCTTGTTCACCACGGCCATGACCCGCTCCACGGTGTCGACACTGATGCGACGTTCGCGTGCCTTGCCATTGATGACATAGCTTGCGGTGGTCCGTGAGACGCCGGCCAGGCGGGCGATTTCGGCGAGTGTCATGAAATACCCCTGCGTGTGACGAAGGCAGTTTACCAGCCAGCCGGTCTGCCTACCCCCTGCCAAAGTTGTAGTTCTTCGGACTTGCCAACCGCGAGCAATCCGGCCAGCATTAAAACATACTAGGTGACACGATTCAGCCAGCTAAGCTTCACGCCATTGCGGGTCAGACAATCTCCGGAGGCTGAGAAAACTCCATTGGCCGGGAAAGCTCCTCTGGCTGAGAAAGCTCCGCAGGTTGAGAGAAGGCGACCACCGCCGCGTCACCCTAATGAACAGGAGACAACCATGCTGACGCTACGCCAGGATGATATCCAGCTGGGCTGTCGGGCCGATGATTGGCGCATGGCGCTGGATCAGGCCGCTGGCGCGCTGCACGCGGCTGGTCTGGTCGAGACCGCCTACCGGGACGGCCTGCTCGACCGCGAGGCCCAGTCGTCGACGTTTCTGGGCAACGCCATCGCCATCCCCCACGGCACGCCCGACAGTCGCCAGCACGTCAAGCGAACCGGCGTGCGGGTACTGCAGTTTCCCGCCGGGGTGGAATGGCACGACGGCAATCGCGTGCACGTGCTGGTGACCATTGCCGCCCAGAGCGACGAGCATCTGGACATCCTGCGCCAGCTGACCCATGTGCTCGACCGCGAAGGCGTCGCCGAGCGCCTGGCCGCCGCCGATTCGCGCAGCGAGATCGCCGGGCTGCTGTCCAAGGCGGTGATCGACGCGCGTCTGGATGCCGATACCCTCTGCCTGAACTTTCCCGCCCGCGACCGTCAGGAGCTGGCCCTGGCCGGCGCCGCGCGGCTGCGCCAGGCCGGTTGCGTGACCCACGAATTCGTGGCCGCCGTGGCCGGGGGCGTGCCACGGCCTCTCGGCCAAGGCCTTTGGCTGGTGGCGAGCGACCGCGGCGTCGAGGTGCCGTCGCTGTCACTGGTCACGCCCGACGGGACGCTGCATCAAGCCTCGAAAGATAGGAGTGACAGGATCAATGGCGTCTTGTGCCTCGCCGCCCAGGGCGACGCGCATCGCGACCTGCTCGAGCGTGTCGTCGCGCTGCTGGAGAGCGGGGCGGCCGACGAGCTGCGTAACGCCGATGCCGCGACGATCCTGGCGCGATTCGCCGGGGAGTCCGCCGCGGCCAGTACCCGCCAGGCGCGGGTCCTCAACGCTCATGGCCTGCACGCCCGCCCAGCCAAGCAGCTGGTTCAGGTGGCGCGTGCCCAGAACATGCCGATCCGCGTGCGCCTGGCCGAGGGTGGCGGTGAAGCGGTGTCGGCGGCCAGCCTGACCAAAGTGATCAACCTCGGCGCCCGACGCGGCCAGCAGCTGACGTTTTCTGCCGAAGGGCAGGGCGCCGAAGCGGCCCTGGCGGCGGTCTGCCACGCCGTGGCCGAGGGGCTGGGCGAGCAGGTGGCCCCCTTCGACGAGAGCCGTGAGCACGTGGTCGTGGCCTCGGATGCGCCGGCACCGATGCCATTGCCCGACGATGAACCCCATCTGGCGGTTGCCGCCTCGCCGGGGCTGGCCATCGCGCCGGTGTTCGTCATGCGCACGCCACGCTTCGACTATGCCGAGCGGGCCACTGACACTCATTCTGACGCCGCCATCGAGTCGCGGCGTCTCGATGCCGCAATCAGGGAGGGCGCCGAGCAGCTCGAGACCCTGGTGCAGCGTGCCCGTGGCGGCGAAGTCGCCGAGATTCTCTCCATGCACGAGGAAATGCTCGACGATCCCGAGCTGCATCAGGCCGCCCGCGAGGGCATCAATGAGGGGCGTTCCGCCGAAGCCGCCTGGTGGGGCGCGATCGAGACCGCCGCCCACGCCCAGGAAATGCTCGCCGACCGCTTACTCGCCGAGCGCGCCGCCGACCTGCGGGACGTAGGTCGGCGGGTGCTGGGCATCCTCTGTCAAGTCGAGCTGCCCGAGCCGCCGGCGCATCCCTACATTCTGGTGATGGACGACGTCGGGCCGTCCGACGTCGCTCGTCTCGACACCACCCGGGTGCGCGGCCTACTGACGGCGCGCGGCGGGGCGACCGCCCACAGCGCGATCCTGGCGCGTGCGCTGGGCATTCCCGCCGTGGTCGGCGCCGGGGCGCGAGTGCTGACGCTTGCCAACGGCACCGAGTTGATTCTCGACGGCGAGCGCGGGCGGGTGACCCCGGCGCCTTCGCCGGAACGCCTGCAACGCGCCGAACAGCGCCTGGCCGAGCGCGAGCGTCGCGAGGCCGCCGCCTGGGAGGCCCGGTTCGAACCGGCGCAGACCCGCGACGGCCACCGCGTCGAGGTGGCCGCCAACCTGGGCAATACCGCCCACGCTGGCGATGCCGTGGAGCGCGGCGCCGAAGGTGTAGGCCTGCTGCGCACCGAATTCCTGTTCATGGCGCATGCCCAGGAGCCGGATCTCGACACCCAGATCGCCGAGTATCGCGAAGCCCTCGATGCCCTGGACGGCCGCCCGCTGGTAGCGCGCACCTTGGATGTCGGCGGCGACAAGCCGTTGCCCTACTGGCCGGTGCCCAAGGAGGACAATCCCTTCCTCGGCCTGCGCGGCATTCGCCTGGCTCTCACACGGCCCGAGGTGCTCGAGACCCAGTTGCGCGCCATGCTGATGGCGGCTGCTCCAGCTGCGAAATCAGAGGGCCAGGGCAGGCCGCTGCGTATCATGCTGCCGATGGTCAAGGACATCGCCGAATTCCGCGCCGCCAAGCGGATCTTCGATCACCTGCTCGAGACGACCCCCGAGGCCGAGCGCACCACCGACGTGCAGCTCGGGGTAATGATCGAGGTGCCCTCCTGCGCCTTGTTAGCCCCGACGCTTGCCGCCGAGGTGGACTTCTTCTCGGTAGGCACTAACGACCTGACCCAGTACACCCTCGCCATCGACCGCGGCCATCCCGAGCTTTCCGCCCAGGCCGACGGCCTGCACCCGGCGGTGCTCAAGCTGATCGAGATGACCGTCGTGGCCGCCCACGCTCACGGCAAGTGGGTGGGGGTCTGCGGTGAGCTCGCCTCGGATGCCGTGGCCGTGCCGGTGCTGGTGGGGCTCGGGGTCGACGAGCTCTCGGTCAGTGCTCGCCAGGTGCCCTTGGTCAAGGCGCGGCTGCGCGAATTCGACCTTGCCGAGGCTCGCGCCCAGGCGCAGCTGGCGTTGACGCAGGCCACCAGCGAGGCCGTCCGCGACGCCCTGGAGGTGCGCTGATGGCGAGAATCCTCACCCTGACGCTCAACCCCGCCCTGGACCTCTCGGTGGGCCTGGACCGGCTGGTGCTTGGCGAGGTCAACCGCACTCGCGAAACCCATCTGGCGGCGGCCGGCAAGGGCGTCAACGTGGCGCGGGTGCTGGTCGATCTCGGCCACGACGTCAGCGTCTCGGGCTTTCTCGGCGCGGACAACGACGGCCCCTTCCTGCGTGCCTTCGAGACCCTGGGGGTGGAGGATGCCTTCATCCGCGTGCCGGGCGAGACGCGCATCAACGCCAAGCTTGCCGAGGCCGACGGGCGAGTCACCGATATCAACGGCCCGGGTGCCGCCATCGACGCGGCGGCCTGGCAAAAACTGCTCGAGGGACTGGATACGCGGGTCAACGATCCGCGGCGTCGGCCCGATGCGCTGGTCATCGCCGGGAGCCTGCCGCCGGGCCTCGCGGCGGACGATCTTGCCAACCTGATCGCCCGGTTGCGCGCCACCCGGCTGCCGGTCTGGGTCGATACCAGCGGGGAGGCGCTCGGCGCCGCCATCGCGTCGCGGCCGACGGCCGTCAAGCCCAACGAACATGAGCTGGCCGCCTGGGCCGGGGCCGCCCTGGACACCCCCGCGGCACGCCTCAAGGCAGCGCTCAAGCTCTACGGCGCCGGCGTCGAGGAGGCGCTGATCTCGGCCGGCGCCCAGGGCGTGCTCTGGGTCAGCCGCCGCGGTGCCTGGCAGGCGTTGCCGCCGCGCCTCGACGTGGCGAGCACCGTGGGCGCCGGCGACACCCTGGTCGCCGCCATGCTGCACGGCGTGCTCTCGGGGCACCCTCCCGAGCAGGTGCTGCGCCTGGCCACGGCGCTTTCCGCCGAGTCCGTTCGCCATGTCGGGGTGGGCAATGCCCGTGCCGCCGATTTTCCCACCCTCCAGCAACAGACCCGCGTTCGCCGTCTCAACGACGTCGATGCAGGGGGAGCCATCGCATGAAAGCCATCATTATCACCGCCTGCCCCAGCGGCATGGCGACCACCTTTCTCGCCGCCCGCCGTCTCGAGCAGGCCGCCGGGCGCCTCGGCTGGCAGGTTGAGGTCGAAATGCACGGCGAGCTGGAACCGCTCGCCCCGGTGACCGCCGAGGCCATCGCCGACGCCGACCTGGTCATTGTCGCCGCCGATCATGTGCCGGGCGCGCAGCGCTTTGCCGGCAAGCGGCTGTATCGTGCCCCGATCGATCAGGCGTTGCCGGACCCTGCCGCCTTTCTTGAGCGCGCGGAGCGCGAGGCCAGTGCCTATACGCCGCCCGCCGAGACATCGCCCACCGAGGCGCCGCAGGCCGGGCCGTCATCGACGGCGGCGGCCGCCAGCAATGGTGCCCGCAAGATCGTCGCGGTGACGGCCTGTCCGACCGGGGTCGCCCATACCTTCATGGCCGCCGAGGCGCTGAGCGAGGCGGGCAGGGCGTTGGGCCACGCGATCCGCGTCGAGACCCAGGGTTCGGTGGGCGCCCAGGACCAGCTCACCGACGAGGAAATCGCCGAGGCCGACCTGGTGATCCTCGCCTGCGATATCGAGGTCGACCCGACGCGCTTCGCCGGCAAGCGCGTCTATCGTACCTCCACCGGCAACGCGCTGAAGAAGCCGCGTCCGACCATCGAGGCGGCCTTCGAACAGGCCGAGGTGGAACGCGCCGGCTCAGCCGGCCGGTCCGGCGACGAGACGGGCAAGAGCGTCAAGGAGCAGGGCGTCTACAAGCATCTGCTCACCGGGGTGTCCTTCATGCTGCCCATGGTGGTAGCCGGCGGTCTGCTGATCGCCTTGTCGTTCGTGTTCGGTATCGAGGCCTTCCAGGAGGAGGGCACGCTGCCCGCCGCCTTGATGCAGATCGGCGGCGGCACGGCCTTCGCGCTGATGATTCCGGTGCTGGCCGGCTATATCGCCTATTCCATCGCCGACCGGCCGGGCATCGCCCCGGGCATGATCGGCGGCATGCTGGCCTCCGAGATCGGCGCCGGCTTCATCGGCGGGATTCTCGCGGGCTTCCTCGCGGGTTACGTCGCCAAGGCGGTGGCCCAGCACGTCAAGCTGCCGTCCAGCGTCGAGTCGCTCAAGCCGATCCTGATCATCCCGCTGGTGGCGAGCCTGGTCACGGGGCTCACGATGATCTATGTGGTCGGCGAGCCGGTGGCGGCCATCCTCTCGGCCCTGACAACCTTCTTGGAGAACATGGGTTCGACCAATGCCGTGCTGCTCGGCATCCTGTTGGGGGCGATGATGTGCTTCGATTTGGGTGGCCCGGTCAACAAGGCGGCCTATACCTTCGGCGTGGGCCTGCTGGCCTCCGAGACCTACGGGCCGATGGCGGCGATCATGGCCGCCGGCATGGTGCCGGCGATCGGCATGGGTATCGCGAGCTTCGTCGCCAGGGCGAAGTTCTCCGAGCCGGAGCGCGAGGCGGGCAAGGCGTCCTTCGTGCTCGGCTTCTGCTTCATCAGCGAGGGTGCCATTCCCTTTGCCGCCAAGGACCCGCTGCGGGTGATCCCGATCAGCATGCTCGGTGGCGCGATCACCGGCGCGCTCTCGATGCTGGTCGGCGCCAAGCTGATGGCACCGCACGGCGGCATCTTCGTGCTGCTGATTCCCAATGCCATCTCGCCGGCACTGCTTTACCTGGGCGCGATCGTCATCGGCTCGCTGGTCACCGGCCTGGGCTATGCGGCGATCAAGCGCGGCGGCCAGCCGGTGCCCGTGAGCGCCACCGCCTGAGCCGCCGGACGGGCAGGCTTTATTCGATAACAAGAGCGATAACAAGAGGCTAATCAATGTTCCAGCTCACCCGCAGCGTCACCTGGCAGGCCTTGAAGGGCCTGCAGGAAACCACGGCCAACGACCGTATTCGCGACTACTTCGCCGCCGACCCGAAGCGTTTCGAGAAGATGAGCCTGCGCGTCGGAGGTCTGTTTCTCGACTACTCCAAGCATCATCTCTCCGACGAGGTGCTCGAGACCCTGCTCGAACTGGCCGACCACTCGGCGCTGGTGCAGCGTCGCGCGCAGATGTTTTCAGGCGACATCATCAATGTCACCGAGGACCGCCCGGTATTGCACACCGCACTTCGCAACCTCGGCGAGGGGCCGCTCAAGGTCGATGGCAAGGATGTGATGCCGGAAATCCAGCGAACCCGCGAGCAGATCAAGCAGTTCTCGGAAGCGGTACGCAATGGCGAGTGGAAGGGTTATAACGGTCAGCGCATCATCAGCGTGGTCAACATCGGCATCGGCGGCTCGGACCTGGGGCCCAACATGGCCTGCCGGGCGCTGCTCAAGCACCGCCATCCGGAGCTGAGCTTCCACTTTGTCTCCAACGTTGACGGCGCGCATATCCAGAAGGTGCTGAGCGACCTCGACCCGGCCACCACCCTGTTCATCGTCTCCACCAAGACCTTCTCCACCCAGGAGACGCTGCTCAACGCCAAGACGGCGCGGCGCTGGTTCCTGGATAACGCCGGCGAGGATGCCGATGTCGGCGCGCACTTCATCGCCGCCTCGACCAACCGCCAGGCGGCCATGGAATTCGGCATCCGCGAGGAGAACGTCTTCGAGTTCTGGGCCTGGGTCGGCGGGCGCTATTCGATGTGGTCGTCGATTGGCCTGCCGATCGCGCTGTCGATCGGCTTCGACGGCTTCATGGAATTGCTCGAGGGCGCCTATGAGATGGACCAGCACTTCCTCTCGGCCCCCACCGCCGAGAACATGCCGGTGCTGATGGCCTTGATCGGCATCTGGTACATCAACTTCCAGGGCGCCGAGACCCAGGCCATCGTGCCCTACGACCAGGCGCTACATCAGCTGCCATCGTTTTTGCAGCAGCTCGACATGGAGTCCAACGGCAAGTCGGTGGATATCTTCGGGCATCCGGTGAACTACAAGACCGGGCCGATCGTCTGGGGGCAGACCGGCTCCAACGGCCAGCACGCCTTCTTCCAGTTGCTGCATCAGGGCACCCGCTACGTGCCCATTGACTTCATCGCCTCGCTCAAGCCCGAGCCGGGGGTCGAGGATCACCATTTCGCGCTGTTGACCAACATGCTGGCCCAGGCCAACGCCTTCATGGAAGGCAGCCAGGAAGGCAGCCGGCTCGACCCCTACAGCTGCCCGGGCAATCGACCGTCGAGTGTGTTGTTGCTCGACGAGCTGACCCCCAAGAACCTCGGGGCGCTGATCGCGCTCTATGAGCACAAGGTGTTCGTCCAGGGGGTGATCTGGAACATCAACTCCTTCGACCAGTGGGGCGTGCAGCTCGGCAAGCGCATCGCCGGCGAGATCAGCGAGCGCATCGACTCGCGCAGCCAGGACTTCGACGCGTCCACTCAAGGGTTGCTGGCGCTGGTGCGGGGAAGTTTTACGTCGCCTGCCGCGCCGCCTGACGCCCAGGGCGAGGATGACGGGAGTGAATCAGCCGGATAGTGCCCATTCGGAGAAGGCACTGACATTGGCCTTGGCTTCCTCCAGTTGGTGACACTCGTGTCGCTTTTGCTCGACAAAGTGCTCAAGCAGCGCCTTGAGGCTAGGCGTTCGGGTGAGCTGTGCCAGGACGGCGCTGATCTGGCAGGAGTGATGGGCCGCCGACAGGCTATAATCCAGTGCGCGATGGGCCAGCACGTCGTTGACGATAAACAGGTGCACATGTGTTCCGGGAAGCCACAGGCGCGTGGGACGTGAGGCGGGCAGACAATCACCGATCTCGAGGCATTTGGCCAGTTCATCGAGCGCCACGCTGCGCTGTTCGCATTCCACTCCCAGCGCGGCCATCAGTCGGCTGATGTGCGGTCTGGTGGGGAGAAAGCTCAAGGCAAGACCGCGATAACGCAGCATCTCGCGGTGCTCGAGTTTATGAGCGTAAATCAATTGTTTATCCGCAGGAAGATCAACGGTAGGCTCGTCGGCGGTGGGTGTCGGCACGGGCGTCTCCCTTGTCAGTGTTATTCGCGCCTATGATGGGCGCCTCGGCTCAAGATAAGCGACGGTGGCATCCTTGGCCTTTGATGGAAGTCAAGCTCATGCCCATACATCAGAAAATAGCAGAAGGTCTCATACCCTGCTGGAGCATATTCTTCATGTTGTGCAGGCGCAGGGTCAGACATGGCCGGGTGGCCATCGCCACTTTCTCGATATAAGGAGAGGACTTCGATGAATCGCAAGATCAAGGTGGAATCACCCCTGGTCATCCTGCACGGCGACGAGATGGCGCAGGTGGCCTTCGAGAGCATCCTCGACACCTTCGTGACCTCCCAGCTGGACATCGATCTGGTGGAGGTCGACCTGACCGCGGAGAACCGCCTGGTCACCAACGGCCAGGCGGTGATCGACGCCATCGAGGCGCTCAAGCGCTTTGGCGTGGGTGTGAAGAATGCCGGCATGACGGTCAATCGCGCCCAGCTGGGCGAGCTGCTGGCCGCCCACCCTGAGCTCGACGGCGCCGCGCTGCACCCGCTGGCCACCAAGTCGCCCAATGGCGCCATTCGCAAGGGCATCGGCGGCAACATCACCCGTGAGGACATCCAGTTCCGCAACCTGCAGTTCAATCGGCCGGGGTGGGTCGGGCGTGACATCGAGGTCGACACCATGGCGACCGGCGGCAGCAAGGACAGCTATAACGAGCTCTCCCGTGCCACCGGCATCGTCAAGCTGATGTTCGTCGGTTCGAGCGGTGATCCGGTGGAGTTGCACCGCCGCGAGGTCAAGAAGGGCGACCCCTGGTTGCTCGCCACCAACGACATCGACGAGATCAAGGCCTGGGCGCACCGCTTCTTCCAGCGCGCCATCGACGAGAAGCGCGACATCTACCTGGGCCTCAAGGACACCGTGATTGCCGGCTACGATGGCGTGATGCGCGCTGCCATCGAGGGGATCTTTGATCAGCACTACCGCGCGCAGGTCGAGGCACTGGGGCTTGCCTACCACTACGAGCTGATCGATGCCCAGGCCGCGCGCATCGTCGCCAACCCGCCACAGCGGGCGCTGTGGGGCGTGCCGGACAACACCACCGGCCGCAAGCTCTACAAGCTGGTCGAGCAGCTCAAGGTGCACGGCATTCCCA
Source organism: Halomonas korlensis (assembly GCF_900116705.1). GTDB lineage: Bacteria > Pseudomonadota > Gammaproteobacteria > Pseudomonadales > Halomonadaceae > Halomonas > Halomonas korlensis. The sequence goes on along the minus strand of NZ_FPBP01000002.1, from coordinate 405,869 downwards.
CGCGCAAGTCACACGTCTCGCTGTCGCGGATGAGTGCTGGCGGCGGCGACCAGTACGGCAGCTACAACGCCCCCGCTGCGGAGGACGGCATCCTCAAGGTGATCGTCGACGGCGACGAGAAGCACGCCCGCCACGTCAAGCAGGGCGACCCCATCTTGTTGATGTCCAACGACCACGAGGCCATCAAGGACTGGGTCACCCAGGTGTTCCGCGACGCCTCGCGCAAGCAGAAGGAGGTCTACTTCGGCCTCAAGCGCGAGTACATGGATTACGACGAGGTATTCAGTACCGTGATCACCGACGTGCGCCGCGAGCTGGCCCAGGCCGACACCCCGCCCCCGTCGTTCATGATCATGCGGCCCTCCAGCCAGCTCATCAAGATGATCACCGACCCGCCGCGCAACGCCCTCTACCCGGCGCAGAATCTCGACGGCGACATCTTCTCGGACATCTCCGCGGCACTCGGCGGCAGCCTGGCCACCGCCAGCTCGATCATCGAGAGCAAGAGCGGCACCATGCTCTTCGAGGCGCCCCACGGCACCGCCCATGATCTTTACCTGAAGTATCTGGAGAGCGACGGCCAGGAGGCGCACTTCAACTCCTCGGCGCTGATCTATGCCGTGGCGAATGCCCTGGAGACGCTCGGCGAGCGCGAGAGCAACGAGGCCCTGATCGACTACTCGCAGCGACTCAAGACGGCGCTGATCGATACCGTCGACGATGGTGTGATCACCGGCGACCTCAAGGGCAAGACCACCAACCCGGATGCGGAGACGGTGGTCGACATGCAGGGCTTCCTGAAGGCCGTGGAGACACGCCTCTCGATATGACAGCGCTACATCCTGGGGACGCCGGCGTCATCCGCTAAGGGGGTGAGGTGGTGGTAAGAGTAAGGCTTTCTGGGCCATGGCCATTCTTAGGCCATGGCCCTGTAGGCCTTGTCCTGGGTCTCTTCCAGCAAATGGCATTCGCTTTGCTTCTGTTCGATGAAGTCCCCGAACAGGGTATCAACATCTGCCGTGCCGCAAGACTGGGCCAGCAGTTCGCTTAATTGACGCGAATGTTCGGCGGCGGCCAGAGCATAGGCCAGGGTGTGGCAGGCCATGGCCTCGTCGGTAATGAAACGATACAACGGCTGGGCCTGGGAAAGCCGGAAGCGCAATTGCGGCCAGGGAGGTCGCCCACCGGGCAGGCAGTCACGCAGGTTCAGGCGCTCGGCGAGAGATTCCAGGGCGTTAAGACGCTGTTCGCATTGGATGCCGAGTGCGGCCATCAGGTGGCTGATATGCGGCCGAGTCGGCAGGAAACTCAGCGCCAGGCCGCGATAGCGCTGCATCTCGCGACGCTCGAGGTCATGGGCGAACGTCAGCTGTTCATCCGTGGGATAAGCGCGAACGGTATTGGGAGCATTCATCCTTGGTGGCACGAGCAATCCTCCTGTGTGGTACGGCCTGCTTTATTCTGGCCTCACAACGTAGCGCCTTACCCACCTCATAGCGTTGATAAAGGTTAAGTTCTCTTTGCTGTTCCGAGCGGAGTATTCAAAAGTACCAGTTCGACTCATGCCTGCGCGGCGAGACCCAATCGCTGGCTCGTCGGCGGCGTTGTGATCACGCCGACAGGCGGCTTACACTGGCTGGGCCCTCATGACAGGTTGACCGCCATGCTTGATTCGCTTGCTGCCGTGACGGAGTCGCCTTCGTGGTCTGCCGAGGCGTCTCTGCTTCGCACCGCGGTAAGCCGGCAGCGCGATCCCCGGGCGGCTGCCGAGGAGCTCGCCGCGGCGCTGCATCACGACACACTCGGCTTCGTGCTGTTCTTCTGTAGCGCCGAGTATGCGCTGCCGGCGCTGTCATCGGCGCTCAATGCTGCGTTTGCTGAAGTGCCCGTGGCGGGCTGCACCACCGCCGGCGAGATCACCCCGCAAGGCTACGGGCGGGGCTGCATCGTGGCCATTGGCCTGGATCGTCGCGATTTTGCCGTGTCCTGCGCGTTGGTCGAGGACCTCGAAGGGTTCGATCTGCTCCGCGCCCAGCGTCTGGTCGACGGCCTGCTCGATGAATGCCGCGACAGGGCGGTGGCCCCGCTGGCCGAGCACAGCTTCGCGCTGACCCTGCTCGATGGCCTGTCCAGCAGCGAGGAGCAGGTGCTTGCGACGCTCGATGCGGCCCTGGGACGCATTCCCAGCTTTGGCGGCTCGGCCGGGGACGACAATCGCCTGGCCCACACCCACGTACATGCCGAGGGTCGCTTCCATGGCCAGGCCGCGGTAGTGGTGATGATCAATACGCCGTTGCCCTTCGAGGTCTTCACCACCCACCATCTTCGCCCCCGCGAGGAGAAGCTGGTCGTGACCCGTGTCGACCGGGCGCGTCGTCGAGTGCTGGAGCTCAACGCGCTGCCCGCCGCCGAGGAATATGCCCGCCTGGTGGGGGTGCCGGTGGCCGCACTGGACGCGATGGTGTTCGCCCGCCACCCGCTGGCGGTGCGGCTGGGCGAGGCGCATTACCTGCGCTCCATCCAGCGCGTCAACGACGACGGCAGCCTGAGCTTCTATTGCGCAGTGGAAATCGGCATCGTGCTGACGGCCATGCAGCCGGCCCCGTTGCTTGCCGACCTCGAGGCGGTCTTCGCCGGGCTCACCGAGCGCCTTGGCGAGCCGAGCTTGATCATTGGCTGCGACTGCTTCCTGCGTCGGCTGGAGCTCGAAGCGCTGGGCCAGGTGGACACGGCCTCCCGGCTGCTGGCCCGCTCGCGGGTGATTGGCTTCAATACCTACGGGGAGCAGCACCATGGCATGCACATCAACCAGACCTTCACCGGGGTCGCCATTGGCTCTCGCCCGCACTAGCGACTCGTCCGCCGACGTGTCGCGGCCCGGACTGCACGCCGCCGAGGCCGAGGCGGTTAATGCCTCCAAGCCCCGGTTCCTGGCCGCCGTAGCGCCACGTTGACAGGGCGCACTTGGCCCGGGCGAGGCCAGCCTCTAGTCTCGGGAGACTTTCCCCCTTGCCTGGCCCCGACATGCACCCACAACGCGCCCGACTGCACAACGAACTCCACGCCCGGCCCTCGATCTACTTTGAGGAGCCGGCGCACCTCCACCACTACGCCTTCCTCGACGGCGACGGCATCGCCGCCGACATCCTCGGGCGGCTCGCCGAGGTGGTCGGCAGTACGCCTGACATCGAGGCGGCGCAGGAGATCCTCGATCTCGGCGACCAGACCCTGAAATGGGAGCGCCACACCGAGTTCTTCACCCTGACGCTGCTGGTGCCGAAGCCCGCGAATGGCGAGCCCTGGCCGTCGCCCCCGCCGCTGCTGGCGGAGATTGCCGCCGAACACAGCCGGGCGCTGATCAATGCCAGCCTGATCCTGGTGGAAACAGAGGCTTCCTGGGGCGGCGACGCCGAGGCCTACGGCTTTCGCGACCCCGCCGGTTCCAGCGTGGGCGATGGCGACGCCACCGTGTGGAGCGACTTTCGGCTCACGGCGGCCGGCGTCAATCGCCTGCTGCTGGTCAACTGTGGCCTCAACGCCTTTCGCCTGGGGCGCATGACCCGGCGGCTGCTGGAGATCGAGACCTACCGCATGATGGCCTCGCTGGCGCTGCCGGTGGCCAAGGAGATGAGCCTCGAGCTGCGCGACCACGAGCTCGAGCTCGGCGAGCTCTCGGAGCGCAATACCGAGGACGAGGAGGAGAGCTCCCGGCCATTACTGGCGGCCATCTCTGCGCTCTCGGCGCGGCTTGAACGCTCTGGCGCCCGCTCACGCCAGCGCTTCAGCGCTACCGAGGCCTACGCACGGATCGTCTTCAATCGCATTGAGGAACTGCGCGAGGAGCGCCTCGGCGACCGCCCCCGGCTGGGGACCTTCATCCTGCGCCGCTTCCGGCCGACGGTGCACTTCTGTGCTGCGATCGACCAGCGCCAGGATAGCCTGGCGGAGAGCGTGGCGCGGCTCAACGACCTGCTGCGGACCCGCGCCCAGGTGGAGATCGAGGCGCAGAACTCCGAGATTCTACAGAGCCTCAACGAGCGCACCAGCAGCCAGTTGAAGATCCAGAAGGCCGTCGAGGGGCTGTCGATCATTGTCATCAGCTACTACCTCTTCAGCCTGTTCAAGCTCGGTCTGCAGAGCCTCGACGCCCTGGGCGTGGCGATCGAGCCGAGCGTCGCCGCCGCCGTGCTGGGGCCGCTGGGGTTGGGGATCATCGGGCTGTTGGCCTGGCGGATCCAGCGCGTCAAGAATCACTGACGGCAGGGCCTTCCGGCTGCTGGCCCGCTCGCGGGTAATCGGCTTCACTAGCTATGGGGAGCAGCATCATGGCAGGCACATCAACCCCGCTTGCACTGGGGTCGCCATTGGATTTCACCCGCGCTAGCGACGCGCCCAACAAGGTGTCGCCGGCAGAACTGGCGGTTGAGAACGCCAGGCTGCGGCGCATCTGCGCGGCACTGATGGAGCGGGTGGAGTCGGCGGGCATGGCCGGCGGCGCCCCCTACAGCGCCTTCGAACACACGGTACTGCTCGCCGAGCAGGTGCGCGAGCGTACCGAGACCCTGCAACAGACCCTGGCCGAACTGCATGCCGCCAAGGCCGAGGCCGAGGCGGCCAATGTCTCCAAGACCCGGTTCCTGGCCGCCGTCAGCCACGACCTTCTACAACCGCTCAACGCCGCACGGCTGTTCGCCAGTGCCCTGGAGGAGCACGCGCTGCCCGAGCCGTCGCACCGCCTGGTGGGGCATATCGGCCGCTCGCTCAAGGACGTGGAGTCGCTGCTCGGCACCCTGGTGGATATCTCGCGCCTGGATGCCGGGGTACTGGCGCCGGATGTGGCACCCTTTCGCGCCGGGCAGCTGCTCGACGTGCTGGCCGAGGAGTATCGCCAGATGGCCGCGGCTCGGGGGCTCACGCTGCATTACGTGCCGAGCGGTGCGGTGATCGAGTCGGACCTGGCGCTGCTGGCGCGGGTCGTGCGTAACTTTCTGACCAATGCCATCCGCTATACCGAGCGCGGCCGGATACTGCTGGGCTGCCGGCGGCGTCCCGAGGGGCTGGAGATCGTGGTTGGCGATACCGGTCCGGGCATTCCCGAGGCCCAGCACGAGGCGATCTTCCAGGAGTTCCAGCGCCTGGGCGGATCACGCAATAGCCAGGATCGTGGCCTGGGCCTGGGGCTTGCCATTGTCGATCGCATCACCGGCATGCTCGGCCATCCCTTGCGGCTGGTCTCGCGCCTCGGTCAGGGGGCCAGCTTCTCGGTGCTGGTGCCTTACGGCCAGCTGGCGTCGGCCTCTGCGGGGCCGGCACTGGCGGCGGCCCCCGCCGGTGTCGGCGACCGGCTCGCGGGGACGCGGGTCTGGGTGATCGACAACGACACGGGCATCTGCGAGGGCATGGCGGCGCTGCTCTCGAGCTGGGGATGTTGGGTGCAGACGGCGACGTCGCTGGCACGCCTGGAGGCAGCGGCCGGGACGCAGGCCGCCGAGGTGCTGCTGGTCGACTATCACCTTGGCGAGGCCGATGGCGATGGGCTCGAGGTCGCCGCACGCCTGCGCGAGCGCCATCCCGGGCTGGCGGTGGTGGTGATTACCGCCAACCACGAAGCGGCGATCAAGGCGCGCAGCCGCGCGCTGGGCTACAGCTGCCTGCTCAAACCCCTCAAGCCGCTGCGGCTGCGGATGCAGCTCCTGTCGCTGGTGGCCCCGCAAGGCTAAGGGCAAGGATAAGGGGTAGGTAAGTCAGGGTCAGGCGCCCAGGCGGTCCTGGCGGTGTTGCGCCAGGCGAGTCGCCAGGTCGGCCTGGTCGGCGACGAGAATCGCCTGCACCCGGCTGGTCACGCCGAGCTTGCGCAGGATCGCCGAGACATGGGTCTTCACCGTAGTTTCGGCGATATCGAGTTCGCGGGCGATGAGCTTGTTGGAGGCCCCGCGGCTCAGACGCGCCAGTACCTCGAGTTGCTTGGCGGTCAGGGTCGCCAGGTGCGGCGATAGCTCAGCGGGCGGTGGGGCGCGGCGTGTGACCGGCGGGCGTCGCATGATATCCGGCGGCAGGTAGATGCGGCCCTCGAGGATGCCGGCAAGTGCCGCGAGCAGGGCCTCGCGCGGCGTCGATTTGGGTATGTAGCCCACGGCGCCCAGGTCGATGGCCTCGAGGACGGTGTGGCGCTCCTGCTCCGCCGAGACGATGGCCACCGGCAGCCAGGGCAGCGCCTCGCGCAGCGCCTGAAGCCCCGAGAGCCCTTCGGCGTCGGGCAGGCCCAGGTCCAGCAGCAACAGGTCGAGTGCCTCGCAGCCCTCTGCCTGGCGCAGCGCCCCGGCCAGGCTGTCCGCCTGCAGCAACTGGCTGCCGGGCAGGCCCGCATCGATGACCGCGGCGATGGCGTCACGAAACAGCGGATGATCATCGGCAATCATCAGGGTGTGCATGGGCAATCCCTCGTGGAACCGTCTCGGCCTCCTACCGAAGGAGGAGGCCATCTCCTGCCAGTGGAGTATGTCGCACAATGCCGACCTGACCAAGACTGGTGAATGGAGTGCATCAAGCGACACGCCCATCACAATAACGTTTCAGGAGTCACGCCATGATCTATGCCAACCCCGGCCAACCCGGTTCCGTTGTGTCCTACCAGAAGCGCTACGGCAACTATATCGGAGGCGAGTTCGTCGACCCGGTCAGGGGCCAGTACTTTGACAACGTCAGCCCGGTCAACGGCGAGGTGTTCTGCGAGATTCCCCGCTCCACCGCCGAGGACATCGAGCTGGCGCTGGACGCCGCCCACCAGGCCGCACCGGCCTGGGGCAGGACCTCGACCACCGAGCGCTCCAATATCCTGCTCAAGATCGCCGATCGCATCGAGCAGAACATCGAGATGCTCGCCGTAGCCGAAACCTGGGATAACGGCAAGGCCGTGCGCGAGACGATCAACGCCGACCTGCCGCTGGCGGTGGATCATTTCCGCTACTTCGCCGGCTGTATCCGCGCCCAGGAGGATACCTCCAGCGCCATCGACAACAACACCGTGGCCTACCATTTCCATGAGCCGTTGGGGGTGGTCGGCCAGATCATTCCCTGGAACTTCCCGATCCTGATGGCGGTCTGGAAGCTCGCCCCGGCGCTCGCGGCCGGCAACTGCGTAGTGCTCAAGCCCGCCGAGCAGACCCCGGCCTCGATCCTGGAACTCATGAAGCTGGTCGGCGATCTGCTGCCGCCGGGCGTGGTCAATATCGTCAACGGTTATGGCGCCGAGGCCGGTCAGGCACTGGCCACCAGCAAGCGCATTGCCAAGATCGCCTTCACCGGCTCGACCCCGGTAGGCGGGCATGTGCTCAAGTGCGCGGCCGAGAACATCATACCCTCCACGGTGGAGCTGGGCGGTAAGTCGCCGAACATCTATTTCGCCGACATTATGAATGCCGAGCCGGAGTTCATCGACAAGGCCGCGGAAGGGCTGGTGCTGGCGTTCTTCAATCAAGGCGAGGTCTGCACCTGCCCGTCGCGGGCGCTGATCCAGGAGAGCATGTACGAGGCGTTCATGGCCAAGGTCATGGAGCGCACCCTGTCGATCAAGCGTGGCAATCCATTGGATACTGACGTCCAGGTCGGCGCTCAGGCCTCTCAGGAGCAGTTCGACAAGATCATGTCCTACATGGAGATTGCCCGAGAGGAGGGCGCCGAGTTCCTGACCGGTGGCAACAAGGAAACCATGGACGACTCACTCAACCGTGGCTTCTATATCCAGCCGACGCTGCTCAAGGGTCACAACAAGATGCGCGTCTTCCAGGAGGAGATCTTCGGCCCGGTGGTCGCGGTGACGACATTCAAGGACCAGGAAGAGGCGCTGGCGATCGCCAACGATACCGAGTTTGGCCTCGGCGCCGGCCTGTGGACGCGCGACATGAACGTGGCCTTCCGCATGGGCCGTGGCATCCAGGCCGGGCGCGTCTGGACCAACTGCTATCATCACTATCCGGCGCACGCCGCCTTCGGTGGCTACAAGAAATCCGGCATCGGCCGTGAGAATCACAAGATGGCCCTCGAGCACTATCAGCAGACCAAGAACCTGCTGGTCAGCTATGACATCAGTCCGATGGGCTTTTTCTGAGACGCGCTCGACGGGTGGCGTGACGCGACGGTAGTGGCGTTGCGTCACAGCCCGATCGGTACCGCTACACGAAAAATGCTCCCCTGGCGGCCGTAAGGCCGCCTTTTTCGTGCTCGGCTTCATGCTCAGCCACGAGCGGTAACAATCATTCGTTCGAGTCGGCAAGCAGCAAGCGGTTGTGAATGGCCGTGGCGGCAATGGCGCCCTGCCCGGTCGCCACGGCAATCTGGCTCAAGTGGTTGGTCATGTCGCCCGTGGCGTAGAGCCCTTCGATGCCGGTCTGCATATGCTTGTTGACGATCAGGTTGCCATTCGGCGTGTGTCGCGCCCCCAGTTCCTTGCCCAGGGTACTGCGAACTCGAGTGCCGAGCGCGCAATAGAGCACATCGAACTCATGGTCCTCGCCCGTCGCCATTTCCAGATGAACCACTTGATCATCATCGAGATAGAGTCGTCTTGCCTGTTCTTCTATCAGGTCGACTTTTTCGCGCGCGAGCCGTTCGCGCTGGACGGGGTCGAGCTGGCAATCGCCATCAGGGCTGATCATGGTGAGATTGGCGCTGAAGCGCTTGATGAACAGGCACTCGCTGACACCGTGTTCCCCTTGGGCGATAATCCCGATACGTTCGTTGGTAAACTCGGCGCCGTCGCAGATCGGGCAATAGCGTATCAGGCCCTTGTCACGGATCGCTTCAAAGCCCTCCAGTTCCGGCTCGATATCCACCACGCCTGTCGCGAGCAGAACGGTCCTGGCGTACAGCCTGGCGTCATCGGTCTCGGCGATAAAGTGGCCGTCATGGTCGCGTTCAAGTCGGCGTACCGCGCCTTCAACCACGCTTCCCCCATTGATGTCGAGCTGCTCCCTGAGCCGGGCCAACAGGTCGTTGCCACTGATTCCCTCAGGAAACCCTGGATAGTTATGCGAAAGGGGGATCAGCGACGCGCGGCTGCGCCCGGCATCGACAATGCTCACCTCGCGAAAGAAGCGTTTCAGAATGATGCCGGCGGTCAGGCCAGCGGGGCCGGCTCCCACAACTAGGCAGTCCAGTAATTTATGATGGTTCATCGTGGCAATATCCTTATATACGCACGAAGCGTCCCTGTTTACGTAAGTCACCAAAAAAGCCACTGGTAACGAAGCAACTAAACATAAGTGTAAGTGGCGAGGGGGTGTCTTGCTCTAAAATCAAAAAGACAGCTTTCGACCTCCATCTCTTTTCATGAGGGTGCGCTAGACAGGCTAAGCGAGCGCAGAAAGTTGGTTAATCAGCGGGTGCCTTCATGCTAATAAAGAAAAGTCCCTGAAGTATGAAATGCATTAGCAAAATTCAGACGAACTGCTAGCCTAGACAAAACAGTCAAGACAGAAGCCAGTAGGGGAGACGGAGCGAAGCAAGGAAGTTGATTAACTGGTTCTTCATTTAATTTCCCTGATTTAAATGACGCGAATGTAATCCGTAAGCCGAGAGGCTAAAGGGAGCGGAGACGGACAACGGAAGCGGTAATTCAAGGAGGATGCCGATGTTTCACCATTCAGCGAATCTCCAATATCCCGTCAGGGTAGACAAGCCCGACCCGCAATTCGCCATGTTGCTTCAACAGGCGATAGGCGGCGTGGATAGGCGGAATCCGCGTGGCGATGCAGTATTGCTTTTCGGCGATGGACGCCCGGAGCGATGAGCGGATTCGCGACCTTTCAACGTTTTTTTAGTCACTTACTCACTCGGTCTCACCAAGGAGCGGAACGATGAACGAGAAAGCACGAGAGCATCTACAGGACTGGTTGCGCGATGCCCATGCCATGGAGAAACAAGCGGACCAGATGCTGCGCGGCCAGGCGAGTCGGCTGGAGCACTATCCCGAACTCAAGGCCCGTATCGAACAGCATATCCAGGAAACCCAAGGGCAAATCGATTTGCTGGAAGGGGTGATCGACCAGGCGAACATGAGTACGTCGGCTGTCAAAGACATGGGTGCCAAGTTCACTGCCGTTGGGCAGTCGCTCGGTGGCATGTTCGCTTCCGATGAAGTGGTCAAGGGCGGCGTGGCCAGTTATACCTTCGAGCACTTCGAGATCGCCAACTATCGTGCCTTGATATTGACGGCTGAACACTGCGGCGAAACTGAAATCATGCGGGTTTGCGAGAAGATTCTCAAGGAAGAAGAGGCGATGGCCAAGTGGCTGGAAGACAATCTGCCTGCCGTGACGCGCGCCTTCCTGGCTCGCGATGAATCGGATGATTTGCCTTCCAAGCGCTGATACGGATGTTGGCTGTCTAGAGTGGTCCAAACCGTCGCCCGGTCCGACGAGCGGCGGTTTGTTCTTGCAAGGGGGCCAGCATGAAGCATCGGTTTCCCTTGCCTATCGTTTCTGAGCAATGGCTTCGTGCCTGATGTCACGTCAGGGTCGGAGCAGGATGGTCCCGAATGAGCATTTATCAATGGGAATCGAGCAGGGAGGCCGCTCATGGGTAGCGTAGCGCTAGGAGATGTGACCCGACTGCTGAGCGACAGCCTTGGTCTGATACCCGAAGAAGCGAGAGTCGTTCGCCAACATCGGCCGGCGGGCGGCGGCGGTAAAGGGCGCGAGTCGCCCTTGCAGATTCTCTTTGTCACCTCCGAGATTGCCGATTTCGTCAAGGTCGGCGGGCTCGGCGACGTGTCGTCCGCCTTGCCCCGGGCGCTGGCCGCGCACCACGATATCCGTGTGCTGGTGCCCGCCTATCGCGAGATGATCGCCTCTGACCATGAGATCAAGCCCGTCGGCACTCTGCCCGGCTTTGCCGGTCTGCCTGCCTGCGAGATAGGTGAGATCACCTGTCATGATGGTCTCATCATCTACGTGCTGCTGTGCCCCGAGCTGTACGAGCGCGAAGGCAACCCCTATTGCGACGACATGGGCATCGGCTGGGATGACAACGATATCCGCTTCGGTCGGCTGGCCCTGGCTGCCGCGGAGATCGCCTCGGGCCATGCCGGGATCGACTGGCGACCGCAGTTGCTGCATCTCAACGACTGGCCGACGGCGCTGGCGGCGGGTTACCTGCACTGGCGCGATGAACCGACCCCCTGCGTATTCACCATTCACAATCTGGCCTACCAGGGCACCTATGATCCGTCGCGTCGCCAGGCATTGGGGATTCCCGAAGAGGCCTTAACCATCGATGGGCTGGAGTTCCACGGCAATCTTTCGTTCTTGAAGGCCGGAATCGTCTATTCATCGCGCATCACGACCGTCAGTGCCACTTACGCTCGTGAAATCACCACCCCCGAGTTCGGCTGTGGTCTCGAGGGCCTGCTTGCCAGCAAGGCGGAAGAAGGCCGCTTGGTAGGCATTCCCAACGGCATCGATGACTCCTGGGATCCGCGTACCGATACCCACCTGGCCCAGGCATTTGCCACCAACGACTGGCGAGGCAAGCGCGCCAATGCCGACTACGTGCGCAAGATCTTCGGCCTGGCAGTCAACAACGGCCCCTTGTTTGCTGTGGTGTCACGCCTGGTGCATCAGAAGGGGCTGGACATGACCATCGGCGTGGCGGAGTCGATTGTCCGTGCCGGTGGCCAGATCGTCTTCATTGGCCGTGGCGAGCTTCCCGTCGAGAACGCCCTGTGCAATCTGGCGGCGCGCTTTCCCGGCTCGATTGGCGTCAACATCGGATTCGATGAAGGCGAGGCCCGCTGCATGTACGCCGGCAGCGACTTCCTGCTGATGCCCTCTCGGTTCGAGCCCTGCGGGCTCAGCCAGATGTATGCCCAGCGTTTCGGCTCGCTACCGATCGCCCATCGCACCGGGGGGCTGGCCGATACCATCGAGGATGGCGTGACGGGGTTTCTGTTCGATGACATGACCCTTTCCAGCTATATGCACGCCATACAGCGGGCCTTAACCGTCTTCCAGGCGACGGATCTGTTCTATGCCATGCGCCGGGCCGCCATGGCTGGCCGCTATCACTGGCGACAGTCGATCGAGCCGTATACGCAGCTGTATCGTCAGGTGCTCAGTGAGCAGGTACTCAGTGAGCAGGTAGTAAATGAAGCGATTCATGACGACGTGGATTCGAATGTCGGCAAGGTGATGCGTGCGACGCCATGACAGGCACACCGTGAAAGCGTCAGGTATGCGAGATAGTGAATGGCGAGGTCAGATCAGGGGCAGCGGGTCGGTGCTCGATCGGCTGGTGGGGAAAGCAAGGATGACCAAGGACGGTAACGATGACTCGCCACTTTTCCACGAGGTGCAGATCCGATGATGCCATGGCGAGGATTCCCGCTCCGCTGAGGCTGCGTGATGTCGTGACAGGGCAGGTGTCGGAGAGCAGGGGTACAGAGAGCGAGGCAGGAGGGTTCGGAAAGCCCAAGCTAGGAAAGGTAAGCATCGTCAACGTGAGAGCAGGCAACGACGAGACCGGTGGCGCGGCTGACAGGCGAGACTCGCGAGACGAGGTGCTACTTCACCGCTGGCAGGATGCCACCTGGATGCAGCAGCGCTTGCGCGATGAACCGCGGACCTCGCCGCTTTCGATCTATCGGTTGCAGCCCCGCGCCTGGCGCCGCGATGCCCAGGGCAAGCCACTGGATTGGCCAGTCTTGGCGGCCGCGTTGGTGCCCTATGTGGCCGATCTGGGGTTTACTCATATCGAACTCAGGGGGCTGGACGAGGCGGAGGCCAACATCGGGTTCGCGCGTTTCGTCGATGCCTGTCACGACGGCGGGATCGGGGTCATCGTGGAGTGGCTATTGGCTGTTCCTCCCGTGCTGATGGCGGAAGCGGAGGTTACCGCCCAGGCGCTGGAATGGCTGGAGCGCTTTCATCTCGATGGGCTGCGCCTGATGCCGCTTTCGCCACAGGAAGATGCCGACAGCGTCGCGCTGCTCGGCAAGGTCATGACCACGATTACCGCTCGAATCCCCGATGTGGTGCTGTTCTGCGAATACCGTTGGTCACCGCCAATAACCGATCCTTCTGCCTCGCGTCTGCTGCTCTGGAATACCCATTGGACGCGGGCACTCCTTGACTACCTGAGTCACCCACCGGAGGCGCGAGGGGCGCATCACGATACCCTGACCGGCGTCATGGCCGCCGCGTTCGATTCCCACTTCATCCTGCCGCTGGTCGACGAGGCATGGGCCGTCGATACGACCTGGTTCGGCTGCATGCCGGGCACGCCCGAACAGCGTCTGGCGTCACTGCGTGCCTGCCTGGGCTTCATGTGGGCCCATCCCGGCAAGAAATTGCTCAGCATGGGGGTCGAGTTTGCCAATGACCATGTGTGGCAGCAAGGCGGTGAGCTCGACTGGACGCTACTCGACCAGTCCGGTCATGCCGGGATCCTGCGTCTGGTCGCCGACCTCAATCGCATCTATGGCAATGAACCGTCGTTGCATTACCGCGACGGCGAGCCCGACAGCTTCGCCTGGGTGGTCGGTGACGACTCGACCAACAGCGTCGTTGCGTTCATGCGCTACGGTGCCGAGGGCACCGCGCCGCTGCTGGTCGTAACCAATTTTGGTCCTTCGCAGCTGCATCATTACCGCCTGGGGGTGCCTGCCCTGGGGACCTGGCGCGAGATTCTCAATACCGATAGCGTCTTCTATGCCGGTGAAAACGTCGGTAATGGCATCGGTGTTGGTGCCCAGCTCTCGCCCAGTCACGGCTATCCCGCCTCACTGGAGCTGACGCTGCCGGCCCTTACGACCCTGCTGTTACGTCAGGGAGACTGGCCCACATGAACCCGTCAATCCAAGCGCCTCGTATGGCGGTGCCGACCTATGGGGCACAGGTGATCGATGAGGCGACCACGCGCTTCGTCCTCTGGGCGCCTACGGCAGCGGGCGTCGCGGTCGAGATCGAGGGCCAACCGAGCATGATGATGCAGGCGGGCGATGAGGGACATTTCATGATCGAGGCGCCCGTCGGGCATGGCGCCCGCTATCGCTACCGCGTGTTCTCTGATGATGACGACAGCGGCACACTGGTCCCCGACCCGGCATCGCGTGCCCAGGCGGGGGACATCGACGCACCGAGCCTGGTGATCGACCCGAAGCGCTATGCCTGGCGGCACAGCGGCTGGCAGGGGCGGCCATGGCACGAAACCGTGCTCTATGAATTGCATGTGGGGGCGCTGGGCGGCTTCGACGGGGTGCGACGCTACCTGCCCTACCTGGCGTCGCTGGGTGTCACGGCAATCGAGTTGATGCCGGTTGCCGAGTTTCCCGGCGCACGCAACTGGGGCTACGACGGCGTGCTGCCTTATGCGGTCGAGGCCTCCTATGGCAGCCCCGACGACATGAAGGCGTTGATCGACGAGGCGCACGGCCTGGGTCTGATGGTGTTTCTCGACGTGGTCTACAACCATTTCGGGCCGGACGGCAACTATCTCGCCCACTATGCCGGGTCGTTCTTTCGCGACGACCTGATCACGCCGTGGGGGCCTTCCATTGATTTCCGCGTTCCGGCGGTGCGGCGCTTCTTCATCGACAATGCGCGGATGTGGCTCGAGGAATACCGGCTCGACGGGCTGCGTTTCGATGCCGTCCACGCGATCAGCGAAAAGGACTTCCTGGTCGAGATGGCCCACGAGATTCACGACGCGATCGGTGCGCCGCGCCGTGTGCATCTGGTGCTGGAAAACGAAGGCAACACCGCGAGCCTGCTCGGGCCGCGAGGGTTCAACGCCCAGTGGAACGACGACTGGCACAATGTCATGCATGTGCTGCTCACCGGCGAGCAGGAAGGCTATTACCGTGATTTCGTCGATAACGCCACGCAGAAGCTGGCGAGGTGCCTGGGGGAGGGCTTCATCTATCAGGGCCAGCGGTCACGCCACGGCCAGTCGCGTGGCGAGCCCAGCGCGCACCTGCCGCCCACCGCCTTCGTGGCGTTCCTGCAGAACCACGACCAGACCGGCAACCGCGCCCTCGGCGAGCGGCTGACCCTGTTGGCCGATCATGAGGCGCTTTGTGCCGCAACGGTCGTGCTGTTGTTGTCGCCGATGGTGCCTTTGCTGTTCATGGGCGAAGAGTGGGGCTCGACGCGCCCCTTCCTGTTCTTCACCGATCATCGTGACGCGCTGGCCGAGGCGGTGCGACAGGGCCGACGTGCCGAATTCGCCGATTTCAGCGCCTTTCGTGACGAAGCGGTGCGCGAGACGATTCCCGACCCCAACGCGCCGCAGACCTTCACGGACTCGATCCCCGACTTCGATGCCCGCGAGACGCCAGCCCATGCGGCCTGGCTGGCACATTATCGTGCGCTGCTGACCTTGCGCCGTCACGAGATCGTGCCTCGCCTGAAGGGCAAGGGTGCCAAGGCGCTGGGTGCTGAGGTGCTGGGCGAAAAGGCGGTCGTGGCGCGCTGGCGAATGAACGATGCCAGCCATCTGGTGATAGCGCTGAATCTGGGCGATACGCCGGTGGCGACATCGGGCTTCGGCGTCGGGCATTGCCTGTATGAGACTCGCCACAACGCCGCGGTGGAGGCCGAGAGCGGGCGGTTGCCCGCACGGACCGCCGTGGCCTGGCGTCGCGCCAACCCCGGCGATGAAGAGGTAAGCGTATGAAGGAAATGAAGGATCTGACCCTTCTCGCCGAAACCGTCGGCCTGATCTTGGAGTGGGAAGACAGCGACGGCGAGCCTTGCCGCCTGTCGACCGACATTCAACGTACGATGCTCGACCTGCTGGGCTTTCCCGCCGACGACGAGCCGACGCTGCGCGCGAGCCTGGACCGGGCGCAACGCCTGCGTCACCCCCAGGAGCCCGCGCAGTGGCCGCCATTGATCACCGCCGAGTCCGATACTGTCGTGACCCTGCCGTCCTCGGTGGCGCCGGGCACGCCGTACCACTTGCAGTTGGAGGAGGGCGGCGCACATGAGGGTCAGGTCGATGCGCATGGCTGCCTGCCCGCGGTCGCCCAGACGGGCTATCACCGGCTCGCTGTCTGCGGTGTCGAGCTGACGCTGGCCGTCGCCCCCCGGCAATGCTTCTCGGTCGCCGATGCCGCTGAGAAACCCACGCCACGCGTCTGGGGGCTGGCGACCCAGCTCTATGCCCTGCGCCGCGAGGGCGATGGCGGCATTGGTGATCTGCAGGCCCTGCAGACCCTGGCGCGGCATGCGGCGAAAAAAGGGGCGCAGGCGATCGCCATCAGTCCCACGCATGCCATGTTCAGCGCCTGGCCGGACCGCTACAGCCCTTACGCACCGTCGAGTCGCCTGGTACGCAATGCCCTGTATGCCGCCCCGGAAATGCAATTCGGCGACGCGCCGGTCAAGGAGGCGATCCGGCGCTGCGGCCTGGAGGCCGCGCTGCAGCGGCTGGAAACCGAAGACCTGATCGACTGGCCCACGGCAGGACGGCACAAGCTGACCTGGCTGCGTGCGCTGTTCGATGACTTCATCGCTCGCGACGACGAGCCCGCGCAGCTGCTCAAACGCCAGTGGGCGCAGTTCCGCCAGCAGGGCGGCGCACATCTCGAGGACCATTGTCGTTTCGAGGCCCTGCAGGCCAGTCGGCCGCAAGAAAGCTGGCACGACTGGCCCGAGGCGCTGCGCCGTCCCGACAGCCCCGAGGTGGCACGCTTCGCCGCCGACAATGCCCACGAGGTGGATTTTCACGCCTTCCTGCAATGGCTGGTGGCCGAGGGCCTGTCGGGTGCTCAATCGACCGCCCGCGAGGCCGGCATGGCGATTGGCCTGATCGCCGACCTGGCGGTCGGCGCCGACGGCGCCGGCAGTCAGACGTGGAGCCGACAGGAGGAAATGCTCCAGGGAGTCTCGATCGGGGCGCCGCCCGACACCTTCAACGTGCATGGCCAGGACTGGGGGTTGGCGTCGTTCTCGCCGCATGGCCTGATCCACTCGGGCTTTCGCAGCTTCATCGACATGCTGCGTGTCGGGTTCTCTCACGCCGGCGGCCTGCGCATCGACCATGCGCTGGGACTGCTGCGCCTGTGGCTGGTGCCCCATGGCGCCCCCCCGACCCAGGGCGCCTACCTGCGCTTCCCGTTCAAGGACATGCTGCGGCTGGTCGCGCTGGAGTCCTGGCGCCATCGCGGCATCGTCATCGGCGAGGACCTGGGCACGGTAGCCTCGGGGTTTCGCGAGGCGCTGGCCTCGCGGCACATTCTCGGCATGCAGGTGCTGTGGTTCGAACAGGACGAGCAGGGCGACTTTCTGGATGCCTCGGCGTGGACCGACGACGCCATGGCGACCTCCTCGACCCACGACCTGCCGACCATCGCCGGCTGGTGGGCGGGGCGGGACATCGAATGGCGCAGCCGGCTGGGGCTGCTCGCGGTCGATCAGAATGCCGAAAGCGAGTCTCAGGCTCGCCGCGAAGCCCGTGCCAACCTATCGGCGGCTATCGGCCTGACGCATCCGCAACGCGGCCCGTCCACGCTGGAGGCGGCGGACTTTCCCATCTCGCGGGTACTCGATACCTGCGTGCGCCATCTGGGGCGAACCCCGGCACCGTTGATGCTGCTGCCGGTCGAGGATGCGCTGGGGCTCGAGGAGCAGGCCAACCTGCCGGCCACCCTGGATGAGCATCCCAACTGGCGGCGGCGGTGGACTGCCTCGACAGAGGAGCTGCTGGAATCGCCCGAAGTGGCTGAGCGCCTCGCGGCGCTGGCCATGGCTCGCGGCCTGGCTCGCCAGAATGTCGGCGAGAAGGTCGCCAAGAATACCCGCGAGACAAGGGGCGGCTCATGAATCCCATTCGCGCCACCCTGCGCCTGCAGTTTCATCGCGGCTTTACTCTCGACGATGCCGCCGAATGGGTCGATGACTACGCCGCCCTCGGCGTCAGCCACCTCTATGCCTCGCCACTGCAGACGTCGCGGGCCGGCTCGCCGCACGGCTACGATGGCATAGACCCGACCCGCCTCGACCCCGAACTGGGCGGCGAGGCCGCCCTCGAGCGGTTGGTCCAGCGCCTGCGCGCCAAGGGGATGGGGCTGATCCTGGATATCGTGCCCAACCATGTCGCCGTGGGGGGCTCCGAGAATCGCTGGTGGCAGGACGTGATGGCCTGGGGACAGCAGAGCCCGTTTGCCGCCTTCTTCGATATCGACTGGGCATCGCCCGACCCGCTGCTGTACGGCAAGCTGCTCGTGCCTTTTCTGGGCGAGCCCTACGCCGACGTCCTGCAATCCGGCCAGCTGATGCTGCGCTATGCGCCGTCGTCCGCCAGTTTTCATCTCGAGTATCACGAGCACCGCTTTCCGCTCGACCCGCGCCATTATGGCGAGCTGCTGCGTCATGTTGAGCACGGAGCGCTGCGTGACATGGCCCGGCGGTTCGACGAGCTCGCCACGCGAGAGGATGCCTATACCGCCGTCGAGCCGTTGCGCGAGGCGCTGCGCGAACTCGCCGCGGACCCGGCCGCGCGCGACTCGCTCGAGCATGCCATGCGCCGGTTCGATGGCCGCGACCCGCTGGGTGCACGGCGGCTGCATGACCTGCTGGAGAAGCAGTCCTACCGGCTGGCGTGGTGGCGCACGGGAAGCGACGAGATCAACTGGCGGCGGTTTTTCGACATCACCGAACTTGGTGGCCTGAGGGTCGAGCTTCCCGAGGTCTTCGAGGCCACCCATGCCCTGGTTTTCGGGCTGGTCGAGGCAGGCTGGATCGATGGGCTGCGTGTCGATCATGTCGATGGCCTGGCCGACCCCGCCGGGTACTGCCGGCGCCTGCGTGCGCGTCTCGACGCCCTCGAGGCCAGGCGTCCGCCCGAGGTGCCGCGCCGCGTCGCGCTGTATGTGGAAAAGATCCTCGCCGCCGACGAGCCATTGCACGATGACTGGGGCGTGGACGGCACCACCGGCTACGAATTCATGAACCAGGTGTCGGGACTGCAGCACGACCCCGAGGGCGCGGCACCGCTGCGGACGTTGTGGCGCGAGGAGACCGGCCGGGACGACGACTTCCTGGTCGAGGTGCGCCTGGCCCGCGGCGAGATACTCGAGACGGCGCTGGCCAGCGAATTTGCGGCTTGCGCCCAGGCGCTGCATGACGTGGCGCGCTATTCGCTTTCTAGCCGCGACATCACCCTGGGTGCCATCCAGCGAACCTTGCGGGCGCTCATCGTGCATTTCCCGGTCTATCGCACCTATGCCGACGACGGCGGGCGTCCCGCCCAGGATGAAGGTTTCTTCCAGCAGGCGCTCAACGGTGCGCGCGGCGAGGTACGGCCTCCCGAGGTCGCCGTGCTCGAACAACTGGAGCGCTGGCTGGGCGGCGAGGCGCCGGCTGACTGCGACGATGACCAGGAGCGCGAGCTGCGTCGTCGCGCCATTGTGCGTTTTCAGCAACTGACCTCCCCGGTGGCCGCCAAGGCGGTCGAGGACACCGCGGGCTATCGCAGCGCGGTGCTGATCTCGCGCAACGATGTCGGCTTCGACCCCGAGCATTTCAGCCACAGCCCCGCCGACTTTCACAAGGCCTGCCGGCAGCGGCGCGAACGCTTCCCCGCCACGTTATTGGCCACCGCAACGCATGACCACAAGCGCGGCGAAGACGTACGGGCGAGGCTTGCGGTCATCAGCGAGCAGGCGCAGGACATCGCCGAGCGCATGCGGCGCTGGCGAATCGAGGCCGCGGCCTGGCGCCAGTTGCTGCCATCGGGGCCGGCACCGTCGCCGGCCGATGAACTCATGCTCTATCAGCTGCTGCTGGGCGCCTGGCCACCCACGCTGTCCGCTGACGACGACGAGGGCATGGAAGGGTTCGAGCAGCGGCTTGGCCAATGGCAGGTCAAGGCCTTGCGCGAGGCCAAGCTGCGCAGCCACTGGCTGTGGCCCGATGAGGCCTATGAGTCGGCCTGCCAGGCGTATCTGCAAAGGCTGCTTGGCGACCCGACGTGGCGGGCCGAGCTTGCCGAGGCGGCCAGGCGTCTCGATGTGCCCGGGGCGATCAACGGCCTGGTGCAGGTGGTGCTGCGCATGACGGTGCCGGGCGTGCCGGATCTCTACCAGGGCTGCGACTACTGGGACTATAGCCTGGTGGATCCGGACAACCGCCGAGAGGTCGATTACGCGGTGCGCAGCGCCACCCTGCAGGCGGATGAGGCGCCGGTCGATGCCTTGGCGCATTGGCAGGACGGCCAGGTAAAGCAGGCCGTGCTGGTGCGCTTGATGGCGTTGCGCCAGGCGCAGCCGCGTCTCTTCGAGGCCGGCGACTATCAACCGCTGGTCATTGACGGCGCCCGAGCCACCCAGGTGGTCGCCTTCGTTCGTCGACATGGCGACCAGGCGGTGCTGGTCGTGGTGCCTCGCCTGGTCAGCCGGTGGCTTGCAGGCGCGCCGCATCCGGTGATTCCGCCGGCGTGCTGGGAGAATACGCGAATCCATCTGACGCCAGCCCTGCAGGGTCAGTGGCGGGAGGTGCTCACCGACGTTTCGCTGTCACTTGCCGAAGAGGCGTTGTCACCCGCCGAGCTGCTGGCGGACTTCCCCGTCGGGGTCTGGGTGCATGGCGCAGACCAGCGGCCGGAAGAGAAAGGCGAGGACGTGGTATCCGATCATCAAGGAGGGCATGAGCATGGCTGATGACGAACAGCGGGTACGCCAGCTTGCGTATCGCATCTGGGAATCCGAGGGGCGCCCCGACGATCAGGCCCAGCGCCATTGGGACATGGCCTGGAAGATCGTGGCCGCCGAGCGGGCCGCGGGGAATGAGGCCGAGCTCGACGCACTGGATGTCCCCCATGACGAGGCGCCCATCCTCGAGGAGGATCTGCCGCTGGAAGAGGATGAGGTCGGCATTCAGGAGAACCGTCTGCCGCTCGATGACCCCGATGGCGAGCCCGGTCTCGAGGAGAGGCCGTACCGCGACGATCTCGCGGCCGACGCGCCGGCAGATGAGGTCCCGGTTCATGATCGTGGATCGGACACCCCCTCATCGGTGCCGGACACGCCCCCAACGCCCAGTCCCACGGCCCCCAGGAAGGCGCGTGCCACCAAGGCATCTTCTCGGGCACCCGCCAAGGCCGCGCCAAAGACAGCGCCCAAAACGGGGGCAAAAACAGCCACCAGCAAGGCCGGAGCCTCGACGCGCAAGAGCCCAGCCGCGCAGAAGGCCAGCAAGTCGGAGACGATGAAGACCGAGGCCAGCAAGAAGCGCACGCGGTCCTCACCACGTGACAAGACGCCCAAGCCCGAGGACAAGCCCGGAGAAGAGTGACGTGGCGCCGGGACCTTGGTGACCCCGGCGGGTTCCGTCGGGGCCGGTATGGGGTAGGGCACATCAGGATCGATCAAGGACGAGATGAATGACCAAACAGGATGCGTTAGGTGACAGTGAGGCGAGCGTCACGACGGATGAATCGCCGGGAGTCCTCAATCGCTCACGGGTGCGAGAGGGCTGGCCGTTTCCATTGGGAGCCACCTGGGATGGGCTGGGTGTTAATTTTGCTCTCTTCTCGGCCCATGCGACGCGGGTCGAGCTGTGCCTGTTCGATGACGAGGGGCAGCAGGAACTGGAACGCATCGAACTTCCCGAGTATACCGACGAGATCTGGCATGGCTACCTGCCGGATGCGCGACCCGGCCAGCTCTATGGGTACCGGGTCTACGGCCCCTATGCCCCGACAGATGGCCACCGTTTCAATCCCAACAAGCTGCTGCTCGATCCTTATGCCAAGCAGATCGTCGGTGAACTGCAGTGGGATGAGGCGCTGTTTGGCTACACCATCGGCGACCCCGAGGGCGACCTGAGCTTCGATGAACGCGACAGCGCCCCCTTCATGCCGCGCTGCCGGGTGGTCGATCCGGCCTTCACCTGGGGGCGGTCGCGGGATGTTCAACTGCCATGGGATCGCACTATCATCTACGAGACTCATGTGCGGGGTTACACCATGCGCCATCCCTCGGTGCCCGCGGCGCTGCGAGGGACATTTTCCGGCCTGATGGTCAACGAGGTGGTGGACTATATCTGCTCGCTGGGGGTGTCGTCAGTTGAGCTGTTGCCGATTCATGCCTTCGTCGACGATCAACACCTGCTGGAGCAGGGGCTGCGCAACTACTGGGGCTATAACACCCTGGGGTTCTTCGCGCCGCATTCGCGTTATCTTTCCGGCGCGAGCATCAACGAAGTCAAGCAAATGGTGGCGCGCTACCACGCGGCCAATCTCGAGGTCATCCTGGATGTGGTTTACAACCACACCGCGGAGGGCAATGAGCTGGGGCCCACCCTGTCGCTCAAGGGGATCGACAATGCCTCCTACTACCGCTTGATGCCCCACGAGAACCGCTACTACATCGACGATACCGGCACCGGGAATACGCTCAACATGAGCCACCCGCGAGTCTTGCAGATGGTTACCGACTCGCTGCGCTACTGGGCCACCGAGATGCGTGTCGACGGTTTTCGTTTCGACCTGGCGACCATCCTGGGCCGCGAGCCGCACGGTTTTGACGAGGGTGGCGGCTTTCTCGATTCCTGCCGCCAGGACCCCGTTCTGAGCCAGGTCAAATTGATCGCCGAGCCCTGGGACTGCGGGCCCGGCGGCTATCAGGTCGGCGGATTCCCACCGGGCTGGGCGGAATGGAACGACCGTTACCGCGATACCGTTCGCTCGTTCTGGAAAGGCGATGAAGGACAACTGCCCGAGCTCGCCACGCGGCTGATGGCCTCGGCAGACTTCTTCGACCGGCGTGGACGGCGGCCTTTCGCGTCGGTCAATTTCGTGACCGCGCATGACGGCTATACGCTGCATGATCTGGTGGTCTACGAGGAGAAGCACAACGAGGCCAACGGAGAAGACAACAATGACGGCCACGACAATAACCTGTCGTGGAACCATGGCGTGGAAGGTCCCACCGATGACCCCGAGATCCAGGCGCTGCGACTGCGCCAGATCCGCAACTTTTTCGCCACCATCCTGTTCTCCCAGGGCACGCCGATGCTGCTCGCAGGCGATGAACTGTTGCGCACACAGCAGGGCAACAACAATGCCTATTGCCAGGACAACGAGATCAGCTGGGTCGACTGGAACCTCGGCGCCGATGCCCACGCGATGATCGATTATGTGCGCCAGGTGATTGCGCTGCGACTGAGCTACCCGATCCTGCGCCGCGGGCGTTTTCTGAGCGGGGAATACAACGAGCAGATGGGCTTGCGAGAAGTGACCTGGCTGGCGCCCGATGGCGAGGAAATGGACGTCGAGCGCTGGGAAGACCCCGAGGCGCGTACGCTCGGCCTGCTGCTCGACGGGCGGGCACAACCCTCCGGCATCCGCCGCGCCGGCGATGACGTCACGCTGCTGCTGCTGTTCAACGCCCATCACGAAGGCGTGACGTTCTCACTGCCGGCGGTCGCTCGCGGCAGCCATTGGCTGTGCCGTCTCGACACCAGCCATGCGCAGGACGAGGCGCCCGTCTATCGATCCTTTGGCGACGTGCATGACATGGAGGGGCGTTCGCTGACCCTGCTGGAGCTGGTACAGGACATCCCGGGGGCCGTCACCCCGACGCGTTGACCCAGGCTGGTCGTTCACCTGCCCGCCTTTCAGGAAGAAATGCGGGAGCAAGAGGAGCATGCCGATGAGTTACTCGCCGCAACCCGCGACCGATACCGATATCGACAGCGTCGTGACACAGGCGCCTGGCCCGGACGATGTGCTGGCCGCCGTCAAGGCGCCACGTATCGCCATCGAATCCGTGCAGCCTTCACTCGATCACGGGCGTTTCGCCACCAAGGCCATCGTCGACGAGCCGGTGATCGTCAGGGCAGTGATCTTTGCCGACGGGCATGACGTGCTGGCCGCCGCCGTCTGTTGGTTCGATGATCAAGGCAATATGCAGCGCGAGGCGATGCAGCTGATTCGCCCGCTGGGCCTGGATATCTGGGAGACGCGTTTCACCCCGCGCCGAGTCGGGCGTCATGCCTTCATCATCGAGGCCTGGTGGGATCTCTACGCCACCTACCGCTCCGAACTGACCAAGAAGCATCAGGCCGGCGTGTCGGTCACGCTCGAACTCGAGGAGGGCCGCCGGCTGGTGGAACGGGCCGCCGAAAACAGCGAAGGCGCGCTCGCCAAGGGGCTGGGGGCTGTCCTTGCGCGACTCAGCCAGGCTGAGCAGGAGGCCGAGCGTGTCGCCGTGCTGCTGTCGAGCGAGACGGCGCAGCTGATGCACGAGGCGGATACGCGCCCCCACCTGACCCGCAGCGATGCGCGCTATCCCGTGGAAGTGGAGCGGCTCGAGGCGCAGTTTGCCAGCTGGTACGAGCTCTTTCCCCGCTCGGAAACCAACGACCCCAACCGGCACGGCACCTTCAACGACGTACACAAGCGGCTGCCGATGATCCGCGACATGGGCTTCGACGTACTCTACTTTCCCCCCATCCATCCGGTCGGCAAGACGCACCGCAAGGGACCCAACAACGCCCTCGTCGCCGGCCCGGATGATCCCGGCAGCCCCTATGCGATCGGAAGCGAGGAGGGCGGACATGAAGCGATTCATCCCCAACTGGGCACGCGAGAGGATTTTCGCCGTCTGGTGCGCGCTGCTGCCGAGCACGGCCTGGAAATCGCCTTGGATTTCGCCATTCAGTGCTCACCGGACCACCCCTGGCTCAAGGAACACCCCGGCTGGTTCTCGTGGCGTCCCGACGGGTCTATCCGCTACGCGGAGAATCCGCCCAAGAAATATCAGGACATCGTCAACGTCGATTTCTATGCCGAGGACGCGATCCCTTCGCTGTGGATCGAGCTGCGCGATATAGTGCAGGGCTGGGTCGACGAGGGCGTCAAGACCTTTCGCGTCGACAACCCGCACACCAAACCACTGCCGTTCTGGGAGTGGCTGATCGCCGATATCCGCGGGCGTGACCCGTCGGTGCTGTTCCTCGCCGAAGCCTTCACCCGCCCGGCGATGATGTCACGTCTGGGCAAGCTGGGCTTCAACCAGGGTTATACCTACTTCACCTGGCGCCACACCAAGCAGGAATTGACGACCTATTTCACCCAGCTGAATGCCTCACCGCTACGCGAGGGCTTTCGCCCCAACTTCTTCGTCAATACGCCGGATATCAATCCCTACTTTCTGCAGTCGTGCGGCCGGCCGGGCTTTTTGCTGCGCGCGGCGCTGGCAACGATGGGCTCGGGGCTTTGGGGCATGTATTCCGGCTTCGAGCTCTGCGAGGGCGCGCCGGTGCCGGGCAAGGAGGAGTATCTCGATTCGGAAAAGTATGAGATCCGCCCGCGGGACTACACCGCTCCCGGCAATATCCGCTACGAGATTGCCCAGCTCAACCGCATCCGACGCGAGAACCCAGCCCTGCAGACGCATCTGGGCATTGCCTTCTACCCCATTCATAACGAGCGGTTGCTGCTGTTCGGCAAGCGTACCGAGGCGCGCGACAACTTCGTTCTGGTGGTCGTGTGTCTCGACCCGTTCGAGGCGCAGGCGGGGGATTTCGAATTGCCACTCTGGGAGCTTGAGTTGCCTGACGATGGGGTGCTGCACGTCGAGGATCTAATGACCGGACAGCGCTGGACATGGCAGGGCAAGTGGCAGTCGGTGCGGCTTGAGCCCTGGCATTTGCCGTTTGCCATCTGGCGTATCCATCCGGTGCGCTGAATATATTGCAGGGAGGGAAACCCAATGATGGAGGCCAGTAGCGAGACGCAAGCCATCGAGAGTCAGGATTTCCTCGATGATCCGCTATGGTACAAGGACGCGGTGATCTATCAGGTGCACGTCAAGTCATTCTTCGACGCCAACGATGACGGCATCGGCGATTTCAACGGCCTGATCGAGAAGCTGGACTATATCGTCAGTCTGGGTGTCAACACGCTGTGGATACTGCCGTTCTACCCATCTCCCCGGCGCGACGACGGCTACGACATCGGGGAATACTGCAATGTCAGCCCCGACTACGGCACGCTCGAGGATGTCCGGCGGTTTATCGCCGAGGCCCACCGCCGCGGCCTGCGCGTGCTGACGGAGCTGGTCATCAACCACACCTCCGATCAACACGAATGGTTCCAGCGGGCGCGCCGCGCACCGCCAGGCTCGGCCGAGCGCGACTTCTACGTGTGGTCGGACAACAATCAGAAGTATCCGGAAACGCGCATCATCTTCATTGATACCGAAACGTCCAACTGGACCTGGGACCCGGTGGCGGAGGCGTTCTTCTGGCACCGGTTCTATTCCCATCAGCCGGATCTCAACTTCGACAACCCGCAGGTGCTCGACGAGGTCATCCGGGTCATGGAGTACTGGCTGGACCTGGGGGTGGACGGTCTGCGCCTCGATGCGATCCCGTATCTGGTCGAGCGGGAGGGCACCAATAACGAGAACCTGCCCGAGACCCACGTGGTGCTCAAGAAGATTCGCGCGGTGATCGACGAGCGCTACCCCGACCGCATGCTGCTGGCCGAGGCCAACCAGTGGCCGGAGGATACCCGGCCCTACTTCGGGGACGGCGACGAGTGCCACATGGCGTTTCATTTCCCGCTGATGCCGCGCATGTACATGGCGCTGGCTCAGGAGGACCGCTTTCCGATCACCGATATTCTGCGCCAGACCCCGGAGATACCGTCCGTCTGTCAGTGGGCGATCTTCCTTCGCAACCACGACGAACTCACCCTCGAGATGGTGACCGACAAGGAGCGTGACTACCTCTGGAACCATTATGCCGCCGATCGTCGCGCGCGTATCAATCTGGGCATCCGGCGTCGCCTGGCGCCGCTGCTGGAGCGCGATCGTAGGCGGGTCGAATTGCTCAACAGCCTGCTGCTGTCGATGCCGGGCACGCCGGTGCTCTACTACGGCGACGAGATCGGCATGGGCGACAACATCTATCTCGGCGACCGTGACGGCGTGCGCACGCCGATGCAGTGGTCGGTCGATCGCAACGGCGGGTTTTCGCGGGCCGATCCGGCGAGCCTGGTGTTGCCACCGATCATGGACCCGCTCTACGGCTACCAGGCGATCAACGTCGAGTCGCAGGTACGCGACCCGCATTCGCTGCTCAACAGCATGCGCCGGCTGCTGGCGGTGCGCAGCCAGCATCGTGCCTTCAGCCGTGGCGCTATGCGTCTTCTTTACCCGGCCAATCGCCACATACTGGCCTACCTGCGGGAAATGACGCTTAACAACGACGAGACCGAGGTGCTGCTTTGCGTG
This sequence comes from Halomonas korlensis, assembly GCF_900116705.1. Classification (GTDB taxonomy): domain Bacteria; phylum Pseudomonadota; class Gammaproteobacteria; order Pseudomonadales; family Halomonadaceae; genus Halomonas; species Halomonas korlensis. The sequence goes on along the minus strand of NZ_FPBP01000002.1, from coordinate 378,628 downwards.
GCCAATGTCGCCCGCACCGCCCAGGCGGTGGAACTCGAGCTGTCGGCGTTCGCGGGCAAGGTGCCGGTGGAGATGGTTGGCGGCAGCGCCTTTCCGCCTGTAGGGCAATTGCCTTACCAGCTGACGCTGCCTCCCTACGGCTTCTACTGGTTCATGCTGGCACCGGCTACCGCGATGCCGGAATGGCATGTGCCGGTGCCCGAGCCGATGCCCGACTACGTTACGCTGATCATCAAGCGTCGCTTGGAGGAGATCGGCGAGGCGCGACCGCGGCAATTGCTGGAAAGCGAGACGCTGCCCAGCTACCTCCCCAAGCGGCGCTGGTTCGCGGGCAAGCAGGCGCAGATTGCCCGTGTCAGTCTGTTGTATGTGACGCGTCTGGATGCTGCTAACCATGCGCTGCTGCTCAGCGAGCTGGAAGTGCAGCACACCCACGGGACCGAGCGCTATCAGTTGCCGCTGGCCTTCCTCGGTGAGGACGAGTCGCCCCGTGCCTTGCCGCTCCAGCTGGCCATGGCCCGCGTGCGCCGCGGGCGCGAGGTGGGGCTGCTCACCGATGCCTCGACCCTGGACACCTTTGCCATCGCGGTGCTCAAGGCGCTGCGCGAAAGGGCCACGCTGCAGTCGTCTTCCGGTGAGATACGCTTCGACCCCACCGCTGCCCTGGCCGAGATGGAGCTGCCCGAACAGCCCGAGGTGGTGCAGCAGTCGGCCGAGCAGTCCAACAGCTCGATCATCATCGACCAGCAACTGGTGCTCAAGCTGTTCCGCCGGCTCGAGCCGGGCCTGCATCCCGAGGCCGAGATCGGCCGCTACCTCAGCGAGCGGGGCTTTAGCCATGTCGCGCCATTGCACGGCGAGGTAACGCGCTTTGATGAACAGGGCATGCCGCAGACGCTGATGATCCTGCAGGGCTTCATCGACAACCAGGGGGATGCCTGGTCATGGACGCGCAATACCCTGGAGCGGGCGATTCGCGAGGCAGTCAGTGACAGCGAGCTTGAACCTGGCCGCGAAGACGGCGGCTATGGTGCGCTGGATGAGCTGGTCGCCTTCGCCACCACCCTTGGACGCCGGGTGGGCGAGTTGCATGGGGTGCTGGCCTCGCCAAGCGATGACCCGGCCTTCGCCCCAGGGCTGGCGGGTGGTGACCATGTGACGCTATGGACCCAGCGTGTACGCGAGCGCATCGAGGAGGCCCTGGTGCTGCTCGAACGGCACAAGGGCGCGGCCAGCGATGCCGAGCAGCAGCTCGCCGAGCGCGTTCTCGCCGCACGCGACACCCTCCTGGAGGCCGCCGGCTCCCTGGCACAACTCGCCGAGGGCAGTCTCTTGACGCGGATTCATGGCGACCTGCATCTCGGTCAGGTCCTCGTCGCGCATGATGACGCCTACATCATCGACTTCGAGGGTGAACCGGCCCGGCCCCTCGAGGAGCGTCGTGCCAAGGACAGCCCGTTGCGCGACGTCGCCGGCATGCTGCGCTCCTTCGATTATGCCTGTGCCAAGGTCGAGGAGGCCCGCCCCGGCAGGGAGACCGACGAGGCCAATCTCGCCACCGGACACAACGTCGCCGAACACTTTCTGACCCGGGGGCGCGAGGCGTTCCTTAATGCCTACTGGCTGGCCACCGACGACATGGCGCATCAGTGGAAGGCGGTGAGTGGACCGGCCGCAGCGGTGGATCTTTTCGTATTGGAGAAGACCGCCTACGAAATTGCCTACGAGGCCGCCAATCGACCTGCCTGGCTGGGGGTGCCGTTGCGTTACCTGGCGGCCATCGTCGATCAATTGAACGCGGGAGGATCGCATGACTGAACGGATCGCCAAACACGTGGTTGACCGCGCCTTGTGGGTCTCCGCTGACGATGCCGAAGCGCTGGCGAGAGGGACGCATGCCGACCCCTTCGCGCTGCTCGGCATTCATGACTTCGATGACGGCAGCCTGCTGCGTGTCTACCTGCCGGGCGCGTTGGGCGTCGATGTGGTGGAACGCGATAGCGGCACGTTGCGCTGTCATCTGTCGCCGATTCAGATCCCGGGCCTGTTTGCCGCACGGCTGCCGCATACCGCGCCTTATCGCCTGCACATCCGCTGGCCGAGCGGCGAGCAGGACACCGAGGACCCTTACAGCTTCGGGCTGCTGCTTGGGGAGATGGATCTCTACTTGATCGGGGAGGGTAACCACCGCCAGCTGGGGCACTGCCTGGGCGCCCAGGCGATGGAGATCGATGGGATCAGCGGGGTGCGCTTCGCGGTGTGGGCACCCAATGCCCGGCGCGTCTCGGTGGTGGGATACTTCAACGGCTGGGATGGGCGACGCCATCTCATGCGCCTGCGCCATCCGGCCGGCGTATGGGAGCTGTTCGTGCCGCGACTCGGCCCGGGGGAGGCCTACAAGTACGAGATTCTCGATGCCCACGGGGCGCTGGCGCTCAAGGCCGACCCGGTCGCCCTGGCCACCCAGATGCCGCCGCATACCGCCTCGGTGGTGGCCGACCCCACGCCGTTCAGCTGGCATGACGACGACTGGCTCGCCCGGCGTGGCGAGTTGCACGAGCCGACCCGGCCGATGACGGTGTACGAAGTGCATGCCGCCTCGTGGCGCAAGCACGGCGGGGATCACGGCGAGCTCTATCACTGGCACGACCTGATCGAGCACCTGATCCCCTATGTGGTCGAGATGGGTTTCACGCATGTCGAGCTGCTGCCGATCATGGAGCACCCCTTCGGTGGTTCCTGGGGCTACCAGCCACTGAGCCAGTTTGCGCCGAGCGGACGCTTCGGCAATCCCGAGGATTTTGCCGCCTTCGTCGATGCCTGCCACCTGGCAGGGCTCGGGGTGATCCTCGACTGGGTGCCGGCGCATTTTCCCACCGACGCGCATGGCCTGGCACGCTTCGATGGCACGGCGCTTTATGAATACGAGCACCCCTTCGAGGGCTTCCATCAGGACTGGGACACCTATATCTACAACCTGGGACGCCGCGAGGTGCATGGTTTCATGCTGGCCTCGGCGCTGCACTGGTTGCGTCATTTCCATGTCGATGCGTTGCGGGTCGATGCCGTGGCCTCGATGCTCTACCGCAACTACTCGCGCAACGAAGGTGAATGGATTCCCAACCAGTACGGCGGCCAGGAGAACCTCGAGGCGATCGACTTCCTGCGTCACTTGAATGACGTGGTCGCCGAGGAGGTGCCCGGGGCGGTAGTGATCGCCGAGGAGTCCACCGCCTGGCCCGGCGTCACCCAGCCCACCGCGGAGGGCGGGCTGGGCTTTGCCTACAAGTGGAACATGGGGTGGATGCACGACACCCTGCAGTACATCGCCACGGACCCGCTTTACCGCTCCTATGATCATCACAACATGACCTTTCCGCTCGTCTACGCCTTTTCCGAGCGCTTCGTGCTGCCGATTTCTCACGACGAAGTCGTGCACGGCAAGGGCTCATTAATCAACAAGATGCCCGGCGACGAGTGGCAGCGTTTCGCCAACCTGCGGGCGTATCTCTCGGTCATGTGGACCCAGCCCGGCAAGAAGCTGTTGTTCATGGGCTGCGAGTTCGGCCAGTGGCGCGAGTGGAGCCACGACCGCGAACTCGACTGGTCGCTGCTTGGCGAGCCTCGCCATGCCGGCCTTCACGATCTGGTGCGCGATCTCAACCGGTTGTATTGCGAGCTGCCGGCCCTGCACGAGCGTGATACCGACAGTAGCGGATTCACCTGGGTGGTAGGCGATGACAAGGCCAACAGTGTCTTTGCCTGGCTGCGCTGGAGCGCCGAGGGCGCGCCCTTGCTGGTCATGGCCAACATGACGCCGATCACTCGTTACGACTATGGCGTTGGCGTCCCCTTGCCGGGTACCTGGCAGGAGGTCTTCAACAGCGACGCCGAGCGTTATGGTGGGGCCAACATCGGCAATCCGGGTGAACTGACGACGCGCGACGCGCCGCTGCACGGCCAGTCCGCCAGCCTGTCGCTGACCCTGCCGGGGCTGGCGGCGGTCATACTGCAGCCGTGTTGAGCTCGCCTGACTGGGACAGGGCCTGAACCAGGCGCCTGGGACAAGCGCCTGGATCGAGGCCTTTCCTAAAGCCAGGTCATTCCCGGCTTGCCAGATTCCCCCGGGGCTGCTTAATTTTAATGGGCAAGGATGATGCAAGGGCCGCCTGACAATTCCAGGCGGGCCATCGACTCACATAGGAGGTGAACATGACCCCTGACAACGACGATACCCGGCCGGAACAGCCCGGAGACGATGCGCCACCCGGCACGCCGGGCACCGGTGAGGATATCTGCCGTAACTGCAAGGGCAGTGGCCGCGTGGAAGGCGAGGCATGCCCTGAGTGCGGCGGCACCGGTTACGTGATCGAAGGCATCGGGGGCGGCTGAGCGTCTACGCGTGATCGCCCCAGGCATGAGCGTCAGAGGTCCGGTCGATCGTCGGTCCTCTGGTGCTTGTGAGAAAGAAGCTACAGCGACCTGCTGTCACGCCGCTGAGCCCGGGCATCGCTTCCCTTGGGAGAGCGGGGCCTGTACCTTGGTCCATCCTCGGGCTGGCTGATCGACAGCGGCCTCGAGACCTTTCATCGAACGCGTAACGACAGGAATGAGTTCCCCCATGCTGACGAGACCGACCTTGTTTTCCGACCGTCACGTCTGGCGGTTGGCTTTCGCGCTGTTCGTGGTCACGCTGTTGACCGGCTGTGGCGTCAATAACATTCCCACCTATGACGAGCAGGTGAAGGCCGCGTGGTCGCAGGTGGAAAACCAGTACCAGCGGCGCGCCGATCTGGTCCCCAATCTGGTGGAAACGGTCAAGGGCTTCGCCCGGCAGGAACAGGAAACGCTGACCGAGGTCGTGGAAGCGCGAGCCAGGGCCACCTCCATCCAGATCGATGCCGAGTCGCTGGACGACCCGGAGAAGATGCAGCAGTTCGAGCAGGCCCAGCAGCAGCTGACGGGGGCGCTGAGCCGCCTGATGGCGGTGTCTGAGCGCTATCCCGACCTGAAGTCGAACCAGAATTTCCTGACCCTGCAGTCGCAGCTGGAAGGCACCGAGAACCGGATCGCCGTGGCGCGACGCGATTTCATTACCGCGGTCGAGCGCTACAACACCGAGATTCGCACCTTCCCCGGACGGTTGTGGCACAGCATTCTCTACAGCGACATGCCGGTGCGCGAGAACTTCGAGGCCACCACCGAGAACGCTGACCAGGCCCCGCAGGTGGAGTTCGAATGATCAGCCATTTACGCCTTTCGCTGCTGGCGCTGCTGCTGTTAGCCGCGTTCAACGTTCAGGCCCAGGCGCCCGAATTTCCCGAACTGACGGGGCGCGTGGTGGATCAGGCCGAGTTGCTCGAGGCATCCGTCGAGACGCGTCTGAGCGGGATGCTCGAGGCTCACGAAGAAGCCACCACCGAGCAGGTCGTCGTGGTGACGGTGCCGGACCTGCAGGGTAACGCCATCGAGGAGTACGGCTATCAGCTGGGCCGCCACTGGGGGATCGGCCAGGAAGGTGAAGATAACGGGGCACTGCTGATCGTCGCGCCGAACGAGCGCGAAGTGCGAATCGAGGTCGGCTACGGGCTCGAGGGTCGCCTGACCGATGCCCAGTCCTCGGCGATCATCAACCAGGTCATCACGCCGGCCTTCCGCGAAGGCAACTATGCCCAGGGGATCAGCCAGGGCGTGGAGGCGATGATCCAGGTACTGGGTGGCGACCCGCTGGCCGAGACCACGCCGACCACGACGGCTCAGCAGGACAAGCCGCAGGGGCCGGCATCGATCATCTTCTTCGTGCTGTTCATCATCGTCATGACCCTGGTGCGCGGCGGCAGGGGCGGTCGCGGTGGTCTGCTGGCCGGTGCGCTGCTGGGGGCCGGCCTCGGCCGCGGCGGTTCGGGCGGCGGCTTCGGCGGCGGCGGTGGTTTCGGCGGTGGCGGCGGCGGCTTCGGCGGCGGCGGCGCGTCGGGCGGCTGGTAACCCCTCGTCCTTCCCGGCGGTGAACGCACCGCGGGTACGACAATCAGGCTTCGGAGCACACGAACCCCATGGCATTATTGAGCGACAGCGAGCAACGGCAGGTATCGGAGGCGATCCATCGGGTCGAGCGGGAAACCGATGCCGAGCTGGTCACCGTGCTTGCCCCCCAGGCGGACAATTACGCCTACATTCCCCTGCTCTGGGCCGGCCTGCTGGCCCTGGTGGTGCCCGGTGCGGTGAATTATTTCCCCGGCTGGCTGAATGCCTACGAACTGACCCTGGCGCAGTGGGCCACCTTCATCGTACTGGGACTGGTGTTCCGCCTGCCGCGCATCACCACCCGGCTGATTCCACGCTCGGTGCGCCATTGGCGGGCCTCCAACCTCGCCCGGCGGCAGTTCCTGGAGCAGAACCTGCACCATACCGACGGCGGCACGGGGATGCTGATCTTCGTCTCCGAGGCCGAGCGCTACGTGGAGATTCTCGTCGACCGCGGCATCTCCCGCCGCCTGGCCGATGACACCTGGGAGTCGATCGTGGCGAACTTCACCCGCGAGGTGAAGGCGGGGCAGACGCTGCAAGGGTTTCTGCATTGCATCGAGTCCTGCGGCGAGCACCTCAAGCAGCATGTGCCGGCGACGCACGAGCGCAACGAGCTGCCCAATCACCTGGTCGTGTTGGACCAACCCTGAACCGTTGCGCTCGATACGCGGTTTCGACACGACTGCGGCACTAGGTAGAGCGCTGCTCGTATGCATCTAGAGGCTCCCGACCTTCACCAGCAGCGCCTTACGCGCGTGGTGCAGCTGATCAAGGCCGGCGGCGCCAGCCGCGTGCTCGACCTTGGCTGCGGCTCCGGCGGCCTGCTCCAGTATCTGCTGCGCGACCCCCACTTCGAGCGGGTGGTCGGGCTCGAACTCTCCGGGGAGCTGCTGGCCCAGGCCAAGCTGCGCCTGGAGGACCTGCCCGCCGTGACGGCGGGGCGCCTGGAGTTGATCTGCGGCTCCTATGCCGACCCCCACCCCTCGCTGGTCGGCTTCGAGGCGGCCGCCATGGTCGAGACCATCGAGCATGTGCCGCCCGAGGGGCTGTCGAAGGTCGAGCGCGCGATCTTCGCCGGTTTGCGCCCTGCGCTGCTGGTCATGACGACCCCCAATCGCGAGTACAACCCCCTCTACGACATGGGGCCCGGCGAGTTGCGCGACCCCGACCACAAGTTCGAATGGGACCGCGCGCGCTTTCGCGACTGGGCCCAGGGCGTGGCGCGCCGCAACGGCTACCGGGTGCGTTTATCAGGTGTCGGCGAGATGCACTCCCACCTCGGCCAGCCCACCCAGGTGGCGACGTTCGCGCTGGCGGAAGAGCCGAGTCCGGCAGGCGCCTAGTCCAGCCCGAGCAGGTCGGCTTCCCGGCGTCGCCGTCGTCGCAGATCCCAGAGCACGGCGGCGGTGAGCGCGATAAAGCCACCGAGTTCCCACCCTAGCCGATAATCGACGAAGAGCGCGTAGAGGATGGCGGCGCTGCCCAGTGCGGCCAGCAGCGTCGGGCCGACATGCCGATGGCGACGCACGCCGGCAGCTAGAATAGCCAAGGTCATAATCACCAAGGCGCCAATGGTCATGGCCCAAACGCCTTCGTTCAGCGCAAGCCCTAGGCCCAGCAGCGGCAGCAGGCCGACCAGCGCCAGGGTGCCATAGCAGCTCAGCAATGCCAGGACGAGCGTCACGAGACCCAGCAGCCCGCGGCGTCGCCACGTAAGCAGCCAGCGTCGCGGGTCGAGCCGGTGCAGCCACTGGCGTGCCGTTGAGGGCGCCTTGTCGCCGCGCCGCATGGCGACCTCGATGGCGTGGGCGCCGAAGCTGGCGGCGACCTCGCGGGTCTGGGCGCTGGGGCTCAGGGCGAAGTAATCGTGCTGACCCACCACTTCGATGTTGCGAAAACCTGCATCGGCGAACAGCGCCAGCAGGTTCTCCTTTATGGTGGCGCCCACCACACACTCGACCCAGAGGCGCGGGTCGTCGTGGCAGTCCACCGAGACCGGCCGGTGGATTACCACATCGGCGAGCTGCAGGCGGCCTCCCGGCGTCAGGACGCGAAACATCTCGTTCACCGCGCGTCGCTTGTCCGGCACTAGGTTGAGGGCGCCGTTGCTGGTGATGCTGTCGATACTCGCATCGGCCAGGGGCAGCCGCTCGGCCGAGGCCTGAATGACACTGAGATTGTCGGCGCCGACCTGGCGGGCGTTGCGGTATAACTTGCGCGTCATGGCATCGGTCAGGTCAAGCGCGATGACGCGTCCCTTCGCGCCGACGCGCTGGCTGGCAATCAGCGAGTCGACGCCCGCGCCGGCGCCGATATCGAGCACTCGGTCGCCGGCGCGAATGGCGTCGGCACGAAAGGGGTAGCCGACACCGGCGAAGGATGCCAGCAGCGCCGCCGGCAACTCAGCGATCCGCTCGTGGGGATAGCCGAGGCGTCGACAGACCTCAACGCCGACCGGGAAGTGAAAGCCGGCGTCGGGCGAGTCGGCCACCGCGCGGTACATGCCTTGAACGGCCTGGGTGATCTGCTTTGGTGAGTAACCGAGTATGGCGACCATGCACACCGCCTCCCTGACCTTTAGTGGTGGGTATTCGCCGCGCCGTCGTCGAAGCGGTCGAGCAGTTGCCGGATACGTAGGTGCAGACGGGGCGGGGCCTTTACCGTGCCTGCGGCCGCGACCCGGGAGCGTAGCCGCGTTTCGAACTGGGCGCGGGAGAAACAGTCGCGGCATCGTGCCAGGTGATGCTCGATGTCGGCGGCACGGCGTTCATCGAGCTCGCGGTCGAGATACTCGAAGAGCTGCTCGATGACCTCTTCGCAGTCAAGCGGGCGTGCGCTCATGGCCGCTGTCTCCCGGTTCCGTCGCCGTCGGGCCTGACGCCGGCGTCGCCGGCCTGCTCCCAAAGGGTCTTCTGCAGCAGGGCGCGTGCCCGGCTCAGCCGCGAACGCACGGTGCCCAGCGGGATACCCAGCAGATGGGCGGCTTCGGCGTAGGAATAGCCCTGGACCTCCACCAGCACCATCGTAACCCGGAAGGGGTCGGGCAGGGCGTCGATCGCCCGCTGGATGTCCTCCTGGAGCAGCGAGTTGAAGAATTGCTCCTCGAGGCTGCCCCACCAGAGCAGGAAGGGCTGATGCAGCTGCTGGAAGAGGGTGAAGGTGCTGGTGTCGAGCTCGTCCGGTGCCGGGGCATCCCGACTCGTGGGGCGCTGGGGGCGACATTGGCGGCGCCGCCATTCGCTGATGAAGACGTTGTTGAGAATGTGCAGCAGCCAGCCGTCGAAACACTGCGGGTCGCGAAGCTCGCCGAGGCGCGTCCAGGCCTTGCCCACCGCCTCGGCGACGATATCCTCGGCGTCGTCGGGGTCGCGGGTCAGGCGCAGGGCGCAACCGTAGAGCCGGTCCAGCAACGGCGCCAGGCGCTGCTCGAACCATTGCTGGCGAGTCTCGATATCGCGATCTGACATGCCTACCCCCGAGTCGCCCCGATACGCCATTTCGGGTCGCGGCATCGGGGCCTGGACGTCTGGGTGAGCGAGTGGCATGAGTCCCTCTTCAGCTTGGGTCGATGGCCGATGTCTAGCAAGTCGTGCTGGCAAGTCGCGTTGACGAGTCGAGTGTTGTCCGCAAGGACGCACCGACCCCGATTTGGGTTCCCTTGTCTGGCGGCCCGCAAGGCGGGAACAACATTGGCAGGCGCCGCGTCCTTGGAGCACACGGCACCTCGGTGTCGTGATGAAACGACAACAGAGGAGACACGGCTCATGAATACCACGCTACGCTTTCTGACGTTTGCCACGCTGGCCGGGGCGTTGACCGCCGCCACGGGCTTGCAGGCCGAGCCCTATCACGGCGAGGGCCACCTGATCGGCTCCCCGGACGACCTGTCGTGGGGACCGGTGGGCTCCATGGGAGAAGGAGCCGAGATGGCCATCATCGAGGGCGACCTGAGCGAGGAGGCGCCTTTCACGATGCGTCTCAGACTCGAGGATGGCTACGAGATCAAGCCGCATATCCACCCCGCCTACGAGCGCGTTACGGTACTTTCCGGCACCCTGCATTTCGCCCACGGCGAGGAATACGACGAAGATGCCACCCAGGCGTTGTCGGAAGGGGGGTATGCGATCATGGCCCCGGGCGAGCCGATGTTCGGCTACGCCGAGGGCGAGACCGTCTTCCAGCTGCATGGCGAGGGGCCCTGGGGCATCGAGTACATCGATCCCGCCGATGATCCACGCAACTGACGATAGCGTTGGTCACGATGGCGTTGGTCACGCCACCCCTGCCGAGAGGCAAGGATGCGCTACGAAAAGACGCCGAGCGGTCTGGATCGCTCGGCGTCTTCTTCCTTGTCGTTGGCTGAAGGTAATATTCTCGCTAATCCGAAAATTTGCAGGAGTGACGTCATGTGGCAACAGCAGGAACTGGCGCTTGCGCCACGCTCGCGCGGCTTTCATCTGATCACCAGGGACGTAGTTGATGGCCTGCCCTGGCTGCGGGAGGTGACCACGGGCCTGCTGCATCTGCAGCTTCTCCACACCTCGGCCTCGTTGACGGTCAACGAGAATGCCGACCCGAATGTGCGCCATGACCTGGACGCTTTCCTGCGTGAGCGCATCCCCGGTGATTTGCCCTACTTTCGCCATACGCTGGAAGGCCCCGACGACATGCCGGCGCACGTCTGTGCCAGCCTGCTCGGTACCCAGCTGAGCCTGGCGGTTCGCGACGGCGGGCTGGCGCTGGGCACTTGGCAAGGCTTATGGCTCGGCGAGCATCGCGACCATGGCGGCACCCGGCGATTGATGGCCACCCTGCACGGCGAATAGCCTTCAATGGCCTCGTGCCACCAGCCAGTGCCTGGCCAGCCGGGCGGCGTGGTCGAGATGGCGCACAGCGGCGACCCTGCCGCTCTCGCGATAGAGCCCGGCGCGGCGAAGTTTCATCACCATCCGCGCCGGCATGCCGATGAAGATCAACCCCACCTGCTGCGAGCGCAGCTCCTCGACCAGCGACTGCAGGGCGACGATGGCCGTGGCATCGAGGCTTGGTACGTCATGCATGTCAAGCAGCACCACCTTGATCTCGGGGTCGACCACCCGTAGCGACGCGACCGCCTTCTCGGCTGCCCCGAAGAACAGCGGGCCATTGACGGCGTAGAGCGCGACCTCACGTGGCAGCCGGTGGGCGAGGTCACCGTTGAGGGTGTCCAGCCGGCGCGTGTGGGTCAGCTCGGCCATGCGGCGAATGAACAGCGCCGCCGCCAAACCGATCCCGACGGCGACCGCCAGAACCATGTCGAAGATCACCGTGAGCAGAAAGCAGATGACCAGGATGGCCACGTCGCTGAGTGGTGCGCTTTTCAGCGTATGAACGAAATGGCGAGCCTCGCTCATGTTCCAGGCGATCACGAACAGCAGGGCGGCAAGCGCCGCCATGGGCACCAGCCCCAGGATGCCGGCGAGCGCGACCACGGCAAGCAACACTACTAGCGCATGGACCACGGCGGCGATCGGCGTTGCGGCACCGCTGCGGATGTTGGTGGCCGTGCGCGCCAGCGCCGCCGTGGCGGTGATGCCGCCGAAGAAGGGCGCGACGATGTTGCCGAGCCCTTGGCCAACCAACTCGGCGTTGGGGTCGTGGCGAGTGCGCGTCAGGCCATCGGCGACCACCGCGCAGAGCAGCGATTCAATGGCGGCCAGCATGGCAATGGCCAGCGCCGGTCCCAGTAGCTCGCGAATCAGGGCGAAGTTCACCGTCAGCGGTACCCCATCGGGTCCCGGCAAGTGCCAGGGCACGACCAGGCCGGGCGCGAAGGGCGGAATACCGTCGCCGCTCTGGCCCTGGAATTCCCAGCGAAAACGCGAGGCGATGGTATCGACCTCGATGCCCAGCGGCAGGATTGCGAGCGCGACCAGCGTGCCGACCACCAGCCCGGCCAGCGGTGCCGGCACGGGTAGCTTGAGCCGCGGCCAGAAGATCAAGGTGGCCAGGGTCGTCAGACCGATGCCGAGTTCGGCCGGGGCCAGGGTCGGCAGGGCAAGTGCGATTTTACTCACGTTATGCAGGGTGCTGTCGCCCAGTTCGACCCCGGCCAACCCCAGGAAGTCGGGGATTTGCAGCAGGGCGATCACCACCGCGATACCGGCGGTGAAACCCAGCACCACCGGGTAGGGCACGAACTGGATGAGGCTACCGAATCGCGCCAGTCCCAGGGCGACCAGAATCAGCCCCGCCATCAGGGTGGCGATCAGCAGTCCGCCGATGCCGTGGCTGGCGACGATGGGAAAGAGGATCACCACGAAGGCAGCGGTGGGCCCGGAGACATTGAAGCGCGACCCGCCGGTCAGGGCGATGATGGCGCCGGCGATGATGGCGGTATACAGACCGTGCTGGGGCGGCACACCGGTCGCGATGGCCAAGGCCATGGAGAGGGGTACCGCGACGATACCGATGGTCAGCCCGGCCATCAGGTCACGACGAAACTCGGCAAGGCCGTATCCCTCTCGCCAGGCGGTTATCAGGGCATGGCCGGGCAGGGGGAGGCGATAGGTCTGCTGCGGAGCGGGTCGTCGGGACATGATGGTTTCTCGATGGCGCGAGGGCGCTTTACGTTACGCCGGCACGCAGGAGTCTCGCAAATGGGTGTTGTCGCTGTCCTTGCTGGAAAGCGGACTTGCGTATTCTCTTGTCAGAGCTATACCTAATGTAACCGACCGGAAACATGACGATCACCAAGCCGGTACATTGGCTGCAAGAGATGACCGCGATTGTTCGGGATCAAGCATCCCGAGGGACGTTGCGTCCGTCGGGAAACATCTCAAAGAAGCATGCCGGAGTGTCTGATGACTCATTACAAGACGCCTGCCACGCAGCAGGCCGATTCACCCGCCGTATCTACCGGGGCCGCGCCCGCCAGTACCTCGCGCCGCCGCTTTCTGACCGGCTCGGCCGTTGCCGTGGGGGCCGGGGCTGCGGCGGCGGTTGGCTTTCCCAGCATCGCCGTGGCGCAGACCACGACCCTGCGTTTCCAGAGTACCTGGCCCAACCAGGATATCTTTCACGAGTTCGCGGCTGACTATGTGCGTATCGTCAATGATATGTCCGGCGGTCGCCTGCAGCTGAACCTGCTGCCGGCCGGTGCCGTGGTGGGGGCACTGCAGATGCAGGATGCCGTAATCTCCGGCGCCCTGGATGGTGGTCACGGTGTGTCCGCCTACTGGTACGGCAAGCACAAGGCCTTCTCGCTGTTCGGCACCCCACCGCCCTTCGGCTGGGATGCCCACCAGTTCCTCGCCTGGTTCTGGCAGAGCGGCGGTAGAGAGCTCTACAACGAATTGCTCGAGGACATGGAGCTGCCACTGGTCGGATATCTCACCGGGCCCATGCCGACCCAGGCCCTCGGCTGGTTCAAGGAGCCGATTCGTAGCGTCGAGGATATGCAGAATCTCAAGTACCGCACCGTAGGCCTGGCCGCCGATTTGATGCGCGAATTCGGTGCGGCGGTGACTATCATGGGCGGTGGCGACATCGTCCCGGCCATGGATCGCGGCCTGCTCGATGGCGCCGAGTTCAACAACCCCTCCTCGGATCGCCTGTTGGGCTTCCCCGATGTCAGCAAGACCTGGATGTTGCGCAGCTACCATCAGGATTGCGAATCCTTCGAAATCATCCTCAACAAGTCCAAGCACGACAGCCTGCCCGAGGAGTTTCAGGCCATCCTGCAGTATGCCGCCAAGGCAGCCTCGTCGGAGATGTACTGGAAGGCCATGGAGCGCTACCCCAGGGACCTGCAAGCCATGCGCGAGGAGCAGGGAGTCGAGACCTACATCACCCCGGACTCGATCCTTGATGAGCAGCTACAGGCCTGGGACACGGTCATCGAACGTGAGTCCAGCAACGATGCTTTTTTCAAGAAGGTCATCGACAGCCAGCGCAATTACTGCGAGCGAGTAGTGGGCTGGCATCTCGAAGGCAATACGCCCAAGGAACCGGCCTACCGACACTTCTACGGCAAGGCTCCCACCGATACCTCTACCATCCTGTAACCGCCGCTAGCTCCTCGCGGAGCCCGCAGTGTCCAGCCATCCCGGTGCCAGGTCGGCATCGGGCCCGTTCGTGTAGGCATCCTGAATTCCGGAAGGTGGTGCCGCTGCCGATGAGAGTTTGCCATGCGTTTCATCCTCTTTATCGACCATCTGAGTACCTGGGTGGGCAAGGTCTTCGCCTGGGCGATCCTGATATTGACCTTTGTGGTCAGCTATGAGGTCTTCATGCGCTATGTCATGGGCGCCCCGACGGCCTGGGCCTACGACACCAGCTACATGCTCTACGGCACCCTGTTCATGATGAGCGGGGCCTATGCCCTGGCCCACAACGCTCATGTGCGGGCCGACGTGGTATCGCGCTATTTCCCTCCCAGAGTCCAGGCCGGCCTGGATCTGGCGCTTTACCTCTTGTTCTTCTATCCCGGGATCCTGGCCCTGGTCTGGTTTGGCTGGGACTTCTTTGCGCTTTCCTTTCGCCAGAACGAGCACAGCTCCTTCACTCCCGGAGGGCCGCCTATCTATCCGTACAAGTTCGTCATTCCCGCCTGTGCTGCGCTGCTGGCGGTGCAGGGCGTTGCCGAGGTGGGCCGTTGTCTGGTCTGCCTTCGGCAGGGACAGTGGCCCCGCCGACTGGGCGACGTCGAGGAGATCGCGATTCCGTTGAACAAGCAGGACGAGATCGAGGCCGCCGAAACCGATTCAGGGGAGAGGCCTCAATGACCGAACCGCAGATCGGCATCATGATGCTGGGCATGCTGGTCTTCCTGATCATGCTCGGCTTTCCCATCGCCTTCACCCTGATCGCCATGGGGGTCGCCTTCGGCTACTTTGCCATCGGCGACATCATCTTCTCGCTGCTGGTGCAACGCGCCTACGGAGTCATGTCCAATGATGTGCTGATCGCCGTGCCGCTTTTCCTCTTCATGGGCTACATGGTCGAGCGCGCAAGTATCCTTGACCGGTTGTTCTCGAGCCTGCAACTGGCGGCGCGGGGTATGCCGGCCTCCCTGGCGGTGGCCAGCCTGATCACCTGCGCGCTGTTCGCCACCGCCACCGGCATCGTCGGTGCGGTGGTGACCCTGATGGGCCTGCTGGCCCTGCCGGCCATGCTCAATGCCGGCTACGACAAGCGTCTGTCGAGCGGGGTGATCTGTGCCGGGGGATGTCTGGGTATCCTGATACCGCCCAGCATCATGTTGATCCTCTATGGAGCCATGGCCGGTGTCTCGGTGGTGCGCCTGTATGCGGCGGCCCTGCTGCCCGGGCTGCTGCTGGCGGGGCTCTATATTCTCTATGTCATGGGTCGCGCCATCATCAATCCCAAGCTGGCACCAAAGCTCTCGGCAGAGCGGCTCGACGTCCCCCTGGGGCAGGTCTACTGGGGGTTGTTGACCTCCTTCGTGCCGCTGTTCGTGCTAATCATGTCGGTGCTCGGCGCGATCCTGTTCGGCCTGGCCACCCCTCACGAGGCGGCCGGCATCGGGGCACTCGGCGCTATTCTGCTGGCAGCGGCGTATCGGCAGCTGACCTTCGTCCGGCTGCGCGAGGCCGTGTTCCTCACCGCGCGGACCAGCGCCATGGTGTGCTGGCTGTTTGTCGGCTCCTGGATCTTCTCTTCGGTGTTCTCGCTGCTGGATGGCCATTCGTTGATCGAGCACTGGATCAGTGGGCTCTCGCTGAGCCCCTTGCAGTTCCTGCTGCTGGCCCAGCTGATGATCTTCATTCTCGGCTGGCCGCTGGAGTGGACCGAGATCATCATCATCTTCGTGCCGATCTTCCTGCCGCTGTTGCATATGTTCGGCATCGATCCGCTGTTCTTCGGCGTGCTGGTGGCACTCAACATCCAGACTTCCTTCCTCACGCCACCCATGGCGATGTCGGCCTTTTATCTCAAGGGAATCGCGCCCAAGGGAATAGAGCTGGGCGATATCTTTCTGGGGATCATGCCCTTCCTGCTGCTGGTCTTCGTGGCCATGTTCATTCTCTACATAGTGCCGGGCATCGTGTTCTGGCTGCCGGGGGTGCTGTACAACTGACGGAGCATCACACGGGAAGGCCCGACACGAAGGCCGGGCCTTATGAAGCAGCGGATATCAGAGGACCCTATCGTGGCAGGCAGGACGCCTATTCAGTGTCGCCACGCGCATCGTTGCGGTCCTGGTCTTGGCCGTGTTGCTTTCCCTGTTTTCCCTGCTTCCCCGACTTTTTATCCCCCCGGTGGCCGTGGCCGTGCCAGTTGCCACCATCGGGGCGAGCGGCCTGTTTCAGCTCGGCGATCTGTTCGTCGGTCAGTAGTTCGGAAAGCGCTTCATAGTGTGAGTTGCGCACGGTCTGCCAGGCCTCGCGACGCTCCTCGCGGGACTCGAAATCCTGCTCGCGCAGGGCCTGCATGTCGGCGTAGAGCGCTTCGCGAGTCTTGCGCAGGGCCTCGCGATCTTCTTCGCTGAGGTCCCAGCCATCGACGATGGACTCGAAACGCTCTTGCATGGCTGCACGGCGTTCTTCACGCCATTCGTTACGCATGTCGCGACGTGCCGCTTCAAGTGCCGCACGCTGTTCGTCATCGAGTAGCTCGTCCATGCGCTCGCGATGCTCGCGTTGCAGGTCTTTCAGGGCCTGGTAGTGTTCCTGCTGGGCCTGATTGAGCGCCTCGCGGGTAGCCTCATCGATACCGGCACGTTCATAGAGCGCCTGGCGCACTTGCTGATGGTGGGCATGAGGGCGGGCGTGGTTCTCGTCCTTGTTGCTGCTCTCACCTTGCTGACCGGCAAGGGCAGCCAGGGACATGGGAGCAATCGCGACAGCCAGCAGGGCGGGCATCAGCAGCTTACGAGAAAAAGGTATCGTCATGACGGCGTTCCTGTGTGAGGGAGGGATGCGAGGCTGGCCATGGGTCGGCCAGGCCTCGGGTTGACCTTGTTAGTGTCGTCGCCAGCCGTGCACACGTCATGCAGTAACTGTGTAAAGCCAATGCAGGCGTCTTGATTACCTCACCGGTTGGATCGGCGGGTCGTTATTCCTCGGGCTGGTATTTGTAACCCACGCCGTAGACCGAACGGATGATCTCGCGGTCGGGCCAGATATCGGCGACCTTGCGGCGCAGCTTCTTGATATGACTGTCTACCGTGCGTTCGGAAACAATGCGATGGTCGCGGTACATGTGATCCATCAGTTGATCCCGCGAGAATATCCGCCCCGGGGCGTGCATCATCACGCGCAGCAGCTGAAATTCCACCGCGGTAAGCCCGAGATCCTGGCCGTCGGCCAGCGCTCGCCAGCCGTCGTCGTCGAGGATCAGGTCGCTGGCGGCGACACTGGGCTCCTGGGCCGCGCGACTGCGCCGCAGCACCGCCTTGACGCGGGCGACGACTTCCCGCGGGCTGAAGGGCTTGCAGATGTAATCATCGGCCCCGAGCTCGAGGCCCAGCAGACGGTCCACTTCTTCCACGCGTGCGGTGAGCATGATGATGGGAACCCGCGGCCAGCGCTGACGGATTTCCCGGCACAGCGTCAGACCGTCGGTACCGGGCAGCATCAGATCGAGGAGCACCAGGTCGGGCATGGTGCCTTCGTCGGCCTCGGCTAACCAGGGCAGCACCTCGTCACCATGGCCAAGGTGGTGGCTGGCGAAGCGGCTGCCTTCCAGATAGTCGGCCACCAGGCGAGCGATCTTGGGCTCGTCCTCGACGATGAGAATGCGGTCTTGGCGTGTCATGCAGGTCCCTCCAGGGTGCCGGTAGCCGTGAGAGTGGGAAAACGCAGTGTCCAGCATAACCCACCGATGGAGGAAGCCGAGGCGGTCATCCGGCCGCCATGAGCCTTGACCAGCGCCGTGGCGATCGACAAACCCAGGCCGCTGCCCCCGCTGGCACGATTGCGCGAGCCCTCGACCCGGTAGAGCCGATCGGTCAGCCGCGGTAGTTGCTCGTCGGGGACGCCCGGCGCGCTGTCTTCCCAGACGACTTCGACGTAATCGCCACGGTGCGCCAGGCTCACGCGCAGTCGCCCCGGAGGCTGGGTATAGGCGCAGGTATTGTCGATCAGGTTGCTCCACAGCTGGCGCAGACGCTGAAGGTCGCCGCGAATCCAGGCGTCGCCCGCGATCTGGGTGTCGAGCGTGATGCCACTGTCGGCGAGCCAGCCGCAGGCTTCTTCCAGGCGAGCGGTCAGGCTGTCCGCCAGGTTCAACGGTGCGAGCTGCACATCGAGCGCCCCGGCGTCGCTCTGGGAGAGCAACCGCAGGTCAGCGACCAGCCGTTCCAGCTGGCCGACTTCCTGGGCCAGCGAATGCAGATTGTCCTGGTTGAGGTGGCGGATGCCGTCCTGCATTGCCTCGATCTCACCACGCAGCACAGCCAGCGGGGTGCGCAGCTCGTGGGCGATGTCGGACACCCAGCGCGAGCGGGCCGCGCGGCTGGCTTCCAGGGTGGCGGCCAGCACATTGAAGTCCTGGGCGAGGCGCGACAGCTCATCGCGGCCCTTTTCATGCAGGCGGATGCTGTAGTCGCCCTCGGTGAGACGCCGAGTGGCAAGCGCCATGCTGCGCGTGCGTCGGCCCAGCCACCAGGACAGGCCGCCAGCCAGCAGCAGCGAGGCAACGCCCAGCGAGCTGACTATGATCGTCAGGTTACGTTGCTGGCGGGCCAGGAAGATGTGGTCCATGCGCGCCATCAGCTGCTCGGGCGGCCGATAGCCCAGCGTGCCCACCGACTCGCCGGCGTAGTCGATGGACAGCCAGCGCAGCTCGGGCGGGTCCTGCTCCTCGTCCGCCGGGGCCGGCGGCAGGCCAATCACTGGCATGCCGTTGGCGTCGTGCAGCACGAAGTCCTGGGCACGGCCCAGCCGTCGCTCGATGCCCGGTGGTGGCGATGTGTCGCCGGGCCAGAGCTGGCGACGAACCACGCGTTCCCAGTCGTCGGGCGAGTCACGCAGCCACTGCCAGTCGCCACGCTGCGCCCATTCTTCACCGAGCCCCTCGGCCAGGGTCTCGGCACGTTGCGTCTGGGTGGTATCCAGGTAGTCGACGAAACCGCTGTCGAGGCTGCGCGACACGGCGAGAAACACCAGGCCCGAAATGGCCACATTCACTGCCAGGATGATCACGAACAATTTGACGCCCAGACGAGACAGGGCAAGGCGAGGCAGGCGAGGGTGCATCAAGGGCTCCTGAGCGGGATCACGCCGGTCACCGGGTAGGGCGGGATTGGCATGGGACGTCGGCCGAGCATAGCGGGAGGCCATGCCATTATTGCGCATGAAGTGTGCAAGCAGCGTGCAAGCGGCTCTGGCCCCGCGGACTATCAGGTCCAAGGGGTTGCTGGGCTAGAACGATAGAAACAACAGGATCAACGGCGGCGACAGCAGCGAGAGAATGAAGCCGCTGACTACCGCCACGGGCACGCAGGCCACGCCACCATGCTGCTGGATGACCGGCAGGGTGAAATCCATCGATGTGGCTCCGCCATAGCCGATGGCCAGGGCCGCATGACGATGGATTACCAGAGGGATCAACACGAAGGCGATCAGTTCGCGGGCCAGGTCGTTGAAGAAGGCAATGCCGCCCAGCAAGGGACCGAGCTGGTCGCCGATAAGGATGCCGGAAAGCGAGTACCAGCCGAAGCCGGCAGCCATGGCCAGGCCCTCGTTCCAGGCGAGCCCCAGCCATGGGGCGGCAAGCAGACCGCCGACGAGTGAGGTAGCGGCCAGCATTGTGGCGATGGCAAGCCCGTGGCGGTTGAGCAGGATCTGCCTCAGCGGCATGCCGGAATTACGCAGCTGGCAGCCGATCAGGGCCAGCAGGGTATATAGAATCCCTTCGGCCAGGCTATCGGCTAGCGTAAACAGGGTATCGGCAGAGGAGAGATAGCCCGCCAGCAAGGCATTCGCACCGAGACCGACCAGCACCCCGGCCACCACGACGCCGACCAGCGACAGCGACCCGGCCATGGCGGCAAGCTTGCTGGTGGGTGCTCCCTCGACCACCCGCGAGATGCCGCCGCGTAGCGCGAGTCGCCTGGATAGCCACCAGAGACCGGCGAGGTTGAGCGTCGAGATCACCGTTAAGAGAATCAGCGCCTGGCCGCCCATGCGCGCCAGCTCCGTACCCAGGTTCTCGAGTCCGGCCAGGCTGACACCCATCAGCAGCAGGATCAGATAGACCGAGGCATTTACCCCGCGATTGATCAGGGCCATCAGCCCGGGACTTGCCACCGGCACCAGATACCCCAGCATCAGGGGCAATAACACAATCAACAAACCGGACAGCATGTTCTTCCCCGCCTGTGCCTCGCTGGACGAACCGCCTCCCTGGGCGGAAAAAGCGGCTCACTCTAGCCCACTCATGATCCAGACGGAATGGTGCGGGCGATGGCATGCGTCGTAGAGAGGCAGCGGCACAAGCGCTTGGCGGCGTCGAGCACTAGGCTGGTTTACGGCTGTTCAGGCAAGTTCATGGCGATTCAGGCTGGCTCAGCGAAGACAACGACAACCGGCTGCGCCGCTCGCCGTCGCGATGATACTCCATGGTCAGCAGCAGCCCAGGAAATGTTGGATGAAAGCCAAAGACCAAGCGGCGGTCGGGTTCGTCGGGCTCGGTGACCTCTACGGCTATCGCCTCGAAGTCACCGGCAGGCAGGGCCACTTGCCGAGGGCCGAGATGACGCACCCGCAGCGTTTCCTCCTCGCCCTGGTGATTCTGGTAGCGCAGACGACAGTGTGGCTGGCAATCGCCCCGGACGGCCTGCCGCGAGAGCTCGAAGAGTGCCGCTTGTCGATCCGGCAGTGTGGCCAGTTCATCGGAACCGAGTCGATACTCCTTGCCGATACCCAGCAGCGTATAGTCGCTGGCGTAGTCCATCGCGCGGATGCCGTCGGGCTCAACGATGAAGCGGCTGCGCTCGCTGCCCGTGGCCACGGCGATGCTGGTCTGCATCCGGCTCTGCCAGGTGTCGCCTTCGCGGCTCAGGTGGTGCTCGATGGTGGCGTCGGGCCAGCCGCTGACGCTGAGTTGGTAATGGGCGATGAATGGGCGTGTGGGTCCGACATCGCCGGCAGCGATGCTCGAGACGAGCATGGCCAGTACAAGGGCGACGAGCTGGCGCCAGGAAAATCCGAGCATGGTGATCCATTGGTTGCGGGAGCGACAGGGGTGAGAACGCCCAGCCGCCGTCAGGTTCCAGAGTGCACCCTGTTTTACGCTACCCGTTGTGCTAACAGTTGCGCTATCAGCGATCTCAGCTAGGCTTCCGAGTGCCTGGCGCGACGCGCTTGTCGTGCCGGCTTCCCGTCAGCCCTACGAGGAGATTCCCATGGCCAGATTGCTCTTGATTGCCGGTGATTTTGTCGAGGATTACGAGATCATGGTGCCCTACCAGGCTCTACAGGCCTTGGGGCATGGCGTCGATGCGGTATGCCCCGAGAAGCGCGAGGGCGACAGCGTCAAGACGGCCATCCATGACTTCGAGGGCGACCAGACCTATACGGAAAAACCGGGGCACCATTTCACCCTGAATGCGACGTTTTCCGAAACCGATCCCGCCGACTATGACGGCCTGGTAATTCCCGGCGGTCGCGCGCCCGAGTATCTGCGCCTCGACGAGCGAGTGCTGGACATGGTGCGCCACTTCGTCGATCACGAGAAACCGATCGCCGTCATCTGCCATGGCGCCCAACTGCTGGCTGCAGCAGTGTCGCTGGAAGGGTGGCGAGTGTCGGCCTATCCCGCCTGTGAGCCGGACGTGCGGCTGGCCGGCGGCGACTTCGCGGCGATCGGCGTCGACCAGGCCATCACCTCCGGCAAGATGGTGTCCGCCCCGGCGTGGCCGGCCCACCCGGAATGGCTCAAACAGTTCAACGCGCTGCTCGAATGAGTGCCTGGTAGGGTCGGTTGGTCGAACGCCGAGCGGCCCTGCGGGCATGGCACACCGGGCATCGCTTGACGAAACTAGACGACTGGTCTAATTTATAGGGCATGAAGACGCAAGCTACCCGTGACAAGTTGATCAGCGTCGGTGCCGAATTGATCGCCGAACATGGCTTCAATGCTACCGGCATCAATGCGGTATTGAAACGCGCCGAAGTGCCCAAGGGGTCCTTCTATCACTATTTCTCGAGCAAGGAAGATTTTGGCCTGGCCGTGATCGATGCCTTCGCCGAGGAATACGATGCAAGATTGGCGGCAATCTTTACCGATACACGCACCTCGCCACTGGGCAGGTTGCGTCGCTATTTTGCGGTGGGCAAGCAGGACATGCTGTCCTGTGACCATGCGCGAGGTTGCCTGATCGGCAACCTGGGCCAGGAACTCTCGGCGCAGAGCGAGGTGTTCCGGGCACGTCTGGATCAGGTCTTCCGCGCCTGGGAGTGTCGTCTCGTTGGTTGCCTTGACGAGGCACGCGAAGATGGTGAAATCGACGCCATTCTCGATTCACATGCCCAGGCGAGCTTCATCATGGCGGGATGGGAAGGTGCCATACTGCGCGCCAAGACCGTCAAGTCGCTCCAGCCGATGGAGTGTTTCGAAGATATTCTCTTCAGTCGAGTGTTGGCGCCCCAGGCATTGTCTACCCCCTGAGGTCGCCACCCCCAGCTACCCGAGCCCACCTATCGACAGGGATAAAACTGTCAATGGATATTAGTAGACTGGTCTAGACTAAAGCGCCGCTTATGCTTCATCGCAGCGTCAGTTCGTCGCTCTATCGATCGTCAAGCCATTACCAATCGTCAAGGAGACTCCCATGACACGGCATACCGACATCCTGTTCGACCCTTTCTTTCTCGGCGACATGAAGCTCCCCAACCGGGTATTGATGTCCCCGCTGACCCGCTCGCGAGCAACTCAGCCCGGCGACGTGCCCAATGACATGAACGTGGAATACTACCGCCAGCGTGCCGGCGCCGGACTGATCATCGCCGAGGCGACTCAGGTCTCGCCCCAGGGCAAGGGGTACGCCTTCACCCCCGGCATCCATTCCGAGGCGCAGATCGAGGGTTGGCGCCGCGTGACCGATGCGGTGCACGAGGAAGGCGGCCGCATCATCCTGCAACTGTGGCACGTCGGGCGCATCTCGCACCCCGAGCTGCAGCCCAACGGCAATGCGCCGGTGGCGCCCTCGGCCATCAAGCCGGAAGGTGCCAAGACCTACATCAGCGCCGACTCCGGCATGGTCGAAATCCCGACGCCCAGGGCGCTGGCGCTCGAGGAGATGCCCGACATCGTCGCGCAGTTCCGCGAAGGTGCTGCGAACGCCAAGCGCGCTGGCTTCGATGGGGTCGAGGTTCACGCGGCCAACGGTTACCTGCTGGACCAGTTCCTGAAGAGTGGCAGCAATCATCGTGATGACGCCTATGGCGGCTCGCTGGATAATCGCCTGCGCCTGCCGCTGGAGGTGGTCGAGGCGGTGGTGGACGTGTGGGGCGCGGATCGCGTTGGCGTGCGGGTCAGCCCCACCGGTAGCTTCAATGCCATGGAAGATGCCGATCCGGTCGCGACCTTCGGTGCCTTCGCCGGCAGGCTCGACGCCCTGGGTATCGCCTTTATCGAAGTGGTCGAGGATTCCTTCCAGGGCAACCATGCCACGGGTCGCCCGGATACGGTAATCGAGGCCATCCAGAAAGCGTTTACGCGTGCCTACATCGGCAACGGTGCCTACACTGCCGAGGAGGCATGCGAACGTATTGCCGCCGGCAAGACGGATCTTGTGACCTTCGGCCGTCCCTTCATCGCCAATCCCGACCTTTCGGAGCGCTTTCGCCGGGACGCGTCGCTCAACGAGTGGGATGACAGCACCTTCTACGGCGGCGATGAGCGCGGCTACATCGATTATCCGAGTCTCGCCGAACAGCCGGCGTAACATCCGGCTTTCCCGCCCCGGCCGTTGGTCGGGGCGCTTTCGCCCCATTCGCAATATCTCTGAATCGCAACACCCCGATTCACGTCCACAGGAGAAGCATCGATGTCAGAAATCAATGGCAAGGTCGTCATCATTACCGGTGCCAGCAGTGGCCTCGGCGAAGCCACCGCCCACCGTCTGGCCAAGGGCGGGGCCAAGCTGGTACTTGGCGCTCGCCGTGAGGATCGTCTCAAGGCACTGCGTGACGCCATCGTCGAGCAGGGCGGTGAGGCCATCTACCGGGTGACCGACGTCACCGACCGCAGTCAGGTCGAGGCGCTGGCCCAGGCCGCGAAGGAGGCCTATGGCCGCATCGACGTGCTGATCAACAACGCTGGCCTGATGCCGCTGTCGCCGCTCGATCAGCTCAAGGTCGACGAGTGGGAGAAGATGGTCGACGTCAACATCAAGGGCGTGCTCTACGGCCTCGCCGCAGTGCTGCCGACCATGCGCGAGCAGCATGCCGGCCACATCATCAACCTGTCGTCGGTGGCCGGGCATGTGGTCTTTCCGTCCGCCGCCGTCTACTGCGCCACCAAATATGCGGTCAAGGCGCTGTCCGAGGGCATTCGTCAGGAAGGCGGCGAGGAAATTCGTTCCACCAATATCTCACCGGGCGCCGTGGCAACCGAGCTGACGACCACCATCAGCGATCCTGAAACCGCCAAGGGCGTGGGTGAGCTCTACGAGATGGCTATCGACGCCGATGCGATTGCCCGAGCGATTGCCTTCGCTATCGAGCAGCCGGCGGACGTTGACGTCAACGAACTGATCATTCGCCCGACCAAGCAGCCCCTCTAACCAGGCAGCCGCTCGATGACACCGCCGCGACCGGACAATGGTCGCGGCGGTGTCGTGTCTAGGCGGGGAGTCAGCTATGCGATTGGTGACGCTTGAGATCGGGGCTCAGCTCGACCGCATAGTCGGATGTGCCGTGCGTCAGCGAGTGCAGTTCGTCCGGAAGCCGCGTCAGGGCGTCCTGCACGCGCTCCCGGGCGCGATCGGCCTCGGCCATCTCCGTCTCGTCGACTCGACCGGCCCGGACGAGCGGTCGCAACAGCGGCTCGCCCTCGGCGATCGGCTCGTCACGCAGCGCGATGAGGTCACCGGCGTAGCGGCCCTGGTCATCCAGGCGTCGGAAGAGCTGCTTGCGGCAGGGCAGGTTGATCTTGTTCGGCGAGTGCTTGACGCGTGGCGTGCCGGCGTATTCCACCAGCTTGTAGGACAGGTCGATCACCGGGGCATCTGACGGCGCGCCCATCTCGGTACCGACACCGAAGGCGTCGATAGGGGCACCGTCGGTGAGCAGGGCGTCGATCTTGTGCTCATCGAGGCCACTGCTGGCGACGATCTTGATGTCGCCATGCCCGGCATCGTCGAGCAGGCGTCGTGCGCCCTTCGCCAGTTCGCCCAGGTCGCCGGAGTCGAGTCGGATCGCCTTCACGCCGACCCCGGGTTCCTCGCGCATGATCTCGATGACCTTGCGGACCCCTTCCAGGGTGTCGTGGGTATCCACCAGCAGGGTAGTGCCGGGGTAGTGGCGGGCGAAGGCACGGAAGGCGTCCCGCTCGTTGTCGTGGGCAAGGATATAGCTGTGGGCCATGGTGCCGTTGATCGCCAGGTCATGTCGCAGCCCGCCGAGCACGTTGCTGGTGCCGGCCAGCCCCGCGGTACGGTAGGCTCGCACCCCGCGCACCGCGGCGTCCACGCCATGCATGCGGCGCATGCCAAAGTCGATCACCGGTCGCCCGCGTGCCGCCATGACAATACGCACGGCCTTGGAGGCCAGCACGGTTTCCAGCTGCACCAGGTTCATGATCAGGCTCTCGAGCAGTTGGGCCTGGGCGATGGGGGCGTCCACCTCGAGCAGCGGCTCGTTGGCGAATACCGGCGTGCCTTCGCGAAGGGTCCAGATATCACCCTCGAAACGCCAGTCTGCCAGCCATTCGAGAAAGCCGTCCTCGAACAGTCCCGTGTCGGCCAGGCTTGCCAGGTGCGACGGGGTAAAGTGCAGCCGACTGGCCAGCTCAGCGGCGTGCTGCTGGCCGCAGGCGAGCATGAAGCGGCGCGAGGGCGGCAGCCGGCGAAAGTACAGGCTGAAGGTGGCCCGCTCATGCATCGCCTCCTTCCAGTAGGCCTGGATCATGGTCAGTTGGTAGAGGTCGGTGAGCAGGGCCAGGTCCGCATCCGCTACCTGTACGGGTATGGGCGTGTTCATGTAAGGACCTCGGCACCGGCGTCCATGAACTCGCGACGGCACTCGGCCACGGCCGCGGGGTCCACTGCCGCACTGAGCTCCTCCAGCAATCGCGTCTCGAAGCCCTCTCGCCGCGCTTCCAGCACTGTGGCCCTGACGCAGACATCGAGTGCCAGGCCGCAGACAATTACCCGCTCGATGCCCTTCTTGTGCAAGTAGCCGCCAAGCCCGGTGCCGTCGAAGGCGGAATAGGCGTCGGCATCGAAGGCCGTGGCCTTGCTGAGTCGAATGGCGCTGTCGGGAAGCGCCAGGTCGGGATGATAGGCAGCACCGACGGTGTCCTGCACGCAGTGCACCGGCCAGGGGCCTCCACGGTGAGTGAAGCTGACGTGATCGATAGGATGCCAGTCGCGGGAGGCGACGATCAGCGCTCCGGCGGCATGGGCTGCCCGGATCTGGGCGTTGATAGCCGGCACCAGCGCGCTGCCGCCTTGCACCGCCAGGGCGCCGCCCTCACAGAAGTCGTTCTGCATGTCCACGACCAGCAGGGCGTCGCGGGGGGTGTAGTCCACTTTCATCGCCATTACGTCCCTCCTTGATGGTCGTTGGGTGTCGTCACAACCATCGACACTTTCAGCATAAGCCCTGTTCAGCATAAGCCCTGTTCAGCCTCAGACCTTTTCAACCTAGGACCTGACCGGACCGAAGTGTAGGGCGATTCAATAGCCGGCGTCGCGGTCGACGGTGTCAAGCGCCTTGCCCGCTTCGAAGGCACGCAGGGCGTCAGCTACCTGATCCAGCGCCGCCTTGAGGGGGGTGGGGCCGGCCATATGGGGGGTGACCCAGACACGCGGGTGCGTCCACAAGGGGCTGTCGGCGGGCAGTGGTTCGCGGGGAAAGGCGTCGAGGATGGTGCCACGCAGCCGGCCCTCTGTCGCTCCATCCCCCAAGGCATCGAGCAGGGCGGCTTCGTCGATCAGCGTGCCACGGCCCGGATTGATCAGGCTGGCGCCCGGCGGCAGCGCCGAGAGCGTCTCGGCATTGATGATATGGCGCGTCGCCGGGGTGTCGGGCAACAGCAGCACCAGCGTCGATACCCGGCCGAGCAGGTCGGCGAGACCGTCGTCGCCGTGATGGCAGGTGATGCCCTCGAGCGACTTTGGCGAGCGGCTCCAGCCATGCACAGTAAAACCGTCGTCGGCGACCATGCGAGCCACCTTGGCGCCGATGGCACCGAGCCCGAGGACGCCCACCGCCCAGTCGGCCTTGTCGACCACGGCATGCTCGTGCCATTCGCCGCGGGCCTGCTGGCGCGCGTAGCGGTCGAAGTCGCGCTGAAAGTGCAGCACGCCGTAGCGCACGTAGTCGCCGATCAGCTCGGCCATGCCGGCGTCGCGCAGCTTGACGATCGGCACATCCGCGGGGAGCCCGGGGTTGCTCAGCAGGGCGTCGACCCCGGCGCCGAGGTTGACGATGCCCTTGAGGCGGGTCGGCTCGCGCAGCATCGCCTCGGAGGGTTTCCACACCGCCAGGTAGTCGACGTCGCGTCGCTCGGCAACCGGTGCCCCGCTGGTGATGATCTCGGCCTCGGGCAGGCGCTCGGCCAGGGCGTGGCGCCACTGATCGGCATCATCGATATGCACCATAACCTTCATGAAGTCTCCTCCTGGTAACTCCCTGTCATGATGGGAGTCGCGCGGCGTGGCTGCAAGGCGCGACGGTGGAAAGGAAATGCTTGACCGGCTACCGTACCTAGGGATTAACCTCCCCTCTGATGCGGGTGCTAATTGAGCAACGCCATGACACCCCGGTCCGGCCTTCTCGCCAGGGAGAAGGCCGGTTTTCTTGATGATGCGACGGTGAGTGGTGCCATGACTGAGGTTTCCCTGCCTTTCACGCGTGAGGAGTATGCCGGTCGACTGTGGAAGGTACGCGCCGAGATGGCCAGTCGTGGCATCGACGTGCTGATCATCAGCGATCCTTCCAACATGGCCTGGCTGACCGGCTACGATGGCTGGTCGTTCTATGTGCACCAGTGCGTCCTGGTGGGGCTGGAGGGCGAGCCTGTCTGGTACGGCCGGCGCATGGACGCCAACGGGGCGCTGCGTACCTGCTGGATCCATCCTGACAACATTACCTATTACCCGGATTATTATGTGCAGAATCCGGATATGCACCCCATGGATTACCTGGCCCAGTCGATCATGCCCGACCGCGGCTGGCATCAGGGCATGGTGGGCATGGAAATGGATAACTACTATTTTTCGGCCAAGGCCTACCTGAGCCTGCAGCGTGAACTGCCGCATGCGCGCTTCATGGATGCCAACGCCCTGGTTAACTGGTGTCGCGCCATCAAGTCGCCTCAGGAGGTCGCCTACATGCGGGTGGCGGCCAGGATCGTCGAAGGCATGCATACGCGTATCCTCGAGGTCATCGAGCCAGGTCTGCCCAAGAGCAAGCTTGTGTCCGAGATCTACCGGGTGGGGATCGAGGGCTGGGTCGACGACAACGGCAAGGTGCATGGCGGCGACTATCCGGCCATCGTGCCGATGCTGCCCACCGGCAAGGACGCTGCCGCCCCCCACCTGACCTGGGACGACACCCCCTTTCGCAAGGGCGAGGGGACCTTCTTCGAGATCGCCGGGGTGTTCAAGCGCTACCATGCACCGATGTCGCGCACGGTGTTCCTGGGCCGGCCGCCGGCCGAGTTCGTGCGCGCCGAATCGGCGCTGCTCGAGGGTATCGAGAACGGCCTGGCGGTGGCCAAGCCCGGCAATCGTACCGCCGATATCGCCATGGCCCTGGGGGCGGCGATGGACAAGTACGGCTTCGACCGGGGAGGTGCGCGTTGCGGCTATCCTATCGGTATCAGCTATCCCCCGGACTGGGGCGAGCGCACCATGAGTCTGCGTCCCTCGGATGAGACGATCCTGCAACCGGGCATGACCTTTCATTTCATGCCCGGCCTGTGGGAAGACGATTGGGGCCTTGAGATCACCGAGAGCATCCTGATCACCGAGACGGGATGCGAGACCCTGGCCGACTTCCCACGCCAGCTGTTCGTGAAGTAACGCTCACTTGCCCGTGTTAGCGCACTCAAGCGGTTTGCCAAGAAGGAATCTGTCATGACCAACCGATCCGGCCCAATGCGGCCCAGCCCGATCAGCGCCACCGTGGACTTCGACGCGGATGGCGTCCAGCACGGCTTTCTCAAGCTGCCCATCTCCGTCGATGAGTCGGCCTGGGGCGCGGTGATGATCCCGGTTACCATGGTCAAGAATGGCCCCGGGCCCACGGCGCTGCTGACCGGTGGCAACCATGGCGACGAGTACGAAGGCATTACCGCGCTGATGAAACTCGCCAGCGACCTCAAGGCCGAGGACGTGACCGGTCGGGTGATCATCGTGCCGATGATGAACGTCCCCGCGGCGATGGCCGGCAAGCGCACCTCACCCATGGATGGCGGCAACCTCAATCGCAGCTTCCCCGGCAACCCCGATGGCACGGTGACTCAGAAGATCGCCGATTACTTCACGCGGGTAATGGTGCCGCTGTGCGATGTGGTGCTCGATCTTCACTCCGGCGGACGCACCCTGGACATCATCCCCTTCGGCGCCTCCCACGTGCTCGACAACGCTGACCAGCAGCGCCAAGCCCTGGAGGGCGCCAAGGCCTTCGGCGCCCCTTACGCCATGATGATGTTCGAGCTCGACGCCGCAGCGCTTTTCGATACCGTGGTGGAATCCCAGGGCAAGGTGTTCGTCGCCACCGAGCTCGGCGGCGGCGGCACCTCCACGCCACAGAGCCTGGCGATCACCGAGCGCGGCATCCGCAATTTCCTGATCCAGTTCGGCCTCACCCGAGGTGAGGTGACAATGCCCACCGAGCCGCAGGTCTACCTCGACATGCCCGACGCCAGTTGCTATGTGCAGAGCGAGCATACCGGCCTGCTGGAGCTGACGCTGGCGCTGGGCGAGCCTGTGGAGAAGGGCGAGGTCATCGCTCGGATCTACGACATGACCCGCAGCGGCACGCCGCCGGTGGAATATCGCGCGCAGCGCAGTGGCCTGCTCGCGGCACGTCGTTTCCCGGCGCAGGTCAATATGGGCGATACCATCGCTGTCATCGCCGAAGTCGTCGATTCATTGGGATGATCACTGCCCGAGAAACGCATGAAGCCTGCCACCAGAGACGCGCATGAAGCTTGATCGCTATGACCTGAAGATCCTCGAGATTCTGTCTCGAGACGGGCGCATTACCAAGTCGAAACTGGCCGAGGCAATCAACCTCTCGGTCAGCCCCTGCTGGGAGCGGGTCCGCCGGCTGGAGAAGGCCGGCATCATCGAGGGTTACGGCGCGCGTATCAACGCCGAGGCGGTGGTGCGGCGCACGCCAGTGTGGGTGCAGATCGAGCTCAAGGCGCACAATGCCGACAGCTTCGCGCGTTTCGAGGCGCTGGTTCACGCCACGCCCGAGGTCACCGAATGCGTGGCGGTGGGCGGTGGCGTCGATTACCTGATCAAGGTCGAGGCCGACTCCATCGATGCCTATCAACGCTTGATCGATGCCTGGCTGACCGGCGAGGCGGGCATCGAGCGCTACTTCACCTACATCGTCACCAAGACGGTCAAGCGCCCCGCGCCGGGTGTCTCGCTAGACGATGTGGTGCAGGATTTCCAGCGTCGATAAACCTCAAGCGAAACTTCAGCGTTGATGTCATTGACGTAAGAACTGGCTTAAGCTTGTACATCATTAGTGAGCCAGACTCACCCCCGCCGGGCGATCCCACCGGCATGGTGCCGGTCGGTGTCGACAGCGCCCTGGAAGAATTTCGAGATCGCCTGACGAAGAGAGACCACGATGTCCTATTTCACGATTGCCGGCGTGCAGATGCACGCCCTTCATCACGGCGACAACACCCAGGCCATGCGCCATCGGGTCGATGTGCTGATGAGCCGCTTCCCGCAAGTCCAGATGGTACTGTTCAGTGAACTGATGCCGATGGGTGCCTCGCCGCTCCATGCCCACCCGATGCCCAGCAATGCCGAAGCCATGTTCTGCCAGCTCGCCGAGCAGCATCGCATCTGGTTGATTCCTGGCTCGATGTTCGAGAAGGTCGATGACCGGATCTACAACACCCTGTCGGTGATCAACCCGCATGGCCAGGTCGTGGCCCGCTATCGCAAGATGTTCCCCTTCCTCCCCTATGAGGCGGGCGTGGAGAGCGGCAGCGAGTTCGTCACCTTCGACGTGCCCAACGTGGCGCGCTTCGGGGTCTCGATCTGCTATGACATGTGGTTCCCCGAGACGACCCGCACCCTTGCCGCCATGGGCGCCGAGGTGATCCTGCATCCCACCATGACCGATACCATCGATCGTGACATCGAGCTGTCGATTGCTCGAACCAATGCCGCGATCAATCAATGTTACTTCTTCGATATCAATGGCGCCGGCGCCATCGGTAACGGCCGCTCCATCGTCGTCGGACCCTCGGGTGACGTCATCCATCAGGCCGGTACGGGAGAAGAAGTCATGCCCATCGAGATCGACCTCAACCGGGTGCGTCGCGAGCGTGAGACCGGCCTGCGCGGCCTGGGTCAGCCCTTGAAGAGCTTCCGCGACCGCAGCGTCGACTTCTCGCTGTACCAGGGCGAAACCCGCTCCACGCCGTTTCTCGACACCCTAGGCCCGCTGGCCAAGCCATTGCGGGCCAATGTCGAGGACTACTGATCGATGACGACTGACCGGCACTCGCCGCCAAGTGACGGTGAGGCAAAAAACAAGAATGTTAATAGCTCATAAAGGAGAACAATATTCTCGAGCGCCTGATGTTGGCCTTGCGTCGTCTGTTTGGCCAGCTACCAACGCAAGTGTTTGCCACTGCCGTGCCTGCTGGTGCCGGGCCGGTGCCTGCCAAGACCGATGGAGCGACCCCGATGAGCAGAATAAAAAACATTGCCGATGTCCGCCGACACTTCCTGAACAACAAGGAGCCGATCTACTTCATTTCGGCGACCAATTTCAACCTGCTTGGCATTGGCGACTGGGTGGGTAACTTCCGCCACATCAATTACATCGATTGCTTCGAGGGCCAGCAGCGCAACGTCTTCGTCCCCAAGCAGAAATTCCCCCGCGATTTCGAAAGCATCGAGGACATCAACAACTACCTGCTCGAGCACAAGGAGGTCATCGACTTCATTCAGTCACGCGCCGATGGCGACAATGCCGGTGTGGCCGCGTTCCTGATGTTCGATGAGCACACCGAAGAGATCTGCCAGCAGCTGGGACTCAAGGTTGCCTTCCCGCCGGCGGCGCTGCGTAGCCGCATGGACAACAAGATCGAGACGGTGCGCATCGGCAACAAGGTGGGCGTGCCCAGCGTGCCCAACGTACTGGCCAAGGTCGGCAGCTATCAGGAGTTGTGTGAGGTCAGCCGCGACCTGGGCACCGACCTGGTCGTACAGACCGCTTTCGGCGATTCCGGCCACACCACCTTCTTCATTGCCAGCGAAGACGACTATTACAAGCATGCCGAAGAGATCGAGGCCGAATCCGAGGTCAAGATCATGAAGCGCATCAATTGTCGCGGCTCGGCCATCGAGGCCTGCTCCACCCGTTGCGGCACCGTGGTGGGTCCGTTGATGACCGAGCTGGTGGGCTTCAAGTCGCTGACGCCCTATAAAGGCGGCTGGTGCGGCAACGAGATGTTTGCCGGTGCCTTCAGTCAGGAAGTGCGCGACAAGGCGCGTGAATATACTTTCCTCTTCGGCGAGGCGCTGCGGGAGGAGGGTTACCGTGGATATTTCGAGCTCGACTTCCTGGTCGACATGGATTCAATGGAGGTCTATCTCGGCGAGCTCAACCCGCGGGTCACCGGCGCAAGCTCGCTGACCAACGTCGCGGCCTTCGCCCACTCCGATATCCCGCTGTTTCTCTTCCATCTGCTGGAGTTCTCGGACGCCGATTTCGATCTCGACATCGACGAGATCAACGAGCGCTGGTCTCATCCGGACAGTGTCGACAGCTGGAGCCAGCTGGTGATCAAGCACACCGACGAGAGCGTCGACCTGCTCACCCAGGCCCCGCGCACCGGCCTGTGGCGCATGACCTCGGACGGTGTCATTGCCTACGATCACTATAATTACCACCCGCACGCTGCCGAGAATGAGAACGAAGCCTTTTTTCTACGCATCAGCGGGGCCGGCGACTTCCGCTACGAAGGGGCGGACCTGGGCATCCTGATCACCCGTGGGCGCTTGATGGACGATGACTTCCAGCTCAACGAACGGGCCCACGCCTGGATCGCCGGCATCCGCGGCCAGTATGCCGGCCAGTCGCTGCAGGACCCGGTCGTGGAGGAGGTTGCGGTCAGCCATGCCGTTGGCGGCGGCAACTTCAAGATTCTTTGAGAAGGCAGGATTCCTTGAGGGAGGTAAGAAGCGTCACCTCGCGTGGCGCTTCACTGGCCGACATGGAAAAGACGCTGGTTTTTCGTTCGGTGCGCGAGGGGCCGCCGGGCCCCAAGTGGCAGTCGTTGTTCGACTACCACTGGCCGGCCTATGAGCAGTGGTACCTGGCCGAGGGCGAGCGCGAGCGTCCCGCCTATCTGGCCTGCTATAACGCGCTGAAAAAGCATATGCCCGAGCTGGTGCCGACCTACCAGACCTTGTGCGACCTGGCCGGCGGGGGAGACCTGGCCTCGCGTTTCCTGAGTCTCTACCAGCCACCACCCTACATCACCGGCTGCTCCCAGGCGGTGCTGGCAAGCCCATCCTCGACGGTGCTGGCGCGCAACTACGACTACCCGCCGGAGCTGTGTGAAGGCACGATTCTCTACACCAACTGGAACGGACGTGGGGTGATCGCCATGTCCGACTGCCTATGGGGCGTGCTGGATGGCCTCAACGATCGCGGCCTGACCGTGTCGCTGGCCTTCGGTGGCCGCAAGGCGGTGGGCGACGGGTTCGGCGCGCCGATCATCCTGCGCTACATCCTCGAGTTCTGCGACAGCGTCCCCGAAGCCGCCGAGGTGCTGGCCCGGGTGCCGACTCACATGGCCTACAACATCACCGTGGCCGATGCGGCCGGGCGCTACGTCACGGCGATGATCGCACCTGACCGGCGGGCCAGCATCCGACGTGTCGCGGTGGCCACCAATCATCAGAAGAAGATCGAGTGGTATGCACACGCCCTGGCCTCCGAGACGCTGATCCGCGAGCGTCAGCTGTCGATCCTGGTCGACGACGAGGCCACGACTGAGGAGCGCCTGATCTCGGCCTTCTCGTCCCCGCCGCTGTTTCGCCACGACTATTCACGTGGGCTGGGCACCATCTATACCGCGGTCTATCACCCTCGCGCCGGACAGGCGCGGTTCCATTGGCCGGGCAAATGGCTCGACTTCTCCTTCGATGATTTTTCCGAACAACAACTGATGGTCCGTTACGGTGCGCGCAACCTGAATGTCGGGTGAAGCCCCGGGGCAGGCTAAGGCCTTCGATCATCTCCATTACGCACGGGTGCCGTCATGCAAGAGACAAGCAATTCCGAAACGCCTTATACCGCATTGGGTTTTTACCACAAGATCTCGCAACTGCGTGCCGATACCTGGAACGCCCTCAAGCGGGATCTCGGCCAGCTGGTGCGCCTGGATGACGGGAGTCGTGACAAGAACCTGATCAAGGCCATCGACGTCAAGCTGACCCGACTGGAAATCATCGAGGACTACCATGCCTTTCCTTCCAAGGAGGACTTTCGGCATCTATGGGGGCTGTTCAACCGAGGGGAATACGTGCTGCTGGAGAAGGTGGTCAAGCGCCTGGTGCGCGCGCTGATCAGCGAATCCTATCGTCGGCGGCATGTGGATCTCAGCGAAACCGATGCCGATGCCGAAGACCTCGAGACCCTGGATGCCCTGAACCAGCTGCGGCGTGGCCATCCGGCATCGAACAGCTCGGCGCAGCCGTATTTCGAGCTGTTGATCGTCGACAACCTGTCTCCCCAGGAGGAGGAGGTGGTCCGCGAGGCGTTCCACAACATGCGCCGTCCCGAGGACCGTTTCGTTTACGACGTGGTCACGGTGAGAAGCTTTGAGGACGCGTTGATCGCGGTGCTGGTCAATCCCAATATCCAGGCCTGCCTGATCCGCTATGAGTTTCCCTACAAGTCAAAGTACAACCTCAGTGCCCTGCGCAACTACCTCGAGGGTCTCTCGGAGAAGTCGCTGGAAAACCAGTCCGAGGCGGAGCGCAGCATCCTGTTGAGCTCGATGATCAACGAGCTGCGCCCCGAGATCGACCAGTTCCTGGTCACCAGCGGGGATGTCGAGGCAACGGCGAGCCGCGACATCCGTTACTTCAACCGCATCTTCTATCGCGAAACGGACTATATCGAGCAGCATCACACCATCCTGCGAGCCATCGACAACCGCTACCGCACGCCGTTCTTCGATGC
Source organism: Halomonas korlensis (assembly GCF_900116705.1). GTDB lineage: Bacteria > Pseudomonadota > Gammaproteobacteria > Pseudomonadales > Halomonadaceae > Halomonas > Halomonas korlensis. The sequence goes on along the minus strand of NZ_FPBP01000002.1, from coordinate 343,019 downwards.
CCTGCGTGAGTACAGCAGGAAGCCCACCGGGGTCTTTCATGCCATGCCCATCTCGCGCGGCAAGTCGATTACCCGGTCACACTGGGCCGGGCAGATGATCGACTTCTACGGCATCAACATCTTCCTCGCCGAGACGTCGGCGACCTCCGGCGGGCTCGACTCACTGCTGCAACCCTACGGCCCGATCAAGAAGGCCCAGGAGTATGCCGCCCGGGCCTTCGGGGCGCGGCAGAGCTTCTTCGTGACCAACGGCACCTCTACCGCCAACAAGATCGTGGTCCAGGCGCTGGTCAAGCCCCGCGATATCGTGTTGATCGACCGCGACTGCCACAAGTCGCATCACTACGGCATGGTGCTGGCCGGCGCCCATGTGAGTTACCTGGACTCCTACCCGCTCAACGATTACTCCATGTACGGTGCGGTGCCATTGCATGACATCAAGAAGACGTTGTTGAGCTACAAGCGTGCCGGTCAGCTCCACAAGGTCAAGATGCTGCTGCTGACCAACTGCACTTTCGACGGTGTGGTTTATAACGTGCGCCGGGTGATGGAAGAGTGTCTGGCGATCAAGCCCGATCTGGTGTTCCTCTGGGACGAGGCCTGGTTCGCCTTCGCGGGTTTCAACCCCACCTATCGGCCGCGCACCGCGATGCATACCGCGCGTACCCTGTGCGATCGCTACCGCAGTGCCAGCTACCGGGATGAGTACGCTATCTGGAAGGCCGAGTTCGACCAGCTCGACCCCGATGATGACGCCACCTGGCTCGACCGTCGCTTGATGCCGGACCCCGAGACCGTGCGCATCCGTGCCTATGCCACGCACTCCACGCACAAGACCCTGACCTCGCTGCGCCAGGGCTCGATGATTCACGTCTGGGACCAGGACTACCGCCAGCGGGTAGAGGCGCCGTTCCATGAAGCCTACATGACCCACACTTCCACTTCGCCCAACTATCAGATCATCGCCTCGCTGGACGTTGGGCGCATGCAGGCCGAGATGGAAGGTTTCGAACTGGTGCACTCGCAGGTAGAGGCAGCACTGACGCTGCGCGAGCAGTTGTACACCCACCCGCTGCTGCAGAAGTACTTCCGGGTACTCAAGAACAGCGACATGGTGCCCGAAGAATATCGCGAGTCGGGTGTCGAGTCCTACTACGACCCGGTGACCGGCTGGAACCAGATGGAAGAAGCCTGGGCGCGCGACCAGTTCGTGGTCGACCCGACCCGGGTGACCATCGCCATCGGCACGACCGGGGTCGACGGCGACTCCTTCAAGAACGAATACCTGATGAACAAGTACGGCATTCAGATCAACAAGACCTCGCGCAACACCGTGCTGTTCATGACCAATATCGGCACCACGCGCGGTTCCATCGCCTATCTGCTCGATGTGCTGATCAAGCTGGCCAAGGAGTTCGAATACCGCTGGGAGGAGAGCAGTCGCCCCGAGCGCAAGATCATCGAGAACCGGGTACGCTCGCTCACCCAGGAGCTTCCCCCGCTACCGGACTTCAGTCGCTTCCACGATGCCTTCCGGCCCGACCCGGACGGGAACACGCCGGAGGGGGATATCCGTCGTGCCTATTTCCTGAGCTATGACGAGGAAAATACCGAGTACCTGCGTTTCGACAACGGCGAGCTTCAGGCGCAGATGCGTGCCGGCCGTGACGTGGTGTCGGCAAGCTTCGTGATTCCCTATCCGCCGGGCTTCCCGGTGCTGGTGCCGGGGCAGGTGGTCAGCGAGGAAATTCTCTACTTCCTGCAGGCACTCGATGTGACCGAGATCCATGGCTATCGCCCCGAGCTCGGTCTGCTGGTCTTCACCGAGCAGGCGCTGGTCGACCCCCCGAACGGCTGAGCCTTCCGCCCCCTCGCCGGGGGCGGTACTCGTATGCGCAGAAAAAACCGCACGTTTCCCGCTCAGGACAAAAGATTCTCTGGCAAAGTGTGCCATTAACAAAAAGTCCCCTCTCGTCGAATCCCTTACCCTGTCTTCATCGAGTCGCCCAGGATGCTTGTCGATCAGGCGGCCCGGCCATTTATTGCCCCGGCAGGACCGTTCCCTGCCGCGGTGTCAGGGGAGGTACTCATGAAACTGTCCAAGACTTTGTTGAATGCTCTGGAAGATCCGCGTCTGTTTCGCCAGTACGCCTATGTCGATGGCAAGTGGACCCATGGCGATGGCGGCCGCGAAGAGGCCGTGATCGATCCGGCCACCGGCGAAGCCCTGGGGCATATCCCCTGGCTTGAGGCCGATCAGATCCTCGCCGCGGTGGACGCGGCCGACGCAGCCTTCGTGCACTGGCGGGCCTTGCGTGCCGACGAGCGTTGCGAGCGCCTGCTCGCCTGGTATGACCTGCTGCAGGCCAATCGCGAGGATCTGGCTACCATCATGACGCTGGAGCAGGGCAAGCCGTTGCCCGATGCGCGTGGCGAGGTGGAATATGGCGCCAGCTTCGTGCGCTGGTTCGCCGAGGAGGGCAAGCGCACCTTCGGCGAGACCATTCCGAGCCACATTCCCAACGCGGCGCTGGGCACGATCAAGGAGCCGGTAGGTATCGCCGCACTGATCACGCCGTGGAACTTCCCGCTGGCGATGATCACCCGCAAGGCCGCGGCGGCCATGGCGGCGGGCTGCACGGTGATCGTCAAGCCCGCCAACGAGACCCCGTTCTCGGCGCTGGCACTGGCCGAGCTGGCCGAGCGGGCCGGGATTCCCGCCGGTGTGTTCAACGTGGTGCTGGGCGACCCGCCCGAGGTGTCGAAACTGCTGTGTGCCGAGGAGCGGGTCAAGGCGCTCTCCTTCACCGGCTCCACCCGCGTGGGTCGGCTGCTGCTGGAGCAAAGCGCGAGTACCGTGAAACGTGTCTCTCTCGAGCTGGGCGGCAACGCGCCCTTTATCGTCGGCCCGGACATGGACCCCAAGGAAGCGGCCTATGCCGCCGTGGCGGCCAAGTTCCAGACCGCCGGTCAGGACTGCCTGGCGGCCAATCGCATCCTGGTCCACGAGTCGATTCATGATCAATTCGTTGAGCAGTTTGCCGAGCGCATGGCCGCGCTGACCGTGGGTAACGGCCTGGAAAGCGAGGTCGACCTGGGGCCATTGATCCATCGCCAGGCGGTGGAGAAGGCCGCCGCCATCGTCGACGATGCCATCTCGCGGGGCGCCACCCTGGTGGCCGGCGACCAGGGCGCCGCGCCCGGCCCGAACTTTTTCATGCCGGTGCTTTTGACCGGCGTGACGCCGAAGATGAAGGTCTGGCGCGAAGAGAATTTCGCCCCGGTGGCCGGCATCACCGCCTACGCCGATGACGACCAGGTCATCGAGATGGCCAACGATACCGAGTACGGCCTGGCGGCCTACGTCTACACCCATGACATTCGCCGCATCTGGAAGCTGCTGCGCGCGCTGGAGTACGGCATGGTCAGCGTCAACTCGGTGAAGATGACCGGGCCCCCGGTGCCGTTCGGCGGCGTCAAGCAATCGGGGCTGGGCCGCGAGGGCGGCATCACCGGGATCGATGAGTACCTCTCGACCAAGTATTACTGCCTGGGTGGGCTGGGCTCCGTTTCTGGTAGTTGAGCTTGCTGCGCTCGGCCATGCGGCGTTGGATCTTTATTCGAACATGCTCATTTACAGAACGTAAACTCCGCTGTTCTCGTCAAGATCCGCCTTGTCTGGCCTTCGCTCGCAGAGCTCTCATGATTAGTTGTTACCATCAATTGAATATCCTCCCCGGTGCAGCCGGGGAGTTTACCTGAGAGAGAAGAGATATGAGCTTGCACCAGGACCTGATCGAGCGCGATCGCAAGGTGACCTTCCATGCCTCCACCCACCTGCGCGACTTCGCCCATGGCGATGCGCCGGGGCGGGTGATTACCGGCGGCAAGGGCATTCATATCGTCGACAAGGATGGCCGCGAGTTCATCGACGGGTTTGCCGGGCTCTACTGCGTTAACATCGGCTATGGCCGTACCGAGGTCGCCGAAGCAATCTACCAGCAGGCGCTGGAGCTGTCCTACTATCATACTTATGTGGGGCACTCCAACGAGCCGCAGATCGCGCTCTCCGAGAAGATCCTCGAGCTCTACGGTCCGGGCATGTCCAAGGTTTACTACGGCATGTCGGGCTCGGACGCCAACGAGACCCAGCTCAAGATCGTGCGTTACTACAACAACGTGCTGGGCCGCCCCCAGAAAAAGAAGGTGATCTCGCGGATGCGTGGCTACCACGGCTCCGGTATCGCCTCGGGTTCCTTGACCGGCCTCAAGGCATTTCATGACCACTTCGACCTGCCGATCGACACCATTCGCCACACCGAAGCGCCGTTCTACTACCACCGCGCCGCCGAGCTCGAGGGCATGACCGAGCGTGAGTTCTCCAAGCACTGCGCGACGAAGCTCGAGAAGATGATCCTGGCCGAAGGGCCGGACACCGTGGCCGCCTTCATCGGCGAGCCGGTGCTCGGTACTGGGGGCATCGTGCCGCCGCCGGAAGGCTACTGGGCCGAGATCCAGTCCGTGCTCACCAAGTACGACGTCCTGTTGATCGCCGACGAGGTCGTCTGCGGTTTCGGGCGCATCGGCACCGAATTCGGCAGTCACTTCTACGGCATCAAGCCCGACCTGATCACCGTGGCCAAGGGCCTGACCAGCGCTTACCAGCCGCTCTCGGGCGTGATCGTCGGCGACCGCGTCTGGCAGGTGCTCGAGCAGGGCACCGGCGAGTACGGCCCGATCGGCCACGGCTGGACCTACTCCGGCCATGCGCTGGGCTGCGCCGCGGGCCTGGCCAACCTGGCGATTATCGCGCGCGAAGGACTGACTCAGAATGCCGCCGAGACCGGCGCCTACCTGCAGCAGCAACTTCAGGTGGCTTTCGGCGATCACCCCATCGTCGGTCAGGTGCGCGGCGTGGGCATGCTGGCGGCGGTGGAGTTCTCCGCCGACCCGGCCAGGCGGGCGCATTTCGATCCGGCGCTCAAGGTCGGTCCGCGCATCGCCGCCGCAGCCATGCAGGAGAACCTCATCGCCCGCGCCATGCCGCAGGGGGATATCCTGGGCTTCGCGCCGCCGCTGACCACCAGCCGTGCCGAGGTCGACGAGATCGTTGCCCGCGCCAAGCGCGCGGTGGACAAGGTCACCGAGCAGCTGGTTCGTGAGGGTGTGGTCAAGGCAACAATGCCAGTCGGCTAAACCGAATCCCAGCCGAACCCAATGGCCGCGGGGAAGTACCTCTCGGCCATTTTTTGTTCTTTGTATCTAAGTTCTCTATGTCGATGAAGCTGCGAGCACGCCGCACTTGAGTATGGGATGACAGAGAACTCAACATGATTTTATCTCGGGCGGCCGACCTTTCCCGGTTCCTTCATACAACGACGCGATCAGGGGGCAGGTGACGCTGTCCTGCTGGGCGTGACATTGTTGCAAAAAGTCTCTCAGCACTTTCTCGATCGGCTGCAGTCGATCAAGTTTCCCGCACGTTCCGCAATTTTTTCACGGCGAGCTCGCTGACTTCCTGACGGTGGGTGCCATCTTCCAGCCGGAGCAGGTCTCCAACCTCTTTGAGGCTGAAGCCCAGTTGCTGCGCCGTCTTCGCGAACGTCAACCTGTCGATATCGGCGGCGCTGGCGTTGCGTGCAAGGATGGCCGGGCAGGAGCTCGGCGATGAGCTATTTCCCTACCTGACCATGGTGGAGGGTCTCAAGCTCTGCGCCCAGACTTTCACCAAGGATGTGAAACACCTCTCCTGCTGCCGGGGGATAGCGGCCAACTGCCTCACGATCTTGCCGTATGCTTTCTCGCACCGAAAAGGGCGCTGGTTTCGAGCTAGTCTTAAAGACGGCTACAGGCCTACTTTTTAGCCTGGTTCGGGATTTTAGGCACGGCAGGCTCTCTGGAAAAGGTCAATCAACGTGTTCGCCCTGGCCATACGCCACGGCCTTACCACTGCGGACCTCAAGACGGCTATGTTTGCCTATCCCACCGTCGCCTCTGACGTCGGCTCGAGGCTCTGAACGTTGCGGAGGAGGAAAGAGCATCCATGTATCTTTGACTTCTGTACTGGTCGTTCCTATTTTGAGGTTACCGAGCCATTTTACAGATCCACCAGGCGCACCTGTTCAATTTAGAGGTGACATGAAGGTTAAGAGGATGCGAAATGATGCGGTCCTTTCTCACTCTTCGTGCCGCACTTAGCCGCCACTTCTCTACGGTGAAAAGGTCGCCACGGTAGCGGGAGCGCTGGGGCTTGTCGTTTATTTACTGCATCGAGCGTGAAATTTAGATAGCCGCGTTCTTGATGCTTTCAGGTCATAGCGTAGTAGCCATCAATCTCTGGAGTCGTTGCAATGGAAGGAACCAGCCTGAACCACCAGTATTTGCATGTCGACGGTCATCGCATCGCTTACCTAGAACAAGGCGAAGGCAATCCCGTCATCTTGTTGCATGGCATTCCCACATCGAGCCTGATGTGGCGTAATGTCATTCCAACGCTGGCACGCGACCGTCGCGTGATCGCCCCCGACATGCTGAACTACGGCAAATCGGATAAACCGCTCGACGCCAACGTCTCGATTGAGGCACAAAGTCGAATAATGCTTGGCTTGATGGACGCGCTGGGCATCCGACGGGCCGATATCGTGGCGCATGATATTGGAGGCGGAGTAGCGCAGATCATGGCCGTGAATTATCCCGAGCGGATCGAGCGTCTGGTGCTGGCCGATGCGGTATGTTTCGATTCCTGGCCGATTCCCGAATTCGAGCCGCTGCGGGACCCCGGCGCCGAGCAGCAGATGAGCCTAGGCGATTTCGAGCAGATGCACCGCGATTTTCTCCCCAAGGGACTCCATGACCAGAGCGTTGCCACCGCGGAACTTGCAGACATAATGGTGGAGCCTTGGCGAGGCGAAGCAGGCAAGCGGGCCTTCTTTCGAAATTTGCGTAGGCTCAATCCCGAATACACGCTCGCCATCGCCGATGAACTACCGCATCTTCCCCATGAAACCTTGATCCTATGGGGGCACCACGATCCTTTTCAGAAACCCGAATACGCGGAAAAACTGAACTCGACGCTGCCCAACGCTCGCCTCGAGTGGGTGGATGCCGCGCACTGGATTACCGAAGAGAGGCCCCAAGAGGTTGCCGAAAGTGTCGGCAGGTTCCTGTCGAGCTGAATGGAATGTTGGTTTTTCCTCTTGCCCGGGAGGGTAAACTTTCCAGGAGGATCGAGACATGACCCTGACGGCTCTTGCGATCAATTGCACGCTGAAGCCCACACCGGCGGACTCTTCTTGTGCCCTACTGCTGGGTAACGTCCTGTCCGAGCTGGAACGGCACGGAGGTCAGTGGCAAGACGATTCGCGCCGTGGATTACGACATCAAGCCAGGAGTGACTTCTGATGAAGGCAATGGCGACGAATGGCCGCTCATTATCCGCCAATGACTCGTTTGACTAGCATGATAAAGACGCATGGCAACTCAACGAGTGAGATTGCGGCATGACTCTGCCCCGGCACGGCGTTTCCCTATGCTCCCTCTACCAGGCCCGCCAACGTATCGCCGGACAGGCCGTGCGCACCCCGCTGGTCCGCTCGCCTGCGCTGTCGGCACGCTTTGACGCCGAGATCCTGCTCAAGCTCGAGACCCTCCAGCCGACCGGCGCCTTCAAGCTGCGTGGCGCGACCAACATGATCGCTGCGCTGATCGAGCGCCATGGCCGCGACGCCCTGCGGGCAGGGGTGACGACCGCTTCCACCGGTAACCATGGCCGGGCGGTGGCCCATGCGGCGGCGCATCTTGGCGTGCCGGCGGTGATCTGCCTCTCGCGGCTGGTTCCTGCGAACAAGGTGGTAGCTATCGAGGTGCTGGGCGCCGAGGTGCGTCGTGTCGGGCGAAACCAGGACGAGGCGTTCATCGAGGTCGCGCGCCTGGTCGATGAGGAAGGCATGACCCTGATACCGCCGTTCGACGATGCGCTGGTCGCCGCAGGGCAGGGCACTATCGGCCTGGAGCTGATGGAGGACGCGCCGGAGCTGGACCGGGTCTTCGTCGGGCTCTCTGGCGGCGGTCTGCTGGGTGGTATCGGGGCCGCTATCAAGGCGATCCGGCCGGCGACGCGAATCACCGGTGTCAGCCTGTCGGACGGGGCCGCCATGTGGAAGAGCCTGCAGGCCGGGAGGCCCGTCGAAGTCGAGGAGGTGGCGAGTCTGGCCGATTCGCTGGGCGGCGGGATTGGCCGCGACAATCGTTGTACCTTGGCGCTGGCCCGCGAGGTGATGGATGAGCATTTTCAAGTCTCGGAGGTGGCCATCGCTCACGCCATGGTCGATATCCTCGAGCACGAGAAACTGCTGGTGGAGGGGGCCGCGGCGGTGGGGCTGGCCGCCATCGTCGAGCACAAGCTGGACGTGCGGGGTCAGAAAGTGGCCCTGATCCTCTCCGGCAATGGCGTTGCACTGGAGACCTTCGACCGTGCTCGCGCCCTAGCGGGGCGCTGAGGTAGGCTGATTGAGTTGCGTGTAATGGAGAGGGGGCGTTTCATGCAGTGCTATGACCGCGAGGCCATCATGGCCGCCGTAACGCTCGATCACGAAGCGCTAGCCGCCGTGGAAGCGGGCTTCAAAGCCCTGGGCCGTGGCGAGGTCATCCAGCCGCCGATTCTCTCTATGGCCATCGAGGAGTCCAATGGCGAGGTCGACGTCAAGACCGCTCATATCCGCGGCGCCGAGCGATTCGCCATCAAGGTCAGCCCCGGTTTCTTCGATAATCCCAAGATCGGCTTGCCGAGCCTCAACGGTTTGATGATGGTCTTTTCGGCGAAGACCGGGCTGGTGGATGCCATCCTGTTCGATGAGGGCTATCTGACTCTGGTGCGCACCGCGCTGGCCGGCGCCATCGCCGCCAAGCACCTTTCGCGGGAGAGCAGTTGCCGGGTGGCGGTACTGGGCGCCGGGGAGCAGGCCGAACGCCAGGTACAGGCGCTGCGCCTGGTGCGCAACATCGACACCGTCGATGTCTGGGCGCGGCGCCGGCAGGGCGCGGAGACCTACGCCGAGCGGCTCCGGGCCGACGGGCTCAGGGTGAACGTCCACAACGAGGTGGCCGAGGCCTGTGCCGCGGTGGACATCATTGTCACCGCCACCCCGTCACGGGTGCCGCTGCTGCATGCCCGGGATCTGCCCACGGGCGTGCATGTCACCGCCATGGGCTCGGACAGCCCCGACAAGCGAGAGCTGGATGCCACGGTGCTGACCTGCGCCGACGCCTTCGTCTGCGACACGCGCGCCCAGAGCGAGGGCAACGGGGAGCTCAAGGCGTTCGAAGGCGGGGAGGTGCCCTTCAAGGTCCATGAACTGGGCCGGGTGATCGCCGAAAGACAGCGGTTGCGCCTGACGGACGACACGCTGACGGTGTGCGACCTCACCGGCACCGGCGTGCAGGATACCGCCATCGCCAACTTCGCCCTGACGAGGCTCGTGGCCGGCTGAGGTCTGTCGCCACAGGTCGACTTGTCCTGGCCCTCGCCCTGGCGCAGGCTTGAATGATCGATGGATTGATGGAGCAAGAGCATGGCAACGGTACTGGCCTTTGATGTTTACGGCACCTTGATCGATACCCACGGCGTGGTCGCCGAGCTGGAAACGCGCCTGGCGACGGGCGGTAAGGCAGCGTTGGCCCCCGAGTTCTCCCGCCGCTGGCGCGACAAGCAACTGGAATACAGTTTTCGTCGTGGCCTGATGGGGGATTACGTGGACTTCTCGCAGTGCACCCGCGAGGCGCTGGAGTTCACGGACCGCGCGCTGCAGACGCGTTTCTCCGACGCTGACAAGGACCACTTGATGGCGACCTATGCCCGCTTGCCGGCCTTCCCCGATGCCGCGGCGGCGCTCGCACGCTTTCAGGAAGCTGGCGTAACCTGCGTGGCGTTTTCCAACGGCAGTCGGGAGGCAGTCGAAGGGCTGCTGAGTCAGGCCGGCATCCGGGAGCGCTTCGATGAAGTGATCAGCGTGGAGGAGGTCAAGCGCTTCAAGCCCGACCCTGCCGTCTATGCCCATCTTAGAAATCGCCTCGAGGTCGCCCCTGGCGATACCTGGTTGGTCTCCAGCAATCCCTTCGACGTGATCGGTGCCCGCCATGCCGGCCTGCATGCCGCCTGGGTTCGGCGCAGTCTGGATGCGCCTTTCGACCCATGGGGCATCGAGCCCGACATGACCGTGCCCGACCTCGATGCCCTGGCCGAGCGATTAGGCTAGACCACCGGAATGACATACCAGCGCCCCGCGGTCGGTTATCTGGCCGCGGGGCGTCGTGGCAGGGACACTCAGGCGGCTAGACTACTCGGCCAGTTCGCCGACGCTGACGATGCCCCGGTCGGCCAGCTGGACGGGGCGTTCATCGTCACGGGTCCAGGCGGCCATGGAGCCGTCGTACATGGTGACGTTCTCCAGCCCGCCGATCTCGCTGAGCTGAAACCAGCCGCTGGCGGCCCAGTGACCGGTGTTGCAGAAGGCCACGGTGGGCGCCTCGGGGTCGAGCCCAAGGTCGTCGATGCGAGCCTTCAGCGAGTCCGGCTGCAGGTAGTAGGCGCCGTCGCGCTCTTCAAAGCTGCCATCATGGGGCAGGTTTACCGAACCCGGGATGGTGCCCGGCACGCGGGCGGCGGGTGACTGAGTCTGACCCTTGTAGAAGGCCGGCGGGCGGGCATCCACCAGTTGTTCGTCTGCCTCACGGGCCGTTACCACCTCCTCGGTGGTGGCCAGTAGCGATTCGCGCAGACTGCCCTCGAAGGAAGCGGCGTCCGGGGCCTTCACCGGTCCGCTGGCTACCTTATGACCCTGCTGCTCCCAGCCGGCAAAGCCGCCATTGAGAATCGTTACCTCGTCGTGCCCCAAGGCCTTGAAGGTCCAGTAGATGCGGGCGGCACTGCCGAAGTCGGTGGGTCCGGTGCCGGCCGGGACCACGACCACGGTGTCGTCGTTGTCGATGCCCAGGCCCCCGATTAGCGCCTCGAGGTCACCGACCGCAGGCATCAGGCCGGCGACCCCGTCACGCTCCTCGCGCCAGCCAGCATCGGTATAGCTGCTGTAGCGGCTGCCGGGGATGCGGGCGGCCTCGAAGCTCGCCCGGTCGCCGCCGTCATCGATGGCGGAGCGTACGTCCAACACGACCAGTTCGTCACCGTCGAGCTGACCCTCGAGCCATGCGGCATCGACCAGGGGAGAGGGATGCAGGGCGTAGGCATGACCGGACAGGGCCAGGGTGCCGGCGGCCAGTAACAGGGTGCGTCTCATGATAGATCCTCCTTCATAAGTAGTGTCTCGATGCTAGGCGGGCCCTTCCAGCGGGGCAATCTGCCGCCAAGAACTCTTCTTGAGCCAAATATTCTGTAAATGAATAAAAAGCGGCGCGGTTATCCCCGGCGCCGATGGAAGAGGGCAGATGCATTCAGCCCTGCCAGGCATGGCCGGAAAAGGCCTCGTCGAGTTCGGGATGGTTGACGTGGTTGGAATAGTTGGAGAGCGTCTTGACCGCCAGGGCCAGCACGATCTGCAGCACCTGCTGCTCCTCGAAACCGGCGTCGAGGAACGCCTTGACGTCGGCCTGGCGGGGCATGCCACGACTCTCGAACATCACCTTGGTGAACTCGGCGAGGGCCGCGAGGCGTTCGTCGGGAATCGGCTGGTCGTTGCGAATCGCTTCGATCACCTCGGCCGGTACCTGGGACATCTTCTCGGCGAGCATGCTGTGGGCCGACATGCAGTAGTCGCAGCCGTTGAGGCGACTAATGGTCAGGAACACCACTTCCTGTTCGGGGGGCGCAAAGCCGGAATCCTCGCGAAACAATTCATAGCCGTGCAGGTAGGTGTCCAGCACCCCCGGTGCCTTGGCCATGCCCGCGTACATGTTGGGCACGAAGCCCAGCTTGGCGTTGGCTTGCTCGAGCAGCGGCTTGGCCTTGGCGTCGGCATTCTCGAGGGTCTGGGGCGCGAGTTGCATCTGATAGTCGGCGGACATGGGGTGTGCCTCCTTCGTGGTCGTGGGTACTGCTATTGCGCCATTTATGGATCGATCGTTCCATAAATGGCAAAAAAGGGGAGGATCAGCGTCGCAGGCCGTCCAGGAGCAGCTCTACCGCCTGGCCGGCCTGCTCGGCATCCGCGCCACTTTTCAGCAAGGTCCTGAGCCCGGCCATGCCCATCGTCAGGTAGCTGGCCAGGGCGCGAGTGTCCTGCTCCGGGGCGATGTCACCTGCTGCCTGCGCCTGGTCCAGCGCCCGTTGAAACAGCGCGGTGATGGCGGCAATGCTCTGGCGGGCGTGCTGTGCAGGCAGGTCGCTGCGCTGACCGAGTTCGCTCGCCGAATTGAAGATCAGGCATCCCAGGGCGGCGCGCTCGCTGTCGGCTTCCCCTGCCGTCTCGCGAAAGAGACCTTCCAGAAAGACCATGGCCGAGGGCGCCGCCTCGAGACGACGCCCCAGTCGTCCCACCAACGCATCGCGATAGCGTCGCAGTGACTCCAGGAACAGCTGCTCCTTGTTGCCGAACGCCTGGTAGAGGCTGCTGCGCGAGAGGCGCATGGCCTCGAGAAGGTCACGGGTCGAAGCGTTGGCGTAGCCTCGCGCCCAGAAAACCTGCATGGCGGCGTTGGCAGCCTCGTCCGGGCTGAAGGCGATGGGGCGTCCTCGTGTCATGCCGTCAATTTAGTATCGATCGTTCCACAAATCAAATCCGCGACAGATCGCGTTCCGGTTGCTATCGCTGTAAGGAGCGTGTCAGCACGACGACACAGTAAGTACGCAACAATAACCACAAGCCAATCACGATAGCCGGAGAGGAGATGCCGAGCATGACCGAGCCGCATTCGCCGACAAGACGCTTCTGGCTGGGGGGCAAGCGAGCCGATGAGCAGGACCGATTCTTCCGCGAGGCCCTCGAGCCCCTGGGCTGGGAGGTCGGCGACGAGCATGACTGGGACGCCGGCTGGATCACTGGCATGCCGGATGCCGCGCAGTTCCGTCGGGTCTCGCCGATGCGCAAGATGAATCACTTCCCGGGCAATGCGGCGCTGACCGTCAAGAGCCGCCTCCATGACAGTCTCGCCACGCTTCGCGAGCGCATCCACGAGAGCCATGGTGCCGACCATACCCTTGCCCGGCGGTTGGCGTTCTTCCCCCGTGCCTACGTGATGCCTGGCGACTACCACGCGCTGCAGGAGGCTGCCCTGGCCAATCCGGACCAGCGCTGGATACTCAAGCCCACCAATGCCTCCAAAGGCAAGGGGGTGCGGGTGCTGAAAGATGTCGCCGAGGCACCGCTCGCCCAGGACTGGCTGGTCCAGGAGTATCTGGCCAATCCCCATACCATCCGCGGCCACAAGTATGTCCTGCGGCTCTACGTACTGATCGCCTCGCTCGAACCGCTGCGCGTCTACCTCTACCGCCAGGGTTTCGCCAAGCTGGCTTCGGAGCCCTGGGACCCCGAGGATGCCGATAACCCCTACAGCCAGCTGACCAACCCGGATATCAACGCCCTGAACACTCGTGCCGAGGTGCCGGTGGAGTTTATCGACCTCGACCGTTACCGGGCCTGGCTGCGCGATCAGGGGCACGACGACGCCCGGCTCTTCGAGCGGATCGAGGACTTGGTCGCTCTGACTACGATTTCCGCCGTGGACGCCATGCGCAGCCGCACGGCAAAGGCCGGCGCCGACCCGCGGGGTTGCTACGAGCTGTTGGGGCTCGATTGCCTGGTGGACGATACCCTCAAGCCCTGGATACTCGAGTGCAATCTTAGCCCGTCGCTGGGCATCTGCGCCGCGCCGGAGACAGGAGGGCGCATCGAGGCGGCGGTCAAGGGCGGGTTGGTGCATGACCTGGTATCGCTGGTCGATATTCCCGGGCAAGCCAAGGCCCAGTCGACCTCGAGCGGCCAGGGTCAGGACGCTACCGCGCGGCTGGTCGCCGAGGCCAGGGCCGAGCAGGCCCGCGCCGGTGGCTTCCTACCCGTGCTGCCGGCCGCCGAGCCAGAACGCTACCTGCCCTACTTCACGCTACTCAGCCTGGCCGACCTGCAATTGGCCGAGGGACTGGCCAATCGCCCCTTGCCGCGGCCAAGGTTGCAACGGCGCCACGTGGCGGAGCTTTTCAATGAAGAGCTTTTCGAGGAGGAGCGCCTTGCGCTCTACGCCACCCGCAGCGGCCGTTACTACCGGCCCAACGATACGGCGGCGCTGATCTGGCTGCTGGCCACCGAAGGGCTTGACCCGGATGCCATCGCCGATGAGCTGGCGCGTGCCACCGCCGAGACGGGTACCCCACCGGACGCCGCGGCACTACGTCGCGATGTCTGGACCACGCTGGGCGACTGGTGTCGTGAAGGCCTGCTCTGCCAGCAGGGCGACCCATCGGCGCCGAAGTCGATAGCGCCCGAGACCCGCGTGGCGCCAGCAAAGGCGTTTACCTCGAGGCCTGCCATGCAGCTGAGCCTCGACGGCCGACACTGGGCGCTGGAAGTCGCCAGCGGCCCTGCCGAGGTACGCCTGGCGAAGCTCTTGGCGGGGACTCTTGCGCCGCTGGATGAGTCAGGTGACGAGACGGTGAGCCGGCTGCCGCGCCTGGCCGTGCTGCGCGAGAAGGCGGGTTACGCCTTGGCCGACGAAGGCCGGCTCGTCGCCTCGCGGCTGACACTGGCGCAGCTGGTCCCAGTCCTGCTGGGGCATCTGATTCGCCAGGCCCCGATGCCGGGACGTCCGGTCATCGACGCCAGCCTGCTGATTACGCCATGTGGTGCTGGGGTGCTCTGTCTGCTCCCCGAGGGGGAGGCGAGTCGCACCGTGCTGGAGCGACTGGTATCGGCATCGAGAGGAGGGCTGACCCGCGGCGTGTGCCTTGACCTGTCAGACCCGGTAACAGCCGACCCGCTGGGGTTTCCCCTGCCGGGCGTCGGTTACGCTGCTTCGGCGGCATTGCCGACAACCGCGACAGTCCGAGGAATCCTGGTGCCTTCCAGCGAGACTGCCGATGCCGTCCTCACGCCCGTTACCACGCTGGAGGTCCTCGGTGCCCTGTTGCCACGTTGCCTCACCGCCGAAGGCGAGGCGCTTGATGCCGAGGACGTGTCGACCCTGGGCGAGTGGGTCGCTGGGCTCGAGCGTCTCGCCGTGGCGCTCGGTGGGGACGCGCCGTCGTCCGCCTCGCTGGCCGAGTGGCTGTCTACAAACATCGAACCCGCTATCTGGAGCACGGAATCCGCCTTGGTCATGGCCAGGGGGTGACGGGGTGCACGAGCAGATGGCGATGTCGCTCCAAGGGGCATCGTCGATGAAGAAGCCGGCGCCACTTGGCCGACTTCACTGCACGACGACATGCGAGGCATGTCGCTCATGGTTTATCGAGGAGGTCATGATCATGACACTGCAAGACGAGAAGCGTCGTAGCCTGCTGGGTCGGCTCAGCCGCCAGCTGGGGTATACGGCACCCGCGCTGCTGTTGGCCGCCAGTGGGGCGGCCTTCCAGGCCGTGGCCAGTGAGACGCCCGCCGATGCGAGTTTTTCCAACAGCTACACCAACGGTCAGGAAGCTCCCCTGATGCTTGCTGAGGCCCATGAAGAGAAGGCCGAAGGCGAGGGTGAAGCAGAAGGTGAGGGTGAAGGCGAAGGTGAGGGTGAAGGCGAAGGTGAGGGTGAAGCGGAAGGTGAGGGCGAAGCCGAGGGTTGAGCTAAGCCTGTGAAAGTCGACAAGGCAAGGCCGGGCCGGACACCATGCATGCCGGCCTGGTCTTCCCCGTACCGTCTCCCATAACCGGACCCAACAGGACATCTGCCATGTCACGTCATCCCTCCAGGCCATCCCCTTGCCCGTCGGGGCTCATCGAGGAGAACCTTCTGGCGCTTGCCCATCTGCGAGGCATGCTCGACGATCTTGCCCCCGATACCTATCGGCAAGCCTTCGGCGACTACGGACGTCATACCCTCGGCAAGCACGTTCGCCACATCATCGACCATTATGACGCCCTGCTCGATGGCCTCGAGAAGGGCGACCAGGTCATCGACTACGAGCAGCGCCGTCGCGACGAGGCTCTCGAGCGTTGGCCGCAGCAAGCCGCGCGCCATCTGGCCGGCATCGAGGCAAGGCTGTCGTCGATGGTCAGCGGGCGGTCGCTGGATGCGCTGACCCTGGGCTATCACCTGGGCGAGGATATTCTCTCCGTGTCGTCCAGCTTGGCCCGCGAGCTGGCCTTCCTGACCAGCCACACCATTCACCATATGGCGATCATCGCCTTGCTGGCGCAGCAGGCCGGCATTCAACTGCCCGAAGCGTTCGGCGTGCATCCCTCCACCCTGCGTCACTGGCAGGGAGAATCTGCCGAACAGGTTCAACTCTCGCTGAGGACAGCCTGATGACGCGCAGGATACTGTCGACCTGGCTGCTGGCGCTGATGCTGGCTGTTCCAGCGGTCGCCGACACCCGCTGGCCCGATCAGGGATGGCAAGTGACCCCCACCTCGCTGGCCTATGACGAGCTGCTGGAGGTCTTGCGGGAGGCAGTCGAGGCCGAGGGGATGTTTGTGGTCACCGAGGCCGGACCCACCGAGGCCGCCGCAAACCGCGGGGTCACCCTCCCCGGCAACCGGGTCGTCGGCGTGTTTCGCAACGACTATGCCGTGCGAATCCTGCGGCTGAGCGTCCCGGCGATGATCGAAGCTCCCATGCGCTTCTATGTCACCGAAAATGACGATGGCAGCGCCACGCTCTCCTGGAAGACGCCGAGTCATCTGCTCGACCCCTACGTGGATGAGGCCGGAGAGGAGCTGGGTGCTATTGCCCGCGACCTGGACGCTCTGTTTGACGCCATTGCACAGCGGGTCACCGAGACCATGAAGTAGTCGCTTTTCACCCGATATTTCGGCGGCGCCTTGCCCCTCGATCGCGCCTCGAGAACGTCGCGGCCACCGCGTTCGACGAGTCGATATTCGGTCTCGTCCGCGAAGGAGCGGGTGGGCCAGTCGTGCATCTCGCGCGCCGAGAAGGTCGCCGCCTCGAGAGGGGCCGCAATACACGCCAAGGAGATGACGGGCAGGGCAAGAACGACAAGGTGAAAGC
Source organism: Halomonas korlensis (assembly GCF_900116705.1). GTDB lineage: Bacteria > Pseudomonadota > Gammaproteobacteria > Pseudomonadales > Halomonadaceae > Halomonas > Halomonas korlensis. The sequence goes on along the minus strand of NZ_FPBP01000002.1, from coordinate 325,919 downwards.
CAGGCAAGGGGCAACGCCTTGCCCGGATGCATGGGAGCTTCATGAGTCGCTTCGTGCCTCGTCCGTGTCATCGCTGGCGGGGGACTTGTGCTGGCCGGCCTTGTGGAGCAGCGCAAACTGCCTGTTACACTCCCGGCAGGCGCCACACATCGAGAGGTGTAACCGCAGCGACAGCCTTTCCTGGAATCTCAGTGGGCGATCCTGCTTCAAGGACATCAGGCGGGTCGCCTCTTTGCACATCATCATGACGCCGTCTCCTTTAGCCAGCCTTTCTCTATGCAGGCCCTGAGCCGAAGCCGGGCGCGATGCAGTATCACCCAGCAGTTGTTCTCCTTGATGCCGAGCTCACGGCAGATGTCCTCGGTGGAAAGGCCCATCAGCTCGCGCAGGGAAAACACCCTGGCGGCGCTGTCCGGCAGGGCGATCATGCAGGCATCGAAGACCCGCCAGAAGTGCTCGTTCTCGAAGGCCGCCTCGGGTTCTCCCCAACTCGAGGGCCGAGCATCTTTCTGCCACCGCCCGTTCTGCTGGAACTGCCGCTCGATGGCCTCGTCATCCCCCTCGTCCTCGAGCGGCTGCCATGTGCCCTGGCGCTTCTGGGCGCGCATGGCGTCGAGGATCTTGTACTTGAGGATGCCGAAGACCCAGGTCTCGTAGCCCGAGCGTCCGGCAAAGCTTCCGTCCTTCTCCAAGGCCGCCGCCAGGGCTTCCTGAACGGCATCCTCGGCCCGCGAGAGGTCCCGCAGGTGCATCAAAGCAAAGGAAACCAGCCGGGGGCGTACCTCCGTCAGGCGCCGATGGTGCGCCTCGGATGCGTCTTGGGTCACGGGATGGCACCTCCAATCTGGGGTTGTCGGTCGATGTCGGCGAGGCGCGAAAGATCTTCCGGACGGTCGACGTCCCATACCACGGCCGGGCAGGCAAGCTGCCAGTCCAGCGCGGCGACGCGTCGTCGGGTCTGCACCATCACCCGGTCCGTGCCCCAATCGATGCCCGCGAACAGCCGCGCCTCGGGGCGGTTCAAGCCGACCAGGGCAAATCCGCCATCCTCGGCCGGCAGAAAGACGGCGTCTACCGACGCCAGCTCGGCCCGGCAGCGTCGCAGCAGTGTCGGTGTGAGGACCGGACAGTCGCTGCCGATCAAAAGCCCCGGTTCGCCCATGGCCTGCAGGGCGTGATGCATGCGCTCCCCCAGGTCGGCCTCGGGCTGGGCGCGAAGGGTGACGCCGTGTCGGCCGGCGAGTGTCAGAAACAGCGGGTGGGCATGATCCAGTGCCGTCCACAGGGTGATGCGTCGGGGTGAGGTCGTCGCCAGGGCAATCGCCAAGGTATGGCGCAGCAATCTTTCATGAAGTCGGCAGGCACCCTCGGCCCCCAGGGTCGGTATCAGCCGGGTCTTGACCTTGCCCGGTATCGGCGCCTTGGCCAGTATCGCCAGTGGCAGGTCATCGCGGACGTCAGCGCACATGGCGATACTCCTGGGCCAGTTTATCCGCAGGCTCGCCTCGCCAGTAGCGCCAGCGCAGCCGCCACATCAGCAGCATGGTCCGCCAGGCTCCCTGTCGCTCCCAGCGCCTTCCCGAGCTCGTCGCCTTCGCGCGCAGGCAGGCCGGCGGCGACAGTCGCTTTAGTCGACGCGACATCTCGATGTCTTCCATCAGCGGCTGGGCGGGGAAGCCGCCGACGGCTTGGAAGGCCTCGCGGGTCATGAACATCGCCTGGTCGCCGGTGGCGATGCCAGTGAGTCGCGAGCGCAGGTTCATGGCAGCGCCAATCAAGGGCAGCAACGGATGGCGCCCGGTCAGGCGGACATCGAAGCGTCCCCAGTAGCGCTTACCCGCGAGGGCCTTGGCGACAAGAGCCATGGCATCAGGCGGCAGGCGAGTATCGGCATGCAGAAACAGCAGGTGTTCGCCGTGACTGGCCTCGCCCCCGGCATTCATCTGGCTGGCCCGACCCTTCGGTGCCGAGAGGCAATGGCAGGCCCCTTCCCGGGCGATGGCCAGAGTGGCGTCGCGACTGCCGCCGTCGACAAGCACCACCTCGGCACCGGCTGTGCGCAAGGGGGCCAGGCTTGCCAGCAACGCTGGAAGCTGGTCGGCCTCGTCGAGTGCCGGAATGATGATATCGAGCCGCGGTGGTGGCATGTCGTTGTCGGCCTTGAGGTTGTTGTCAAGTTGAGTCGTCGTCCAGGAGCACACCTTACAGTCATTGCCCAGTCATTCCCCTTTGCGCGATCGGCTTCAATGCATAATGCTGATTAACACATACATCGGGAGATTCCCTCATGCACAGGTTCCGCCTTCTTGTGAGCACTCTAGCGATAGGGACGCTGCTGGCCGTGCCACAGGCGCTGTTCGCGCAATCCTCGGGCATCGAGTCGCGCACCAGTCAGCATGACATCGATCAGGTCGACGAGCGGTTGCGTACCGCACTGGACTATCGCGGCATGATCCTGGTCACGGTGATCGATCACGCGGCCAATGCCGGCAAGGTCGACCTTTCACTGCCATCCACACGAACTTTCGTGTTCGGCAATCCCGAGGTGGGCACCCCGATGATGCAGTGCCAGGGCAGCCTGGCCCTCGACCTGCCGCAGAAGATGGTTATCCGCGAGACGGACGAAGGCACCCGGTTGGAGTGGAACCATCCCGACTACCTCGCCGAGCGTCATGGGTTGGGAGACTGTGACCTGCCGCTGGACAAGGTGGCCGGCGCCCTCGAAAGCATCGCGACCGAGGCGGCTGGCGACTGAGCGACGCCCACGCAATGTGGATGATCCTGTTCGACCAATGAGTGAGTTTAACAATGTCTCAACCGCTCAATGCGACAGCTCGATCACACGGCCGCCGGCATCCTCGGCGTCTTCGCGGTCGTGGGTGACCAGCAGGCTGGGCAGGCCGGCCTCGCGCAGGCGGTCGAACACCAGCTGGCGCATCTCGTGGCGTAGGTGGGTGTCGAGCTTCGAGAAGGGTTCGTCGAGCAGTACCGCACAAGGCGTCGACAGCAGCAGGCGCATCAGCGCCACCCGGGCCTTTTGACCGCCGGAAAGCGTGGCCGGGTCGCGATCGCCGAAGCCGGCGAGGCCAATGTTCTCCAGCGCTTTCTCGACCCGAGCGGCCTTGTCGGCGGTGGCTCGAGGCATGCCGAAGCGCAGGTTGCCGGCCACCGAGAGATGGGGAAAGAGCAGCGGGTCCTGAAACAGCAGGCCGATGCCGCGCCGCTCGGCCGGCAGGGCGCTGATATCGCGACTGTCCAGCAGCACCTGTCCCCCGGCCCGGAAAGTCGGTGCCAGGAAGCCGGCGAGATAGGCGAGCAGGGTCGACTTGCCCGAGCCGGAAGGACCCATGACGGTGAGAACCTCGCCGGGGCCGATGTGGGCGTTGAGCTCCACCAGAGGTTTGCCGTCCAGGCGGATGTCAATGTCACGTAGTTCGAGTCGATGGGTGATGGTCATGGGGCTCCCTGCATGCCGCGGCGATTCGACCAAAGCAATTTCGGCAGGCCGATCGCGATGATGAAGCCCGCCAGCGGCAGACAGGCCTGAACCAGTGCCCAGACGCCGATCACCCGACGGTTACCGCCGGCGGCCAATGATACCGCCTCGGTGGTGACGGTGGTCACGCGTCCGGCCCCCAGCAGTTGGGTGGGCAGATACTGGCCGATGCTCACCGCCAACCCCACGGCCATCGCGGTGAGCATCGGCGCCAACAGCATCGGCAGGCGCACCCGCCAGAAGACCGTATTGCGCGTGGCCCCCAGCGTCAGCGCCAGCTGTGACCAGCGTGGGTCGAAGCGGCGGTAGGCCTCCGAAAGCGAGAGGAACACGTAAGGCAGCACGAACAGCAGGTGACCGAAGACGATCAGACCATGAGTCGGTCGAGTACCCAGCTGCTCCATCACCACCACCAGACCAAACAGAAAGGCGATCTGCGGGACGATCAGCGGCAGGTAAAGCAGCCAAAGCGCCCGCGAGGGGTATCGGCCGGTGCGCTGCTCGTTTTCCAGCGCCCCCAGGGCCAGGGTAGTCGCGAGCAGCGTCGCGACCACGGCGATCAGCGCTGTCGAGGCGATCGGCCCTTCGAGGGAGGGAAGCGCCTGAGCCCAGTGACTGGCCGTTAAGCTGCCCGGCAGGGCATCGGGAAAGCGCCAGAAGCCGGCGACGGAATGGATCGCCAGGCCGCCGATGCCGACGAAGGCAACTGCCGTGACCAGCAGAATCCACAGTTTGCCGGCGACGCGCAGCCCCGTCTCGCCCTGACGCCGTCCGCCGCGGGCGATCCAGATACCCATCAGCCTGGCCACGAGCCGTTCCAGCCCCCACCAGATCGCCAACGCCGTGGCGGTCACGCCGAGCTGCAGAATCGCCCCGGCCGAGGCCATGAAACGCATGTCGAGGTCGGGATCGCTGAACCAAGTGAGTATCGAGACGGAAAGCGTGGGGGGCAGGGTGGGGCCGAGGATCATCGCCACATCCACCACCGACGAGGCGTAGGCGATCACCGCGAATACCGGCAGGCGAATCAGCGGATAGAGCGACGGGGCGACGACCTTCCACCAGGCCAGCGTCGGGCGATAACCCAGCGAGCGGGCCATGGCCACCCGGCGTTCGGGGTCGAGCTGGGGCAGGGCCGCCAAGCTCATCAGCAGCAGGAAGGGAATCTCCTTGACCACCAGCCCCGCGATCAAGGACAACCCCCAGGGATCCTGAACGATCAAAAGATCCGGTGGACGCTCCCAGCCGGTCAGCCCCGGCGAGGCAAGCCGTGCGATCAGCCCCGACGGGGCGATCAGGAAGGCCAGCCCGAAAGCCGCGGCGGCATGGGGAATGGAGAGCAGCGGCGAGACCAGCCGCCGTATCCAACGATCGAACCGGCTGCCGGTCACGGCGGCCAGGTAGAGCAGCACCACCGCCAGCGACACGGCGGTGGCGACGAGTCCGCTGGCGAGGCTGACCGCGACCGAGTGCCAGATCCCCGGCTGGGCGAACAGCGCCCGCCAAGGGTCGAGCGAGACGCTGTCTCCCCCCAGCGCCGGCAGGTAACCGAAGGCCGGCAACATCGCCATGGCCAGGCCGGCCAGAATTGGCGCGACCAACAGGATGACGAGCAGCACGGGCGCCAGGCGCAGCATTATTCAGCGTGCCTCATGCCTGGGCGCCGTGGGGGTTGATCATCGCCATCAGTTGCCGATATAGCGAGCTTGCCAGGCGTCCTGCAGGGCCGTCATCCAGCTGGGGTGCGGCTCGGGCAGCGTCCGTTGCAAGGCATCCGCCGGCAGCATCGCCGGGTTGTCCTGATCCAGCGCGAACAGGGCTTGGTGTTCGTCATCGAGGCGGCCGACGTCAAGCACGGTATGGTCCCCCCAGACGGCGAGGTCCTGCTTGTGCGCTTGAGCTTCGGGCGAAAGCAGAAAGTTGGCCACTACCATGGCGCCGGCCTTGTGAGGCGAATTATAGGGAATGGCCACGAAGTGCACGTTGCCCAGTGTACCGCCGTCCGGCACGTAGCTGCGCGTGCTGGGTGGCAGCTCGTAGTCGGCCACCGCCGCGGCCGGCTCAGAAGGAGTGAAGGTGAAGGCCAACGCCAGTTCACCGTCGCCCATCAGGCTGCGCATCTCGGGTCCGGTGGCGGGGAACTGGCGACCGCTGCGCCACAGGTGGGGGTGAAGTGCGTCCAGATAGTCCCACAGCGGGGCAGTGACGGCCGCGAAGTCGCTCTCCTCGACCGGGGCGTAGAGCGCCGCGTCCTCGTCGGTCAGCGCGATCAAGGCCTGCTTGAGGAAGGTGCTGCCGGTGAAGTCGGGAATCCGCGGGTAGGTGAAGCGTCCGGGGTTGGCCTCGGCCCAATCGAGCAGTTCGACGATGCTGTCAGGTGGCGAGTCGACCGTCTCGCTATCGTAGTAGAAAGTGATCTGCGCCCGGCCCCAGGGCGACTCGTAGCCCTCGGTAGGCAGGGTGAAGTCGGTGACGACTTCGGGGTTGTGCTCGGGGTAGGTAAGCGCGAAGTTCGGCAACGCCTCGGCGAAGGGGCCGAACAGCAGATCGTTGGCCTTCATAGCGGCGAAGTTCTCGCCGTTGATCCAGACCAGGTCGACATTGCCGTCGTCATGGTTGCCGGCCTGCTTCTCGGCCAGTACCCGGGAGACCGCCTCGGCGGTGTCGCCCATCTTGACGTGGGTGAGTTCGATATCGAACTGCGCCTCGACCCGCTCGGCCACCCAGTCGATATAGTCGTTGGTTCGTTGCTCGCCGGCCCAGGCATACCAGTACACCGTCTGGCCGCGGGCTTCGTTGAGTACAGCCTCCCAATTGTCCGGGTCGGGAGCGGCCTGCAGGCCCGTGGTGGTGAGCAGTAGTGCCGGCAGGGCGGCGCTGAACCTGGATGAAAACGCGCGCATCGCTGGGTTCCTTCTTCGTCAGGGAATATTCATTGAAGTGGTCGTCAAGGGGTATCAGCGGCGAGGGCGCTTGCCAGCGCGCGAAACTCCTTGCGGACATGCTCGATGGCGGCCGCAGAAAGATAATGGTCGACCCGGTCACGGACATGGGCGATCAGCGCGTCATCGCTCAACTCGGCGGACCAGTCCTCGCCGCGGGCTTTGGCATCCCGGGCGCGAAGATGACTGGCTCGCCACTTCGCGCACCAGGTCAGTGACCACAGCCACATGGCTCGCCGGCATGCCAGCAGCATGGCGGCGTCGCCCTCGAAGCCACTCGCGGCGATCCAGTGCCGGTAGAAGCCCGCTACCTCGGCGGGCGTCAGCACCGCGCTACTGTGAAGGTCCCACGTCGTGGAGGTATACAGGCTGGCATGGGCCAGGTCGAAGCCGGGCAGGCCATAGCGGCATTTCTCCAGGTCCACCAGCACCGCACGGCCTGACTCGGTGATCAGGAAGTTGCCGGGGTGGGCATCGAAGCTGATCAGCCGCGGTGCGGCGTCGGGCCCGGGAGGCAGCCGTTCGGGCAGAGCGATCAGTTCGGTCTCGATCAGCTGTCTGGCGTCGGCATCCAGCTCGGCCTGATCGAGAAAGCTGGCCTGATCCCTCACCTCGTCGAGCATCGCTGCCCACGGATCGGCCGGCGACAGCAGCGGCGGGCGCGCCTCGGCGTCAGGTACGTCGAGCACATGGAAGCTGGCCAGCGCCTCGGCGATGGCGGGAAGGTCCTCCGGCAATCGCGCCTGGCGACCCCGGATGGCGCTGACCAATAGTCCACCGCGCGGCAGCTCTGGACCGGGCGGAAGGATCCCATGCAGGGCAGGGGCGTGACCGCCCTGGCTGGCGCGCACAAAGCAGGCCGCCTGATAGTCGAGGTTGGCGGCGGGGTCGAGTCGCATCTGGCTCTGCTTGGGCAGTCTTGCCACCCAGTCGATCTGTTCGCGCGCAAGCCACACGTGGTGATGGGCGAGGCCCGTATCGGCCATGGGGTGCATTGCCTGTATGCCTTCGTCATGGCCCGCCCGGGCCAGTGCCATGGCGAGCGGACGACACAGGTCTTGCAGGGCCTGCGACGCGGCAGGGCGAGCGGCGGTATTCGACATGACGCTCCTCGGTGTATGGGCTGTTGGTTGTCCATGGTCGCACGTGGCGTGATTTCCTTACATTGCCAAGGCATGACCTTGCCGATGGCGCCATCAGAATCGTCACATGCCGAGCGATTGGTATCGCAACGTGTTGTAAGCCCTCTTCGCTATGGCCGACAGAAAAGAGACCGCCGAGGTAAAGCGTAATGACACGGCGGAATAACAAGATCCATCCCGATCCCATCGGAACGGGGTCACCACGGAGGTAAAAATCATGTCACAGCATGACGAGAAACGCCGCAAGCTCCTCGGCCGCCTGAATCGACCGCTTGCCTATTCGGCGCCCCTGCTCGCCCTGGTGGCCGGCGGCGCCATCCTGCAGGCCACGGCAAGCGACTCGTCGACGCAGTTGGAAATGACGCCGGTATCCAAGACATCGCTGCTGCTGGCCAGCAATCATGCCGAAGCCGAGGCGCAGGGCGAAGCGGAAGGTGAAGCTGAGGCTGAGGCAGAAGCAGAAGCAGAAGGAGATGCCTGGGCTGAAGGAGAAGCGGAAGGAGAGGGAGAGGCGGAAGGAGAGGGAGAGGCGGAAGGAGAGGGAGAGGCGGAAGGAGACGCCGAGGGAGGGCCGAACGCTGGGGTGGCAAGACCCGACGACTACTCGCCGGACTACAGCGAGACCGGCGGCAATCCGAGGGAGATGCTGGCCCGTGGCAAGGCGCTTTATTCCGACACCACCTTGAGCACCAATGGCTTGTCCTGCGCCACCTGTCACGGCAGCGAGGGCAGCGATACCGGATACAACGCGACCTTCCAGCAGCCCTTCCCTCATCGGGTGGCGATGGCCGATGACCAGTTCGGCATGTCGGAAGTGCATGCCGACGAGATGGTCCAGGTCTGCATGGTCGCGCCGATGGCGGCTGAGCCGCTGGAATGGGGCGGCGAAGAGCTGACCTCGCTGGCTGCCTATATGGTGGAGGTACAGAAACGCTTTGCCGGCGAGCCGCACGATCTATGAGGCAAGGGCTTTGAGACAGGTCTCGCGAGCGAAGCGTCGCCCGACCCGGCGCGCGCAGGCTGTTGCTGCATTCGGGTCCACTGCCTAGGCTGATAGCGGCAATGACCGAACTGCTGTGCCCTGTCGCGACTCTCAGGGAAAGCAGCCGCAGGGTGGGCACGAAATGACGAATCCACGCCGGACGCATCCACGCCGGACGAATCTATATCACAGGGGCATGACCGGGCGAGTCGTGATGCTGGCAAGTCTGCTGTGTCTGGTGCTCGGCGCGTTTCTGGCCTGGCAGGCCCAGGCGCAGCAGGGGGAGCGGCTGGCGCTGGTCATGACGGTCGACGATGCCATCGGCCCCGCCATCAGCGATTACTTTACGCGAGGCCTGTCGCTGGCCGAAGAACGCGAAGCGGAAATCGTGGTCGTGGCGATGGACACGCCGGGGGGCTTGGATGCCTCGATGCGCACCATGATTCGCGCCATGCTTACCGCCAGCGTGCCGGTTGCCATTTATGTCTCGCCGGCGGGGAGCCGCGCGGCCAGTGCCGGGACCTACCTGCTGTATGCCAGCCATGTGGCGGCGATGGCACCCGCCACCCATCTGGGATCGGCGACACCGGTGCAGTTGGGCGGTGGTGGCCTGCCGGGGCTTGAGGAAGAACAGGACGAAGGCAGGGGCGATGACGGGCAACCGCCTGCCCAGGACAGCGAAGCGGATGAAGGCGCAGGGGAGGAAACAGAGGGGGAGGAAGCAGAGGGGGAGGAAGCAGGGGGAGAAGACGCCGAGCAGACAGCTCCCCCACGCCGGGGTGAGACCGCCATGGAGCGCAAGGTGCTCGAGGACGCCGTCGCCTATATCCGCTCGTTGGCCCAGCGCCATGACCGTAACGCCGACTGGGCCGAGCAGGCGGTGCGCGAGGCGGTCAACCTCACCGCCCGAGAAGCGCTGGAGCAAGACGTCATAGATGTCGTCGCCCGTGATGTCGAGGACTTGCTGACGCAGATCGACGGGCGCCGCGTGGTGATGGACCAGGGCGAGCGGACCCTGGCGACGACCGAGCTTACCATCGAGCGTCTCGACCCGGACTGGCGCACCAAACTACTTGCCGTGATTACCAACCCCAATGTGGCCTATTTCCTGATGATCATCGGCTTCTATGGGCTGATCTTCGAGCTGTCCAGCCCGGGGAGCCTGATTCCCGGCACCATCGGCATCATCTGTCTGCTGCTGGCGCTTTTCGCCTTCCAGTTGCTGCCGATCAACTACGCCGGCCTGGCGCTGATCCTGGTGGGGCTCGGGCTGATTGTGGGCGAAGCGTTGATGCCCAGTTTCGGCATATTGGGCATCGGCGGCATCGTCGCCTTCGTGATCGGATCGGTGATTCTAATGGATGCAGAAAACCTGCGTATCTCGTTGCCCATGATCGGAGGGATCGCGCTGCTGTCGGCGGGGCTCATGCTGTGGGTCGTGACTCGCTTCATCGGACTCCGGCGACAACCGGCGAAGACGGGGCAAGACGACATGGTGGGTAGCGAGGCCACGGCCGCGGAGGCGTTCGAGGAGCAGGGGCACGTGCGCCTGTTGGGCGAGCGCTGGAACGCCAGGAGCAGTGAACCGCTGCGTAAGGGCCAGGTGGTCAGGGTGACGGCCGTCGACGGGCTGACCCTGGTCGTCGAACCACTCGACAAGGCGCACTGAACAAGACGCACTGAGGCTTTGACAGGATTCCCGATGTCGGCACCTGCTGTCGTCGGACATAGCAAAGGAGAGCAAGCCATGTGGATTTCCTATCTCGTACCGATCGTCCTGCTGGTGATGCTGATCGCCGCCTCGATCCGCATCCTGCCCGAATACAAGCGCGGGGTGGTGTTCTTTCTCGGTCGCTTCCAGTCCGTGAAGGGGCCTGGCCTGATCATCATCATCCCCGGGATCCAGAAGATGGAAGTGGTTGACCTGCGCGTGATCACCATGGACGTGCCCGAGCAGGACGTCATCTCGCGAGATAATGTCACCGTCAAGGTCAATGCGGTGATCTATTTCCGCGTCGTCGACCCCGAAAAGGCCATCATCCAGGTCGAACACTTCGTCAATGCCACCAGCCAGTTGGCCCAGACCACGCTGCGCTCGGTGCTCGGCAAGCACGACCTGGACGAAATGCTGTCCGAGCGCGACAAGCTCAACGATGACATCCAGGAAATCATCGACGCCTCGGCCGAAGGCTGGGGGATCAAGGTCGCCAATGTCGAGATCAAGCATGTCGATCTGGACGAGAGCATGATTCGCGCTATCGCCCGCCAGGCAGAGGCCGAGCGTGAACGGCGGGCCAAGGTGATCCATGCCGAGGGTGAACTGCAGGCCTCACAGAAGCTCGTCGAGGCCGCTAACGTGATGTCCGAGAATTCTGCCGCACTGCAACTGCGCTATCTGCAGACCATGAGCGACATGAGCAATCGCAACGCCTCAACGATCGTCTTCCCGTTGCCCATGGACATCATGGAAGCCTTCAAGCACATGAAGGCCTCTCCTGCGGCCAGGGCCCGTACGGGCGGAGCCGCGCCGGGCGAAGGTGATGCCTCCTGACGCTTGCCTTTCCGGTCACGGCCATCCGGTCGTGGCCCTGAAGATGCAAGGCCCAGGGGATACAATGCCTAAGCGTGCAGGGCATCAATGTCTCTGCTAGACTCCCGCGCTCACTACGGGCCTGACCTTTCGTCTACCCAAAGCCCCGCCCCGAAGAGCAAGGGAACGACAGAACGTGACGACTCCCCTGACAGGGCTGGCCACGCCGCCCTAGCGCTACCTCCCTCCTTCGGCGATACCGCCTCGATGCGTCATCGCCTGGCATCCTTGTGATGCCTCCGGCGCCCCTGCGCGCCATTCTGCGCCCTGCATTTGCCTTGTATTGCCCCATGAATACGTCGTTGGCGACCGCATCTTCGCGCGCGTCTCCTCACTCCCCTGACTGGATCGCAGCATGTACGAAAAAATGAAACTGAGTTGGTTCTCCAACCTCAAGGGCGACACCCTGGCGGGTATCGTCGTGGCGTTGGCGCTGATCCCCGAGGCCATTGCCTTCTCGATCATCGCCGGCGTAGACCCCAAGGTCGGCCTTTACGCCTCTTTCGCCATCTGTGTGATCATCGCCTTCACCGGGGGGCGTTCGGGCATGATCTCGGCCGCCACCGGCGCCATGGCGCTGCTGATGATCACCCTGGTCAAAGAGCATGGGCTCGAGTATCTGCTCGCCGCGACCTTGCTCACCGGCGTGCTGCAGATCGTCGCCGGCTATCTCCGGCTCGCCGAGCTGATGCGCTTCGTCTCCCGCTCGGTGGTCACCGGCTTCGTCAATGCCCTGGCGATCCTGATCTTCATGGCGCAGCTGCCGGAACTGACGGGCGTGACCTGGCACGTCTACGCCATGACGCTGGCCGGCCTGGGCATCATCTACCTGTTCCCGTATGTGCCGGTGATCGGCAAGACCATCCCCTCGCCGCTGGTTTGCATCGTGGTGCTCACCGCCGTGTATTTGCTGACCGGGATGGAGATCAGAAGCGTGGGCGACATGGGCGAGCTGCCCGACAGCCTGCCGGTCTTCCTGTGGCCTGACGTGCCGCTCAACCTCGAGACGCTGCTGATTATCCTGCCCTATTCATTGATGCTCACCGTGGTCGGCCTGCTGGAGTCGATGATGACCGCCACCATTATCGACGACTTGACCGATACCAAGAGTGACAAGAACCGTGAGTGCAAGGGCCAGGGCATCGCCAATATTGGCGCCGGCCTGCTTGGCGGCATGGCGGGCTGCGCGATGATTGGCCAGTCCGTGATCAACATCAAGTCCGGAGGCCGCCGTCGCCTGTCGACCCTGATCGCCGGCGTGGCGTTGCTGCTGATGGTGGTGTTCCTCGCCGACTGGGTCTCGCAGATTCCCATGGCGGCCCTGGTGGCAGTCATGATCATGGTGGCCATCGGCACCTTCAGCTGGTCGTCGATCCGTGACCTCAAGAAGCACCCAATGAGCACCAATATGGTGATGGTGGCCACCGTAGTGGTGACCGTGGGCACCCACAACCTGGCCATCGGCGTCTTCGTCGGCGTGTTGTTCGCCGCCATGAACTTCGCCAACAAGGTCGGTAATATTCTCTATATCGGCTCCGAGGAAGCCAGCGATGGCAACCATCGTATCTACAAGGTCGTGGGGCAGGTATTCTTCGCCTCTTCCGAGCGTTTCGGCGAGGCCTTTGACTTCAAGGACACAGTCGAGAAGGTCACCATCGACCTGTCGCGTGCCCATTTCTGGGATATTACCGCCGTCCAGACCCTGGATCGCGTAGTGATCAAGTTCCGCCGCGAAGGAACCGAAGTGGAGCTGATCGGGCTCAACGAAGCCAGCGCCACGATCGTCGACCGTTATGCCGTACATGACGACCCGGCGGCCGTCGAGAAACTCATGGGAGGACACTGAGATGACAGATCAAGTAATGGCCGCCATCGACGGCTCGCAATTCTCCGAGGGGGTGTGCGACTACGCCGCCTGGGCCAGCCAGACACTGGATGCCCCGCTGACCTTCCTGCACGTGGTGGACAATCATCCGCAAACCGCCGAGGCGGACCTTTCCGGCAACATCGGCCTGGGCTCGCGCGAGCACCTGCTCGAAGAGCTGTCCCAGCTCGACGAGCAGCGCGCCAAGGTGGCGCAGGAACAGGGGCGGCTGATGCTCAAGGCGGCCAAGGAACGGGCAATGGAGAAGGGCGTGGCCGACCCCGCCACGCGTCAGCGCAACGGTACCCTGGTGGAGACCCTGGAAGAGCTCGAGCGCGATATCCGCCTGCTGGTGGTGGGCAAGCGCGGCGAGACCGCGCATCAGGCCAGTGAACACCTAGGGTCCAACCTGGAGCGGGTGGTGCGCACCCTGCATCGGCCGATCCTCATGGTGTCCGAGGCATTCCGTACGCCCACCAAGGTGATGCTTGCCTTTGACGGCAGCAAGACCACTCGCAAGGGGGTGGAGATGATGGCCAAGAGCCCGCTGTTCAACGGCATTCCCTGCCATGTCGTGATCGTCGGTGCGGAAACCGGCGACAACCGCTCCCAACTCGACTGGGCGCTGGCGACCCTGCGCGAGGCGGGCCACGAGGCTGAAGGAGCAATCCGCGCCGGCGAGGTCGAGGAGACCCTGCGGCGCTATCAGGAAGAGCACGGCATCGACATGCTGGTGATGGGCGCCTATGGCCACTCGCGGATTCGTCACCTGCTGGTCGGCAGCACCACCACCACGATGCTGCGCAAGGCGAGTGTGCCGGTGCTGCTGCTACGCTGAGCCTGTTAGATGCCTCTAGCCTCTGGGCTCGCCAGCACACCCTGGGCCAGTGCCCAGCCGGTGACGAGAAAGGCCAGCATGCCGGCGAGTATCAGCGTGAAGTCGGCCCCCAGGTCCAGTGCGACCCCGAGCAGCGCGGGCGCAAGGCCCGTTGCGAACACCATGCAGGCGCTGAGTGTGGCGCGCAGGGTGCCGAGATATTCGGCGCCCCAGAGCTTGACCAACAGACTGGTGGCGATGGACTCCTGCGAGCCGATCGCAAGTCCGCCACCCACCATCAGCGCCCAGACCCCAAGGTTGCCGCCCGCGGTGAGGGCGAGGAGCAGTGCCAGCGCGAAGGGCAGCAGGTAGCACTGCGCCATGCGGACCGGGCCCAGGCGATCGACCCAGCGTCCGCCCAGCAGCGCGCCGGGGAGCTTGGCCAGGCCCATGCCGGTCAGGGCCAGCGCGTATACGCTCAGCGAACTCCCCAGGTCCTCGGTCATGCGGGCCTGGTAGATGAAGAGCCCGGTCATGGTGATCGGCAGGATCATCAACAGCGGCAGCAGTTGCCAGAAACGCTTGTCGCGAAACGGGCGCGGGCCATCGCGGCGCTGCCCCCGTGTCGGACGTGTCCCCGGGGCCTTCGGCCAGGCGCCGCGCAACAGCAGCGGGACCCAGAGTACGCCAAGGGTCAGCGCGAACAGCCACCATAGTTCGCGCCAGCCGAGCCACACCAGCAGGGCGGCCATTAACGGGGGCAGCGCTATCTCCCCAAGCATGATCCCCATGCTGACCAGCCCCAGGGCCCGCCCACGCAAGGTGGTGAACTCCCGGCCTGCCAGGGTATTGCCCAGATGCGGCATCATTCCCTGACCGCACAGGCGTACCAGGCCCAGGCCGAGCAGGGCGGTCCACCACCAGGGCGTGAGCGTCAACAGCAGCATGCCGGAGAGCAGACCTCCGAGTATCGCCAGAGCGAAACGACGCGGCGGCACCCAGTCGATACTCGGGCCAATCCGCAGCACGATGAAACCGGCGATTAGCGTCACTACGGCATAGGCCATGCCGAACTGGCCGGCAGAAAGCCCCAGCCGCGCCGTGATGGGCACCTGAAAAAGGCCGATGAAAAAGCTCTGGCCCAGACTGGAGGTGAACATCGCCAGAAAGGCGATGCCCAGCAGGCCGCGATGATCGCGTATCAGGGTGCGGTAACCCATGAGGCGCTCCGTAGGCGTGACATTGCGTCGGTGGCAAGATAAATGCGGCGGGGAAGGCCCACCGCATAGGCATTCCGCTGAATAGAAGGCACACGTCGCGCGTCAGTGCCGTTCCAGGGCCGGGTAGCGGGTCTCCAGCAGACTGTCCTTGATCTTCTTGAGATGCTCGAGGAAGTCCTCGCCGCGACGCAGCGTCACGCCGGTGGCCAGCACATCGATCAGTGTCAGTTGAATCATCCGTGAGGTCATTGGCATGTAGTAGTCGGTGTCCTCGGGGGTATCGACTTCCAGCGTCTCGGTACACTCGCGAGCCAGCGGCGAGCCCGGCGCCGTGATGCCCAGTACCACGGCGCCGCTGTCACGGGCCAGACGAGCGATGTCGACCAGCTCGCGGGTGCGCCCGGTCCAGGAAATCACCACCACCACATCGCCGGTGCGGCAGGTCGAGGCCACCATGCGCTGCATCAGCACGTCGATATAGGCGGTCACCGGCAGGTTGAAGCGAAAGAACTTGTGCTGGGCGTCCTGGGCCACGGCCCCCGAGGCGCCGAGACCGAAGAAATGAACCTGCTTGGCCTGGATCAGGTAATCCACCACGCGCTCGATGCGCTGCGGGTCGGCCTGGCGCCGTGCCTCGTCCAGCGCGGCGATGGTCGCCCCGAAGATCTTCTGCGTGTAATCGGCGGCTCCGTCGTTGGGTTCCACGGCGCGGCTCACGTAGGGCGTGCCCCCGGCCAGGCTCTGGGCCAGCTTGATCTTGAAGTCGGGATACCCCTTGGCGAGAAAACTGCGACAGAAGCGGTTCACCGTGGGTTCGCTCACCGAGGCGGCCTGAGCCAGGGTGGCGATGCTCATGCTGGTGGCGGAGGTCGGGTCGGCGAGGATGACGTCGGCGACCTTGCGCTCGGAACGGTTGAGTTCCTCGAGGCGTTGGCGAATGCGGTCGAGCAAGTCATGACTGGCCATATGGCGTGCGATCTCCATGAAGCGTGGCGATGTAACAGCATTCACATAAGGTCGAAGGGGTGATGTAGTCATTTAACTACCTTATGCTGGTTATCGTAGCGTGGCGTCATAGCCCGGCGCGAATGCGACAGCAAAGGTATAGATAATATTTGTAAGTTTACAAAAATAACTTGCCACTATTGCGTTGGTTGCGTATTTTTTTGCTAAGTTAACCAGATGGGGGCGCACATGAGTCAAACCAGCCGGTCCGGCCAGGCGGCCAGCACGGAAATCGACCTGGCGTTGTTCGGCGCACTCGGTGACCTGGCACAGCGTAAGCTGTTTCCGGCGCTCTATCAGCTCGAGCGCGAGGGCCTGCTCGACGCCCGCACCCGCCTGCTGGGGCTCGCCCGCCAGGATACCGACCTCGAAGGCTTCAAGGCCAAGGTCGAGGCGACGCTTACGACCTACGTCAAGGCCGAGGAGCTGGACCGTAGCGTTCTCGCCTCCTTTCTGGCGCGCCTCGATTATCGTCGGCTCGACTTCGCCAGCGAAGAAGGCTATGCCGCCATTCACACTTGGCGGCAGGAAGGGCTGGAGCGGCCCATGGTGGTCTACCTGGCGGTGGGGGCGAGCCTCTATGGCGATATCTGCGCACATCTGCAAGCCAGCGGCAGTCTCGACGCGTCGAGCCGCGTGGTGGTCGAGAAGCCCATTGGCTATGACCTACCGTCCTCTTGCCGGGTCAATGACGCCATTGGCGCCGTCTTTCCCGAGTCGAGCATCTATCGGATCGACCATTATCTTGGCAAGGAGACGGTACAGAACCTGATTGCCTTGCGCTTCGCCAACCCGTTGTTCGGCACCCAGTGGAATCAGAACAACATTTCCCACGTGGAAATCACCGTTGCCGAAAAAGTCGGCATCGAAGGGCGCTGGGGCTATTTTGACCAGGCCGGGCAGCTGCGCGACATGGTGCAGAATCACCTGCTGCAGCTGGTCTGTCTGATCGCCATGGACCCCCCGGCTAACCTCGACGCCGATGCGATCCGCGACGAGAAGGTCAAGGTGCTCAAGGCGCTCAAACCCTTTACCGACAATATGCTGGGACGCGACGTAGTGCGTGGGCAATACACCGCCGGCACTATCGACGGCAAGAGCGTGCCTGGCTACCTTGACGAGGAGGACGCCAACACCGAGAGCCATACCGAGACTTTCGTGGCCATGAAGACCGGGGTGGCCAACTGGCGTTGGGCCGGCGTGCCGTTCTACCTGAGAACGGGCAAGCGGATGCCCGAAAAGCTCTCACAGATCATCATCCATTTTCGCCAGCAACCCCACTACATCTTCGACCCCGATCAGCGCGACCTGGCCGCCAACAAGCTGGTGATTCGCCTGCAGCCCGAGGAAGGCATGGCCCTGGAGGTGTTGACCAAGGACAGCGGGCTGGACAAGGGCATGCGCCTGCGTCGCGGCCCCCTGCACCTGGATTTCAGCAGCGCCTTTCCCAAGACGCGTATCCCCGATGCCTACGAGCGGCTGCTGCTCGAGGTGATGAAGGGGCGCCAGTACCTCTTCGTGCGCCGCGACGAGATCGAGCACGCCTGGCACTGGTGCGACAGCCTGATTGCCGCCTGGCAGGATCGTGACGAGGCGCCACGGCGCTACCCGGCCGGCTCCTGGGGGCCGGTCGCCTCCATCGCCATGATCACCCAAGATGGCCGCAGCTGGTACGAGGATTATTGATAGTGCGAGGCTTATTGAAAGTGAGAGAACCAAGATGAGCGATTCACCCCGCGATCAACTGGCCACCCAGCTCGCCGAAGCGGTGGCCGAGGCCCTGCGACACGACCTGGCTTCGCAAGAGAGGGCCTTGCTGGTCGTATCCGGCGGGTCCACGCCGGTGCCCTTCTTTCATGCGCTGTCGGCCGTCGAGCTTCCCTGGTCGCAGGTCGACGTGACGCTCGCCGACGAACGTTGGGTAGCCGAGACGGCCTCGGACAGCAACGCCCGTTTGGTGCGTGAGCACCTGCTTCAGGGCCCGGCTGCGGCGGCGACCTTCGTGCCGCTGACCAGCGAGGCCGCGACCCCCGAGCAGGGCGCCGCCGAGGTCGCCGCGCGGCTCCGGCCCCTGTGGTGGCCGGCCAGCGTGGTGATCCTCGGCATGGGCGGCGACGGCCATACCGCCTCGTTGTTTCCCGACAGCCGGGAGCTATCGCTGGCGCTGACGACCGCCGAGCCAGTGGTCGCCGTGCGCACGCCCAGCCAGCCACAGCCACGCATCACCCTCAGTGCCGACCGGCTGCATCAGGCGCGGCGCCATGTCCTGCACCTGACCGGCGAGGAAAAACGCAGCGTGCTCGCGCGGGCGCTGACCGGCGACGATAGCCGCGAGCTGCCCATCCGGGCCTTCCTGGCCTGCCCGTTGGCCATCTACTGGGCCCCCTGATCTGATCTTGCGCCTGCCGCAGCGCGCCTGAACGTCTGGAGATACGAACATGACTATCGACAAGCAGCTGCCATCCACCCGTACCACCGAGCTCGACAGCATCTGTCACAAGGCCGAGGTGATACCGGTACTGGCGATCGAACGCGTCGAGGATGCGGTTCCGCTGGCCAGGGCGCTGTTTGAGGGCGGCCTGACGGTACTCGAGGTGACCTTGAGAACCGACTGTGCCCTCGAGGCGATCAAGCGCATGAAAGCGGCGCTGCCCCAGGCCAGCATCGGCGTGGGCACCGTACTGACGCCGGCGCAGTATCGCCAGGCCGAGCAGGTCGGCGCCGACTTCGTGGTCACGCCGGGCACCACCGAGGCGCTGTATCGTTATGGGGTCGAGAGCCCGGTGCCCATGCTGCCTGGGGTGGCCACGGTATCCGAGCTGATGGTCGGCTGGCAGTACGGCTATCGGCGCTTCAAGTTCTTCCCCGCGGAGGCCAGCGGTGGCGTCAAGGCGCTGAAGTCCTTCGCCGGGCCGATTCCCGAGGCGCGCTTCTGTCCTACCGGTGGCATCGGCGTTAACAATGCCGAAGACTACCTGGCCCTCAAGAACGTGATGTGTGTCGGCGGCTCCTGGTTGACGCCCAAGTCGCTGGTCGACGCCGAGGACTGGAACGGCATTCGCCTGCTGGCCAAGGAGGCCGCGGATAAATTTCATCACTGAGCGGCGAGTCGCTCGATAAGCTATCGAGCTCTTTCGACAGCGGATGCTGTCTTTCCCCGGCCAGCGATGGCCGGGTTTTTTTACATCGTTTTTATCTCAGGGGCGTAGGCGTTCGAGATCGTCACGGTCGGGCAGCGCAGCGTAGGCGCCCGGGCGGGTGACGGCGTGGGCGCCGCAGCGGCAGGCGGTCTGCACTGCACGCCGCAGGAAGTCACGATCGTGATACCAGTCGCCGTCGATGCCCGTGCGGGCGGTGAACTCGGCGAGCTCGGCCAGCAGGCCACCGATAAAGGCGTCACCGCCCGCCGTGGTGTCAACCGCCGTGACCTTCGGCGGCCTGACGCGCTCCTCAAGCGTCGCGCCCTTGAGCGTTACCTCGCCGGCTCCGTCGGTGATGACCGCCAGCTTCACACCGGCAACGAGACGCTCGGCCAGCCAGGCATCGCGCGGGTGGTCGGCACGCAGGTGATCCAACTCATCGGTCGTCAGCTTGAGCAGGTCGGCCGCGTCGAGCAGGCGGGTGACCAGGGTGACGTCCACGGCCCCTTCGTCCCAGAGAGTGTGGCGCAGGTTGGCGTCCACGCTCACCAGGCAGCCGGCGCGACGGGCCATGTCGGCCATCGCCAGGGTGGTCTCGGCGATCTCCGGCTCGGTGAGGCTGTTGCTGCACAGGTGCAGAATCGCCGGTTCGGCGAAGACCCCGGCAGGCAGGTGCTCCAGGCGATACAGCAGGTCCGCGGCCGGTGGCCGGTAAAAGTCGAAGGTCCGCTCGCCGTTGGTGTCACGGTAGACGAAGGCCAGCGCGGTGCGTGCCTCGCGGGTGTGCACCACCCCGGACGTATCGACCCCGTGGCCGGCGAGTTCCGCGGCGAGGAAGTCACCGAAATGATCCTTGCCCAGCATGCCCAGAAAGCGGCTGGGCACGCCAAGACGCGCGCAGGCCACGGCCACATTGGCCGGCGCGCCGCCGGCGTAGGGCGTAAAGGTTTCCGGGCTATCGGACTGATCGCTCAGTCGGCTCGAGAGCATGTCGACAAGGGCTTCGCCGAAGGCGATGACGGGGGTCATGAGGGCGTCTCCAGGCTTAGTGTGGTGCCCAGCAGGTGCTGGGCACCGGGCACCAGCCATACCGGATCGAGGCGGGTGTTAGCCGCTTCCACGCAGAGGAAACGCCGGGCAGCATCGATCGAGGTATCGGTGAGTGGGATCTCGCCGGGCTGCCAGATCACCGCCGAATCGCTGCCCTGGCGCGCAATGCACAGGCGACGCTGGCCATCGTCGAGCATCAGCGTGGCGTTGCTGTGGTAGATGCGGTCGAGCCCACCGCGTACGCCCAGCTCGCCCTGTTGTTCGCGTTCGGCGAAATCGGCGAGCTTGTCCAGGAAACGGGCGCCGGCCAGGCCCTCGACTCGGCAGGCATGTGCGTCTGACACCGCGAGATAGGTGTGCAGGGCGCCACTGGTCTTGATCGGCGTTTCGCCGACGTGTTCGGTGATCAACTCGACGTGCAATCGCTGGCCGTTGGCCTGGATCACCGCTCGGGGAATCAGCTGCGTGTGGAGCCGCTGCGCCGGCGAGAGATGCAGCTCCACGCCGCCCTCGTGCTCGTCGACGGCCTCCAGATGCCAGTCGGCCTGGCGGGCCAGGCCATGCATCGGTCCGGTGCGGTCCGGCGATTCGTCGGCGGTGCGCTCGTTGGCGAACCAGGGCCAACAGAGCGGAATGCCGCCACGGATCGTCCCGGGCGGGTCCTGTGGCGTCGGCGTCACCCAAAGCCAGCCATCGCCATCATCTCTTGCGGGACGAAAATGCAGGGGTTGAGCGCCCTGTAGCGATACCGCCAGCTGGCCCCAGGGCTCGTTGGCTATCCAGACTTCCCTGCCTGCCCAGCTGACACGGCGCTGGCCGCAGGTTTCGTCGATCAGTGCGGCGAGCGATTCGGGAATCATTCGAGCTCCTTGGTCAATGGGTCTCAGGGGTCAGTGGACCTCGGGGTTGTGCAGGGCCTCGGCGGCCCCCAGCAGGCCGGTCCATGGGGCGGTAACCACCTGAACCGGGATAGCGGCGGTGTAGGCGCCCATGCGTCCCTTGGCGGTAAAGCCTTCGCGAAAGCGGCTCTGCGGCAACCAGTCGAGAAGCCGCGGCAGGATGCCGCCGCACAGAAAGACCCCGCCTCGCGCGCCCATGATCAGCGCGGCATCGCCACAGACATCGCCGAGGATCTTGAGGAATCGCAGCAGGGTATCACGGGCGATGCTGTCGCCGCTCGCCGCAGCCTGGGTTACCTCGGCAGGGTGTTGGTGGCGGGGCGGGGCACCCTTCAGCGAGCAATGGGCCAGGTACAGATCGACGAGCCCCTGGCCGCAGAGGATGCGCTCTACCGAGACGCGACCGTAACGGTTGCGAAAGTGGCGCAGCAGGTTCTCCTCGCGCTCGTCGGTAGGCGCAAAGGTGGCGTGGCCACCCTCGGTAGGCAGCGGAATCCAGGCGTTGCGCCCGGGGACGAGCCCGGCGACGCCAAGGCCGGTGCCCGGCCCGATCACCAGCCGGGCGGCATGGGCAACCGACTCGCCGGCCTGCACCTCCACCAGCGCCTCGGCCGCCACATGCGGGACGCCCAGCGCCTGGGCGGTAAAATCGTTGATCGCCTTGAACAGCGACAGGCCCAGCGCCTGCTCGGCCTCACGACGCGAGAAGCGCCAGTGATTATTGGTCATGGCGATCCAGTCGCCATCGACCGGGCAGGCGAAGGCCAGGCACGCCTCATGGGGCGCGTCGTCACCTGTCTGGCCGACCCTGGCCAGGTAGTCCCGCACGGCCTCGACCAGGCCCGGATAGTCGGCGCAGGGCAGGCTCAGGATGTGCTGAGGCGCGAAGGTGCCCGGCGTCACCAGGGCGAAACGCGCATTGGTACCGCCGACATCACCGATCAGCGCGGGTCGGGTCATTGATCCTCCTGCTCGATCTTCTCCAACTCGCGAGACAGTACCTCGTTCTCGAAACTGCCGAACACGCCGGCCCCTTCCTCGGCGCGCATGGCCAGGTGGCGAAAGCCGCCG
This sequence comes from Halomonas korlensis, assembly GCF_900116705.1. Taxonomy (GTDB): domain Bacteria; phylum Pseudomonadota; class Gammaproteobacteria; order Pseudomonadales; family Halomonadaceae; genus Halomonas; species Halomonas korlensis. The sequence goes on along the minus strand of NZ_FPBP01000002.1, from coordinate 303,701 downwards.
AACAGCTCACGACCCAGGCCGAAATGGTAGTGCTCCAGGTTGGGTTCGATCACGCTGCGGCCGGCGAATTCAGCGGCATCGACCCGCACGTTCAGCTCGCCGCGCTCGGCATCAAGGTGAACCACGTCGCCATCACGCAACCGCGCCAGCGGCCCTCTATCGACAGCCTCCGGCGTCACGTGAATGGCGGCCGGCACCTTGCCCGAGGCGCCCGACATGCGACCGTCGGTGACCAGCGCGACCCGATAGCCGCGATCCTGAAGTACGCCCAGGAAAGGGGTCAGCTTGTGCAATTCGGGCATGCCGTTGGCCTTGGGGCCCTGGAAGCGGACCACCACGATCACGTCGCGGTCGAGCTCTCCCGATTCGAAGGCGGCCTTCACCTGGTTCTGGTCATTGAAGATCTTGACCGGCGCCTCGACCACACGATGCGCCTGCTTGACCGCGGAGATCTTGATCACGCCGCGGCCGAGGTTACCGTCGAGCACCACCAGGCCGCCGGTGGGTGAGAAGGGGTTGGCGACCGGACGCAGCACGTCCTCGTCCATGCTGGTTTCCGGACCTTCACGCCATACCAGCTTGCCGTCCTCCAGGAAGGGCTCCTGGGTATAGGCGGTCATGTCGGTGCCGAACACGGTGGCAATGTCGGCATGCATCAGGCCGGCGCCGATCAGTTCGCGGATCAGCAGGCTCATGCCGCCTGCAGCCTGGAAGTGGTTCACGTCGGCGCTACCGTTGGGGTAGATGCGGGTCATGCTCGGCACCACCGCCGAGAGCGCAGTGAAGTCGTCCCAATTGATGGTGATGCCGGCCGCCGCGGCCATCGCCACCAGATGCATGGTGTGGTTGGTGGAACCGCCCGAGGCCAGCAGGCCGACCATGGCGTTGACGATCGCGCGCTCGTCGATCTGTCGGTAAAACGGGCGGTAGTCGCCGCTCTGCTCGGTATTGCGGATCGCCTGCTCGGTGGCGTAGCGCGTCAGCGCCTCGCGCAGTGGCGTGCCGGGATTGACGAACGAGGCGCCGGGCAGGTGCAGCCCCATCATCTCCATCATCAGCTGGTTGGAGTTGGCCGTGCCATAGAAGGTACAGGTGCCGGGGCTGTGGTAGGACTGCGATTCGGCCTCGAGCAGATCGTCGCGGCTGGCCTTGCCTTCGGCATAGAGCTGGCGGATGCGCGCCTTCTCGTTGTTGGGCAGGCCGCTGGTCATCGGCCCGCCCGGCACGAACACCGCTGGCAGGTGACCGAAACGCGCCGCGCCGATGAACAGTCCCGGCACGATCTTGTCGCAGATGCCCAGATAAAGCGCCGCATCGAACATGTTGTGCGATAGCGCCACGGCAGTCGCCATGGCGATGACATCGCGGGAGAACAGCGACAGTTCCATGCCGGGCTGGCCCTGGGTGACCCCGTCGCACATGGCGGGCACGCCACCGGCGAACTGCGCCGTGCTGCCCATGCCGCGTGCCGCCTCCTTGATAACGGCAGGATAGTCCTCGAAGGGACGATGGGCCGAGAGCATATCGTTGTACGACGACACGATGCCCACATTGGCGCTGTTGGTCAGCTTGAGCCGATCCTTGTCGGGGGCAACATCGCAGCCGGCAAAGCCATGCGCCAGGTTGCCGCAGGAGAGCTCCCCGCGGTGTACGCCCTGCCTGTGCTGGGCGGCCATGTGTGCCTCGTAGAGGTCGCGGCGCTGGGCGGAGCGCTGACGGATACGCTCGGTGACATCTCTCACGGTATCGTTGAGGTCGGGAATTGTGCTGGCCATGGGACACCTCGAAATCGGAAATTGGTTATTTGGTAAACTTACCAATTGACAGGCGGGTTCCTGGCAACTTTACGCGACTTAGGGGTATTTTTGTAGTTTTATTACCAAGCGTTTTCCAGGTTGTTCAATAACCCAAAAGGCGCAATTTCCAGCGCCGCCAGGGCGGAACGAGTCGCGTCGCGGTGTTGCGTGGCGATGACGACAAGACGCTGCGCTGATGGCTGAAATGACGAAAGCCGGTCTCGCCGCCATAGCTGCCCGTGCCACTCCCACCCACGCCAACGAACGGCAGGGTCGGGGCGGCGCCCTGCCAGAGGATGTCATCGAAGACCACGCTACCGGCGGGCGTCTGCGCCAGGATGCGTTGGCGCCGGGCCGGGTCGCGGGTAAACGCATAGAGCGCCAGTGGTCGTGCTTCGGTATTGCTGGGGGCTCTGTCATTGCCGTCTGCATCAACATTGACGAGTGCTAAGGCAGCATCAAAGTCACGCACCCCGATGACGGGCAACCATGGGCCGAAGATTTCCTCCCGCATGACATCGAGCCCTTCATTGGGGTCAATGATCAGCGTAGGCGGCAGCTTGGCTTCCTGCTGTGTTTGCTCCACGCCGAGCGGAATGACGCGACAGCCATGGTCCTGCGCCTGTTCGAGCATGCCCAGGAGCCTGCCACGCTGGGGAGCGCCGAGGATCGCCGTGTAGTCCTTGCTGGCGGTGCCGTCGGGATAGAAGGTGTTGACCGCCTCGCGCAGCGCCTCGATGAAGGCCGGCACGCGTGAGGCATCGATCAGCACATGGTCGGGCGCCAGGCAGGACTGGCCGGCATTGAACCACTTGCCGAAGGCGATGCGGCGGGCCGCGTGGGTGAGGTCGGCGTCGTCGGCAACAATGACCGGCGACTTGCCGCCGAGCGCCAGGGTGAGCGGCGTCAGGTTGGCGGCGGCGGACTTGGCCACCTCACGCCCGTTCTGAGCACTGCCACAGAACAGCAGGTGGTCGAAGGGCAGGGCGGCGAAGGCCGCGCCGAGCGCCGCGTCACCGGTCATTACGCATAGCTCCTCGGGAGCGAAATGGCGGGCAATGAGCCTGGCCATCAGTTTGCTGGTGGCGGGGGTGTGCTCGCTGGGCTTGATCATCACCCGATTGCCCGCGGCCAATGCCGCGACGGCCGGCAGCAGCGCCAGCTGCCAGGGAAAGTGCGCCGGCGCGACAATACCCACCACGCCCAGGGGCTGATGAAGAAGCCGGGCACTGGCGGGCTTCAGGCGCCAGGGGACGGCAGCTCTTTCCGGTCGCATCCAGCGTTTCACGTGGCGGCGCGCGTGATGCACTGCCTGGAGCAGAGGAGCGATCTCCGCCAGCCGCGTCTCGGCCTCGGCGCGATGCCCGAAGTCCTGGCTGATTGCCTGGATGATTTCATCGCGATGGTTGCGTGTCAGCGTGGCGAGACGCGCCAGGCGATCGCGACGAACCTGCGCTGTGGGGTAAGGATCGCAAGCGAAGGCGTGGCGCTGCAGCGCCAGTCGGGCCTGCAGCGCTCGGGCATCGGCCATTCGGGTCTCCCAGGTGGGTGGAGGGTGGCATCGCCACGGGGGTCTGCGCACAATGTAGGCGCTAAGTCGGTGGCTTGTCAGCCATCGCGCCTCTTTTCAATGGGAGCCTCCATGTCGCCAAGCCGCCCGCACGAGCAGGTAGTGAGACTGGTAGTGAAAGAAGTGCCGGCCATCGAGGCCGTCGCGCCCGAGGCCTGGAATGCCCTGATCGGTGACGACCATCCCTTCCTGCGTCATGAGTTCCTGCATGCGCTGGAGGTCAGTGGCTCGGTGAGCCGGGCGACCGGCTGGGTACCGCGTCACCTGACGCTCTGGCAAGGAGCCGCGCTGGTCGGCGTCATGCCGTTCTATCACAAGCATCATTCCTTCGGCGAATATGTCTTCGACTGGGCCTGGGCCGAGGCCTGGGAGCGCGCCGGCGGTCGCTACTATCCCAAGGGACTCACCGCCATTCCTTATACGCCGGCGCCGGGCCCGCGTCTGGCGCTGGCGCCGGGGGTCGATGCCCGCGCCGCGCGCGAGGCGTTGGCCACGGCCTGGGAGGTCGGTGGGCTGTCGAGCTGGCACCTGCTGTTCGCCGAACAGGCCGAGGTCGATGCCTGGCGCGAGGCGCGTCCCGACCTGCTGGCGCGTCACGGCGTGCAGTTCCAGTGGCACGACCGCGACTATGGCGATTTCGATGGCTTCCTGGCAGCCATGACCTCCAAACGACGCAAGGCGATCCGTCGCGAGCGCCGCCTGGTGGCCGACCAGGGCCTGACCCTGCATCGCCTGGCCGGCGAGCAGATCGATGACGCCGCGCTGGCGCATTTCTATCGCTGCTACGAGATCACCTACCTCGAGCGGGGGCGCCATGGTTATCTCAATCAGGAGTTCTTCACCCGTCTGCGACGCACCATGCCCGAGGCGATGGTGCTGATTCAGGCTCGCCTCGACGACACGCCGGTGGCGGCGGCGCTGTGCCTGCAGGGTACAAGCACGCTGTATGGGCGCTATTGGGGCAGTGAAGTGGTGGCCGACTGCCTGCACTTCGAGGCGTGCTATTACCAGGGGATCGAGCATTGTCTGGCGACGGGGCTGACCACCTTCGACCCTGGCACGCAGGGCGAGCACAAGCTCAGCCGCGGCTTCGCTCCCCGGCTTCTGACCTCGCTGCACCATATCGACGACCCGGGCCTGCGTGACGCCGTGGCCCGCTTCTGTGCCCAGGAGCGCGCCCATGTGAAAGCCTATGCGCAGGCGGCGGAGCAGGCATTGCCGTTTCGGGTGTGAGGGTGGCAAGGGAAGGTGGCATAATGCCCGCCATTGTCGTATCAGACGGACGTATTGAATGCTCAAGTGGTTGGCCATCGTGCTCGTCGTCCTGCTTGCCCTGCTGCAGTATCGGTTGTGGTTGGGCCAGGGCGGGGTGCGTGAGTTGCAGGAGATCCGACAGCGGGTCGCGGTTCTCGAGGAGGAAAACCGGCCGTTGCGCGATCGTAATGCTCGGCTGGCCGCCGAGGTGGTCGACCTCAAGACCGGCCTCGATGCCATCGAGGAGCGCGCACGCAGCGATCTGGGTATGGTGCGCACCGACGAGCAATTCTTCTGGGTTCCCGGCGTGGTGGTCGACGTGACCCCTCCCCAGTCGGGCGCCGGCCGCATGGATGTCGCCCCTGAACCTGGCAGCACTGAGGGCGAGCGATGAGCGAGACAACCTGGCTGGTGGTACCTGCCGCGGGGCAGGGGCGACGCATGGGCGCAGAGATTCCCAAGCAGTACCTGACGATCGACACGCGCCCCGTACTCGCCCACACGCTGGACCGGCTCCTTCAGGCCTTTCCCGCGTCGCGGCTGTGCCTGTGTCTGGATATTGAGGATCGCTGCTTCGACCCGGCCTGGGTGCCGTTCGCCGACTGGCGCCGAGCGCCCGGCGGGGCCGAGCGGGTCGATTCGGTCATCCACGCCCTGGAAGCGATCGCCGGCGAGGCGGCAGACGACGACCTGGTTCTGGTCCACGATGCGGCCAGGCCCTGCGTCACCGTGGAGGACCTGCGGCGGCTGGAGGCCTGCCTCGCCGAGGATCCGGTGGGTGGCCTGCTGGCCACCCGCGTGGCCGATACCGTGAAGCGCGACGATGGCGAGGGGCGCGTGGCCGCGACACAGCCGCGTGACGGGCTCTGGCATGCCCTGACTCCCCAGGGTTTTCGTTATGACCTGCTGTGCCGTGCCCTGCGTCATGCTCGCGCGAGTGGCATCGCGGTGACCGACGAGGCCTCGGCCGTGGAAGCTCTCGGCCTGTCGCCGCGCTTGGTGGTCGGGCGACGCGACAATCTCAAGATTACCCATCCCGAGGACCTGGGCCTTGCTGCGCTGGTGCTGTCTGCCCAGCGGCAGTCAGCCCAGCAGCCGGCTGCACAGGCCGCCTCACCCTCGGCAAAGGCCTCTATTTGACCATGGTGAGAACACTATGATTCGCATCGGCCACGGCTTCGACGTGCACCGCTTCGGCGAGGGTGACCGATTAATGATCGGCGGGGTCGCCTTGCCCTTCGATCACGGCTTCGTCGCCCACTCCGATGGCGACGTGCTGCTGCACGCCGTTAGTGATGCCCTGCTGGGCGCCTGTGCGCTTGGCGATATCGGTCGCCACTTCCCCGACACTGACCCGGCCTGGGCCGGCGCCGACAGCCGCGCACTGCTGCGTCGGGTCGTGGCGCTGGTGAGGGAGGCCGGGTATCGGATTAGTAACCTGGACGCCACCGTAATCGCCCAGGCGCCCAAGATGGCGCCGTACATTGCCGCCATGGCGGCCAATATCGCCGCGGATGTGGGGGTCGAGATCGGGGCGGTGAACGTCAAGGCCACTACTACCGAACGGCTGGGGTTTACTGGCCGTGGCGAGGGCATCGCTGCAGAAGCCGTGGCATTGTTGGTAGGCCATGACGCGGAGGCCGCGCGTGGATAAGGCGGGACTGGATCCTATCGATTGGCCGCCGGCCTGGCCGCGGGTGCTGGACGAGGATTTCGGTGCGCCGCTGCCCGGTGAGTTCCGCGCCAGCCCCGAGGACTTTCGGGTCGAGGAGTGCCTGGACTTCGCGCCTGAAGGCGAGGGTGAGCATCTGTGGCTATGGGTCGAAAAGCGCGACCTGACCACGGCCATGGTAGCCCGCGAGCTGTCCCGCTGCTGCGAGGTCTCGTCAAGGGCGGTGGGCTATTCTGGCATGAAGGATCGCGTGGCGGTGACGCGGCAGTGGTTCTCGGTCCAGCTGCCGGGACGAGAGTCGCCCAGCGAACTGGTCGAGCGACTCGCGGTGCTGGGTATCCGCGTGTTGGATCAGGGGCGACACCCTCGTAAGCTCAAGCGTGGCGTGCATCGGGCCAACCGCTTTCACCTGCGCGTCACGGGCGCGGCCGCCGAGGACCCGAGTCTCGAAGCGCGCTGGGCGCGGCTGTGTCGTGACGGTGTGGCCAACTATTTCGGACCCCAGCGTTTCGGCCCCGACGGGCGCAACCTGGTACGTGCTCGCGCCCTGCTGGCACGCGGCTGGCGCAAGCGCGATGATCGCGACGGCATGCTGCTCTCGGCGACCCGCAGCCTGCTGTTCAATGAGTTGCTGGCCACGCGGATCCGCCACGGCAGCTGGTCGACACCGCTGCCCGGCGAGGTGGTGATGCTCGACGGCACGGCCAGTCAGTTCGGCGTCGAGACGCCTGATGCTGAGCTGCGACAGCGTGCCGCCCGCCTCGACCTGCACCCCACCGGCGTGCTGTGGGGCGTCGGCGACTCGGCAGCCAAGGGCGAGGCACGCGACTTCGAGGCAGCGCTCCCCGAGCGCTATCCGGGGCTCTGCCGGGGGCTTGAGCAGGCGGGCGTGCGCCTCGCGCGCCGATCGCTACGCCTGGCGCTGGCTGACCCGAGGCTCGAGCGTTACGCAGGCCCTGCCGGGGGAGAGGCGCTGCTGACGTTCAGCCTGCCCAGGGGCGCCTTCGCCACCGCGGTGCTGCGCGAATTGATTATGCACCCTGGCCTGTGAGCCGGGAGGCCAACGAGGACACTCCATGCGACGATTGCTGCTTTCCAATGATGATGGTGTGCATGCCCCGGGGCTGCTCGCCCTCTACGAGGCCCTGTTGCCCCATGCCAAACTGCGCGTGGTGGCGCCGGATCGCGACAAGAGCGGCGCCAGCAACTCCCTGACGCTGAGCCGGCCGTTGACGCTGGCGTCGCTCGACAATGGCTTCTACAGCGTCGACGGCACCCCGGCCGACTGCGTTTACCTCGGCGTCAACGGCGTCTGGAACGAGAAACCCGACCTGGTCATCTCTGGCATCAACCATGGCGGCAATCTGGGTGACGACGTGCTTTATTCCGGCACCGTCGCCGCGGCCATGGAGGGGCGCAACCTGGGGATGGCGGCCATCGCCATGTCGCTGGTCGGCTCGCGCTACTTCGACACCGCCGGCCGGGTGGCGGCGAGCCTGGTCGGGGCGTCGGACCAGCTCTCCCTGCCGCCGCGCAGCCTGCTCAATGTCAACGTGCCCGACCTGCCCTGGGAAGACATTCAGGGCTTTCGCGTCACGCGCATGGGTTATCGGGGGCCTGCCGCGCGCCCGCTGGAGGTGCTGGACCCTCGGGGGCGCAAGCGCTACTGGATCGCCGCGGTGGGCGAGAACGCCGATGACGGCGCGGATACCGACTTCGCCGCCGTGGAAGCGGGCTTCGTGTCGATCACTCCGCTGCAGACCGATCTGACACGCCACGCCGCCATCGACGATGTTCAGGGCTGGCTGAATGCACTCACCTGAACCCGGAATCGACCCGCTGCGCGGCATTGGTATGACGTCGCAGCGCACCCGCGACCGCATGGCGTCCCGCCTTGCCGATCAGGGCATCCGCGACCCGCGAGTCCTCGAGGTCATGGCGCGCGAGCCGCGCCACTTGTTTCTCGACGAGGCGCTGTCGCATCGCGCCTACGAGGATACCTCGCTGCCCATCGGTCACGGCCAGACCCTGTCGCAGCCGTGGATCGTGGCGCGGATGACCGAACTGGTCATCCAGGAACAGCCTTCACGCGTGCTCGAGGTGGGTACTGGCTCCGGTTATCAGACGCTTGTGCTGTCCCGGCTGGTGCCGGAACTCTGGTCGGTGGAGCGAATCAACGCCCTGCATCGTCGCGCCGGGCAGCGGCTGCGTCTGCTGCAGGCAAGCAATTTCCGGCTGCGTCTGGCCGACGGGGGACACGGTTGGCCGGAGCAGGCGCCTTTCGACGTCATCCTGCTCACGGCCTGCGCCGGTGAGATGCCCGCACCGCTGCTCGCGCAGTTGGCGGACACCGGCGTGTTGATCACGCCCCTGGCCGATGCGCAGGGGCAACAGTGGCTGACCCGGGTACGTCGCCGGGGCTCGGCATTCGAACATCAGCGACTGGAACCGGTACGCTTCGTGCCGTTGCTGGAAGGAGTCATTCGGTGAAGCGTTTTTTCGGTATCTTTCTCAGGGGCGCTGGCATGGGGGCGGCCGACGCGGTCCCTGGGGTCTCGGGCGGCACCATCGCCTTCGTCACCGGCATTTACGAAGAGTTGATTCACAGCATCAAGCAGTTCGGCCCCTCCGCCTTCGGTGCCTGGCGTCGCGGCGGCCTGAGGGGGTTGGCGATGCATCTCAATCTGCCCTTCCTCATGCCCTTGCTGGCGGGGGTCGCCGTCAGCCTGATCAGCGTGGCGCACCTGGTGGTCTGGCTGATGGAGGACCACCCGCTATTGCTCAACGGTTTCTTCTTCGGGCTGGTAGCCGCCTCGGCGCTGGTGGTGAGCCGGCATCCCGCTGACTGGCGCTGGTGGCATATCCTGCCGCTGGTCGTCGGGCTCCTGCTGGCGCATTGGCTGCCCTCGCTGATGCCGATCATCGGGATGCTCGGCAGCCAGAACCTGACGCTGCTGTTGGGCGGGTCAATCGCCATCAGCGCGATGCTGCTGCCGGGTGTCTCGGGCAGCTTCCTGTTGCTGACCATGGGGCTCTACGGCACCGTCATGGACGGTATCCGTAGCTTCGACGTCGGCCTGCTGGGCATCTTCGGGCTGGGCTGCCTGTTCGGCCTCTTCGTTTTCTCGCGGCTGCTCTCCTGGCTGCTGCACCACCACCATACGGCCACGCTTCAACTGCTGGTGGGCTTCATCATCGGTTCTCTGCCGGTACTCTGGCCCTGGCGGGAGCTGATACGCTACCAACTGGGTCCGGAGGGGCAGATGATCCCCCTGGATTACCGTTACCTGACGCCCGGTGACTACGCCCTGCTGACAGGCGAAAGCGCCCAGCTCGGCGGCATCGTGGTGTTGATCCTGATAGGCTCGACGCTGGTACTTTGGCTGGCTCGCACGGGCCAGACGCTGCCGCCCTCGGGGTCCGATGATACTTCTTCTCGGCCGCCCGACCCGTCTCGGCCACCCGACCAGGATGGCTCGCCATCTCGGTCAAAGACCACTCACCCCCCATCTTCATCTCGACCCACCAACAAGGAGGAAGGCTCCGATGCGTAAGGTTTTGCTGATTTCCAGCCTGTCTCTGGCACTGGCCGGCTGCGCCGGCCAGCAAGCTCGGGAGCCATCCGTGCAGGTCCGTGACCTGTCGGCCAGCCGTGCAGACTCCTCATCCTCCGACTACACCGTGCAGGCCGGCGATACCCTCTACGGCATCGCCTGGCGACACAACATGGACCATCGCGACCTGGCCCAGCGCAACCGGATTGGGCCTCCCTATCGCATCGAGCCTGGCCAGCAGCTGGTATTGGGCGGCGACGGTCGGGCGCAGGCCTCTTCAGACTCCTCAGGCGCCGGTGAAAATGCCGGTAGCGAACCGCGCGGCGTCGTTGCCACCGCCCTCGGTGCGTCCGATGAATCGGATGGTGATGCCGATTGGTTGCGCCCGGATGATGAGGCCATCGAGCGCAATCGCCAGCTGACGGCCAGGCCACTGGAAGACGCCGTCGGCGACCCTGACGCCGAAGGACCCAGCGAGACCGCCATGCTGGGCGCCGCGGCGGTGAGCGGGTCACGGGAAGGCCCCGGTCCCGTCTACAATTTCGAAAGCCCCGGGGCCGATGGCTCGCTCAGCGAACGTGATGCCGCCGAGCGCGAGTCTCTCGAAGCGGAACGTGTCGCCAGCGAAGCGACCCAGGAGACCGAGAGCCAGCAGGTCGCGATGGCCGAAGCGGACGATGCCGTTCAGGAGGAGCCGGCCAGCGAGACACAAGAAGACCCGACGAACACCGCAGCGAGTCCCGAGGAAGGGGCGCCGCAGCAGGCGGATGCCGGCACCTCGGTGGCCGGTGAGCCGGCGTCGGAGCAGCGTTCCGGGCGCACTTACACACCGGTCGATGAGGTGCCGTGGCAATGGCCGGTGGATGGCGAGGTCGTCGGTCGATTCGGCGAGGGCGCAAGCATCACCGCCGGGATTGATATCGCTGGACAAAAGGGGCAACCTGTCAAGGCGGCTGGACCCGGCATCGTGGTCTATGCCGGCAGCGGGGTCAGGGGTTATGGCAACCTGGTGCTGCTCAAGCATAACGATCAGTTTCTCAGTGCCTATGCCCACAACGACAGTCTGATGGTCAAGGAAAACGATGTGGTCGAGGCCGGCGAAACCATCGCCACGATGGGCGACAGTGACGCCGAGGACACCCGACTCCATTTCGAGGTTCGCAAGGATGGCCAACCCGAAAATCCCCTTGACTTCCTTCCGTCACGCTGAGATTGATATAAGCCTTTTTGCCTTGCCGACAAGACAGGAAATGGCAGGCAAAATCGAGTTAGACATTTAAGACAGGTTATTGAAGACAGGTTATTAAATATAATTAATACAGGTGTGGCGAACGTGATGCCCGACGTCGAATAACAGCGCCGACGCGTCGCTGAGCCACACCAAAAAATGTTTGCGCCGATCCATCCGCCAAGGGACTAGCGGCTCTTGGACGCAACCACGGGGTAGCTATTGATGAGCATGCTTGAACGGGATCTTCAGGATGTGAATCTCGACAAGATCGAAGAGGCCGATGATGACGCCATCGAGAGAGAGGAGGAAGAACCGCGACTTGATGAGGTAACCAGCGTCGACGAGACAGCCTTCGAGAAGGCGCTGAATCGTGAGGACCGTCATCATCATAGTCTCGATGCCACCCAGATCTATCTGAACGAGATCGGTTTCTCGCCGCTCTTGACGCCGGAAGAGGAGGTCTTTTACGGACGCCTCTCCCAGCAGGGCGACCCGATGGGCCGCTCGCGGATGATCGAGTCCAACCTGCGTCTGGTGGTCAAGATCGCCAGACGTTATCTCAACCGCGGCCTGACGCTGCTCGACCTGATCGAGGAGGGTAACCTGGGGCTGATACGCGCCGTCGAGAAATTCGATCCCGAGCGCGGATTTCGCTTCTCGACCTATGCCACCTGGTGGATTCGCCAGACCATCGAGCGCGCGCTGATGAACCAGACCCGCACGATTCGCCTGCCGATCCATGTCGTGAAGGAACTCAACATTTATCTGCGGGCAGCACGCGAGCTGACCCAGAAGCTCGATCATGAGGCCACTGCCGAGGAAATCGCCGACTATCTCGACAAGCCGGTGGATGCCGTCAAGAAAATGATGGGCCTCAACGAGCGTGTGTCGTCGGTGGACTATCCGATGGGCGGCGAAAGTGACAAGCCGCTGATCGATACGCTGGCCGACGACAACGACCAGGGCCCTGAATCCTGCCTGGTCGACGGCGACGTCAAGCAGCATGTTGACGACTGGCTCGCCGAGCTTACCGAAAAGCAGATGGAAGTGGTCGTGCGCCGCTTCGGCCTGCGCGGGCATGAGGCGGCCACGCTTGAGCAGGTAGGCGAGGAGATCGGCCTGACACGCGAACGGGTCAGGCAGATCCAGGTCGAGGCCTTGAAGAAGCTGCGTCGAGTCCTCGACAAGCAGGGACTGTCGCTGGACGCGATCTTCGAATGAGGAAACGCCTGGCATGAGCCGGCCGTTGAACGCCGATATCGACCTCGACGCTCTGCGGCACAATTACCGCCTCGCTCGCGGCCTCGCTCCCCACAGTCGAACGCTCGCCGTGCTCAAGGCCGATGGCTACGGGCACGGCGCCATTGCCTGCGCTCGCGCTCTCGATGGCCTGGCTCCGGCCTTTGCCGTGGCCAGTCTGGAGGAGGCCGCGAGCCTGCGCATGGCGGGCATCACCACCCCCATTGTGCTGATGGAGGGCATCTTCGAGGCGTCAGAGCTCGGCGATGTCGAGGCGTTGAATCTATGGATGGCCGTGCACAGCGATTGGCAAGTCGAGGCGCTGCTCGCCTATCGTCCCGCTCACCCGATTCCGGTCTGGCTCAAGGTCGATTCCGGCATGCACCGCCTGGGCTTTGCTCCCCACCGCGCCGAGGCGGTATGGGCGCGGCTGGCTGCAGCGTCGGCGCAGGCGTGCGACCTGCACCTGATGAGCCACTTCGCGACCGCCGACGCCATGGAGCCTGGCTATTTCCATCAACAGATGGCCGTGCTGAGCAAGCTGGCCGAGCGGCTCGACGCACCGTTGTGCCTGGCCAACTCGCCGGCGACGCTGGCCTGGCCCCAGGCCTACGGCGCCTGGAATCGCCCCGGGGTGATGCTCTACGGCAGCGATCCATTGGAAGCCTCCAACGCGACGAGCCGCCAGCTGCGGCCGGTCATGACGCTGCGCTCGGCGATTATTGCCGTGCAGACGCTCGCCGCCGGTGAGCCGGTGGGCTATGGCGGGCGCTGGAAGGCGCCTCGTCCCTCGCGAATCGCCGTGGTGGCCGGCGGCTATGGCGATGGCTACGACCGCCACGCCGCAGACGGCACGCCGGTGCTGGTGGCGGGGCGACGCGCGGCCCTCGTCGGCAAGGTGTCGATGGACATGCTGACGGTCGACATCACCGACATTCCCGAGGCCGATATCGGCAGCGAAGTGGTGTTGTGGGGTCGCGCCGCGACGGGAGAGGTGCTGTCCGTCGACGAGGTGGCCCGTCACTGCGACACCATCAGCTACACCCTGCTGACCGGGGTGCTGCCGCGGGTGCCGAGACGGTATCATGGCGGCGCTGATTGAGCGCTTACTGCTTTTTCTTCAACGCCTCCAACGTCCTCAACGTCATCGGGCCAGGGCATGCCACGTAACGACCGACCCCTTTCGTTTTTCCATCCGCGCTATTGGGCCACCTGGCTGGCCATCGGCGCCATGCACGTTGCCGCCTGGCTGCCCTGGCGGCTCAAGCTGTGGACCGGCACGCTTATCGGTCGCCTGGCCCGACGATTCGCCGGGCGGCGGCGTCGCATCACCGAGACCAATATTCGGCTGTGTTTTCCTGAGCTAAGCGAGGCGCAGCAGCAGGCACTGGTCAAGGAGACGCTCCGGGCCAACGGCATCGGTATCCTCGAGACCGCCACGGCCTGGTGTCGCGATCCCGAGCACCTGCGTCATCGGGTTGTCTTCAAGGGCCAGGCGCACATGGCGCGGTTGCAACGCGAGGGGCAGGGCGCGCTGATTCTGGGCATGCATTTCTCGACTCTCGATCTGGGCGCGGCGCTGCATTCGCTCTTCTTCCGCGCGGACGCCGTCTATCGCCCCCACAACAACCCGCTCTTCGATCGCTTCATGGGTCGCGCCCGTCAGGATTACTTCGACGTCACCCTGGACCGCCACGACCTGCGCGGCGTGGTCAGGCGGATCAAGGCCGGGCACTGCGTCTGGTATTCGCCTGACCAGGACTTCGGCCGCAAGCCCAGTGTCTTCGCGCCCTTCTTCGGGATTCAGGCGGCTTCGGTCAGAATGACTGGGCGTATTGCGCAGATGACTGGCGCGCCGGTGATACCGTTGATCTTTCATCGCAACCCGGATGACCGCACCTACACCATGGAGTACCTGCCGCCCCTGGAAGACTTTCCCAGTGGCGACGACGTGGTCGACGCCACTCGCATCAACGCCGTCATCGAAGCGGCCATCCGCAAGCATCCCGAGCAGTATCTCTGGCTGCATCGGCGCTTCAAGACCCGCCCCAAAGGCGAGCCGCGGCTTTATTCGCGATAGCCTATTCTCGATGGCTCCTTTGCGATGGGCTTATTCGCGATGCTCTATTCACGAAAACCGAGCTGGTCGGGAAGCTCGAGGCGATGCTCGCCGCTGTTCAGGCGTGCGTTGATGAAGTCGCGATCCAGCCGGTGGTCGGCGGCCTCGGCCAGCGCGCCGATGACCCGCTCGGCATAGGCTTGCAGCAACGCTCGCTCCGCCCCTTCGGCATACAGCGAGAGGCTCTTCAACGCCTTGAGCAGGCTCAAACCGATAGTTATGTCATCGTGGCCGTAGTGGAGAATCGGCGAGAACACCCGGTAGATCAGGCTCTCGAAGCTTTCCGCCGGCCAGGTGACGCGCAAGCGGTCCTCATGGTCGAGCATGGCGTTGCAGGGGGTGAAATTCAGCCGGCGGCGTAGCAAGTCGGTCAGCTGGTTGATGCACAGGCGTGCGGTGCCCGGGTCGTTGATGCCGGGCGACAGGGCCTTGACGGCCATTTCCATCAGCTGCGTCAGGCCATGAACGTGTATGTCCTGAATCGACTCACCCTCGCCATAGAGCATATGCCCCCGCGCCTCGTCGGCCCAGTCGGGATCGGGCTCGGTGGACGCGTCGACATACAGCAGCGGGAAGTCGTCCAGGGTGAAGTCGCCTGGAGAAAAGTTCAGATAAATGACGCCATCGATGCGGGCGGCAAGTTCGGCGAGCTTGGCGAAATTGGCGTTCTGGATAAATCCCGTCTGGCGTGAGCGGATCTCGTGAAGTGAATGCGATGCGGACATCGAAGCGGGTGTCGAGGCGGGCACCCGCGCGAAGCGGGGCGACTGCTGGCGATGCTTCAGTTTAGCCAGCGATCGGCTCGTGGCCAGATGCAGGCCGGCGACTACCGAATTGACCTGCACCGTCTGGGACGTCTTGTGAATGAAGTAGACGAACAGGGCCAGGCAGTGGATGACCATGGCCACCCCCAGATAGGCGGCAAGCGAGCGCCATGTGCCGGGAGACCCGCCGTTTTCCGGCACCATCAGGAGCATCAGGATGAACAGGATGGTGCCCAGATAGTTGCCCAGCACCCATTGATGGTGGCGCTCGGTCACCAGGCCAAAGACCAGCTTGTGCGAAAACTGGCCACCGGCCTGGGAGAGCACCGACATCACCATCGAGAAACTGAACACCACCAGCGATATCATGCCGGCGATCAGCGTCGAGAGCAGCGTGCGCAAGGTGTCGGTATCGTTGAAGCGCACGAACTCGAGCCAGCCGGGCATCGAGATGAACCCTTCGCGCGGTACCACCGCGAGCAATCCCACCAGGAAATAGCCCAGCGCCAGCAGGCTGGGCAGATAGGCAATGCTCTGGCGAAACGCCTTGGTGATCTGCAGCGGGTAGTGGAGCGGAGCGATCATCGAGACATCCTTGCAGGGCGACACGAACGGGGGGTGCAAAAGCGGTCAGCGCGAACCGGAAAATGCGTTAAACGAAAAGAAGCCCCGCCTGAAAGAACAGACGGGGCTAATGGCTCAGCATGGCCAGCGAGCCATCAGGCGTCAATACGCTTGTACTTCATGCGGTGCGGGGTATCGTTACCGACCCGCTTGCGATGATCGGCCTCGTACTCGGTATAGTTGCCCTCGAAGAACTCGACCTGCGATTCACCCTCGAAGGCGAGGATGTGGGTGGCGATACGGTCGAGGAACCAGCGATCGTGGGAGATCACCATGGCGCAGCCAGGGAAGGCCAGCAGGGCTTCTTCCAGCGCACGCAGGGTCTCGATGTCCAGGTCGTTGGATGGCTCGTCGAGCAGCAGCACGTTGGCGCCCTGCTTGAGAGTCTGGGCGAGCTGAAGACGACCACGCTCACCGCCCGAGAGCTCCGAGAGGCGCTTCTGCTGGTCGTTGCCCTTGAAGTTGAAGCGGCCGACATAGGCCCGCGACGATACCTCGTAGCCATTGATGTTGAGCATGTCCTGGCCGTCGGAGACCGCCTCCCACACCGTCTGCTTGTTGTCGAGCGCGTCGCGCAACTGCTCGACGTAGGCGATGTCGACCGTGTCGCCGAGCACTACCTCGCCGGCATCGGGGCTTTCCTGGCCCGTGATCAGCTTGAACAGCGTCGATTTGCCGGCACCGTTGCCGCCGACGATGCCGACGAGGGCGCCCTTGGGAATGCTGAACGACAGGTTTTCGTAGAGCAACTGGCCATCGAAGGCCTTGGCCACGTCGTGAAACTCGATGACCTTGTCGCCCAGGCGCGGACCGGGCGGAATGTAGATCTCGTTGGTCTCGTTACGCTTCTGGAAATCGCCGGACTGCATCTCCTCGAAGCGGTTGAGGCGCGCCTTGCTCTTGGCCTGGCGGCCCTTGGCATTGCTGCGCACCCACTCGAGCTCCTGCTTGATCGCCTTGTTCTTCGAGGCCTCCTGCTTGGCCTCTTTTTCCAGGCGCTGCTCCTTGGCCTCGAGCCACTGGGAATAGTTGCCCTCGAAGGGGATGCCCTGGCCACGGTCGAGTTCGAGAATCCAGCCGGCCACGTTGTCAAGGAAGTAACGGTCGTGGGTGACAGCTACGACGGTGCCGGAGTAGTCATGCAGGAAGCGCTCCAGCCAGGCCACCGATTCGGCGTCCAGGTGGTTGGTGGGCTCGTCGAGCAGCAACATGTCCGGGTTGGAAAGCAGCAGACGGCATAGCGCCACGCGGCGCCGCTCGCCACCCGATAGATTGCCGACACGAGCTTCCCAGGGCGGCAGGCGCAGCGCTTCGGCGGCGACTTCCAGTTTGCGCTCGAGGTTATGGGCGTCGGACGCCTCGATGAGATTCTCGAGCTTGGCCTGCTCGGCAGCCAGGGCGTCGAAGTCGGCATCCGGCTCGGCGTAGGCGGCATAGACGGCGTCGAGCTTTTCCTGGGCCTGCTTGATCTCGCCCAGCGCCTCTTCCACGGTCTCGCGGACGTTCTTCTCGTCGTCGAGTTGGGGCTCTTGGGGCAAGTAGCCGATGTTGAGGCCCGGCATCGGACGCGCCTCGCCTTCAATTTCGGTATCGACGCCGGCCATGATGCGCAGCAGCGTCGACTTACCGGAGCCATTCAGGCCCAGCACGCCGATCTTGGCACCCGGGAAGAAGGACAGCGAGATATCCTTGAGGATATGTTTCTTGGGGGGCACGACCTTGCCCACCCGGTTCATGGTGTAGACGTATTGCGCCATGGAAAGCCATTTGGTTGGGGGATGTCAGTGGCCATGATGATAGTGGCCGGGCCGGGGAAAGGCCAGCCTCGTCACGGCCGGCCCTGGGGAAATCGCGCGACGCCGCCGCGATGCCGGTGGCGCCTTGTCCTGCTTGTCCCGTCTATTCTTCCTCGAGGCGCCAGTCATCCTCGATGGCGCGGCGCAGGCGGCGGTCTTCCAGCAGTGCCTCGACACGCCGTCGCGCGCGCAGGGTATCGGCTCGGCTGCTGGGGCGTGAACGGCCGTAATCGTCGTCGTTCATCGCCTCGTGGGTATCCAGCTCGTCGTCCAGCAAATCGTTGACCAGGGTGCTGCGGCTCATTCGATATCCTCCCCGAGCCCCAGTTGATGAGGGGCCCATAACATTCGTCATCGCTTCTCGTCCGAATGCCGGGACATGAAGCGTTATCGGGCAACTACGGTTGCCTGCTGGCTATATATAGCGAGATGGAGGGAAGGGCAAGGCCTGGCGGCGTATTTTTTGTGTCGATTGTTATCGTGCGACGTCGTGTGAGGTTCACTCGAAGGCCGGAACTTCACTCGATGCCATGTTGCTGCTTGAGGCGCTCGAGTTCGAGCTGCGCCTCGACGCGCTCGGTCACGTCCTTCTGAACGCCGATGTAATAAGTGAGGTTGTCGTCTTCGTCAAATACCGGGGTGATCGAGAGCTCGTTGTAGAACAGGGTGCCGTCCTTGCGATAGTTACGCAGCACCTCGCGACAGGGGCGGCCTTCGGCTAGCGCCTGGCGGATAGCAGCCAGGCCCGGCTGGTCGCGGTCCTCGTTCTGCAGGAAACGGCAATCGCGATAGAGAATCTCGTCGGTGCTGTAGCCCGTCAGGCGCTCGAAACCCTTGTTCACGTAGATCAGGATGTTTTCGTCGCCTTCCTGCTCGGCGACCACGATGCCGTCTTCCGAGGCATCGATGATGCGTTCCAGCAGTTCGGGGCTGATCAAGGGGGATCGTTTCATTCTGGGCGTTCCTGTCGCGAATCCTGTTCTGGTCGCCAGGGGTGGCGACATCAGCACATACCAGTGTCTGCTAACATCATGGCGAGGCGCGGACGGGATTTCAACGCGTGAGGCGCAATGCGCCTATTCCACCTCGTCGAGCCGCTGGGCGCTCACCGCTGCGGCCAGCGCCATGATCGCCAGCAACACCAGCAGTGCCGCGGGTCCAAGCCACTGTGCCAGCGCCCCGACGACACCGCCCAACACCAGCATCAGCACGCCGGTAAAGGTATTGGACAGCGCCACATAGAGCGCTCGATTGTCGCTTCCAGCCATGTCGACGATATAGGTCTTGCGGCCCAGGCGAGCGCCGGTATGCACGATCACCAGCAAGGCATAGACCAGCGCATAGGGGACGACCGTTTCAGTCCAGGCGCCCGGCAACCAGGCAATAGCCGCCCCGAGCAAACAGCCGGCCGCCGCCCCCAGGCCGGCATCACGCATGACGACCCGGCTGGAGGCATCGGCACGCTTGCCCCAGAGGGGGCTCGCCAGCATCCCGGCAAGCCCCGACACCACGATCAGGATGCCCAGCCCGCCGAGTTCGGCACCGCTCTGACGCTGGCCGAGCAGGGCCACGTAGGGTAGGGCCAGGGCGCTTGAGAGCAGCAGGCCGCGCGCAATATTGAAATGCCGGAAGGTGCGATCCTCGCGCAGCAGGCGCAGTCCCAGCATCAAGCTGTCGCGGATACTCTCGCCGCCCTCCACGGCACCTGGCGTTTCGTGGATACGCGCCGCGCACAAGGCATTCAGCGCCCAACCCGCGGCCGCCACACCCAACAGCACGGCAAGCGCGAGCTCACCCGGACGCTCGTCGAACAGCATCAACACGGCGCCGGCCAGCAGGGTCACTGCACCGGCCACGCTGCCGCTCCAGCCCATCAGGTTGCCGCGGCGCTGCTTGGCGATCGTCTTGCCCATCACGTCCTTGGTGGCGATCGATGACAGCCCCCGGGCCAGCGACAGCAAGACCAGGGCCAACAGTACCAAGGCACCACCGACCCCGCCCTGGCCGACCAGCGCCAGCAGGGCGAGGGCGACCGCGGCCAGCGCCTGCAAGGCGCCACCGACGACCCAGACCCACTTGCGCCGCGGCTTCAGGCGGATGAAGCCCGCCACGAACAGCTGCGGCAGCAGGGCACCGGACTCGCGAATCGGCACCAGCAGCCCGACCATCCACAGTGGGGCACCGATCACCCCCAGTAGCCAGGGCAATACCAGCCTCGCGCTGGAAAGCTCATCGGCCAGCTTGTTGCCGAGTGCCGCCACAAGGTGAAGAAAAAAGTGGCGAGGCTGCTCCTCGCAGGCCTCGTCGGGAATGTCCTGGCACATCCGGCTGTCCTCGTCGCCGGTAAGCCATTCATAGAGATGGGTCTGACTGATAGGGGAAGAGGCCATCGTCGGGTCCTGGCTGTTATCATCGGGTAAGGTCCGTTTGAACCACTATCGTCACAACACGGAGGTTGCCATGCCACGCATTCGCATTCACTACTGTACACAGTGCCAGTGGCTGCTGCGCAGCGCCTGGTACGCTCAGGAGCTGCTGTCCACCTTCGGCGAGCTGCTCGACGAGGTCGCCTTGGTGCCCTCCCACGGCGGATACTTCGAGATATTCTACGATAACGAGTCGCTCTGGGAGCGTAAGCGCGACGGCGGCTTTCCTGATATCAAACCGCTTAAGCAGGCCGTGCGCGACCGCCTCGATCCATCACGCGATCTGGGGCATATCGATCGATGAGCCTGGTCGCCGATCAGGATCGTCAGGCGATGCTCTATGGCCTGGGCGCGGTGGCGCTCTGGTCGACGGTGGCGACCGCCTTCAAGGTGGCGCTGGGCTACATGGGCCCATTGGAGCTGATGTGGCTGGCATCGCTGGTGTCCTGGGCGCTGATGGGCGTGCTGGTAGCGCGCCAGGGGCGGCTGCGTGAGGCGCTGAGGGGAGGCTGGCGCACCGCCGCCTGGGCCGGGCTAATGAATCCGGTGGCCTATTATCTGGTGCTGTTCGCCGCGTATGACCGGCTGCCCGGCCAGGAGGCGATGGCGCTCAACTACACCTGGGCGCTGGCCATGGCCTTTCTTGCCGTGCCGCTGCTCGGTCAGCGTATCACGCGCATGGACGTGCTGGCCGGGCTGGTCGCCTATGCGGGAGTCTGGGTGATCGCCACACGCGGTAAAGTGTTCGATGTCGCCTTCGCCGACCCGCTGGGCGTGGCCTGTGCGTTGGCCTCGACGCTGATCTGGGCGCTCTACTGGCTGCTCAACGCGCGCGACCATCGCTCGCCGCTGGTCGCCCAGTGGCAGAACTTCAGCGTCGGGGTGCCGGTGCTCACGGTATTGTTGCTGGTCGGCCCCGGCCTGCAATGGCATGGCGCGCTGGCCTTCGGCGCAGGCGTCTACGTGGGGTTGTTCGAGATGGGCATCGCCTTCGTATTTTGGCAGCTGGCAGTCCACAGGGTCTCGCGCACCGCCAAGGTCTCGAACCTGATCTTCCTCTCGCCACCGGTGTCGCTGCTGCTGCTGTTTCTCGTCGTCGGCGAACCGATTTTGCCCTCGACCCTGATCGGGTTGGTGCTGATCCTTGGCGGACTGGGGCTCCAGCAATGGCAGAAAAGTCCGGCTCTAGCCGTTCAGGAAAGCAGCTGATATTCGAACAGCAGCTGCTTGAAATTTTGGCGCTGGTGGGCGAACAGGTAGACCGATACTTGCCCCTGCTCGGGCCAATAACGATAGATGACGCGGTAGTTATCGATAAGGAGTTCACGAAAGTGACTGATACCCAGTTCCAGCGCGAGGCGGGAGGCAGGATAGGTCTCCGGCCTTTGCGTTAGTCGTTCCAGGCTAGTTGCGATCAAGCCGATGGCGATGTCCTCGACCTGGCTCACTTCAAGCTCGAGCCGATCAAGCAGAAAGTTTTCGCAGGCTTCCAGGGAGGCATTCGCCGTTTCCTCGAATACCACATGCCAGTGTGGTGTCACTCCGCATCACCTCGCCTGGAAGCATGGCGCGTTTTTACGCGCTCCATGAACTGCTCGGCGCTCATGGTCTTGCCTTCCTCGCGGCTCTTCTCGCCCAGGCTCAACAGCTTGAGCAGGGCGATGGCCTGCTCGCGACGCTCGTGGGCGGCGTAGGATTCCACCACATAGGTCGGCTTGCCCTTCTGGGTGATGATTAATGGCTCCTCGACATCCAACGTCGCGGCATTCTGTTTCAAGTAGCTGATGGTTTCGGTGCGCATGGCGCGTGCCCCGCTGTTGGGTATCCAATGGTCAGAATATAGACCAAGAATAGACCGCTCGCTACTCGACCGCCTGCTCGGCGATATCGGTGCCATTGCGTTCCAGCAGCGGTTCGAGCACCGGCCAGACGTTGTCGAGGATGATCGGCTGCGCCTCGGTGGTGGGGTGGATGCCATCGTCCTGCATCAGCCCGTCGACCAGCGCCACGTCTTCCAGCAGGAAGGGCAGCAGCGGGAGATCGTAGTCGTCGGCCAGCCGAACGAAGACGTCGGCAAAGGCATTGCGATAGGCTTGACCATAGTTGGGCGGAATATCGATGCCGAGCAGCACCACCTCGGCATCAACCGCCAGGCTCGCCTCGATCATGCGGCGCATGTTGGCCTCGAACTGGGTCGGGGGCAGGCCACGCAGGCCGTCGTTGCCGCCGAGTTCTAATAGAACGATGTCCGGCTCGTGCTGTCCGAGCAATTCGGGAAGCCGGCTGGCGCCGCCGCTGCTGGTCTCGCCGCTGATGCTGGCATTGATCACCTTGGCCGTGGTGTCCAGGCGCGCTTCGAGCAGCCCGACCCAGCCCGCTTCTTGTTCGATGCCATAGGCGGCGCTCAGGCTGTCTCCCATGATCAGGATCACCGGGCGCGGCTCGGCGATCGCCGGGGCCGCGACCAGTGCCAGCAATACCACCAGCCACCGGGCCGTCGCTCGTGTCACTGTCCGCCTCACGACAGCGCCAACCAGACCTACAGGGAATGCTCTCACCATGACCAATGCCTCTCGAACGGATGTCACGCCGATTCTACACGCCGACCATCTCGTCAAGGAGGTCGATAGCGGCGAACGGCGCCTCACGATTCTGAGTGACCTCAGGCTCACGGTGTTCCCTGGCGAAAGTGTGGCCATCCTCGGCCAGAGCGGGGCGGGCAAGTCGACGCTGCTGGGGCTGCTGGCCGGGCTCGACGCGCCGACGCGCGGCGAATTGTCGCTGTTCGGCCAGTCATTGGCGGCGCTGGACGAAGACGGACGGGCGCGGCTGCGCGCCGGCCGGGTCGGGTTCGTGTTCCAAAACTTCCAACTGCTGCCGACCCTCACGGCGCTGGAGAACGTGCTGCTGCCGCTGGAACTCTCGCCCCAGCCCGATGCCGAGCAATGCGCCCGCGACTGGCTGACCCGCGTGGGGCTCGGCGAGCGGCTGAACCATCTGCCCAAGCAGCTCTCCGGCGGCGAGCAGCAGCGTGTGGCATTGGCCCGCGCCTTCGTCACCGGCGCCGAGCTGGTATTCGCCGACGAGCCCACGGGTAACCTCGACCCTGCCACCGGCGAGCGCATCATCGAGGCGCTGTTCGACCTCAACCACCAGGCGGGCACCACCCTGGTGCTGGTGACCCACGATCATGCCCTGGCCAGGCGCTGCGACCGCTGCCTGCATCTCGAAGGCGGCCGGCTGGTCGAGCGGATGCCCGAGGAGGTCAGCGCATGAGCCAACCGACCCGGATGGCGACAGGCACGCGGATGCTGCGTCTCTCGGCCCGCGGCTTGATTCGCGACCTGCGCGCCGCCGACGTGCGCGCGTTGTTCATGGCGCTTGCGCTGGCGGTCGCCGCCTCGACGATGATCGGCTTCTTTCTTGACCGCCTCGACCGCGGCCTGACCCGCCAGGCCGGGCAGCTGCTCGGCGGTGACCTGGTGCTGGAGCAGAGCCGCCCGTTCGACCCCGAGCTGCGCCGCACCCTCGAGGAGGCCGGCCTCACGCTCAGCGACCAGGTCGATATGGTCTCGATGATCCGCCATGACCAGGCGTTCCAGCCCGCGAGCCTCAAGATCGTCGACAGCGTCTACCCGCATTACGGCCAGAACCGCGTCGACCTTGGCGAGGGCGTCGAGTTGCTTGCTCACGGACCCTCGCCGGGCGAGGTGTGGCTGGCGCCACGTCTGGCCCAGCTGCTCGAGGTGGAGGTCGGCGACCGCGTCAATGTCGGCCAGACGGAACTCGCGGTCGGCGGGCTGATCGAGCGTGAGGCGGACCAGTCCGCCGGCTTCGGCAGCTTCAATCCCCGGTTGATGATGCACATCGACGACATGGACGCTACCGACCTCGTCCAGGAGGGCTCGCGGGTCGAGTTCGAGCTGCTGGCCGCCGGCCCGGCGGAGGCGGTGGAGAGCGTGGCGCCGCTCGTCGAGCGGCTGCGCCGTGAGGGGGTGGAAGTCCAGGACGTGACGCGCGACCGGCCCCAGCTCGGCTCCGCGCTGGAGCGTGCCGAGAAGTACCTGAGCCTCGCCGGGCTCGCGGCGGTGCTGCTGGCCGGGGTCGCGGTGGCCATGGCGACAAGGCGCTACGTGGATCGTCACCTGGATACCGCGGCGCTGATGCGCTGCTTCGGCGCCACCCAGGCCGAGCTGGTCCGGCTGTTCTCGCTGCAACTGCTGTGGCTGGCGCTGGCCGCCTCGGCGGTCGGCGCGGTGCTGGGATTGATCGGCCAGGCCGCGCTGCTGCGGTTGTTGTCTACCTTCCTGTCGCTGGAGCTGCCACCCCCGGGCCTGCTGCCGCTGCTGATGGGCGTGTTTACCGCCCTGGCGGTGCTGGTCGGCTTCGCCGGACCCACCTTGTTGCGATTGAAGAAGGTCAGCGCCCTCAAGGTGCTGCGCCGCGAGCTCGACCCGCTGCCGGCCTCGGCCTGGCTGGTGCTGGCGATGGCGAGCCTGGTATTTGGCGGCTTGCTGTGGCTCTACTCCGGCGATCTGTGGCTCTCGGTGGGGCTGCTGGTCGGCGGCCTGGTGATGCTGGGCGTGCTCTGGGGGCTCGGCAGCCTCTTGCTTGGCGGGGTGCTTCGGCTCGCTTCCGCCTTGCCGCGCCGCGGCGGGCAGGAGGGTGGCCTGGCGCAGGCGTTGCGGCTGGGCGGTCAGCAACTGGCCCGCCGGCGCAGTGCCAGCCTCGGCCAGCTGCTGGCGTTTTCGGTGACCTTCTTCGCCATGGCGATGATCGTCATGGTGCGCGGCGACCTGCTCAGCACCTGGCAGGACCAGCTGCCCGAGGATACCCCCAACTACTTCGCCATCAACATCCAGCCCGCCGAGCGCGAGGCGTTTGCCGAGGTGCTCGAAGGCGCGGCCGATGCCCGCAGCGCCCTCTACCCGATGGTGCGCGGACGTATCACCGCCATCAATGACCAGGACCCCCGTGAAGCAGTGCCGGCGGAATCGCGGGGCGACAACGCCCTGCGCCGCGAGCTCAACCTGACCTGGCAGGACACCCTGCCCGAAGGCAATCGCCTGGTGGAAGGGGAGTGGTTCGACGCGCTGGAGGACGACGCCGGCTGGTACGGCGAGGTGCAGGCCGAGGCCAGCGTCGAGCGCGTGCCGATCTCCATGGAGGACGGCCTGGCCGAGCGCTTCGGACTCGCGCTGGGTGATACCCTGACCTTCACCATCGGCAGCGCCGAAGTCATAGGCGAGCTGACCAGCCTGCGCAACCTGAACTGGGACAGCTTTCGCCCCAACTTCTACGTGATCTTCCCGCCGGGGGTGCTTGAGCGCTTCGGCCATAGCTACATCACCGCCTTCCACCTACAAGATGGCGAAACCGAGACCCAGCGGAGGCTGGTGCAGGAATTCCCCGGCGTCTCGCTGCTCAACGTCGATGCCATCCTCGGCCAGGTGCGCGACGTGCTCACCCAGGTAACACGGGCCGTGGAGCTGGTACTCGGCTTCGTGCTGCTGGCCGGGGTCAGCGTGCTCTATGCTGCGCTGACCGCCAGCCGGCCGGTGCGCGCCCACGAGAGCGGCCTATTGCGCGTGTTCGGCGCCGGCAATCGGCTTCTTGCGCGCGTGCAGGGCGCCGAGTTCGCGATTCTCGGCCTCGCCAGCGGCCTGATGGGCGCGCTGCTCGCGGAACTCGCCGCGGCGGGTATTTACATAGTCTGGCTCGACCTGGTGCCGCGGATACACTGGGGCATGTGGCTGATTTTGCCGCTGTTCGGGGCGCTATTGATCGGCGCCATCGGCCAGCTGCTGTCGCGCGGGCTGCGTCGTCAGGCCCCGGCGGCGAGCCTCGGCCTGCTCGGGGAGGCATAGGCGCCTATCGGGACGCGCCCTTGGGGGTCAGACTTCAAGGGCGTTCGCGCCATTGCGATTATTCAATGAATGGTGGGCTATACAAATGCCAAACGGTGGGGTTCTTCACCAGTTCTGAGTTGAGTTACGGCTTATGAGACTTGCTGTGCTTCATCATGAAGTGCTTCAACCTCTGCCTCCGTTAAGCCTGACGCGGTAGCAATCTGAGCGTTACTCAGTAAATCCATCGCAATCAGATTCCGCGCTACTTCCACACGGCCTTCCCGTTTTGCATCGTTCAGCAACGACACCTCGTCGCGCAGGGCACGCTCCCGCACAAACGCTAGGCGCTGGGCCTCCTCGTCAGCGCTGAGCTGCCGAATACGGCTCATGGCCTGCTTGACGGGTTCATGGACAACGTTCGCCATGGTTAATTCCTCCTGCCAGTGCTCAAAGAACGTCACCCAGGCGGCCATTGGGCCGGGGGCAAGGTTCAAGCGGTCTGCTTTTCCCAATTCGATCAGGTTCATCTGCAGGATGTTCCCCAGCGTGACCTCTGGCTGGGACTCGTCGCGCATCTCGAAACGCCATACGGCCTGCTGTTGCTGGGCTTCTGTAGCCGTGAACAGGTCGAAATCCACCAGGAGATCTGGTGCTTCGGAAAACAGCCGCTTGAAGACATAGTCGTTCTTGGGGTCGAGTAGAATGGTCATGAAATGCCTTGTAAATGATCTGTCGGTAGCTTATCACGCACCTATCAAACGGCCAGGTAGGCAGACGGGGTGGATAGGCAGGCGTGGCCGCCTTTGCATAAACTGTCTTAGAGCCGCCGCGCTGCCGGTGGCTTATCGTCGATCCTGACGCACTTTCGATCTTGACATGCTTTTGAAAACACTGGAGAACACGCATGTTCGCTGTACACCCACTGGCCTTGCCGGCGACCGCCCTGGCCCTGTTGCTTGCCGCCACGACGGCCAGCGCCGATGCCCAGCGTCTGGAAGCCGATCTGCGGGCGCTGTTTGCCGACCGCGGCGAGCTTGAGATCGGCGAGGTCTCCGAGGCGATGGTGCGCAATCGCATCAGCGCCGAGGCGATCCGCTTCGAAAGCGATTCCGGTGAGCGCCTGCTGCTCGACCGTTACGAGGTGCGCGGCGACTACGACAGCCCCGACTCGGTGCATCTCGAGGGCCTGAGCGTGCTCGACGAGCTGACCGAGCTGCCGCTGCTCGAAGTCGAGCGCATCGTCATGGAAGAGCCCTCCCGGGCGGTGTTTCCCTTCCACGAATCGCTGCACTCGAATGAGGTCTCGATCGGCGAACTGCAGGTCGACAACCTCTCGGCCGACATGAGCACCGAGGCGGCGCGGCGCTATCTGGGTGACGAGCTCGACGCCGAGGGCAGCGGCCGGCTCGAGATCGAGAGCCTGCACGGCGTTGAGCTGACACCGTCGGCCATCGGCCGCCTGGAACTCAGCGGCATCGCCGGCCACGGTGAAGGGGGTAGCGAGCTCGGCACCGGTCGCTTCACGGTTGGCAGCCTGGTAATGGAAGGTCTCGCCGGGCTCGATCAACAGGGCGATGAGCGCTTCGACAGCCTCGACATGCGCGAGCTCATGGTCGAATCGGACAACCTGGTCGCGAGCCTCGAACGGCTGGTGGCGGACGGCAGCATGGCCGAGGGTGGCGAGTTGCGCCTCGACGCCCTGAAGCTTGACCTGGCGCGCATGATCGAGCTCGCCCCGGTTGATGAGCGTACCCAGCTGCGCATGGCCAGCAACGTGCTGACCGATGGCAGCGGCGAGCTGCTGATGGACGCTGTCTTTTCCGGGCAGTGGGAAACCGACAACGGTGAGACGCGCCTGCTCAGCGACAGCCACATCGATGCCGACAACGCCTTCCGCTGGAACCTGGACGTGGACTTGCCGGTCAGGCTGCCCGAGGGCGTCGAGCCCGAACGCTACCTGGCCGGTATCGAGGGGCTCGACGATCTCGAAGGCCTGACGATCCTCGGCGGCGAGATTACCAATGTGCTCTCCAACCAGGGGCTGTTCGGTCGCCTGGCTCCGATCATGGCCGCCACCCAGGGCGTGAGCGAGGCCGACTTCATCGCCCAGGCGCGTACCCAGGCCCGGGGCTTCGGCATGATGCTTGGCCCGGAGATCGGCGCGGTGCTGGCCGGCCTGGTCGATATGATGGATGGGCGCGCCAGCGAGCTTGAGATTCGTCTCACGCTGCCCCCGGACAGCGAGATCGACGCGCTTTCCGCCGACCCCCTGGCGTTGCCGGTCAAGCTTTCCATGCAGGTCGAGACGCGCTGACGCTGGGCCGCCGGTGAGTGCGGCGGTGTTTCAATCTGACTTGATCTCGCATGAGCATTGAGGCGGGTGTGCGTGACGGCCTTTCATGTGAAAGGCGCCATAGGCTGGGGTATCATGCAGGCCTCAGTTTTCTTCCGTGATGCGAGGGTTTCCGCCGATGTTCAGCCGTGACATGCAGATTGCCGGTTTCGATGATGTCCTGTTCGATGCAATGCAAAAGGAAGTCGCGCGTCAGGAGGCGCACATCGAGCTGATCGCCTCCGAGAACTACGCCAGCCCCCGCGTGCTCGAGGCGCAGGGCAGCCAGCTGACCAACAAGTACGCGGAAGGCTACCCCGGCAAACGCTACTACGGCGGCTGCGAGAACGTCGATATCGTCGAGCAACTGGCCATCGACTATGCCAAGCAGCTATTCGGCGCCAGCTACGCCAACGTGCAGCCGCACTCCGGCTCCCAGGCCAATGGCGCGGTGTTCCAGGCATTGATCAAGCCGGGCGACACCATCCTTGGCATGAGCCTGGACGCCGGCGGCCACCTGACCCATGGCGCCAAGCCCAACTTCTCCGGCAAGCACTACCACGCCGTGCAGTACGGCATCGACGAGCGCGGCTACATCGATTACGACGAGGTGGCACGCCTCGCCCGCGAGCACCAGCCGAAGATGATCATCGCCGGCTTCTCGGCCTATTCGCAGATCATCGCCTGGGCAAGATTCCGCAAGATCGCCGACGACGTAGGCGCTTTCCTGCTGGTCGACATGGCCCACGTGGCCGGCCTGGTCGCCGCGGGTGTCTACCCGACCCCGCTGCCCCACGCCCATGTGGTCACCACCACCACCCACAAGACCCTGCGCGGTCCGCGTGGCGGCCTGATCCTCTCGTCCGAGGGCAACGCCGACATCGAGAAGAAGCTGCAATCCGCCGTGTTCCCCGGCGGGCAGGGCGGGCCGCTCGAGCACGTTATCGCCGCCAAGGCGATCTGCTTCAAGGAAGCCATGGAGCCTGGCTTCAAGACCTACCAGCAGCAGGTAGTGAAAAACGCCCAGGCGATGGCCGGCGTGTTCATCAAGCGTGGCTACGAGGTCGTTTCCGGTGGCACCGAGGATCATCTCTTCCTGCTCTCGCTGATCAAGCAGGGCCTGACCGGCAAGGACGCCGACGCCGCCCTGGGCCGCGCTCACATCACCGTCAACAAGAACGCCGTGCCCGGCGACCCACAGAGCCCGTTTGTCACCTCGGGCCTGCGCATCGGCACTCCGGCGGTGACTACCCGCGGCTTCGCCGAGGCCGAGTGCCAGGAGCTCGCCGGCTGGATCTGCGACATCCTCGATGTCATGGCCAAAGGCAGCGACACCGCCTCCATCGAAGCCGACGTGAAAGCCAAGGTCGGGGTCGTCTGCCGCCGCTTGCCGGTGTATCGATGAACGTAAGCCCGAGGTGTCGCTGGGGGCATCTTGCAGATGAGCCTGTCGAACTGAACAAGGCCGACCACCTGGGCTTGCCAGAAGGCCCGCTACGCGCCTGAATCACCTCACGCACTGGCAGGAGGAACTCACCATGGCCAAGGTTGCCCACGAACCCGTCAAGCGTGCCATGAGCCGCATCCGCGAACTCAGTGCGGACGAGGAAGCGCGTCGGCTGGCTTTCGTACGGGAACGGGCACTGCGGGATGAGGTCTCGCTGCTCAATGACGCCAAGCGGGAAGGTCAGGCTGAAGGCCGTCACGAAGCCAAGCAAGAGACTGCTCGTAATCTGATCGTTCGTACCGAGATGAATGATGCGATGGTCGCGGAGATTGCAGGGCTTTCCATGGAAGAGGTCGTCAGGTTACGGGCAGAAACTAAGCACTGACCCCGCTGGTTGCCGGTGAGCTTGCCAAGGCCGCCGCCATTCTGCCGCTGGCCCTGGTCAAGCAAGACCAGGAATTGTACGTGGTTGGCGCCTGAGGACTTGAGCTTTGATTTCGATGGGTAAGTTGAGCGCGATGCTAATGTTCGTCGCCATGCAGGGCGGCTGCGTGCCGTTCGTACCGATTATCTGAGCCAGGTTGGCTTAATGGAGTGGAGCCCACGGAAGCCAGGGGGCGCTGTGCTATGCTGAAGTCCATCATGGGCGGCTTCTAAGAGGTAAGTTCAATGCAGCTTGAAGAACTCGTTGCTAAGATCAGCCGACTGCCGGCCTTCCGTCAGCAGGAGGTCATGGATTTCGTGGCGTTTCTGGAACAACGTCATAGCGATTCAGCGCAAGGTGAGCAGGCCGATTGGTCAGAGCAACAGTTTCGTGCCATGAGTGCCGAGCAAGCCATGCGTGGGTTAGACGACGAGCCGGAGATCTACTCCGAAGACGATCTCATGGAACGCTGGCAATGAAGCGTGCCGGCCAGCTTGCGCTGATGCCGTTTCCCTATACCGATCTAACGCATAGCAAGAAGCGGCCGGTACTCCTGCTACATCGTCTTGATCAATTCCATGATGATTGGCTGGTATGCATGGTGTCCTCTCGCCTGCGTCATGCTCATCCAGAACTAGATTGGGTACTGAGTTTCGATGATGAGGAGCTTCGTGCGACTGGGCTCAAGGTGACTAGCGTATTCCGACTCTCTCGTTTGGCGGTGCTTGATGGTTCACTTCTGCTGGGTCGGATGGGATCGGTATCCGAGGCCAGGTTATACGATCTAAGACATCGGTTGGGTCACTGGATAACATGCAAAGACGAGTAACGAGGATTCTTGTTGGGCAGCCTGTTGGACTGGCTCAAGGCCGCAGAGCATCCGGGCTGCGACGAGCGTTCGAGGTCTGGATACGTCAGGTACTGTTGCCCCACCGACCACCTGGGCTTGCCAGAAGGCCTGCTAGCGCCTGGATCACCTTTTCACGCACCGGCAGGAGGAACTCACCATGACCAAGGTTGGCCACGAACCCGTCAAGAGTGCCAGGAGCCGCATCCGCGAACTCAGTGCGGACGGGGAAGCGCGTCGGCTGGCTTTCGTGCGGGAGTGAGCGTTGCGGGATGAGGTATCGCTGCTCAATGACACCAAGCGGGAAGGGCAGGAAGAGGCCAGGCAAGAGATAGCCAGTCGGATCTGCGACATCCTCTACGTCATGGCCAAAGGCAGCGACACCGCCGCCATCGAAGCCGACGTGAAAGCCAAGCAAGGTCGGGGTCGTCTGCCGCCGCTTGCCGGTGTATCGCGACTGAGCAATCATTAGCGCACCCCATGCTCAGGAAATGACCCGCGAACCCCCGCAGCGCCGTCGGAATGGATACTGACGGCGCCTTTCCGTAGAATACGCCGTCATCAAACGATACCGGCATTGAACGCAGCTCCGGCGGTATCCTCGTTCAAGAGGGCAAGGGAATGCGCCCGTAATATCCCCGGGCGGTAGCGTGCCTGTGACGTTTCGCCTGGGGCCTATTACACATTGATTGACCCTTGTTGACTTTTCCTCAATAGTGAGTTTTTGCTTTTTTTATTAGCTGAGTTTAGTAAAACTCTAGCTTAAAAAGCTTAGCCTGAGAAAAGCATTTTCTTGATTTAACTTGTTCAGATATAGGCGCTGCAGCTGCTAATCACGAAAAGGGATAGCAACCCCCTTGTCGGCTAGCAATCTCGCAAATTTCTTTTAATTAAGTAATTAACTGAAGTGGAGCTGATGGCAGCGCTGGCATTCCTATTGATTTTCGACCTTTCACTTTCTTGCGTGACGTGCTGGGTGCGAGTTTTACCCGTTTCTTAATTACTGTTGCCTCGGCAAACTAGCTTCATAAGACCGCTGTGCTTGGCAATGGGTCGATGAGCATTGGCTGATGCCGATTACTCTGAATAACCAGCTTTCCTGCGACATTTTACGAGGAGCTACATAGACGATGCTTGTGACCGACACCCAGCGGACCCGTTACGGCCAACTGCGCGGCTTCGCCGGCTTCTATAGTCCCTGCGAGGTGCCTAGGGCGGCCGAGGTGAAACTGAAGACCGCCGAGTTCACCCAGTTGGTAAAAGCCTGCCTGTGATGAACGAGGAAGTAGCGACCGAAGCATTGAAGGGAGAAACGCTCCCTCCGGCCCGAAGCGTGCTTGGCTGGCCTCGACAGGCCATGCAGAGCGGTAACTGGGAGAGGGCCTGCGAGCGTTGGAGCATCCTGCGTCAGGTATACCCCGAGGTTGAGGCCGCCTGGGTCCAGGCGGCGGTGGCTCATCGACACGTTGATCAGTATGAGGTGGCCGAGGAACTGCTGAACGCAGCACGGAAGCGTTTTCCCGACCAGCCTGGCCCCGTGCTGGAACTGGCTACCCTGCGTTGCGAGCAGGAGCGGCTGGACGAGGCCATGGCGCTGATGGCTCAGGCACGGGCGGATTTTCCTGAAAGCCAGGCTCTTCTGCTGAAGTCTGCTCAGGTCAGCGAAAGTGCCGGGGAGCTGGATACCGCGATGGCGTTCAACCGCTTGGCTCGCGAGGTGTTTGAGGACGCTCCCGCCCCCTGGCTGCAATACGCCGAATTGGCCATGTATGCTAAAGACTGGGAAACCGCCCTGGCACGCTGGGCGGAGGTGCGAGCGCGCTTTCCCCAGCATGCCGAAGGTTTCACACGGGCGGCCGATGCCGCCCAGGCCATGGGCAACGAACGCTCGGCGCGGCAACTGAGGCTCGCCCGGGAGTACGGCAATGCCTGGCTCGAAAGCTTACAGGACGAAGATGACACGGAAGAAGAGGCCGAGCACACCATCACGCCGCCCCAGCGCCGTGATTGGCGAACCTTTATCGATTTGGTCTGGACCAAGGCGCGTCTAAACCTCAAGAGCGAGGCCAGCAAGAACCATCTGCGTTATCTGTGGTGGGTCCTCGACCCCGTGCTCTATATGACGGTGTTCTACATCGTGTTCGGCGTTCTGATGGAACGGGGCGGGCCCGGCTTCATCGCCTACCTGCTGACTGGCCTGGTGCCTTTCCAGTGGTTTGCAAAGACGGTGCAGCAGACCTCCAATTCGATCTTGGGCGGCAAGGGCCTGATGCACAAGGTGCGCATCTCACCGCTGTTCTTCCCCTTGGTAGGAATCGTGCAGAATACCGGTAAACAGTGCCTGGTATTTGCGATGCTGGGGCTATTTCTGGTTCTATATGGTCTGCCGCCGACTATCCACTGGCTGGCGTTCATTCCCATCGTGCTGGTGCAGCTGTTGCTGATGACGGTGGTGAGCTGTCTTTTGGCAATGATTGTGCCCTTCGTACGCGATCTCACCAACCTGATTCCCACTGGTATCCAATTCCTGCTGTTTAGCAGCGGTATCTTCTACACCATAGACCGCATCCCCGAGGAGTGGCGATCGATATTTTTTGCCAACCCCATGGCTAATCTTCTTTACCAGTACCGGCAGATTTTTTTCGAGAACCAGTGGCCGGACTGGAGCGGTCTTGGTTGGGTGACATTGGGCTCCCTACTGGGCCTGATGATAGTCATCGTCAGCTACCGGCGCCTCGAGCCGGTATTCCCTAGGGTGGTGATTGAATGATGGGGATAGCTGAAGAAATCAAAGAGGCAGATACAGCGGAAGAAAAGGGAGTCATCATCTCCCTGCGCAATGTCGGCGTTCGCTACAAGCGGCGGGGAGGGCTCTTCCGTAAGCCCGAGTACTTCCAGGCTTTGGAAGGCATAAGTTTCGACATTCATCGGGGTGAGACGCTGGGAATCGTCGGACGCAACGGCGCCGGTAAATCGACACTCTTGAAGGTAATAGCAGGTATCATTCAGCCGGACAGCGGTGTAATTGTCAATTATGGCGTTACCGCTTCCTTGCTGACCCTTCAGGCTGGCTTTGATTCTGAGTTGCCTGGCACCGATAATGCAATAATCAGCGGTATGCTGATGGGCTATACTCGCAAGCAGGTCGAGGCTCGTATGGAGGATATCGCTGAGTTTTCTGAGCTCGGCGATTTCATATATGAACCGGTCAAGACATACTCTTCGGGAATGCGTGCTAGGCTGGGTTTTACTGTGGCAATGTATATGACGCCTGATGTACTGCTTTTAGATGAAGTGTTAAGTGTAGGAGACAAGCAGTTCAAGAAGAAAGCTGAAGTTGAAATGATGAAGAAGTTGCATTCCGAGCAGTCTGTGCTGCTTGTATCTCACTCTGAAGGCCAAGTTAATAGGGTTTGTGATAGAAGTATTGAAATCTGATAGTGTTTTTTGCAACATGAGGTTTATTTATTTTTATTAATTAACTTCGGGTTGATTATGAGAGGATGATTTCGTGAGTAAAGATGAAAAATGGGAAAAAATTTTTGAAAAAGAAAACAGTAAAATAAAAAAAGAAAAAATTGTAATATTTGTTCGGTTTTCACATATACAAGCTGATAGGCATCCATTCCAGCAGCATGGTGGAGCTGCAATAAATGGCAAAGTGGATGTTGAGAAAAAAGCTAGATTCTTATTTAATGAAGAAAGAATGGAAGAGCGGTTTTGCTTATTTGAGAACTTGTGTCTTCCATCTCTTGATGCCCAAGAAGATAAAGAGTTTATAGTGTGCTTGCGTTGCTCTGACCTTTTGCCGGACAAGTGGAAAGAAAGACTATATAAAGCCGTGGAAAAAAGAAAATATATATATACTTATTTTATCTCTGCAGATGTTAATCCTGTGAAGTTTGAAAGGGAGCTTTTGTCGGCGAAGCTTTTAAAAGATGAAAAAGGTGCAGTTATTACAGCAAGACTAGATGACGATGATGCAGTGTCATATGATTACGTGTCAAGGTTAAAAAATTATTTAAAATTGGCTTTTTTTGGTTATGCTGTATCCTTCCCAAAAGGATATTATGTGGGAAAGTCGCATCAAGAAAATTCATTTATATTGATAAAAGAAAAAAAGCCATTTATAGCTGCAGGGTTGGCGTATGTTTCGGGACGTTACAGGTTACATGATTTTGTCATGAGTATTAAAGGCAACCATCTTAAAATAGATGAATATGTACCTTCCGTTATTGATAGTCGTGAACCATGCTATTTAGTGTCGACGCATGAATACAATGATAGCTATCGATATAATAGAGATGAGTTCAAAAAGGCTGAATGCTTGTCAGCACTTAAAGTAAATGAGATGATAAACGTTAGGTTTCCTGGCGTTGATGTAACAAAGGTTTTTAAATTTAAGTAATTTTATTAACTTAAAGTCTAGAGAAGTGAGCCCTCAGTGTTAATCAAACCGCAGATAGCATTGCACTTGGGTGTGCACAAGACTGCTACTACTTATGTGCAGTCAAGGTTGTGGAATAGCAGAGAAGAGCTTAAAAAAAACAGGATTAATTATATTGGGCTGGATGAGCTAAGAAAGCGTTTGACATCTAAACTCGGCGATATTTCTTTTGGTAAGCAAGCAGTCTTTGATGCCCTTTTTCCATTTATGAACTGTAACCGCCTGATTATTTCAGATGAGAATATTCTGGGTGGTACCGATGCTCCCCGACGACAAGCCTTCTATCCTTGGGCCAAGCAGAAAGTGAAAAAGGTACACAGCGGTCTCGAAGGATGTGATGTAGAAATATATGTCACTATTAGAAGCTTTCCCGATTATTTGGTGTCTCGCTATTCAGAATCGTTAAGACACTTTAAGTTTCTTGCATTTGAAGACTATATGTCGGGAATCAGCAGCAAGAATATAAGCTGGCTACCAATGTTGGAAGACTTGGCATTGGTTGGTGCCAAGCATATATATGTCAACGATTTCAAGTATGTAGTCGATGGTGACAAGTACTTACATGAGCTAATTGGCAAGCGGCTAGAATTATCTGAGGCCAGCCAAGGTAGCTGGGTAAAGAGGTCGAAGATTTCCCAAGAAGCCTATGAAATTGTCAAGCTGTATGCTGAGTCTTATTCAGACCAGTCGACCCGTAGACTAGTTGGCATGATGGACAACCACCCGCAGACTACCAAATCTAATCCTTTCATGCCGTTTACCAAAGCCCAGCTTGATACATTCAAGGAGCGTTATGAAAAGGAGGTGGAAATCATCAGGCGAGATCCGCGGTTCACTTATATTCCGGAATAAAGGCTGATTCATGAAGCTCCATATTCACTTTGGGATCCATCGCACCGGTACAACGTCAATACACAAGGCTTTATCTGGTAGTGTCGGAATACTCAAAAGCCATGGAATACTATACCCAAAACTTGGCGTGCACCATCGCCATGTAAAGCTCGCTTGGCAACTGAAGTCAGGGAAAGTAGCTCCGGGAGAAGTTGTGAGCCGAATTAAGGCAGAGTGCAACGATTTGACGAAACAAGTGATTTTGTCTTCGGAAGATTTTTGCCTGATCGACATCGAAAGCTGGCTTTCACTACTTTCCACGCACTTCGATGTCACGGCCTCCGTTTATCTCAAGCGTCAGGATCGCTGGCTAGAATCTTGGTACAACCAACATATAAAGTGGCCATGGGATTCGAAGTTTTCCAGTGCAACTCCCGAGTTCTTCATTAATCACATGGAAGACTTCTATTGGATTGACTATAAGTGTCTGCTTGATCGGATTGTCAGCGTGGTTCCTCGGCAGCAACTATATATCAATGTAGCAGGAACAGGTTGGATCAAGGATACAGTTTCGGATTTCCTTTCTCATGTCGGGATTGATCAGCGCTGGCTGAACCCTTACCAAGACGGCAATGCCTCCTTGACGACAGCCCGCCTGGATATTGTCCGAAGACTGGACCTTTATCATCTGCCCCCGAAAGCTAGAAAGCGTATCCTATCGGTTCTGGAAGAAGTAAATGTAATAGAAGATAATGGAAGAAAGGATATCTTCACCAGTTCGCAAATCGAATATGTGCTTAACCACTTTGATAAATCGAATCGAGCAGTAGCCAAAAAGTACTTTGGTAAAGAAAAGCTCTTCGATGAAAGTGACTTAGGCCAAGAGCGAAAGACTCCAGCCTTTGTCAACGATGAACGAGCCTATCGTATCTATATCCCCGAGATGCTGAAGCGTCTCTGTCAAGACCAAGGGTCAATAGGAGTGCCAGTTTGAGGCTTAAAG
The DNA here is from genome assembly GCF_900116705.1 of Halomonas korlensis. Taxonomy (GTDB): domain Bacteria; phylum Pseudomonadota; class Gammaproteobacteria; order Pseudomonadales; family Halomonadaceae; genus Halomonas; species Halomonas korlensis. The sequence continues at coordinate 266,476 of NZ_FPBP01000002.1, read as the reverse complement.
CATTGTTGAGCTGGGTGCTAGATAAACTAAAGATGGTAGTCAGGTTTGCGACGCTTCATCTTTGTACTTTTAAGCATTCACGAGAGTTTAATGTCCAGCAGGATAACCGAAAAAAAATAAAAATAAATGACATTATCCTTTTCTCAGTAATGAAAGATGAAGCGCACCGCCTTCCTTTTTTTCTCGATTACTATCGTAAGTTGGGAGTTGGTCACTTTTTTCTGGTCGATAATGCATCTTCCGATCATTTTAATGAGGTGGTGGCGGGCCAGCAGGATGTGACTACTTTTTATACTGAGGCAAGTTACAAGGCTTCAAACTTTGGTATGCATTGGGTCAACTATTTGCTGAGAAAATATGGCAGCGGCCATTGGTGTATAACCTGTGATCCTGATGAGTTTCTTGTGTATCCTGAGATTGATACGCGTGATTTAAAGGAACTAACCTCCTATCTTTCATCTATTCGGCAGGAGTCGCTGTTTACCTGCATGGTGGACATGTATGGTGATCGACCTGTCGAGGAGTGCTTCTACGAGGAGGGAGCGGACCCATTATCTGCATGCAGTTTTTTTGATAAGTCAGGTTACGTCAAAACATATTCCGAACCTTTGCATAATATCTGGCTGCAAGGTGGCGTAAGGCGTCGGGTTTTTTCCAAGCGTAAGCCAGAGAGTGCACCGGCCTTGAACAAGGTGCCTTTGGTGAAGTGGAAACCGCACTTCGCCTATGTGGAATCGATGCATATGGTTGTGCCGAGGCGGCTCAATGAGACCTGCTCACCAATTCATACGACAGGCGCCCTCTTGCATTTCAAGTTTATCAGTCAGCTTCGGGGCAAGGTCGAGAAGGAACTGATAGCCAAGCAGCATTTCAATGACTCAGCAGAATACAAACAATACGATCAGGTTATCAAGAATCGTCAGGGCCTGTATGAACCCATGATATCCGAGAAATATGAGGATTGGCGAACCTTGGCGCGGCTGGGGCTGATCAACAAGGGAGAATGGTAAGCCAATGAAGGTGTCGTTCGTACTCTTGGCTCATGAAAGTCCCGATCAACTTCGGCACTTGATCGTGTCGTTGCTGTCAGCCAGTGCGGATATTTTTCTGCATTACGATGCCAGCTCTCCGCATGATCTAGAGGCCGACTGTAGCAGTTGGGGTCTCGAGAACTTGCCTGGCAAGCTGTATCTGGCGGAGCGAGTTAAGGTGGTTTGGGGTGAGTGGTCTATCATCCAGGCCACACTCAACTGCCTGACTCTGGCGAAGCGCCATGGATATAATTGTGACTACTTGATGCTCATCTCGGGTTCCTGCATGCCGGTCAAGCCGGTGGAGCGCTTGAGTAGTCACCTAGCGAAAAGCGGAAAGGATCATATCGAGGTGGTCGACGCCCAGGCCAGCCGGTGGGTCACCGATGGTATTCAGGAGGAGCGCTGGGAGTATTACCATGTCTTCAATTGGCGCTTCCAGGAATTTCGCTTCCGTGCAGCCAACAAAGTCCAGAAGCTACTGGGTGTAAGGCGCAGGCTGCCTCTGGATCACACGCCTTTCATGGGGTCCCAATGGTGGTGTCTGCGTGTCGAGACGGTCGATGCTGTGCTGAAGCTACTTGATGAGAATGAGGAGCTGAGCCACTTCTATCGTTATACATGGATTCCCGATGAGATGTTTTTCCAGACCATGGTGGCCAACCTCGTACCCGCCAGCGAAATCAGCCAGGCGCCCCTGACACGCTACCAGTTCAACAGTTGGGGCGTGCCTCGTATCTATTATGACGATGCCTTGCCCGAGTTGTTGGGCGAGACCCAATATTTTGCCCGTAAGATTTCTCTACGCGCCCTTGCCCTCAAGGAGAACCTAAGTCGCATTGGCGCCATGAGTGAAGCGGAGTATCAGGTTTATATCGACACTCACTACGAGGAATTCCGACAGCGCTTCATTGCCTCACTGGCGCTTAGCCGCGCTACTCAGGCACAGGCCTGGTGCTCTTTAGCGGTAGCTCCTACTGACCCTGTTGCCTTCTGTAAAACAATACCTGCACCTTTGGTTGTGGTTTTTTCCCTTGATGACAGCCTCAAGCGGCAAGCCTTGCAGGCCATCAAGCAGGTACCCGACACGGTGACTTACGGAGACCTGCTACGCGCCGATATGATCGACTTCGGTGAAGGCCGCGAGGCAGTAGCGGGGTATCGTCGCGTTGAGCCTGCTGTCGCACGCCATCGCTGGCCATTCTTCTTGGGTGATCTGGTGGCTCAACACCCACAAGGTACCCGGGTCGTGTTCTCGATGGGAGAGGAGGCACCGGAGTTTCTGGAGGTGCTGCGCTGGAAACATAACCTCGCGGTTATCTTGCTGGACGATAGCTCTGGTCTGGAAGAGGGCGAGCATGACTTGCAGCAGCTCTTTCACGTGAGCCGGCGACACCGCAAAGAGCATGAGTTAAACAGCAAGCTCCAGCAACTCATGAAAGACAGGGATTGCGATTTTCATGTTGTCGATGCCGAGGATCATGCACGCCTGGTCGATATTATTCAGCGTTACAAGAGGTAGAATATTTCATGGCTAGCGTGCAGATTGTCACGCGGACGAAGGATCGTCCACTGTTCCTCGAGCGTGCTCTTATCAGTATTACGCAACAGACCTTCAAAGGTTGGCATTGCACCATCGTCAACGATGGGGGAGATCCCGAGCCTGTTGACCTCGCCGCTGCGCAGCTGAGTAAGGATATTCGTGAGAGGGTTTCAGTAGTGCATAATCCCGCCTCCGTTGGCATGGAGGCGGCCAGTAATATCGGCTTGAAAGACTTTTCAGCTGACTATTATGTGATTCATGATGATGATGACAGCTGGGCTCCGGACTTTCTGGAGGTGTGCGTCGGCGTATTGCGATTACAACAGCATGATAGTGTGCAGGGGGCGGTGGCACATACTGTTAAGGTGGTGGAAGCGGTCGTAGATAACCAGATCGTGACTCGTAATACCTCGGTATTCCTCCCTGAGGTGACGGCATTCACTATTCCACGCGTGGTACAGAACAATCCCTTCATGCCAATTGCCTTCATGTACTCGCATCAAGCTCTTGAGTTGCTGGAAGGGTACGATGAGTCACTGCCAGTGGTTGGCGATTGGGAGTTCAACCTGCGCTTCATCAAGCATTTCGATATTGCCTATGTTCCGGATACCACGGCTTGTTACCATGTGCGCGATACGGCCCGTGGGGACAGCTCCGACAACTCGATCACCAAGTCGAAAACGCACCAGCACTACCGAACATTGATCATCAATCGACATATTCGCCAAGCTATGGATAATGGCTCGCTTACTTTGGGCCATATCATGGCCGCGGCTGAGCCGGGCGTCCATGCCAATCGATTAGGTGAAAAGTTGAATCTGTTTTATCCAAAGCTCCGTAGTCTTCATCCAAGGGTTCTCTGGGCGCGGCTGCGAGGTGGCAAATGAAATATTGCCTGGTCGGAGCTGGCTTTTCAGGAGCTGTAATTGGCCGGGAATTGGCCGAGGCAGGCCACGAAGTCACTGTCGTGGACGAGCGTTCACATATCGCGGGCAACTGCCATACCGAACGCGACGCTGAAACCGGCGTAATGGTCCACACCTACGGCCCGCATATCTTTCATACCGACGATCAGGAGGTATGGGAATATGTCAATCGCTTCACGGCCTTTAAGCCGTATGTGAACCGAGTGAAGGCGACCTCGCGTGGCCAGGTCTTTTCGCTACCGATAAACTTGCACACTATCAATCAATTCTTCGGCAAGACGATGCGCCCCGACGAGGCCCGAAACTTCATCGAGGCCCAGGCGGACATGTCCATCGAGAACCCCCTGACCTTCGAGGAGCAGGCGTTACGTTTTGTGGGGCCCGAGCTTTATGAGGCTTTCTTCAAGGGTTACACCCAGAAACAGTGGGGGTGTCACCCTAGCGAGCTGCCAGCCAGCATTCTCAAGCGCCTGCCAGTTCGCTTCAACTACAACGATAACTACTTCTTTCACCGTTACCAGGGCATGCCGGAGCATGGTTATACCCGATTGGTGGAGGGCATACTCGATCATCCGAATATCGTTGTGCAATTGAATACTCGTTTCGAACGCAACCAAGCCGCCGACTTCGATCACGTATTTTTTTCTGGACCCCTGGATGGCTTCTTCGATTATAAGCTAGGGCGCTTGGGCTATCGGACCTTGGATTTTGAGCGCTTCACCTATCAGGGCGACTACCAGGGCTGTGCAGTGATGAACTATGGAGAGGAATCGGTGCCTTATACTCGCATTACCGAGCACAAGCATTTCTCGCCCTGGGAGGAACACGAAGGAAGCATCTGTTATCGCGAATATAGTCGGTTTTGTGAGGTAGATGATATTCCTTATTATCCGATTCGTCTGGTTAAGGAGAAGGCACTGTTATCTGATTATGTGGCCAAGGCCCAGCAGGTCAAGAATGTCACCTTCGTCGGCCGCTTGGGAACTTATCGTTACCTCGATATGGATGTGACCATTCGCGAAGCATTGGATACTGCACGCGACTTTCTAAATTGTAATGAAAATCAACAACCTGTCCCGGCGTTTTTTGTCGAGATCTAGGCCAAGAGGCTAGCCAACGGAATGCCTGAGCAAAAGCATCGCGAGTCGGCGGCCAACCCGATACGGTTGGCCGCTGTCGTTGTATCTTTCAATCGTATTGAATACCTAAAGCAAGCTGTGTGTGCCGTGCTCGATGAGCCAGTGTGCGGTCTGGTGGTGGTAGACAATGGTTCTACCGATGGAAGCCGCGAGTGGTTAGCCGCACTTGATGAGGCGAGGCTGATTGTCCTCACACCCGAGAGAAATCTGGGCGGGGCCGGAGGCTTCGAAATCGGTTTCCGTGAAGTGCTTGAACGGTTTTCCCCTGACTGGCTCGTGTGTTTCGATGACGATGCCCGGCCGGCGCCAGGTGCTCTCGCGCAGTTCATGGCTCAGGACCTGCAGGGAGTCGATAGCGCCGCTGCAGCTGTCTTTTACCCCGATGGCAGCATCTGTGAAATGAATCGCCCTAGCTGGAATCCATTCTGGCATGGGCGATTGCTGTTGCGCACCATCTTGGGGGTAACGACAGGGCGTTCGCGTGAAGGCTTCCATATTCCTGATGGCTACTATCGTAAAGATGCTGATCGGGTGGCGATTGACTCATCATCTTTTGTGGGATGTTTCGTTAGTGCAGAAGCGGTAAGGCGCATTGGACTACCACGCGGCGAACTGTTCATATACGGCGATGACATTATTTACACGCTAATGCTAAGCCGTTCGGGGGGGCGACATATGTTCCTTCCTAATATTCATTTTGTTCATGATTGCTCTACCTTCAGCAATAACGTAGTAGCCTATGCTCCTTTGTGGAAGGCTTACTATACTTATCGCAATGGCCTAGTGATGTATCGCATTGCGGCGGGGCCTTGGTTCGCCCTGGTTGTGCCTATCAAGGTGCTGGGTTGGCTGTTTGCGGTGCGCCATTATGATGATAAGCGTCGCTATCTGAAGCTTTGGTGGACAGCAGTGAGTGACGCGTTGCGTGGCCGAACGCGACGCTCACACGATGAACTTGTTAAGCGGTATTCCTGATCATGGCCAAGAACGCCAAGACATTGTCGGGCTTTGGCCCATATTCCCATATTGCTGCTCGAACGGTCGATGCCACAGCATTTCTCGGTGGAGGCTTTCTTGCCTACTTGATGCGTTTCGGCTCATTGGTAGATATGGTGGAGCGCTATCAATGGATGATGCTCTCTGGGACGTTGTTGGGGCTTATTGTATTCTCCTCTTGTGGCATCTATCGCTCATGGCGCGGAGCCGTACGGGTCGAGCTGGTAGTGCGCATCGCTCATGCTTTCGTAATACTCGCTGCGATGATTTTTGCCTACCTCTACTTCAGCAAGACAGGGGCAAGATTTTCGCGCATCTGGCTGGGGTTATGGCTGATCAATTCTTTCGTATTGAGCGTAGGAGTTCGTACACTTGCTTATCCCATCTTGAATCGGATTCGCAGCCAAGGACGTAATCGCAAGGACGTCATGCTGGTCGGGGACCTTGAGTCCTGTAGGACAGCTCTGAAACACATCAGAAAACAGCCATCAGCTGGTTTCGACGTTGTGGCCGTTCGACTGATGGATGCGGCAGGATGCTCAACGCTTGAGATTAAAGACTGCCGTGCGTTCGATAGTGAAATGGATGCCAATGTGAGCACGGATGAAATCTGGGTTTGCCTGCCGCTTTCGCGTGGCTTGGCGGTGGAGAAGGTATTGCGCGATCTTGTTCACTGTATTGGTAATGTTCGCTACTTGCCGGATATGCAGGGATTACGATTGTTGAATCATGATATCTCGACAGTGGCGGGGCTCTATTTGCTGGATATGAGTTGTAGCCCGATGAGCGGGGCGGCCCGTTTCATCAAGGCACTTGAAGACAAAATCTTGGCTGGGATTGCATTGTTGGTTCTTTCTCCACTGATGTTGCTCATCGCTATCGCAGTCAAGCTGACATCCCAAGGGCCAGTGCTTTATCGTCAGGAACGCACTAGTTGGAATGGTGTGCCTTTCCAAATGTTGAAATTTCGCACCATGCCTTTGAATAGCGAGAGTAATGGTATCAATTGGGGGAATGCCATGCACAAGAAAACCACACGTATTGGCCGTTGGCTAAGGCGATCGAGTCTTGATGAGTTGCCCCAGTTGATTAATGTGCTAAAAGGGGATATGTCCCTTGTGGGGCCGCGACCGGAACGGACAGTTTTCGTTGAACGATTCAAGCACGAAATCCCAGGTTACATGCAAAAACATATGGTACATGCAGGTATTACTGGTTGGGCCCAAGTGCACGGTTGGCGGGGCGATACCGACCTAAAGATGCGTATAGAGTATGATCTTTGGTATATCGATAATTGGTCAGTCTGGCTTGACCTTAAGATTCTATTCTTGACTGTTTGGCGTGGGCTTTTTCATCCTCATGCTTATTAACCACTCAAAGGCTATTGCATGAAAGTGTTGGTGACTGGTGGTGCCGGCTATATCGGTTCTCATACAGTGGTTGAGTTGTTGAATGCGGGCCATAGTGTGGTGGTAGTTGATAACCTCTGCAATGGTTCCGAGTTGGCGCTTCAGCGGGTTGAGAAGATCACCGGCAAATCATTCGAATTTGTAAAATGTGATATACGTGACCGCGAAAACCTGACGGTTGTGTTCACCCGGTATGATATCGATGCGGTGATTCACTTCGCCGGATTGAAAGCTGTGGGTGAGAGCGTCTCCAAGCCAATTGAATACTACGAGAATAATGTCTATGGCACCTTGTCACTGTGCGAGGTAATGGCGGCTGCCGACGTTCATCGCCTCGTCTTCAGCTCTTCGGCAACCGTATATGGCAGCGAAGCGCCCATACCTTATGAGGAAACAATGCCGCGAGGGTCCACTTCCAATCCTTACGGGGCGTCCAAGGCCATGGTCGAGAAAATACTGGAAGACCTAAGTGCCACGGACCCTCGTTGGTCTGTTACCTTGTTGCGGTACTTTAATCCCATCGGTGCGCATCCTTCCGGCTTAATTGGGGAGGATCCCAAAGGAATTCCCAACAACCTGATGCCTTTCATCTCGCAAGTGGCCGTGGGGCGACTCAAGGAACTTTCTGTCTTCGGTAATGATTATCCGACAGAGGATGGCACCTGCGAGCGGGACTATCTTCATGTCGTGGACTTGGCAGTGGGCCATCTCAAGGCGTTGGCACAAGTCGAAACGCCGGGTGTCCATACTTATAACCTAGGAACTGGGCGTGGGTTTTCGGTGATGCAGATGGTCAGAAGCTTTGAGCGTGTGACGAAGCAGAAGGTGCCGTACCGCTTTGCTCCCCGGCGCGATGGAGATTTACCGGCCTTCTGGGCGGATGCGGACAAGGCGGCCAGAGAACTCGGCTGGCGAGCGGAATTCTCGCTGGATGACATGATCCGCGATACTTGGCACTGGCAGTCAAATAACCCGGACGGTTACCGCGGCTGAGTCACGGCAACGTTTCCTGAATTTGCTAGAATGGCCGGCTTTCATGCCGGCCATTTCGTTTCACTTGGAGCCATACCACACGATGTCGTCACTGTTCCGCTCAGTACCCGCCTTCCTTCCGATGCAGTATTACACCAGCCTGGCTGTGTTCCTGTTCGGTGCCATCACCTTGATTGTGCCTAGTGGGTATTCGCTGGGGGCAGGGCTGTTGCTGTTGGGGAGCGTGGTGCTGATCTTGAATCGGCAGCATGTCGCGTTAGGGCGAGACGACTGGTGCATCATCGCGGTCATGCTTGCTTATGCGCTGATCTGGATGACTGAGTCCCTCATCGACGGGCAGGGAACCAGCGGCCTTGATAAACCCAGCCGTTTTTTATTTGCTTTGCCAGCGATGTTGCTGCTGATGACATATCCGCCTCGCCAGGCGGCGCTCTGGTCGGGGGCGGCAGTTGGAGCCTTATCGTCGGGTGGCTGGGCAAGCTGGCAAAAGCTGGTTGAAGGCGAGTGGCGAGCAGGAGGATTCACCTATGTGATCCAGTTCGGCAACATCAGCATGCTGCTGGGTATCCTGTGTCTGGCAGGCCTGGGCTGGGCCGTGGTGCAAGCACGCGCCAAGTGGTGGGTAACGTTCTTGTTACTTGGTGCGCTGGGGGGCATTCTGGGCTCGCTGTTCTCGGGCAGCCGCGGGGGGTGGGTGGGTATTCCCTTCATCATGTTGGTACTCTATCGGGGCTATGGGCGCGACTTGCCGACCAAATTTAAACTTGGTGTCATCGCCATAGTATTAGTAGGCGCCGGGTCAGTGTATGCCTTGCCACAGACTGGAGTTCAGGAGCGATCGAAGGAGGCCTTCAGTGACGTTTCGCGCTATCTCTCGGGCGAGAGCCAAACGTCTTCGGTGGGAGCGAGATTCGAGATGTGGAAAGGTGCGCTGCACTTGATTCAGGAGAAGCCCCTGGTCGGTTGGGGTAGCAACGGCTACCACGAGGCGATGCTCGAGCTGAGCGAGCAGGGTGTGGTCAACCGTTATGTGGCTCAACGTTATGACCATGCCCATAACGAATTCATCGACGCCACCGCCAAACGTGGTGTGATCGGCCTGATGGCCTTGCTGGCCCTCTATCTGGTGCCGATGACATTGTTTGCGAGGCAAATCCATGCAGCCAATCTGGAAGTACGGGCTTTGGCGGTGGCCGGAGTGTTATTACCGGTCGCCTATATCGATTTTGGCCTGACCCAGACGCTGATGGAACACAACAGTGGCGTGATGGTGTATGCCTTCTGGCTGGTGGTGTTGTGGGCGCAGTTTCGAGTGACCAAAAGGAATAACCAGCGATGAGGTGGAAAGAGTTTCTCGATTGCTGTGATGAGGAAGTTCTCAAATCCAAGTCGCGTTGGAGATTGCTGCGACTACTCAAGGTCAGATTTTTTGGTTCACCTAACCGTCAGGCGGTCGTCATGCTTCGTATCGGTCAGTTGCTGAAAGGTCTTGGTTTTGTATGGCTGTCTGAAAGGAGTTTGAATCGCCTGGCTCGACGCTATGGCGTGCATGTCGGCCACGATGCCCAAATCGGCGCTGGGCTGAAGTTTCCTCATCCTACCTCAATTGTTATTGGTGGTGGTGCGGAGATAGGCAGCAATGTGCGTATTTTCCAGCAAGTAACGATTGGGGCATCACCTCAAAAAAAGGACAATCGCATTTTGCGTATAGGTAATAACGTTACCATTTACCCGGGCGCCAAATTTGTCGGGAATGGCTGTGTCGGAAATAACGTGCTTGTTGGTGCCAATGCAGTTGTCACTAAGCCCTTCGGGGATAATATCGTATTGGCAGGTATGCCAGCTAAAATCATCAGAAGTTTGAATGAAAATGATAGAACAGGTTCACGCAAAGCCTCAATGTCTCGTCTGTTGACAGATAACTCCCATGAATGAATATAGCGCATGCTCGAACAAAAGATTTTTATTTATCACGGATCATCTGGGCGGGGGTGGTGCGCCTATTTCGATTCTCGATTTGGCAAGGGCGCTGATCGGACAGGGTTGCAAGGTTACTATCGTGGTGCTGAGTGATGACATTATGCGACACGATACAGAAGCCATGACGGTGCATGCTATTCCGTTTCGCTACCGTAATTTTTGGCAAAAGCTGCATCGTTATCGTCTCCATGCAAAGAAATTAGACCAATGGGTCGATAAGGACCCACAGCATTATGACCTCGTTATTGCCAACCTGCACTATAGCCATCAGGTCGTGAATCGCTCATCTCTCGCAGAACAGGCTTGGCTGTGCATACGAACGGACCCAGTGGCAGCTTTTTTCGGACATAAACGGCCTAGCCATAGGAAGCTACGAAAACTTAGCCGCCTGTATCATGGGCGGCGCGTGATTGCTATTTCACAAGGTATACTCGATTCCTTAAAACAGTATAAAGTAGCTCCCCGCGAAGCACGCCTTATTTATAATGTGATTGACGCGATTTCCATACAGCAATTGATGCTTCAGCAAGTGGAGTTCGAGAAATATATCGTGTATGTGGGTCGTCTAGACCGAAGGCAGAAACGCTATGACGTGTTGTTGAAGGCTTATCGGGTGAGTGGCGTCGTCCATCCGCTTGTCATTGTAGGGGATGGTGAACAGGAACAAGCCAAAGCATTAGCACATACCTTGGGTCTGGCAGATAAGGTCAAGTTTATTGGCAAGCAGGTCAATCCGTATCCTTATATCCATCATGCGGATCTTTTACTTCTTTCCTCCGATTATGAAGGGTTCGGGAGGGTCATTGCCGAGGCTCTGGTATGTGGTACGCCAGTGGTAAGTACCGATTGCCCTTCGGGGCCTCGAGAGATTCTCAAAGCAGGTTTGCAGACTTGCCTAGTGCCGATGGGTGACCCTTGTCTATTTGGGCGAAGGATTACAGATATCCTGCGTGAGCCCCCTGTCATTACCTCTGAACACTACCAAGCCTTTCTGCCGGCTGTTGTCGCCAGCCAATACATTGAACTCACAAAATAACCTGAATTCAGAGCCAAGCATCATGTAGACGCTTCTCCATATATTGTCGATAGACTTCTCCCCTTAACTTCTGTTCAGTTAAAGAGCCGATAAGCATCGGCCATTGTGAGGCTTGATCACGGGGTAGGGGACGCACATGAGCGTCAATCCAGACGATGTTCTTATTCCGATCGAGCAACAGGTTGTTGTAGTGCAAGTCACGGTGTACGTAGCCGGCACGGGCGAGTTGCATGACTTCCTCGCAGAAGTACTCTAGGAGCACCATTCGACCGCTTTCATCCAAGCTGTCAAAGACTTCGCCCCCAGGCCGTGCGTCTTGTAGGCATTCCATCAATAACAGCGAACCGTTGTGATTGCTGGGGTTGAACGACACACCCCACCCGTAGCAATCTGGTGTTTTCAAGCCCGCTCTGCGCAGAATCTGCAGGCTCTGGTACTCCTTGTGGGCGTCCGATTGGAATAGCCAACGCTTTTCCAGATAGTCACGCAATAACCATTTGACCGGAGCGCGCCGCTTGGAGAATTTGTCCTGTACCACTTTGGCCAGAAAGCGCTGGTCTCGGGAGAGATAAAATCGGCTGCTGCCCACTGCCTCGAAGGCTTTGGTCGTAGAGGTGCTCGTCAATTCCAGCTGATCCGGTAGTCCATTGGGGCGGAAGACCAGATAACACCGACGGCGGTCATCGAAGGGAATGTCAAGCAGTTTCACAGCGCCTCGAACTGGGGGAGTACGGTTTCTTTAAGAAACTGTTTGTAGTGGCGTTCCATGACAATCACCGGGGCCTGGTCCATGCGTTTGATCGCGTTGGCCAGGCCCTTTTCGTTTTCTGGAGGAATGAGATAGTCGACTAACTCATGTGTCAAGATCTCGCTGGGGCCGCTGGGGCAGTCGACGCTGATTACCGGTGTGTGAAGCAGCAATGCTTCGATCAAGACCGTGGGTAGGCCTTCTCTGTCCGAGGTGAGAAGCAATGCCTTGGCACTGGCTATCAGCGGATAAGGATTGGCCTGGTAACCCATCACGATGACTTTATCTTCCAACCCTAGATCCTTGATGCAGTCGCCAATGGCTTGGGTTTCGGCTGCGGAACCCTTACCCATGATGACTAGAGGTGTTTGCGAGCCGCTCTCACGATAGGCACGCAGTAAACGATCGTGCCTTTTGCGTATTTCGAAGGTGCCTACATGGATAAAATATTCCTTGGGAAGATGGCGGGGTAACGTTTCTTCTGTGGCACCTTCTTTTAGGCAATCTTGGTCAAAGGGGTTATAGATAACTTTGATGCTTTCAGCTGTCAAACCGGCTTGGGTAACGAGAGCGTGCTTTATGCCCTTCGAAACAACGATCAGTTTTTTTCCTTGATAGAGGCGTTGTAACTTATATATTAATTTTTTCTGCTGTTCACGGTTCGGTAAACCTTCGACACTATTGGAGTGTACCCATAGATAGAGGTTTAGCCCTTTGATGTGACGGGTTATTTTGTCGCAAGAACAACAAATAGTGATATCGGGACGAAAGGCTTCCAAGGCTCTCTTAATGGTGTGCGCCTGCCACTTTTCTAGTAACGGGTTTGCCAGCGCTTTCGTAATCCTGTTCACCACGGCCAAGTTGACGACTTCGAGGCCGGAGGGAATTCGATGCTCTATCTTATCTCTTAAAAGATATACGCAAATTTGGTGTCCGCGCTGCCGCAGGCCTTCAGCCGCGTTGAGCAGGACTCGCTGCGCACCACCGCCATATAGATCGGAAACCACAAAGGCAAAGCGTTTTACGTCGGGCATATGGCCTCGAGCCGGTGTCATGTCAGTTTAAGCAGTCGTGTAGCTTACCAGTTGGGCATGGGCAGCGGAACATTAGGCCTGTTTGGTGCACGGATAGGTGGACCGTTCGACGTTTAGCCTTGGCTGCAGGCAGGTCTTTGACTGAACCTGATGCTTCGATCCTCGAGAATCATTATGACATCGCCGTGGCTCTTACCCTCTGCTACGTTGAGGCGGTGTGATATCGGGTGAGCGTACCTACCCACTCCTGCTTTTGGCACGTTAGCTGCAAGCCATCTGTCGAGCTTCCTACCTGGACCCTGCCGATGCCGCTCTCACGTGATCCGCTCTCTCCTGATTCCGCCTGCCGACCACGCCTGGTCTTCTCCGACCTGGACGGCTCCCTGCTCGATCATCACAGCTACGACTGGACGCCGGCCAAGGGCTGGCTGGAGCGCTTGAGTGCCTGTGGGGTGCCGGTAATTCCGGTGACCAGCAAGACACGCAGCGAGCTGATACCGCTGCGCCAGGCCATGGAACTGCAGCAGACGCCGTTCATTGCCGAGAACGGCGCCATCGTGGGGCTGCCTCATGCCTGGTGCCACGCGCGGCTCGACCGCGATGCCGGGTCTGATGGGCTGGTAATACGTACGCTTGGTGTGGATATCGGCTTGATCCGCCAGCGTCTTTCGGTATGGCGGGAGCGTCTGGATGCCTCGTTCTCCACAATGAGCGAGATGACACTGGAACAGGTAATGGAGCTGACCGGCCTGACGGAACCCGAGGCGCGGCTGGCGCGGTTACGCGAGGGCAGCGAACCGCTGATCTGGGAGGACGAGGACGCCATGCTGGTGCGTTTGCGCGAAGGCCTGCGCGGGGATGGCCTGCGTATAGTGCAAGGAGGGCGCTTCTGGCATGTCACGGGGGAGTGCGACAAGGGCAGTGCGGTCGGCTGGCTGATCGAGCGCTTCGAATCACTCCGCGGGCATCATCCCTTGACCCTGGCGCTGGGCGACGGCCCCAACGATGTCGCGATGCTCGAGCGAGTCGACCAGGCAGTATTGATCCGTGGGGGTCATGATCTTGAGGTATCACCCGACCAGCCAGCGCTCTATCGCAGCAAGGCGAGCGGTCCTGCCGGTTGGGCCGAGGGGCTCGATCACTGGTGGGGGCCGTTGGCGACCGAGGGGAGGGATGCTCATGAGTGATTTCCACCAGAATGGCATCATCACCGACTTCCATAACCTGACCCGGCGGCCTGTCGAGGAGCTCGAAGCGGAACTGGTGACATTTTCCGCGCGCCGGCCGATGAGCCTCATCCTGCCTTCGCTGTTTTCCGAGCTGGAAGGCCCGGCGCTGTCAAATATCGTCGACGAAATCGCCCAGGTGCCGTATCTCAATGAGGTGGTGATCGGGCTGGACGCTGCCGATCGCGAGCAGTTCGGGTATGCCCGGGCGTTCTTTGCTAGGCTGCCCCAGCATCACCGCCTGCTGTGGAACGACGGCCCGCGCCTGCGGGCGTTGGATGCCGAGCTCGATGAGCGCGGCCTGGCGCCCCAGCAGCCGGGCAAGGGGCGCAATGTCTGGTACTGCGGTGGCTACGTGCAGGCTTCCGGACGCGCCACCGTGGTAGCACTGCATGATTGCGACATTCTCACCTATGAGCGCGGCATGCTGGCGCGACTCTTCTACCCGGTGGCACACCCGCATCTCAATTACGAATTCTGCAAGGGCTATTACCCGCGCATCGCGGAAGGGCGGCTTAACGGAAGGGTGTCGCGGCTGATGGTCACGCCGCTGCTGCGGGCACTCAAGCTCATGTACGGCCCCTTGCCCTACCTGGAGTATCTGGACAGCTATCGCTACGCGCTCTCCGGCGAGTTTTCCATGCGCACCGAGGTGCTCGACGGCATTCGCATCCCCGCCGACTGGGGCCTGGAAATCGGCGTGCTCTCCGAGGTGCATCGCAACTATTCCACCAAGCAGCTCTGCCAGGTGGATCTGGCCGATGCCTACGATCATAAGCATCAACCGGTCTCGGAAAATGATCCCTCGGGCGGGCTGAACCGCATGAGCCTGGACATCGCCAAGGCGCTCTATCGCAAGCTGGCCACCCAGGGCGTGACCTTCAGCGCCGAAGGGTTTCGTACCCTGAAGGCCACTTATTACCGGCTGGCACTGGATCTGATCGAAGCCTATGACCACGACGCCGTGATGAACGGCCTGAGCCTGGACCGGCACGGCGAGGAGCGTGCGGTGGAGCTGTTCGCCGCCAACCTGCTCGAGGCGGGCAATACCTTTCTGGATAACCCCAGCGAGCGCCCCTTTATTCCCAGCTGGAGCCGGGTCAAGGCGGCGATTCCCGACCTGCCGGCGCGCATGTTTGATGCCGTGGAGCAGGACAACACCAGCGGGGGATAGCCGGCCAAAAAAAGGCGAAGGGGGGTTGGCCAGGGCGCCTCAGAGGCGCTGGTCGAGCCCCATCTGCCAGAAATCGATCTCAAGGCGCGTGGCATCACGAAAGATCGTTGCGAGCTCATTGAAGCGTGCCGGCGTGACGTCGGCCAGTCGCGCGTCGAGCCAGTCGAGTTCGGCGCGCATGGCGCCCTGAAAGTCATCGCTCTCGTACATGGCGATCCAGGCCTCGAAAGGGTTGGCCTCGCCGCGTTGCGTGAATGACTGGGCACTAAGCCAGTTGGCAATCTCGCCGTAGCCGACCAGGCAAGGCGCCAGCGCCACGTGAAGGTCGAGCAGGTCGCCGCGGTTGCCGGTGTCCAGCACATAGCGGGTATAGGCCAGGGTGGCTCGCGCCTCGGGCAACCGGGCCAGATCGTCTTCGCTGATCCCCCAGTCACGGCAGTAGCCCACGTGAAGGTCGAGTTCCACATCGAGAATCGCCTTGAGCCCTTCATGGGCATGGCGCAGATCCGCCAGACTACGGCTCTTGTAGGCGGCCAGGGCAAAGGCCCGAGCGAAGTGAATCAGGAACAGGTAATCCTGCTGCAGGTAGTGGCGAAAGGCGCCACGGTCCAGGGTGCCGGCACCAAGCCCGCGCACGAAGTCGTGCTCGATATAGGCACGCCAGTCGTCCCGGCAGGCGGTGGTGAGGTCGTCGAAGCGATAGCCCATCTTGTTCCTCCGAAAGTGACGATCCGGAGCGCGGGCAAGCATAAGGAAGGGAGGAGAGCCGGCTATGGCGACAAGACGGCCCAACGCCTGAATCCCTACGCCGGTACCCTCCCTATCGGGAATTAGCCGGATCAGGTTCCACGGGACCAGCGCTGGTGCTGACCCTGAAGCCAGCCTGCGCCATCTCAGCCGGATTCACCGGCACCCCGTCAAGCGAACCCCGTCAGTCTAACAGCCTGCCAATAACTTGCCACTCTACGCCACACTCTGCCGACGACTTGCCACTCTGCGCCACCCTGCGATCCATCTCCGCAAAATGGCTTGATCTGGATCAAACTGCGACCACTTGCCGCGTGTCATGGCACGGCAAGGCGGCTAGGATTATCATATCGGGAGTAAAGTTATTACGTTATAGGAAAAAGTTATGAAAAAGTCCTTGATACCATCATTTTCCTTGCTGGCGCTTTCAATGATGTTGGCAGCCGCACCGGCCCTTGCCGAAGAAGTCGAGGCGTACCGGGAGACAAAGCTGGGCCTATATGTCACGGCCACGGAGGCACATGAACTCATGCAGAAGAACGATCGGGCCGTCTTGATCGACGTGCGCGATCCCATCGAGATCAAGTTCACCGGCTTCGCCGAGCCCACCGATATCCATGTGCCCTGGGTGCTGGCCGACCGCGATAACTTCGATGAGGAGGCGAAGACTTGGCCCATGGTCAAGAATTCCGACTTCGAAGCACAGGTGAGGACCGAGATTGAAGCGCTGGGCGTAGCCGAGGACGACCCGATCATCGTCATGTGTCGTTCCGGCGCCACCCGCAGTGCCCCTGCTGCCGATGTGATCACCGAAATGGGATATAGCAACGTCTACTCCATGACCGACGGCTTTGAGGGGGGAAAGCTCGATGAGGGTGATTCGCAAGGCGTAAGGGCTGTGGATGGCTGGCGCAATTCGGGCTTGCCATGGGGCTACGAGATAAACCCCGACGTCGCCTGGCGCCCCGCCGGCTGATATCCAGAAATCTGGTTCTCCGCCTTTTCTGGTGGGGCCAGAGACATTGACCAAACCCAATGAGGTGACCGCATGATACTCAAGACAATCCTGACTCTGGCACTGGCAGCCGCCACTTCCACCATTGGTTTCTCTGGCCTCGCATTGGCTGACAACCACGGAGGCGATGAACGGGAAGACCGGGCTCTGGTGATCCTCACCAGCGATTCGCTGCAAACCCAAGGCATGGCCATGATCCTCTCCAACGCCATGCAGCAGCAGGGCACCGACCTGCACATCCTGCTCTGCGACGCTGCCGGACACTTGGCTGTCGAGGGATACGAAAGTGCCGAAGCGATCAATACCCCTCCCAGCAACCCCGCGGGCCAGGTCAAGCCGGAAGGCATCCTGGGCATGCTGATGGAGAAGGGAGCCCAGGTGGATGTCTGCGCGATCTACCTGCCTAACAGCGACCTGGGCGAGGAGAGCCTTCGCGAGGGCGTCGGCGTGGCCGCCCCGGGGCCAATGGCGGAAATGATGCGCGATCCGTCCATCCCTGTTTACAGTTTTTGAGCATCTGAAGAGAACCAAAGGATAATGTCATGAAGACCTTTGCGCTTTCTCGCAGCACCGGCCCCGGTAGCCCCGACGTGGCCGGCTTCTTTGACCCACGCACCTTCAGCGTCCAATACGTGGTCAGCGACCCGGCCACCCGCAAGTGCGCGATCATCGACCCGGTCTACGACTTCGACGAGAAGACGGGCGCCACCGCGACCCATCACGCCGATGAGCTGCTCGCCTACGTGGCGGACCAAGGGCTCAAGGTACAGTGGATCCTTGATACCCACCCCCATGCCGATCACTTCTCTGCGGCGCAGTATTTGAAGGAGAAGACCGGCGCGCCGACAGCCATAGGCGAGAAGGTGGTCGAGGTGCAGGCGCTTTGGAAGGAGCTTTATCACTGGCCCGACTTCCCGGCGGATGGCTCCCAGTGGGACCGCCTGTTCGTCAAGGGTGACACCTTCAAGCTGGGTGAACTCGAGGTCGAGGTGATGTTCTCGCCGGGCCACACCCTGGCCTCGATCACCTATGTGGTCGGCGATACCGCCTTTGTCCATGACACGCTCTTCCAACCGGACTTCGGGACCGCCCGGGCCGATTTCCCTGGCGGTGATGCCCGTCAGTTGTGGGATTCCATCCAGGCGATCCTGGCGCTGCCCGACGAGACGCGGGTTTTCACGGGGCACGACTACATGCCGGACGGTCGCGAGCCCGAGTGGGAGAGCACGGTTCGCGAGCAGCGTGAGACCAACAAGCATCTGGCCGGCGGCGTCTCCGAGGCGGACTACGTGGCCATGCGCGACCAGCGGGACAGCGAGTTGCCGATGCCCAAGCTGATCCTGCACTCGTTGCAGGTAAATATCCGGGGTGGCCAGTTACCTGAGCCCGAGGACAACGGTCGGCGCTACCTGAAGATCCCCCTGGATGCGCTGGAAGATGCCGCCTGGGACTGAGGTACCCGCGCCATGGCGTGACCGAGACATTCAGGGTCTGGTCGAGCCAATGCCAATAGTGAAGGTTTCGGCTCCCTAAGTCTTGGTAGTAGGTCTTGGTAGTCGAAAAAAATATATCGTTAGAACTTTTTCGGCTGCGCCATGTCATAGCGTGAACCAGCAACACTCACGGAGACAATTTTTATGTCCAGCGCAAAGGTAGCCAAGCCAATAGTCACCCATTTCTTCGACGAGCCCACCAACACCTTCAGTTACGTGGTGCAGGATCCCGACAGCAAGGCTTGTGCGATCATCGACTCGGTGCTCGATTTCGACTACGCCGCCGGGCGTACCGACGTGCGCTCCGCCGATGAGATCATCGCTTTCGTCAAGGCTGAGGGGCTGACGGTGGAATGGATCCTCGAGACCCATGTGCACGCCGACCACTTGTCCGCCGCGCCCTATCTGCACGACTCGCTGGGCGGCAAGACTGGCATTGGCGCCAGGATCATCGAGGTGCAGGAAATCTTCGGCAAGGCCTTCAATGCCGGCACCGAGTTTGCCCGTGACGGCAGCCAGTTCGATCGCCTCTTCGAGGAGGGCGATACCTTCACCATCGGTAAACTGGAAGGGCGGGTGCTGCACACCCCGGGCCATACCCCCGCCTGCCTGACCTATGTGATCGGTGATGCCGCCTTCGTCGGCGATACCCTGTTCATGCCGGACTACGGCACGGCGCGCTGCGATTTTCCCGGTGGCGACGCGCGTACTCTTTACCGTTCGATACAGAAGGTGCTGGCGCTGCCGAGCGAGACGCGCTTGTTCCTGTGCCACGACTACAAGGCGCCGGATCGAGAGGAGTACCTGCACGAGACCAGCGTGGCCGAACAGCGCGAACACAACGTGCACGTGCATGAGGGCATCAGCGAGGACGAGTTCGTGACGATGCGCACCGAGCGCGATGCGACCCTGGGCATGCCCAAGCTGATCCTGCCGTCGGTGCAGGTCAACATGCGCGCCGGCCACCTGCCACCGGCCGAGGACAACGGCCAGGTCTATCTCAAGGTGCCGATCAATACGTTCTGACCCGGCCTACCCTGTTCAACGCTCACCTGCAGAGGAAGCAACATGCAAATTCACGAACTCGAACCTGGCTTCGCCATCACCAGTGCCGTTTCGCCTACCGATCTCGACGAAGTCGCCCGCCGCGGCTTCCGCTCGGTGATCTGCAACCGTCGCCCCGGTGAGGCCAAGGATCATCCCGACGACCGTGCGTTGAGTGCTCGGGCCGCCGAGCTTGGTCTGCAATGGCGCGCTATCCCGGTCGCTCCGGGTGAGTATGGCGAGGCGGATATTGAAGCCTTCGGCCGCGCGATTGATGCGTTGCCCACACCGATCCTGGCCTTCTGCCGCACCGGCAAGCGTGCAGTCCATCTCTGGGCCCATGCGCGCAGCCAGCAGGCGAGCTGCGATATTCCGGCACTGCTGTCTGCCGCCCACGCCGCCGGCCATGACCTGGAGGAGCGGCGCCCGCAGTTGGAAGCCGCTGCCGGACAGCGCTGAGCGATGAACCCGAAGCGCTACCTGCCGATCCTGCAATGGCTGCCGCATTACGACCGCGGGACCCTTTCCAGCGATTTGCTGGCCGCGGTGATCGTCACCATCATGCTGATCCCGCAGTCGTTGGCCTATGCCATGCTGGCCGGCCTGCCGCCAGAAGTGGGGCTCTACGCAAGTATCGCGCCGCTGGTTGTCTATGCAGTGTTCGGCACCAGCCGCACCCTGGCGGTCGGGCCGGTGGCGGTGGTCTCGTTGATGACCGCCGCGGCGGTCGGGCAAGTGGCTTCCCAGGGCGGCCCCGAGTATCTCGGTGCGGCGCTGGTGCTGACGCTGATGTCGGGGCTGATCCTGACCGTGATGGGCGTGGCGCGGTTGGGCTTTCTGGCCAACTTCCTGAGCCACCCGGTGATCTCCGGCTTCATCACCGCCTCCGGCCTGATCATTGCCGCTGGGCAGGCCAAGCACCTGCTGGGCGTCGAGGCCAGCGGCCAACACCTGCCCCAGCTTCTGGCCAGCATGATGCGTCACTTGAGCGACGTGAACCTTCCGACCCTGGTGATCGGCCTGTCGGTATTGGCTTTTCTGTATGCCGCACGACGCTGGCTGAAGCCGGGGTTGCTCCGTGCGGGGGTCTCGGCGCGTCCGGCGGACATGTTGACCAAGGCGGCACCGATTCTCGCCGTGGCGGCGACCACGCTCGCCACTTGGGCGCTGGGACTGGACCAGTACGGTGTGGCCGTGGTCGGCGAGGTGCCGGCTGGCCTGCCGCCATTGACGCTGCCGGGGCTGGACATGGGGCTGTGGCGGGAGCTGTTCGTGGCGGCCCTGCTGATCAGCATCGTCGGCTTCGTCGAATCGGTGTCGGTGGGTCAGACGCTTGCCGCCAAGCGCCGCCAGCGCATCGACCCCGACCAGGAACTGGTGGGGCTTGGCACCTCGAACATCGCTTCCTCGCTGACCGGCGGCATGCCGGTGACCGGTGGTTTTGCGCGTTCGGTGGTGAATTTCGATGCCGGCGCCGAGACGCCGGCGGCGGGGGCCTTTACTGCCGTGGGCATCGCCGTGGCGGCGCTGCTGCTGACCCCGCTGATCGCCTACCTGCCGATCGCCACCCTGGCGGCTACCATCATCGTCGCGGTGCTCTCCCTGGTTGACCTTGGGGCGGTGAAACGGACCTGGAGCTACTCGCGAAGCGATGTGGCGGCCATGCTGGCGACCATTGCCATGACCCTGCTGCAGGGTGTGGAAGTCGGCATCATGGTCGGCGTGGGGCTGTCGCTGGCGCTGCACCTCTATCGCACCAGCCGGCCCCACAGCGCCTTGGTCGGACGGGTGCCGGGCACCGAGCATTTTCGTAATGTCGAGCGCCACACCGTCGAGACCGACGAGCGCCTGGCCATCCTGCGGGTGGACGAGAGCCTCTACTTTGCCAATGCCCGCTTCCTCGAGGACACCGTGATGGATATTGCCACCCGCCAGCCCAGCCTCGAGCAGCTGGTGCTGGCCTGCCAGGCAGTCAACGTTATCGATGCCTCGGCGCTGGAGAGCCTGGAGGCGATCAATGCCCGCCTGAAGGACGCCGGTGTGATGCTGCACCTGGCTGAGGTCAAGGGACCGGTGATGGATCGCCTGCAGCACACCGATTTCTGCCACGAGATGACCGGCAAGGTGTTCCTGAGCACCTTCGACGCCTGGCAGGAGCTTCGCGGCCACAGCGACGGTAGCTTGTCGCGGCGCTGCGCCGAGATGCAGCGGCTCGGGACGCGCCCCGACCCCATCAACGACCTCCCACAACCGCATCCGCGGATGCGCTGAAGGACTCACTTAAGGAGAAACAAACGTGGATTTGAGCGCAACCCTGCATGGGCTGGTCGGCGGCGTGCTGATCGGCCTGTCCGCCACTTGGCTGATGGCGACCCTGGGCCGAATCGCCGGTATCAGCGGCATCATTGGAACCCTGATCACCGCCCGTCCCAAGGGCGACAGCGCCTGGCGCCTCACCTTCGTGCTTGGCCTGATCAGCGGCCCCATCGTGCTGATGCTCTCCGGCGGCGGGCTGGGCAACGTTGCCGGCGGCGCGGTCGACGTGACGGGCCAGGTCATCGGTGAGCCCGCAGGCGGGGTAATGCTGATGCTCGTCGCCGGCCTGCTGGTCGGCGTCGGTACCGGACTCGGCAGTGGCTGTACCAGTGGGCATGGCGTGTGCGGTCTGGCTCGACTGTCGCCGCGCTCCTTGGTAGCGACCCTGACCTTTCTGGCGGCGGCAATGATCACCGTCTACGTGGTTCGGCACATCATCGGAGGTGGCGCATGAAGACATCGACGTTGAAACCAGTGATGGGCTATGTCGCCGGGCTGATCTTCGGCCTGGGTCTGGGCATCTCCGGCATGACCGACCCCGCTCGAGTGCTGGGCTTTCTGGATGTCGCCGGCGCCTGGGACCCGACCCTGATGTTTGTGCTCGGCGGTGCGGTGGTGACCAACTTCATCGGCTACCGGCTGGTGCTGCGTCGTCCCAGCCCGCTCTATGGCGAGGCTTTCCAACTGCCGACCCGACGAGACCTGGACGGCCGCCTGATCGGCGGCGCCGCGCTGTTCGGCATCGGTTGGGGGCTGTCCGGCTACTGCCCCGGGCCGGCCGTCGCTTCCATCGCCGGATTAACGCTTCCATTGGCCGCCCTGCTGGTGGCGATGGTCGCTGGCTGGTTCCTGGCGAGAGCGGTGCCCACCAGCGCCTGATAATCGGGTTTTTCCGCGACGATAGGCTATAACGATAAGAGTTTACGTCGCTTGGAGAGAGCTGTCCTTCAGGATGTAAGCGAGCGGAAAGCCCACCTGGGCTTCCTGGTCCAGGCGAGCCGTAGAGCTGACCGCGCAAGGGTCGATAACAACATAGAGGGGCAACCATGATGACCAGCAAGTACATCGCCGGTGGGCTCGGCCTGCTGCTGGGCCTCGGTCTGGTCGACGGCAAGGCCGAGGCCCAGAACGGCGACGTCGAGCGTGGCGAGACGGCCGCGGGGACCTGCGTGGCTTGCCACCAGGCCGACGGCAGCGGCATGAACGTGCCCGGCGGCGAATCCTGGCCCCGTCTGGCCGGTCTGGACGCCGGCTACATCGCCAAGCAGCTCCACGACTTCAAGGCAGACCGTCGTCATAACGCCAGCATGCAACCCTTCGCCAACATGCTCGATGATCAGCAGATTGCCGACGTGGCCGCCTACTACAGCGAGATGCCGGTGACCGCGGCCCAGGGCGGCGGCGATGCCGACGAGGCGCTGCTGGCCCGCGGCGAGCAGCTCGCCCTGCGCGGCGACTGGGATGAGTACATCGTCTCCTGCAAGAGTTGTCACGGTCCGCGCAACGAGGGCGCTGGCGACACCTTTCCGGGTATCGCCAGCCAGCACGCCGGTTACATCAAGAGCCAGCTGCATGCCTGGCAGGCAGGCGAGCGTGATAACGACCCGCAGAACCTCATGGGTGCCATCGCCAAGCGCATGGGCGATGACGACATACGCGCCGTTTCCGCCTGGCTGGCCAACCAGTCCGTGGCGCCCGAGCAGGGGGAAAGCCAATGACCGCTCACAAGATACCCTTGGCCCTGGCCAGTGCAGCCCTGACCGCCGGGATGAGCCTGGCCACCCTTGCCGAGCCTATGCCGTCGACGGTTGCGACGCTGGTGGAACTTGGTTACCCGGCCCCCCAAGAGGGCGAGCTTGTCCACATTCCGCCGACCATGGCGGATCTCGAGAAAGCCGACTTGCATCCGGAAACCAAGGAGGTCATCCGTCGCGGCTACGACCTCTTCACCAACACCCAGCAGCTGCGCGGCGAGAACGTCTTCAACGAGATGAACTGCTCCAGCTGTCATCTCGGCGAGGGGCGCCAACCGTTCAGCGCGCCAATCTGGCCGGCGGCGGTCACTCTGCCCAGCTATCGCGGCAAGAACGACCACGTCAACAACCTGGAGGAGCGCATCGCCGGCTGCTTCGCCTATTCCATGAACGGCGTGCCGCCCGAGTACGGCAGTGACGACATGCTGGCGCTGTCGGCCTACCACCAGTGGTTGGCCAAGGGCGCGCCGATGTATCCCGACCAGCCGATCTATGGCCGCGGCTTTCCGGCACCGGAGCGTCCCGAAAAGCTGAGCTACCAGCGTGGCGAGGAGCTCTACCAGGCGCAGTGCGCGATCTGCCACAGCGAGGACGGTTCTGGCCTTTACCAAGATGGCGAGTACGTTTTTCCGGCGCCTTGGGGTGACGGTTCCAATAATTGGGGCGCAGGCATCGTGCGGACCGAGACCGCGGCCGGATTCATCAAGAACAACATGCCGCTGGGCCAGCCGCTCTCACTCTCCGACCAGCAGGCGTGGGACATTGCCTACTACATGACCCGGCAGGAGCGCCCGCAGGACCCGCGCTATACCGGCGACGTGGAAGAGACCCTGGAGAAGTTCGGGCCCACCTTCCACAAGAACTCCAGCTACGGTCAGGTGCGCGAGCATGACAGCCACGTGCTGGGCGACCACGCCAACTGGGGCGAGAAGGGCGACGAGGTCACGCCTTGGAACGTCGGCCAGTCGCGCTTCGAGGATCTAAAAGAGAAGTAACTCCCGCTGCCTTCGCGGCATCGCGAACCTCCCGCCTGGCCAAGCCGGTGGGAAGTTCGTGTTTCGGGTAGCGGGGTTCGGATAGCAGGGTTCGGAGAGCAGGGTAGGAAAGGCTTCAGGGGGCTTCGCCGCCCATCATGTCGATCAGGCGCTCCTCGCTCGGCATGCCTTCCACCCTCTGGGTGCGCTCGCCGTCACGATAAAAGGTCGACGGTGTGGCGATCAGCCCCAGCGATTCGAACAGCTGATTGTTAGCGTAGACCTGCTCTTCGATGTCGCGGGGCTGGGCGGAGGCCTCGATTTCCACGCGCCCAGCGTAGTGCGCGTCAAGTGCTGCGACCGGGTCCTCGGCACCCAGCAAGGCGGCGGCCTTGGCGGGGCTGTCCTGGGCGAGAATGCCCACCATCACATGACGAATCTGCACCTCGCCGGCGTCGACCCAGGGGCGGGTCGCTTCCCATAATTCGCGGCAGAAGGGGCAGTTGGGATCTGAAAAGGTGTAGATCACACGTGGCGCCTGGCTGTCGCCATCGCGAATCCACGCCCCTTTCTCGACCTCTTCCCAGGCGGCGGCGTCCTGGGCGGCGCGGATATGCTCGTCCAATGCGGCATTGGAGAGATCCGTGCCCTCCGCGTCCACCAGGGTACCTACCACTGCGTGCTGACCATCGGCGGTCAGGTAGATGGCAACCTCGCCACCCTCGTAGCTGGCGGCGTAGCCGGTCAGCCCGGCGGGCGCCTCGAACTCGGCATGAATGGTCAGCCCCTGGGCGGTGAGCGCCTTGACCGGGGCCGGCCAGTGATCATCGGCCGACGCCGGCAACGCCAAGGCGCAAGCCAGGGCCAGGGCAACGGCAACGGCAACGGCAACGGGAGACGGTAGGGAAAAACGGACAGACAAGGGCATGGCAATTTCCTGACGATGAAGTTTCCTGACAATGAAGCGCGTCAGATTCTGCCATGAAGCGGGTCCTGTCACGACCCTGACCATCGTGATGGCGGCCTCGGCGGGAGAGGCGCTGCCGGAGACGAAACGTCGCATCCACCAGCACATCGCGACGATAGTGCGGTATAACAGTCGGCTGACATGTACTGAGGAGACAACGATATGCGGTTATTCCTGCCCACCCTGACAGCGTTGATGCTCGCGCTGGCCAGTCACGTGGCGATGGCCCAGTCGGTCACGGTGGAAGATACCCAGGTGCGCGCGGTGCCCCCGGTGTCGACGACCTCGGCGGCCTTCATGGTGCTGCATAATGCCGGGGATGAGGACACCGAGATCGTCGCGGCGTCCTCGCCGGCGGCCGAGGTGCTTGAATTGCACGAGCATCAGCATGTAGATGGCGTAATGCAGATGCGCCGCGTGTCCCAGGTGGGCATTCCCGCCGGTGGTAGCACCGAGCTTGCCCCCGGCGGCCTGCACTTGATGCTGATCAACCTGACGCAACCCCTGATGGAAGGCGAGAGGGTGAACATCACGCTGGAATTCGCCAATGGCGAGACGCTGTCTTTCGACGCTCCCGTACAGCCGGTGCAGACCAGACCTCAGGCGTCGCACGACAAGGCTCACTGATCCTCGCTGACCAACCACAGGCTGCGGTAGGGCGCGAGGCTGTCGATCCGTTTCACCGTGGCCCTCTCCAGCAGGTCATACCAGCATCGTGCGTCGAGCTCGGGCAGGGCCAGCGGCTGGCGCCGGTCGGTGACGTTGTGGATCGCCAGCAGCCGACGTCCATTGGGCAGTGGGCCTCGTTCCAGTACCAATAATTCCGGTGGCGAAGTGATCACGCGCTGAGGCGCGTCCGGGTGAAAGCAGGGCTCGTTGCGGCGCACCGCCAGGCGGCGCTTGAGGGCCATGAAGACTTCCCGAGTCGGCGTGTTGCGGCTGTCGAGCAACTCGTCGAGCTCCTCGCGCTGCCAGCGGCGGCGGTTGAGCGAGCGCAGCCGTCCGCTGCGCTCCACACCTTCGTGATCGCTGAGCGAGGCCGTCAGCGAGTGGAGATACAGCGCGGGGATGCCTTGCAGCGCCATCATCAGGTTCTGGCTGCACAAAAAACGCTCGACCTGCCAGGGGTCGGCGCCGCGCCGTGTGCCTTTCATGGCATCGAACCAGGTGATGTTGATCTCGTAGGGCGTGTCCTCGCCCCCGGGGTTGGCGCGCATGCTCACAAAGCCGCCGAAGCGATGCATCAGTTCCGTTAGCGCCTCGATCTCGTGAGTAGGCAACCTGCCTTCCAGCGGACGCACGCCGATGCCGTCGTGGCTGGCGGTGAAGTTGAGGTAACTGCAACCCGGCGGCAGCTCGGGCAGGCTTGCGAGCCAGGTCGCGAGTGTCCCGGCCTCGCCGCTGGTGAGGGTATGCAGCAGCAGCGGCGGTAGCGGGAATTGGTAGACCAGGTGCGCCTCGTCCGGGGCATCGTCAGGGCCGGAAAGATGTTCCAAGCCAAAGTAGCTGATGTTCTCGAGGTGGGGGACGTTGGTCTCGGTCAGCAGCAGAGTGCCCGGCGCTAGATAGTCGACGACGGTACGCATCAGGCGCACGACCTCATGGGTCTGGGGCAGGTGAACACAGCTGGTGCCGATTTGCTTCCAGAGATAGGCGATGGCGTCCAGGCGGATGATGCGCGCGCCCTGCTGAAGATAGAAAAGCAGGATGTCGATGAATTCCAGCAGTACGTCGGGATTGGCAAAGTCAAGATCGATCTGATCGTCGGAGAAGGTGGCCCAGAGATGCCGGGTACCACGCCGGGTGGCCACCGGCACCAGCAGCGGACTGTTGCGCGGGCGCACCACCGCCGAGAGGTCGGTGGCCGGGTCCATTTCGATGAAGAAGTCGCGTCCCGGTGGGCTGTTGCTCAGGTAATCGACGAACCATAGCGACTCGCGCGAGACGTGGTTAAGCACCAGATCGAACGCCAGGTCGCCACGCTCGGCCAGCTGGCGGATATGCGACCAGTCGCCGAGTGACGGTTCAACCTCGCGGTAATCGATCACCGCGAATCCGTCGTCGCTGCTCCAGGGAAAGAACGGCAGGATATGCACGCCGCTGAAGGTTCCTGGCAGGCGGTTGTCGAGAAAATTAGCCAAGGCCTCGAGGGGCGGGCGGTCGCCGTCGAGCAGGCCGTCGCCGTAAGTGATCAGCCATTGGTCTCGCTCGCTCCACAAGGGTCGCGGGCTGTCCGGCCGTCTGGCGAGTAGTGCACTGCCCTGGTGCGCCACCAGCGCGAGAAGGCGCTCCAGTACTTCCTCGTCGCGTTGGCCATAAAGGAGGGTCAGGCGCGCGCGGGCCCGGTTGACGAATTCAGCGTGATCGAGATGGCGGGGCAGGGTGGGCATCGTGGACATGAAGAATTTCCGGTCGGTTGCCTGGGAAAGCACGCATTGTTTAACAGCATTCCCTGCATAGTATGTGCCAGCTTGGCCAGTTTGGGGCGCTTCCCATCCGGCATCGGCTGGGCGTATACAAGGGGAAACGTTACACTATGGCAACGTTATTTCCCTGACGACCTGGAATCCTTCGATGCATTGTCCCTTCTGCGGAACCCATGACACCAAGGTGACCGACTCGCGCCTGGTCGCCGAGGGCGATCAGGTGCGCCGCCGCCGTCAATGCGTGGCGTGCGGCGAACGCTTTACCACCTACGAGACGGCCGAGCTGGTGATGCCGCGAGTCATCAAGGGCGATGGGACACGAGAGGACTTCAATGAGGCCAAGCTGCGTGCCGGCATGTTGCGTGCCCTTGAAAAGCGTCCGGTCAGCGCCGAAGCCATCGAGGCGGCGGTGGAGCGGATTCGCCAGACGTTGCGTGCTCGCGGCGAGCGGGAGATCAACGCCCGGATCATCGGCGAGGAAGTCATGAGCGCGCTCAAGCGCCTCGACCAGATTGCCTTCATTCGCTTTGCCTCGGTGTATCGCCGCTTTCAGGATATCGACGAGTTTCGCGCCGAGATCGACCGGCTATCTCAAGAGCCGGGCGCCCCGCACGACACGCCTAACAGCTGAGCGCTAACGCTCGCGAAAGAAAGGGAGCCCATGGCATGGCCAAGCAGCCCCCGGAAACCTGGATGGCCCGCGCCCTGCAACTGGCGCGTCGCGGCCTCTATACCACCCATCCCAATCCACGGGTCGGCTGTGTGCTGGTCAAACGCCAGCGCGTGGTCGGCGAGGGGTATCATGTCCGTGCCGGCGAGCCGCATGCCGAGATCCATGCCCTGCGCGCCGCCGGTGAGGCCGCCCGGGGCGCCACGGCCTATGTCACACTCGAGCCCTGCTCGCACCAAGGACGTACTGGCCCCTGCGCCCAAGCCCTGATCGAGGCGAAAGTAAAGACGGTAGTAATCGCCATGGCCGACCCCAATCCCGCCGTGGCGGGCCGCGGTATCACCATGTTGCGTGACGCGAGAATCGAGGTCAGGGTCGGTTTGCTGGAAGACCAGGCGCTGGCGCTCAACCCGGGCTTCGTGATGCGCATGAACCACGGTCGCCCCTTCGTGCGCCTGAAGATGGCGATGAGCCTCGATGGCCGCACCGCCATGCAGTCCGGCGAGTCGCAATGGATCACCGGCCCGCAGGCACGCCGAGAAGTACAGCGCCTGCGGGCGAAGTCGAGCGCGGTGCTGACCGGTGTCGACTCGGTCACCTTCGACAACTCGCGACTCACCGTGCGACCGGAGGCGCTCGACCTCGACGATGCCGAGGCCATTGCCCGGCGACAGCCGCTGAGGGTCGTCGTCGACACACAGTTGCGCCTGCCCCAGGCGGCGGCCTGTCTGAGCGAGCCGGGCCGCACCCTGGTGGCGACCCGCGCCGGCCATGACGACGAAAGGCGCCAGCGGCTTGAGCGTGCCGGCGCCGAGGTGGTGGATATGCCGGCCGGGCCGGAAGGGCGGGTGGACCTGCATGCCTTGCTGCGCTATCTGGCCGAGACCGAGCAGGCCAACGAGGTGTTGCTCGAGACCGGGGCGACCCTGGCGGGGGCCATGCTCGATGCCGGCCTGGTCGACGAGATGCAGCTCTTCATCGCGCCCACCCTGCTGGGTGGCGAGGCGAGGCCCTTGTTTGCGCTGCCGGGCCTGGCGGAAATGGCCCACCAGCGGCCGCTCGAGATTCTCGATATCCGTGCCGTGGGTCACGATTGGCGGATTATCGCCCGACCCCGCTCCTAGGCCTGTTGCCGCATCGGCGCCGAGCGTATGAACCGGCGCCCGACGCCGCGCCACGCTGCACTCTACTGGCGTCCGACGCCGCGCCACGGTGCTCTCTACTGGCGCCCGACGCCGCGCCACGGTGCACTCTACTGGCGCCCGACGCCGCGCCACGGTACCCTGACGCCGTTTCGAGATGAGCCGCCAGGCCTGTCACGCTGAATCACTGGAGATACCATGGTGCACACCTCCTCCGGGGGCATGGCCCCCATTGCTGAACTGGTCGAGGACATTCGCCAGGGTAAGATGGTGATCCTCATGGACGATGAGGATCGCGAGAACGAAGGCGATATCATCATGGCCGCCGAGAAGGTCGAGGCCGAGCACATCAACTTCATGGCGCGTCATGCGCGTGGCCTGATTTGCCTGCCGATGACGCGCAGCCGCTGCGAACATCTGCAGCTGCCGCTGATGGTTCGCGACAACAATTCGGGGTTTGGCACCAAGTTCACGCTCTCCATCGAGGCTGCCGAAGGTGTCACCACGGGTATTTCTGCCGCTGACCGGGCCCGCACCGTGCGAGCGGCAGTGGCGCGCGATGCCAAGCCGGAAGATATTGTTCAGCCGGGACATATCTTCCCGCTGATGGCCGAGCCGGGCGGCGTGCTGCGCCGCGCCGGGCATACCGAAGCGGCGTGCGACTTGGCCGCTCTGGCCGGCTTCGAGCCGAGCGGGGTGATCTGCGAAGTCATGAATGACGACGGCAGCATGGCGCGTCGTCCCGAGCTCGAGCAATTTGCCGCCGAGCATGACCTCAAGATGGGCACCATCGCCGATCTGATCCACTACCGCATCCACAACGAGCAGACCGTTGAGCCGGTGGAGTCGACCCCGGTTCAGACCGCCTTCGGCGAACTGACGCTGCATGTCTTTCGCGATCGCATCCAGGGGGCGCACCATCTGGCGCTGGTCAAGGGGCAGCCGACGCCCGAAAAGCCGACCACGGTACGCGTGCACCTGGCTGATACGCTGCGCGACCTGCTCGGCCTGCAGAAGGGCGAAGGCGGCCACTGGTCGACCCACGCGGCCCTCGAGGAAATTGCTCGCGTCGATCAAGGGGTCTTCGTGCTGCTCGATGACGGACGCCCCCATCAGGATTTCCGTGATCAGCTCGAAGTCTTCCTAGGGCGCCGTCGTACCCCGCGCCACAGCGGTTCGGACGGTGCCGGCAATTACCTGACCATCGGGACCGGATCACAGATACTGCGCCATCTCGGCGTGGGCCGGATGCGCCTGCTCAGTTCACCCTGGAAGTTCTCGGCACTTTCCGGCTTTGACCTTGAAGTGGTCGAGCGCCTGGGTCCCGATGACATTGCCACCGATCAGAGCGCTGCCGACGAGTGAGCGCAGCAGTCACCCCTTTCAACGGCATGGCCCGGCCGTGCCCGGATTCAGCCGGACTGAGTTCACGAGGAACCTGAAACCATGCAACCGATTTCTCAAGTCGAAGGAACCTTCGTCGACATCGACGGCCGCTACGTCATCGTGGTGGGCCGCTTCAACCATCATGTGGTCGACAGCCTGGTGGAAGGGGCGGTGGATATCCTGATGCGCCACGGCGTCGAGGGCGACAACATCGATATCGTCCACGTGCCCGGCGCCTGGGAGCTGCCCCTGGCGGTCAAGAAGGTCCTTCAAGTGGCGCGTCCGGATGCCGTGATTGCGCTGGGGGCGGTGATCCGTGGCGGCACGCCGCACTTCGAGTACGTGGCCGGTGGCTGCAACGCTGCGCTTGGCAACCTGCAACTCGAGTTCGAGACACCCATCGCCAATGGCGTGCTCACCGTCAACTCCATCGAGCAGGCCATCGAGCGTGCCGGTACCAAGGCCGGCAACAAGGGCGCGGAAGCGGCCATGGCCGCCATGGAGATGGTCTCGCTACTGCGCTGCTTCGGCAATGATGACGACCAGGACCCGCACGCAGAGGACAAGGCATGAAAGGCGACAAACCCCGTGCCCCCTCGGCGGCTCAGCAGTCGCGGCATGCCGCGCGCGAGCTGGCGGTGCAGGGGCTTTACCAGTGGCAGATGACCGGCAAGTCGATCACCGCGGTCGAGGCGGAATTCCGCAGCCAGGTGGCCGACGAGGACATGGAAGACCACGAGAACTGGCACAAGGTCATGGCGTTCGCCGACCTGGCGCTGTTCCATGAGCTGCTGCATAACGTGGTGCGCTTCAAGGCGGATCTCGACGCGGACATCTCGCCCCTGCTCGATCGCCGCCTCGAGGAGCTCGACCCCATCGAGCTTGCCATCCTGCGCCTGGGCGCCTACGAGCTGTCGCGCCGCCTCGAGGTGCCGTATCGCGCGGTGATCAACGAGGGGGTGGAACTGGCCAAGTCCTTCGGTGCCACGGACAGCCACAAGTACGTCAACAGCATCCTCGACAAGCTCGCCGGCCGCTTGCGTGGTGCCGAGGTCGCCGCCCGTCGTCGCTGATGGGCGCTCTGTGATGCACAGCGAATTCGACCTGATCACGCGTTTCTTGACTCCCGCGCCGCCGCAGGTCGGGGCCGGGGTGCCCCTGGGCGTCGGCGATGATTGCACCTTGCTGTCGCCGACACCGGGCCAGCGCCTGGCGGTCAGTGTGGATACCTCGGTGGTCGATGTGCACTTTCCCGCCGACGCACCCGCCGAGGCCATTGGCCATCGCGCCCTGGCGGTGAGCTTGAGCGATCTGGCCGCCATGGGCGCCAGGTCGCGCTGGTGCCTGATGTCACTGACCCTGCCGAGCGCGGACGCCGACTGGCTCGAAGGCTTCGCCAAGGGCTTTCACGCCCTGTGCGATGCCACCGGGACCGCGCTGGTCGGCGGTGATACCACACAGGGCGAACTGGCGGTCGGAGTCACCGTCATGGGCGAGGTGTCGCCCGCCGCGGCGCTGACCCGGAGTGGCGCGCGGTCCGGCGACCTGCTGGCGGTAACCGGCGCGCTGGGTGGGGGCGCCGGTGGGCTTGCCCTCTGGCAGCAAGGCGAGCGCGACCTCACCCACCCGCTACTGGCGCGCTACCTGCTGCCCCAGCCGCGCCTCGCGGCCGGCGAGGCGCTGGCGGGCCTGGCTACCGCGGCGATCGATATCTCCGATGGTCTGCATGCCGATCTCAAGCACCTGCTGGCAAGCTCAGGCGTCGGTGCCGAGCTGGACATCGCCGCGTTACCGCTGGCCGAAGGGTTGGTCGCGGCACTGGGCGAAGCGCATGCACAAGAGGCGGCCCTCAGCGGCGGCGACGACTATGAACTGCTGATAAGCCTGCCCGCCGAGCGCCTCGATGAGGCTCGCGAGCGGGTGGCGACGACGGGCCTTGCGTTGACGGTCATCGGCCGCACCACCACTACCCCAGGCATCGCCGGTTTTGATGAGGCGTTGCAGGGTGGATGGCAGCATTTTTCCGGGCAAGCTGTCGACGGAGTCACGCCATGAATCGCGCCCCTGCCAGCGTCTGGCACCGCCCGACCCACTTTCTCGCCTTCGGGCTGGGCAGCGGTGCCGTCCCCTTCGCGCCGGGAACCTTTGGTACCCTGGCGGCGATTCCCTTCTACTGGCTGATCTCCGAATTACCGCTCAACTGGTATATGGCCCTGCTGGTCGTGACCTTCGTATGGGGGGTCTGGCTCTGCGACAAGGCTTCCCAGGACATGGGGGTACACGATCATTCCGGCATCGTCTGGGATGAATTCGTCGGGTACTGGATCACCATGACGGCCGTGCCTTTTTCCTGGGAGGCAGCGCTGTGGGGGTTCGTGATCTTCCGAGTCTTCGATGTCTTCAAACCCTGGCCGATTCGTTGGGCGGACCGGCGAGTGGCGGGGGGGTTTGGCATCATGATCGACGATGTCCTTGCAGGCATATATGCCTGGAGTACGATGCATATCTGGTTCTGGCTGCACTGACCAAAAGCACTGATCAAGTGCAGCGAGGGCAATGAATGCCGGCACGGGGAACGACAGCGTCGCCCGCGAGGCGAGGTGCCGTCGTGAATAAGGGAAACCATGGTACGCAAGGAACGTTTGATCGTCCCGGTCCTGATCATCGTCGCCATGGCCTGGGCCGCGGCCCAATATCTTGCCGGGTTGCTGTTCGAGCGCGAGTTGGCAAGAGCGGTCAACGATCTGGAGGCGCGCGGTGAGCTTGTCGTCGAGCGCAGCGGCGTCGAGCGAGGCTGGCTGACATCCCATGGGACTATTCACCTTGCGCCGGTGCTGGGCGATGCCTGGCATCTTGCGCTGAGCTATGAGGCCGATCACGGGATACTCAGTACCCGTGTCGAGGGGCTGGCAATGCCGCTGATGGGGCCACGGCAGACCCACGTGTTCGGCGAGGCGCTGCCGTCGAATCCACCGAGCTGGCATGCGCGATACCACACGCTGAGCGGCACCCTGGAAGGCTCGATTCAGCTGGCCCCTTTCGTGATCCGCCAGGGGCAGCGTGAGCTGGATTTCCAGGGCGGTGAGATGGCCTTCGATGGCGAGTACGGCGACTGGCGTGGACGCGCCCGTATTTCGTCCCTGCGGCTCACCGACGGCAGCGCAAGGCTCGACATCGGCCCGGTCATGCTCGAGAGCCGTTACGCCTATACGGAGGGCGCTTACCACTTCACCCAACACGATCTGCTGCGTGTCGAAGCACTCAACTGGCAGCAGCCGGACCTCGGCATCACGGCACGCGACCTGGTCTACCAGAGCCAGATGACCCTCGATGATCGTGAACTGCGTATCGATAGCGAACTGACCATCAGCGAGGTGCTGGCGGCCGAGCAGGTGCTGCTGACCGGTCGGGTGGCGCTGTCGCTGTCGCGTATCAACGCCGATGCCCTGCGCCAGGGGTTGACCGTATTGCGCGGCGAGGCGGCACAGGGGAAGGCGGCCCGGGAAGGACACGAGCTGCTGGAGACGCTCGAGCCCTATCTGATCGACATGCTCAAGGACTCTCCGCGATTGGATGTCTCGGCCGTGGCGCTCGACAGCCCCATGCTCGGCATCAGCGTCCAGGGCAACGGGGCCTTGTTCTTCGACGCGCGAAACCTTGATGAGTTGAGCCTGCGGCGCCTCCCCGATCAGAACGAACGGCAGCGCTGGCTATCGCGTGTGGACGGCGACTTCGACTGGCCTGGCGTTCCCGCGGTCGTGGCGTTGTGGCTGGGGTTGCCACTCGATACCCGCGACCTTGAAATCGATGTGATTCGGGGCCGAGTGCGGGTCAACGGCCGGCCGTTGCCGCCGCTCTGGCGTTGATGGTGCATGGTTAAAACAGCCGTCTGACTTGAACTCGTTGCTGGCTGCCCGCATTGATTGATCAGTTTGCCTTATTGCAGTCACATCGGATCAGGACGATTAGCCCATGAGCGACGAGCAGGATAGCTTCCAGGACCCCGAGATACAGGACTGGGTTCGAGAGCCCGACGACACCGGCGATGACTTCGCTTCCCGAGAAGGGAACCAGGGGCGTAATGCCATGGTGCCCGCGCGCGATACTCTGCCCGAGCGTATCTACCTGTTGCCGATCCACAATCGGCCCTTTTTCCCCGCCCAGGTTCAGCCGTTGGTGATCAATCGCGAACGCTGGGAAGACACCATGCGTCGCGTCGCCGATACCCCGCATCAAGTGGTCGGGCTCGCCTTTGTGGGTGAGGCGGGTGTCGAGGAGATCGGGCCGGGGGATTTCCCCGAAATCGGCACCGCGGTCAAGGTGCACAAGCTTCAGGCCGAGGATCAGCAGTTCCAGTTCATTGCCCGTGGCGTGCAGCGCTTTCGCATCCAGCGCTGGCTGTCAAAGACGCCGCCTTACCTGGTCGAAGTGTCCTACCCACGCGAGCCGGTCAACGTCGAGGAAGACGAGACCCGCGCCTATGCCATGGCATTGATCAACGGCATCAAGGAACTGCTGCCGATCAACCCGCTCTATGGCGAGGAACTCAAGCATTACCTCAACCGCTTCAGCCCCCATGAGCCGGGTCCCTTGACCGACTTTGCCGCGGCGATTACCTCGGCCAAGGGCCATGAGCTGCAGGATGTGCTGGAGACCCTGGCGGTCATGCCGCGCATGCAGAAAGTGTTGCCGCTGCTGCGCAAGGAGATCGACGTTGCCCTGCTGCAAAGCGAGATCAGCGACCAGGTCAACGCCCAGATGCAGAAGCGCCAGCGGGAATTCTTCCTGCGCGAGCAGCTCAAGGTCATTCAGCGCGAGCTCGGCATCTCCAAGGACGACCGCGAGAACGATGTCGACACCTTCCGCGACCGCCTCGAGGGGCTGACGGTGCCGCCCAAGGTGTTGACGCGCATTGAGGAGGAGCTCGACAAGCTCTCGGTGCTGGAGACCGGCTCCCCCGAATACGGTACGACGCGCAACTATCTCGACTGGCTCACCTCGATGCCGTGGGGCGTGCACAGCGTTGACCAGCTCGACCTCGCCCATGCGCGCCAGGTACTCGACCGCGACCACGACGGCCTCACCGATGTGAAGGAGCGGATCGTCGAGTTTCTCGCCGAGGGGACCTTCAAGGGCGATGTCGGCGGGTCCATTCTGCTGCTGGTCGGTCCGCCGGGGGTGGGCAAGACCTCGGTGGGGCGTTCGATCGCCGAGGCGCTGGGCCGCAAGTTCTATCGCTTTTCGGTGGGCGGCATGCGCGACGAGGCCGAGATCAAAGGACATCGGCGCACCTATATCGGCGCGATGCCGGGCAAGCTGGTGCAGTCGCTCAAGGAAGTCGAGGTCGAGAATCCGGTGATCATGCTCGACGAAATCGACAAGATGGGGCAATCCTTCCAGGGCGATCCGGCCTCGGCGCTGCTCGAGGTGCTGGACCCGGAACAGAACATCGACTTTCTCGACCACTACCTGGACGTGCGCCTCGACCTTTCCAAGGTGCTGTTCGTGTGTACGGCCAATACGCTGGATTCGATTCCGCCGGCGCTGCTGGATC
This sequence comes from Halomonas korlensis, assembly GCF_900116705.1. Classification (GTDB taxonomy): domain Bacteria; phylum Pseudomonadota; class Gammaproteobacteria; order Pseudomonadales; family Halomonadaceae; genus Halomonas; species Halomonas korlensis. Next base: position 229,753 of record NZ_FPBP01000002.1, on the reverse strand, counting down.
GCATGGAGCAGATTCGTCTCTCGGGCTATATCGCCGAGGAAAAGCTGGCGATTGCCAAGAATCACCTCTGGCCCAAGCTGCTCAAGCGCGACCGGATTCCCAAGAAGCGCATCAATCTTTCCGACTCGGCACTCAGGCAGGTGATCGAGGGTTATGCCCGCGAGGCCGGGGTGCGCCAACTCGAGAAACAGTTGCACCGCATCGTGCGCAAGGCGGCCGTCAAGATGCTCGAGAACGATCAGAAGTCGGTGCGGGTATCAGTGAACAATCTCGAGGATTTCCTCGGGGCGCCCCTCTTCCGCAAGGATCAGGTCATGAAGGGCCAGGGCGTCGTCACTGGCCTCGCCTGGACCTCGATGGGCGGGGCGACGTTGTCCATCGAGGCCGGCAAGGTCCACTCACTGGATCGCGGCTTCAAGCTCACCGGTCAGCTCGGCGACGTCATGAAAGAGTCGGCCAATATCGCCTACAGCTACGTGCTGGGACACCTGAACGAGTACGGTGCCGATAGCGACTTCTTCGACTCGGCGTTCGTGCACTTGCATGTGCCGGAGGGCGCCACACCCAAGGACGGCCCGTCGGCCGGGGTCACCATGACCACCGCCTTGCTGTCCCTGGCCCTGCATCGTGCCATCGAACGGCCGCTGGCCATGACCGGGGAGTTGACGCTTACCGGGCAGGTGCTGCCGGTAGGCGGGATTCGCGAGAAGGTAATCGCCGCTCGACGCAGCGACATCTTCGAGCTGATCCTGCCCGACGCCAACCGCCGGGACTACGGGGAGTTACCTGACTATCTCAAGGAGGGAATGACGGTCCACTTCGCCGGCCGCTACCCGGATGTCGCGAAGGTGGTATTCGGCTGAGCTCTGGATCTTGACGAATCTTGAGCGCCGCTAAATAGACCGAGCGACACTGGGCCGCTCGGGGGTTGAGGTAGGCTCAGCGGAACCTGTTGCCATATCCGGCATCAGTTGCCGCCACCCGTGCCCATGCCGCCAGCGCCAGTGCCGCCGCTGCCGGTGCCGCTGGTTCCGGTACCACTTCCCGTACCGCCGGTCCCGATGCTGTCGGTGCCCGTACCATCGGTGCCGGTACCGCCAGAGCCGCCGGTGCCGGTCCGGTCGGAATCAGTGCCGGTCCCCTCGGTCTGTGTGTCGCCGGTGTCGTCCGTCGTGCCCTTGCCGCCATTTTCCTGGGGCATTTCATCGCCAAGGCTGTCGGAAGGCCAGTCGGCGGGGCATTCTCCATCCTCTTCTTTCATCTCTTCCGGGCAATCCTCTGCCATGCCCTCCTGGCCCATGCCGCCTTGCGTGGCTTCCTGACCGGTGCTGCCGCTGCCGGAAGCGTCATCGGCCAACGCCGCGCCGGCGCCGAGCAGCCCGGTCAGCAACAGGGAAATACCGAAGGCGCGCAGGGTAGAGTGGGTATCATGAATCCTTTTCATTTTCTTAACTCCTTGTTTTACAAGAATGTGTTTCTTGTAAAAAGCAGTAAAGCTGACGAGGCTGTCCCAGCTGACGATGCGTGGGGGCCCCAGCCTGACGCGATTCCTGTTGCGTCGAATACAGATTAGTTCGGCGATTCCTGCTGTGCCATCGAATAGATGACGAACAGCAAGGCGCGGTCCTGGGGCGGCTGGCAAGCCCCTGTCGCCCATGACAAACTCGAAGCGCATCCACTCGTACAGGGGATCGATGATGACTCAGACACTCAAGGTCGGCCTGGTCGGCTATGGCATGGCGGGAAAGGCCTTTCATGCCCCGCTGATCGAGGCGACCCCGGCCCTCGAGCTGACCGCTGTCGTCAGTGGTGACGCCGACAAGGTCAAGGCCGACCTGCCGTCGGTCGAGGTGCTGCCCAAGGCGGCCATGCTGTTCGCCCGAGCAGATATCGATCTGGTGGTGATCGTGACCCCCAACGACACGCACTTCGCCCTGGCCAAGGCCGCCCTGGGGGCGGGCAAGCATGTGGTGGTCGACAAGCCGCTCACGATCACACTCTCCGAGGCCAGGCTGCTGAAAAGCCTGGCCACCAATGCGCAGTGCATGCTCAGTGTCTTTCATAATCGTCGCTGGGACAGTGACTTCCTGGCCCTGCAGGAGGTGATCGCGGCGGGCGAGCTGGGGCGGGTGGCGAGTCTGGAATCGCGCTTCGACCGTTTTCGTCCCATGGTGCCGGCGGACCGCTGGTGTGAGCGACACCAACCGGGCAGTGGGATCTGGTACGACCTGGGACCCCACCTGCTCGACCAGGCGATATTGCTGTTCGGCATGCCCAAGGCCGTTTTCGTGGAATTGTCGGCGCTGCGTGATGGCGCCCAGGTCGACGACGATTTCCTGGCGATGCTGGCCTATGACCACAAGCGGGTGGTGCTGCAGGCAGGTACCCTGGCCGCCGAAGAAACGCCGAGATTTCGTGTGAACGGCACGCGCGGCAGCTTCGTCAAGTTCGGCCTCGATCCTCAGGAGGGATGGCTCAAGGAAGGCCGCAGGCCCACGCCGGAGTGGGGCGTCGACCCCTGGCCGGGTCGCTTGACGCTGGAAAATGGCGAGGCCGGTTTTAGCGAGCGCCGTGCGCCGTCGCCACCCGGGGATTATCTCGCCTACTATGCGGGAATCGCCTCGGCGCTTCTGGAAGGCACCCCGCCCCCGGTGAGTGTCGATGAGGCAATCGCCGTGATGACCCTGCTGGAGGTGGGGCTGGACAGTCACCGCCAGAAGCGCTGGATCAATCTCAAGTAGCGGCTTGCTGGCGTGTCGGGCACGTTTGGCGCGTCAGTGCCGGCGCCGCCATGAGTAGGTGTTACCACAGCGACGGGGTGATCTCTTCGTTGCGCAACCGATCACGCGCGATGTACAGGGCGGCAATGGCCCGGGCCTCATGGAAATCCTCGCGGGCGAGCAGGGCCGGCAGTTCCTGGATGGCGTGGGTCTCGACGATCAGCGGTTCCGGCTCGTCGCCGGGAAGGCGCTTGGGGTAGAGGTCTGTCGCCAGCATGACCTGCATGCGATGGCGCATGTAGTTGGGGGCCAGGGACAGCTCCACCAGTGGCTCGATACGCCGTGCCCCGAAACCGCATTCCTCCATGAGTTCGCGATTGGCGGCGCTGATCACGTCCTCGCCGGGGTCGACCAGTCCCTTGGGCAGGGTCAGCACGTAGTCCTCGAAGCCCGCCGCATATTCCCGGATCAGCAGCACATGCTCGGGGTCGGGCATGGCGACCATCATCACCGCGCCATGATCGCTGCCGGTCAGCCGCTCGAAACAGCGCTCCTCGCCGTTGGCGAAGCGCAAGTCCAGCGATTCGATATGAAACAGCCGGCTACGTGCGACGGTGTGGCGCGAAAGCACCTTGGGTTTTTCCGGCCAGTGGGTCGCGCCTTGCGGGCTCGTCGGGTCGCTCTCTTGCATCTTGATGACTCCTTTCACCGACGTGGCGGGCCGGCCCATGCGTCGCCGTCCCTGTTTGGGTACAATATTACGCCTCACGCCATCAACGATGCCATCCGGAGTTGCGATGATCGACTGGCACGCCATCGATACCGTCCTGCTGGACATGGACGGGACCCTGCTGGATCTGCACTTCGATAGCCATTTCTGGCTCGAACACTTGCCGCGTCGTTACGTCGAGCTTCATCGACTGGATGAAGAGACCCAGGCGCAGCTACGTTCGCGAATCATTCATGAAAAGGGCACGCTCAACTGGTACAGCCTGGCGTACTGGAGTCGCGAGTTGGATGTCGACATCGTGGCGCTGAAGCGCGAAATCCAGCACTTGATCGGGTTGCGCGGCGATGCCCTGGATTTTCTCAAGTGGCTGCAACAGGCCCATCCTCGCGTGGTGCTTGCGACCAATGCCGACCGGGCGAGCCTCGAGCTCAAGCTGCCGCTCACGGGCCTGGAGACCTATCTCGACGCCATCGTCTCGTCGGCCGATCTTGGTGTTCCCAAGGAAGAGCAGGCCTTCTGGTTTGCCCTGCAGGAAGTCGAGCCCTTCGACCCCCAGCGCACCCTGTTCATCGACGACAACCCATCGGTGCTGGAGAGCGCGCGCGAGTTCGGTATTCGCCATTTGCTCGGCATCAAGCAGCCCGACAGCACGCGGCCCGAGAAGGAGCTCGAGGAATTCATCGTTCTTGATCGTTTCGCGTCGATTCTGCCGCAGAACCTGCCGCCGCTGCAGGGTGAGGACACAGGAGACGGCACTCATGGATAGCGTGCGTCTGGACAAGTGGTTATGGGCGGCGCGCTTCTTCAAGACGCGGGCGCTGGCCAAGAAGGCCATCGAGGGTGGCAAGGTGCAATACAACGGTGCTCGGGCCAAGACCAGCAAGGCCGTCGAGGTGGGAGCGCTGGTGCGCGTGCCGCAGGGCTGGGATATCCTCGAGGTCGAGGTGCTGGCGCTTTCCGACCAGCGACGCGGCGCCCCCGAAGCCCGCACTCTCTATGCAGAGACACCGGAGAGTGTCGCGCGTCGCGAGCGCGAGGCCGAGGCGCGTCGTCTGACCAATCAGGTCATGCAGCATCCCCTCAAGCGTCCCGACAAGAAGCAGCGACGCGAGATTCAGCGCTTCCAGCGCAATCAGGGCGAGGATTGAGTCCTGTCGGCTATTCGTGACGGCAGCCATCAATCGTCAGTCACCGGTTTCCAGACACTACTTTCCAGACACTACTTTCCAGTCACTTCTTTTTTTAATCACACCTTTCCAGCCATCAACTTTCAGGTCCCCACGCGTCATGAATGACCAGATTCAGCGTTTCCTTTTCGATCGTACCAACGTGCGCGGCGAGATCGTCACCCTTGAGCAGGCCTACCAGGACGTGCTCGAGCGTCATCACTACTCGCCGGCCATCAATCACTTGCTGGGCGAGTTGCTGGCTGCGGTGGCGCTGCTTACCGATACCGTGAAGCTCGACGGCACCCTGAGCATCGAAGTGCGCGGCAAGGGAGCCCTGGCGCTGCTGATGGCCGAGTCCAATCCCGGCGGGGAATTGCGGGCGATCGCGCGCTTGGCCGAAGATGCCGAGCCTCCGACCGATGACATGAGCTTTCATGAGTTGATTGGCGACGGCCAGATCATGATCACCCTGGACCCCAGGGAAGGACAGCGTTACCAGGGCATCGTGGCCCTGGAACACGACAGCCTGGCGGAATGTCTCGAGGCGTATTTTGCCCAATCCGAGCAGTTGCCGACACGCCTGTGGCTGGCGGCGAGCGATAGCCGCGCCGGGGGCCTGCTGTTGCAGCGCCTGCCCGAGGGCTCGCAGAACCAGGATGACGATGCCTGGGGGCGGACCGTCCAGCTAGCGGCTACGCTGACCACAGACGAATTGCTCGGTCTCGAACAGCGCGACATGTTGTATCGGCTGTATCACGAAGAGACGGTGAGAGTGTATGAGCCCAAGTCATTGCGTTTTGCGTGCACTTGTTCACGCCGGCGAATCGGCGAAGGGCTTCTGACGCTTGGCGAAGCGGAGTTGCGTGAGGTGTTGGCGGAGCAGGGGGAGATCGAGACCCAGTGTCATTTTTGCCATAGTCGCTATCGGTTTTCGCCTGCCGATATCGAGGCGCTGCTGGTGGCTGCCGATGACGAGCCGCCGGTCATCCACTGATTCTCTGCTTGACCGGCTCGTGTTGACCTTCTCTTTGTCGTTGTACGCGCGCTGGCAACATAGGTATACGATGTTCATTTGTGAACATTTGTAAGGTATGCGAAGATCGCCGATGTAGTAGTAAAACTACAAGATCTTCGTCCAAAAACGCCGTTCCCCGCGACAGTTGTTTTTGTCATAATGACCGCCGCTTCCGTAACACGACAATGAAAGGATCACCACGGAACAAGACGGGAAGACCCGCACCTGGTGGTTCGAAGGCATCAGCTTAGCTGCGTCGACGACGCCCGGCTCACGAGAGAGAACGGCCGCCAGGCCAAGGAATTGATATGACCATGACCCAAGCCGCATCCCAGGCTGTCAGCGCACAGCCAGCCGCCACTCCTTGCACTCACGTCAATCTCAGTAGCGCGGAGCTGATCGAGCGCGCCGTGAGCAATGGCGAAGGCCGCCTGGCCGCCAATGGTGCATTGGTGGTGAACACGGGGCTGCGTACCGGCCGCTCGCCCAAGGATCGGTTCATCGTCGATGAGCCTTCCACCAGCGGCCGAATCGATTGGGGCAATGTCAATCTGCCTTTTGATGCCGACAAGTTCGAGGCCCTGTGGCGCCGCGTCGAGCGCTACTTGGCTAACGGTGAGCAGTATGTCTCGGAACTGCATGTGGGCAGCGACCCCGAGCACTATCTGCCCGTGCGCGTGACGACCGAAACGGCCTGGCATAACCTTTTCGGTCGTACCATGTTCGTGCGTCCCGAGCCGTTCAATCCCGCCTTGAAGCAGGAGTGGACCGTTCTCAATGCGCCATACTTCGAATGCGATCCGCAGCGCGACGGTACCAACGCCGACGGCTGCGTGATTCTTGATTTTGCCGGTCAGCGGGTGCTGATTGCCGGCATGCGTTATGCCGGTGAAATGAAGAAAGCCATGTTCTCGGTACAGAACTTTCTGCTCCCCGAGTCCGATGTGCTGCCGATGCACTGCTCGGCCAACGTTGGCGAGGACGGTGAGACCACGCTGTTCTTCGGCCTCTCGGGGACCGGAAAGACCACGCTCTCCGCCGACCCGGCGCGCTACCTGATTGGCGATGATGAACACGGCTGGGGGCCCGGCACGGTCTTCAACATCGAGGGCGGCTGCTACGCCAAGTGCATCGATCTCTCCGAGAAGAACGAGCCGGTGATCTGGAACGCCATCAAGTTCGGCACGGTGCTTGAAAACGTGGTGCTCAATGATCGTCGTGAACCCGACTATGCCGACGGCAGCCTGACCCAGAACTCGCGCGCCGCCTATCCGCTGGAACACGTGGAAAAGCGCGTTCCCGAAAATCGTGCCGGGGAGCCCAGCGCCATCGTCTTCCTGACCTGCGACATGAGCGGTGTGCTGCCGCCGGTATCGGTGCTCTCCAAGGAGGCGGCGGCCTACCATTTCCTCTCCGGCTACACCGCCAAGGTCGGCTCGACCGAGATGGGCTCCTCCAGCAACCTAGAAGCGACCTTCTCCACCTGCTTCGGCGCGCCGTTCTTTCCGCGCCCGGCCCGCGAATATGCCGATCTACTGATAAAGCGGGTCGAGGCCAAGGACGCCCAGGTCTACCTGGTCAATACCGGCTGGACCGGAGGTGCCTTCGGGGAAGGCGGGGCGCGCTTCTCGATTCCCACCACGCGTGCCATCATCGCCGCGATCCAGGCCGGTGTGCTGCGTGATGTCGAGACCCGGCATATCGAGGGTCTCAACCTGGAGGTGCCGGTAGCAGTGCCGGGCGTGGACTCGCGCTTGCTCGACCCTCGCCGGACCTGGCAAGACTCGGCTGCCTATGACCGGCAACTGCAGGAGTTGACCACCAAGTTCGTCGAAAACTTCGAGAAGTTTGCCGGTGTCGACTCGGCCATCATCGCGGCGGGGCCGCAGCGTTGATTAGCTGACGCTCAATCGATGAGAGAACCCTGTGGCGAACGCAGGGTCGAAACGGGGTGAGTCACGAGACTCGCCCCGTTTTTTTATGCATCCAGCTGTCGGGGCACTGCACAGTCATTGCGATGTCTTTATAAAAGTATCGTGGCGGTTTATCGCTCGATGTCATGTATGCAAGGGAGGTCAACGATGAAGCGTCGTCATTTTCTGGGGTTATTGAGCGCCGGAGGGCTGGCGGGCTTGCTGCCTAGCATAGCGAGCGCCAGGCCCAAACCCGACCTCAAGCGCGCCGACGGGCTCGAGACCCTGGAGCTCACCGAGGCCGAGTGGCGGGAGCGGCTGAGTGAGGCGCAGTACGAAATTCTGCGCGAGGAGGGCACCGAACCGGCCTTCTCCAGCCCGCTGGACAAGGAAACCCGCGAGGGCGAGTTTCGCTGCGCCGGCTGTGACCTGCTGCTGTTCACCAGTGCCATGAAGTACGATTCCGGCACCGGCTGGCCGAGTTTCTTCGAGCATGTCGAGGGGCACCTGCTCAGCAAGGTCGATTACAAGGCCATCTGGCCGCGTACGGAATACCACTGCGCCCGTTGCGGCGGCCATCAGGGCCATGTGTTCGACGATGGACCGGAGCCCACCGGCCTGCGCTGGTGCAACAACGGTCTGGCACTGTCATTCGTCCCCGCCTGAGCATGGTTTGTGATACCTTGTCGCGATTCGTTTCCTGAAGCAGCGACAGGGGTTACATGGACGCCACCAACCGCATCATTACGCGTTTCGCTGACGAGCTCGGCGTCAGGACGCAGCAGGTCACCGCCACGGTCGAACTGCTCGACGGCGGGGCCACCGTGCCCTTCATCGCTCGCTATCGCAAGGAAGTGACCGGCGGGCTCGACGACATCCAGCTGCGTCAGCTCGACGAACGCCTGCGTTACCTCCGCGAGCTGGAGGAGCGGCGCACTACCGTGCTCGCCGCCATCGATGAGCAGGGCAAGCTGACCGACGACCTGGCGGCGCGCCTGCAGGCTGCCGATACCAAGCAGCGCCTGGAAGATCTTTACCTGCCCTACAAGAAGAAGCGCCGCACCAAGGCCCAGATCGCCAGGGAGGCGGGGCTCGAGCCGCTGGCCGATGCACTGATGGCCGACCCGACCCGCGACCCGCAGGCCGAGGCGGCGGGCTATCTTCGTCCCACGGAAGGCGACACGCCGGGCGTCGAGGACACCAAGGCGGCATTGGATGGCGCGCGTCAGATCCTGATGGAGCGTTTCGCCGAGGACGCCGAGCTGGTTGGGCAGCTGCGCGAGCGCCTGTGGGGCGAGGGCGAGCTGAGCGCTCGGCTGCTGGCAGGCAAGGAGCGTGAGGGCGCCAAGTTCTCCGACTATTTCGAGCATGACGAGCCGCTGGCCAAGACCCCCTCACACCGCGCGCTGGCGATGTTCCGCGCCCGCAACGAGGGAGTGATCGCGCTGTCGATCCGCCTGCCCGGCGAGCAGGACGCGCCGATCCATCCGGCCCAGGTGATGATCGCCCGTCATGTTGCCATCCGTGACGAGGGGCGTGCGGCCGATACCTGGCTGCGCGACGTGGTGCGCTGGACCTGGCGGGTCAAGCTTTATACCCAGCTCGAGACCGAGCTGCTGAGCCGCCTGCGCGAGCGCGCCGAGCAGGCCGCCATCGACGTCTTTGCCGCCAACCTCAAGGACCTGTTGCTCGCGGCACCGGCGGGCCAGAAGGCCACACTTGCCATCGACCCGGGCCTGCGCACCGGTTGCAAGGTGGCGGTGGTGGACGCGACCGGTCAGTTCCTCGCGCACACCACCATCTATCCCCATGCGCCCCAGAACCGCTGGGACGCGTCGCTTGCTGAACTCGCCGCACTGGTCGAAAAGCACGACGTGGCGCTGATCGCCGTTGGCAACGGTACCGCCAGTCGCGAGACCGACCGGCTCGCCGGCGACCTGGTCAAGCGCTTCGCTGCACATAAAGGGCACGGTAAGCGCGCGCTGGCCAAGGTGATGGTCAGCGAGGCCGGCGCCTCGGTCTATTCCGCTTCCGAGTATGCCTCGCGCGAATTTCCCGACCTCGACGTGACGATCCGTGGCGCGGTCTCCATCGCCAGGCGCCTGCAGGACCCCTTGGCCGAGCTGGTCAAGATCGAGCCCAAGTCCATCGGGGTGGGGCAGTACCAGCACGACGTTTCTCAGCTGCAACTGTCGAAGAGCCTGGAGGCGGTGATCGAGGACTGTGTCAATGCGGTAGGCGTGGATCTCAATACCGCCTCGAGCGCGTTGCTCTCGAGGGTCGCCGGCCTCAACCCGGCGCTGGCCGAGGCCATCGTCGCGCGGCGTAATACCGAGGGGGCGTTTCTCAGCCGCCGCGCGCTGCTCGACGTCAGCCGGCTGGGCCCCAAGACCTTCGAGCAGTGCGCCGGGTTCCTGCGCATCATGAACGGCACCAACCCGCTGGACGCCAGCGCGGTTCACCCCGAGGCCTACCCGCTGGTCGAGCGGATCGCCAAGCGCAACGGTCGCGAGCTGGGCGGCCTGATCGGCGACAGTGTGACCCTCAAGGCGATCGTGCCAGCCGAGTTTGCCGATGAGCGCTTTGGCGTGCCCACCGTCAGCGATATCCTCAAGGAGCTGGACAAGCCCGGCCGCGACCCGCGACCCGAGTTCAAGGCGGCAGAGTTTCGTGAGGGCGTCGAGACGCTCAAGGACCTCGAGCCCGGCATGATCCTCGAGGGGGGCGTCACCAACGTTACTCACTTCGGCGCCTTCATCGATATCGGCGTTCATCAGGACGGCCTGGTACATATTTCGGCGCTCTCCGAGCGATTCGTCGAGGATCCGCGAACGGTGGTCAAGGCCGGAGACATCGTGCGCGTCAAGGTGATGAGCGTGGACCTTGAACGCGCGCGCATCGCCCTTACCATGCGCCTCGATGATCCGCTGGAAGACGCCGGGGCCGACCGGTCGCGGCGCGGAAACTCGGAAGGCCGTCGAGGTGGGCAAGACAAGGCGGGGCGCAAGGGCGGCCAGCCCCGCCAGTCCGGGACCGGGAAAGGCCAGTCGGATGGGCAGATGGGCGCGCTCGGCGCCGCGCTTCTGCAGGCGAAAAAAGGCCGGTGACTTTGCATCGGTGCTCGACGGCACCATAATCTGAGATTTTACGGGCGCCCCGGACGGGCGTATCCAATGCGAACCGTGAAGCACGGCCCACTGGCGGCTTCCACGACATGGGGTGTTCATCTTGTCAGACTCTCTCGCCACCCGTATCGAGCGACTCGAAGCGTCGGCACGACAGGGATTGTTCGGTCGCTTGCGGCGCGGCATCGAGAAGGAGGGGCTGCGCGTCGATCCGGCGGGTCGCATCGCTTCCACGCCGCATCCGGCCGCCCTGGGCTCCAAGCTCACCCACCCGCATATCACGACCGATTATGCCGAGGCGCTGCTGGAGTACATCACGCCGGTCAGCTGTCGCCCACGAGACGCCATGGCGTTCCTGGGCGACCTGCACCGATACAGCTATCACCACCTGGGTGACGAGCTGATCTGGCCGGCCAGCATGCCGTCACGGTTGAACGGCAACGACAGCGTGGCCATCGCCGACTTCGGCGGCTCCAACATAGGCACTATGAAGCACGTCTATCGCAAGGGGCTCGACGTGCGCTACGGGCGGATCATGCAGTCAATCGCCGGCGTGCACTACAACTTCTCGCTTCCCGACGATCTGTGGCGCCGCCTCCAGGAAATCGATGGGGCGAGCGAAACACCGCTGAATGAGTACCGCTCGACGCGTTATTTCGGACTGATTCGCAACTTCCGACGCCATAGCTGGCTGTTGCTCTATCTGTTCGGCGCTTCACCGGCGCTGGATCGCAGCTTCCTGTCCGGCGGCAATATCCCCGACAAGCTCGAGCCCCATGGCAGCGAGACGCTGGTGTCTTCCTATGCCACCAGCCTGCGCATGTCGGATCTGGGCTATCAGAACAAGGTTCAGGAGCAGCTCAAGATCTGCTTCAATTCGCTCTCCAATTACGTGAACACCCTGCGACACGCCATATCCACGCCGTGGCCGCCCTACGAGTCCTTGGGCGTGCGTGAGCCGGACGGCTGGCATCAGCTCAATGCCAATATCCTGCAGATCGAGAACGAGTACTACAGCGATATCCGGCCCAAGCGGGTGACGCGCCACAACGAGACGCCCAGCCAGGCACTCGAGGCCCGCGGGGTGGAATACATCGAAGTGCGCTGTCTAGACCTCAACCCCTTGCTGACGCTGGGCATCGACGAGACCCAGATCCGTTTCCTGGACACCTTCCTGGTGTGGTGCCTGCTGTCGGAGAGCCCGTGGATTCCCGACGAGGAGTGCGATCGACTGGACGACAACCGTCGTCGGGTGGTGGAGCGCGGCCGTGACCCCGAGCTGCGTCTGGAGCAACATGGCAATTTCCGCGCCATTGCCGACTGGGGCGGCGAGATGTTCGCCGAGTTCGGCCAGGTCGCCGCGCTGCTCGACCTGTTGGAAGAGGGCGCACCGCACCAGGCGGCACTGGCAGCGCTGGCGCCGCGACTCGGCGACCCCTCGCTTACCCCATCGGGGCAGTTGCTCGCGCGGTTACGCGAAAGCGGTGGGGAGTTCAGCGATGACATGCTGTCACTCGCCGCCGAGCAGGCCGCCAGTTTGCGTGAAACACCGATGGAAAGTGCGCAAGAGGCACTGTTCGACCAGCTCGCTCGCACCTCCCATCAACAGCAGCGGGATATCGAGACCGCCGACCTCGAGCCCTTCGATGATTTTCTCGCCGATTATTTCCACCGCGCCCGGCAAGCCCGGCTGATCGATGAGGCGGCCTCATGACGACGACCCTGTCGCGTGTCTCGGTTCGGCAGTGGAGCCTGGCGGGCCTGGCTTTCTGTATCGTCATGATGGCGGTGGCGCTGGGGCTCGAGCATCTCGGCGGGTTCGAGCCCTGCCCGCTGTGTATCTTCCAGCGTATTGCCGTACTGTCGGCCGCTCTGGTGTTTGCCGTGGCAGCCATTCACAACCCCAAAGGGCGCCTCGGCGCGGGCGTCTATGGCAGCCTGTCGCTGGCCGCCGTGCTGGGCGGTATCGGTATCGTGTCACGGCACCTATGGCTGCAGTCGCTGCCGGCGGACGAGGTGCCGACCTGCGGCCCGGGCCTGGACTACATGATGGAGATCATGCCGCTGCAGGAAGTGCTTGCCACGGTGTTTACCGGCTCCGGGGAGTGCGCCGAGATCGATTTCATGCTGCTTGGTATCTCGCTGCCGGGCTGGACCCTGCTGGGTTTCCTGCTGCTCATGCTGGCACCCCTGGGCATGCTGCTTCGCGTGGTCGTCAGGCCGTATATCTATCGCTGGCAGGGCTAGTCGTCCGCAGGATTGACACCGCCCCTGGCAGGGGTGAATCTGTGTAGGTGCGGTCGGGTGGCGCATCGCTGCCGGCCCCCATGGAGTCAGGGAGTCTCCTATGCTGGAAGATTGCAAGAATGCACTGGAACGCTGGGGTGGCGTACACAGCCTGATCGACCGTTGGCTCGACGAGCGGCGCGAGCTGCTGGTGGACTTCGTGGAGCTCAAGCAAGCTTGCGACATCGAGCTCGAAGCGGTGAGCAAGTCTCGCATCGATGCCTTCAGCGAGCTGTTGATGGATTACATCAGCGCCGGTCACTTCGAGGTCTATCCGCAATTGCGCGAGGAGTCGAAGGCCTTTGATGATCACGAGGGCCTGTTACTGGCCGATAAACTGCTTGAACGGCTGGAGATGTCGACCGAGTTGGTGCTCGATTTCGATGCCGACTATGCAAGCCCTGTGCGTTGCAAGCAGCATCTGGCACGGCTTCCCGCTTGGCTCGATCGCCTGGCCAAGGGACTGACCGAGCGCTTCACTCTCGAAGATCAGTTGATTTCTCGTCTGCACGCTGCCCACGCTCCCGAAGCAGCCCGGGCCGAAGAGCGTCAGGTATGAGCCAGCCTCCCGGCGTGGCGCCAGGCTGCTGTATTCATCACGTCGAGCCAGACGCTTAGCCTGGCGGCGCCCTCGCTCCGCCGGCTGAGTCAAGCTTTCCATGGCAATACTTCCCGAAGCCTTGGCGGCGGCGCTGGAGGTCATGCTTGCCCTTCTGCTGCTGCTCATGGCGCTGGCCTGCCTTGTCGATCGTTACCTTCGGCGTGCCTGTCGCAGTTTCGTTTGCTTTGCTGTGCTGATGGCGCTGACCTGGTGGCAACTGCGGGCGCCTTGGCTGGCGGCGGTGGAGGCCGTGCTGGGGGCGCTGTTGACGGGGTTCAGTCTCTTTTTCGCGCTGGGCTTCGGTGCGCATCATCGGCTTCCCCGTCGCGACACCTTGCCAGGCGCCTCGCCTTCCGGCGTGAGGTCGTGGTTGCTGCCGCTTACCTGGTGGTTCATGGCTGCTGCGGCCAGTCTGCTGCTTGTCGATGACGTGGGGACGAGGTTGTCGGAAGCCCTTGCGGTACTCGGCCCCCTGGCCCTGGTGGGTCTAGCCATCATCGGGCTGGGGCTCTGGGGGTTCGTTCGGCATCGCCATCTGCTGCGTCGCTTGTTGGCCTTCAATGTGCTGGGCTCCGGGATCTTTCTGGTATTGGCGGAGGTGGCCGGGCCGCGGATAGAAGCCCAGGCGCTGATCCTGACGGGATTGATCGTGGCACTGTTCGGTTCGTTGCTGGGGGCGTCACTGATCCGGCGCCTTTTCATTCTGGACGGACGCCTGGCACTCGGCAGCGGGACCGGAGGCAAGGAATGAACGCCCTGGCCGTCCTGGGTGATGAGGCACTGCATCTGACGCCATCGCTGTGGGCTGTGGTGTGGCTGATAGTGTGGGGGCCTTTGCTGCTCGGTCTGGTGGCGCTGTATTTCCCCCCGCATCGCATGCTGACGGCAGCGGCAGCCTATCTGCCGGTGATGGCCGCAACCGGCTGGCTGGTCGCTACGATCGCGGTATCGGGGCCACGACATGCCAGCCTTTCCCTCGGCGAGCTGACGCTGACCTGGTATCTCGACGGTCTCGCCATCCTCCTGCTGTTACTAACGCAAACCGTGCTGATGGCAAGCGCTGTCTTTGCCGTCGGGTATTGCCGCACGGCTGAGCTTCCATCACGACCCGCTGCCTGGCTATGGCCGCTGCTGGGGGGATTGAGTAGCGGGCTGACCTTGATCTGGATCGCCGCCGACCTGCTCTCGCTCTACGTGGGGCTCGAGCTGATGGGGCTCTGTGCCGTGGCATTGATGCTGCTGCCCGGCGAGGCCGAAGCCCTGGCCGCCGGCATGCGCTACCTGCTTTATGCGCTGGTCGGTTCGCTGGCCTGGCTGCTGGGCGTGTCGCTGTTGCTGGGTGCCTGGGGACGGCTGGACCTGGCGGGCCTGGCCGCGGTGGCCGAGCCTGGCGCGGTCACCACGCTCGCCGTGGCACTGCTCTCGGCGGGATTGCTGCTCAAGGCCTCCATCTTCCCGCTGCATGCCTGGCTTGCCCCGGTGCACGGTGCGGCCTGGATACCGGTGAGTGCGGTCCATGCGGCGCTGGTGATCAAGGCGTCGTTCGTTATTCTGCTCAAGCTGTGGTTGCTGCTGGCGCCGGGGCAGATGGCCGCTGCATGGTTACTGGGTGGCCTGGGCAGCCTGGCGGTGCTGTGGGGTGGGATTCTGGCCTGGCGCGCTCAGGGCTTGAAAGAGCTGGTGGCCTTCTCCACGGTCGGTCAGCTCGGCTACCTGATGCTGGCGTTCCCGTTGTTGATCGGCACCAGCGAGGCGGTCGCCGCGCTGGCCTGGCGGGGCACCTGGCTTCACCTCGCCGGTCACGCACTGGCCAAGGCCGCCATGTTCATGGCCGTGGGCAGTCTGGTGCTGTCCACCGGCCGCAGCAAGCTGGTCGAGCTGGCCGGCACCAGCCGGCGCTTGCCCCTGCCGTTGCTGGTCTTCGGCCTGGCCGCCGTGACGCTGATGGGCTTGCCGCCGAGTGCCGGCTTCACCGCCAAGTGGTTGCTGTTGCAGGCGGCTATACGCGGGGAGCAGTGGCTGTGGATAGGGGTGCTGGTCCTCGGGACCATGCTGACCGCTGCCTACCTCTTCCGGATGTTTCGTCATTCCTTCGACGAGCAGGCCCCGCATCTGACGTACCGGCGCCTACCGCTTGGGATGGACATGATGGCCCTGCTGCTGGCGCTGGCGGCCCTGGCATTGGGGCTGGTGGCCGACTGGCCGTTGGAGCTTCTGTGGCCGTGGGGAGGCAGGACATGAGCGGTGCCTGGTTGCCGGTCGCTACGCTTGCGACCTCGCTGCTGGCGGCAACGCTGATCTTTGCGTTGCCGGAGCGAGCCTGGCTGGCCCGGACCTCGCTCAACCTGGGCGCGGCCTTGATCAAGCTGGGCCTGGTGGGCTGGATGATCTGGGGGCTGCATCGCGGGCTCGAGTATGCCGTCGAGTTCCCGGTGGCGGCAGGGGTTAGCTTCGTGCTGCGCGCCGATGCGTTGGGCATCATGTTCGCCGGGCTCTCCTCGCTGCTGTGGCTGTTCACGACGCTCTATGCGATCGGCTATCTGGAGGACTCCCCCAATCGCAAGCGCTTCTTCGGCTTCTTCAGCCTGTGTGTCGCCAGCACGCTTGGGATCAGCCTCGCCGGTAACCTTTTTACCTTCCTGATCTTCTACGAGATGCTCACGCTCTCGACCTACCCGCTGGTTGTCCACCGGGGCACGCGCAAGGCGCTGGCCGCAGGGAGCGTCTACCTGCGCTATACGCTGAGTGGGGGGCTGGCGCTGCTGCTGGGCGTGGTGTCTTTGCACGTGCTGGCTGGCGATATCCGCTTCGGCGAGCGCGAAATCCTCGCCGACCTGGGCGCCGAGTGGTACCCGATCCTGGTGGGCCTGTTCGTGGTCATGATCCTGGGTCTGGGCGTCAAGACCGCGCTGGTGCCGCTGCATGGCTGGCTGCCCAGGGCCATGGTGGCGCCGGCGCCCGTCAGCGCCCTGCTGCATGCCGTGGCGGTGGTCAAGGCCGGTGCCTTCGGCATCGTGCGGCTGGTCTATGACGTCTATGGCATCGAGCTCAGTTACCAGCTTTGGCTATTGCACGGGCTCGTCGCCATCTCGGCGCTGACCATCCTCTACGCTTCGCTTCGCGCACTGGCCCAGCAGGAGCTCAAGGCGCGGCTGGCCTTCTCGACGGTGAGCCAGGTTTCCTACATCGTGCTCGGGGTGGGGCTATTCGGCCCGCTGTCGACCGTCGCCGCATTGTCTCATCTGCTTCACCAGGGACTGATGAAGGCGACCCTGTTCTTCTGCGCCGGCAATTACGCGGAAGAACTGGGGATTCATCGCATCGACGAACTCGACGGCGCGGGATGGCGCATGCCCCTGACGAGTCTCGCCTTCACGGTGGGGGCGCTGGGCATGATCGGCTTGCCGCCGACGGTGGGCTTCATCAGCAAATGGTACCTGGGCCTAGGCGCCGTTGAGGCCGGCATGCCCTGGTTGATCGCCGTACTGGCCGCCAGCAGCCTGCTCAATGCCGCCTATTTCCTGCCCATCCTGCAGCGTCTATGGTTTCGACCGGGCCCGGCGCATGGCCAGGGCGAGTGGCCGGACGAGCGCCGGCTGGGGCGGCTGGAAACCAGCGGCTGGCTGCTGTGGCCGACGCTGGCGACCGCTGCCTTCAGCCTGCTGGCCGGCTTTCTGGCCAGCATGCCATTCAGCCCGCTGGAATGGGCGACCCGCGTCGCCTCGCAGGAGTATTTGCTATGAGCGGCCTGCCGTTTGCCGGCGTGATCGCCGCCGCGCTGCTCTGGCCGCTATGGCTGGCGATGCGCGTGCCGCTGCGTGGCTGGGTGACGTCATCGAGCCCGTCGCGGGTCTGGCTGGACGGCTGGTGGTGCACGGCGCCACTGCCGGCGCTGGCCCTCTTGCTGCCCTGGTCAGAGCCTTCGCTGACGTTGTCATGGTGGCTGCTCGGGGGTGTCTGGTCGCTCGATGACCCGCGCCGTTCGCTGCTTGCCGTGGCGGTCGTGATGTGGGGCCTTTCCGGCCTGTATGCATGCGGCTACCTGGCGAGCGAGCAGCATCGACAGAATGCCGGCGACGACGATGCGGGGCGACGGCTACAATATTTCGCGCTGTTCTGGCCGCTGTGCCTTGCCGGCAACCTGCTGTTGATCGTCGCCGAGGATATCGCCAGCTTCTATCTGGGCTTTGCGACGATGACCTTCGCCGCCTACGCCCTGGTGGTCCATGCCGGCACGCGTGATGCCCGGACCGGCGGCCTTGCTTATCTGGTCATGGCGGTGATGGGAGAAGGCATGATCCTGGCTGGGCTCTTGTGGGCCGCCGGCAGCGCTCAGACAACCATGCTCGATGCGTTGCGCGAGGGGCTCGTCGAGGCCGAGCAGGGCGTCTGGATGGCCGCTCTCCTGTGGCTCGGCTTCGGCGTCAAGGCCGGTGTCGTGGGGCTGCACATGTGGCTGCCGCTCGCCCATCCGGTGGCACCGACGCCGGCCAGCGCCGTGCTCAGCGGTGTGATGATCAAGGCCGGCCTGCTGGGCTGGCTGATGACCTTGCCGCTAGGGCATGCCGGCGCGGGCGAGGCCTTCGTCATGCTCGGCCGGGTGATGCTGGTGGCGGGCCTGGCGGCGGCCTTCGGCGCGGCGCTGTACGGTGCCTGCCAGCCACAGCCCAAGGCGGTGCTGGCGTACTCAAGCGTCAGCCAGATGGGCATGCTCACGGCGCTGGTGGCCATGGGGTTGATCGTTCCCGACCGATGGCCGGCGCTGTTGGCCGCCGTGATCCTGTTCGCCTGTCATCATGGATTGACCAAGGGCGCGCTCTTCCTGGGGGTCGGGGTCAGTGAGCACCCACCCCGCTTGCCGAGCTGGCTGCTGTGGATCCTGCTGGTGCTGCCGGGGTTGTCACTGGCGGGAGTGCTGGGCTCGGGGCTCGCCAGCAAGTGGGCCTACAAGACGGTGTTCTACGACGCCGATCACAAGCACCTGGTGCTATGGCTCAGCCTGGCGGCGGTGGGGACGACCCTGCTGATGGCCCGCGCGCTGTGGCGGCAGTGGCGGGCCGAGCGACAGGCTCGTCACGACGACCTGATGCCACTGAGCGGTGCGATGCCGGTGGCCTGGCTGGGCAGTCTGCTGGCGGCGGCCACCTTGCCGTGGTGGCTGCCCATGGGGCGGACCGCCTGGCCGCCACCCGGTGAGCTCGTCGGGCTCTGGTGGCCGGCGGCACTGGGCGTAGCGCTGGCCGTGTCGATCGGGCTGGCGGCCCGTCAGCGTCTCCCCGGGATCATCGAGACGCTGCCGCCGGGCGATCTCTGGTGGCCGTTGGTAAGGGGCTATCGGGCGATATCGGCGAAAATGGTGCATGGCCTGTCACGACTCGGCATGTCGGTGGCGGCGGTCGTCAGGCGCCTGCAGGCGCTGGAGCGCTGGCTGATCGACGGCCTTGGCGTGTTGGCCCGCGGCGAGCAGTGGCTGGGACGCCACAGCGCGGTATTGATGATGGCCAGCGCGCTGCTGCTGGCCATCATCATGCTGGCCGCCCCTTGAGCGGCCGGGGCGAAGTAGTGAGGGCGCTAGAGGAGCTCTTCTCCCGCCAGCGCCAGTCGAGAGCGCTCGACGCTTTTCAGGGTGACGTGGCCGGCGTAGGGCCAGTTGCGAAAGCGTTGCACCACCGCCGCCATGCCGCAGGTATTGGCGGTCAGGTAGGGCGTGTCGATCTGCCCGACATTGCCCAGGCAGACGATCTTGGTGTTGCGCCCGGCGCGGGTGACCAGGGACTTGAGCTGTTTGGGCGTGAAGTTCTGGGCCTCGTCGATGATCAGGAAGGTGTCGTTGAGTGTACGTCCGCGCATGAAGCCGGGGGCGCGGATCTGCACCCGGGAGCCGAGCAGTTGGCGGGTGGCGCCGTTGTCCCAGCTGGAGCCTCCTTCCTCGTCGCGCAGCAGGTTGTCCATGTTGTCGTGGAAGGCACCCATCCACGGCGACATCTTTTCTTCCTCGGTGCCCGGCAGGAAGCCGATGTCCTCGCTCATGGTGATCGGCGCGCGGGTGAAGACGATCCGCTCGAAGCGCTTGCTGTCCAGCGTCTGCTGAAAGGCGGCCGCCAGCGTCATGAAGGTCTTGCCGGTGCCGGCACTGCCGGCGATGGTGACCAGGTCGATGTCGTCGTCCATCAGCAGATTGAGCGTGAAGTTCTGCCGGCTGTCGTGGGCATGCACGCCCCAGACGCTGGCGCCGTGCCGGTAGTTGGTCAGCAGCTCCAGGTGGGCATGCTTGGGCCCCACGTCGCGGACGATGGCCTCGAAGCTCGCGCCGTTGTCGCTGTCCGACACCAGCATGCCCAGGTGCCACTCGGGGGGGATGTCGCCGGCGAGGCGGTAGATGACGCGCTGGTCCTGGCGCTCGACGCGCACATCCACCCTCAGGCTGTCCCATAGCCCGCTGCCGTCGTGCCCGGCATCCGGGTAGATGCGTGCGCCGTCGATCATGGCGTCCGAGTCATCGAACACCCGGTCGTTGAGGTAGTCCTCCACCGGCACGCCCAGGGCCGCGGCCTTGACCCTGAGATTGATGTCCTTGGTGACCAGTATCACCGAGGCGTCGGTGCGCTCGTCGCGCAGCCGGCAGGTCTCGGCAAGGATACGATTGTCGGGGCTGTCCGCGAGCGGGTCGAGGGGTTCGAGGTCTCGGTAGCAGAGCAGGCGCAGCATACCGTCCGGGCCGGCCATGCGCTGGATGGGAATGCCGTTGCGGATCTGATCGATGTCGACATTGGCAGTCAGGTCCGACAGCGTGCGGCTGACCTGGCGGGCAGTGCGGGCGATTTCGCGGATGCCGTTCTTGTGCTTGTCGAGCTCTTCGAGAACGGTCATGGGGATGACCACTTCGTGCTCGTCGAATTGATAGAGGGCTGAGGGGTCGTGAATCAGAACGTTGGTGTCCAGCACGTAGAGTCGGGTGGCTTTCTTGTCGATGCGTACCATCGGCGCAGCTCTCCTGAATTTCACGTCGGAGACGTCACATAAGCGTCTCGTATTCGACACTGTCAGTGCGCGATGTCAGGCAGGTGACAGGGGCTCCAACGGTGCCGTGGCTCGGCGCGGTCTTCACCTCCTCTTTGGGTCAAACCTGTGGTGGGGAAACGTTGGTCATCAATCCCTGTGAACCAACACCGTAAGGGAGCCAGGAAACCTCCTGACCTGGCTCTGTGCTTAGCATGGACACAGATTTGTCATGCTGCAAAGCAATGCGGGAAAAATCTTTTCCACGCTACGGGAACCCGCCGGGCGGTGAACTCCGCGCCGGGCGCTACGGGTCTGTCTCGGTTTCGCGATAGACGCTCTCCACGTCCAGCGAGGAGACGTTTCCCAGGTCCGCGTAGTGGGCGTCGAGCCAGTCGGCAGTTGCCGCACGTCCGCGATCGCGCAGATAGCAGAGGAAGGCCCACTCGGCGTTGAGCTTGCTCGAGACCGACAGGTCCGACACGGTGTCGTCGGCGCTGATGCGATGAAACAGCGTCTCGGCGAAGCAGCCGATATCGTGATCGGCGTCGATGAGACGGCGCTGCATCATGGCGACCATGCGGACCTCCTTGATCAAAGAGGCATTGAAGGTGATCTCGTTAAGACGGTTCATGATCGCCGCGGCGCTGGTGGGCAGTTCCTCGCGATAGATGGGGTTGATCTGCACGATGACGATATCGCGCGAATCGCAATGTTCCATCAACGGAAACAGCGCCGGATTGCCGGTGTAGCCACCATCCCAGTAAGCTTCGCCATCGATCTCCACCGCCTGATAGACGGTCGGCAGGCAGGCCGACGCCATGACCGCATCGAGACTCATCTCCTCCCGCGTGAAGACCCGTTGCTTGCCGCTGCGCACGTTGGTGGCGGTGACGAACAGCTTCAGGTCCTGGCAGGCGCGCACCCGCGCGAAATCGACATGGTCGTCGACGATGTGGCGCAGAGGATTGAAATTGAACGGATTGAACTGGTAGGGCGACACCAGCCGGCTCATCAAATCCATGGCGATATAGCCGGGTGAGGTGTCGAGGCTCCATTTGCCCCGCAGGATATCCAGCGGCGTGCGCTTGACGGGGCTCGTCATGCCGGCCTGACTGACCGCACGCCAGAAACCGCTCAACGCCTCGCGCGCGGTGGATTCGTCGCCACGTGTCAGGGCGTCGGCCATCACCACGCCGTTCATGGCGCCGGCGCTGGTGCCGCTGATGCCCTCGATCTCGATTCGTTCGTCTTCCAGCAGGCAGTCCATGACGCCCCAGGTGAAGGCGCCATGGGCGCCGCCGCCCTGGAGCGCCAGGTCGATGCGCTTCTTGTCGGTCATGCCACACCCTCGGTCGCGATTTGCTGCAATGCATTAGGACAATCAGCATAGAGGTCGCGACGGGCAGCGGCCAGCTTCAGGCCTGTATCAGTACCTTTTCGCCGTCAAGGCGCAGCGGCCAGGTACGCAGGCGCAGGCCGGGATTCTCCAGACACTGGCCGTCCTCGAGCCGGAAGTGCTGCTTGTAGATCGGTGACGCCACCACGGCCTCGCCCTTGAGATCACCGACGATGCCGCGGGCGATGACATTCGCCCCGGCGATGGGGTCGTGGTGGTCGATGGCATAGAGCTCCGGCTCATGACCGGGAAGGTAGAATAGGGCCGCCTGGACGGGGCCTTCGGCGGACTCCACCCAGGCGGCAACACCGGAATAGGGCACCAGGTCGGCGCGGGTGCAGAGGGCTTGCCAGGTCTGGGGCTTAGCCGCGGTAGCAGTATTCATGAATGCTTCCTGATAGTTGGCGGGAAATCGGCGAGCGAGATGAAGCGCTAGGCGCGCGGCGCACCGAAGGCGAGACATAACTGGGTGTTAGGCGAGCCTTCGAGGTGCCGCGCAACAACGCGATTCGCTCACGCAGCGATTTCCGTTAGGCAGGGCGAAGCTGGCCGCGCTCTTCGGTCACGACGATGTCCGGGTCGGGGCGGCTGTCGTTGACGAAGCTGCGAAAGCGCTTGAGCTTTTCGGGGTCGTTCAGCGCATCGGCCCACTCGCACCGGTAGTTGTCGATGACCGTCTGCATCTGGCTTTCCAGTTCCGTGCCGATCGACAGGCTGTCGTCGATTACCACCTCCTTGAGATAGTCCAGGCCGCCCTCGAGGTTCTCGCGCCACACCGACGTGCGCTGCAGGCGATCGGCGGTGCGCACATAGAACATCAACAAGCGATCGATCAGTTGAATGAGGCGCTCGTCGTCGAGGTCGGTGGCGAACAGCTCGGCGTGGCGCGGGCGCATGCCGCCGTTACCGCATACATATAAGTTCCATCCGTTCTCGGTGGCGATCACGCCGATGTCCTTGCCCTGCGCTTCGGCACATTCGCGGGTACAGCCCGAGACGCCGAACTTGAGCTTGTGGGGCGAGCGCAGACCCTTGTAGCGCTCTTCCAAACGGATCGCCATGCCCACGCTGTCCTGAACGCCGTAACGACACCAGGTGCTGCCGACACAGGATTTCACGGTACGCAGCGACTTGGCGTAGGCGTGGCCGGTCTCGAAGCCGGCGTCGAGCAGCTCGCTCCAGATGTCCGGCAGGTCTTCCAGGCGCGCCCCGAACAGGTCGATGCGCTGGCCGCCGGTGATCTTGGTGTACAGGCCGTAGGTCTCGGCCACCCGGCCCAGCACGATCAGCTTGTCGGGGGTGATCTCGCCACCCGGGACACGCGGCACGACCGAGTAGGTGCCGTTCTTCTGCATGTTGGCCATGAAGGTGTCGTTGGTGTCCTGCAGCGGGATATGCGCGGCGTCGGTAATCGGCTCGTTGAAGCATGAGGCGAGAATCGACGCCACCGCCGGCTTGCAGATATCGCAGCCGAGGCGATGGGTATCGACGTTGCCGTGCTTCTCGATCAGCGCACCGAAGGTCTTGATGCCCTCGACCCGCACGATGTCGTAGAGCGCCTGGCGGGTATGGGCGAAGTGCTCGCAGATCGAGCGGTCGACTTCCACGCCGCGGGCTTCGAGCTCATGATCGACCACGCTCTTGAGCAGCGCCGCGCAGCCGCCGCAGCCGGTACTGGCGCGGGTGGAGCCCTTGACGGCGGCGAGGTCGGTGGCGCCGGCATCCAGCGTCGCGCAGATATCGCCCTTGCTGACGTTGTGGCAGGAGCAGATCGTCGCCGTTTCCGGCAGCGCATCGGGGCCCAGGGTCGGCGCGCCTTCGCTGCTGGGCAGGATCAGCGCGGCCGGGTCCTCGGGCAGGTCGAGCCCGTTGCTGTAGTACTGCATCAGGGTGTCGTAAACGCTGTTGTCGCCCACCAGCATGGCCCCGACCAGCCGCCTGCCGTCGCTGGAAACGACCAGCTTGCGGTACTGCTGCTTGATCTGGTCGAGATAGCGGAACATCTTGGCGCCGGGCGTGCGGTCGCCGTGGGCGTCGCCGATGGCGCCGACATCGACGCCGAGCAGCTTGAGCTTGGTGCTCATGTCGGCGCCCCGGAAGCTTTCGCCGCCCTCCAGCAGGGTGGCGGCGGCGACCTTGGCCATCTGATAGCCGGGCGCCACCAGGCCGAAGATGCTGTTGTTCCACAGCGCCACCTCGCCGATGGCGAGGACGGCCGGATCGCTGGTCAGGCACTGGTTGTCGATCACCACGCCGCCACGCTCGCCCATCTCCAGGGCGCAGTCGCGGGCGAGTTCGTCGCGAGGCCGGATGCCGGCGGAGAAGACGATCAGGTCGGTCTCCAGCACCTTGTCGTCCTGGAAGACCATGCGGTGGACGGCGTCCACGCCGTCCTCGATGCGCTGGGTCGCGCGGTCGGTGTGGACCTGCACGCCGAGGGCCTCGATCTTGTCGCGCAGCAGCTCGCCGCCCTCGCTGTCGACCTGCATGGGCATCAGGCGCGGGGCGAATTCGACCACGGCGGTGTCGAGCTCGAGCCCGCGCAGGGCGTTGGCGGCTTCCAGGCCGAGCAGGCCGCCGCCCACCACCACGCCGGTGGAGGCGCTCTCGGCGGCCTCGCGGATGGCGTCGAGATCGTCCAGGGTGCGATAGACCAGGCAGCCCGGACGGTCGCTGCCGGGCATCGGCGGCACGAAGGGATAGGAACCGGTGGCGAGCACCAACCGCTGATAACCGTAGCGGCCCTGGTCGGTAACGACCTCGCTGGCGTCGCGGTCGATGGCGGTGACCGCCTCCTGCAGGCGCAGCTCGACGCCGTTGGCGGCGTACCAGTCGGCGTCCGAGAGGGCGAGCGAGTCGGCGTCACGGCCGGTGAAGTACTCGGAGAGGTGAACCCGGTCGTAGGCACGATGGCGCTCCTCGCCGAAGACCGTGATGGTATAGCGCTCGGTGGCGCCTTGCTCGATCAGCTGCTCGACCAGGTGATGGCCGACCATGCCGTTACCGATGATGATCAATTGCGGTTTCGCGGGCGTGTTCATGCAGCCTCCTTCTGGGGGCGTTCGTGATCGTCTAAGCGGATGTCGTGAGCGTCGAGCAGCGCATCGGCATCGGCGCTGCCCAGCAGCAGGGCCTGGCGGCAGGCGCCGAGGTCGCGTCCTGCCTGGGCCTGGGCGAAATACCAGGGGCCCATGGCGGTGTCGCCGTAGAGCACGACGCCCTCGAGCCGGCCATGGCGCAGCAGCAGGCGGCGATAGTCGCCCTGGGCAGGGTCGTGGTAGCAGAGGACGTCGTGGTCGGCGTCGGGCTCGATGGGGCCGAAGGCGTAGAGCGAAATGCCGCCGATCTTGAGCTGGGTGGCGCTGGGCCTTTCGACATAGCGGGCCTGGCTGTCGGCGCCGCTGGCCTGGCTCGCCAGATGCTCGGCGAGCACCTCGACCTGGCGCCAGATCGGCTCCACCAGACCGTAGGTCGTACCCCCGAACTGGCAGCACTCGCCGAGGGCATGGATGGCCGGGTCGGAGGTGGTCAGGGTGTCGTCGACGACGATAGCCCGGTCGACCGCCAGGCCGGCCTGACGTCCCAGCTGATCGTTGGGGGTAATCCCGGCGGCGATCACCACGCAGTCGGCGGGCAGGCGCTGGCCATCCTCCAGGTGTGCCGCGACGACACGCCCCTCGGCGTTGCCCTCCAGGGTCGCCAGGCGAGCCCCGGTATGGATTTCGAGACCGCGATTGATGAGTTCGGCTTCCAGCAGGCCCGCCGCGGTGGCGTCGAGCTGACGATTCATCAAGTGGTCGGCGCGTTGCAGCACGCTGACGGCCATCTCGCCCTGGCCGCGTTTACGCAGTCCCTCGGCGGCTTCGAGCCCGAGCAGGCCGCCGCCGACGACCACGGCGTGGCCACCTTTTTTGGCGGCAGCCGTCAGCGCGGCGGCATCCTTGAGGTCGCGAAAACCGTGCACACCTGAGAGAGCGATGCCCTCGATATTCGACATCGTCGGGCGCGAGCCGGTGGCCAGGACCAGGCGATCGAAGGCGATCTGGCGGCCGGTGTCGGTGATCAGGCGCTTGGCCTGGCGATCAAGGTACGCGACCCGTTCGCCGAGGATCAGCTCGATGCCCTGCTCGGCGTACCAGTCGGCGTCATTCAGGGTCAGGCCCTCGCGATCCATGTCGCCCGCCAACAACGGCGACAGCATGATGCGGTTGTAGGCGGCGGTGGGTTCGTCGCCGAGCACGGTAATGCGCAGCGGGTCGTCGAGCCGCTTGCGCATCGCCTCGACCAGCCGATGGCCGGCCATGCCGTTGCCGACGATCACCAGGTGCTCGCCGGTGCGATGGGCTGTGTGGTGTTGGTGATGCATTGGGCTCACCTCTTTTTCGTAAACTTTTCCGTCGACTTTTCGGTCAACTGACACGAATAAAAAGACGCCTCGTCACTGCCCTGCAGAGAGGGAGAGACAAGACGTCGTTGTCCAATTTGATAAGAGATCCAGGGATCATGCGATCGCCGTTGATCGCGGGTTACCGACTAGTCATTCAAGAAGCGGGCCCATTCGCCGATAAACCGTGGTTTGTCTTTTATTATTAGTTGGTTATAACTTGAATGGTTGACGCCAACGCTGTCTATAAAGCGATAATTTGCACGTTATGGGTGCGTTGCAGCATCGAAATGCACGGGGCTATAGCACGCCGCCAGCGTGTTCTGGTCCAGGCAGCGGCCGTCATCTTTCATGTGACGATCGATCGGCTCGGCGAATCGTGCGGTGGATATCGCGTCGGGACGCAGCATGGTCAGGCCGGTGAGTCGTTGTTGGATCGGCGGGGCGTTCAGGGGCAGGGTCGGGAGATGAGAGACGGCGCGATCCAGATATGGCGGGAGGGCGAGCCAGTGGCGCGCCTGGAGGCAATGCTCGGGTGACGCTGCAAGCCAGTCGGCGGCGCTCGTCAGGGCGCGGATCAAGGCGGCGAGGGTGGCGGGGTAACGGTTTGCCCAGGAGCGCGTCACGCCGAGTACCTTTTCCGGGTGGTCCGGCCACAGCTGGTGGCCGGTCGCCACGATGCGTCCGATGTCCTGGTGTCTGGCCAGGCTGCCCCAGGGTTCACCGGCACAGAAGCCGTCGATCTCGCCCGTCTTGAGGGCGTCGACCATGCGTTGCGGTGGCAGCGCGACCAGGGTGGCGTCGCGCTCGGGATCGAGACCGTCCAGGGCCAGCCATTCGCGCAGCAGATAATGCTGGCAGGAAAAGGGATAGACCATCGCCAGGCGCAAGGGGCGTCCGGGCGAGGTGCGTCGCTGCCAATCGCCCAGTGCCCGAGCGCTCGCGGCGGGATTCTCGGTCAGGCAGGCACCGCTGGCGTCGGCCAGCGCCGGCGACAAGGTCAGGGTGTTGCCGTTTCGGCTCAGGGTGATGGGCGCCAGGGTATCGCAGGGCGCTCGGCCGAGCCCCAGGCTCATCGCCAGCGGCATCGGCGCGAGCATATGGGCGCCATCGAGCAGGCCGGCGGCGACCTTGTCGCGCAGCGTCGACCAGGCATTTTCGCGTGACAGCGAGACGTCCAGGCCCTGCTCGGCGAAGAAGCCGCGCTCGCGGGCGATGACCGGCAGCGCGGCATCCAGCAATGGAATGAAACCCAGGGTCAGACGCGCGAGTTCAGGCGTCGAGCTCTGGTGGGGTGAGGATTCGGGTAGCGATGGAGTCGTCATGTGAGGCTCTTATTCCGGCGATCGAAGGTCCAGGCGTTCGAGAATGGCGACGACGCTGTCGGCCACCTCGGCGATGCGCTGGCCACGGTCCATGGCCAGCTTGCGGAGCATGCGGTAGGCCTGCTCCTCGTCGCAGTCCTGATGTTTCATCAACAGGCCCTTGGCGCGTTCGATGCGCTTGCGCTCGACCAGTTGGTTACGTGTCTTGTCGAGCTCCTGGCGCATCGACTGGAAGGCGTCGAAGCGGACGATGGCCACGTCGATAATCGCCTTGACCCGGCCGGCCACCAGGCCATCGACCACATAGGCACTGACGCCGGACTTCAATGCCGCCTGCAGGGTGTCGGGGTCGTGCTGGTCGGCAAAGAAGACTACGGGTCTGGGGTTTTCGCGGTGGAGCAGCGCCATGCTGTCGAGGGTGTCGCGGTCCGGCGATTCCATGTCGATGATCACCACATCGGGCTGATGACGAACGACCATCTCGTTGAGGCTCGCGGGACTCTGCAGGCGACAGACGACCGCGTGGCCGTCGTTGGACAAGGCTTCCTCGACCATGGCGGCGCGGACGACTTCATCATCGACCAGCAGGATCTTCAGGGGTGGTGACATGGACTCTTATCGCTCGTAGGGATGTTTCGCCCTTGTCCTGCAAGATGCATTCCACGCTTTATCTGAAAACTGCCTGCGCTCGGTCATACGGCGTTAAAAATTGGCTCAAAATACTCATTTACACCGCGTAAACTCCGCCTTTTCGCCGATTTTTGCCTTGTCTGGCCTTCGCTCGACGACTTTTCCGACAAAGCTCAGTGTTGTCTTGAGCCGCGGCCAGCGGGATTGGCATGAGCGGGCGGTGGTCGAGCGCGGCGATATTGCACCGCAGCAGTGCATGAGCTGTCGCGCAGCTGGCGCTTGTGGTGCAGCGGCGCGCCGGTGGCGTTTCCCTTGCGACTCTTCAACCGCCTGGGAGTGGGGCTTGGGTATTTCTGGCACAGGGATTGCTTACTCATAGGCAGTCATACATCGGAGAGGCAGTGTCGTCTCTCTTAAAGGCAACGACTAAAGGCAACGACGCCCATCACAGGGCTCCTCCGGGAGTCGTGGTGGGCGTCGTCGTTTATAGGCCTAACACCTCGAGGAGGTCGTCATGCATCAGGCCCGAACCACCTGCCCCTACTGCGGCGTCGGCTGCGGTGTGCTGGCTCAGGTCGACGGCGGCCGGATCACTGGCGTCGCTGGCGATGGCGAACATCCCGCCAACTACGGCCGATTGTGCGTCAAGGGCTCGGCCCTGCACGAGACGCTTGGCGACCACGGCCGCCTGCTGCGACCCCGGGTCGACGGTGTGGAAGTGAATTGGGACACGGCCCTGGAAACGGTAGCCGAACGCCTCTCGAGCGTGCGTCGGGCGCACGGCAATCAGGCCGTATCGGCCTACCTGTCCGGTCAGTTGCTGACCGAGGACTACTACGTCGCCAACAAGCTCTTCAAGGGCTTTCTGGGCACGCCGCATCTGGATACCAATTCGCGGCTGTGCATGGCCTCGGCGGTGGCGGCGCACAAGCGTGCCTTCGGTGCCGACGCCGTGCCTTGCTGCTACGAGGATCTCGAGGAGGCCGAGCTGGTGGTGCTGGTGGGCTCCAATCTGGCCTGGAACCACCCGGTGCTGTATCAGCGCCTGCGCACTGCCAAGAGCCGCAATCCGTTGTTGCGCGTGGTGGTGATCGACCCGCGCGTCACCGACAGCTGCGAGATCGCCGATCTCTATCTCGGCCTGGCGCCGGGTACCGACGCCCGGCTGTTCAACGGCCTGCTGGCCTGGATGGCCGACAAGGGGCGGCTGGACACCATCTACCTGGAAAGGCATACCCAGGGCCTGGCGGACGCCCTGGCCGCGGCCCGCGAAGACGATACCTCGGTGGCGGCCATCGCCGCCGACTGCGATGTCGATCCGGAGCGGCTGGAAACCTTCTTCTTCTGGTTCGCCAGTCAGTTGCACGTGGTGACGCTGTTCTCCCAGGGCATCAACCAGTCCTCGAGCGGCACCGACAAGGCGGGCGCCATCATCAATTGCCATCTGGCGGGCGGCAAGATCGGCCTGCCCGGCGCCGGCCCCTTCTCGATCACCGGCCAACCCAACGCCATGGGCGGCCGCGAGGTGGGCGGGCTTGCCAACCAGCTCGCCGCGCACATGGATTACCCCACACCGGGCGCCTTCGACCGGGTCACGCGATTCTGGTCCACCCCGACGCAGATACCGACCTTGCCCGACGGGCCCGGCCACAAGGCCATCGCGCTCTTCGAGGCGATCGAACGGGGAGAGGTAAAAGCGGTATGGATCATGGCCACCAACCCGGCGGTCAGCCTGCCCGACAGCAATCGCGTGCGCCATGCGCTCGCCCAGTGCCCGCTGGTGATCGTCTCCGAGTGTGCGGCGGCGACCGACCTGCTGCCCTACGCCGATATCGTGCTGCCCACTTCCGGCTGGTCGGAAAAGGACGGCACCGTCACTAACTCCGAGCGCTGCATCTCGCGCCAGCGCGGGTTGCTGCCGCCGCCGGGCGAGGCGCGCCACGACTGGTGGATCATGGTCGAAGTGGCCAAGCGGCTGGGGTTCGGCGAGGCCTTCGCCTATGGCCATCCCGGTGAGATCTTCGACGAGCATGCTCGCCTGTCGGGCTTCGAGAACGCTCCCGAAGGAGAGGGCCACCGCGCGTTCGACATTTCCGGCCTCGCCGGGCTCGGCCGTGAAGGCTACGACGCCCTGGCGCCCATCCAATGGCCGGTGACGGCCAAGGCGCCTCACGGCACATCACGGTTGTTCGAGGATGGCCGCTTCGCCACCCCGGATGGCCGGGCGCGACTGGTGGCGGTGCGCCCCCGCGGTCCCGTTCAGAGGCTCAGCACGGCGCGCCCGCTGCGCCTCAATACCGGCCGGGTGCGTGACCAGTGGCACACAATGACCCGCACCGGCCGCGCGCCACGGCTGATGAACCATCGGGCCGAGCCGTTCATCGAAGTGCACCCAGACGATGCCGCCGCGCATGGCGTCAACGACCAACAGCTGGCCCGCCTGCAGGGGGCGGGAGGCGACTATGTGGCGCGGGTACGCCTTGCCAACGGCCAGCGGCGCGGCGAGGTCTTCGTGCCCATGCACTGGACCGACCAGTTCAGTGGCATGGCGCGCATGGGCGCGCTGCTCGCGGCCCATCTGGACCCGCTGTCGGGCCAGCCGGAGCTCAAGCACGGCACTGTCTCGCTCGCCCCCTGCCATCCCCAGTGGGAGGCCACCCTGGTGGTAGCCCCTGGCGTGCCGGTCGGCGACGCCATCCTCGACCATAGCGCCTACTGGGCGCGCATTCCGCTGGCGCATTGCCAGCGCTGGCAGCTGGCCGGAGCGCCCCAGGCGTCCGAAGCAACCCGGGACTGGTTGGCCTGGCTGGCCGAACACCTGCCCGACCCCGTTGCGCTGTGGAGCGAGGACCCGTCGAGTGGCCGGTTGCGCGCCGCCGGCCTCGCCGATGATCGCCTGCGCTGGTGGTTGATGGTCGGCCCCCCGGCAGAGCTGCCAGGGCTGGCCTGGCTGGATGCTCGCTTCGATGAGGCGGCGCAGGGTCAGGCCCTGAGTGTCGAGCGCCGGCGTCGGCTGCTGGCCGGCTGCGACGACGGCAATGCCGCTAGCGGACCGCTGGTCTGCAGCTGCCACCAGGTCGGCCAGGCCGCTATCGTCGCCGCCATCCGTGCCGGCGACACCAGCGTCGAGGCGCTCGGGGCGCGGCTGGCCTGCGGCACCCAGTGCGGTAGCTGTCTTCCCGAATTGAAATCCCTTATCGAAGAGTCCCTTATCAAAGAAAGTACCGAAGAGGAGGGGAGTCATGCGCATTCTCAATCAAAGCCCGAAGCCATCAATGTGGCTTGAACGCTTGAATGGCCGGGTTCGGCGCCTCTTTATCGCCTGAGCCGCCATGCAATACCGCCGCAGCCGTCATGCTGGCAATTTACAGATCTCTGATCAGTTCCGGTTCCGCGTTGTCCAGTTGCAGGTAGCGTGGATCGAAGTCGGCGTATTCCTTGATCCCCGCCCAGTCCTTGATATCCAGAATTCGGTTCTCAAAGGTGATCAGGCCCTCCGCGCGCAGCCGCTTCATGACGCGGTTGGTATGGATATGGGTGATGCCCATGGCCTCGCCCAGTTGGGCTTGCGTGAGCGGCAGATGAAAGCAGTGATCCACCGTAAGCCCGGCGGCCCGGGCGCGGATGAGCAGCTCACAGAGCAGGTGCGCAAGACGCTGGTGGGAGGCGCGCGAGCCCACGTTGATCAACCATTCCTGCAGGATCGAGATTTCATTGAACGCCAGCCAGTTGAAGGAGCGAGTCAGGCGAATATGATTTCGGTAGATGCCTTCAATCCTGTCATGCGGAATATAGGCAATGACGGAGGGCACGAGAGTGCCAATGGAGTATTCGATCTTCTGGGTCAGGTTGGTATGCAGGTTGCAGAAATCGCCGGGAATCTGGAAGTTGAGTGTCTGTACCTTCCCGTGTCTGTTCGTCCGGTAGCGACTCACCCAGCCCTTGACGACAAGATAGACATGGTTTGCCGTGCTATCTTCCCGAATCACGTCCTCGTCCTTGCCGAAGGCTCTTTCCTCGCACACCGCACCTTCGAGTAATTTAATATCCTCTGAGGTGTGGGTCTGGAAATTGTTCAACTTCGTCACGAGAGGTTTGATGGAGTCGTTTATGTAACCACCTGCTTGATTAACGTTGGTTCCCTCAACGGTAACGCCGTAAGAAATAGTAACCTAGGTTAACAGTGTAGGGTAAAAACGCAGTCGTAACTCGTTACCTTGGCGTAAAAGTTGCTGTTTTACGGCGGATATCATGCTTTCTCGCTGCTTAATAAAATAACGTCATTTTTATCAGGCAATTAGCCTAGGCATGGCGTAGCTAATAAAAGGCCCGGCCTTGCGCGAAGACCGGGCCAACGCTTCCAGCATCCTCCCTGTCGCCTCTTCGCGAACCTCCTGTCCGCGCTCCTTGGCAGATGGGCCTTCCTGGCCCGAGCTTCCTTGCGTGAGCGCTCCATGCTCAACGGATTCCAGTATGTCCGCTAAAAACGCTATGTACGTTAATGCACATTAAATTCTCGTATAAATTACTAAAGAGTTAGTTGAGCCAATGCTATGTTTAATTCATTGATATAACGTAGGTTATAAATTCTCATTCGATAGGCGGAGTCGGACGAACCAGTATTTCGTTGACATCGACATGGGGTGGCTGACCCAGGGCATACAGCACGGCATTGGCGATATCGCGATCCTGCAGGGCATGGCTCGGGGGCTCATCGAAGAACGGCGTGTCGACCATTCCGGGTTCGATCAGGGTGACGCGGATGCCGCTGCCGCGAAGCTCCTCGCGAAGGTTGTAGCCAATCCCGGTCACGGCCCACTTGGAAGCGCTGTACATCGAGCCCGGGATGGTGGCACGACCCGCCGCCGAGCCGGTCAGCAACACATGGCCGCGGCTCTTGCGCAGGGCGGGCAGGGTGGCCTGCAGCGTCAACCCGACACCGTAGACGTTGGTGAGGATCATCTCCCGCCAGCCGTCATGATCGGCGCCACTGAAACCGCCCGGTGTCCCGCCGCGGCCGGCGTTGGCAAAGACCCCATCGATGCGCCCGAAGCGCTCCAGTGCCTCTTCTACCATAGCCTCCTGCTGCGCCATGACGGTGACATCAACGCTGACACAGAGCACGTTCTCTGGCCCGAGCTCTCTTGCCAGTGCCTCGAGCTTATCGGTGGAACGGGCGGCCAGCACCAGTTGGTAGCCTTCACGAGCGGCGGCGCGAGCCGTGGCGGCGCCGATGCCGCTCGAGGCGCCGGTGATCAACAAGACGCGATCCTGCATGACACTTTCCTCCATGACATTTTCCTCTTGCCGGAAAAGTTATCAGCATGGTCAGTTGTCGACGGTGGCGCAAACCCTCCGTACATCAAAAGGCCGCCCCGAGAGGGCGGCCTTCCGATACGGCCAAGGCCGTTAGCGCAGCGACAGGGCGCCGGCGCCGGTGTCCTCACCTGCGGCGTCCGCGTAGGCCTTGGCCTCCTCGGCTTCCACTTCAGGGGAAAAGCGCACCACGAGGACACACAGCGAGGCGATAATGACCGCGATTCCCAGGTAGAAGAGCCCTTGCTGGTAGCTGAGCGATTCGGAGCGAAACAGGAAGCCGGCCGCCACCGCCCCGGCGTTACCGCCCGCGCCGACAATGCCGGCCACGGCGCCCAGGGCGCGCTTGTTGATGAAGGGGACGATGCCGAACGTGGCGCCCTCGGCCATCTGCACGAACAGGCTGAAGACCAGCATGATCGCGATGGCCAGCGTCAGCACATGCATCTGCGAGAAGAACAGCAAGGCGACGCCTTCGCAGAGCATGGCGATGAACAACCAGCGTACCCGTCCCTTCAGGCCACCCTTGCTGGCGAAGAGGTCGGAGAAGATGCCGCCCAGGGTGCGGGCGAAGAGATTCATCAACCCGAACAGGCCGGCAATCATGCCGGCGGTGGCCAGCGTCAGGTCGAAATTGTCGAAGAAATAGATGGCGGCGATGTTGTTGATGGTCAACTCAACGCCGAAGCAGGCGGCATAGACCACGAACAACGCCCAGACGCGGTAATCCTTCGCGGCGGCCATGAAGGTCTGGGCGGCGCCACTTTCGCCGCTCGCCGCCGGCAGCTCGCCCCTGGCCCGCAGCTCCGCGAAGTTGCCGTTGGGGGCGTCCTGGGTGAAGAAGTAGTAACAAACACCGGTGACGAACAGCACGATACCCGGCACCACCATGGCCAGCCGCCAGCCGAAGGCTTCGTTGACCCCGAGCATCAACAGCCCCGAGAAGATCAGCGGCATCAGGATCTGGGTGGTGCCGCCGCCGAGATTGCCCCAGCCGGCGGAGGTGGCGTTGGCCGTTCCCACCACATTGGGCGCGAACATGATCGACGTATGGTACTGCGTGATGACGAAGGAGGCGCCAATGGCACCGATGGCCAGGCGCGCCAGGAAGAAGGACTCGAAGCTGTCGGCGAAGCCGATCGCCATCACCGGCAGCGAGCCCAGGCAGAGCAGCCAGGTATAGGCGCGGCGCGGCCCGATACGATCGCAGAGCACGCCGATCAACAGGCGCACGACGATGGTGATCGCCACCGAGGCGATGATGGTGTTGCCGATCTGAGTCTTGGTCAGACCGAGGTCGTCACGTACCACCGCCATCAGCGGGGCGATGCCGAACCAGCCGAAGAAGCAGATATGGAAGGCGAACCACGAGAAGTGGAAGGCGCGCATTTGCGGAGTGTTGAAACTGAACAGGCGAATCCTGTTCGCTTTATTGAGAATTTCCATAGGGCAGGCCTCGCGTGGCGGAGTAGCGAATCCGGGAACGTGTCCTTCGGCGTTGAAGGTCAGGTTCGACGCACTCGTACCCCCGTCATTCGACGCCTAGGGAGCCTGGTCCACGCCTACCAATATCTACTCAGTTAGATAGCAGTATTTCGGCCATTTTTTATAAAATACTTTAATAACAATTACCTACGGCGAGGGGTGGTCTGCTTGTATTTGTATGGCAGCGCTGCTGCGCTGCAAGATGAAGCACGAGGGGTGGGGCATGCGCTGCCCTGGTGCTTGGGTGGCCGTGCTTGGACAGCCGTGCTTATAGACAAGCGTGCTTGGACAAGCCGTGCCTACTGATAACCCCGCGCCTGGAGGCGAAACAGGCGGGCGTAGCGGCCGTTGGCTGCCATCAGGTGGTCGTGATCGCCCTGCTCGATGATCTCGCCGCCGTCCACCACCAGGATATGATCGGCAGCACGGACGGTGGAAAAGCGATGCGAGATCAGCACCGTCATCTTGTCGCGGCTGTGCTCGCGGAAGTCGGCGTACACGGCCGCCTCGGCGGCGGCGTCCATGGCCGCGGTGGGTTCATCGAGCACCAGGATGTCGGCACTGTCGCGCATCCAGGCCCGCGACAGGGCAATCTTCTGCCATTGACCGCCCGAGAGTTCCTGCCCGCCCTTGAACCAGCGACCCAGCTGCGTGTGATAGCCATCCGGCATCGCGTTGATGAAGTCGTCGGCCAGCCCGCGCTGGGCGGCATCCTTCCAGCGTGTCTCGTCGGTAAAGGCCTCGACATCGCCGGCGCCCAGGTTCTCGCCCACCTTCATCTGGTAGCGCACGAAATCCTGGAAGATTACCCCGATGCGCCGACGCAGACAGCGAATATCCCAGTCGCCAAGATCGCTGCCATCGAGCAGGATGCGGCCTTCGCTGGGAACGTATAAGCGGGTGAGCAGCTTGATCAGGGTGGTCTTGCCCGAGCCGTTGGCGCCCACCAGCGCCAGGCTGTGGCCAGGCAGGAGATGAAGGCTGATGTGTTTCAGCGCGGGCGTCTGAGCCCCGGGGTAGGTGAAGCTGACGTTCTCGAAGCGGATACCGTCGCCGGGGCTGGCGCCCTGGGTGAGTGTGCCGGCCTCGGCGGCCACCGGTTGCTCGAGATACTCATAGAGGTTCGACAGGTAGAGGTTGTCTTCGTACATGCCGCCGATGGCCGTGAGGCTTGCCGACAGGGCCGCCTGGCCCTGCTTGAAGACCATCAGGTACATGGTCATCTGCCCGAGCGTCAGCCGCCCGGTGACCGTCTCGATCACCACCCAGGCATAGGCACCGTAGAAGGCCAGGGTGCCCAGCAGGCCGAGCAGGAACCCCCAGCTCTCGCGGCGAAGCGTCAGCCGGCGGTCCTCGCGGTAGAGTGTCGTGAAGATGTCGCGGTAACGGCCCAGCAGCAGCGGCTCCAGGCCGAATAGCTTGACCTCCTTGATGCTGTCCTCGCGGGCCAGCACGGTTTCCAGGTACATCTGCATGCGCGTTTGGGGCGAGCGCCAGCGAAACAGGCGGAACGCATCGCCGGAGAACTTGGCCTCGGAGAGAAAGACCGGCAGCGCGCCGATCGTCAGGACCAGCAGCGCCCACGGCGAGAAGCCCACCAGCAAGACGCCGAAGCTCGCCAGCGAGATGGCGTTCTGGGCCAGCGCGAAGGTCTTGTTGACCAGGCCGAGCGGACGCGTCGAGGCTTCGCGCCGCGCCCGGGTCAGCTTGTCGTAGAACTCCGAGTCCTCGAACTGCGTGAGCGAGAGCTCGCCGGCCTTCTCGAGGATCATCACATTGACCTTCTGGCCCAGCAGGGCGCGCAACAGCGACTGCTGGGCCGAGAGGCCGCGCTGGGCCAGGGCGATCAGGGTGATGACGCCGGCCTCGGCCAGCACATAGCGCAGCACGCTCCACCATTCCACCTGTCCCGTCTCGCGGTGCATCTCCATGGCGGCGACCACGGCGTCGACGATCAACTGCCCGAGCCAGGCTGCGACCGCAGGCAGGACGCCGGCGACCAGCGTGCAGAGCGCCAGCCCCAGCGTCAGCGGACGCGAGGTCTGCCAGACCAGGCCCAGCGCCCGGCGGCTGTAGCGGAACACGCCGAAAAATCGGGCCAGGCGGCTACCCTCGGCGGGCGGGGCAGGGGACGTGCTCGATGAGACCAAACGGAAGACTCCCGGCCTGGAGGGCGACAGTGAAGCGTGGAGGGGGCGATAGTCTACCCAAACCAAGCGCCCCGCTTCGAGAGGAGCGGGGCGCTTGGGGTGTCGCGAGCTATTCCGGCAGGCGCTTAGCCATCATCGTCTTCGGCAGCGCCGGTGCTTGCGACCACGGTGCCGGTCTCACCGCTTTCCAGCACGGCCAGAATGGGTTCGGCTTCGCCCTTGAAGGCCATCAGGCGATCGCCTTCAAGGCTCTGGTTCTCAGGCAGGGCGACCTTCATGGCGTCCACCTGGCTGTCGTTGACCAGCACCTCGTAATGCAGGTGAGGGCCGGTGCTGCGCCCGGTATTGCCGGAGAGCGCTATCCGCTGGTTCATCTCGACCCTATCGCCGCGCTTGACCAACGGTTTGGAGAGGTGCAGGTAGCGCGTCTTGTAGCCATTGTCGTGGCGTACCACCAGATAGCGACCGGCCAGCGGATGATTGCCGACCTTCTCCACTCGTCCGCCAGCCGGCGACTGCACCGGCGACCCGATGGGCATGGCGAAATCGGTTCCCTTGTGTGGACTGACTCGGCCGGTGACCGGATGCTTGCGGTTGGGGTTGAAGTTGGAGCTCAGCCGGTAACGGCCATCGAACGGGTAGCGGCTGAAGGCCGGGTCGAGACTCTGTCCATCCGGGGTGTAGAAGTTGTTGTCCTCGGTGTTGCGCACCACCGTCAGGTCCATGCGCTCGCCTTCGTACTGTACCGCCAGCACGCGCGAGTCCAGCGTTTCGCCGTCGATGATGTCGGACTCGATCAACACCTGGAAACGATCGCCGCGACGGGTGTCGCGGCGAAAATCGAGCTTTTTCTCCAGCACGTTGGCCAATTCTGCGACCTCGGTGCTGTTGAGGCCGGTCGACTGGGCCGAGCGCGCGAAGCTACCGCTGACGGTGCCGGCGAAAAGACGCTGGGTCGGCTCGCCGGAGCGCTCGATGGCGGCTACCTCGAAGGCGTCCTGCTCACGCTCGATCAACAGGCCACTGCGCGCATTAATCATCATGCGCAGGGTCAGCAGCTTGCCCTGTGCGTCGAGTTGATACTCGAAGCGCTTACCGGCGGGCCAATGCGTCAGGACCCGTGGCTCATCGATGGACTCAAGCATGTTCAACACTTCGCGGTAGCCCAGGCCCAGGCGATTCTGAGCGAGGATGGCAAAGGTATCGCCTTGCTTGACCGTGTAGGTTTGCCACTCGGGGACGAAGGCATCGCTGGCGGCGATTTCTTCCTCCAGAATGATCGGGCCTTCCGCGAACAGGTCGAGTTCCTGCTCGGAGACGTCGTCGTAAGAAGTGGCGCCTGCCACGACCTGCGTGTCTTGATCGAGGTCGAGCATGCCGCTGGAGATAGTGCCGACGACGATGGCCATGTGCAGCGCCCCATCGTCGAAGGTGGCTTGCTCGTCGGTGACGGCCATGAAGGCCGGCTCACTGGTCGCTGCCGGCATATCGGCGTTGTCGGCCGCCTCACCCGAGGCGCTGGCCGATTCAACGAAGGACAGATCGACCACTTCGGTGGGCGACAGGCGGGAAATCGGCACGTGCTCGCGGGTGGCGTCCAGGGCCTGGGACGCGATTTCAATGGCGTCGGCGACCGGGCTTCGGTCGAGGTTCAAGGAAGGCAGGCCGGGGCGAGCATCAGGAGCGAGAGGGATAAAGACGGTGTCGGGCGACTGGTTCTCGCGCTGGACATCCTGTAACGATGAAACGATTTTTTCTGCACCCAGCACGGTGACCATGGTGGCAACCGGTAACAATAAGAATTTGTGCGTGCGGGGCAGCGAATGAAGGATTCGCAACATTATATAATGGCCAGTGACTGATGAAAGAAAACAAAAGGCAACCGAACCATACCCCATGACGTATGACGTGCCTAGACTGTATCGATGTACAGGGCAGCTGTCAGCCGTCACGCAGCGTCAGATGTGCATGAGGTTAATTACCGAGTGAACGGTGTTTGTTAAGAAGCGTAATCATGTTAATCGTAATAAAGGGAAAGTTGCAAGGCTCCCTTTGACTCATTTCCCCGTTTAGGTGAAACAGGACCTGCTCAGTAGCGCCAGCACAGCGCCGCCAAGCCAGGCCATCAGCGACAAAACCACGATGGCTGGCATTTCACGTCGAATTTTTCGAAAATTAAGCGCACCTTTTTGTTTTGTCGATTCGAGGAAATCGAAATGTCTCGTGTCACCCTGGCCCAATGGCAGATGCTTGCGGCGGTGATCGACCATGGCGGCTTTGCCCGTGCCGCCGACGTGATTCACAAGAGCCCTTCGACCCTCAACCATGCGGTCCATAAGTTGGAAGAGCAACTAGGGGTGGCGGTACTGGAGCCGGTGGGTCGCCAGGTGCGCCTGACCGAGGCGGGGGAGATGTTGCTGCGCCGGGCGCGACAGCTGATCGAGAGTGCCGCCTCACTGGAGGAGGTGGCGATTCGCTTGTCCGAAGGCCTGGAGGCCGAAATCGTGCTGGCCATCGACCAGATGTTTCCTCCCGATGCCCTGGCGCTGGCGCTGGAAACCTTCTCGGAGGCTTACCCCTATGTTCGGGTGCAGCTCCACGAGACGGTGCTCAACGGCGGCATCGAGTTGCTCTACGACGGCAGCGCCGACCTGGTGGTGTCGGGGCTTTCCGCCCAGGGGTTTCTGGGCGAACCGCTGGTCACCGTCAACTTCATTGCCGTGGCCCATCCCGACCACCCCCTGCATCGTCTGGCGCGCGAGCTCGACCTGCGCGACCTGGAGCAGCATCGCCAGCTGGTGGTGCGCGACTCGGCCCTGCGACAGTCCATGGATGCCGGCTGGCTCAAGGCCGAACAGCGCTGGACGCTGAGCCATCTGGAGTCGTCCATTGACATGCTCCAGCGGGGGTTGGGATTTGCCTGGATCCCCGAGACACGCATCCGTGCATACCTCGACAAGGGCCTGCTGGCCGCGCTGCCGCTCGCCGCCGGCGGCATCCGCGAGGCGCCGATCCAACTGATCTACCGCGATCGCGACAGAGCCGGGCCAGCCACCCACGCCATGGCCGCGGCGCTGAAAGAAGCGGTGGGTCAATGTCGAGTCGAGAGACCGTTCGATCAGGTCGAATGAGTGCACGCAAAACATGCGCTTGAGCCATGGAGAATTCGGCCTATTCTGAGT
Source organism: Halomonas korlensis (assembly GCF_900116705.1). Lineage (GTDB taxonomy): Bacteria > Pseudomonadota > Gammaproteobacteria > Pseudomonadales > Halomonadaceae > Halomonas > Halomonas korlensis. Next base: position 189,324 of record NZ_FPBP01000002.1, on the reverse strand, counting down.
GCCATCATTCTTTTCCAGGGAGTTCGTTCATGGGCCTGTTGATCGAAGGCGTCTGGCACGACCAGTGGTATGACACCGCCAAGCACGGCGGTGAGTTCGTTCGCGAATCCTCCAAGCTTCGCGACTGGATCACCGCGGATGGGCGCGCCGCCCCCGGCGGTCAACCGGGCTTGCCGGCCCAGACCGGGCGCTACCATCTCTACGTCTCGCTTGCCTGCCCCTGGGCGCATCGCGTGCTGATCATGCGCAAGCTCAAGGGGCTTGAAGACGTGATCGGGGTCTCCCACGTCAGCCCCCTGATGCTCGACAAGGGCTGGACCTACCACGAGGAGGAGGGCTCGAGCGGCGATCCGATCAATGGTGTGGACTATCACCACCAGCTCTACACCCTGACCGACCCGCATTATACCGGCCGGGTTACGGTGCCGGCCTTATGGGATAAAGAGCAGCAGCGCATCGTCAACAACGAGTCCGCCGAGCTGCTGCGCATGCTGAACGGGGCCTTTGATGAGCTCACCGGCAACCATCTGGACTTTTATCCCGAGGACCTGCGCGAGACCATCGATGCGGTCAATGCGGATGTCTACGACCACATCAACAACGGCGTCTACAAGTCGGGGTTTGCGACCGAACAGGCGGTTTACGAAAAGCACGTGGTGGCGCTTTTCGAATCACTCGATCGCATGGAGGCGCGGCTTGCCGAGAACCGTTATCTGGCCGGCGAGTGGCTGACCGAAGCCGATATCCGCTTGTTCACCACACTGGTGCGCTTCGATGCCGTCTACTACGGCCACTTCAAGTGCAACCTGCGGCGGATCGAGGATTATCCTAACCTCTCGAACTATCTTCGCGAGCTTTATCAGTGGCCGGGAGTGGCCGAGACGGTTTCGCTGGATCACATCAAGCGTCACTACTACTACAGCCACGACACCATCAATCCGACGCGGATCGTCCCCAAGGGTCCGTTGCTGGGCCTCGAACGTCCCCACGACCGGGGGCGTTTGACGGGCCGGGGCATTCGTGACGGGGCGGCGTCGGATTAAAGGCGCGCCAGCAGATCAAAGGGAGCTGGCATATCTAGCCTATCAAGGAGATAAGTGGTCAGATAAGACTGGTCAGTGGCATTAGGCGATGGTAGTATACGTCCTCCTCGCATGTGTTGACCCCGCCATCATGACGACGCGACCTCTTCTCCTGCTGATTCAGCCGAGAACGAGGCGATCGCGGCAACGCCGAGCTACTCGCTTCGCGCGTTCGAAATTGTGTAGATGGAGCGCCTCCAGATGTCTTGCGATTCTCGCAGGACCGACCGGCGCAGACGGTCGCCACAGCGGTATCGGGCCATCGACGTTGATGGCACGAGCCGTATGCCAGGTGCGACCGGCGTCCCCGACTCCGATGTTCTGCTCTGCCTCTGGCAGGGCAACTGACCGTATTGACCGAGTCAGGGGATGCCATTGATGTTTTATGCCGGATAGACCGGCTTACCAAGGTGTGATTCATGACCTCGACTTCCGTCGCTTCGCCGACTTTCAGCGATCTTGCCCTCCTGCCTGATGTTCTTTCCGCCGTAGAGGCGCAAGGCTATGAAGTGCCTTCGCCCATCCAGGCGCAGACCATTCCCGCCCTGCTGGAAGGACGCGACATGCTGGGCCAGGCCCAGACCGGGACCGGCAAGACCGCCGCCTTCGCCCTGCCATTGCTGTCGCGTCTTGACTTGACGCGCCGCCAACCGCAGGTGCTGGTATTGGCGCCGACCCGTGAGCTGGCCCAGCAGGTGGCCGTTTCCTTCAGCAAGTACGGCCAGAACCTCAAGGGGCTGGAAGTAGCGACGCTGTGCGGTGGCCAGGAATACCGCGAACAGCTCGGCGCCCTGAAGCGTGGCGCCCAGGTCGTGGTCGGTACCCCAGGCCGGGTGATCGATCACCTCGATCGCGGCAGCCTGAAGCTTGACGGCCTGTCCGCCCTGGTGCTGGACGAAGCCGACGAAATGCTGCGCATGGGCTTCATCGACGACGTCAAGCGTGTGGTCGCCGACACCCCCAAGGAGGCGCAGCGCGTCTTCTTCTCCGCGACCCTGCCGGCGGAAATTGAGCGTATCGTCAATCGTTACCTGGTCGATCCGGTCAAGGTCGCCATCGCCTCTGCCGTCGGTACGGCGGCGAGCATCGAGCAGTACCTGGTTCGTGTGGACGGCGGTGCCAAGCTGGAAGCGCTGGCCCGTATTCTCGAGGTCGAGCCCGTCGACGGCGCCATCGTCTTCGTGCGGACCCGTGCCGCCTGCACCACGCTGATGGAACAGCTGTCGGCACGCGGTCTGAACGTGGCAAGCCTCTCGGGCGATCTGGACCAGAGCCTGCGCGAGCGCACCATCACGCGTCTCAAGCGTGGCAAGGTCGATATCCTGATCGCCACCGACGTGGCCGCCCGCGGGCTTGATGTGTCACGCCTGACGCACATCATCAATTATGATCTGCCCCAGGACAGCGAGGCCTATACCCACCGTATCGGCCGCACCGGCCGTGCCGGACGTACCGGGGTCGCCATCACCTTCGTCGGGTTCCGTGAAGGGCGCAAGGTCGGCTGGATCGAGCAGGCCACCGGCCAGAAGCTCAGCGAAATGGCCGTGCCTGACGAAACCGCCATCCGCGCCCACCGCGACGAGATCTTCCGTCAGAGCGTCACCGCCGCCCTGACCGCAGGTGCCGAGGAGCAGCGTGCGCTGGTCGAGCGTCTGGTCGAGGAAGGTCACGATCCCATCGAGCTGGCCTGTGCCTTTGCTCGCCTGGCGCGTGCCGACGAGGCACCGATTGGTCGTCTGCAGGCGCCGCGTAAGGAGCGTGCTCCTTCCGCTCGTGATGGCGCCAAGCCGGCCCGCCGTGAACGCGGCAGCAGCGAAGGCATGACGCGCTATCGTGTCGCCGTGGGCCACAAGGATGGCGTCAAGCCGGGCCAACTGGTCGGCGCACTGGCCAATGAAGGCGGCATCGAAGGCGCGCGTATCGGCCGTATCGACATCCGCAACGCCTTCTCTGTCGTCGAGCTGCCAAGCTCGCTGCCGGCCAGCATCCTGAGCAAGATGGGCCGCGCCCGGGTCGCCGGACGTCCCTTGGAAATCAGCGAGGATGGCGGTGTCGCCGAGCGCGCCCCGCGCCGTCGCCGCGATGAGGGTGACGCGCCGATTCGTCGTCGCGAACTGGCCTGATCGCGGCCGGGCCAGCCGCTGGCCCGGCATCGAGTGAGCTGAAAATCAAGACCCCCGCACCGAGTTGTTTCGGTGCGGGGGTCTTTGCGTCTGGTGATGGCTAGGTCGGTGACCGCTGCAAGCGCTCGCCCAGTGCTTGCATGAAGCGCACACCTTCCTCGAGTTGAGCGATCTCGACATACTCGTCCGGCTGATGGGCCTGGCCGATGCTCCCCGGGCCGCAGATCAGCGTGGGCAGGCCTTCACGCTGGAACTGTCCGGCCTCGGTGGCATAGGCCACGGCGCCGGCAGGCCCCTGGCCGAGTAGCGCCTGGCACATCGCCAGTATCTCGGCGTTGTTGTCATCGGCCAGCGCCGGCACCGTGGTGTTGAGCGTCTCGGTTACGATGCCTGTCTCCGGCGCACGCTGGCGCATTTCGGCTTCCAGCTCCGCGGCGGTGTCGTTCACGCGTCCCAACAAATCCTCGAAGCGGTCCTGGGGCAGGTGACGGATCTCCCAGTCGAAGCTGCATTCCCGCGCCATGATGTTGATCGCGGTGCCGCCGGCGATCCTGCCGACATGAAGACTCGAGTGCACCACATTGAAGGCCTCGTCCACGCGACCCTCGGCACGCAGGTCTGCCATCACCTCCTCGATCCGGGTGACCAGGCGGGCGGCAACATGAATCGCCGAGACGCCTTGATTGACCTGGCTGGAGTGGGCGGCGCGTCCCGTGACGGTGGTACGCAGATTGGTGCTGCCCTTGTGGGCGACGACCGGTTGCATCAGGGTTGGCTCGCCAACGATCACCGCAGCCGGCCGCGGGTGGTCGGCCAGCAGGCGCTCGATCATGCGTGGCGCACCGATACAGCCGACTTCCTCGTCATAGGAGAGCGCCAGCGTGATTGGCACCTTGAGGTCCAGGTCCACCCAGGTCGGCACTTCGGCCAGCGCACAGGCGATGAAGCCTTTCATGTCGCAGGTGCCGCGGCCGTAAAGGCGGCCATCGCTCTTGTCGACCAGGGCGAACGGGTCGCTCGTCCACGGCTGACCGTCCACCGGCACCACGTCGGTATGTCCGGAGAGCACCACGCCGCCCTCGACAGGGGGGCCGATGCGGGCCAGCAGGTTCGCCTTGCTGCCGTCGTCGTTCTCGATGCGCCAGTGTTTGACACCGTGGTCGTCGAGATAGGCCTCGACCCATTCGATCAAGGCAAGGTTGGAGTCACGCGAGACAGTGGGGAAACCCACCAGGCGTTCAAGTAATCGTGCAGCGGTCATGGTTAGGCTCTCGGTGGAAGTTCTGGCAAAAAGCCTATCATGCCTGACGGCCTGGCTGGCGTGCCGGCAGGGCAGGCTACGCCGCCGATGACGTATGCTGTCAGGGAGCCAACGAGTGCTGACGGAACACCAGTCTTGGGGAAACGCATGCGGTCATCTACGCAGAAGACCACGCCGGTGGACTCGCCCGGCGGGAGGTCGGATGGCAAGGGACAGAAGCTGAGCGATCGGGTCTACGGCGATATCGTCGATCGAATCATTCAGCGCGAATTCGGCGAGGGCGACCGTTTGCCGTCCGAGGAGCAATTGGCCACCCACTACGGCGTGTCACGTCCGATCATACGCGAGGCGTTGGCGAGGCTACGCGATGACGCGTTGATTCGCTCGCAACGCGGCTCGGGCAGCTTCGTGCAACGCCGGCCTGATCGGGCCATGCTCGAGTTCGCGCCGCTGGAAAGCCTGGCGGATATCCAGCGCTGCTTCGAGTTTCGCATTGCCGTAGAGACCGAGGCGGCGCGGCTCGCGGCGGCCAAGGCGACGGAAGAGGAGCGCGTGGCACTGACCCAAGCACTGGCGCTGCTCGAGCAGCGTATTCGCGACAATGCGCTGGGGGTGGATGCCGATTTCAGTTTTCACTTGTGCATCGCCCATGCCACGCATAATCGCTTCTTTTCTGACACTCTGCTGTCGCTACAGGCGGCGATTACCTATGGCCAGAACCTGGCACGCGGCCTCGGCTTGCGGCGCCCCGAGCATCACGTGCCGGAGGTGCAGGTCGAGCACCGCAATATTCACGATGCCATCCTCGCCGGCGACGCGGAGCGTGCCGCGCACTGCATGCAACACCACTTGAGCAATTCACGCCGGCGAGTCTTCGAAGGATAAAACTTGACAACTTTTACAACTTGGCTAGCTTGAATGATGAGGCCGCCCACGCTGCTGGAGGTGGTGTGGCCCGGTAGACCGCAGACAGAACACCACAAGGCCAACCATTGGCGCGGCTACCGTCAACGACGAAGACACCACTCCACAAGACAATACAACTGAGTCGGAGCATGCCATGACATTTACCTACAAGACGCTTGCGATGTCCGTGACGGCCGTCGCCGCCATGGGCCTTGCCGGGCTGGCCCAGGCCGAGTACCCCGAAGAAGACATCACCTACATCATTCCCTTCGATCCCGGCGGTGAGTCCGATGTGACGGCGCGCTTCCAGGAACCGATCCTCGAAGAAGTGCTGGGCGTGTCGGTCAACGTCACGCACCGGCCGGGCGGCGGGGGAGCGGTGGCCTGGAGCGAATTCCAGAACAGCGCCGAGCCCGATGGCTACGAGATCATCGGGGTCAATATCCCGCATATCATCGGCCAGCCGATCCAGCGTAACGATGCCGGCTACGAGACCGACAACTGGCGGATCGTGACGTTCTTCCACTCCACGCCCAACGCCTTGATCGTCTCCGACGACAGCCCCTACGACACCCTGGAAGACCTCGTCGAGGACGCCAAGGAGAATCCCGAGGCGATCACCCTGGGCGGCAGCGGCACCTATAGCGCCAACCATCTGGACATGCTGCGCTTCGAGAAGGAAGCCGGCATCGATCTGACCTACATTCCCTTCTCGGGCACCGGGCCATTGAAGGGTGCGCTGGAAGGCGGCCATGTCGCCGGCATCTTCAATTACACCATGCTCGGCACCGAGATGGCCGACAGCGTCAAGGTGCTGGCCGTAGCCGCCGAGGAACGCGTCAAGGCGCTGCCCGATGCGCCCACCTTCAAGGAGCAGGGCTACGACATCGTCGGCGGGGCTTATCGCGGCGTCGCGGTGCCCAAGGACACCCCCGACGAAGTCGTGAAAACCCTCGAGGAAGCCTTCGCCGAGGCCAATCGCCAGATCACCGAGAAGCAGGAGCCGCTGGGCTTCGTGATGGAATACATCACCGGCGACGAGGTTGACGAGGTGATGGCCATGCTGCGTGAGGCCTACGCCCCGATCCTCGAAGAGGCCGAGTAACACACCTCCCTCCGCGGGGCTCCCGAGCGGAGCCCCTTTTCTTGGCACCATGTCTTGACACCATGATGGCCGCGCGCGCGTGGCCGCAAGGAGGGTGACCCATGGAGATGTTACTGGAGGCGCTGACGTCCCTGCTGACCGTCGAGAGCCTTCTCACGGTGCTGATTGGCGTATCGGCGGGGCTGTTCATCGGCGCCATGCCCGGGCTTACGGCCACGATGGCGCTCGCCATGCTGCTGCCCTTCACCTTCTCGATGGAGGCCCTGCAGGGGTTGATCGCGCTGGGCGCGGTCTATATGGGCTCCATCTATGGCGGGGCGTTCACCGCCATCCTGATCAATACCCCCGGCACTCCCTCGTCGATTGCCACCACCTTCGACGGCTACCCCATGGCGCGCCAGGGCCGCGCCTACGAGGCCCTGGCCGCGGCGACCATCGCCTCGGTAGTGGGCGGCATCGTCGGGGTCATATTCCTGTTGATTCTCGCGCCGCCGCTGGCGCGACTGGCGGTCGCCTTCGGGCCATCTGAGATGTTCTGGGTGGCGATGCTGGGTCTGACGCTGGTCGCCAGTCTGTCGAGCGATTCATTGCTCAAGGGCCTGCTGGGCGGCTGCATCGGCATCCTGCTCAGCACGATCGGCGTGTCGCCGGTCGGTGGCGAGAGTCGCTTCACTTTTGGTTATCCCCCCTTGCAAGGCGGCATCGAGCTGATCGTGGCGCTGATCGGACTGTTCGTGATCCCCGAGTTGCTGACCATGGCTGCGGAAGGGCGCGGGGCCTTGCCCGGCGGTGGCGAACTGCGCAAGAAAGAAGTGTCCATCGCCAAGGTCGCGAAGCATATCTTCAGCAAGCCGGTCAATCTGATCCGCTCCTGCCTGATCGGCCAGGTCATCGCGATCATCCCCGGCGCCGGGGGGAACGTCACCAGCCTGGTGGCCTACAACGAGGCGCGGCGTTTCTCCAAGGACCCCAAGAGCTTCGGCAAGGGCAACGTCGATGGCGTGGTGGCGTCGGAGTCGAGCAACAACGTGATGGTCGCGGGCAGCATGGTGCCGCTGTTGACGCTGGGCATTCCCGGCGCGCCCCCCGATGCCATCATCCTCGGAGTGTTGCTGATGCATGGCCTGCGACCGGGGCTCGATCTTTTCACCCAGTCGGGGGTGCTGACCAACGGATTTATTCTCTCGATGGGATTGGCGGCATTGATGCTGTTGCCCGTGGGGCTGATGGGCGGGCGCGTGATTCACCGCGTGGTGATTCGCACGCCCTATTACTTCCTGGTGCCGAGCATCGCCATGGTGACCATCCTCGGCACCTTCGCGCTGCGCAACAGCATGCTGGATGTCGGGATCATGCTGATCCTGGGCACGGCCGGCTACTTCCTGCGGCTGATCGGCATCCAGGCCGCCCCCATCGTGCTTGGCCTGATTCTCGGGGGAATTGCCGAGGAAGGCTATGTGCAGACCCTGATGGCAGCGGTGGTCGACCCGATTCCCTGGCTGCGGCTGGTGAGCAACCCGCTCTCGATGGTGCTCGCCGGGCTGGTGCTGCTGGGCGCGGCCACCGCACTGGTGCCCATGTGGCTGGCACGCAAGGGGCTGTTGGACAAGGTCGAAGACGAGGACAGCGGAGGCTCGTCATGATTGTGCGCCTCAATACCGATATCGCCGCGGGTGTTCTGGGACTGGTGTTCGGTGCCGTGCTGTGGTTCCCGCGGGCGGACATCGGGCGACTGAGCATCATCTTCCCGCGCGCCATCCTGTTGATCCTGACGCTGATCTCGGTCGCCCTGGTCGTCAAGGGCTTCATCAGGCCCAGCGGCCGCCAGATCGAGATCACCGGCAGCCCGCGGCGGCTGGTCACGGTGATGATCGGCTTCTTTCTCTGGTGGGGGCTGGTCGAGGTGCTGGGCTTCCTGCTGACCACGCTGATCGCCTTCTTTGCGCTCACCTGGTACCTGGCCCGGGTCGAGACGGTAGTCACCTGGCAGCGCATGCTGATGTGGACCCCAATCATCCTGGCGCTGGTCAGCGTCTTTTACCTGACCTTCACGGAGGTGCTCAACGTGCGCCTGCCCACGGGTCTGTTCTTCTAGTCAATCCATAGCAGGAGTCATGCATGAGAATCACCGATATACGTGAGGCGCGGGTGTCGATCGCCTCGGACATCGCCAACGCCTACATCTCCTTCGCCAAGATGGATGTGTCGGTGCTGGCGATCTATACCGATGCGCGGGTCGATGGCCGCCAGGTGGTGGGCTACGGCTTCAATTCCAACGGCCGCTATGCGCAGAGCGGCCTGCTGCGCGAGCGCTTCCTGCCCCGGCTGCGTGAAGCCGACCCGCAGGCGCTTCTCGATGACAGTGGTACCAACCTCGACCCTTTCCGGGTCTGGGACGTGTTGATGGCCAACGAGAAGCCCGGCGGCCACGGCGAGCGCTCGGTGGCGGTAGGCATCATCGACATGGCCGTGTGGGACATCGTTGCCAAGGTGGAGAACAAATCGCTGGCGCAGCTGCTGGCCGAACGCCATGGCGACGGGACGACCGATGCGAAGGTGTCGGTCTATGCGGCGGGCGGTTACTACTATCCGGGCAAGCAGGTCAGCGCCCTCAAGGACGAGATGCGCGACTATCTCGATCTGGGCTACACCTGCACCAAGATGAAGATCGGCGGGGTGCCCCTGGCGGAAGACCTCGAGCGGGTCGAGGCGGCGATCGAGGTCGTCGGTGATGCCTCGCGTCTCGCCGTCGATGCCAATGGCCGTTTCGATCTCAAGACGGCGCTGGCCTTCGCCGAGGGCCTGGCGCCCTATGGCGTCCGCTGGTACGAGGAGGCCGGCGACCCGCTCGACTACGCCTTGCAGCAGCAGCTCGGCGAGCACTACGGCCCGCCCATGGCCACCGGCGAGAACCTGTTCTCCCATCAGGACGCCCGCAACCTGCTGCGCTATGGCGGCATGCGTGCCGACCGCGACATCCTACAGATGGACCCGGTGCTCAGCTACGGCCTGGTGGAATACCTGCGCATGCTCGAGGTGCTCAATCAGCATGGCTGGTCACCGCGTCAATGCATTCCCCATGGCGGTCACCAGTTCGCCCTGAACATTGCCGCCGGCCTCAAGCTGGGCGGCAACGAGTCCTACCCGAGGGTCTTCGCACCGTTCGGCGGCTTCGCCGACTCCACACCGATCGAAGAGGGTGGCGTTGCCATGCCGGCGATGCCCGGTATCGGCTTCGAGGACAAGCGCGAACTGATGAAGGTTTTCGACGAGCACCTGCGGCGCTGAGGCCAGCGATTGGCGAACCCGGGCTCACTGGCCCATGCTCCATGAAGAACACGCGATGCAAGGTGGCAGCCCCGTCGCGTTGCCACCGCGTCCATGGAGACGAAGATCATGAGCTATATCGACGGCTTTGTACTGCCGGTACCCCTCGAGCAGCTGGACGACTACCTGCGCTTTACCCGCCGAGTCGGCGAGCTATGGAAGGAATATGGCGCCCTGGAATACGTCGAGTGCGTGGGAGATGACATCCGGCCCGGCGAACACACCTCCTTTCCGCAGAGCGTCAAGCTACAGACGGGCGAAACGGTGATCTTCGCCTGGATCCGCTATGCCTCGCGCCAGGAGCGAGACCGTATCCACAGCGAGCTGATGGACGATCCGCGTCTCAGCGACATGATGAACCAGGCCGGGCTGCCCTTCGACAGCAAGCGCCTGTTCTGGGGCGGCTTCATGGAGCGCGTCCGGTTGTAAGCAATGCTTAGCCATCGACATGTGTACAGGATAGAAAAAGGGAACTAGCGGGATTTATTGCTTGCATGAGATGAGCTCTCTGATTTGGCTCATTGTCGCCGACTGGCTCATATAATGTTTTGGTGGCAGGCTAGGGTAATGCCGATTCAGTCTGCTACAAGAGCAGGCGGTGGCTGCCGAGCCAACTGGGACCAGGGACTATGCATGCAGAGGCAAGTAGATCACGGTGGCGATGACAGCAATTTCAGTTTTCTCGCCGCGCATGATCCGGTGTTTATCGAACTCACCGCCAGTGCCGAGCGCGCCTTCAGTCATGATCCCAATACCACCCTGATCAAGCTTCGTCAGCTCGGCGAAGCCATGGCTCAGGATATCGCCGCTCGCATAGGCATCGAGCTGGATGAGCGTGCCAGTCAGCGTGACTTACTCTATCGCATCGACAGCGCTTTGGGACTCGACCCCACGGTGCGAGAACTCTTCCATACCCTGCGCATCGAAGGCAACAAGGCCACTCATCAGTTCCGCACTCAGCATCGCGAGGCCACCCGAGGGCTCAAGGTCGCCCGCAGCTTGGCGGTGTGGTTCCACCGTTCTTTTGCCGACCCCGATTTCAAGCCCGGAGCTTTTCATCCACCAGAGGACCCCAGCCGCGAGCTGCGCGATCTTCAGGCGGAGATGGAGCGCCTGCGCGGCGAGCTGGCCAGTGCCACCGAGCAGGCCGACAACCAGCGCAAGTTAGCCGAGCTCGAAGCCCGCGAGAAGGAAGAATACGCAGAACTCGCCGAGGCGATGGATGAGGAGGCTCGAAGCCTTGCCGAGGCGTCGAAGGCCCATCAGGCGGAGCTGGAAATGCGCGAGCGGGAGTTTCAAGCGCGCCTTGCCGAGCTCGCCGGTTCGCAAAACGCGAGTGAGCCGCCCAGGGTAATTCGCCAGCGGGTGGGGCAGGCCGATCAGGCGCTCAACGCCCAGCTTGGCCTGGATGAGGAACTCACGCGTCTGTTGATCGACCAACAACTGCAGGAAGCCGGCTGGGAGGCCGACACTCAGGCCCTCGCCTGGCAGCAGGGGGTACGCCCGGAGGCCGGCAAGTGTCGTGCTATTGCGGAATGGGAGTTGCCTAACGGTCAGCGTGCCGACTACGTGCTGTTCCACGGCCTCACCCCCATCGGCGTGGTCGAAGCCAAGCGACAGAATATCGACGTGGCCGGCAAGCTGAGGCAGGCCGAACGCTATTCGCAAGGGTTCCATGGCCACGTCTTTAACGACGGCATCACGCCGGCCTGGGAGGTGGAGAGGCGCACCATCGCCTGGCCCGACGCCGCCGAAGGCCACTTTCACGTGCCTTTCGTGTTCTCATGCAACGGCCGGCCCTACCTGCCGCAACTGGCCGAGAAGTCCGGCATCTGGTTTCGTGACGTGCGCGAGCCCGGCAACCTGGCCCGGGCGCTGCCGCACTTTCACAGCCCCGATGGCCTGCTCGACCGGCTCAAGCGCAGCCGCACAGCAGCCGAGCAGCGACTGCGGGAGGAGGGGTTCGGCTACCTGCGGCTGCGCGACTATCAGGAAAACGCCATCCGCGCCGTGGAAGCTGCCCTGGAAGCGGGGTCGCAGCGCGCACTATTGGCCATGGCCACCGGGACAGGCAAGACCCGCACCATTATCGGCCTGATCTACCGCCTCCTGAAGACCGAGCGATTCCATCGCGTGCTCTTTCTGGTCGACCGCAACGCCCTGGGCAAGCAGGCGCTGGATGCTTTCGACGAGGCACCGCTGGAGCAGAACCACAGGCTGTCGCAGATCTACAATGTGGCCACCCTGGGTGATATGGCCGCCGAGGCCGAGACCCGCGTGCAGGTGGCCACGGTGCAGGCCATGGCGCGGCGGCTATTCATGGCCGATGATCCGCCGCCGGTGGACACCTACGATTGCATCATCGTCGACGAGGCCCACCGCGGTTACACCCTGGACCAGGAAATGACCGAGGGGGAGCTTGCCACCCGCGACACCAGTCAGTACCTCTCCCGCTACCGCCGGGTGCTCGAGCACTTCGACGCCGTGCATATCGGGCTCACCGCTACCCCGGCCAAGCATACCAGCGAGATTTTCGGCCGGCCGGTGTATACCTACTCCTATCGCGAGGCGGTGGCCGACGACTGGCTGATCGACCACGAGCCGCCGATTCGCTACGAGACCCTGCTCAGCCAGCAGGGGATCCATTTCGAGAAGGGCGCGGCGGTAAGCGTCATCGACTCACGCACCGGCGAGCTGGAGAGCGCCGAGCTTGAGGACGAGCTGGACTTCGAGGTCGAGGCCTTCAACCGACGGGTGATTGCGCCGGAGTTCAACCGTGTGATCTGCGAGCAGCTTGCCCGTGAGCTCGATCCGTTCGGTGAGGAGAAGACGCTGATCTTCTGTGCCACCGACCTGCACGCCGACATGGTCAAGCGGTTGCTCGATTCAGCCTTCCACGCCCTCTACGGCGAGGACTACCGGCAGGCGGCGGTAGCCAAGATCACCGGCAAGGCCGACAAGGTCGATGACCTGATCCGCCGCTACAAGAATGACAAATACCCCAGCATCGCCATCACCGTCGACCTGCTCACCACCGGTATCGACGTGCCGCCCATCTGCCATCTGGTATTCCTGCGTCGAGTGAAGTCGCGCATCCTCTACGAGCAGATGATCGGCCGCGCCACCCGCCGCTGCGACGAGATCGGCAAGACGGTGTTCACTATCTACGACCCGGTGGACCTCTATGCCGCCCTGGCCGAGGTCAACTCCATGCAGCCGCTGGTGAAGAACCCTAACGTCACCCTGGAGCAGTTGCACGAGGAACTGGCCGAGCCCGACCAGTTGGCCCGTGCCCTGGAGGCGCCCGGCCAGGTAGCAGGGCAGAGCCATGCTGACGACGTGCTCGACCAGTGCAGCCAGATGCTGATGCGCGTGATGCGCAAGGCCACTCGACGCGCCGAGGGGCACGACGACCTGCGTCAGCAACTGGGCGAGCTGGAACACAGCTGGGGCGTGGCGCCTGACAAGCTCCACCAGCACCTGCGTGAGCTCGGCCCCCAGGCCGCCGCGGGCTTCCTGCAACGTCACGCCGGCCTGCTCCGACAAGTTGCTGAAGTCAAGGTGATGCTTGGCAGCGAGCGCATGCCGCTGATATACGAGGGGCAAGATGAGCTACGCGAGCGCACCCAGAGCTACGGGGTGCACGATAAGCCCGCCGACTATCTGGAGAGCTTCGAGGCCTTCATTCGCGACCGGCTCAACGACTCGGTAGCGCTGGGGGTGGTGGTCAATCGCCCTCGCGACCTGAACCGCGAGACCCTCAAGGAGGTGCGCCTGCTGCTCGATGGCGCTGGCTACAGCGAGGCCCGGCTGGAGAGCGCATGGCGCAACGCCACCAACCAGGAGATTGCCGCCAGCATCGTCGGCCATATTCGCCGTGCTGCCCTCGGCGAGGCGTTGGTACCCTTCGAGCAGCGCGTGCGCGACGCCATGCAACGTATCTACGCCCTGCATGTCTGGACCCCGGCCCAGCGCAAGTGGCTCGACCGCCTGGCCAAGCAGCTCACCCATGAGGTGGTGCTCGACCGGGACCTGATCAATCGCAGCTTCTCCACCCATGGAGGCTTCAAGCGCCTGGACATCGTGCTCGACCACCACCTCGACGAAGTGCTCGAGGCCTTCAACGACGCTCTCTGGGAGGCGAGCTGAGCCCGGCGCTGCTTGCGCGCGACTGGCGCCGCAGGCGCCCGAACAGGAGCGCGCCATCGACAGGTCGCGGCCACATGTTCAAGAAACGCGAATTTTTCGACACATCCCGAGGACATGTCGATGGCATCGACATGACAGCCACTGTGGAGTGGCGTGAAGTTAAAATAGCGGCAGGCCTTATTTTAATTTCAACCCTAAATTAAAATAAGGCGCGACGTTATTTTATCCAGGCCCGCTTTCGAGCGGTGAGGTGGAGCTCCCATGGAACGCGGACACACAGGCCACTATGTGGACAGCATCGCCGGCGGCGTGCGTTGCCAGGTGTTCATCCCCGACCCGCTGCCGCCAAGGCCGGCGTTGGTGCTGGACGGCAAGCTGCAGGGCCGTATCAATCAGGCGATGTTGGCACTGGGCCGCCTCGACGCCATCAGTACCCTGCTGCCCGATGCTTCGCTCTTCCTCTACAGCTATGTGCGCAAGGAAGCCGTCATGTCGTCGCAGATCGAGGGCACCCAGTCATCGCTCAGCGACCTGATGCTCTATGAGATGGAAGGCATGCCGGGAGTCCCCATGGACGACGTGCAGGAGGTCTCCTGCTACGTGAATGCGTTGACGCTGGGCGTGCAGCGCATTCGAGAGGGCCTGCCCATCAGCCATCGCCTGGCGATGGAGATGCACACGGCACTGATGACCTCCGGGCGTGGCATCAACCGCGGGCCGGGCGAATTTCGCAGTATCCAGGTGTGGCTGGGTGGGCACCGCCCCGACGAGGCGGTCTTCGTGCCGCCCCCGCCCCAATGCCTCGCTGACTGCTGGTCGGCGCTGGAGCGCTTCCTCAATGACGTTCCGGAGGCCACCGACCCGCTGATCAAGGCCGCCTTGTGCCATGTGCAGTTCGAGACTATCCATCCCTTCATGGATGGCAACGGGCGCCTGGGGCGTCTGCTGATACCGCTGTTCCTGGTCGAGGCGGGTATCCTCCACGAGCCCCTGCTGTACCTGTCGGTCTTCTTCAAGAAGCATCGCCAGGTGTACTACGAACGCCTGCAGCAGGTGCGGGTGACCGGCGACTGGGAGGCCTGGCTGCTGTTCTTCGTGGACGCCGTGGCCGACACCGCCAATCAGGCGGTCAGCACGGCCCGGCGGCTCAACCAGCTGCGCGAGCAGGACAAGGCGCGCCTCGTTGATCTGGGCCGCCAGGCCGGCTCGGCGGGCCTGCTGCTGGATGCCCTCTTCCAGCAGCCCATCGCCAACATCGCTCACCTCTGTGAACGCACGGGGCTGACGCCGGCTACCGTCGGGCGGTTGCTGACGGCCCTCGATGAGACGCTCGGCATTGTCCACGAAGTCACGGGGCAGAAGCGCAACCGGATCTACGCCTACCGGGCCTATATCGACATTCTCAATCAGGACACTCCATGACCCAGAACGACATCGTCCAGAAGCTGTGGAACCTCTGCGACGTGCTGCGCGACGACGGCATCAACTACTCGGACTACGTCACCGAGCTGGTGCTGCTGCTGTTCATCAAGATGGAGTACGAGAACACCCAGGCCGGGCTGCTCAACGCCCATGCCCTGCCCGAGGGCGCGCGCTGGCCGGATCTCACCGGCCGCTCGGGACTGGAGCTGCTCAACTACTACAAGCAGATGCTGCTCGACCTTTCGAAGAGCGACGACCGATTGATCGCCGCCATCTACGCCGACGCCCAGACTCGCCTTCGCGAGCCGCGCCACCTGGAGCAGTTGATTCGCGACCTGGACCGCATCGACTGGTTCAGCGCCCGCAAGGATGGCCTCGGCGATCTCTACGAGGGCCTGCTGGAAAAGAACGCCAACGAGACCAAATCCGGCGCCGGCCAGTACTTCACGCCCCGCGCGCTGATCAACGCCATGGTGCGCTGCCTGCGTCCCCAACCCAACGAACGCATTCAAGACCCCGCCGCCGGCACCGCGGGCTTCCTGATCGCCGCCGACGCCTACATCAAGCAGCACAGCGACGACCTCTTCGACCTTGACGCCCGGGCCCAGGCCTTCCAGAAGCTCAGAGCCTTTACCGGCATCGAGCTGGTACCCGGCACACGCCGCCTCGCGCTGATGAACTGCCTGCTGCACGGCATGGAAGGCGACGACGAGGGGGTGGTGCACCTGGGTAACGCCCTCGGCGAGGCAGGCAAGTCGCTGCTCCGCGCCGACGTGGTGCTCGCCAATCCGCCCTTCGGCACCGCCAAGGGCGGCGAGGCCAGCATCACCCGCGACGACCTCACCTACCGCACCAGCAACAAACAGCTCGCCTTCCTGCAGCACATCTACCGCGGGCTCAAGCCCGGCGGCCGGGCCGCCGTGGTGCTGCCCGACAACGTGCTGTTCGAGGCCGGCGTGGGCACCGAGGTCCGCCGCGACCTGATGGAGAAGTGCCACCTGCACACCCTGCTGCGACTGCCTACCGGCATCTTCTACGCCCAGGGGGTGAAGACCAACGTGCTCTTCTTCACCCGCGGCACCGCCGAGAACCCGAACCGGGACGAGGGCTGCACCGACAGCGTCTGGGTCTACGACTTGCGTACCAACATGCCCAGCTTCGGCAAGCGTACCCCCTTCACCGAGGCCCATCTCAAGCCCTTCGAGCAGTGCTACAACCCCACGGGCAGCGACGCCCTGGGCGAGCAGTTGGCCGCCCGGAAGGAGGGCGACTGGAGCTTCGGCGCCGAGCAGATCGAAACCGACCGCGCCGCTGCGGCCGATGACGCCAACGCCGGCGTCGATGACAAGCTGCAGACGTCCCGTTGGCGAAAGTTCAGCCGCGAGTGGATCCGCGATACCAAGGGTGACTCCCTGGACATCACCTGGCTCAAGGACGCCGACAGCCTCGCCGCCGAGAACCTGCCCGAGCCCGATGTGCTCGCTGCCGAAGCCATGAGCGAGCTCACCGAGGCCCTGCGCGAACTCGACGGCCTGATGGCCGCCCTGGGCAGCCAGGACGAAGCCGCCGCCCAGAAGAGGCTGCTGGCCGAAGCGCTGGGGCTTGCGGATGACGCTGGTAGCGATGAGGTGAAGGCATGAGCGAGCGGGTATTACCCGAGGAGTGGGTTGAAGTCTCAGTTGGTGAGATTGCCGAGGTCGTGTCTGGGGGTACGCCGAAAGCTGGTGAGCCGGACAACTTTAAGGAGGCAGGGAAAGGTGTCCCATGGCTTACGCCTGCTGATTTATCAGGGTATGGAAAAAAGGGGATTGCGCATGGGGCCAGAGACCTGTCGGAGAAAGGTTACGCTAGCTGTTCGGCAAAATTAATGCCAGCCGGTTCTGTTTTGTTTAGCAGTCGCGCTCCAATTGGCTATGTCGCAGTTGCTGAAAATGAAATATGTACCAACCAAGGGTTTAAGAGCTTCGTTTTTAGAGTGCGCGTAGATTCGAGTTTTGCGTACTACTATCTAAGGTCTATTCGTGGCCTGGCTGAAAGCTTGGGCACGGGAACGACTTTTAAAGAAGTGTCAGGTGCTAAAATTAAGTCATTGCCGTTTGTTCTTCCGCCATACGAAGAGCAAAGACTCATCGCCGATAAGCTGGATGAGTTGCTGGCTCAGGTCAATAACCTGAAAGCCCGCCTGGATGCCATTCCGGCTATTCTCAAGCGTTTTCGGCAGTCTGTGCTGGCCGCCGCTGTCAGTGGAAGGCTGACAGAGGAGTGGCGAGATGAGCATGGAAGCTGCCTTGGTAATTGGGAACTCCTCACAATTGGAGATGTGTCCACCGTTGCAACAGGAAAGACTCCGAGTAGAAAAGAACCAAAATATTGGAAAGATGGTGATGTCCCATGGCTTACTAGTGCGAGTACGGGGGTGATTTATACTGATGCGCCTGAACAGTTCGTGACTCAATTTGCAGTCGATGACTGCTCGCTAAAGGTTTTTGAACCTGGCACATTGCTTTTGGCAATGTATGGAGAGGGTAAAACTCGTGGTCAGGTTACAGAGCTGAGGCTGTCAGCTACTTGCAACCAAGCCTGTGCGGCAGTTATTGCAGATGATGCGAAAATATTACGTGGATATATTAAGTTAAGGCTTCTTGAGAATTACGAGGAAACGCGAAAATCTGCAGCTGGCGGAGCACAGCCAAATCTCAATCTCAATAAAGTGCGAGCTATAAGCATTAATGTGCCGCCAAAAAGTGAACAAGCCGAAATCATCAACCGCGTCGATCAGCTTTTTGCCTTCGCCGACCAGATCGAGCAGCAGGTCGCTAACGCCCAGGTCCGCATCGACAAGCTGACGCAGTCCATCCTCGCCAAGGCCTTCCGCGGCGAGCTGACCGCCGAGTGGCGCAGCGCTAATCCACAACAAGTAAGCGGTAGCAGTAGCGCTGAATCTCTATTAAAGAGAATTAAAGAAGGGAGGGAAGTTCTAGTTAAGCAGTCAAAAAATAGAAATGTGTCAAAATCATGTAAGGAAGATAGATCTATGAGTAATAAAACCATTAAGGTGGTGGAGGCCTTAAGAGAGGCTGGAAAACCTTTAAGTGGGCAGGATTTGCTTGCTGCTGCGGGTTACCCCAGCGATGCTAGTGCCGAGAAACTCGAACAATTCTTCCTGGATATTCGTGAGTCACTGTCTGCACAAGAAATCGTGATGACAAGGCGTGATGAGAAAGGGCAAGATTGGTTTTCGCTAACAGAATAGCGAAAGGGGTAGAAAATGAAGGTTGATAAGCTACATATTCGCTCACGGTTCAAAAACCTTGAAAATGTCTTAGTCGATTTTGATGAAGATAATTTGATGACCGTGATTGTAGGGCGTAACGGATCCGGTAAGTCTAATGTCCTGGAAGCTTTGGTTGCAGTTTTTCGCAATATAGACTTGGGTGAAGAGCCGCCGTTTTCTTATCAATTAACCTATCGTCTTGGACAGCAGGGGGGCGAGCGCTGGCAGGAAGTAAGCGTTGATGCTGATCCAAGGCGGGGCACATTGGCCAAACAGTATGAGATAACGATTAGAGATCTGAATGATCTTGTAGCGAACGCTTCTAATGAAGCTGCGAAAAGGAAAAAGATTCCTTTTTCAAAGTTCAAGCGGGACAAATTCGGAGTTGCGTCATACCTTCCTAAGTATGTTTTTTCTTATTATTCTGGACCAAGCGATAGGTTGGAAAGATATTTTCGTAAGCATCGCACCAATTTCTATCGAAGGTTGTTGAAAGATGAGCTAAGTCTAAAGGGAGATATCCGTCCTTTATTTTATGCAAAGCCACATCATAGCCAATTTGTACTGCTGGCTTTTTTTCTCTCAGATCAAGAGAGTGTGGAGAAAGACTTTTTGCGTGAGCACTTAGGCATTGAGGGCTTAGACAGCATCCATTTCGTGATGCGCCAACCTGGTTGGGCCAAGCAAAAAGGGGAGCTTTTTTGGGGAGCGCGCGGGGTTGTACGTCGTTTTTTAGATGAGCTTATTCAACACGCTTTGGCACCGGTCAAGGTGATTAGACAAGAAGACACCTCTCTCACTGGGAGTAATATCCGAAATGAGTTCTTCCATCTTTTTTTACCTAGTGTTGAAGCCTTGCGTGCTTTTGCTAAAGATTTGAGCCCAGATGAGCTGTTCAAGATGCTTGAAAGTACCCTGCTTTCCGAAATTATTTCCGAGGTCAGTATTCGAGTGAAGGTTGTCAGTAGTGACAGCCCGCTAACATTTCGTGAGCTAAGTGAAGGAGAGCAACAGCTTCTAACAGTATTGGGTTTGTTGAAGTTTACTGGCGGGAAAGACTCGCTTTTTTTATTGGATGAGCCCGATACTCACTTAAACCCATCATGGGCAGCCAAGTATTTGAAGTTTTTGCGAGATTTTGTGCCTGATCACGAAACAGAAACCAGTCATCTGTTAATGGTGACTCATCACCCATTAGCTATAGCTGAGTTGCATAAGCAACAAGTTCAGGTGATGTGGCGAGATAATGAACATCAAGTGCACGCGAAAGAGCCTGAAGAAAGCCCGCGTGGAATGGGGATAAATCTTATTCTCCGTAGCGATATGTTCGGTTTAAAAACAACTTTGGATGACGATACACAAAGAAAGCTAACCGAAAGAAATAAGCTTGCTGCTAAAGACGAGCTGTCCACTGAAAAGATTGTAAGAGAGGAGGGTGAGCTTCCCGAAAGTGAAGAAGAGTTTTTGTCACGCCTAAACAAAGAGCTAGCTGAGCTAGGGTTTAATTTGGCCTCGGATGATCCTGATTATATGGACTTTCTTCGTGAAAGATATCATCTTCAAACCAAGGAGGAGTTTTGATGAGATGGATCTGCAAAGACGATATTGCAGAATGCTTGCCGCAAGAGTGGCGTGATAAGGCGGATCGGGAAAAGCAAAAGTTATTTGCTCTACATAGTTTGGGTGATAAGAAGAAGGTTTTAAATAGAAAGGCCTCTTCTGACGTTTGGCGAGAATTCTATCAACTTCTTCCAGAAAGCCTTAAAAAGAAGTGCTGGTACTGTGAGGCTGGAGAAATACGTTCGGATATGCCAGTTGATCATTTTCGGCCCAAAAATAAGGTTGAAGAGGATAGTGAGCACGAAGGATACTGGTGGCTGGCCTTTGATTGGGAAAATTATCGTTGCGCTTGCACATTCTGCAATAGTCGAAGAAATTTTGATGAGACTCAAGGAGGGAAGGGGTGTAGGTTTCCCCTTGTGAATCCGGAAAGCAGGGCTTGTTGCCCTGAAGATAAATTGTTGTTAAGGAATGAGATTCCCGACCTTCTTGATCCGTTTGAACCGGATGATGAAAAACTTCTTTGGTTTGATGGGGATGGTATTCCTATTCCCAGGCCTGAGGCAAATGAAGATGAAGAGCGCAAAGTGAAAAATTCTGTTGAAATTTTTCATCTGAATGAATCTCGCATAGTTAGAGAAAGGAATAAAATTAGGTTAGATGTAGAGAGGAACATAGAAAAAATTAGGCGAGGTGATGATGTGAAAACTGCAAAAAAAGAATTGAAAAGGATGGTTCGTGATACGGAAAAGCTTTCTCGGGCAGCGGTGATTTACCTGCGTGCGCACCGTGATCTGAACGAAGTGAAGGATATTTTGAACCTAGACTGATGATTGCATAGCCAAGAAAGAGGCATCTCTGCATTGCCCTTTTTGGTTATAACTATTTAGACTTTAGATTCACCGAATAACTTTGGTTCTCCTGTTTGTGAATAATTGGGTGTGATGGAATGGGAAATAATTCTAGTCAGAAGCATGTGGATTTTCTAGCTAATCTCATGCCGATTTATCAGCATGATGAGGTCGATGGCTTCAGGTGTGCTCGCTCATTGAAAAATGGTACTTTGATTCTTCCGATCTATGAGCTTGATGAAAGCTTGGATGAGGACTGGATCCATGTGTTGTGGCAAGGCGATTCATCCCGAAAGTCTGAAGTTCGGGCTTACGAGTTTGCGAGTATTGCTGTGGTAGATTATGTGAACTTTCATGGCGTGGGTAAAGGTGTTGAGTATGTTAATGATATGTTGCTTGACTTGGCTCAGCATTATTGTTTTAAGACAGGATCGAATATTTATTTGCCCAACTCTGAGCTGAACATGCCGGCCTTATTCAAGGTCATGGAACTGGCTAAGCGTGTAGGGCCAAAGATAGCTTACGATGCTTTAAAGAAAGCTATTGGTCTTTAGCCACCTCACCGATAAACAGGAAATACTATGCCACTACAGAACCGAGTCGACCCCTGGGGCCGTATACTCGAATCTCCCGCGCGTGGCACGTTGATGGGCAACCGCGGCATCCTTCATGACGATGACAGGCAGGTGAAGAAGACCCATGCCCATCAGAACTGGGTGGTCTGCGTCCTTCAATTCAAGGGGAACCGTCGCTCGCTCATGGCCCCGGGTCGCTACACGGAGCTCTTCTTTCCCGATGAAGCCACTGCCTTGGCGGCAGGTCACCGCCCCTGTATGGAGTGCCAGCGTGAGAGGGGGCTCGAGTTCAAGAAGTACTGGACGCAGGCCAATCGACCGGATGGCACTGGTGGAGTGCGTGTGCCTGAGATGGATCGACAACTACATCGGGAACGGATCAGCCGACGGGAAAAGGTCACCTGGCTGAGTCCGGTGGCAGCCTTGCCCGATGGCGCCTTCTTCGAGCATGAGGGCCAGGCCTATCTCGTTTGGGGAGGGGGCTATTGGCGGTGGTCATTTGAGGGTTACCAGAAAGCCGATCCCCTCGTGACCAACCAAGCCGTCGAAGTGCTGGCACCGCATTCGGTGGTCCAGGCCCTTAAACACGGCTTTGTCCCCAAGGTTAAGATGGCTTCTGAGAGCTCTAATCAACCATCGGCATGACGCTAGAACATGTTCAAAAGAGGCGGTTTTTTTCGATACGCTCTCTAGATATGTCGATGGTGTCGACATGTGCCGATTGGCGACCTCTGCTGTCGCGGCGTAGCATTAGCCTCACGATTCTCGTGCGGCCGCCGGCGCTATGCCCGGCGGCCGCCTGCATGCCACGGACCCACGAATCGCATGTTCGAGCAGGCCTTCAAGAACATCGCTGTGATTGTTGCCAATCCGACCTTCGGCGGCAAGTCGCGTAAGGCGGTCCTGCAGAACTTTTCGATCAAGACCGGCGAGCTGACGGCTAGGCAAGCCGAAGCGGCAGTGGAGGAGGCGACGGCATGAGCGACAACAACCAGGCACCCATCGTGATCTACCAAGACGCCGACCAGGCGGTCGAGGTGCGGCTGGATGCCGAACAGGAGACGGTTTGGCTGACCCAGTCACAAATGGCCGAACTGTTCGACGTCAAGCCTCAGAACATCACCATGCATCTGAAGAATGTCTACGAGGACGGCGAGCTGGTGGAGGAGGCAACTTGTAAGGATTTCTTACAAGTTCAGCAGGAAGGGCAGCGAGAAGTTGAACGCAAGCGCAAGCACTACAGCTTGGACGCGGTGATCTCGGTCGGATACCGAGTCAGCTCCACACGGGCAACCCGCTTCAGGATATGGGCTACGCGCACTCTGCGCGAGCATCTGACGCAGGGCTGGACCCTGAACCGCCAGCGCTTCGAGGAGAATGCCCGCGAGCTGGAAGCTGCCATGGCCCTGGTGCGCAAGACAGCCGGCAGCCCGGCGCTGGATGCCGCCAGCGGCCGGGGACACATCGATATCGTCACCCGCTACGCCCAGACCTTCCTGTTGTTGCAGCGTTACGACGAGGGCCTGTTGACTGAGCCCCGCGCCCAGGCCGGTG
The DNA here is from genome assembly GCF_900116705.1 of Halomonas korlensis. Lineage (GTDB taxonomy): Bacteria > Pseudomonadota > Gammaproteobacteria > Pseudomonadales > Halomonadaceae > Halomonas > Halomonas korlensis. The sequence continues at coordinate 166,135 of NZ_FPBP01000002.1, read as the reverse complement.
GCCGGTTGCCCACTTTGAGAGAGGCTCGCACGGCGCTCGCCTCGCTCAAGGCCGAGCTGACGGCGCGAGGTGAAGCGACCGATCTGTTCGCCCGGGAGCGCGGCGACGGCCTCGATTCGCTGCTCGGCAACCTCGACCAGACGGTCTTCGGCGAGCCGGCCTATCCCTCGGTGGAGGCCAAGGCGGCACACCTGCTCTACTTCGTAGTCAAGAACCATCCCTTCGCCGACGGCAACAAGCGCAGCGCGGCGTATCTCTTCGTCGATTTTCTCTACCGCAACGATCGTCTGCTCAATGCGCATGGCGAGGTGGTGGTCAACGACGTGGGGCTCGCCGCCTTGACATTGTTGATCGCCGAGTCCGACCCGGCCAATAAAGAAACCATGGTTCGGCTGATCATGAACATGCTGGCAACGCCTGGAGAAGCCTAAGGTCCCGGTTCTCGTGAGCCGATATGAAAAAGTCTTGGAGAAGAGGCTCGAGAATTGAAGTGGCCCAATTGGAACGAACAACCTGATAAGCCTCATCATGGAGGCTGAAAGCCGTAAATGAGGCCCGGTCGGTTACAGATCGGTGACCGGAGACTGCTCTCTTTCTGCTATGTTGGTTCCATTCTGCGTTGTTCAGGACAGCAGGAAACCGTCCCTTCTTGGCTATACAAGGATTCTATCGTGAATAAGACCGTCTTGATCACTGGCGCTACATCCGGCATGGGAAAGGCTACAGCGCTGCTACTGGCGGAACATGGGTATACCGTATATGCCGGCGTCAGGAATGGTCGTCAGGAGCTGATTGATGAGGCTGAAAAGCACGGCCTCAGCCTTAATACAGTAGCTCTTGATGTACAGGACACCGCCTCTATCCGGAAGGCCGTTCAGCACATCATGACAAAGGAAGGAAAGATTGATGTCTTGGTGAATAATGCGGGCTTCGGACTTCTTGCGACATTGGAAGAAGGAACCGATGAGGAGATATTCAAGCAGTTCGATGTGAATGTCTTTGGCCTTATAAAGATGACCAGAGAAGTTCTTCCGCACATGCGTGAGGCGGGAAGTGGCGTTGTTATCAATATTTCTTCCTTCCTGGGGAAGATGGGGCTTCCCTTGCTGTCGCATTACAATGCCAGCAAATATGCTGTCGAGGGTATTACCGATTCCTTGAGGTTTGAGGTTGCTCCTTTCGGCATAAGGGTGCACTCAGTTCTTGCCGGCTTGTTTGGGACCAACTTTGTGAAAAAAGGGCTTGTTGCCAACAGCACGACAACCGGTGAAAGCTCCCCCTACAAGGAATTGGTGTCTCATTTTATGCCGATTGTTGCCAAGGCCATCAATGAGGGGCCTGACCCTCTGCCGATAGCGCAGGCCGTGAAGAATATCATCGAGAATGACGATAGTGATATTGCTGTTGAGGTTGGCAAGGAGGCAGAGCAGTTCGTGCCAATGCGCAAGCGCATGGATGACAAGTCGTTCGAAGCGAAGGTAAAGGAAACCTTTGGTTTATAAACAGCGTTGAGAAAACTGCCTGCTTTGCACAGAACGTTCCGGCGGCCTCGATGGCGTGACAGCGTGTTTCACGATAAAGGCTGCCATGGCCACGAGGTTCCCTGACTTTCAAGAGGTCTGCGGAAGCGATCATGAGCGATACCTATACCCTCGGCTGCCCACACTGCCTGACGATCAATCGCGTCAGTCAAGCGCGGCTGGACGACATGCCACGTTGCGGCAAGTGCCGTAAACCCCTGTTCACCGGTGAGCCGCTGGCACTGACCGCGGCCAACTACCCGGCCTTGGTGGAGCGCAGCACCCTGCCGGTGGTGGTGGATTTCTGGGCGAGTTGGTGCGGGCCCTGTAAGGCGATGGCGCCGATCTTCGCCGAGGCGGCTCAAGCGCTGGAACCGCGCTTGCGTTTCGCCAAGCTGGATACCGAAGCCGAACAGGCGCTGGCCGGTCGCTTCGCAATTCGCAGCATTCCCACCTTGGTCGTGTTCCGGGGCGGCCAGGAAGTGGCGCGCCAGGCGGGCCTGATGTCGGGGCCCCAGCTTCGGCAGTGGCTACAGCCGCATCGGGGATAGGCAGGGGTAGAGAGGGGGAAAGACACGCCCTATGCGTCAAGTTTAGATTGGTGCAGGTTTGACCTGGAGTACGAATTGGCTCGCGCGCCGTGATCGGTGCTGGGAGCGTCGTGACGAGGGATATCCCCGAGGCCGTGTTCGCTGCCGGCAACCCCTGCCGGGTGATACGCAGTATATCCGACAATGACCCTCTCGCGTTGGGCAGGAGAGATGCCGCGTGAAAGCCGGTCTCGGCGTCCAGTTGCTCGAAAGGACCAGGATTCTCAAACGCTGACCAACCTCGCTCGGCTCGTCCCGTTGCCTAGCGGCTCGACCTGGATCTGCACCGGGATGCGCTCGTGCATCTCCTGCACGTGAGAGATTACCCCCACGCGACGACCAAGGGCCTGCAGGCCGTCCAGAGCTTCCATGGCCAGCGCCAGCGACTGGGGGTCGAGGCTGCCGAAGCCCTCGTCGATAAACAGCGACTCGATCACCAGTTCGCCCGATGCCATCGACGCCAGCCCCAAGGCGAGGGCGAGCGAAACCAGGAAGGTCTCGCCGCCGGAGAGGGAGTGTACCGAGCGGCACTCGTCGCCCATGTCGTGATCCACCACCAGCAGCCCCAGGGGGCTGCCGCCGCGCGCCAACCGGTAGCGACGGCTGAGGCCGGCGAGATGGGCATTGGCGTGTTCCAGCAGTTGTTCCAGATTATAGGCTTGGGCGATGCGCCGGAACGTCTTGCCGTCGGCGGAGCCGATCAGCTCGCTGATCTGGCCCCAGCGGCGGTGCTCGGTGCGGGCGGCTTCCAACTCGGCCTGGCCCTCCTGCTGGCGCGTGCGCCGACGGTCGTCGTCGTGCAGGGCATGCAGCGCCTCGTCACGGTGTCGCTGGGCCGCGTCGAGCTGCGGTGTGAGCGCCTCGCGTTCGCTTACCAAGGCGTCTCGGCGCCGCTGGATCTCGCTCTCCACGGCATCGCCCAGCAGCGTTTCGTCACTCACCTCGTCCTCGACCAGTTCCTGGCCCCGACGGTGCGCGAGCAGCGCCTGGCAGCGCTCGGCGAGGGTGGCGTCGGCCTGCTGGCGTACCCGCTCGGCCTCACTCACCGCCTGCTCCTGGCGTCGGGCCTCGTTCTCGGGCTGGGCCAATAACCGCTTGAGGGTGGCGTCATCCAATTCGGGGTGGGCACGTCGCCAGTCGGCCAGTTCGCGGTCCAGAGTGGCGCGTTCCTTACCGAGTACGATGAGCCGTTCGCTCACGTACTGCGCTTGCTGGGCGAGTCGTTGCTGTTCCTTCTGGGACTCATGGAACCCGGCCAATGCCGCGTCGCAGGCCTGGCGGGCGTTGGCCTGACGAACGTCGAGATGGCGCTGCCAGGCGTCCGGCGAGGCGTGCTCACCGAGCAGGGCGGCGAGCCCGCGGGCGCGTTCGCCACGCTGCTCGCGCAGGAGCGGAAGCCGCTCATCGAGACCGGCGAGCGCCTTGTCGAGCTCGTCGCGCCGGGTCTCGAGCCGAGTGAGCGCCAGCCTGCCGTCCTGCAGCGCCTTTTCCAGCGGGGCCAGTTCCGCCTCGGCCCTGGCCAGTTCGTCCAGCATGCTTTGGGAATGCTGGCGCGCCGTGTCGCTCTCTCGCTGTTGAGTCGTCAGCCAGGCGTCGCGTTCTGCGGCATCGATGGGGGCGAATTCGGCATGGAGTGGATGGTCGGCCAGCGACTGGCGAGCTGCGGCCAGTTGCCCCTCGACGTTCTGCAGGTCGCGGTGGTGCTGTTTCAAGGCTGCCTCGACGGCGCGATAGTCGCCCAGTAGTTCGTCGCGTTGGCGCTGGGCCTGGTCCCGCTCGCTCTCCGCCTCGGCCAGTTGGCGCGTCTCCTCGGCCTGTTGGGCAGCGAGCTGGGTGGCCTCGGGGGTGGCCGGCGGTCGGTGGCGCCAGGGATGGTCGAGGCCGCCGCACACGGGGCAGGTCTCGCCGTCTATCAGGCCTTCCCGCAGCGTTGCCACGCTCTCGCTGCGCACGGCGCGCTGGCGTTGGATGACGTCATGCACGCAGCGATAATGGCGCTCCCGGTCGTCCAATCGCTGCCGGACGGCTTTGCCCTGCTCGTATAGCTGCGCCTTGCGTCGTTCGTCATTCTTCAGGCGCTTGGCCAGCGTCCGGTGGGTCTCCTCAACGCGGCAGACTTCCCGCCAGCGGTTCTTCAGCTCACTCAGCGCTAGGCTATGCCGGGCAGCCCGATCATGCTGGAACTGCGCCGCCTGGCGGGCGTCGTCCAGCCGTTCGTGATCGCCCATCAGCCGGCGGAGGGTGATGTACCACGCCTCGCGCTGCTTGCTATACCGTTGCTGTTCGTCGTCGACTTGGCGGCGCTCTCTGGCGAGTTGACTCGCCTGCTGCCGGCATTCTTGCTGCGTGGTCTCGCGCTCCGCCAACTGCTTTTCCAGGGTGGCGAGCACCTGGGCTTCGTTCCGTGCCTCGCGCAGGGCGGGCTCGGCCTGGCGACGGGCCGTCTCGGCCTCGATCAGCGTCTGCTCGGCTCGCGAATGATTCTGATGGGCTAGCCGGTGCTGGCCTTCGGCGGCCTTCAGCGCTTCTTGCGTCTGGCCGTGGGTAGTCTCGAGGTTGGCGAGCTCGCCGGGTAGTTCGGCCTGGCGGGTCAGGCGGTGTCGCTGGGGGGCGAACAGGCGACGCCACTCGCGGTCGGCGCGGTCGGGCGCCAGGGCCTGCCAACGCATCTCTGCTTCCCGCTGCTGTCGACACCCCTCGGCATGGTTGCGCCGAAGCTTTGCGTTGGTGTCGTGCCAGCGCTGCTGCGTTTCCAGTCGCGTGGCCTGTTGCTGGACGGCCTTGAGGTCACGCTCGGCAGCCTCGGCGGTGCGTTCCAGTTCGACGCGGACCTCGGGCTCGGCGGGCAGGTCGTCGGCAAGTCGGCCCTCGAGCCTGTCGACCGTTTTCCTGGCCTCGCTGGCACGGCGGTAGGCGGCCATGGAAATCTGCGAGTATTCGGCGGTGCCGGTGAGGCGCTCCAGCAGGTCGCTGCGCTCGTTGTCGTCGGCCTGCAGGAAGGCGGCGAACTCACTCTGGGCCAGCAGGACGGCGCGGGTGAACTGGTCGAAGGTGAGTCCCAGGCGCTTTGTCAGCAGGCGATCGAACTCGCGTTTCTGAGTGGTCAGCAGGCGGTCATCGTCAAGGTCGCGCAGCGATTGCTCCGCGGCCTGCAGGCGGCCGTTGGCCTTGTGGCGAGCGCGGCGCACGGCCCAGCGAGCACGGTAGCGGCGCCCATCGCGGCCCAGGAAATCCACTTCGGCGTGGCCCGTGGCGGTGCCGCGGCGCAGCAGGGTGCGCGGGTCGCTGGTGGTCAGCGTAGAGTCCGGCGTGTCGTCGACCTGACTGTCGCGGGCCGGCGCCTGGCGCAGCCGCGGCGTATTGCCGTAGAGCGCCAGGCACAGCGCATCGAGCAGAGTACTCTTGCCGGCACCGGTGGGGCCGGTGATGGCGAACAGCCCGGCGTCGCACAGCGGCGCGGCGGTGAAGTCGAGCTCGAGCGGGCCGGGCAGCGAGGCCAGATTCTCCAGGCGCAGGGCGAGAATCCTCATGGGCGGGCCTCACCGGTGTCGGTGTCTTGGTCATCCAGCACGTCCTGGCGTAGCCGGTCGAAGTCAGCCAGCACCGCCGCGTCGGCGGGCTCGTTCCAGCGCTGCTGCCAGGTAAGCTCGAACAGCCGGCGCGGGCCCAGCGTCTCCAGCTCGACCCGCGTTGGGGCTTCCTCGCCCTCGGCCCGGGGCAGGCGACGCTCCAGGCGTAGCAGGCGCAGCGCCTTGCCCTTGAGTGCCGCGTCCACCCGGGCGCGCAGATCGGGGATCGGGGCCTCGAGCGCGACACAGACCTCAAGCCACGGCCAACGCTCTCTTGGAAGCTCCCGCCCCCGAGCTTTTGAAAGCTCCCGCCCCCGAGCTTGGGGTAACTCAGGATCGCTCTCCAGAGCTTCGAGTTCGGTAAGCACCTTTTCCAGCGAAGCGGGGCCGATGCGGTGCATGGCCACCGGACGCGGCACGGGGATCGTGTCCACCGTGGCCAGCACGTCGCCATCGAGCGTGACGTCCAGCACCTGATGGGGATAGGCCACCTCGCTGAAGTCCAGCGGCAAGGGGCTGCCGCTGTAGCGAATGCGCGCCTCGCCGACCTGCTGGGCACGATGCAGATGACCCATCGCCACGTAGGCGATCTCGGACGGGAAGAGGGCGGCAGAGATCGATTCCTCGCCGCCGATCACAATGGGGCGCTCGCTGGCCTCGGAGACGGTGGCGCCGTGCAGATGGGCGTGGCTCATGGCCACCAGCGCCTGGCCGGGCCGGCGCCGGGCGCGGGCAGCGTCGATGAGCTGCTCATGGACGCGGCTGATGCCATTAACGTAGTCGCTACCTGCCTCTCCGAAGGGGGCCGCGACGGCGTTGCCGGTGACCTCGGCGGGTCGCAGGAAGGGCAGCGCGAGACACCAGGCGCGGGTCTCGCCGTCACTGGCGGTGAGCGGCACCAGCAGACGCTCGGCGTCGAGCCGGCCATCGTCCAGCCAGCTTACCCGGCCCAGGGCGTGGGTGCGCAGGCGGCGCATCAGCGGTGCCGGAAGCTCGATGCGGTTGCCGCTGTCGTGGTTGCCGGCGATCATCACGATATCGAGCCGGGGCAGGCGCTCATGGGCGCTGACGATGAAGTCGTAGAGCAGCGCCTGCGCTTGCAGCGAGGGATTGACCACGTCGAAGACGTCGCCGGCCACCAGCAGCGCATCGGCCCGGCGCTGCTCCAGGGTGTCGAGCAGCCAGGCGAGAAAGGCGCGGTGTTCGGTGTGACGTTCCTGGCCGTGGAAACTCTGGCCCAGGTGCCAGTCGGCGGTGTGGATCAATCTCAGCATTAGTTCCCCGGTGTACCGTCACGCGAAAAATCGTAGTCTAACCCGAGCGATGCCGACGAATCAGGGAGCCATGATGTCGATTACCCCCTTGCACGAATGGAATCTTGCACCGGCGGAGGCCATTGCCCTCCAGAAACAACTCGCCGTCAGGCTCGAACGCGAAGATCGTCTCGATCCGGTTGCCCGGATCGCCGGGGTGGATATCGGCTTCGAGGAGGGCGGGGACATCACCCGCGCGGCCGTGGTCGTGCTGACCTGGCCAGAGCTGACGCTGGTCGAGCAGGTGGTCCATCGCGAGCCGACCCGCATGCCCTACGTGCCGGGGCTGCTGTCGTTTCGCGAGATACCTGCAGCACTGGCCGCCTTCGACAGGCTCGCCGTCCGCCCCGAACTGGTGATGGTCGATGGCCATGGTATCGCCCATCCGCGTCGCCTGGGAGTCGCGGCACACCTCGGGCTGTGGCTCGACCTACCGACGATCGGCGTGGCGAAATCGCGCCTCTGCGGCCGTTACGGCGAACTGGGCGAAGCGCGCGGCGACTGGACGCCCTTGCTCGATCGCGGCGAGACCATCGGGGCGGTGCTGCGCTCGCGGGTCGGCGTCAAACCCTTGTTCATTTCGCCGGGCCACCGGCTGTGTCTCGACACGGCGCTGGGCTGGGTGGTGGCTTGCCTCGGGCGGACCAAGTTGCCGGAGCCGACTAGGTTGGCCGATCGGCTGGCCTCCCGGCGCGGCACGATGCCGGAGACATCATCGCTGGGGTTAGATGATATCCAGTGAGGTCTTGCGGGTGGGTGCGGGAAAGGCCGCGTCGAGACGCTTCAGGGCGTCATCATCGAGTTTGATGCCGAGCGCTTCGGCATTCTGTGTCACGTGCGCGCTCTGCACCGCCTTGGGGATGGCGATCACGTCACGACGGGCGTCGCCATGCCGGTCATCGATCGGCCGAATCGCCCAGGCCAGCAAGAGCTGAGGGGGAGTAATGCCCAGGTCATTGGCGACTCCGCGCACCGTGGGGTGGGTGAGCAGTTCGCGGCGCAGGGCGCCAGCCTGGGCCAGCGGGCAATAGGCCATGGTGGGCATGGCGCGCTCACGCTGCCAGGGCAGCAAAGAGTGTTCGATGCCTCGCGAGCCCAGGTGATAGAGCACCTGATTGACCGCGCACTGGTCGCCGCCAGGAGTAGCCTCGAGGGTTTCCATCTCATCGACATCGAAGTTGGAGACGCCGAAGCGGCGGATCTTGCCGCTCTCGCGCAGCCGCTCGAAGGCGTCCAGCGTTTCCTCTAGAGGGATATCGCCGGGCCAGTGCAGCAGGTAGAGATCCAGATGGTCGGTTTTGAGCCGCGAGAGGCTGCGCTCACAGGCGGCGATGGCACTGTCGCGCCCGGCGTTCCAGGGATAGACCTTGGACACCACGAAGGCCTCGTCGCGGCGGCCGGCAATTGCCTCGCCCACGACCTCCTCAGCGCCGCCGTCGCCGTACATCTCGGCGGTGTCGATTAGCGTCAGGCCAAGCTCGAGACCCTGTTGCAGCGCGCGCACCTCATCGCGGCGCGGCGCTAGCCCCTCGCCCATGTACCAGGTGCCCTGGCCGATGGCGGGCAGTTCGATGGAGGGTTCGTGGGCGGTGGCCGCAAGGCTGACGTGCGGGGAACGTGACGTCATGAGGCGTCTCCTGAGTGACGGTCTGTCGATGGACGATCTGTTGGATGAAAGGCAGGCCTTCAGGCTGGGACACCAGAGGCGGCTTTGCAATCGGCGCGCAGCCGGCGGACCATATGGCATCTTCCCTTGCCTGCCGAGCCTGACCATGACTACCTCCGCCCCCCTCGCGTCGACCCGTGCCTGGATCGAGACCTTCGTGGTCGCTCACGACATCTGCCCCTTCGCCGGCCGTGAAGTGGCGCGGGACACGATCCGCTACGTCGAGGCCCCGGCCGGCGACTGGGAGGCCGTGTTGCTTCGGTTGATACAGGAGTGCCAACGGCTCGACGACGAGCCGGGCATCGAGACCACCCTGTTGGTGCTCACGAGCGGCGTGGAGGATTTCGACGACTACCTCGATCTGCTGGCCATTGCCGAGGCGTTGATGGTCGAGCAGGGCTACGAGGGGGTGTATCAGCTGGCAAGCTTTCATCCCGATTATTGTTTCGAGGACGCCGAGCCCGAGGATCCTGCCAATTTCACCAATCGTTCGCCCTGGCCGATGCTGCACCTGTTGCGCGAGGCGAGCGTGGAGCAGGCAGTGGCCCACCATGCCGATGCCGAGGCGATTCCCGAGCGTAATATTGCCGAGATGCGCCGAGTCGGGCACGCTCAGCTGTCGCGCCGTCTGGCGGATCTGCAAGCGCAGAATGCCGACGAGGCCTGAGCCAGGCCAGCATTTCAACAATTCAATTAGTCAATTATTTGATAAGGAACTCGCATGCAACAGGTCACCCGTGCCGGCACGCCCGTGGATGTCGAGGGCAGTTTCCCCGCTGTTGGGCAGGCGGCGCCACCGCTCACGCTGACCAATACCGACCTCACCGACGTCACACTGGTGAACTGGGCCGGCAAACGTAAGGTACTCAATATCCTCCCGAGCGTCGATACGCCGACCTGCGCGATGTCCACGCGTCGCTTCAACGAGTTGGCGTCCCGCTTGGCGAATACGGTGGTACTGGTGGTATCGGCGGACCTGCCCTTCGCCGCCAAGCGCTTCTGTGGTGCCGAAGGGCTGGATGAGGTCGAGACGCTCTCGACCTTTCGCCATCCCGCCTTCCACAAGGATTGGGGCGTGGCCCTTTGCAGCGGCCCGATGTCGGGCCTGTGCGCGCGGGCGGTGGTGGTGCTCGACGAACAGGATCGGGTGATCCATAGTCAGTTGGTCGAGGAGATCAAGGAGCAGCCGGACTACGACGCGGCGCTGAGCGCACTGAGCTGACCTATTGAGCGCACTGAGCTGACCTATGAGTCGAGCGAATGTTCATCGCTGATCGCCCGCCGGGTTGATTACCCGGCCTTGTGCATCCATATCAGGGAATGGCTTGATGCCATCCATCATTTATCGGGAGACGTTTCATGAGCATCACCAAGACAGCCTCCGCTCGCTGGCAGGGCGGTTTGAAGAACGGCAAGGGAACGATATCTACCGAAAGCGGCGTGCTGAAAGAAGTGCCGTACGGGTTCAAGCAGCGCTTCGAAGGTCAGGCAGGCTCCAACCCCGAGGAGCTGATCGGCGCCGCCCATGCCAGCTGTTTCTCGATGGCACTGTCGCTGATATTGGGTGAAGCCGATATGGAGGCCGAAAGCATCGACACCAAGGCCACGGTGACCCTCGAGCAGGATGACGATGGCTTCAGCATTCCGGCCATTCATCTCGAGACCCGGGTACGCATGCCTGGCGCCGACCAGACCGCCTTCGAGGAGGCCGCCGAGAAAGCCAAGGCGGGCTGCCCGGTATCCAAGCTCTTGAATGCCAAGATCACGCTAGATGCCACCCTCGATAATTGATACGAGGCCCACCTGAATGATCGTAACGGCCACCTTCGGGTGGCCGTTTTCTCGGTGCATATTAAAAATTATGCGCTTGACGATATTCAGGGCCGGTCGGCGGCCTCGATCAAGGCGCGGATCAAGCGCTGCTGGGGCCGGTTGAAGATCAGCCATTCGGGGTGCCATTGCACGCCGATCAGAAAGGTATGGTCGCGCGACTCGATGCCCTGCACCAGGCCGTTGCGATCGCGGGCGACGATCTCGATGCCGCGCCCGGCTTGCTGAACGGCCTGATGGTGCAGACTGTTGATGCGACACCAGGTGACGCGGAGGATGCGGTGAAGCTGGCTGTCGCCGACGATGTCCACGGTCTTGCGTGGCAGCACGGTGCGCCGCTGCTTGAGGCCTTCGTGGGTGGTGTAGATATCCGGGTCGAGGGTGCCGCCAAGGTGTACATTGATCAGCTGCGCACCGCGGCAGATACCCAGTACCGGCGCGCCCTGGGGAATGAAACGCTCCAGTAGGGTCAGCTCCAGTTCGTCGCGCTGAGGATCGAGACGAACATCCAGTTGGACCTCACCCCCATACAGATGCGCCTGGATGTCATCGCCACCGCCGATGATCAGGCCGTCAAGATGCTCCGGGATAGGGCGTGAAGGCGACAGGCGCACCGGTCGGCCTCCGTGTCGCCATACCGCGAACCAGTCGAAGAGCCAGGCAATCTGGCTCTTGGTGTCGGAGGTAGTAATACCGATCAGGGGACGGATGTCTTGACTCACGAGCCCCCCATCCAGTCGCGCAGTTTTTCCATCCAGCGGGTCACCGGCGAGCGCGTGTGTCGAGCCAGGTAAGCGGCCGAACGCTCGGTAAGCGCTACCTTGTCGGCTGCCAGACGCTCGACTTCGACCCAGCGGTTCCATTCCACGGCCGAGCCCCAGCCTGGTTCCGAAAGGCGCGCATCGGGCAGCCGATAGTGGAAGGTCGGCCGTGGCTTGACCAGCTTGTGGTGGAACAGCGGATGGGGGTAGTCGGGTCGCAGATAGGCAAAGAGCGGGAACATGTCCAGTTCACGATTACGCGACGGGTTATGCTCCAGATAATCGCCGATCAAGGTATCCACGTCAGGAGCATAGCTGGGGTCGAGAATCTTCAGGGCGTAAGGCTTGGGAAAGGGGTTGGCGTGGGGCAGCACCTCGCGTGTGATATCGATATCGATCTGTTCGCGAAGCCACTGGGCGCTGAGCAGGTAGGCGCGCAGATGATCCAGAATGCTCGCCACTTCCAGGCTTGGCACCTCAGGATTGAGGTGCAGGCCGAAGCCATACAGCAGGCTATCATTGGTGCCCTTGGCGCCATGGCCGCGCAGGGCGCCGAAGAGCGCATCGAGTTCATGAAGCTCATCCCAGCGGACCGGCGGGCAGACGATTTCAGTGGGCACCAGGCCAGTGACGACATCACCGATCAGCTCGCGGGTGCGGGTATGGAAATCGACACGCACTTGATGACGATGACGCTCCAGGTCGCTGTCATCCTTGGGGCCGGCGTTGATGACGGCATCGTCGGGATGCGCGTACTGGGTATCGAGTTCGATAACGAAATCGCCCCAGCGGGTGTCCTTGACCTTCAGGCGGTGGGCACTCACCGTTATCAACTCGCCGCCAAACAGCTCCTGTACCAGCGCCGTGGTATCCCGTGGGGGCAAGCCGGCAAACTCGATCTCGACCCCGACGCGTCGGATCTCACCTGACGAATTGCGGGGTTCGGGTGGCGACAAGGGCGTCATGGCGGCATCCTGTGCACGTTATGCGGGAGTAGAAATTATATCGCAGCCTATCATAATGCCTGCCATCGTCGCCGGCGGATCGGCCCTAACGAGACGGAGAAGAGATGTTGTCCACTGCATGCCAGTCGGGCCGGAAGGCCCCACTGCGAGGCTCATGGGTACAGGCGCTGATGCCTTGTCTGTGGTGGGGATTGCTAATGCTTTGCCTGAGCTTTCCGGCCCATGCTCAGGTATCGCCACTGGGAATGGCGGGCCTGTCCAATGGAGGCAATGAAAGCCAGGACCACGATCCCGAAGCCTTCCAGAATTCTCTTCAGGAAGTGATCGCGACACTGGAGAATGCCGAGAGACGCGACGCCTTGCTGGAAAGCCTGCGCGAGCTGCAGCGTGTCCAGGGAGAAGTCGCCGAGCAGGATGGCGCGATGCCACGTCAGGGGCTGCTGGGCGCACTGGCCGAAACCTTGACCGAGATAGGCGACCAGGCGGAGGCTGGCCAGTCGCCGATCGACGACTGGCGCCGCCAACTGAATCAGGGCTGGTCGGATCTCAGTGCATTGGTGACCCGTACCGGGAATACCGAGCTGTTGCGCTTCGTCATCGAAGGCGCCGTGCTGCTGGGCATCTGGGTAGGCCTGGTGGTGATTCTGGTGGCGCTGGGGCGCCTGCTGGCGCGCCGCTACCACTGGCCGTTGGACCTGCCGCGTGAGCCGCGTGCCTGGCTGCTGGCCGTGCATTTCCTGCGCCGATTGCTGCCGTGGGCCCTGGCGTTCGGCCTGGTGCTGGGCATCTCTCCGCTGATACCGGACAGTCCCGGTCGCCTGATGGCCATGGTCGTGGCGTATATCGCGCTCTGCGGTCGAACGCTGTCGGTGGTGGTCGAAACCTTCGTCTCGGTCTTCACCCGCGGCCACCGCTACATCGCCGTGAAGATCCTGCAACAACAGGCGCTGCGCCCGCTGTTCGTCATCGGCGCACTTGTCGCTCTCGGGGATGCGTTCCAATCGGCCCGGCTCGTGGAGACGATGGGCAGTGAGCTGGCCGGCCTGATGTCGGTGCTGGCCAATATGCTGGCGGCCCTGCTCAGCGGTCGCTTCATCGTGCGGTTCAAGCGCCCAATCAAGCATCTGATCCGTAACCGGCCCTATCGGTATCGCCGCGACAAGGGCGGTTCACAGGAGATGATCCGCGTTCTGGGAGGGCTCTGGCATGTGCCTTCGCTGCTGCTGGTCGGGGGGTCGTTGGTGGCGATCTTCATCTCGGCGGGCGATGTCGGCACGGCACTGGCGCGCTCGATCATTTCCGCGTCATTACTGGTCCTCGCCCTGGTCGTCACGGGATTGATACGTCGCCAGTCCGAGCGTCGAGTCAAGCGTCGCCGACTCAGCGACTATCGCAAGCGCCTTGAACGCTTCGGCTATGCGCTGTCGCATGTGGCGACCTGGGTAGTCTTCATCGAGCTGTCGCTTCAGGTGTGGGGTGGCTCGATACTGGGGGTCGGTCAACAGGGCGTGGCCAGCGCGCGCATCGGGCAGGCACTGCTGGCGATCGGCTTCACGGTGTTGTTGGCCTGGTTGGCATGGATCTTCGCCGATACCGCCATCAATCGTGCGTTGACCAAACCGGCGCGTTCGCGGGGGCGTCGCATCAATCTGGCCCGCGCCCAGACGATTACGCCGATGCTGCGCAACGTGGTCTTCGTCACCATCATCATTATCGCCGCGATCGTTGGCCTGGCCAATCTGGGCGTCAATGTCACGCCGCTGCTGGCGGGTGCCGGTGTGATCGGCCTGGCAATCGGCTTCGGCGCCCAGACCCTGGTACAGGATTTGATCACCGGCATCTTCATCCTCATCGAGGATTCCCTGGCGGTGGACGACTTCGTCAGGATCAATGGACACATCGGTACCGTCGAGGGGCTGACGCTGCGTACCGTGCGTCTGCGCGACCTGGATGCCATCGTGCATATCATCACCTTCAGCCGCATCGAGTCCATCCATAATATGTCGCGCCAGTTCGGCATTGCGCTGATGAAGATCCGCATTCCCTACACCATGAAGATCGACGATGCGATCACTCTCATGCACGACATCGCGCTGGAGCTGCGTCAGGATCCGATGATGCGCCATCACATCTGGTCCCCCCTGGAGATGCAGGGAATCGACAGCTTCGAGGAGGGCTGTCCGATCCTGCGCATGCGCTTTCGCACGGCGCCGGAAATGCAGTGGGACGTGGCGCGCGCCTACAACCTGCTGCTCAAGCAGCGTATGGAGGCCCAGGCACTGGACCTGGGTGTCCCGCGTCTCAGTGTCAGCATGGAAGGAATGGGCGGCGATCGCTTGGATGGTAGTAGCGAAAACGATGGTAGTAGTGAATATGACGAACAGACGAGCAAGCGGGATGCCGCCGGCCGGGCGCCGGGGCGTGTCGGTGCCGCCGACCCTCACCGCCAGACCAGCGCCAGCGGCGGCTCGCCCGACCCGGCCCAGTAGTATGAGCCAGCAGCATGAACCCATAGCGTGAGTCGCCCGTGATCCATGTCGAGCGCCAGGACAGCTTGCATCTCAAGGTTTCCCGCGTGCTGCAGGAGGAGACCTCACATCGGCTCGATCTCTACCTCTTCGTGCCGGGGGAGCTTGGGCTGACCGGCCAGGTAATCGCCGAAGAGGACTTCTACCACGCGGCGATTCAGGTCAAGCGTACTTATTTCAGTGACCGCTACCGACTGCCGCTGGTGCTCAGCCGCCTGGCCGAGCGCGGCAAGCTCGATGCCGAGCACTATCGCCTCAGCCTGAGCCTTTATGCCTACCAGTACGTGGTGGCCATGGAGCGCTCCACTCAGCCGCTGTTGGATGATGCTCGACGGGTTCGCAAGGCCGAGAAAACCCTCGGTGGCAAGTCAGGCGAGGCGCACGCCGAGCCCGCGAAGAAAGAGGCTGGAGAAGAAACGCCGAGTCTGCAGCAGCGCCTGGCCGAGCACGCCGACCTGGCGGTGAGCATCCTTCAACGGCTGCGCCGGCACGAGCCTGGCGAGGAAAGCCTGCACCGTTACTTCGCCACCATCGACAACTACCTGTCCTGGTTTACCGAGCAGCGTCTACTGGCGCTGCTCGCCGGGCTGCCGAGGGGCGCGCGCTTCCGCGAGGTACGTGCGCGCCTGCTGACGATCTGCCGTGCCGAGGATGATTACCGCCGCGAACGCGAATACAACTCCGAGCGCGTCACGTTGGACTCCACTCGGATGTCCAACAAGATGCGCCTGCTGCGCCGGCTGATCGAATACCCGGTGACCCTCAAGCAGAACTCCCAGGAGCTGGGCAACGTCGAACAAAAGGCCGTCAAGGCGCTGGCCACTGCGGTGGTGATGGTGTTCGTCTCGCTGGGCCTGCTGCAGGTGCGCGATACGCTGGCCGACATAACCGCACTGTTTGTGCTGGCCATGGCAGGCATCTACGCCCTGCGCGAGGTGTTCAAGGATGACCTTCGCAACACCTTGTGGCGGCTGTTGCGCAAGGGACGTCCCAAGTGGCGCCGTCAGTATCTGGATCCGACCCGCAACCAGGTGGTGGGCCGACAGCTGGAGTGGTTTGACTACAAGCGTTACGCCAGGCTGGACGGGGAAATTCAGCGGGTGCGCAAGCGCAACGTCGCGCAGCGCGAAGAGGTGGTACTGCACTACCGCTCGCGCTCGCGAATGTTGCCTACCCGCTTTCTCAGCGGGTACGACCACACACGCGAGACATTGTCGCTTGATCTCTCGTTGATCGCGCGACTGATGGACAAGGGTAGCCACCGGGTCTATCGCCTGGTGGAAGGGGATCAAGTGATACGTGAGGAGGTGGAAAAGCGCCACCTGCTCAACCTGGTGATCCGCGAGGTACAAGGTGACCGCGGGCCGACCCTGCAGCGCTGGAAGATTGTGATGAGCCGCTCGAGGATCGTTGATGTGGAGCGCGTCCACACCGAAGGGCCCGACCATGAGTCGGGGGCAGGAACCGAGGTATCCCCACGAGCCAGCCGTTCGCCGGGAGTCTCGTTTCCTGGTCCATGAGCCGAATGGCCGGGAACGTTGTCACAGCAGTTCGGCAACCTTGAGGAACATCATGTCTTCATTGCTCAAGAAAGTGTTCGCCCCGCTGGAGTGGGTGGCCGGCAAGCTGGGCACCTCAGCAGAAATCGAGCGTAGCCCCGAAGAACAGGCGCGGGTAGATCAGGCCTGCCAGAACCTTGCGCTCTACCAGTTTCGCTCCTGCCCTTTCAGCATTACGGTGCGACGCGAAATCACCCGTCTCAATCTCAATATCGAGGTGCGAGATGCCCAGCTCGACCCCGAGCATCGTCAAGCGCTCAGGGAAGGCGGGGGCAAGGTGCAGGTTCCCTGTCTGCTGATTGTCGATCCGGACGGCCCCGATCAGTGGCTCTACGAATCGCGGGATATCATCGCCTGGCTACGCCAGCGCTTCGGTGGCTGAACCGAACGCGGGACCTGCGAGCGTTACGGCAGCCGCCATGCCGTAACACTGCCGTCGGCTTGTTTTGAATCAAGGCGAGTTCTTGTGGGCTTGCTATGCTCAAGAATGACCATGCCCGGCGGAATGGCCCGCTGCGGTAATGGCATCCGGTTTCAGCATCAGGAGGCACCCATGCAAGCAGCAGACGTCATGACCCCGAATGTCATTACCGTTAACCCGGACAGCGAGGTATTGGAGATTGCAACCTTGCTGCTGGAACACGGTATCAGCGCAGTGCCCGTGGTGGATGCCGAGAACAAGGTGCTCGGCATCGTCAGCGAGGGCGATCTGATGCGCCGGGTCGACAACGAGGATGAGCATCACAAGTCGTGGTGGCTCAGGATATTTTCTGCCAATAGCGCCAGTGATTACGTCAAGTCACATGGCCGTCGAGCCCGCGACATCATGACCGCCAATCCGATTTGTATCGATGAACACGAGCCGCTGTATCGTATCGCCAAGCTGCTTGAGAAGCATCGTATCAAGCGAGTCCCGGTGGTGCGTGACGGCAAGCTGGTGGGCATCGTCAGCCGGGCCAACCTGTTGCGCGGGTTTTCCGCGACGGCACCCGACCTCGCCCCCAACGTCGATGATCGAGAGATCCGTGACGCGATTCGCCGGGAAATCGATGAGAATACCGGCGTGGTGGTCGAACACATCAATGTGATCGTGGCCGATGGCAAGGTCCAGCTCTGGGGGCTGGTGGAGACGAAGGAGGAAAAGCTTGCCGCCCAGGTCGCCGCCGAAAATACGCCCGGCGTCAAATCCGTGGAAAACAACCTAGGCTACTTGCCGCGGGGGATGTCGAGCTTCTGAGGCGTCACGCCAGCGGGACTTCACATACCAGCAGGGCGGCCATCGGGCCGCCCTGCGTCGTTCATGATACCGACCGCCCTAGCCTGGCGGCTGGGCCTCGACCCGGCCGATCTGGCGTAGCGCCGCTTCGAGATGTGCCAGGCTCTGCTCCCGGTTATGTAGCTTGTCCAGGCCGAACAGACCGATGCGAAACGTCTGAAAGTCGTCTCCCTCGTCGCACATCAGCGCCACACCGCCGGCGACCTGCACACCTGCAGCCTTGAACTTGCCGACGATGCCGTCATCGTCGGTGTAGCTCACGACCACGCCTGGCGCCTCGAAGCCGGGGGCGGCCACACTCTTCAATCCGTGTGCGGCGAGCATGGCGCGCACCCCCTCACCCAGAGCCCACTGCTCGTCGCGCACCTTCTCCAGGCCATAGGCCTGGGTCTCGTTCATGACATCGCGCAGCTTGACCAGGCCGTCCGTGGGCATGGTGGCGTGATAGGCATGGCCGCCGTTCTCGTAGGCCTCCATGATCGATAGCCACTTGCGAAGGTCACAGGCGAAGCTGCTGCTGGTGGTTTCGTCGATAATCTCGCGCGCTATCCGCGACAGCATGACCATGGCGCAACAGGGGCT
This sequence comes from Halomonas korlensis, assembly GCF_900116705.1. GTDB lineage: Bacteria > Pseudomonadota > Gammaproteobacteria > Pseudomonadales > Halomonadaceae > Halomonas > Halomonas korlensis. Next base: position 147,976 of record NZ_FPBP01000002.1, on the reverse strand, counting down.
GGCACTCCAGCCCTTCTGTGGAGCGCTGACCAGGACGTCGATGCCCAGGTCCTGCATGTCGATCCATAACGCCCCCGAGGCGATGCAGTCGAGTACGAACAGGCCACCTTCCTCGTGGATGGCATCGGCGACCTGGCGCAGGTAGTCATCCGGCAGCAGCATCCCGGTAGACGTTTCCACATGCGGCGCGAACACCACGTCGGGTTTGACGCTGTGGATTGACTCGATGACATCTTCGATCGGCGGAGGGGCGAAGGGCGCGGTGGCGTCGTCTTCGTCGATACGGCGAGCCTTGAGTACGCTGGTCTCGGCGGGTATTCCGCCCATGTCGAGGATCTGGCTCCAGCGATAACTGAACCAGCCATTGCGGATTACCAGGCAAGTGCGGTCGGTGGCGAACTGACGCGCCACAGCTTCCATGCCGAAGGTGCCACTGCCCGGCACGATCACTGCGCTGTGGGCATGGTAGACGTGCTTGAGGTTAGCAGAGATATCGCGCATCACTTCCTGAAAGCGTGCCGACATATGATTCAGTGAACGGTCGGTATAGACGACGGAATACTCAAGCAGTCCATCGGGGTCGACATCGGGGAGCAAGCCGGCCATTTCATTCTCCGTACAGATTTCGGGCCTTCGTCGTCGAAGGATCATTGTGCTTCGAGGATATTCCCATTCACCGTTGGGAGCCAGCACAACCCATTGTTGGTACAGGGTTGTCGCATGGCAGGGGCCGCCGTGGGCCCCAGGCCTAAGCCAAAAAGAGTGGCCAGGCCTGCCTGGCTTGAACTTTGGTCGAAGTTGTACCAGACTGAAGATTGTAAGGAAACGCTGTTTCTTAATGGAGGTTGCAATGAAAACCCTGATGATTTCAACCGTTTCCGCCTTGTTTGTGACTGGGGTAATGGCCTCAACGGCTCAGGCGCAACAGGCGGTGATACTCGAACCCTATGTCGGTGGCGATGCGCTCTTCTGGGAGCTTGACGACGATCAAGGAGGCAAGCGCGACAGTGTCGGGCTGCGACTGAACGGCGGCGTTCAGTTCAACGATTATTTCGCTGTGGAAGGCCATCTGGGTGCCGGTGGCTCTGATGGATCGGCCGATCTTGACTCCCTGGCGGGCGCCTATGCCAAGGGCATTCTGCCAGTGTCTCGTGAGTTTCGGCTCTATGGTCTGCTCGGGGCGACCGAGGTCGATGTGTCGCGTGGCGGCAGTGAAAGCGACGTCTCCTATGGGGGTGGCGCGGAATTCGATCTGACGCCCAACCTGGCGCTGGGCGCCGACTACATGCGCTACCTCGACAAGTCAGATTACACGTTCGATGCTACCAGCGTGGGCCTGAAATTCCGTTTCTGAGCCCGTATATAAAGGTGACCCCAAGCCCCGTTGCGTGATGGTAACGGGGCTTTTTTATGTAGAGTTTAAGCAGAGCAGGCGCGTTTCGATATTTTCTAAGTTAACTATTACTTATATAAGATGGTTTAGCGTCCCATGAAGAAACTCGCTTCAGGTGCCTTTGCTATTCTTTAAATTGGCCTGCCATAGAAAAAATATCAGGTCGTTATGGCCTTATCGTTAATACTGAGTCGATGAGAAAACTTCCGGTCACTTGTTTTCGATGCCATCGAAATGATGGCGCTAGTGTTGTTTAGCGTCTACAGAAACTTCATTGCAGCGGCAATATGCCTTGACGATGCAGGATCGCATCACCGTGCCGCCAACTTGGCGGGAGTCACAGGCCAAAAAAGGAAGGGAACACATGAAAAAGCGCGCTTCATCCAGGGCCCCGAGCCGTTCGCAGGACCTCTGGCGGCAGTCTGCTACGACATTGGCGGCCCTCATCCGATCGGGGGAAGTGTCGAGCCGCGAGGTGGTCGATGCGCATCTGGCGCGGATCGAGGCGGTTAATCCGACGCTTAATGCCGTGACTGTCATGTTGCGCACCTCGGCCCGTGAGGCGGCGGACGCGGCGGATGCTCATCGCAAGAAGACGGGCAAGCGTGATCTACCGCCCCTGCACGGGGTGCCGATCACCGTGAAGGAGAACATCGATTGTGTCGGCACTCCAACGACTTTCGGCCTGGCCGCGAACGCCAATGCATTACCGGAGCAGGATGCGCCGGTGGTCGAGCGGATGCGCGCCGCCGGGGCCATCCCCATCGGGCGCACGAACATGCCGGAAATGGGCCTGCGGGTTTCCACCAGCAACCCGTACAGAGGGCTGACGCGCAATCCGTGGAACGCACAACTGACCGCGGGGGGCAGCAGTGGTGGTGAAGGCTCGGCCGTGGCGTCCGGCATGTCGCCGCTCGGTATTGGCAATGACATCGGCGGGTCTCTGAGAAATCCTGCGTTCTGCTGCGGTGTCGCCGCGTTGAAGCCTACCCAGGGGCGCGTTCCCTTCGGCAGTAGCGGCGACGGCTACCTGAGTGCCCAGGTGATGCTGACGGATGGCCCCATCGCCCGTAGCGTAGACGATCTCAGGCTCGTTCTGGAACAGGTTAACGGGCAGCATGTGCGCGATCCACGCTCCGTCACGGTAGCGTTGGAAGGCCCGCCGGTGGCCCGTCGTGTTGCCATGGTCACATCGCTGCCTGGCAGTGTCGTTGACCCTGCCATTGTCGCTAGTGTGCGAGCAGCAGGCGACGCGCTCGCTGCCGCCGGTTACCAGGTGGAGGAGGCGATACCGCCGGAAATCGAGTTGATCAACCACCTCTGGACGCAATTCCAGATGTCCGACCTGAGCGTTACTGCCGAGTCGATGCGCCCCATGCTCAGCGCAGAGGCGGCCATGCTCATGGATGCGTTGATCACCAAGATCGACCCGACGGTGACGCATGCGCTGCTGCATCAGGAGCGCTCGCGCCTCGGACGTGCCTGGTCGGCGTTCTTTGCTCATTATCCGATCGTTCTGGGTCCCGTCTGGCCGTCGGCGCCGTTCGCGCATGACGCCGATGTCGCAACGCCCGTCGGCGGTGACCTGATGCTGAGCATGCAGTGGTTCGTGACCCCGGGCAACCTGCTCGGCATTCCCGCCGCGGTGGTGCCGACCCAGCCGATCAACAACGCCCCGATGACCGTTCAGCTGTATGCCGACCGCTTTCGCGACGACCTGGTACTGGAGGCGGCCGAAACCATCGAGGCCGCCTTCGGCCCCTGCACACCGGTAGACCCTTTCGTGGTCTAGCCCGGCGACAGCCTGCCGGTGGAAATGACCGGCAGGCTCGCAAGGTCAATCTCTCCATGCTGGCTGGTCAGCGTAAATCGACTGCGGCCGCCTTGCTGTTGAGCAAGACTACTGATGCGATGATCAAGGGTGTCATAGACCTGCAGGGTATCTTCTGTCTGCACCACGAGGCGGCGTGCCTGCGCGAAGTAGGCGTAGCGCAGACCGTTCTGTTCGCCGGTTGCGTTGGGCGTGCCGAGCTCCGCCGGCCACCACGCGGTAGTTTCGTGTGTGACGAGCCGACCCGGCTGGTGGGCAAGTATCTCACCGATCTCATGGCATAGCGCATCCACCCGAGCTTTCAAGAGATGGTTGACGGGGTCGCTCAGCATCAGCAAGCCGCCCTGCATCCATTGGCCGGGGCCGCCGAACTCGGGGTGCGAAAACATCGCCATTTGACCATTGCCGTCGGCCACGGCCGACATCATGTGCGCAACGGCCTCACGACTGAAGGCGTGACGTTCGGCGAGTTCGTCGACGACGGCGAGTGCTTGGGGGCTGAGTGAGGGCATGACATTACTCTCCTCCTGCTGCCAATACGCTAAGCCTAGTCGAAGGGGCAAGCCCTGGCATGGCGGTATAGCCAGCCGACATCCCGACCGAAGGACCCGGCGAGCCCAGCCAGCGCCGTTGCCGCCAGCCAGGCCGCGGTGGTGGCGTCGATCATCGGCAACAGGGCGAGCATCAGTGCCGTGACCTGCCAGACACATACCGCCTTGCGTCGTTGGCTTGGCGGCAGTGGCTGTTGTAACCATGTGAGGCGCAGGCCGACCATGACGAAGACATAACGCATGGCGCCGATCAACACGACCCAGGGACCTACCTTGCCGAGCACCATCAATGCCAGGCACAGCACCAGAATAAAAAAGGCGTCCAGTTCCATGTCGAAATACGCTCCGAACAGGCTGTCGGTCCGGGTGCGCCGCGCAATCCAGCCGTCCACCCCGTCGAGCAGCAGCGCGAGGGTCGCCAGGCTCACGAGAGGAAGGGAGTGGGAGTCCAGGAGACGCGGGTCGGCGAGGGCGCCGGCGAGCATGGCGATCAGGATGCCGCGCGCAAGCGTGATGCGGTTGGCCCAGCCCAGCCAGCGCGAGCGATCCGGTATGTAGTAGAGAACCAGTCCGGCCAGCACCATGAAGGCCACAATCGCTGCCAAGGGAACCACTGGGCTCGCTTCGAGCCAAAACCACAACGTCAGGCTGGCGATCGTCAGCGCAATGAAGCCGGTCATCAGTTCCAGCAGCACCGGGTTGTAGCGTCCCGCCAAACGTGAGGCCATCGATCCAGCGTCCTGTGGTGGGTGGTCAGAGCCAGGTGGTTTCATGATTTCATGAGTAGCCTAGCGCTATCGAGAAGCGTCTTGTATTGTGCAGATATTAATTCTTGTACCATTATTGTAGAAGTATGCCATCCTGATGGGTAGCTATTTTGCAGTCATCGTCTTTCAGTGATTGTCTTTCAGTGGTGAATGTCATGGCAATTCGAGGCCATGGCGTCGCACAGTCAGCAGGGATGTCGACATGTCGAATCACACCGCTACCGCCTTCTGGACGCTCGCGCCCGGTCGGGGCGCCTTGCAGCCGGAGCGGCTGGCCGAACCGACCTCGGAGGAGGTGCGTGTCAAGACGCTCTACAGCGGTATCAGTCGTGGTACGGAAGCCCTGGTGTTCCAGGGGCGCGTGCCGCAGAGCGAATGGCAACGCATGCGCGCGCCGTTCCAGGACGGCGAGTTTCCGACGCCGGTCAAGTACGGCTATGTCAGCGTGGGGGTCGTGGAGGCGGGCGCCCCCGACTTGCGGGGCCACGAGGTGTTTTGCCTCTACCCCCATCAGGATCGCTACGTGGTGCCGGCCGAGGCGGTCACCCTACTTCCCGAGGGGCTTCCTGCGGCGCGGGCGGTGTTAGGCGCCAATATGGAAACCGCCATCAACGGGGTCTGGGACGCCGCGCCGGGGATTGGCGATCGCATCACGGTGATCGGCGCCGGCGTGGTGGGCTCCCTGGTGGCCTGGCTGTGTGCGGCGATCCCCGGCACCTGCGTGCAACTGGTCGACGTGGCGGCTGAGCGCGCCGGGCTCGCGGCCTCGCTGGGCCTCGATTTCGCGACCCCCGATGCCGACGACCTGCGCGACGAGCGGGACATCGTGATTCATGCCAGCGGTAACCCCGAGGGGTTGCGACTGGCCCTGGCCCTGGCGGGCATTGAAGCGCGGGTGATCGAAATGAGCTGGTTCGGGACGAGGGAGGTGAGCCTGCCGCTGGGCGAGGCCTTCCATTCGCGCCGCCTGACCCTTCGCGCGAGCCAGGTGGGACGCCTGCCCGCCGAGCGTACCCCCCGATGGGATTACCGTCGTCGCTTGGCGCTCGCCCTGGAACTCCTGCGTGACCCGCGGCTCGATGTGTTGATCAGCGGCGAGAGCCGTTTCGCCGACTTGCCCGACCTGATGCCGCAGCTGGCCGAGGGCGCCGGCGAAGTGCTCTGCCATCGCCTGCGGTATCCGACCACCCCATGACCCGAGGACGTTTCCCCATGTACCGCCTGACCGTTCGCGATCACTTCATGATCGCCCACAGCTTCGTTGGCGAGATCTTTGGCCCCGCCCAGCGCACCCATGGTGCCACCTATGTCGTCGATGTCACCTTCCAGCGTCGTGAGCTCGACGAGGATGGCCTGGTCGTGGATATCGGCTTGGCGAGCGACACCGTGAAGTCCGTGCTGGGTGAGTTCAATTTCCAGAATCTCGACGAGCTGGAGGAGTTCCAGGGCCGCAACACCACGACGGAATGCATGGCTCGGGTCATCTTCGAGCGCCTGGCGACCGCCATCCAGCTGGGTCGGCTGGGCGAGGGGGCCAATGGGCTGGAAGCCCTGTGCGTGACGCTGCACGAGTCCCATATCGCCTGGGCCAGTTACGAAGGAGCGCTGTGATGCCCCGACGACAGCGATGCGACCTGACCCTGCTGGTGGCCGGCGATCCCGACCAGCTGACCGGTGGCTACGTGTATGACGCCCGAATCGTCGCGGCGCTGCGTAATCGGGGGTGGCAGGTGGCGGTGCAGGGCCTGGAAGGTCGCTTTCCCGAGCCCGATAGCGTGTCCCGCAACGCCATGAGCCGGGTCCTTGCGGCCTTGCCCGACGGCGCCCGGGTGGTGATCGACGGGCTGGCGATGGGTGGCATGCCGGACGTCATTGCCCCTCACGCCGACCGGCTGGTGATCGTGGCACTGGTACATCACCCGCTCGCCGATGAGACGGGCCTTGCGCCGTCAGCCAAGGCGCAGCTCTTCGAAAGCGAGTCGCACGCGCTGGCCCTGGCCCGTCGGGTGATCGTTACCAGCCCCTATACCGCGCGTGGGCTGGCGCGCTATCGGGTGCCCAGCGAGCGCATTCGCGTCGTCGAGCCCGGCGTCGACCCGGCACCACTCGCTGCCAGCGCCATGGATCTCGAAGTGCCTGGCCCCCGGCGGCTGCTGTGCGTGGCCACCCTGACGCCACGCAAGGGTCTCGACCTGCTGGTCGAGGCATTGGCCGGGCTCGTCGATCGCGACTGGACCGGCGCAATGGTCGGCAGTCTCGACCGTGACCCCGCCCATGCCGCGAAGCTGCTTGCCCAGACGCAGCGGCTGGGCCTGGACGAACGCCTGGCCTGGCTTGGCGAGTGCGACGCCAAGGGTCTGGCGCAGGCCTACCACCGTGCGGAGCTCTTCGTTCTGCCGTCTCACTACGAAGGCTACGGCATGGTAGTCACCGAAGCGCTGGCGCGCGGGCTACCGGTGCTCACTACTACAGGAGGCGCGCTGGGAGACACCTTGCCGCCCCACGCGGGTATCGCGGTGCCGCCCGGCGACACCCAGGCGCTGCGCGAGGCGCTGGCCGCCTGGCTTGATGATGCCGCGCTGCGACGCCGGCTACGTCGAGGCGCCCGCCAGGCTCGCGAGGCGTTGGCCGACTGGCGACAGGCCGGCGAGCGTTTCATTGCCGCGCTTGATGATATCGACGCGTCGCGGGCGAAGGCCGCGCGCGACGTCGAGTACAAGGAGGCCCATCGATGAGCAGCCAAGAACCCGATTCTCCCTTCGCGCTCGACGCTACCCAGGCGCTGGGCCTGACGCCCCAGGCGGTGTTCAGTCCCGACTGGCTGGAACGCCGGGAAGCACTCGATGCTCGTGCGCGAAGCCACACCCTGACCGGGTTGGCCGCCGACTGGCTGGCCGCTCGTGCCGGTCCGCAGCGGATTCTCGACCTGGGGTGCGGCACCGGCAGCAATCTGCGCTTCCTGGCCCCTCGCTTGCCCGGTCCCCAGCAATGGCGGCTCGTCGATCACGACTCCGGCTTGCTGGCGCTGGCGCGTCATCAGGCGGCCCGGCTGCGTGACGTCGGCGGTGAGCGGTTGTCGGTGGCTACCTGTTGCCGCGACCTGGCGCCGGTGGATCACGCCCTGCTGGACGAGGTGGACCTGGTGACGGCCTCGGCGCTCTTCGACCTGGTGTCGCGCGCCTGGGCCGAGATTCTGGTCAACACCTGCGGCGAACGCCGCCAGGCGATGCTGTTCACCCTGAGCGTGGACGGCGACTGGGGCTTCCTGAATGCCGCCGGCGAGCGTCTCGACGATGGCGAAGACATCGCCGTGCGCACCCTCTTCCAGACGCATCAGGTACGTGACAAGGGGCTGGGGCAGGCGCTGGGCGGTGAAGCCCCCGCGATACTCACCACGCTGGCGAGGGAGGCCGGCTATCGAGTGGAATGCGCGGCTACGCCCTGGTACCTGGCGGCCGGTGACGAGGAGATGTTGCCGCTGGCCAGGGCGCTGGTCGACGGCTGGTTTGCAGCCGCTCGCGATCAGGCGCCCGGCGAGGAAGAACGGCTGCAGCACTGGCGCGAGCGTCGTCTAGCCGGCCTGGAACGTGGCGAGCTGGGCATTACCGTCGGCCATCTCGATCTGTTGGCGTTGCCGCCGCTGACCGGGGCGGGGCCATGAGCAACGGCGGCTCGCGATGGCGCCGCCTGCGTCCGGTGACGGGCCTGTTGTTGCTGGCTACGCTCTGGTGGTGGCTGGAGCCCGCCGACATTCTCGCCGAGGTGCAGTCGCTGTCGACGGGCTGGGCGCTGCTCGCGCTGGCGTTGACGCTGCCGCCGTTGCTGCTGAGCGCCTGGCGCTGGCGGCTGACGGCGCGGCTTCTCGACCTGTCGCTGGGCTGGCGCCGCGCGGTTCGCGAGTATTACCTGGCGCTGTTTCTCAACCAGCTGCTGCCCGGCGGCGTGGCCGGAGACGCCGCCCGGGCCTGGCGCCATTCGAAGGCGAGCGGTCGCCAGGGCAGCGCCTGGCGTGCGGTGATCATCGAGCGAGCCTCCGGTCAGCTGGCGATGGTGTTGCTGACGCTGCTGGTGGTGGGGCTCTCGCCGCTCTGGCACGGCGTGCTCGGCGAGGCGCTGTCGCGTCTCTTCTCCCCGAGTTGGTTCGTCGGCGGGATAGCGCTGGCGTTGGCCCTCGGCGTGGTCATGCGACGCCTGGTGCGTCGACCGCCGGCCTTTCTCGAAGGGCTGGGGGCGGACCTGCATCGCAGCCTGCTGGCAAGCTCGGTATGGCCGAAGCATCTGCTCGGTTCGCTGCTGGTGGTGATCAGCTACGCCCTGGTGTTCGTCTGTGCGGCGCGTGCCATCGGCGTACCGTTGCCGGCGACCACGCTGCTGTCGCTGGTGCCACCGGTACTCCTGGCGATGCTGATTCCGGTCTCGGTGGCCGGTTGGGGAGTGCGCGAGGGGGCGGCGGCATTTTTCTGGGGGCTTGCCGGATTACCACCGGCCCAAGGCGTAGCGGTTTCGATGGCCTATGGCCTGCTGGTGCTGATTGCTGCATTACCGGGGGCGATGTGCCTGCTGCAAGCGAAGTGGAGCAGGCCTGTCGGGGGCGAGAGCTCAGGGACCGCGGGGACGGGCGAGATCCAGATCGAAGAGGGTGTCGTCGCCGCAACGGAACGTGCGCGCTACGGGGCGCAGCGCCTCGTTGAGCGTCGTGATGGGTGTCATGACCAGGCCGGGGCGTCCGGAGCCGATCAGCAGCGGCGCGACCAGCAGGTGCAGGCGGTCGAGCACGCCGGCCTCGAGAAAGCGCGACACGGTGATGCCGCCGCCTTCGATCAGCACCCGCTCGAGGCCGCGCTGCGCGAGGGCGCCGAGCACGGCGGCGGGGGAAAAGCCGCCCTCGCGCATGGGCAGGGCCTGACGGCTGACATGCCCACCGACTGGCCCGGCGGGCTCGACGCCTTCGCCATGCAGATGCAGGGTCGGCGCCGCAGCGTCCTGAAGCAGTTGGAGGTTGCCCGGCACCCGTCCGCGCGGGTCGAGGATGACGCGCACCGGCTGGGGGCCGGTCACGTGGCGCACGGTGAGCTGCGGGTCGTCCTCGCAGGCGGTGCCGGCGCCCACCACGACCGCCTGCATCAAGGCGCGCAGCCGGTGAAGATGGATGCGGCTTTCCAGCCCATTGATGTAATGCGAATGGCCGCTTTCGGTAGCGATGCGCCCGTCGAGGCTCTGGCCGAGCTGGGCCACGGCCATGCGTCCCGGCCGGTCGACCAGCGGGGCAAGGCAGTCGAGCAACTCGCGGGCCGCTTCGCCGATGCCCGCCGAACCAGGATCGATAGTGCGGGTCGTCGGCGCTGCGTCAGCGCGGTTCGCCGCGGCCTGCAGCAGGGTCTGCCACGCCGCGTCGAGGGCAGCGGGAACATCATTGGCGGCCATAGGGGCTCCGGGCCGGGAAGGAGGCCACATCATGCGTAGTTCGGTTCACAAGGACAAGTCGAGCACCGCTCGCAACGACAGGGAGAAGACGATGCACCAGGTGGAACGAGCCATTTTCGACCTGCGCCGCGGCCTACCGGTGGTGATCGGTGCCGGCGAGACGCGCGTGCTGGTCCAGGCCGTCGAGGGCGCCCCGGAAGCGGTGGCGGCACGGCTTGCCGAGCGGGCCGGTGGCAAGCCGGCGCTGGTGTTGAGCCGGCATCGATTGAGCGTTCTCGGTGTGACCGAGACCAAGGCGCCGGCACGGCTGCCGCTGCCGGCGGGGCTGGAATGCCGGCGCATGATGGCTCTGGCTTTTGGTGCCACACCCGAGGCGAGCCTGGGGCGCGAATCGCTGGCAGACTGGCGGGCGCGGCTGACACCGGCAAGCCAGGCCGACCGGGCCGCCCTGGTGCTGATGCGTCGGGCCCTGCTGATCCCCTCGGCACTGGTGGCCAAGGTCGAGGATGCTCATCGTGACGCGATCGATGCCGAGGTGGCCGCCGGTTCGCTGCTCATGGTGCCGGCCGAACAGGCCGAGCGTTGCCTGGACGGCACCACCGGCATGCTCAAGCGTGTGAGCGAGGCGAAGATTCCCCTGGTCGAGGCATTCGACTGCCGCTTCATCCTGTTTCGGGAGCCGGACGGCATGCGTGAGCACGTGGCGGTGGTCATCGGCGATCCGAGAAAGACCGCGGCTGCGGTGCCGCTACGGCTGCATTCGGCCTGCCTGACCGGCGATCTGTTCGGCAGCCTGCGCTGCGATTGCGGCGACCAGCTGCGCAACGCGGTGGCCGAGATCGAGGCCCTGGGCGGCGGGGTGCTTCTCTATCTGGCTCAGGAGGGACGCGGCATCGGGCTTGCCAACAAGCTGCGCGCCTACACCCTGCAGGACGCGGGGCTGGACACGGTGGATGCCGACCAGGTGCTCGGCTTCGGCGATGACGAAAGGCGCTATAGCGTCGCAGTCGACATGCTGAGTGCGCTCGGGATCCATCGCGTTCAACTGATGACCAACAATCCCGGCAAGATCGCGGCACTCGCCGAAGGGGGAATCGAGGTGGTCGAACGTCAGGCGCTCTATGGCAGCCTCAACGACCACAATCGGCGTTACCTCAATGCCAAGGCGGAGCGCGCTGGCCACCTGCTGGATGGGGTACTCGACAGCCCAGCCGATGGGGGCCGATGACGGTCCTCTCCGGCAACAGACCCTCTCAACAACAGACAATGTCAGCGAACGGGGTCGTCGAGGGATGTCTCGGCGGTCTCGACAACCAGGCGTGCGATCCGCTCGCCATAGTGTGCTACCAACTGCACACCCAACTCGCGGGTGCCCAGCTGCGCATTGCCCACCACCCCGAGCGGGTTAAGGTCCTCGGCCAGCCAGGCGAAGCTCGCTTCTCCCTCTGGCCCCAGCCGCTTGCCTTGTGCGGCCATGGTCCGACCGCGCGAAGGCACGTCGGCCAGGTGGTCGAGCCGAACCTGGGTCGGTGCGAGGTAACGCATCATGGCGGTTTCCACCGCGCCGCCATGCAAGCCATGGCGAAGCTCTTCGATCGGAAGCCCCTCGGCGGGAGGCGCGTCGGGGGCCAGGGTGTCGGGCAACGACAGGCGCGTGTAGTGCAGCTTGACCACCAGCAGGCCATGGCGACGACGAAGCCGCAGTGCGGCCAGATCCATCACCGCCTTGTTGCCGCCGTGACTGTTGATCCACAGCAGGCGCTTGAACCCGGCTCGTGCCACCGCCTCGCCATAGGCTTCCAGGGTCGCGATGGCAAGCTCCGGCGACAGGCTCAAGGTGCCCGGAAAGCTCAGATGCTCGTCGCTCGCGCCGATGGCCATGGCCGGCAGGACGACGAGCGGAAAGTCTGCGGGCAGATGCCCTTGAGCCGCGTCGAGCAGTCCCTCGCCAATCACCAGGTCGGTTGCGAGCGGCAGGTGGGCGCCGTGTTGCTCGATGGCGCCGAGTACCATGACCGCCACGCTCTCGCTTGGCAGCGCCGAGAGTTCCCGGCTGGTGAGATCCTGCCAGCGCGGGAACCTAGGAGGCGTCGAAGCGCTGCTCATCGGGTCGGCTCCTGGGAGTAAGGGGTAGGAGGAGAAGTACTGGCCAGGCGTGCATAGAGATCGCCGGAGGCGAGATCGCTCGCTCCTTCGGATAGCCAGCGGGATGCGCTTTCGGCGGATTTCCAGTCGGACCAGAGGAAGCGACGCTGTTCGCCGGCAATGGCGTTGAAGCGATAATCGCCCAGCGCCGACAGGCGGACGATGCAACGCTTGGCTACCTCGAGGCTGCCGGCCACGAATTCCACCGAGACGGCTTCCACCGGCTGGCTGAGCCCGGCCAGCACTTCATCCTCGAAACCTTCCACATCGATCTTGCAGAAGCGCGGCAGTCCATGCTCGGCGATCAGGGCATCCAGTGAGGTGACCGGTACGCGAATCTCGTCTTCCCAGCGCACGGTCCGAAAGCCCTGGTTGTGCTGGCCGATGGACTCACGCCACCGTACTGCCAGTGTCGAGACGGTCGGTGTGGCGCGACTCATCGCCAGGGTCGCCTCGCCGACCTGGGCGCCAGCGGCACAGGGCAGCAGGGCGACCTGCGGGTGGCGGCCCAGCAGGCGGGTCAGCCAGCGATACAGGTGCGGTTGGGGTTCCAGCGCTACGACGCGGGCACCAAGGGCGGCAAAGGCCGCGGTGCGGTCTCCCAGGTGGGCGCCCACGTCAAAGGCCAGGTCGCCCGGTCCGGTGAACTCGGCATAGAGTCGTTTCAGACCGCGTTGACGCCCCGGGCGCCAGTAGATAGCCAATGAACGGGCCACGCCCAGGCCACGGCTGAGTCGGTGGTGCAGCGAGGGGAAAAGACGGGTCATGGCCTTCCTGGATCGAGGTTCATGGAGCTTGGGTGGGCCGCTCAGTGGAAAACTCAGTTGAGATGATGGTCGTTGGAGGCATCGACCTTGCGCACCGGCTTGCTTGAAGTGGGCGTGCTCGGCTCGCTTTGCCGAGCCACCTGCGGCGACGCCTTTGGCCTGGCATGAAAGGATTGCAACGGCATGTCGCCTGGCAGGGGCGTGGGCGGCGACCTGAGTTGGGCACCATGATCGTCAGGGGCTGCCGACTGGGCATTCTGCACCAGCGTCGATGGCATGACTTCCGTGGGTACGCACAGCAGGCCGAGGCGCCGCAGCCGCTTGCCATGGGTGAGGCTGCTGGTGAGCTTGACCAGCGGCGCCGACAGCATCAGGCCGATCCATACCGGCGACAGCCACCAGAAGAACACCGGCGCAAAGGCATAGGTGACGTAAGCCCAACCTGCCCCGAGTAGGGTCGCGACCCAGGTGTGGCGAATGGCGTCCTTCCAGGGGACCGAGCGTCCCTCGCGCACCTGGGCATCCCAGCTGACTTTATGGCCGCTCAGCACGCTCAGGATGAACAGGCTGTGAAAGGCCATCATGAGCGGGGCGATCAGAATAGCAATGGTGATCTCCAGCAGCGTGCTCAACAGAAGCTTGAACCTTCCGCCATAGGCTTCGGGCTGCTGGATGAAGGACAGCAGGAACCCCAGCATCTTTGGCAGCAGCAGCAGTACCACCGTGCTGACGATCAGTGGGATGATCAGGCCGGGCGTGGAGATTGGCCAGTCGGGAAAGAGTTGATAGCCGGCGCTGAAAAAATCGTGTCGTCCCTGGGCGCGACCGATGGCGTCCACCGTGCTTACCACCAGCATCAACCCCCACAGCAGCGAGGTCAGGTAAGCCATGGCCCCGAACAGGAAGTGGAAACGGCTCATGGGGTGAAGGCCGGGAACCCCGAGCAGTCGAAGATGCTGCATGTTGCCCTGGATCCAGCGCCGATCACGCTTGGCAAAATCGAGAATGTTGCTGGGCACCTCTTCGTAACTTTCGCCGACGTGCACATCCAGGTGCACTTCCCAGCCGGTGCGACGCAGCAGTGCCGCCTCGACGAAATCATGGCTGAGGATTTCGCCCCCCAGCGGGGGGCGGCCCGGAAGCTCGGGCAGCCCGCAGCTTTCCATGAAGGCCCGGACACGAATAATGGCGTTATGCCCCCAGAAGTTGACGGTCTCGCCCTGCCAGAAACACTGACCGGTCGCCAGTAGCGGGCTGTGCAGAGCCGCCGCGAACTGCGTGAAGCGACCGAACACGCTGTCCGAGCGGATGGGAATCGGGATGGTCTGTATCAGCCCGATCCTGGCATTCGCCTGCATGGAGGCGACCAGCGAAACCAGCGTCTGTCCCCCCATGATGCTGTCGGCATCCAGCACGATCATGTAATCGTAATGCCGGCCCCAGTGGCGGCAGAAGTCCGCCAGGTTGCCGGCCTTGCGCCCCTGGTTGTTCTCGCGTCGACGATAGTGAACGGTGAAGTGCGGCGCGAGACGTTGCTGAAGAGCGGCGATGGCGGCTTCTTCCTGGCGGGCGATCGTGGCGTCCTGGGTATCGCTGAGTACGAATGCCTCGAAGCCTTCCACGCCGGGCTGCTCGAGCAGCGAACGGCAGGTGCTTTCCAGGCCGGTGGCGACTCGAATGGGGTCCTCGTTGTAGATAGGCATCACCAGCGCGGTACGGTGTTCCCCCAAGTGCCGCGCCGTGGCGGGGGGAGCGACACGCGACAAGGTCAAGGGATCACGATGTGTCAGTCGCAGCACGAACCCGATGATCGCCGTCCAGAAGGCAATCGTGATCCAGCCGAAGGTGATCACGAACAGGCCCAGCACCACCGCCTGCAAGGGAGTAATGCCGTTGACGCGCAGGATCTCGAACATTGCCCAGCCACCGAATGCCGTACTGGCGAGCACCAGCAGCGCGAATATCCAGCGTCTCGCGGCGAGCCAGGGGGCCCGCGTCGGAAGGCTAGCGGAGTTCATTGGGGTTCCAGACATAATTCCATGTTTCGGTCAGGGGACGGTCGCGAAGCGTCAACTTGAGGCGCATGTCGGTAGGGCTATCGCCATCGGGCTGAAGGCGGAACGTCGCCCGCCAGGTTTCACCGTCGGGAAGTCGATGCACTTGTAGCTCGTGAGACTGGCCGCTCGATACCTCGAGTGTAGCCGCTACGGGATGTGTGTCGTGCAGGGTGGACAATTCCTCGCCGCGAAAGTCGATTACGAACTGTCGCCGACTGCGGGGCGGCGGGTCGCTCTGGCCAGGAATGGCCCCCCAGCCTTGGCGGGTGCGCACGACGCTCGCCAAGGGCTCTTCCGGCCGGTTCGCGTCGAAAGTGGCGATCCGGTAGCGGAAGGTGCGTTCTTCATCGGCGCGCAGCGGCTCCTTGGGAACCCAATAACTGACGATATTGTCGTTGGTTTCGGAGTCACTGGGGATTTCGACCAGTTCCAGGTCGCCCGGCCCCCAGTCGTCGAGTGGAGTGATCCAGTGGCTGGGACGACGCTCGTAGCGCGATTCCAGGTCCAGGTAGTCGTCGAAGTCGCGTTCGCGCTGCACGAGACCGAACCCTTGCGGATTCTCGTCGTGAAGCCGGCTGATACGAAGCTCCTGCGGGTTGCTCAAGGGCCGCCAAATCCACTCGCCGGCATGGGTGTGCATTAACAGCCCCTGGGAGTCGTGGACCTGGGGTCGGAAGTCGTCTTCCGGGTAAGGGCTGACATCGCCGAACATAAACATGCTGGTCAGCGGTGCGAGTCCCAGCTTGTTCACATCATGACGGGCAAAGAGTCGTGCCTCGATATCCACCTTGATGTCGGCGCCAGTATGGACGATGAAATGGTAGGCGCCGGCAAGCGAAGGACTGTCGAGCAGTGCCACGATCTCGATGCTGGTGGCGTCGGGTTCTGGCTGGAACAGCCAGAATTCACGGAAGGCGGGAAACTCTTCCCCGCTGGATGAGGCGGTATCGATGGCCAAGCCACGCGCCGAGAGTCCATAGCCCTGGTCGCGGCCTACCATCCGGAAGTAGCTGGCTCCCTGGAACACCAGAAACTCGTCACGGTAATCCTCGCGGTTCAGCGGATAATGCAGGCGAAACCCCGAATAACCGCTGCCACTCAGGTCTTGGTTGGCGAGCGAGGCAGCATCGCCATCGTAGCGAAAGAAGGCAGCATCGAAGGGGAGGGAGCGGATCTCGCCATCCTCGATGAGGTTGATCTTGACGGGCTGCCCGAACAGAAAGCCGGCATGAAAAAGCTGGATCGAAAAAAGTGCTTCGTCTTCCCAAAGCGCCTGTTCCGAGCGAAAGCGAATCGAGCGATAGACATCATAATCGATATCTCGCAAGACCTCGGGTAATGCCCCATTGCGTTCTTCGTAAGGGGCTTCGGCCAAGGCACGCGCCCGCTCGGTGGCCTCATCGAATATGCTGGGCTGAGACGTCTCGGGTTCAGCCCACGCCGAAGAGGCTAGCCATATCAGTGACAGGCTAGCTGCCAGCTTTCGTGCCGGATGCATGCGGTTGTCCTCCCTGAGCATTTTCTCCCATGGAGTTGACAGCAAAATGCTCGTCAAGTTGCCAGGATATTTTGATACAAATCTTATACAATATTCTTTTCGGCGTCTATTTTCTCGAGATCCTTCCATGACTTTTCGTTATCTTGCCCGCGCCTTGATGGCCCTCGCGATCCTCAACCTGGTGTTGCTGGTGCCGCTGTGGGTACGCTTCGGTGAGCCCACAGCCCATTGGCTCGCCCTGGAGGCACTCGTATTGGCGGGGCTCATGATCGTGCTGCCGACTGTAGCCCGTATCGTCTGGCTGCGGTGGCTGATAATCGTCATCGTTATGTTGGGGTTGCTGCTCGGCCTGGGGAACGCCGCGACGCAGCTGACCTTTGGGCGTTCGTTGAATCTCTATCTGGATACGCCGCTGCTGCGCTCGGTGCTCGACTTGCTGACCGGCAATCTAGGATTACTGCCGGCGCTGCTGGCGGTCCTCGGAGGGGTAGTGGTCATCGGCCTGCTGGTCGGGTTTCTGGCCTGGGCACTGCGAACCCTGCAGGGCATGGAGCGCAACCGAGTGTCGGTCGCCCTAGGCGCGGTGCTGCTGATCGTCGGCAGTGGCCTCGCCGTGGCCGAGTTCACTCACTCGCGACTGCTCACGATGGCACGCACGCCGCTGCTCAATACGTGGTATTTCCAGGTGGATCAATGGCTCGAGACGCGTCGTGCCCACCGCGAGTTCGCGGCGCGCATGGAGCGTGTGCCGGCACCGGCGCGCGAAATGCCGGGCCTGGTGGGCAAGAACGTGTTGCTGGTTTTCGTCGAATCCTATGGGGTGTCGGCACTGTTCGACGAGCGCTATGCGGGGGTCGTGCGGCCGCGACTGGACGCCATGGCCGAGCGTTTCGAGCAGGCGGGTCTGTCGGTGGCCTCGGGGACGCTCGACTCGCCGGTTCGGGGCGGCCAGTCGTGGCTGGCTCACGCCACCGCGCTCAGCGGGCAGTGGATCGATAACTCGCTGTGGTATCGGCTGATGCTTGCCAGCGAGCGTGCGACCCTGGTGGATGACTTCCGCGCCAGTGGGCATCGCACCCATGCCGTCATGCCCGCGATCACGCTGGCCTGGCCGGAAGGCGAAGCCTACGGCTTCGAAGACATCCATGCGGCAGATGACTTCGACTATGCCGGGCCGGCGCTCAACTGGGTCACCATGCCCGATCAGTACACCCTGCACTTTCTTCAGCAACGCATCCTCGAACCGGCCGAGTCACCGATCTTCGCCCAGGCGGCGCTGGTGAGCAGCCACGCGCCCTGGACGCCGGTGATTCCCGTTCTCGCCTGGGAGGATGTCGGCGATGGGAGTGTGTTCCAGCGCTGGGAAAACGCCGGCGAGGCGCCCGAGGTGCTCTGGCAGGATGTCGAAAGGGTGCGAGACCAGTATGCGCTGGCGCTGGACTACGCTTTACATACCAGCGCCAGCTGGGCGGAGCGCTATGTCGATGAGCAGACCCTGCTGATTTTGCTGGGCGACCACCAGTCGGCACCACTGATCACCGGGGAAGACGCCAGCGCCGGGGTGCCGGTTCATGTGATCAGCGGTGATGCCGCGTTGGTTGCCCCCTTTCTGGCGCGGGGTTTCGTCCCCGGTACCGTGCCGGTGAAAGAGGCGTCTCCCCCGGGCATGGATCAATTGCGCCGTTGGTTGCATGAGGACTTCGCGCATCCCGTCGACAGCGAAAGGAGACGTTGAAATGTTCACTCCCGTGATTCTGGCTGGCGGCAGCGGGTCGCGACTCTGGCCGTTGTCGCGGCGCAAGCGGCCCAAGCAGTTTCTATCGCTGCTCGATGACCGGAGCCTGCTGGCCAGCACGCTTGCCCGGCTCGACGGGCTGGGCGCCGGGTCGCCGATCGTGATCTGCCAGGAGGACCACCGCTTCCTGGCGGCCGAGCAGCTGCGCCAGGCTGGGGTCGAGGACGCGATTCTGCTACTCGAGCCCGAAGGGCGTGGCACCGCGCCGGCAATCGCCCTGGCGGCATGGGTCGCCGAAACGCAGGGCCGCGACGGCCCCTTGCTGGTGTTGCCCTCGGATCATCATCTGGCCGACGAGACGGCATTTCGCCAGGCACTCCTGCATGCCTTGCGGCTCGCGGGGCAGGGGCGGCTGGTCACCTTCGGGGTCGTGCCGACGCGCGCCGAGACCGGTTACGGCTACCTGCAGGCCGGTGAGCGCCTCGGCGATAACGGCTACGCCGTGGCGCGCTTCGTGGAAAAGCCCGACGCCATGACCGCCGAGGCGTTTCAGGCCAGCGGTGAACATTACTGGAACAGCGGTATGTTCGTCCTGCCGCCTGAGGATTATCTGGCGGCACTGGGCACCTTCGAGCCGGCCATGCTCGAGGCCTGCCGCCGGGCCATGGAAGGCGCGGCGAGCGATCTGGATTTCCTGCGCCCGCAGGCCGACGCCTTCCGGGCGAGCCCGAGTGGCTCCATTGACGTGGCGGTGATGGAGCGCACCGACGATGCGGCGATGGTGACGCTGGCGGCCGGCTGGAGCGATATTGGCTCCTGGCAGGCGCTCTGGGAAGTGCTGCCCCATGACGAACGCGGCAACGCGCTGCACGGCGACGTGTGCTGCGAGGCAAGCGAGGGAATGCTGGTTCACGCCGAGTCGCGCCTGGTCGCCACGCTTGGCGTCGAGAATCTTGTGGTCGTCGAGACGGCGGATGCGGTGCTGGTCGCCGACCGTCGCCGGGCCCAGGACGTCCGGCAGTTGGTCGAGCATCTCGAGTCGGTTGGGCGTCCCGAGGTCGTCGAGCATGCGACCGTGTTCCGGCCCTGGGGCCATTATCAGAGTGTCGATGCCGGGCCGCGTCATCAGGTCAAGCGGATCATCGTCGAACCCGGGGCCCGTCTGTCGCGTCAACTTCACCATCACCGCGCGGAGCATTGGGTAGTGGTCAGCGGCACGGCGCGTGTCACGCTCGACGATAGGCAGTTTCTGGTCGGCGAGAATGAATCCACCTTCATTCCTGTCGGGCGGGTGCATTGCCTGGAAAACCCCGGGCTGATCCCGCTCGCCCTGATCGAAGTGCAGTCCGGCAGCTATCTGGGCGAAGACGATATCGTGCGCCTGGACGACCGCTATGGGCGAGAGTGATGCCGAGCGACAGGCCGACCCCACCTCGGCGAGGCTGGACGCTGTCAGTAGAGTCGAAACGAGCGATGCTGCGGATGACCTTCCTGTTCCTGGATGACCTTGCGGTAACGCTTGTATTCCCACTGATACTGGGTCGGGTCCAGGGCGATGGCAGCTTCCACACAGGCATTGACCCCGGTGGCAGACGTGGCCTCATCGCTGGCATAGACACGCTCGTCAGCCGCCAAGAAATGGATGGCAAAGCCACGACCGGGCAGGCGCCGTGCCACGCCGGTAACGACACGGGCTTGGGTGCGAGCCACCAGCTTGGGCAATAGCGTGCCGGTATAGGCTGGACGGCCAAAGAAGGGGGCGAAGACGCCGCTGCCCCAACTGGGTTCCTGGTCGGGCAGGATACCGACCACCTCACGTTGCCGAAGTGCCTTCAGCAGTGCCGCCACCCCGCGTGGATTGGTCGGTACCAGGCTGGCCCCCGTACGCTCGCGCCCATACTGGATCACCGGGTCCAGCTCAACGAGCTTGGGGGGTTCGTACATGACGGTCATGGGGAAGTGCCCCGTCAACCAGATGTTGAGCAGTTCCCAGTTGCCGAAGTGGGGCGCCAGCACGATCACCCCGCGACCATCGGCCCGGGCTTCGTCGAGTAATTCGCGGCCGTGGACCTCGAGAATAGCGGCATGGACCCGGTCGAGGTCGGCCATCCAGGCAAAGCCCAGCTCCAGCATGGTGGCGGTCGAGTGGGTCAGGCTCTGTCGCGCGAGATGGCGGCGTTTGGCGCGACTATGGTGAGGGTGCACCTGGGCGAGATTGATGTCGGTAACCTCGCGCTCCCGCCGGCTGAACCGGTGCACCAGCGGACCGCCAAGGCGTGCCATGCGCCAGAGGGTCGCCATGCTGCGACCGGCGAGGATACGCCACATCAGGATAATGGCGCGGGCCTGGAGCGAGCTGAAACTGGGCTCCGAACGTGGCATATATCAGACCAGCCAAGTGTCCACGTTATTGGGGGCGCGCTTTTCGTGGAGCGCCCTGAGGCCTTTGACGCAGCGGATCACCAGCCAGATGATGGCCAACAGCCAGGTGAGAAAGCCGATCAATATCAGCGTGAGCAGCCCCGAGACGGCGAAATAGACCAAGGCCATCCAGAAGGTGCGAATCTGGTAGCGGTAATGCTCATCGAGCCAGGCGGGCCCCTTGCCACGATAGACATAGGCGATCACCACGCCGACCAGCGACGTCACGCCGCCGGTCACGATGCCGGCCAGATGCAGGGCATACACCACGATCGCCATGGTAGTGTCGGGCGCGGCGTCCTGGCGAACGACCGAGGCGTCATCGCCATGCTTGAGTGCGTCGTGCTTGGAGGAATCGTTCACGGCGTATCCTGTTAGGGAAATGAATGGCAACGTCACTGTATGGCGCCAATGATACCTGTCGGTAATTACAATGCCAGCCATGAGGCATGGGCGATGAAGGCTTGAGCCCATGCCGTTCGGGGCATTATGGGTCAGAGGTGGCGTCGTGTTTCAGTGGCCGGCTGATCTCGAGCAGGTTGCCATCGGGGTCACGCAGATAGAGTGACTCGATCTCACCGATGGCGCCCTGGCGAGTCACCGGGCCGAGTTCCAGCTCGACCTCCAGCGCCTCCAGGTGCCGCTGTATCTCGCTTAGCGGAAGCTGACTGCGCAGACAGATGTCCAGGCTGCCGGGCGTTGGCGTTGCCGCCGTGGGCGATACGTCGGAATCGGTCCAGTGCAGGCGCAGCGCCATGTCGCCGAGCATCAGGTCGACGCGTTCACGGTCGCGGTAACGTACATCCAGCCCCAGTACCCGGGAGTAGAAATCCACGGCGCGGGAAATGTCGGTCACGGTAATGACCAGATGGTCCAGACCTGACAGCATTCACACCTCCTGTAACGATGAGTCTGTTGAAAGGATACGATGATGAGGGTCTGCCCGCTATGCACATCTCGTCATACCGCTTTCTATCATCAGGATGCCCGACGTGATTATCGCCAGTGTCTGCGTTGTGACCTGGTGTTCGTGCCCCCTGCCCAACGGTTGTCCCGCGAGGCCGAGAAGGCGATCTACGACCGACATGACAATACGCCCGGCGATGCAGGGTATCGCCGCTTTCTTTCCCGCCTGTTCGACCCGCTCCATCAGCGTCTCGCCCCCGGCGCGCGCGGTCTGGACTTCGGCGCGGGTCCCGGGCCGACTCTCTCGGTGATGTTTGAAGAGGTAGGCCATCCGATGGCGATCTATGACCCCTTTTATGCGCCAGCAACATTTGCGCTGACGCGTCGCTACGACTTCATTACCGCAAGCGAAGTGGTAGAGCATCTCTTTGAACCCGGCCGGGAACTCGAGCGATTGGCCGGCATGCTCCATCCCGACGGCTGGCTGGCACTGATGACCAAGCGGGTGACATCGAAGGACGCTTTCGCTCGCTGGCACTATATCCGCGACCCGACACATGTGAGCTTCTTCAGCGAGGCTAGCTTCGTCTGGCTGGCGCAACATCTGCAGTTGTCGCTGACGCTGCCCGCCGCCGACGTGGCGCTGTTGCACAAGTCCGCGTTCCGCGGTACACAAACAGATTGACGCGACGCTTGCCAAGCGTATGATTCTGGCGCAATTCCAGCGCCGGGCCGACGAGTCAGGCGGGATCGTGCCTGTTCTGCCACCCTTGGTTTTTACCTTCCTGTTTCGAGGCGTCTCATGTCGCGGCAACTGCTCGCCATGGCCCTGGCTCCCTTGCTGGGGCTTTTCATTCTCGGCATCGGCAATGGCTTCCTGGCCACCGTCATCACTCTGCGGCTGGACGCCGCCGGCGAATCGCCGGTAGTCATCGGCTGGGTCTCGTCGGCCTATTTCATCGGCCTGGCGCTTGGTGCGATGCTCAACGACCGGCTGCTACTGCGCATCGGCCATATTCGTGCCTATGGCAGCTTCGCATCGCTGGTAGCAGTCACCGTGCTACTGCAGGGGCTGGTGTCGGAGCCCTGGGCCTGGTTCCTGCTGCGCCTGATCGGCGGCTGGGCCACGGTGGGGGTCTATCTGGTCATCGAAAGCTGGCTACTCACTGCCGGTGAGGCCAAGGCCCGAGGCCGGTTACTGGCGCTCTACATGATTTCGCTGTATGCCGCTGGCGTGCTCGGTCAGCTGTTGCTGGGCGTTACCGAGGCCATGGGCGGCGCTGCCTCATTCATGGTAATCGGCATGCTGGCCTCGCTCTCGGTGTTGCCGATGGCGATGATCCCCCGGGTGTCGCCGCTGATCGAGAAAGCCGAGCCGCTCTCACCGCTGCGTCTGATCATCCTCACGCCGACCGGGGTCATGGGTAGCTTCGGTTCAGGGCTTCTGGTCGCCGCTATCTATTCCCTGCTGCCCCTGTATCTGCAGCGCATCGGCCTGAGCGTCAGCCAGATCGGCCAGATGATGGCGGTGGTGGTGCTCGGTGCCATGCTGTTGCAGTATCCAGTGGGCCGCTGGTCTGATCGCCATGATCGGCAACTGGTACTGATCGCCATCAGTGCTTTCTGTGTGGTGATTGCCGTTGCCCTGCTGGCATTGCCGCTTAATCCCTGGTGGCTCGCGGGGCTGCTGTTCATGCTCGGTGGCGGGGTGTTTTCGCTTTACCCGGTGGCTGTCGGCCATGCAGCGGACCGCGCCCCGGCGGGCGCGCTGGTGCGGATGAGCCAAGGCCTGCTGCTGATCAACGCCGTCGGTTCCACGGTGAGCCCACCGCTGATCTCGCCGGTGATGGCGGCCATCGGCGATACCGGATTGCTCTGGGCATTTGGTGTGCTGGGGTTTGCGCTCCTTGTCTTCTTCAGCTGGCGCCGCAGCGTGCGCCCGGCGCCGATCCCGGTGGCGCCTTTCTCGCCGTCCACGCCGATGTCGTCGGTGGGTGCCGAGTTGGTTGTCACCGAAGCATTGATCCAAGGGGCAAGCGAACACGAGCACATGGAGGATCTTTCCGCAGCCGTGCCCGAAGTGGCCGTCGCCGAACCGCTGGTGGGGCCACCCACGGCAGACGAGTCACATGTCAGCTACTTTCATGATGTGCCAGAGGAGAATGAGGAAGGCTCTCGAGCGTCTACTTAGGACTAATGGTTAATAAAAACCAATGAATTTACAGTGATTATTATCATTGCTCCTGAGGTGTTCCATGTCCCCTTATGCCGCCCCCGTCCGCGACGTCCGCTTCGTGCTGGAGGAGATGCTCGAGTACGGCTCGTTTGCCCTTCCTGGTTTCGAGGAGACCAGCCCCGACCTGGTTGAGGCCGTGCTTGAGGAGGCCGCCAGGCTGGCTGGCGAGGTGTGGGCGCCGCTCAACGCCAGCGGCGACCGCCAGGGCTGCCAGCTGAAGGATGGGCAGGTTCGGGTCCCTGATGGCTTTGTCGAGGCCTACCGCGCCTACGCCCAAGGCGGCTGGAACGGCATCGGCGTCTCCGAGGCGCTGGGCGGCCAGGGACTGCCCGAGGTGGTGGCCAGCGCGGTGCAGGAGATGCTGCATGGTGCCAACATGGCGCTGGGCCTGTGTCCGATGTTGACGGCCAGTGCCATCGAGGCCCTGGCCCACCACGGGAGTGACGAGCAAAAGACCCTCTACCTGCCCAAGCTGGTGGAGGGCACCTGGACGGGCACCATGAACCTCACCGAGCCTCAGGCTGGCTCCGACCTTTCCAAGGTGCGTACCCGCGCCGTGCCCGGCGAGGACGGCACTTACCGGCTCTTCGGCCAGAAGATCTACATCACCTGGGGCGAGCACGACGCCGCCGAGAACATTATCCACCTGGTATTGGCGCGAACACCCGATGCTCCCGAGGGCAACAAGGGGATCTCGCTGTTTCTGGTGCCGAAGTATTTAGTGAATGAGCCCCTGGTCAACGCCGATGGCTCGCTGGGCGAGCGCAACGACGTCATCTGCGCTTCCCTCGAGCATAAGCTCGGCATCCACGGCTCGCCTACCTGTACCTTGAGCTTCGGCGAAGGTGAGGGCGCCATCGGTTACCTGGTGGGCGAGGAGGGTCGTGGCCTCAATCACATGTTCACCATGATGAACGAGGCGCGTCACAAGGTTGGAATCCAGGGTATCGGCGTGGCCGAGCGGGCCTGCCAGCATGCCTTCGCCTACGCCTTGGACCGGGTACAGGGCCGCAGCCCACGCTCCGGCCGCAGCGACTGCACCATCAGCGACCACCTGGACGTGCGACGCATGCTGCTTTCCATGCGCGCTCGTACCGACGCTATGCGTGCCCTGGCACTTTATTGCGCTGCCCAACTGGATGTGGCCCGACATGGGACCAGCGAGGACGACCGCAAGACGGCACAGGCGAAGGTCGATGTGCTGATCCCGGTGGTCAAGGCCTTTTCTACCGACCAGGCCGTGGAGATTGCTTCGTTGGGCATTCAGGTGCATGGCGGCATGGGCTACATCGAGGAAACTGGCGCCGCCCAGCTGCTGCGCGATGCCCGCATCGCCCCTATCTACGAAGGCACCAACGGTATCCAGGCCTTGGACCTGGCTGGCCGCAAGCTGCAAAGAGACGGTGGGGCAGCCCTGGCCACGCTGATCGACGAGGTGGAGGGAACCGCAAGAGCGCTCTTGGCGACCACTGAGCTGGCGCCCCTCGGCGAAGGGCTCGCCGCCGGTGCAGCCGATCTCACCGCTGCCCTGGCCATCCTGCTGGAGCAGGGCAGCGACCCGGAACGTGGGGTTGATGCCGTCCAGGCCTACGCCACGCCCTTTCTGAGCCTCGCCGGTCACGTGCTCTGCGCCTGGCAGATGGGACGCGCGGCGCTGGCGGCCACCGCCGCCCAGCAGGCCGGCAGCAGTGACCCCTTCTATGCGGCCAAGCGGCAGAGCGCCGACTATGCTATTCGCCAGTGGCTGCCAGTGGGCCGCGCCCAGCGGGCAGTGATCGAGTCGGGTACGGCGAGTCTCGCCGCTTTCCAGCCCAGCGCGTAATGATCTTCTGCTGCCGGCCCGTGTCGGCAGCGACTCTTCCAGGATATCCGTGGAGCCCACCATGACCCAGAGCATCTTCGCGCAGGGCCTGCCCCAGACGCCGGCCAACTTCGTGGCGCTGTCGCCGCTGACCTTTATCGAGCGCAGTGCCGCGATCTACCCGGACCACCCGGCGGTAGTGTACGGCGAGACTCGCCGCGACTGGGCCGAGACCTGGCAGCGTTGCCGTCGGCTTGCCTCGGCGCTGGGAAAACACGGCGTGAAACCGGGTCAGACCGTGGCCGTCATGCTGCCCAACGTGCCGGCCATGTTCGAGGCTCACTTCGGTGTGCCACTGGCCGGTTGCGTGCTCAATACCCTGAACATCCGTCTGGATGCCGAGGCGATTGCCTACATGCTCGAGCATGGAGAGGCCAAGGCGGTGCTGGTCGACCCCGAGTTCGCCGAGGTTATCGAAGAGGCGGTAGCGAGACTCGATCATAAGCCGGTATTGATCGACGTGCATGATGCCCTCTTCGAGGGCGATGCTCGCCGCATCGGCGAACTGGAATACGAGGATCTGCTGGCCGAGGGCGACCCGGACTACCCCTACCGGCTGCCCGAGGACGAGTGGCAGGCAATCTCCCTCAATTACACCTCCGGCACCACCGGCAAGCCCAAGGGCGTGGTCTATCACCATCGCGGTGCCTACCTCAATTCAGTCAGCAACATTCTTGAGTGGGCCATGCCGCACCACCCGGTCTACCTGTGGACCTTGCCGATGTTCCACTGTAACGGCTGGTGTTTCCCCTGGACCATTGCCGCCAACGCCGGCACCAGCGTCTGCCTGCGCAAGGTCGACCCCCGCAAGATCATGTCCCTGATTGTCGATGAGAAGGTGACCCATTTCAGCGGTGCGCCCATCGTGCTCAACGGCTTGGTCAACCTGCCCGCCGAGGAGAAGCGCGAATTCGATCATCCGGTGAAGGTCACCACTGCAGGCGCCGCACCCCCCGCCTCGGTGATCGCCGGGGTTGAGCAGTTGGGCATCGAGGTGACCCACGTCTATGGCTTGACCGAGGTCTACGGGCCGGTGACGGTGTGTGCCTGGCGCGAGGCATGGGACGCGCTGTCGATCGAGGAGCGGGCGAAGATCAAGGCGCGCCAGGGGGTGCGCTACCATATGCTTGAGGCGTTGTGCATCGCTGACCCCGATACCCTGGAGCCGGTGCCCAAGGATGGCGAGACCATCGGCGAGATACTGATGCGCGGCAATAACGTGATGAAAGGCTATCTCAAGAACGAGGCCGCCACCGAGCAGGCCCTCGCGGGCGGCTGGTACCATACCGGCGATCTCGCCGTCTGGCATGCCGACGGCTACATCGAGATCAAGGACCGCTCCAAGGACATCATCATCTCCGGCGGCGAGAACATCTCTACCATCGAGGTGGAAAATGCCATCTACGCCCATCCGGCGGTGGAAGAGACCGCGGTGGTCGCCAAGCCCGACGAGAAGTGGGGTGAGACGCCCTGTGCCTTCGTCAAGCTCAAGGTTGGCTATGGGGAAGTCACCGAGGCTGACATCATCGAGTACTGTCGCAAGCACCTGGCCAGTTTCAAGGTACCCAAGACAGTGATCTTCAGCGAACTGCCCAAGACTTCCACCGGCAAGATCCAGAAGTTCGTGCTGCGCGAAGAAGCCAGGAAGCATTAGGATAACGTTTCATTTTCAGGAGAGATGCAATGAGCCAACAACCGATCGGCGTGGTCGGCGCCGGCACCATGGGTCAGGGCATCGCCCAGGTCTTGGTCACCAGCGGCTTCAATGTGAAGCTTTTCGATGTGGCCGAGGCGCAGCTGATGCGTGCCCAAGGCGCTATCGAAAAAGGGCTGGGCAAGCTGGTGGCCAAGGAAAAACTCTCCGATGCCGACAAGGAGTCGGCACTGGCACGGCTTGCCACCAGCGCGGCGCTAGATGATCTGAAAGGCTGCGAGGTGATCATCGAAGCTGCACCCGAAAAGCCCGAGCTCAAGGAGAAACTGTTTCGGGATCTTTCGGCGCTGGGCTCGGAAACGGTACTGGCTTCCAATACCTCGTCGCTGTCGCTGACGCGGCTCGCCGCGGTGTGCGACCATCCCGAGCGAGTGGTGGGCATGCACTTCTTCAATCCGGTGCCGGTACTCAAGCTGGTCGAAGTGATTCGTGCCGAGCAGACCAGTGACGCCACCGTGGCGCGTATCGAGGCGCTGGCGAAGGATCTCGGCAAGACCGCCGTGCCGGTGGGAGACTCTCCTGGATTCGCCGTCAATCGTCTGCTGGTACCCATGATCAACGAGGCCGCTTTTCTGGTTCAGGAAGGGGCGGCCACGCCGGAGGCGGTCGATGAGGCCATGAAGCTTGGTGCCGCCCATCCCATGGGGCCGCTGGCGCTGGGAGACCTGATCGGTCTGGACGTGTGCCTGGCGATCATGGAGGTGCTGCAGGAGGGCTTCGGCGACCCGAAATACCGCCCGTGCCCGCTGCTCAAGCGCATGGTGGCCGCCGGGTACCTGGGAAGAAAAAGCGGTCGCGGCTTTCATCACTATGCCTAGTTATGCCTAGCGCATTGTGCAACGTACGGCTCGGCCCGCTTCGTCATACCCAGCCGTTCGCGACAAAAGAGGGGATTGCCGGCCTGGCCGGCGTTATCTAGGGTAAAGCAGTAGTTCGCCCCTCTCTTACACCCATTGCCAGGAGCCTCCATGAGCGACAAGCTGATAGATGTGGTCGACAACGCCGGTGTCGTCCGGTTGACCATTACCCGCCCCAAGGCGCTGAATGCCCTCAACAGTGCAGTAATCGCCGAGTTGGATACAGTGCTTGACGATCTGGAGAGCCGCAATGATCTGCGGGCGGTGCTGATCACCGGGGACGGCGAGAAGTCCTTCGTCGCCGGGGCCGATATCGCCGAGATGCGCGGCAAGTCACCGGAACAGGCGCGCGCCTTCGCCGGACAAGCGCTGCGTACCCTCAAGCGCCTGGAAACCTTACCCGTGCCGGTGGTGGCGCTGGTCAACGGCTTCTGCCTCGGCGGTGGCTGCGAGCTTGCGCTGGCCTGCGACTGGGCCGTGGCCAGCGATAACGCTATTTTCGGCCAGCCGGAGGTGGGGCTCGGGGTAATTCCCGGCTTCGGCGGCACCCAGCGACTGCCGCGTCGTGTCGGTCCCGCCATGGCCATCGATCTGGTGACCACCGGTCGCAAGATCGATGCGGCCGAAGCCTTGCGTATCGGTCTGGTCAATCGCGTGATGCCACAGGCCGAACTCGAGGCCTACGCCGAGGAACTCACCAAGCAGCTTTCCGGCAATGGCCCCGAGGCGGTGCGAGGTGCCAAGCAGGCGGTGCACGATGGCCTGGATCAGGACCTCGACAGCGCTCTGGCGCTGGAAACCGCGCTTTTCGCCTTCTGCTTTGCCGGAGAGGAGCAGACCGAGGGAATGAGCGCCTTCGTCGAGAAGCGCAAGCCGAACTTCTGATACGAATATCTAGCAGATCGCTCGGACCTTGAACGGCAGTGACGGCGACGTCACTGTCCGTCCCGCTAGCCTTGCCGCAGCCTTTCAACCAATGCCTCCATGCGTGAAACATGGCTCCCGTGCCAATAGACCTGACCACAGGCCTCGCACTGCAGGAAATGCTCTACATGTTGCTGCGTCAGGGGCTCGAGCCGGTCGATCACATCCTCCTTGGCCACTGCGACGAGGCGACCATTACAACGCGTGCAGCGGGTGAAAGGGGCGAAAGCCGGAACCAGGTCGAACTCCCTGCACACTTCCTCGACCTGCTGCCAGGGGTCCTCGTGGCGAACGAAGTGGGCGAGCCGGATACGCTTGCGCTTGAGCAGTTGGCGGTCGCGGGTCAGTACCACGCGCTTCTCCGCCTCGGCTTGCGCGGCTAGTTCGGCGTCGCCAATGTCATTGAGGTAATGGCAGTCGAAGCCGAGCAGGCGCAGATAGCGGGCGAGTCGGCCCAGTTGGGCATCCAGCAAGAAACTTGGTTTGGCCGGCGGGCGGGGACGCAGGTGCCGTGCCGCCGGCGGGGCCACTGTCCAGGGGTAGACCTCCACCCGCTCACCGCCGGCGAGGATGTGCTCGAATCCTGCCGAGGTGCCGTCGACCAGGATGACATCCACTTCGGTGTGGGGTACCCCCAGCGACTCGATGACATCCTTGATGGCGGCGCGGCGCGATACGTCGTGGACGATGTTTCTGCCGTGCTGTGCCGGGGGTAGGAAGTCATTCAAACGGTCATGGAAACGGACGTTGGCATCGGCCATGGCGTGTCCCGCGCAAGGGCATTTCATCAGTCAGTCTAGGCTACCTTGCCACGGCGTAACCGGATCATCCGCGTGGCGATGGCGGTGCCGGCCAGCGTGATGATCATGCCGATCAGTATCTGCAGGCTGAGCACCTCGTCCAACAGGAGATAGCCCCACAGCAGGGCGCTGACCGGTACCAGGAAAGTGACCGTGGAGGTGGCGGTGGCTCCCGCGCTGGCGATCAGCCCGAAGTAGAGCAGGAAAGCCACCGTGGTGCTTAGCGCCGCCAACGCCAGGCCGTTGGCCCAGGCCAGGCTGCTGATCGGCTCCGTGGGCCACAGCAGCAACCCCGGGATCATCAGGATCAGCGCCGACATGGCGGAGCTGCCCGCGGCCAGCACCCGCACCGGCAGGTGCGAGAGATGCACCCTGGCGTAGTTGCTGGCCACGCCATAGCAGAAGGTGGCGCCCAGCACGGCGAGTATGAACCAGCCATCGCCGCCCAGCGAAAAGTCCAGGCGGTTCGCCGACAACACATAAACGCCGAAGAAGGCCATGGCAAGCCCCAGATATTGCTGTCGCTGCACCGGTGTGGCGAAGAACAGGGCGCCCAGCAGGGCGGTGAATATCGGCGTAGTGGCGTTGATCAACGAGGTGAAACCGGCTTCCAGGCGTGTGGTGGCCAGCGCCAGTAACGAGAAGGGCAGCACGTGATTGATCAGTCCCAGCATCAATAACTTGCCCTTGTTCTCCCACATCAGCCGCAGGTAGCGCAACTGCAGCAGCAAGGGCAACAGCAGCAGCGCGCCCACCCCCATTCTGACCAATACCAGCGGCACTGGGCCGAACTCGGGCACGGCGACGCGCATGAAGATGAACGACATGCCCCACAACGAGGACAGCAAGATCAAGCGAAGGGTGTCGGTCGGTGACATGCAACGTCCTTGTCGGTAAGGCAAAGGCGGAAGGTTACCATCTCCTCTTCTCTTGAGGTTCTTGACCTAGCGCAAGCGCTGCCCGAGAGGGCTGTGATCTGATGGTATACCGCCATTCTTGTATTCGCTTGAGGAGCTGAGCATGCCTGCCATGATGAAAGCCGCAATCTTCGTTGAGCCTGGCCGTATCGAGATCGATGACAAGCCGATTCCCGACATCGGTCCTAACGATGCCTTGATTCGCGTCACCACGACCACCATCTGTGGTACCGATGTTCATATTCTCAAGGGTGAATACCCGGTCGCCCAGGGGCTGACCATTGGTCACGAACCCGTAGGGGTGATCGAGAAGCTGGGCGCCAACGTACAGGGCTACCAGGAAGGCCAACGCGTCATCGCCGGGGCGATCTGTCCGAGTTTTACCTCCTATGCCTGTCAGGATGGTTGTTCGGCTCAGGATGGAGGACATCATCGCCACGGCTACAAGCCGATGGGCGGCTGGCGGTTCGGAAACACCATTGACGGTGCTCAGGCCGAATACCTGCTGGTACCTGATGCCCAGGCCAACCTGTCGCCGGTGCCCGATGGTCTGACCGACGAACAGGTGTTGATGTGTCCCGATATCATGTCGACCGGGTTCGCCGGTGCTGAGTCGGCGCAAATCAAGATCGGCGATATCGTGGCGGTGTTTGCTCAGGGCCCCATCGGCCTGTGTGCCACGGCCGGTGCTCGGCTGCGGGGCGCGGGCATGATCATCGCCGTCGATGGGGTCGATGAGCGCCTGGCCATGGCGAAGACGCTCGGTGCCGACGTGACCTTGGATTTTCGCAAGGTCGATGTGGTATCGGAAATTCTCAAGCTCACCGGGGGGCGTGGTGTCGATGCGTCGATCGAGGCGTTGGGCCTTCAGTCGACCTTCGAGTCGGCGCTGCGGGTGCTCAAGCCCGGGGGAACCCTGTCGAGCCTGGGCGTCTATTCCGAGAATCTTACGATTCCCCTGGATGCCTTCTCGGCCGGCCTGGGCGATCATAAGATCATCACATCGCTCTGCCCCGGCGGAAAGGAGCGCATGCGCCGATTGATGCAGATCATTGCCGCGGGGCGACTCGACCTCGGGCCGATGGTTACCCATCGCTATGCTCTGGATGATATCGTCCAGGCCTATGAGCTTTTCTCCCATCAGCGTGACGGGGTACTCAAGGTGGCCATTCAGACCGCTTGAGGGGTAGGCGCAGCAGGCGTTTTTCTGCTCGTCGCCTCAGTGAGCTTG
This sequence comes from Halomonas korlensis, assembly GCF_900116705.1. Classification (GTDB taxonomy): domain Bacteria; phylum Pseudomonadota; class Gammaproteobacteria; order Pseudomonadales; family Halomonadaceae; genus Halomonas; species Halomonas korlensis. The sequence continues at coordinate 115,941 of NZ_FPBP01000002.1, read as the reverse complement.
CCGATCGCATTTTCGAGGCTCAGCACAAATAAGTGGCGAAGATAAAACCTTGGTAAAAGACCACAAGAATGCCAACTAACGATTCACCTTATTGTATAATCATCTGGCGCAGTCGCTTCGAGGAGCGACTCCAGAGACTGGTTGGCCTTTTCGCTTGACGTGGCGAGGAGAGAGTCGCAGGACATTTCGTTACTTCATTTTGCCAGGTCAACCCGCACAAGTCAGAGTGCTTGTTAAGCTTAATTAGTGTTATTGTCTGATGCCCGCCAGCTCAAAGACGTTAAAACATTGTAAAAACGGTATTACGACACCTTGGCGCTTACCCTTACAAGCGGGCTGAGATTACACACCCGTCCTTATGCGCCGATGAGCGTTCAGACCCTTTAACGCCACTGTTAGGCATTGGTATGCTTCGGCATGGCATTCCACCACGGAGTAAAAATGGAAACAGAACTTAGCGATTTCGAGAAAAACATGCGACGTGAACTCGATGCCTTCATGAAACCCGCCAAGGCGACTGAAAAGCCGACGCGCGAGATAAAGCCAACCGCAAAGCCCGACTCTTCCGCTGCCTACAAGACGGGCCACCTCGTGAAACTGGCGGTACGGACCAAGCAACTTGAGATGGACACGGTGTTCGAGTACGTCTCGGCCAGCATTTCCAGGCTCGAAGCGCGAATGGAAGCCGAGAAGGCGGCCAAGAAGGCGGGTTATCCTATTATCGGTTACCTGATCGATACCCAGCGCCTGTAAGGTAGGAGGCCTTTCGGTACGCTGGGGTTACCTCTTGAAGATCACACAACTCGCTATCTATCCGGTCAAGTCGCTGCGAGGTATCACGCTCGAACAAGCGACGCTGCAAACGCGCGGCCTCGCGCTCGACCGCCATTGGATGGTCATTGATGCCGTCAATCGTTTCGTGACCCAGCGCCAGATCGTCGAAATGGCTCGCATTACCGTCGGCCTGGATGCCGATTCGCTGGTGCTGGAGCATCCCTCTGTCGACCCCTTGTCGGTGAGTCTTGAGGGTCGAGACCGGCCCCTGCTCGAGGTAACCGTCTGGCAGGATCGCTGCCAGGCCCTGGATGAGGGCCAGGATGCCGCCCGTTGGCTGTCCCGTGTATTGGGTGGTGCGTATCGACTGGTGCGCTTTCCGTCGACGGAACGTCGCGACGTCGAACCGGATTTCCTGCATGGTGAATCCGCCCATACGGCCTTTGCCGATGGCTACCCCTTCCTGGTGGCCTCGGAGACTTCGTTGGCAGAGCTGAACCGGATGCTGGCGGGGAAGGCACTGGACGCCGTGCCGATGAGCCGCTTTCGACCCAGTATCGTGGTCGATGGCGCCGCTGCTTTCGCCGAAGACGGCTGGGCGACGCTGGCCTCCCTGGATGAGACGATACGGCTAGGGCTGCGCAAACCCTGCAAGCGCTGCAAGATCACAACCATCGACCAGCAGACTGGCGAGATCCACGTGCCAGGCGAGCCGCTGCGTACCTTGGTGGAGATGAACACGCGCAGCGACCTGCAAGGCGGCTTTTTTGGTCTGAATGCGACACTACTGGCCGGCGAGGGTGGGGTGCTGCGCGTCGGAGATGCCTTGATGCCCGAAACTGCCGCGTCGGTCTAGGTCCGGTAGGGACCGCGGAGGGGCGGGAGGAGATAATGCGCTTGGCGTCTCCCGCCTTTTTATTGTGGCTAACTGTTGGGCTATCATGCGGCCTTCCTTTCATTTTCTGGTGTTTTTATGAGTTTTTACGTCTACCTGTCCGGCGAGATCCACACCGATTGGCGCGATGAAATCCAGCAGGGTGCCGAGGCTCACGGCCTTGATGTCGTGTTCACGTCGGCGGTTACCGACCACGACGCCAGCGATGCGGCGGGTGATCATCTGGGTGAAGAGAGCCGCCAATTCTGGCGCGATCACAAGTCGTCCAAGGTGAATGCGATCCGGACGCGCTCGCTGATCGAGCAAAGCGATCTGGTGGTGGTGCGCTTCGGTGACAAATACAAGCAATGGAACGCGGCCTTCGATGCCGGTTACTGCGCCGCTCTGAGCAAGCCCTACGTCACGCTGCATGACGAAGACATCGTCCACCCGCTCAAGGAAGTCGATGCGGCTGCGATGGCGTGGACTACCAGCACCGAACAGGTCGTCGAGATCCTGCGTTACGTGACCCGGGCCTGAAGGTAACGCATCACCACGAGATTCGTTGATGCGTGACCGGCTCGAGCAGTATCAGGGCGTGTGCTATCTCACCGTGATTTTTGCCGGTTTGATGGCAGGGGCGTATCTCCCCGGTATCGCCGAGAGGCTGGCGCCTTGGTTATGGCCGCTGCTGGGTGTCTTGCTGTATGTGACGTTTACCCAGCTTCCCCTGACCAGGCTGCGCGCCCGACTCGTGAGTCCACGCTTTCTTGTCGCAGCGGTGCTGGGCAACTTCGTCATCATCCCGTTGATCGTCTGGGGCCTGGTGCAGACCCTGCCGGACAATCCTGGGCTGCGCCTGGGCGTCATGATGGTGCTGCTGCTGCCTTGCACCGACTGGTTCATTTCGTTCACGCATCTCGGTCGGGGGGATGCAGCCTTGGCGGTTGCTTTCACGCCCCTCAGCCTGCTGTTGCAGATCGTGTTGCTGCCAGCCTATCTCGTGACGTTTCTGGGCCATGAGGCGCTGGTCGGTCTATTCCGGCGCGAATTGCTGCTGGCGTTCGGCGGGCTGATCCTGCTGCCGCTCACCGCCGCGCTCATTACCGGTATCTGGGTCCGTCGAGCGCCGCGCCGGAACGCCCTGATCGCTCGGCTGGGCGACTTGCCCATCCCGTTGCTGGCGCTGGTGCTGTTCGTGGTCGCGGCAGGTCAGGTGAATGAAGTGGCCGGTTCGCTGGGGCTGCTCGTCTGGCTGCTGCCCGTTTTCGTGGCCTTCCTGGTGGCCGCGGTATTGCTGTCGTGGTTGATGGCATGGGGCTTTCGACTCAGCGTCGTTCAAGGCCGGGTGCTGGCCTTCAGCTTCGGCTCGCGCAACTCCTTCGTCGTGCTGCCGTTAGCGTTGGCGTTACCCGCGGGCCTTGAAGTGGCGGTCATGGTGGTGGTCTTTCAGTCCTTGGTCGAGCTGTTCGGCATGCTTATCTTCCTGTGGCTGGTACCGAATCGGCTATTTCCGGACAAGGCCGAATGACTATGCTCCCGGCCCCAGGATGATGGGCCGGGAGCATCATGCCGTTAAAGGGTCATGAAGGGAGCGTCTTCCCCTGCGGTGAACTGATAGACCTCATAGGGCTCGCTTTGGGGGCCGGGCATGCCAGGCGTACCGATGGGCATGCCGGCCAGGCCGATACCGTCGATATCCGGCCGTTGCTCGAACAACGCCTCGACCGCGGCGAGCGGCACATGACCTTCGATCACATAGCCGCCCATCTCGATGGTGTGACATGACCCCAGACCGAACGGCAGGCCAGCATCGGCCTTGACCTCTCCCATGTTGGCATCATCGATAATGGTGACGGAAATTCCCATGTCTTCCAGGTGGCGAGCGTATTCATCACAGCAACCACACTGGGGGTTCTTGTAGAGAATGGCTTCGTCAGGCAGTGCCGCGTGGGCAGTGGCAGCGCCGAACAACAGCGCACCACTTAATAACAACGAAGTAACAGGACGGTTCAAGAGGCTGCTCCTTGAAGAAAGTGTTCGAGTGGTAAGTGGCAAGTCATGGTTAAAGGCCGCAACTTCCAGACGTCAGCATCAAGCATTGCGGTTCCTCCCATGGTCGATCAAGCCTTGAGTGGCCGATCAAATCTGGTAAAGGAACCCCGATTGAGGAAATCATGGACTTCATCGTCGGGATAGGCTTTGACTTGTATCAACCCAGCGCCGGTTCGGCAAGCCAGGTGCAGCACAGGAGTGGGAGCGATGTCAGCTGCTTGCAGGTCCCCTGAGGTCATGAAACACTGCTTGCCTTCATAGACTCCCTTCTTCACGCAACGATACCCATCCTCATGCCCGTTTCTTTCCGATTCAGACTGCAATGCTTGATGATTGTCGCGATGACCTCACTGACCTTGTCGGTGTCGGCCGAGGAGGCGACGGAGTGGCCCAAGGGACACTATCCCTTGCCCGAAGGCGATGTGATCGGCGAGGTCTATACCGTCGAGACGCAAGGCAAGGAGACGCTGCTGGATGTCGCACGCCGACATAATGTGGGCTACGAGGAGATCCGGCGAGCCAATCCCGACGTCAGCCTCTGGGTGCCCGGCGAAGGGACCGAGGTGGTAATTCCCGCCCAGCGCATCCTGCCGCCGGTAGCGCGCGAAGGCATCGTCATCAATATTGCCGAGTTGCGTCTCTACTATTATCCCGCCGTGGCAGCCAATGAAACGCCACGGGTGGAAACCTACCCGATCGGTATCGGTCGCGAAGGCTACAATACGCCGCTCGGGGTGACCGAGACCACCATGCGCTTGAAGGATCCTGCCTGGTATCCGCCCGAGTCGATCCGCCGAGAGGCCGCCGAACGTGGCGATCCCCCTCCCGAGGTCGTGCCGCCCGGACCGGAAAACCCGCTGGGTGAGCATGCGATCCTGCTCGATATCCCGGGTTACCTGATCCATGGCACCAACCAGCCCGATGGCATCGGCATGCGTGCCAGCCGTGGGTGCATTCGCATGTTTCCCGAGGACATCGCCTCGGTTTTCGACCGTGTACCGGATGGGACACGCGTCAATATCATCAACCAGCCGATCAAGGCCGGTTGGCAGGATGGCACGCCTTACGTTCAGGCCTATACCTCTCTGGAGGAACAGGAGGAGGGAATGGCGGTGCTGTTGGAGGCGTTGACGCTGTTGGGTCAGTCCGGCGCCGAAGCACCTGCCTCGCTCAACCATTCGCTTAACTACGCGCAGTTGCGCGAGGTCATCGAGTCACCGCAAGGGTGGGTCGTGGCGATTCAGCCAGCGCCTGAGCCAGAGCCCGAGCGGGTCGAAGAAGACCGGGGACTCTATGACATGATCGGCTTGAAGGATGGTTTCCTGGAGGGTGTCGACGCCTGAGCCGCGGGCGGCAGCGCGAGATGTCGCCTCAGTGAGCCGGGTCGACCAGGCCGCCCAGCGAGGCGTTGCGGCGAAACCAGCCGGCAATGCTGGCCCGCGGCAGGCGGGTCGGCAGCACCTCGTGAGGAATGGTCTCGGAGAGAAAGCAGGCAAAGGTGCCGGCGGTGGGGCGAACGCGGGCCATTTCGCGCTCGGGGTCGTCCGCTGCGAAGATCACCATCTCGCCGCCGGCATCGCTCGGCCAGTCGGGGTTGAGATAGCTGACGGTGGAAATCACCCGGTTAGAGCGACCGCGGAAGCTGTCCAGGTGCCGCTGGTAGAAGGCCTGGGGCGGATAGCGGGCAAAGTGAGCCTCGTATTCGAACAAGCCCAGAAACAGCGCCTGGTTGAGCGCCTTCTGTAACCCCTGCATGACGTCGAGATAACGCCGCTGCGCCTGGCTTTGGCGGTCCAGCCAGCGGATGGCATCGCCCCGGATGTCGCGTCGCAGCGTGTGCGCCTGACCACGCCCGATGCCGGCGGCGTCCAGCTCATCCCGCGCCGCCATGACGGCCAGTTCCCTGTGAAGCTCGGCGCACAAGTCCATATCGATGAAGTCCTCGCCGACAAACCAGCCCTGTTCCACCAAGGCGTCGATCAGTTCGGTCAGGCGCGCCGGTGGCAGCCCGCTTGTCGACAGCGGCGAGATTGGCGTCATGAGGTGGGTATTCGACGTTCGGGGCGGTAGAGGAGCTTGCCGGCGGGGCGCTCGTAGAGGCTGATCGGCATGGCGAAACCCTCGGCCAGCAGCTCCACCAGCATCATCGCCGAGAGCCCCCAGATGATGTGTTCCTCGCCGTGAGTATCGGGGAATTGGTAGCTGGGCACATAGTAGTCGCGGCCGTCGACGTGGATCACGTCGGTATGGGTACGCTGGTCGTCGAGGAAGTGCGACAACGGCACCTCGAAGATGGTGTCGAGCTCGCTGAGGTCGGGCGTCAGTGGCAGGTCCGGGGGGATCAGGCCGACATAAGGCGTGACCCGCAGACCATGCAGCGATATCACGTCGGACAATTGTCCCAGCAGCTCCACCTCGTCTGGCGCCAGATTGATTTCCTCGCGCGATTCGCGCAGCGCGGTGGCCAGTAAATCGGCATCCTCGGGTTCGCGTTTGCCGCCGGGAAAGGCAACTTGGCCCTGATGCGTGTTGAGATGACTGGCGCGGCGGGTAAACAGCAGGGTCGGGTTGGGACGGTCGACCACGGGCAACAGCACCGCGGCTTCGCGCAGGCGAAGCGTGTTGCGGCGGGGCCGGTGTGCTTGCAGGCGTTCACGAAGTTTCTCTAACATGGGGCATCCGTCGGGTTTGATCTCTTCTACCCGGCCGTCGTCCCCGGCGTCAAGCGTCTGGCGATGGTCAACCGCGATCCATGCCAGGGAGCCCCATGAATTTCTGCAGCCACTGTGGCCATACCGTTCGCTTCGAGATTCCGTCGGGTGACGACCGCCCACGTTATCTCTGCAATGAGTGCGGCACCATCCATTACCAGAATCCACGTATCGTTGCCGGAACGCTGCCGGTCAGGGGCAGCCGGGTGTTGCTGTGTCGCCGCGCCATTCCACCACGTCACGGGTTCTGGACCCTGCCGGCGGGCTATATGGAAAATGCCGAGACCACCCTGGAGGCGGCGGCCCGTGAAACCCGCGAGGAGGCGCGCGCCGAGGTCGAGATCCATGGGCTCTACACCATGATCAGCCTGCCGCATATCAATCAGGTCTATATGATCTTTCGCGCCGATCTTACCGGCGGTTACGCTGCCGGCCCGGAAAGCCTGGAAGTGGCCCTGTTCGAGGAGCACGAGATTCCCTGGGATGAGCTGGCCTTTCCTACCATCGAGCGGACCTTGCGCCATTTCTTCGCCGATCGCGGCAATGCACAGTTTCCGCTGCACATCAGCGACATTACGGCCAAGGATCGCGAACGCTATTTCGGGTCTGCATAGCGCCCGAGCTGAAAACGAGATGATGCCTCGGCTCAGAAGCGCTCCAGCTTCCAGGCATCAAAGGCCGGCTCCTCGTAGGGATGCGCGAGTTTAAGCGCAGCCACTGCCTGATGGATCAGGTCATCCTCGCATACCAGTTCTACTTTGAGCTCCTCGACGGTTTCCAGTTCTCCGACTTGGCCGATATGCGGATCGGCGCCGGCCAGGGGGCGGAACTGGCCGGTGCCCAGCGTCTGGAAGCAGCAGGCCTCGTAGTCACCGATGCGACCGGCACCGCTGGCGAAAACGGCTTCCTTGACGCGTTCGGCATCCTCGCTGGGAACAAAGAAGGCAAGCTTGTACATGGGGCTCCTTAATAAGCGGCGATCAGTGTAAAACGTAGGAAACTTGAGCGGAAAATAGTTAACCAATACATGTACAGTTGTGCTTACATGTACATGTAAAATGCATCCTCTCCGCTGTGGATGCGTCCCCCATCTTTAAATGGAGTCTAGCTTCTGGTTGTCGGTGTTGCTGTAGTACCCCGTTTTGCCGTCCCTACCGGACGGTTTTTTTGCGCCATACTGTAGCCAAAAGCCTTGGCAAGCTGGAGAAAGCGCTTAACGCTGCAAGCGCAGGAGGAACGAGGATGAATGATGAACTCAACCACCTTCTGCAAGAGCTCGGCCTGATACCGAACGGGGCGCTCAAGCCGCTGAGCGGCGGAGATATTGCTGTCGTCTATCGTTTGGAAACCCGCCAGGGAGCGGTCATCATCAAGCATGACGATACCGAGCGTCTGGAAGGTGAAGCCGAAGGGTTGCGCACGCTTCGCGAAGTGGGCTCGCGGCTGATCGTGCCCGAAGTCATCGGGCAGCGCGACACCTGGTTGGTGATGGAAGCGCTGGAGGCAGCGCCGCGCACCGCCATGGGAGAAGCCTGCCTGGGGGAGGGGCTGCGTGAAGTGCATGGCGCTTTCGACGACGCGCACGGCTGGCCGAGAGACAACGCCTGTGGCCTCACGCCTCAGCCCAATGCGCCGCTCAATGATGGGCGGGCGTTCCAACGTGAGCGGCGTCTGTTACCACTCGCTGCGGCCTGCCAGCAGCAAGGGCGCCTGGACGAGGCGCTTTGCGGGCGCATCGAGGCCATCGCATGGTCGCTGGAAGAATGGCTGCCTAGTACTCGCGCAAGCCTCGTGCATGGCGACCTCTGGTCGGGCAATGTGCTGTTCACTCGCCGGGGGCCGGCGATCATCGACCCGGCGGTCTATCGCCATTATCCAGACGTCGACCTGGCTATGCTGACGCTTTTCGGCGCACCGGGGGCGGCTTTCTTCGAAGCCTACTGGAACGGTAACCCCCCGGTCGACTGGCCGAGGCGCGAAGCGTTGTTCCAGCTGTATCCGCTGCTCAACCACTTGCTGCTGTTCGGTGGCGCCTATCGCAGCGGGGTCGAGCGCACGGTCGCCAGGCTGGAGACCTATCAGGCCTGAGCGAAGCAGGCTCACGGGGCGTCAATTGACGCCTACGTTAGGGAATGCTAGGCTTTTGGCCTAATACATACAGGCAGGTATGTATGTTAAAAATCAGGACACGGATACGTCTACATGAAAGCGTTCAGCTTTGTCGTTCGTGGTGCTTTTGCGTCCGCTTTTGCGGCAATGTGGGTAGCCAGTATGTCCATGCCGGCCTCGGCGGAAGGGCTCTTGACCTTCAAATCCGAGAACGATAACTATTCGGCGGGCGATGATGGTCATTACACCAATGGTGTCGAGGTAAGCTGGGCCTTTATCCCCCCTGACCAGCACTGGTTGCGCGACCTGGCGGACACGGCCCCCGGCTGGTCTGCCAATGGGCTCGATGGTGTGGCCTACCGCTTCACTCACCAGATGTACACCCCGGATAATATCGAGGTGGCACGACTTATCGAGAATGACCGACCCTATGCGGGCGTGCTGATGGGCGGTATCTCGCTCTTCGACAGCGAGCGGCATACGGGTTGGCGTAAGGCCCGCAGCCTGACGTTGGACGCCGGCATCGTGGGGCCGGCATCCGGTGCCGATTTCCTGCAGCGCGAGTTTCATCGGTGGATCGGCTCAGACAAACCCGAGGGTTGGGACTACCAGCTCGACAACGAACCGCTACTCAACCTGGCGTACAGGAGCGCCTGGATAGCGCAACGGGAGCTGAACGGTTACGAGGTCGAACTCGGTCCCAGCGCCGGATTCGCGCTGGGCAATCTTTATACCTATGCCGCCACGGGGCTGGGGGTGCGTTTCGGGGAGAACCTCGAGCGTAGCTTTGGTATTCCGTCCATTGCGCCGAGCCAGGGAGGACGCTCCACCTTCTTGCCCGGGCAAGGCGTTGGCTGGTACGCCTTCGCCGCGGTAGAAGGTCGTTATATGGCGCATAACCTGCTGCTTGACGGCAATACCTTTGAGGACAGCCATTCGGTGAATCGTCGGGAGTGGGTCGGTGATGCCTTGGTGGGAGCCGCGTTCACCTGGAACCAGTGGCAGCTTACCTATACCTATGCATGGCGCACCGATGAGTTCAAGGAGCAAGCGCGCCACGACCAATTCGGCTCGCTTTCGCTTTCGCTATGGTTCTAGCCCTGTTTCGCGGGTGGGCGAACGTTGTGTTGTTATGGCTAGTAGGCCTCAGAGGGCATGTGTCGATGCTCGGTATTCCTCAGGCAGTATCTGTGCGGGTGATCCAGTTCAAGGTGCGTTGCCACCAGCGTGGCTTCGTGACGGCCTCGCTGGGTATCAGCCGCTCTCGCGGGCAGGCAAGGAACTCGGCGATGGGATCGACCTGGCTGGCCCGATCGAGCATTGGCGCATGACCACACTCCGGCACCTCGAGCGTCACCAGATGCTGGTGGGCCTCGGCCATGCGTTCGACGCTCGCGGCCTTGAGCAAGGGGGAATGCGCTCCCCGCACCACCATCAGCGGGCAGCGGATCGCCGACCAGTCGGCCCAGGTATCGCGCGGCGTGTCATGAACGAATTGCTCACCAATGCGAGGATCGAAATGGTAGGTCCAGCTGCCATCGGGCAAGCGCCTGGCGCTGCTTTCTGCCAGACGCCGCCAAGCCGCCTCGTCGTCGATGCCAAAGCCGACATAATGGCGGCGCAGCTCGGCTTGTAGATCACTGAAATGCCAGAAGCGGTGCGGCACGCCAAAGTAAGTGGCCAGCTCGGTGAGGCCTTCGGGATCCAGCTCAGGGCCCACGTCGTTGAGTACCAGCCGCTCGACGCGCTTGGCGGTGGTCGGTTCGGCGGCCAGCAGCATGCCGAGCAATCCGCCCATGGAGGTGCCGACCCAGGGCACTTGCGCTAGCTTGAAGTGATCCATGACCGCCACGGCCACTTGCATGTAATGCTCATAAAGATAGTCATGAGCCGGATGCAGCGACCAGCTCGACAGGCCGCGCCCCGGGGTATCCGGTGCGAGTACTCGCCATTCCGGCCCCAGCGTGTGAGCGAAGTCGGCGAAGTCGCCACCATGACGCGCCAAGCCATGCCAGGCGATCACGGTGCGGGGGGCCTGTGGATGCCAGATGCGCACGGCGATTTCCAGCTCACGAAATCTGACCATTTCCAGTTCATCCATGATCGCGGTCCTTTTGGTGAAGATGCCACTGTGCTGCATGGCAGCATAGCTCAGTTGGCAATCGATCGTGAAGAACCCATGAATGTATAAGCCAGACGGTGGCTTCAGCGTCTGGACATGCGACAATGTATGTAAATAACCAGACCCTGTAATCGAGGATTTCCCGATGCTCTCTTCCCGAACCAAGCCAACCGTTCGTCGCCTTGCCCATCGGGCGCTGCTGCCGGCCTTGGTGACGTCGGCTTTTGCGATGCCGCTGCAGGCAGCCGATCTGCTCACCATCGCCCGCGATGCATTGCAGAACAATGCCGAATTGGCGGCGGCGCGTTCGACATTCGGCGTTGTGCGGGCGGGCCGTGAGATCCAGCAGGCTGACCTGCTGCCGCAGATCGGGGCTTCGGGCAACGTGACGCACAACCGCCAGTACGAATCTCAGTCGAACGGAGGGGGAGACTTCGCAAGCGGAGGGCCCGGCCCCATAGACGATCGCTACAACAGTGCTGGCTTGACGCTTGAGGCGTCGCAGGCCTTGTTCGATGCTCGAAACCGGCGTGAAGTGGAGCGAGCGGAGCGAGAGATCGACCAGGAAACGTATCGCCTGGCCGCAACCGAACAGCAGGTGTTGATCGATGTGTCCGAGGCCTATTTCGAGATCCTGCGTGCTTACGAAATCCTGGAGGCACGGCGCGCCCAGGAGCGTGCCATCGGCCGACAGCTCGAGCAAGCGCGTGAACAGTTCGAAGTCGGGCTGATTGCCATCACCGAGGTCGAGGAGGCCCAGGCCAGCTTCGACCAGTCACGTGCCGAGCGCATCGCCGCCGAAAGCAGCCTGCAGGTCAATTTCGAGGCGCTGGAGCGGCTGACCGGGCAACGTTATCAGAATATTGAGTCGTTACAGGAAGAGCTGCCCGTCGAGCCACCCACCCCAAACAGTCGCGATGAGTGGGTGGCGATGGCCATGCAGAACAATCCCCAGGTGCTGGCGCAGCAGGCCGGGGTCGAAGTGTCGCGTAGCGGAGTGAATATCGCCCAGGCCGACCGACTGCCGACGCTCGAGGCGTTCGCCAACTACCAATACAGCGATACCGACGTTGATGGCCTGACGGGCAACGAATCCGCCAGCCAGGTTGGCCTGGGCGTCAGCTTGCCTCTCTATACCGGTGGGCGTACCAGGGCCGGGATACGGCAAAGCACCTTTCAGCTCGAGTCGAGTCAATACGAATTCGAGGCTCAACGCCGCGATACCGTCCAGCAGGTGCGCTCGCTGTTCACTCAGGTCAGCAATGACGTCTCCACGGTAGAAGCGCGCGCCCAGGCCATCGTCTCCAACCAGAGCGCGCTGGATGCGACGCGGGCCGGCTACGAGGTGGGGACGCGCAATATCGTCGATGTGCTCAATGCCGAGCAGAACCTCTTCTCGGCGATTGCCGACCACGCCGAGGCCCGCTACGACTATGTCGTCAACCTGTTGTCGTTGCGACAGCAGGCGGGGACCCTGAACGTGCCCGCCATCGAGGAAGTCAATGAGCTGCTTGAGGGCGAGAGTGTCACCTTCACATTGCCTGACGCAGCAGGATATGACGAGGCCATGGAGATCGGCGAGCCGCCCAGCCTGCAGTAATGGTTAGCCAGCTATCATTTACATTCATACATGGATGAATGTAAAATCGCTCCACTTTTCGACCTATTCAACGGGATTGCAAAAAGTCATGAGAATCCAGATCCGATCCGGCCGAGCGGCCTTGCTGGCGCTTGCTGCGGGTTTCCTGTTGTCCGCTTGCGGCCAGCAGGAGCAGGCGGCACAGCAGAGTCAAGGCGAGCAAGAACGGCCCCCCCAGCCGGTGGAAGTGGCCGAGATGACTCGCCAGGACGTCCCGTTGGATAAATCATATCCGTCATTGCTGCGCAGTGATGATGAAGTCACCTTGGTCGCGCGGGTCACGGGTTTCCTAGAAGGTCGTCACTTCGAGCCCGGCGAGTTGGTGGAAGAGGGACAAACCCTCTACAACATCGAGCCGGATCTCTACCAGGCGCTGGTCAACCAGCGTGAGGCGGACTTGCAGAGTGCTCGCGCCGAGATGGCCCGCGCGCAGCGCGATGCCCAGCGTTTTCAGCGGCTGCTGAGCCAGAACTCGGTGAGCCAGCAGCAGGTCGACGAGGCGCAGGCCGAGCTGCGTGTCGCCCAGGCCCGTGTCGCTCAAGCCGAGGCAGCGCTGGAGAGCGCCAATATCGACCTGGGCTATGCCGAGGTCAAGGCCCCGGTCTCGGGAATGATCGGGCTTAGCCAGATCAATGTCGGAAATCTGGTGAACTCAGGCACTGAGCTTGCCACCATCACGCCGCTGGATCCGCTGGAAGTGCGTTTTCAACTTCCCCAGCGTGATGCTTTCGAACTGCGCCGCCAGATGGGAGAGCAGTCCGTCGAGGCGATCACCGCGGTGCTGCAGGTGCCCGGGGCGGATGGTGGCGAAGGCCCGACCCTCGAAGGCCATCTCGATTTCCTCGGCTCTCGGGTAGACGAGGCCACCAGTACCGTCCAGGCCAGCGCGACCTTCGCCAATCCCGACGCTCGCGTGCTGCCCGGCCAGTTCGTGCGGGTCAGCCTGGAAGGGCTGAAGCGCTTCGACGTGCTGGCGGTGCCCGAGATCGCCATCGGCCAGGGTCTCATGGGACCTCAGGTATTCGTGCTCGATGAGGAGGGGACGGCCCGTGCCCGCACGGTGGAGCTGGGCGAGGTGGCCGGTCCCTGGCAGATCTTGCGTGGTGGGGTCGAACCCGGCGAGCGGGTGGTCGTGGGTGATCCTTCCGGTATCGAGCCCGGCACGTCCATCGAGCCGCTGCCCTTCGAGGGCGACGCCGAGACGCTTGTCGAGGAGGTCGAGCAGGATGAGCAGGAAACCGAGCAAGCGGCCATGGAGGAAGCCGCCGAGGCCGGGAGTGCCGCCCCCGCTGAGAGCGGTGAGGACGACGCCTCATGAGCTTCTCCAACTTTTTCATCAAGCGGCCCATCTTCGCCACGGTGCTGGCGATCATCCTGACACTGGTCGGGGTGATGAGTATGCGCGTGCTGCCCATCGAGCAGTACCCCAGCGTGGTGCCACCCACCGTTTCAGTAAGCGCCCAGTTCCCCGGCGCCGATGCCGAGACGGTGGCCCAGACAGTCGCCGCCCCCCTGGCCGAGGCCATCAACGGCGTCGAGGATATGCTCTACATGACCTCGACCAGTGGTGATAACGGCTCCATGAGCCTTAATGTGGCTTTCAACATCGGTACTGATGGCGATATCAATACCATCAATGTCAACAACCGAGTGCAAGGGGCGCTGTCGCAGTTGCCCGAGGCGGTGCAGGCTCAGGGTGTGCAAGTGGAGCTGCGCTCCAGCTCGATCCTGATGCTGGTGGCATTGATCTCCCCGGATGGCGACTATAACAACGTCTTCATGCAGAACTACGCCACCCTCAACATCCTCGATGAGCTGCGCCAGGTCCCGGGCGTCGGCGAGGCCGAAGTGCTGGGCGGTGGCGAGTTTGCCATGCGCATCTGGATGGACCCGGACAAGCTGGCCCAGTACGACCTGACCCCCACCGAGGTGGCCAACGCCATCCGGGCCCAGAACACCGAAGTGCCAGCGGGTAGCCTGGCGGCCACGCCGCAGAGCGAGCCGCGTGCGTTCACCTACACGATTACCGCCGGCGGACGGCTCAACGACGTCGAGGACTTCCGCGAGATCTTCCTGCGTACCAATCCGGACGGTTCCTCGCTGCGCCTGGATGACGTGGCGCGCATCGAGCTGGGGGCCTCCTTCTATGGGGTCAATGCCAAGCTCAACGGCGCCACCATGACGCCGATCATCATCAACCAGCAGCCCGGTGCCAATGCCCTGGAGACGGCCGAGGCGGTCAAGGCCACCATGGAGGAACTTGAGGGACGCTTCCCCCCTGGCCTGGAATATGTCGTGCCCTACGACACCACGCTGTTCATCGATGCGTCCGTCAACACCGTGACCAAGGTATTTATCGAGGCCTTCCTGATTGTCGGCGTGATCCTGTTCATCTTCCTGCAGAACTGGCGCTTCACGGTGATCGCCATGTCGGTGGTGCCGGTTTCGGTGCTGGCCACCTTCGCCGGTTTCTTCATGTTCGGCTTCTCGATCAATCTTTTAACGCTATTTGCCTTGGTGCTCTCCATCGGCATCGTGGTGGATGATGCCATCCTGGTAGTGGAGAACGTCGAGCGGGTGCTCAGCGAGGACGAGGAGATCACGGTGTTCCAGGCGACGATTCGCGCCATGAAGGAGGTTGGCGGGCCAGTTATCGCCACCTCGTTGATCATGGCCGCGGTGTTCGTGCCGGTCGCCTTCCTCGGCGGTTTCACCGGTCAGATCTACCAGCAGTTCGCCTTGACCGTGGCGATTTCAGTAGCGTTCTCGGCGCTGATGGCGCTGACCTTCACGCCAGCCTTGTCGGCGATCTTCATCAAGCACAAGCCGGTCAACGGCAACGAAACGAAGTTTCGGCGAGCCATCAATACCCCGCTTCGCCTCTTCGATCGTCTCTTTGCCGGCATCACCGCCGTCTACATGTGGGTGGTCAAGGTGCTGGTGCGCTTCTGGGGCCTGGCGCTGCTGCTCACCGCGCTGGTGATCGGTGGCTCCTGGTGGCTCTACCAGATCACGCCCTCGACCCTGGTGCCTGAGACCGACCAGGGTATCGTGCTGGCCAGCGTGCAGCTGCCCGACTCGGCATCGCTGGATCGCACCGAGACTTACATGGACGAGCTAAGCCGCCAGGTGCGAGAGATTCCTGGGGTGCGTTATTCGTCAGCAGTGGCTGGTTACGACATTCTCTCCAGCGCGGTGAATACCGCCCGCGGCATCATGTTCATCAACATGGATCCCTGGGAGGAGCGCGAACTGACCGCCGACGAACTGGTCGGCAGGATCATGCAACTGGGTGCCCAGATCCCCGGTGGCTCGGCAATGGCTTTCAACGTGCCGCCCATCATGGGCCTCTCCACCACCGGCGGTTTTACCGGTTACCTGCAGTCTTTCGAGGGCGCCACGCCCCAGGAGCTCTTCCAGGCCTCGGTGCAGGTGATGCAGGCGGCCAATGAGCATCCCGCCCTGGAGCAGGTGTTCACCACCTTCAATGTCAACGTGCCGGGCTACCGGGCCGAGATTGATCAGCAAAAGGCGCTCAGCTACGGCGTGGCACTACAGGATCTCAATGCCACCCTGTCCAACACTCTTGGTAACGGCTTCGTCAACTATTTCAGCTACCAGAACCGCAATTTCCAGGTTTACCTGCAGAACGAGGACGAGTTCCGCAGGACCCCGGACGATATCAACAATATCTACGTGCGGGGCGGTAATGGCGAACGGATCCCACTTTCTGAGTTCGTGACCCTGGAGCGCCAGGCCAAGCCGGCGGTGGTGTCGCGCTTCGGCGTCTACCTGGGCGCTCAATTCCAGGGGGGTCCGGCGTCGGGGTATAGTTCCGGCCAGGCGATTCAAGCCATGGAGGAAATCGTTCAGGAAACCCTGGGCGACGACTGGGGCATGGGCTGGACGGGTACCGCCTATCAGGAAAGCCAGATGGGCAGTGCTGCGACCCTGGCGATCGTCTTCGGCCTGCTGATGGTGTTTCTGATACTCGCCGCCCAGTACGAGAGCTGGTCGCTGCCGCTGGCGGTACTCACCGCCACACCCTTTGCCTTCCTCGGCGGCATCGGCGGCATCGTGCTGCGAGGCCTCGACACCAGCGTCTACGTGGAGATCGGCATGCTGGTGGTGGTGGGGCTGGCGGCCAAGAATGCCATCCTGATCGTCGAGTTCGCCGAGCTGCAGCGCAAGGAGCAGGGCCAGTCGATCCGTGAGGCGGCGATTACCGCGGCGCGGCTGCGCTTCCGACCGATCGTGATGACCTCTCTGGCGTTCATCTTCGGCACCCTGCCGCTGGCGCTGGCCACCGGGGCAAGCGACACCAGCAGCCACCACATCGGTACCACCGTGGCGGTGGGCATGGCCACGGTGGCGGTGCTGGGCAGCCTTTTCGTACCAAGCTTCTACGCCATGATCGCGGCCATTTCCGACTGGCTGCGACACAAGCTGCGTGGCGGTAACACCGACCAGCACCAGCCGGCAGGCGTTGAGCAGAAATGAAGTGAGGCGCTGGCCAGAGCGCTAGATGACAGGGACGCCTCCTTCGGGGGCGTCCCTGTCACATTGTGGTACGTTGCGGCGCGGTCATGGCCCCTGTCAGCGATATGCCGCCCAACCAGATGCCTTGATGGTCTATGCTGTAAAAGGATATTTATTCGTCGGCTAAGTATTGCCGGGAGGTGCTCGTCATGGAAACCATCCGCCAGATCGCCCTGAGTTTTCCCGTCGTGGTGTTCAGTGCACTGCTTTCTCTCGCTGCCCTCTACTGGTTGCTGGTGGCGTTGCGTCTGGCACCGCTGGAGCTCTTCGAGCAAGACAGCCTCAAGGGCGATCACCTGGCGAGCACCCTGGTGGCGCTGGGCTTCGCCGGGGTGCCTGCCTCTTTCGCGCTGACGGTGCTGCTGGTGCTGGCGGGGGCCATCACCCTGATAGCGGAACTCGCTGTGCTGCGTTGGCTGCCGCTGGGGCTGTTCCGTATCCCCGTGGGGGTGGTGGTACTGTGGGTGGCCTTCGTGGTCGCCTCACCCGTGGCTGCGGCGCTATGTCATGCCTTGCATGGCTGGTTCCATCGCCATGCCCCGCAGCAGCGGCGCTGTCTGCTCGGCGAGAAAGTGAAGGTGATGGCGGAAGCGGATACTGATGGCTGGGCAACGGCGATGCTGGTCGGCGACCCCGCCTGCCAGGTACGCCTGCATGGCAAACCCGACAATCTGCCGCATGCCGGCGAGCGTCGAATATTGGTCAAGTATGTGGCCGATGAGGATGCCTACCGCAGCGTGGCGGAGGGGGACTACCGCGAGGCGCGGGTCCACCTCAGCCGGCTGCGCTTGCGCCAGGGACGGGGCGGCGCCGCGGCCTCATCCTGACGCCGGGGCGCGCATCAGTTCCAGCTGGGCGTCCAGCAGCAGGGTGCCACGCTCGAGGATCGAGAACCGCTCGTGGTTGCGCAGCCAGTCGTGGAAGAGCCCGCCGAGCATCGCCTGCAGCAGCTCGCCGGCCACCCCGGGGTCGAGTCCCGGGCGCAGGTGGCCCAGGCGTGCCGCACAGCCGCAATAGTCAATCAGCGCTCCGCACGCCTCCTCGGCCATTTCGTTCTGCATAGTCAGCGGGTCGATGTCGCCAAAGACCTCGCAGTGGTGGATAAGAATGGCATGTACGCGCCGGTAGCGGGGCTGCTCGAGGCGTTCGAAGCCCTTCAGGCAAGCCAGGCGGATCGCCTCGAGGGGGCGCCCGGCAAGACCTGGATCGCCAATCTCCTCGACCAACTCCTGAAAGGGCATACGAACGCGCTGAAGCATGGCCTGGAAGAGATCGGCCTTGTTCTTGAAGTGCCAGTAAATGGCCCCGCGGGTCATATCGGCGTGGCGGGCGATCTGTTCCAGGGAGGTGCGGGCCACGCCCTTCTCGAGAAAGACTTCCTCGGCGGCGTCCAGCAGGGCTTCGCGAGTTGCGGCGGCCTCGGCCTTGGTGCGTCTGGCCATTAAGGCACAGTCTCCAGTCAAGAATTCAGGCTATTCTACCTCATTGGTCGGTAATTTACATTCATGAATGTATGGATAACAGGGTCGTCATGCAGGGGCATAACGCGTATAAAATGAGCTGAAAACACCGTTTCGTTACAGGATGCTCCTGCATGGCACGATCGTCGTTTGAACTCGCCGGTGTACGGGTGGCTCCCGGTAGTCGCATTCAGATCGATGTGCCCGTCGCGCGCCTTTATACGCATGCCCCGCTCCATATCCCCGTAGAAGTGGTACACGGCCGTCAGGCCGGGCCGCTGCTGCTGGTCTGCGGTGGCATACACGGAGATGAAATCAACAGCGTCGAGATCGTGCGCCGCCTGCTTCGCTCACGCCAGCTACAGGGCCTGCGCGGGACGCTTATCGCTTCGCCGATCGTCAATGTTTTCGGCTTCGTTCAGCACAGTCGTTACCTGCCTGACAGGCGCGATCTCAATCGCTGCTTCCCCGGCAGTGAGTCGGGGTCGCTGGGTGGTCGGGTGGCGGCACTGTTCCGGGAGCAGATCGTTGATCAGGCCAGCCATATTATCGACCTGCATACCGGGGCGATACACCGCACCAACCTGCCGCAGATACGCGCCCAGCTGACTCCCGGTGGCGAAACCGAGCGCATGGCCAATGCCTTCGGCGCGCCGGTAATTCTCAACGCCGAACTCCGCGAGGGCAGCTTGCGCCACTATGCCCAGAACCGGGGCATTCCTGTGCTCACCTACGAGGCGGGCGAGGCATTGCGCTTCGATGAATGGGCGATTGCGCCGGGCGTGCGCGGTGTCCTGCGGGTGATGCGCCGGCTCGGCATGCTCTCGGGGGAGCAGCGTCGCCGGCCCCCGTCACCAGCGGAGATTGCCAACGGTTCAAGCTGGGCACGCGCCCCCATCGACGGCATCATGCGGCCTCAGGTGCGTCTCGGGGCGCGTGTCGCCAAGCATGAACTGCTGGGCCGGGTGGCCGATCCCTTCGGCAATGCCGAGGGTGAAGTCAGGTCCATGGCCGATGGAATCGTCATTGGCATGAGCCGCTTGCCACTGGCTAATGAAGGCGAGGCGTTGTTTCATATCGCTCGTTTCGATGCCATCGAGGAAGCGGAGAATGCGGTGGAAAGCTTCCACTCGAGCCTAGAGCCACCGCCAGATTCGCTCTACTGACGGCGAATCCGATTCAATCGACCAACGCAGCCTCGCGCTGCGGGACCAGTGCCAGGGCATCGTCGAAAACCGTAAGTCCGGCCCCGCTTCGGTGCGCATTCTCCGAAAGATGACGGCGAAAGCGGCGCCCGCCGGGCTGGCCTTGAAACAGACCCAGCAGGTGGCGGGTGACGTGATTGAGCTTGGCGCCTTCCTCGAGGCGGCGCGCGATATAAGGCCGAAAGGCGACCGCCGCGGCGTGACGACTGCTTGCTGGACCGTGTGCGCCGAAGAATGCCTCATCCACGCCGGCCAGCAACCATGGGTTCTGGTAGGCTTCTCGCCCGACCATGACACTGTCGACATGATCGAGTTGTTCGCGACAGGTTTCCAGCGTGGTGATGCCGCCGTTGATACCGATATGCAACTCGGGACGGTTCGCCTTCAAGCGGTGCACGCGTCCATAGTTGAGCGGGGGGACGTCGCGGTTCTGCTTGGGTGATAACCCCTCGAGCCAGGCCTTGCGGGCATGCAAGATAAAGACCTGGCAGCCGGCATCCGCCACCGTAGCAATGAAGTGCTCGAGATCCTTATCCTCATCCTGGGCATCGATGCCGATACGGCATTTCACGGTGACCGGGATCGAGACCGCCTCGCGCATGGCACGCACTGCAGCGGCGACCTTGTCCGGGTGGGCCATCAGACAGGCGCCGATCAGGTTGTTCTGTACCCGATCGCTAGGGCAGCCCACGTTGAGATTGACCTCATCATAGCCCCACGTCTCGGCGATGGCCGCGCACTCGGCGAGTTCGCCGGGGTCACTCCCCCCCAACTGCAATGCCAAGGGATGTTCCACGTCGCTATATCCCAGAAAACGCTCGCGAGGACGCCCGTGCAGGATGGCGCCCGTCGTTACCATTTCGGTATACAGCAGCGCACGCCGGGTCAGGGTCCTGGCGAGCGCGCGGTAGTCGCGTGTGGTCCAGTCCATCATGGGGGCTACAGAAAAGGTGCGGTCGAGCACGAGCATGAGTCTCACAGGGGTTGTGTGAAAGGCCGGTATTCTAGCAGCCGGCGGCTATCGGTGCCCATGATGGCGGTAGTGAGACAAGGCTACGAGAGAAGGTTGCCGATGGGCAGCGTTCCTTGCCACGGGTGACGAAAGCGACCACGCTTCCTGAATCGAGAGCCTTGTATCTCATGCATTCGAGGTCAGCGCCATGTGCGGTCGTTTCGCCCTCTTTAGTACAGGCTCCCAGCTTTCTCAGGCCTTGGGCTTACCGCTACAGGTGCGGCAGTTGAAACCGCGCTACAACGTGGCGCCGGGCACCTTCATTGCCGTGGTGCATCGACCGGAGGGTGATGCTTCGTTGGTCATGGAAGAGATGTGGTGGGGGTTCAAGCCTTACTGGGCGGGAGAGAAGGCGCCCCAGCCGATCAACGCCACGGTCGAGAAAGTGGCGAGCTCGAATTATTTCCGTGGCGCCTTCGCCCATCATCGCTGCCTCATTCCGGCGGATGGCTGGTATGAGTGGCTGGCGGTGGGTGGGAAAAAACAGCCTTATTTCTTGTGTCGTGAGGATCGCGAACCGGTCTGGCTGGCGGGTATATGGACCGAGCGAGCGGATGGTACGCGAGGCTGCGCGATCATCACCGAACCTGCGCGCGGGGCGGCCAAGGAGATCCACTCGCGCATGCCGTTAGCGCTGGACGCCGGGAGCCTTGGCCCCTGGCTCGATCCGCACTTGACCGACCGCGAGGCGCTACGCCAGATAGTGCGTCATCTGGATGCCAAGCTGATCACCTGTTGGCCAGTGAGCATACGGGTCAATCGGCCAGGCAACGATGAAGACGCCGGGCTTATCAATCCAGCGTGAGGGCAGAAGTTTTCGCGTCGGCTGTGGTGTGTTAACAGGCTGGCCTGACAATGCCGGTCCTTCAATAATGGGATGTCAACGAGGTGGTGTCATGGCGGATCGAAAGTTGGTACTGGAAAACATGCGATATGACCTGATGGAAAGGCTTGATCGTTATCGGGCGCATAAGCAACGCAAGGGTGGCCCACTGGATAAGGATATGGAGGAGCAGGCCGTCGAAATCCAGAATGATGATGTGGTTGATTCACTGGAGAAAGAGGCGGAAGACGAGTTGCGCCAGGTACTGCATGCACTTGAGCGCATCGATGCGGGGGAGGGCGAAACCTGCGAGGTATGCGAAGAGCCAATCGCCCCGGCACGGCTGGAAGCCTTGCCCTATACGACGCTTTGTCGGGAATGTGCAGAAGGCTGAGCCGTTGACTGTGCAGGACGCCGCGCCCGAAGCGATGATAGGCTAATGCCTCATCTATCCAATGCGAGGGCCTGTATGACGGCATGGTATCGACGAATGGGTATCCTGCTGCTGGCCACCTTGGTTACCGCCTGCAGTGGAGGAGATAATGGCGAGACTCGCTCGTCCGGGCCGGATGAGGCATCGCAAGTCACCCGTAGCAGCGAGACGATGGCCGAGAGCCCAGAAGTTGATTCAGAAGAGTTAGAGCCAATGCAGTCGCCGGTAGAAATCGACTTCACGGCGGTGCTTCTCGAGGATCGTCGCTTGATGGTAGAAGGCGAGAGCAACCTTCCCCCGAGCGCCCAGCTTGAGGTCATCGTAGAACGCGAACTCAGCGGAGTACGCTGGCGCTCTCGTACCGACATGGGCGAGGGAAACTTTTCTGCCGGGCCTTTTGGGCCGGGCAGTGGCTTGGCCGACGGGGAGTACCGTATCAGCGTGCAGCTAAGCGAAGCGGCCGTACAACCCAGGTCGGTACGTGAACGAATCGGCGAGCAGGGCGAACACTTGAGCGGACCGCTGGTCAGCACCTCGCGGCATGGTCTGGGTAAGGTGGCAAGCTACGCGCAACGCTTCATGGTGGGCGATGAGCCGAGACGCACTCATGATCAGGTGAATGTGGTAGAGATGGAGGAATGACGAACCTTCATAACGGGCGTGCTTGCCAGCGAGCCACGAGCTTGCCCAGCAGGCGGCAGTCCTGCGAAAAAGGCGTGACCTCGGCTTCGTGCTCACTCACGAACTCAAGTTCCCCGCGGCTATCTTCTCTGACCTGGCGAACCAGATGCTTGCCGCCCATTTCGATGAGGTAAAGACCAGATTGCCGAAACACCTCCGTGGGGGCGACGGCGACAAGATCACCCTCTTGCAGAAAATCGAAGCTTTCGCCCGGCGCCGGTGTCACCAGGTAGCAACTTCCCTCCCATCGCTGCGCGGGTACGAGCTCGAAGGGCAGCTCGATCGGCTTGGCAGCCGGGTCCTGCCAGGGTGCTGGCGGGCGCCGACGCAAGTAAAGCGGGGCCGCCAGATGCTTTTGATCGCCCTCTATCAGACGTGACAAGGGGCATCCCAATGCCTGCGCCAGTGCAACCAGACGCTCATGGCCGATTTGCCTGATGGCACCCGATTCCCAATAGGAGATAGTGACATCGGATACGCCAACCCTGCGTGCCAGAGCCGCCTTGTTGAGCTTAGCCTCCAATCGTAGCGCTTTGATACGAGGGCCTAAAGAATCCATTTCTCCATCCTGTCGATGTTTAATGCGAGTGATGATGATCAGCGATCAGCGATGACTGTGCAATACCGCGCATAAACGCTGTTTTTCCTTGGGGCCAGCTCAGGTTCCCTTCTCTTGAACATCCAGGGCCGTTGCGTTTCTTCACCAGGGCACTGGTTCTCCCGCCCAGTCCACAAAGAGCCCGCTCTCCCGCTGGGGTAGCTCATCGAGCACCGCCAATAGCCGTTCCGCTACGAAGGCTGGGGTAAACAGCTTTCCTTCGGGCACTCGTTCCTGGAAGGGCAGGGAAAGGGCAGTATTCGTAGTGCCCGGATGCAAGCAGACAACCACCATCTCGGGATTCAGGCGGCGCAGTTCTACAGCGGCGGTCTTCATCAGCATGTTATGAGCGGCCTTGCTGGCGCGGTAGGCGTACCAGCCTCCGAGCCGGTTATCGCCGATGGACCCTACTCGCGCGGAAAGGCTAGCGAACAGGGCCTGATGTCGGCCCTTGAAATTGCCTTCAAGCGACTTGAGCAGCAGGGCAGGGGTGATCGCGTTGATGTGGAAGAGGCGCGTCATGGCCTCGGCGTCGAGGTCGGTGAGTTTTTTTTCGGGAGCAATGCCTGACGCGGCATCGTGGAGCATACCGATAGCGTTGAATACAAAATGCAAAGGGCGATCTTGGACGTGTTGCTGGAGTGTCGTCAGCCCGTCGGTTTGGCTGATATCAAGCACTAGCGATTCGAAGCGGGGATCGGGATGTGAGGTTTCCTGGCGGCTGACACCATGACGCGGCCGGGTCGCTCGCTTGCCAACAAGGCATCAATCACGGCTCGGCCGATACCGCCGGAGGCACCAAGAACCAAGGCGGAAAAGCCATCGGGAAGTCGGGTCAGCATGAGATTCCTTGGAGAAATTAGTAACTTTCACGAGGCATCGACCACGAACCAGCCGAATGATTCCCTGTCCGTGCGGCTGCTTGGTTCCTCCCAGGTGCGTATAATCGCTGCCAAACCCTTCTTGCCGACAGGATCAGAACGACATGAGAGTACGCACGCGTATCGCGCCGTCACCCACCGGCGACCCCCATGTGGGGACCGCCTATATCGCCTTGTTCAATCTGTGCTTCGCTCGCCAGTTTGGCGGTCAGTTCATCCTGCGAATCGAGGATACTGATCGGGTGCGTTCGACACCCGAGTCCGAGCAGATGATTTTCGATTCGCTGCGCTGGTTAGGCCTGGAATGGGATGAGGGGCCTGATGTGGGCGGCCCTCATGGCCCTTATCGTCAGAGCGAGCGGGGCGATATCTATGCAAAATATGCCCAGCAGTTGATCGACTCGGGGCATGCCTTCAAGTGTTATCGAACCGCGGAAGAACTCGATGAGCTGCGCGAAGCGCGCAAATCGGCCGGCATGCATCTGGCGCTCAAGCCTGCTGACCTGGCGCTGCCCACCGACGAGGCCGCTCGCCGCGAACAGCAGGGCTGGCCTTTTGTAGTACGCATGAAGGTGCCCAGCGACGGGACCTGTGTCATCGATGACATGTTGCGCGGCCCGATCGAGGTGGAGTGGGGCCAGGTCGATGCCCAGATATTGCTCAAATCGGATGGCATGCCGACCTATCACCTGGCGAACGTAATCGATGACCATCTCATGGGTATTACCCATGTGCTGCGTGGAGAGGAATGGATCAACTCGGCGCCAAAGCACCAGTTGCTCTACGACTATTTCGGCTGGCAGATGCCGGTGCTTTGCCATATGCCGCTGCTTCGCAACCCCGATAAATCGAAGCTCTCAAAGCGCAAGAATCCGACCTCCATCAATTATTACCGGCGCATGGGTTACTTGCCCCAGGCGGTGATCAACTACCTGGGGCGCATGGGCTGGTCGATGCCCGATGAGCGTGAGAAATTCAGTCTCGATGAGATGATGGCTGATTTTGATATTCAGCGGGTGTCGCTTGGTGGGCCAGTATTCGATCTGGAAAAGCTTACCTGGCTAAACGGTGTGTATATTCGTGAGGATCTCGACGATCATGACTTGCTCAAGGCCCTGATGGAATGGGCATTCAATAAAGAGTATGTGAGCAGGATACTTCCCGAGGTGCGTCCCCGAGTCGAAACTCTGTCGGACGTGTTGCCGCTGGCCGGCCACTTCTTTGCCGGGCTGCCGGATATCGATAAAGACAGCTTTTCAGATATCCAGTTGGATCCTGAAACATTGCTCAAGCTGTTACAGTTTCTGGTGTGGCGTTTCGAAATCCTGCCATCCTGGGACAAGGAGACACTGCTGACTGAAGTCAAACTGCTGGCGGCTCATTTCGACCTCAAGATGAAGGCGTTCCTGGCCCCGGTCTTCGTCGCGATTACCGGTGCTTCATCGAGCACCTCGGTCATGGACGCCATGGCTATCCTGGGTTCTGACATGACTCGTGCGCGTCTGCGACACGCCATCGAGGTGCTGGGTGGTGTCTCCAAGAAGCAGGCCAAGCGCTTCGAGAAAGAATACCGGGAACTCTAGAGAGGTTGACGAAGACGGGGGTTATCAGTAACCTACGCCTCGTCTTCAGGAAGCGTATGAAATGTTTGGGGCCTTAGCTCAGCTGGGAGAGCGCAACACTGGCAGTGTTGAGGTCAGCGGTTCGATCCCGCTAGGCTCCACCAAGCCTCGCTTTCGTTACGACTGCGTCCCATTCGTCTAGTGGTCCAGGACACCGCCCTTTCACGGCGGTAACAGGGGTTCGAACCCCCTATGGGACGCCACTTTCACTTCACTGCCCCGCTTTTCTTCGCGATCACGCACGATGGCGCCGACTAGGCGATTTCTGCGTTTGTGCGCTTTACCGATGCCCTAATTTGCTGGCTGCCGATGTGGATCTCCCGGCTGTTTTTCGCCAATTTTGGCTTGACATCTCCCAGACTTGTCCACTTGTCCCGGCCTGGTTCGTTCACTACGCACATGTCGCGCGCAACTCCGCGTGGTTGCTGGGTTTTGTAAAAATACTTTGTAAATCAATAAGTTATTCTAGGTCAAATTTTGACCAATCTAAGCGACCCCCGCTGTTCATGGCGATTCGAGGACCTTTTCGAGTGGTTGTGAACAGGGTTATCCACAGAATGTGTGGAAAACGCCTGATGTCGTTAGTAATGAGCCATATCCTTCTGCTTGATGTCTAAATTCGTTCTTGTGAATAATGCGCAATTATGAGCCGGAGAGTGGGTGAAGAGCCAAGGGGCTGCACCCAAGGCTGTCGCGGCAAGCGACGGCCTTTGAGTCCATCACGTCTTGCCGACAGCGCGTAAACGGCGTAGCAATGAGGAGGTATCCCAACGGCCGCCCCCCATGGTCTGCACATCGGCATAGAACTGGTCGACCAGCGCCGTCACTGGCAGCCTGGCTTGCAGTTGGCGGGCTTGATCCAGGCAGATGCCCAGATCCTTGCGCATCCAGTCGACGGCGAAACCGTGCTCGTATTCGTCGGCAATCATGGTCTTGTGGCGATTTTCCATTTGCCATGAGCCGGCCGCGCCCTTGGAAATCACCTCAATTACCCTCTGTTGGTCGAGGCCCGCCTGCTCGGCAAAATGCAGCCCTTCGGCCAATCCCTGCACCAGCCCGGCGATGCAGATCTGGTTGACCATCTTGGTCAGCTGGCCGCTGCCGGCAACCCCCATCAATGTCACGGCCTTGCCGTAATGAGTGAGTAGCGGCTTCACGCGGGCGAAGTCGGCGTCGCTGCCACCGCACATGATAGTCAGGGCTCCGTTCTCGGCGCCCTGCTGGCCGCCGGACACGGGGGCATCGACAAATCCGATGTTTCGTTCACGACACGCTACGTCGAGTGCCTCGGCAAGCCCGGCAGAGGCGGTAGTATGGTCCACCAGCAGGCTGCCAGCAGCCATGCCGGCCAGGGCTCCTTCCGGGCCGATGGTGACTTCCCGGACATCATCGTCATTGCCCACGCAGATGAGTGCCAGGTCGGCACCCTCGGAGGCCTCGCGGGGGGTGGGGTGGTGGCTGCCTCCATGCTCCTGGCTCCATGCCTGGGCCTTGGCAACCGTGCGGTTGTAGACGCGCACATTCAGCCCTTGCCTGGCCAGATGACCCGCCATGGGATAGCCCATGACGCCAAGGCCGATAAAGGCCACCGTCGAGATCGATTGGCTCATCGTGGTGCTCCTGAGTTACAGGGTGATGGGATATGCCGCTGCTTGACCATCATGACAGAAACGTGAAAGGCCGCCCGAGGGCGGCCTTTCACAATGACCCTGCCGGGCCTGGCATGCACAGGCGGCTTATCGGGTAGGATAGTCGCGCTGATCGTGCCCGATGTACAGCTGGCGTGGTCGACCGATCTTGTAGCTGTCGCTGATCATCTCGTGCCAGTGGGAAATCCAGCCGATGGTGCGAGATACGGCAAAGATCACCGTGAACATGTTTTTCGGGATGCCCATGGCCTTGAGGATGATGCCGGAATAGAAATCCACGTTCGGGTAGAGCTTGCGCTCGATGAAGTATTCATCCTCAAGGGCGATCTGCTCCAGGCGCTTGGCAATCTTGAGCTGCGGGTCGTCGGCCATGCCCAGTTCGGCCAATACTTCGTCGCAGGTTTCTTTCATCACCTTGGCGCGCGGGTCGAAATTGCGGTAGACCCGATGGCCGAAGCCCATCAGCTTGAAGTTATCGTCCTTGTCCTTGGCCTTGTCGACGAAGCGCTGGATGTTCTCCTCGGAATCGTCACCGATCTCGTCGAGCATGTTCAGCACGGCTTCGTTGGCGCCGCCGTGAGCCGGACCCCACAGTGCCGCGATCCCGGCGCTGATGCAGGCGAAAGGATTGGCGCCGGTAGAGCCCGCCAGCCGCACCGTGGAGGTGGAGGCGTTCTGCTCGTGGTCGGCGTGAAGCATGAAGATGCGATCCATCGCCTTGGCGTAGACCGGGTTGATCTTGTACTCCTCGCAGGGGTTGCTGAACATCATGTAAAGGAAGTTCTCGGCATAGCTCAAGTTATTGCGAGGATAGTTGAACGGTTGGCCGATGTTGTACTTGTAGGACATCGCCGCGATGGTGGGCATCTTGGCGATCAGGCGGATCGCGCTGATCTCGCGGTCCTCCTGCACGGTAATATCCAGGTGGTCATGGTAGAAAGCCGCCAGGCCGCCGACCACACCACAAAGGATCGACATCGGATGGGCGTCGCGGCGGAAGCCCTTGAAGAAGTTGTTGATCTGGTCGTGAACCATG
The DNA here is from genome assembly GCF_900116705.1 of Halomonas korlensis. Classification (GTDB taxonomy): domain Bacteria; phylum Pseudomonadota; class Gammaproteobacteria; order Pseudomonadales; family Halomonadaceae; genus Halomonas; species Halomonas korlensis. Next base: position 87,718 of record NZ_FPBP01000002.1, on the reverse strand, counting down.
GTGTGGTTGCTGATGCGACTCTCGAAATCAGCATATTGCGCATCGTCGGGCAGCTCGCCAAACATCAGCAGGTAACACAACTCGACGAAGTTGGATTCCTTGGCGAGCTGGTCGATAGGGTAGCCGCGGTGCAAGAGTATGCCTTTGCCGCCATCGATATAGGTGATGGCAGATTGGCAAGAGGAGGTCGCCATGAAGCCAGGATCGTAGGTGAAGAGGCCCTCTGCCCCCAAGCTGCGAACGTCGATAACGTCGGGGCCCAGGGTGCCTGAGTAGATGGGCAGCTCAATCGGCGTGTCCAGTCCGTCTACCGTCAGCGTCGCTTTCCTGTCAGCCATGAGTGGCCTCCTGTCGAGTTCAAGATGGGGCGAGGAATCGTCTCATTACTTCACAAGCCGGAAAAAAGGTTTGCCCACTATAGAAGCGTCCCAGCGATTGTCAATTAGCCCATCGCGAGCTATCTATTGTACGTCAGACAAGCCTATGTAAAGGTTCGGGATAAGAAATGGTGCTTTGCACCATGGTGCCGCACTTTGACTGTACCTGTCGATGGGAAAATGCGCCAAGCCGCTCTTTACTGCTAGCATTAAAGTCTAGTTTTCCTTCAGCTCATTTGTCAGGAGACAGCCATGTCCTTATAATCTTTATCCGCGTGACTGGCAGGAAATGGCGGCCTTGCCGCAGTCGATAGGCCGATCCCCTTCCCGAAACCACCCCCCCGCTCGGGCGATTTTCGACCGGACCCGGAGCGGGTCAAGAGAGTGTGTATAGAGCCGTGAATAGTAAACGACCCGTAAACCTCGATCTCTCCACGATACAGTTTCCCCTTCCCGCCCTGACGTCGATTGCCCACCGCATTACCGGTGTCATCCTCTTCGTCGGTCTCATCTTTGCCTTCTGGGCACTCGACAAATCCCTGTCATCGCCGATGGGTTTCGAGGCGGTGAGTGACGCGCTGGCTCACAATATTCTCGCCAAGCTGGTGGCTTGGGGGCTGCTCTCGGCCCTGGCGTTTCATTTCGTGGCCGGCGTCAAGCACCTGTTGATGGATGCCGATATCGGGGTGACGCTTGAAGGCGGCGTACAGAAGGCACAGATCACCGTGATCGTGAGTGCCGTACTGATCATTCTGGCGGGAGTCTGGGTATGGTAACCAATATCACGAGTTTTGGGCGCAGCGGCCTATCCGACTGGCTTATCCAGCGCGCCTCGGCCATCATCCTGGCGCTCTATACGCTCTTCATCGTTGCTTATCTGTTGTTCAACCCTGATCTCGATTATGCGACCTGGCACGGGCTCTTTGCCCAGACGTGGATGCGCATCTTCTCACTGCTGGCCTTCGTGTCGTTGGCGGCCCACGCCTGGATCGGGCTGTGGACCGTGACCACCGACTATCTCAAGGCGACGGCAATTCGTGTCGGCGTCCAGACCTTCATCATCCTGGCCATCTTCGTGTTCCTGGTCTGGGGCATCCAAGTTCTGTGGGGAGCCTGATTCATGTCCAATCTGCGTAGCCTATCCTTCGATGCCATCATCATCGGTGGTGGTGGCGCCGGCATGCGTGCCGCTCTCGAACTCGCCAAGTCCGGCAAGAAGACTGCCGTGCTGTCCAAGGTGTTCCCGACCCGCTCGCATACCGTGTCCGCTCAGGGTGGCATCACCTGCGCCATCGCCTCGTCCGACCCTGACGATGATTGGCGCTGGCACATGTATGACACCGTCAAGGGTGGCGACTATATCGCCGATCAGGATGCGGCCGAGTACATGTGTTCAGAGGGTCCAAAAGCGGTCTTCGAACTCGAGCACATGGGGCTGCCGTTCTCGCGTTTCGACAACGGCCGCATTTACCAGCGCCCCTTCGGTGGGCAGTCCAAGAACTTCGGCGAGGGTGGCCAGGCGGCCCGTACCTGCGCGGCCGCGGACCGGACCGGTCACGCACTGCTGCATACGCTCTATCAGAACAACCTGAAGAACAACACTACCTTTCTCAACGAGTGGTACGCCGTCGATCTGGTGAAGAATGCCAACGGGGATGTAGTCGGCTGCATCGCCATGGACATCGAGACCGGCGAAGTGGTGCATGTGAAGTCCAAGGCCACGGTGCTGGCGACCGGCGGGGCCGGCCGTATCTATGCCTCCACCACCAACGCACTGATCAATACCGGCGATGGTATCGGCATGGCGTTGCGCGCCGGCTTCCCCATGCAGGACATGGAGATGTGGCAGTTCCACCCCACCGGCATCTACGGTGCCGGCACCCTGGTGACCGAAGGCTGTCGCGGTGAGGGCGGCTATCTGATCAACAAGGACGGCGAGCGCTTCATGGAGCGTTATGCGCCCAATGCCAAGGACCTCGCCGGCCGCGACGTGGTGGCACGCTCCATGGTCATGGAGATCCTTGAGGGCCGTGGCTGCGGTGAACACGGCGATCACGTCTTCCTCAAGCTCGATCATCTGGGCGATGACGTGCTGGGCAAGCGCCTCCCGGGCATCGTCGAGCTGTCCAAGACCTTCGCGCATGTCGACCCGGCCAACGAGCCGATCCCGGTGGTGCCGACCTGTCACTACATGATGGGCGGTATCCCCACCAACGTGCATGGGCAGGCGATCATGCAGGAAGGCGATGGCAAGGACCGGATCGTCAATGGTCTCTTTGCCTGCGGCGAGGCGGCCTGCGTATCGGTGCATGGCGCCAACCGTCTGGGCGGTAACTCGCTGCTCGATCTGGTGGTCTTCGGGCGTGCCGCCGGCATGTTCATCGAGGGTGCGCTCAACGAGGGCATCGACTACCTCGACGCCAACGAGTCCGATATCGCCACTGCCATGAAACGCATCAGTCGTTGGAACGAGTCCGGCGACGGCGAGTCGGTGCCCGCGCTCAAGCGCGAGCTGCAGGCCATCATGCAGAACTCCTTCGGCGTCTTCCGCGAGGAAGAGAACATGCAGAAGGGCGTGAAGCAGTTGGAAGAACTGCGGGCGCGTATTGGCAATGCCTACCTGCCGGACAAGTCCAACGCTTTCAACACGGCACGGGTCGAGGCGCTGGAGCTCGATAACCTGATGGAAGTGGCGGAAGCCACCGCCATCGCGGCACTCGATCGCAAGGAGAGCCGTGGCGCACACTCCCGCTACGATTACCCGGATCGTGACGACGTCAACTGGCTCAAGCACTCGCTCTACTTTCCGCTCGAGAAGCGAGTCGGCAAGCGTGATGTCAACTTCACGCCCAAGACGGTCGATACTTTCGAGCCGAAAATCCGCACCTACTAACGCCGTAGAGACGAGAAGGAGTCACGATGTCCACACTTCAGGTGTCCATTTACCGCTACAATCCGGAAACCGACTCTGCGCCCTATATGCAGGAGTTCCAGGTCGACACTCAGGGGCGTGACCTCATGGTGCTTGATGTCCTGCATCTGATGAAGGAGCAGGATAGCGGACTGGCATTTCGTCGCAGCTGCCGCGAAGGTGTGTGCGGTTCCGATGGCATGAACATGAACGGCAAGAATGGTCTGGGTTGTATTACGCCACTTTCCGAGGTGGTCAAGGGCAACAAGCTGGTGCTGCGTCCGTTGCCGGGTTTGCCGGTGATCCGCGATCTGGTGGTCGACATGGGACTGTTCTACAAGCAGTACGAGCGCATTCAGCCTTATCTGCAGAACAGCAACCCGGCGCCGGCCATTGAGCGCCTCCAGTCACCGGAAGATCGCGACAAGCTCGACGGACTCTACGAGTGCATCCTGTGCGCTTGCTGTTCCACGTCCTGCCCGTCGTTCTGGTGGAATCCGGACAAGTTCGTGGGGCCGGCCGGGCTGCTTCAGGCATATCGTTTCCTGGCGGACTCACGAGATACCGCCACCGCCGAACGCCTGGCCGAACTCGAGGACCCGTTCTCCGTGTTCCGCTGCCGCGGCATCATGAACTGTGTGGCGGTGTGTCCCAAGGGGCTCAACCCGACCCGCGCCATCGGCAAGATTCGCGAGATGCTGCTGGCCAATGCCACTTAAATCGAGGTGCGTGGCTTGTTATGATGGTGGTCGGCATCGCGCTGCGACAACGGGTCGCAACAGTGAGCCGGACCGGTAGTCGATAGGCCAGAGAGCCGACAGTGAGTGATCTGGTCAACGACAATGTGAGCCGGTGCCCAGGGCACCGGCTTTCGACCATAGGATTCAAGGTGTCCGCCGCCGGTAGGGCATCACTGAGATCGCCGCTGCCGAATGGCGGCGACGCCGATACCACCCCATCAGTGCAGGGTGACCGAGACATGCAACAAGGCATAATGGAGTTGATGTGGCGTACTTCACACATGAGCGGTGGCAATGCTCACTATGTGGAAGCGCTTTTTGAGCAGTATCTTGAAGACCCCGATACTGTCCCCCAAGAATGGCGACACTATTTCGATCAGATGCCGCGTCCGGAGGGCAGCCCCGCCCACGACGTCCCGCTAGCCCCGATCCGCGACGAGTTCTACCAGCTGGGACGCCAGCGACGTACCGCCCAAGCCACCACGGCTTCGGTTGACAGCGGCGAGAACAAGAAGCAGGTCAAGGTCCTGCAGCTGATCAACGCGTATCGCTTCCGCGGGCATCAGAAGGCCGACATCGACCCGCTCGGTCTGCGCAGCCCGACCCCCGTACCCGACCTCGATCTTTCCTTTCATCAATTGTCGAAAGCCGACCTGGATAGTGAGTTCCAGACAGGCTCCTTCTTCATGGGTCTGGACAAGGCGCCGTTGAAGGAGATTGTCGAGGCACTGGAGCAGACCTATTGCCGCTCGATCGGCTGCGAGATCATGCACATTGTCGATACCGAGGAGAAGCGCTGGCTGCAGCAGCGTTTCGAGTCGGTACGCTCGGCACCTAAGTTTAGTAGCGAGGTGCGCAAGCATGTGCTGGAGCGTCTGTCCGCGGCCGAGGGTCTGGAAACCTATCTCGCGTCCAAGTATCCGGGCACCAAGCGATTCGGTCTCGAGGGCGGCGAGAGCTTCATTCCGATGATGGATGAGCTGATCCAGCGTAGCGGCGGGTATGGGACCAAGGAAGTCGTCATCGGTATGGCACACCGCGGCCGCCTCAACCTGTTGGTCAATATCCTTGGCAAGAACCCGTCCGAGTTGATCGACGAATTCGATGGCAAGAAGGTCATCGAGCGTGGTTCCGGCGACGTCAAGTATCACCAGGGCTTCAGCTCCAACGTCATGACCCCGGGTGGCGAAGTCCACCTGGCGATGTCGTTCAACCCCTCGCATCTGGAGATCGTGGCGCCGGTGGTGGAGGGCTCGGTGCGTGCCCGCCAGGACCGGCGCGACGATCTTACGGGTGACAAGGTATTACCGGTCAACGTCCATGGCGACGCCGCATTCGCCGGCCAGGGCGTGGTAATGGAAACCTTTCAGATGTCGCAGACCCGGGCCTATCAGACGGGCGGCACGGTGCACATCGTCATCAACAACCAGGTCGGTTTCACCACCTCGCATCCAAAAGATACGCGCTCGACCGAGTACTGCACCGATATTGCCAAGATGGTTCAGGCGCCGATCTTTCACGTCAACGGCGATGACCCCGATGCGGTGCTGCACGCGACCCAGGTGGCGCTGGATTACCGGCACCAGTTCAAGCGTGATGTGGTCATCGACCTGGTTTGCTACCGCCGTCGTGGGCACAACGAAGCCGACGAGCCGTCCGGCACGCAGCCGATGATGTATCGCAAGATCAAGGATCATCCGTCGGCTCGTTCGCTATATGCGCAGCGTCTGGTGGAGCAGGGGGTACTCTCCGAGGAAGCGGCCAAAGGCCTGGTCGAGACCTACCGCCACGACCTCACCGCTGGCAACCACGTGGCCAATGCATTGGTGCAGGAGCCCAACACCTCGCTTTTCGTCGACTGGACCCCCTATCTGGGTCATGAATGGAGTGGCGACGTCGACACCAGCTTCGACATGAAGCGTCTGCAGCAGCTGGCGGCGAGGATGTGTGAGGTGCCCGATGGTGTCGAGGTCCAGCGTCAAGTCGCCAAGATCTACGAGGATCGTCGCAAGATGCAGGCTGGTGGCCTGGCCCTCAACTGGGGCTTCGCCGAGACTTTGGCCTACGCGACGCTGCTCGACCAAGGACATCCGATTCGTGTCACCGGCCAGGATGTTGGCCGCGGTACCTTCTCCCACCGCCACGCGGTGGTGCATAACCAGAAGAATGGCGACGTGTACGTGCCGCTGCAGCACATGGCCGACGGACAGCCGCGCTTCACCATCCACGACTCCTTCCTGTCGGAAGAGGCGGTGCTGGCCTTTGAATACGGCTATGCCACCACCATGCCCAGTGCCCTGATCATCTGGGAGGCCCAGTTCGGCGATTTCGTCAACGGGGCCCAGGTCGTGGTCGATCAGTTCATTTCGTCCGGCGAGACCAAGTGGGGCCGCTTGTGCGGGCTGACCATGCTATTGCCCCATGGCTACGAAGGGCAGGGCCCCGAGCATTCGTCTGCGCGCCTCGAGCGTTTCCTGCAAATGTGCGCCGAACAGAACATGCAGGTCTGCGTGCCGACCACGCCCGCGCAGATCTTCCATCTGCTGCGCCGTCAGGTCATCCGTCCGCTGCGCAAGCCCCTTATCGTCATGTCGCCCAAGAGCCTGCTGCGCCACAAGGACGCCACCTCGTCACTGGAAGACTTGGCTCACGGCAAGTTCGACATGGTGCTTCCCGACCAGGGTGAGCGAGATGCCGCCAAGGTCGAACGCATCATCCTCTGTGCCGGCAAGGTCTATTATGATCTGGCGAATTGGCGCGAGGAGAATGCCCGGGACGATGTGGCGATCCTGCGTATCGAACAGCTTTATCCATTCCCCAAGGAAACGCTCTTTGAGGCCATCAAGGATTTCAGCAGCGTCGACACTGTGGTGTGGTGCCAGGAAGAACCGCAGAACCAGGGCGCCTGGTATTCCAGCCAGCATCATATGAGGGCGGTCATCGACGAGCTGCGCGAGGGCCTGGGGCGCGACCTCAAGTTTGCCGGTCGCCCGGCTTCGGCGGCACCCGCGGCGGGCTACATGTCCGTGCATACCGAACAGCAGCGCCAGCTGGTGGAAGACGCTTTCAATCTCTGAGGCGCTTCACCGGAACGAGAGAATACACAAGGAAACGACATGGCTACCGACATCAAGGCACCTTCCTTCCCGGAATCCGTTGCCGAAGGCACCGTTGCCACCTGGCATAAAAAGCCGGGCGACAGCGTCGAGCGAGACGAGCTGATCGTCGAGATCGAGACCGACAAGGTGGTGCTCGAGGTGGTGGCGCCGGAAGCCGGCACTCTCGCCGAGGTGCTTGCCGAGGAGGGCGAAAGCGTGCAATCCGAGCAGGTGCTGGGCCGGCTCGGTGAAGCGGGCGCCCAGGGAGGGGACGACAAGAAGCCCGACGCCAAGTCCGACAATGATGAAAAGACCGACCAGACCAAGCCCGACCAGACCAAGTCCGGCGAGGCCAAATCCGACAAGGAAAAGCCGGCCTCAGGCTCCACCGGTGGCGGAAAGCAGCACGAGGTCAAGGCGCCCAGCTTTCCCGAGTCGATCCAGGAAGGCACCGTGGCCAGTTGGCAGAAGCAGGTTGGCGAAGCGGTCAAGCGCGACGAGGTACTGGCCGAGATCGAAACCGACAAGGTGGTGCTGGAGGTCGTCGCGCCCGCCGATGGCGCGCTGACCGAGATCAAGGCCGAAGAGGGCAGTCAGGTCGAATCCGAGGCGGTTCTTGCGATGTTCGCCGAAGGCGCCGGTGGCGATGCCGCGCAGCCGGAACCGTCCGCGAGTGGCGATGATACCGATGACAGCGCTGATGAGACCGTCGGCGAGAAGATTCTGGCGCCGGCGGCGCGCAAGATGGTGGCCGAGAACGATCTCGACGTGAGCAAGATCGAGGGCACCGGCAAGGGCGGGCGTATCCTCAAGGAAGACGTCCAGAAGGCCGTCAAGGCGGGCACGGCAACGAAGACGTCCCAGCCGAGCAAGCCAGGCGGCGCGGTCAAGCAGGCCGCGGCGGCAGCACCGGCCGTGGAAGGTGAGCGTCCCGAGAAGCGGGTGCCGATGAGCCGCCTGCGCCAGACCATCGCCAAGCGCCTGGTACAGGCCCAGCAGACCGCCGCCATGCTGACCACGTATAACGAGGTCGACATGGGCGCGGTGATGGACCTGCGCGCGCAGTACAAGGACACCTTCCTCAAGGCCCACGACACCAAGCTGGGTTTCATGGGGTTCTTCGTCAAGGCGGCGTCCGAGGCGCTCAAGCGCTTTCCCGACGTCAACGCCTCCATCGACGGCACCGACATCGTCTATCACGGCTACCAGGATATCGGCGTGGCGGTCTCCACCGACCGCGGGTTGGTGGTCCCGGTGTTGCGCGACACCGACAGCATGAAGATCGCCGACGTCGAGAAGGGCATTGTCGATTTCGGCAAGCGCGCCCGTGACGGCAAGCTCGGCATCGACGAGATGCAGGGCGGTACCTTCACCATCACCAATGGCGGTATCTTCGGCTCGCTGATGTCCACGCCGATCATTAATCCGCCGCAGACTGCCATTCTGGGCATGCACAAGATCCAGGAGCGTCCCATGGCGGTGAACGGCAAGGTCGAGATACGTCCGATGATGTACCTCGCCGTGTCATATGATCATCGTATGATCGATGGCAAGGACGCCGTGCAGTTCCTGGTGACCATCAAGGAACTGCTCGAGGACCCGGCGCGTTTGCTGCTTGACGTCTAATCGCTTCACCCCACGGAATTCAACGCGAACCGACCAACAGGAAAACCACATGGCCGACAAATTTGATGTGATCTTTATCGGTTCAGGCCCCGGCGGCTACGTCGGTGCGATTCGCGCCGCCCAGCTGGGCCTGAAGACCGCCTGCGTCGAGAAGTGGATCAGCAAGGACGGCAGCAAACCCGTCTATGGTGGTACCTGCTTGAATGTGGGTTGCATCCCGTCCAAGGCGCTGCTCGAGGCCTCCCACAAGTTTGTCGAGGCCAAGCACGACTTCGACGACCTGGGTATTCAGGCCGGCGACGTGACGATGGACGTCAAGAAGATGATGGCTCGTAAGGACAAGATCGTCAGTAACTTGACCGGTGGTATCGCTGGCTTGTTCAAGGCCAACGGCGTGACGCCGATCCAGGGCACCGGCAAGGTGATTGGCAGCAAGCAGGTCGAGGTAACCGACAAGGACGGCAAGGCGACGACCTATGAGGCCGATAACATCGTGGTCGCCGCGGGTTCCGTGCCGGTGGAGATTCCCCCGACCCCGCTGGTCGAGGGGATGGTCGTAGACTCCACCGGCGCCCTGGAATTCCAGGAAACCCCCAAGCGCCTGGGCGTTATCGGGGCCGGCATTATCGGCCTGGAACTCGGCAGCGTCTGGAACCGCCTGGGCAGTGAAGTCACCGTTCTCGAGGCCATGGACAGCTTCCTGCCGATGGTCGACGGTGCGATCGCCAAGGAGACCCAGAAACTGCTCAAGAAACAGGGCCTGGACATCCAACTCGGTGCGCGGGTCACCGGCTCCGAAGTCAAGGGCGAGGAAGTGGTCGTCAAGTACACCGACGGCAAGGGCGACCAGGAGAAAACCTTCGACAAGCTGATCGTCTGCGTCGGTCGTCGTCCCTACACCAAGGGGGTGGTAGATGACGGCGTGGGCGTCAACCTGGACGAGCGCGGCTTCATCCACGTCGACGACCATTGCCTTACCAGCGTGCCGGGTGTCTATGCCATTGGCGACTGCGTGCGCGGCCAGATGCTGGCTCACAAGGCGTCCGAAGAAGGGATCATGGTCGCCGACATCATCGCCGGCCATAAGGCGGAAATGAACTACGACGCCATCCCCAGCGTCATCTACACCTTCCCCGAGGTGGCCTGGGTCGGGATGAACGAGGAAGAGGCCAAGGCGGCCGGCATAAAGGTCAAGACGGGTGCGTTCCCCTTCGCCGCCAGCGGCCGTGCGATGGCCAACAACGCCACCGACGGGCAGGCCAAGATCATCGCCGATGCCGAAACCGATCGCGTGTTGGGCATGCATATCGTTGGCCAGCATGCCGGCGAGATGATCGCCCAGGGCGTCATCGCGCTGGAGTTCGGTTCCAGCGCCGAGGACTTGGCCCTGACCTGCTATGCCCACCCGACGATGTCGGAAGCGGTACACGAGGCGGCACTCGCCGTGGAAGGTCATGCGATCCACATGGCCAATCGCAAGAAGAAAAAGTAAAGACAACAAGCGCCACCTGCGGGTGGCGTCTCGTTTCCGGCCAAGTATCGGAAACGGACGGGGGTGGCCCAAGTGTGATGCCGACGAGCGTTACTTGCGGTCATCGTTCGAGTCACATGCAACCAATGGCATGAATCGATGAACCTTCACGAATACCAAGGCAAACAGCTGTTTGCCGATTATGGCCTGCCGGTGTCCAAGGGCTTCGCCGTGGATACCCCGGAAGAGGCCCTCGAGGCCTGCAAGAAGATCGGCGGTGACAAGTGGGTCGTCAAGGCCCAGGTCCACGCCGGTGGCCGTGGCAAGGCCGGGGGCGTCAAGCTGATCAAGAGCCCCGAGGAGGCCAAGTCTTTCGCCGAGTCCTGGCTGGGCAAGAATCTGGTGACCTTCCAGACCGATGAGAAGGGTCAGCCGGTCGCCAAGATCCTGGTCGAGACCTGCACCGATATCGCCAACGAGCTCTACCTCGGCGCCGTGGTCGATCGTGGCACGCGTCGCGTGGTCTTCATGGCCTCCACCGAGGGTGGTGTCGAGATCGAGAAGGTGGCAGAAGAAACGCCTGAGAAGATTCTCAAGGCCGAGATCGATCCGCTGGTCGGCGCACAGCCCTACCAGGCGCGTGAGCTCGCCTTTGCCCTGGGGCTCAAGGGAGACCAGATCAAGCAGTTCACCAAGATTTTCCTGGGCCTGTCTAAGCTGTTCCATGACAAGGATCTGGCCTTGCTCGAGATCAATCCGCTGGTGATCACCGACGAAGGCAATCTTCACTGCCTCGACGCCAAGATCAATCTGGACGGCAATGCGCTCTACCGCCATCCGGACCTGCAGGCGATGCGCGATCCGTCCCAGGAAGACGAGCGTGAAGCCGAAGCCGCGGCCTGGGAGCTGAACTACGTGGCCCTGGAAGGCAACATCGGCTGCATGGTCAACGGCGCCGGCCTGGCAATGGGCACGATGGACATCATCAAGCTCAACGGTGGCCAACCCGCCAACTTCCTGGACGTGGGCGGCGGTGCCACCAAGGAGCGCGTGGCCGAGGCCTTCAAGCTCATCCTCTCCGACGATTCCGTGAAGGCCGTGCTGGTCAATATCTTCGGCGGCATCGTGCGTTGTGACATGATCGCCGAGGGCATCATTGGTGCCGTCGAGCAGGTCGGTGTCAACGTGCCGGTCGTGGTGCGTCTGGAGGGCAACAACGCCGAGCTGGGTGCCGAGAAACTGGCCTCCAGCGGTCTGAACATCATCGCTGCTACCAGTCTGACCGATGCGGCTCAGCAGGTTGTCAAGGCAGCGGAGGGCAAGTAATGAGCATCCTGATCGACAAGAACACCAAGGTCATCTGCCAGGGCTTCACTGGCGGGCAGGGGACCTTTCACTCCGAACAGGCGATCGCCTACGGCACCCAGATGGTCGGCGGGGTGACCCCGGGCAAGGGCGGCCAGAAGCACCTGGGTCTGCCGGTGTTCAATACCGTCAAGGAAGCCGTGGCCGAGACCGGTGCCGAGGCCAGCGTGATCTACGTGCCGGCGCCGTTCTGCAAGGATTCGATCCTGGAAGCCGCCAACGCCGGCATCAAGCTGATCGTCTGCATCACCGAGGGCATCCCGACGCTGGACATGCTCGACGTCAAGGTGAAGTGCGACGAACTGGGTGTGCGCTTGATCGGTCCCAACTGCCCGGGCGTCATCACGCCGGGCGAGTCCAAGATCGGCATCATGCCGGGCCATATTCACAAGCCGGGTCGTGTCGGCATCGTCTCGCGCTCCGGCACCCTGACCTATGAAGCGGTCAAGCAGACCACCGACCATGGCTTCGGCCAGTCGACCTGTGTGGGCATCGGCGGCGATCCGATTCCCGGCTCCAACTTCATCGACATCCTGGAGCTGTTCGAGAAGGACCCGGCCACCGAGGCCATCGTGATGATCGGCGAGATCGGCGGCACAGCCGAGGAAGAGGCGGCGGCCTACATCAAGGCCAACGTTTCCAAGCCGGTGGTGTCCTACATTGCCGGCGTTACCGCGCCTCCCGGCAAGCGCATGGGCCACGCCGGCGCCATCATTGCCGGCGGCAAGGGCACGGCGGACGAGAAATTCGCCGCACTGGAAGCCGCAGGCGTGAAGACCGTGCGTTCCTTGGCCGAGATCGGCGATGCACTGAAGCAGGCAACCGGCTGGTAAGGCCGGTAAGTAATAAGTAACGCTGCCTCACGGGCATGACGTATTCAAGGGCACCCTCTGGGTGCCCTTGTTGTTTGTGGCGTTTGATTTTCCGCTACCCCGCTTCACACACTTATTCACGGCCCGCCTATCGGTGGGTCGTTTTTCGTATGCCCACAACTTGACTATTGCCGCGACTGGCCTATTATACCATCCATATGGATGGTACCTGGATGCCGTATAGATGTAATTGGGCGCCGAGAGGGCGTCCCACTATCGACCAACGAGGCATAACCCATGAGCGTGCATGAACTGCGCCGCAAGACCGGCGACGCCAGCGAGAAGATCACCATCAACCTGGGGGTCGTCGACCTGGGGCAGATCGATCTGCTGGTCCAGGAAGGGTTCTATTCCAATCGCACCGACCTGATCCGCACGGCCATCCGTAACCAGTTGGCGGCCCATGCCGAGGTGGTCAGAGAAACCGTGACCCGCAAGGCCTTCGTGCTGGGCTTGCAAGACTACAGCCGCAGTGATCTAGAGGCGCTTCAGGCCGCCGGAGAGGCGCTGCAGATCCAGGTGCTGGGGCTGGCCCGCATTGCCGACGACGTATCACCGGAGCTTGCGCGCGCCACCATCGAATCGGTGGTCGTGCTGGGCGCCCTGCATGCCAGCGCGGCGGTCAAGGCCGCCCTGGCAGACCGAATTCACTGAATAGGAAATTCAACGATGATCGACACCACGATGACGAAGCGAATGGAAGAGGCGACGCGGCTCACGCGCGCCGGGAAACTGCACGAGGCCATGGCCATCCTCCAGGGCGCAATGCCCGGGGCGAAGGATGGCGAAACGCCCAATGAACCGTATCGGCGAGGCAATACCTTCGAGGGGAATACCTTTGAGGGGAGCTGGCAGGTCGTCGACGAGGCGGTCGCGGCGTCAAGGCCAGCGTCTGCTGAGCCGGATGAGCCGGCGTCGGACCAGACAGATGAACCTGCCACTCAAAAGGCACCTTTTTCCGCGTTTGGTCGTGCAAGTCAGGCAACAACGGGGGCATACCCTAGTGACGACATTGGCGTGCCAGCTGCATGGCGCGGCAAGTGGCTCAAGTTTCGCGGCGCCATAGCGCAGCCCGAGAGAGCGCAGCCCGAGCAGGCAGGAGGTACCACCGAGGAGGCACGGCCCGGCGCATTCACGGCCGGTCGTTTTACCAACCATGTCGGCACGCGCGACTACAAGCTGTACATTCCCAGCGGCTATGACGGGCAGGCACTACCGTTGGTGGTCATGCTGCATGGCTGCACGCAGAATCCCGATGACTTTGCGGCCGGGACCAACATGAATCGACTGGCCGAAGAGCAGCTGTGCTGCGTGCTCTATCCGGCCCAGCCGATGACCGCCAACAGCTCGAAGTGCTGGAACTGGTTCAAGGCCGAAGACCAGCAGCGCGAGGGCGGTGAGCCGGCAATTCTTGCCGGCATGACCCGTCAGGTCATCGACACGCACGGGCTCGATGCGAGCCGGGTCTATGTCGCGGGGCTGTCGGCTGGCGGGGCCATGGCAACGACATTGGCAATGACCTATCCAGATCTCTTTGCGGCGGTGGGCGTGCATTCGGGGCTGCCCCACGGGGTGGCGCAGAGCCTCCCCGATGCCCTGGGGGCGATGCAGGGCGGCACGGGGCCCTTGGGCGGCGGTACCTCCACGCAAGAATCCAGGTGGACATCGGAGGTGCCAGCCATCATCTTTCATGGCGACCGCGACACCACCGTGCACCCCAGCAATGCGGAGCGCGTGGCCGCCCAGTACGCCGTCACGCGAAGCAAGGACGAGACGGCAAGTCGCGGCAAGGGCAACGCCAGGGTCACGGTGGAACAGGGGCAGGCGGCCAATGGCCATGCCTATACGCGTACCACGCATCTTAATGCGAAGGGCGAGCCACGCCTGGAGCAGTGGCGGGTCCAGGGGGCGGGTCACGCCTGGTCGGGTGGCAGCGCGCAGGGAAGCTATACCGATCCCAAGGGTCCCGACGCCGCGAAAGAAATGCTGCGCTTCTTCTATTACCATCAGCAGGGCGAGCGCAGCGCGAGCTGAGGCGTCACGTGGCGGGCGTTGAGAGCGTCAGGGGACAATCCGCTAGCATGTCGGGTATCGCTCAAAATCCAAGGAGACAAGACAATGGCAAAGGTGCCCGCCGCCTATCGCGCCACGCAAGGCTCCCTTCTGGACGTGGACCGCGATTTCTATGCCCGACTGACGGCGCTAGAGGCGAGAAAGCTTGTCGACCAGCGGGTCGTGCCGATTCGCGAGGGCCTGGCCTGGGAAGTGCCGGCCGGCCATGTGCTGCGCCTTTCGACGCTGGATGGACCCCAGGTCGGCGATCTCAACCTCTGGCACCGTCACAATCCGCGGGAGCGCTTCTGGGCCTCGCGGACTCGCCAACTGCAGCGGGCTCATGTGTCGACGTTCGATCGCTTGTGGTCGACGCTACCCTATCTGCGGCCCATGGCGACCATCATCGACGATACCCTGGCCGGCTATGGCGTGAACGGGAGTGGCATGGACCCTGACGGTGGCCGGGTCCATGACCTGCTGGGTACGCGCTGCGACCCCTACGTCAACAAGCTGCTGACCGGCGAGGACTTCGACCATCACTGTCACTCCAATCTGGTGCGTGCGGTGGCCCCCTTCGGGCTCACCGAGTTCGATGTGCACGACGTGCTCAACGTCTTCCAGTGCACCGGACTCAACGATGATGACCAGTACTTCATGAAGGCCTGTCCGGCCCGAGAGGGCGACTATATCGAGTTGTTCGCCGAAGTCGACCTGTTGTGTGCCCTATCGTGCTGCCCCGGAGGCGACCTGTCGGTCGACCTGTGGGGCCCCGATGCCCGCGACCCTCTGGAAACTTGTCACCCCATCGGGGTCGAGGTGTTTCGGCTTGCGCCGGCGCTGCTGACGGGCTGGAAGTCACCCGGGTACGCACCTTACCGGGGCGGTCACGGCATGCGCCCCCCGGCAATCGACTGGACGGCGGAGAAGCAGCGTCGCTTCAACCGCCGGTAAGGCGTGAGCGTTCCACACGGCTCAAGCCATGAGGTTACTTACAGAAAGTGGAGCCTTCGACACCATAAGGGTGCCGAAGGCCCCGTGAGGTGTCGAAGGCAGGGCAGGGCCTCAGTCGACCGGACGGCCGACCAGCGAGCGGGTTTCCTCGCGCGCCTCGGTCAGCACGACGCGGATCACGTCACCAAGCTTGAAGCGTTCCGTCTCCTCGATCTGGATACGGCCTTCCTTGTCATCGATGACCACCTTGGTGCGGTCGCTGTGCATCAGGGGCGCCGGAATGAAGGCAGTGGCGCCATTGGCTGTCAGGCGTACCCGCATGCCGCCGCGATTGACGTTGATGATCTCGGCCTCGAAGGTCTCCTGCGCCTCGGCGGCCGGCGTCAGGTAGCGGACATAGAGCCAGTCTTTGACGTCGCGCTCGGCCATGCGATTGAGGCGACGCCGCTCGGTGAGCTGCTCGGTGAGCTGCTGGCTGGCCTCGGCCGGGGCCTGTTCGCCCTTGAGCACCCGCTTGATCAAGCGATGGTTGACCATGTCGCCATACTTGCGGATCGGTGAGGTCCACGTGGCGTAGGCGGCCAGCCCCAGGCCGAAGTGCGGGCCGGGCTGGGCCGACATGCTGGTGAAGCCCTGGAAGCGGCGCAGACGGGCATCCAGCCAGGCATCGTCGCGCCCCTCGAGCACCCGCTTGAGGTCGCGGTAGCGGGGCAGCTCGGTCAGCGCCTCGCGCTCGACCTGGATATCCTGGCCGGACAGGAATTCCTGCGCGGCCTCGGCCTTTTCGGGTTCGAAGGCACGATGCACGTTGAAGATGCCGTGGCCCACATGCTTGGCCAGCAGGTCAGCGCAGCAGGCGTTGGCGGCGATCATCGATTCCTCGATCATGCGGTTGGCGATGCGCCGCTCTTCGGTGCGAATCGCCAGCACGTTGCCGGCCGCGTCGAGGTCGAAGACGAAGTCCGGGCGGTCCTTGAACACCAGCGCATGTTCGGCACGCCAGGTGCTGCGGGCCTGGGTCATGGCTTCCAGGGCCTTGAGCTGTTCACCGATCGCCTCGGACGGATGCCATTCACCTTGGTCTTCCAGCCAGTCGGAGATCCAGTCGTAGGCCAGCTTGGCCTGAGAGCGCACGGTGGCGGCGAAGAAGCGATAGTCGCCCAGGCTGCCGTCGGCGGCGATCTTGAGCGTACAGGCCAGCACCGGGCGCTCCTGGTTTTCCCACAGCGAGCAGAGGTCGTCGGCGAGCTGCTCGGGCAGCATGGTGACGTTCTGTCCCGGCAGGTAAACGGTGAAGGCGCGGGTGCGCGCCTCCAAGTCGGCGGCGTGTCCTTCCGCGATATAGGCGGTGGGGTCGGCGATGGCCACGGTCAGTTTCCAGCCGCCGTCCTCGTCGGCCTCGATGCGCAGGGCATCGTCCATGTCGCGGGTCTTCTCACCGTCGATGGTGAAGAAGGGCTCGCCGGTCAGGTCCTCACGCGTCAGGCCCTCATCGAGCAACGGCCAGTCGTCGCCGGCATCCGGACACTCCTGCTCGAGTGCATGACGCGCCAGGGTGACCCGCCACGGCACGGCGGGGTCGTCGGTCTTGGCCACCAACTCGTCGATCTGCGTGAAGAAGGCACGGTCATCGGGCTTGAGGGGATGGCGAACCAGCCGCGCGACCACCCAGTCGCCATCGCCGATGCTGTCCTCGTCGAGGCTGCGCTTGATGCGCGCCTTGAGGGCATTCTTCATCGAGGGATGATCGGGCACCACCGCCAGCCGACCCTCGCGCTTCTGCACGCGGGCGATGAAGCGGTTCATGCCGCTCTCGATCAGGGTGTCCGGCTCCACGGACTGCTTGTCGCCCTCCTCGTGGAGGATGGCGCCGACGCGGTCGCCGTGCAGTACCTGCTTCATGGCGGGCGGTGGCACAAAATACGATTCGCCGTCATCGGTCTCGAGAAAGCCAAAGCCCCTGTCGGTGGCCTTGATCACGCCTTCTACGCGAGGCGTATTGTTGCGCATCTGTTGCTTGAGCTGAGCAAGCGCCGAGTTATTCTGCAGCATGGTCACGATCGGTTGGCGGGGAAGCAAACTACTATACGGATTCCCCTTCGCGGGGCCAAACCCAACGAGCAATCGAGGCGCTACGTTTGCGCTTTCCGGTACTCGAAAGCCCCTTCGCTGGATATCCGGTGGGTGATTGAAGACAGCGGCCAGCCGCTTCGGTAGCCTGGCCGCATCTTCGCTGCCTGGAAGGCCCATGACCCCTCGATTGATCGTTACCGACCTCGACGGCACGCTGCTCGATGCCGACCATGACCTGACCGCGGACACCATCGCGACCCTGCGTAAGCTCTCCGAGCAAGGGCATCATCTCGCCTTTGCCTCGGGACGCCACTTTCGCGACATGCTGGTGTTTCGCGAGCGCCTGGGCGTGCCGGTGCACGTCATCAGCACCAACGGCGCCTACTTGCACGATCACGACGACGGCCTGGTGGCCGCGCGTCATGTGGATCGCGAGTTGGTTCGCGACCTGATCGCGTTGCCTCGCCAGGCCGGAGTGCGGTTGAACCTGTATCACGACGACGAATGGCTGATCGATGCCGAGGCGCCACACTTGCTGGCACTGCATGCGCATACCGGGTTCGGGTATCGGGTAGCCGAACCGGACGAGCTCGATGGCGAGCGTGTCGGCAAGGTGCTCTACATCGGCGAGCCCCAGCATGTGGCCGCGCTGGAAACGGAGATCCGCCGCCGCCATGGCGAGCGTCTGCATCTGACGTACTCCATGGAAACCTCGCTCGAGATCATGGCCGGTGGGGTCAATAAAGGTACGGCGCTGGCCTCACTGCTCGACGCGCTCGGATTGGAGGCCGAGGCGTGCCTGGCGTTCGGCGATAACCTTAACGATGTCGAGATGCTTACCCTGGCCGGCGAGGCGCATGTCATGGCCAATGCGCATCCCGAGCTACGCGGTAGGGTGCCGAAGGCACGGCTCATCGGCCATCACACCAACGGCGCCGTGGCCAAGTGGCTGCATGAGCGCTTCAAGCTGAGCTGAACGTACCACGCCGTCGGAGCGCCGTGGCGTGGTGGTTTGTACGGTGTGGCGGGGCGCCTCAATGGACGGTGATCACGGTGCACTCGGCGGCGTGACTGACCTTGTGGGAGACGCTGCCGACCACCAGCCCCTTGAAGTCGCTCAGGCCCCGGCTGCCCATGACGATAGCCTCGACACCCCGCTGTCGGGCCTCGCTGATGATAGTCCGCGCCGGGTCGCCCCCGGTGATGAACGTCTCGATGTTAGTGGCGCCGAGCTCACGAGCCGCCTTGGCGGCCCGGTCCACGACTTGGCGGCTTGCCGCCTCGCGTTCCTCCCGCGAGGCCTCGACAGCGATGGCGCCGATGCCCCAGACCAGGGTGGTCTCATGAGCGAGTTCCTCTGGAATGTGCAGCAAGTGCAGGGTGGCGCCCTCCTGCCGGGCCAGCTGGCAGGCCACGGACAGCGCTTTCTTGGCGTGCTCGGAGCCGTCGATGGGCACCAGGATGGAAGAGAACATGATGGGCATCCTTCTCGTTGATAGGGTATGGCTATCTATCGAGCCTAGCTATCCGGGCAGACACTGTCATGATCGGAGTCAAGGATGGCGCGCCTTCGCCTTCGCCTTCGCCTTCTCCTCGCCGGACTCCAGACGCCGCAGGTGCTGCCAGAGCTCGCCGCGAAGGTCGCTCAGCCGAGGCGCTTCATTGTCGGCGAAGCCCAGCGGGCGCGTGAGGCGCTGGGTTCGCAGGCCAAGACGCGCACTGAGCAGGCCAACGCCCAGACCCTGGCCTGCCTGGGCCGAGAGGCGCCCGGCGAGATTCAGCGACAGCATCTGCATGCCGGCGTCGCTGGCCATCTCGCTGGCCCCGGCGAAGGCCATGTTGTAAAGCACGCTTCTCATCAGGCGCAGTCGACTGGCATAACCGAGTTCCAGACCGTACAGCCGGCACAGGCGATCGACCATCGCCAGGTTGCGCCATGCCACCAACAGCATGTCGACCAGCGTCAGGGGGCTGATGGCCACCATGACGGCGGTCTCTCCCGACATTCTCGAGATCAACCGCCGAGCTTCCCGGTCGCGGGGCGCGAGCAGGTGATGCGAGAGCAGCAACCGGATGTCACGCCCGTCATGATGGGGCTCGCGGGCGGCGAGGTAGCCCTGCCAGTGCGGATGATCGTCATCGAGTCCCAGGTCTCGCCTGAGGCGTTCGGCCAGCGCCTGGGCCTGTTTCGGGGTCGCCTCGGGAAGCGTGTCGAGGCTTTCGCGAAGCGAGCCGTGCCGTTTCAGCCGCCGCAGCCGGAACAGTTCCCGGAGCAGCGCCGAGCCGCCCAGGCCCAGCGCCAAGAGCCCGAACAGGCTCCAGGCACCGGCCAGCCAGTCGCCGCCGAGACTCGCCGCATAAAGCGTTTGGCCGGCTTCCAGCGTGCCCAGTCCCAGCGCGCCGCCGAGCAGCGCGAGCAGTCCCCAGCGGCGCTTGCGGGGCTTGGCCAGGCTTGTCTCCAATACCTGTTCAGCCGGCTGCGGTTCTTCCAGGGGTTGGCTGGGCAGGTCGGCGGCGAAACGCGCCCCCGGCCGTGGGTCGTCGCCCATTGGCGGGGCGAGCTCGGGGTCGTCAAGCGCGAAGCCCTGCCGCGGACGCGGGTCAGGTCGACGGGTATCGCTCATTGCAGCTTGTCTCCGATGAGCCAATCCAGGGTGGCATCCATGCGAATGTGGGGAAGAGCGCCGCCTTCGCGGGGCATGGGGCGAAATGCCGGAAAATCGAACCCCTGGCGTGTCCAGAAGTCATGATCCGGCAGGTTGTCGGGCACTTCGCCGGGGTACATCAACAGTTCTTCGCCCGTCAGGCTCTTGCCGCGCAAGGCCGGCGAGCGATGCCCCTCCAGGCTCACCTCGCGGCTCTCGGTGGCGCGAATGGCCGCCAGCGAGAGCGCCTTGACCGGAATGTTAGCAAAGCGCAGGTCCTTGAGCGGCTCGGCGAGCAGCGCCTCGAGCAGCGCGACGAGGCGTGGGTGCTGGTCGGGGGTCACATGATCGCTCTTGGTCGCGGCAATCGCCAGGCGGTCGATGCGCGGCGCGAAGAGGCGCGAGAGCAGGCTGCGCTGGCCGTAGTCAAAACTCTGCATCAGGTTGGCGAGCGCCCGGGACAGGTCCTCGAAGCGCTCCGGACCGGCGTTGAGGGCTCCCAGCAGGTCCACCAGCACAATCTGGCGGTCGAAGCGGCGAAAGTGCTCACGATAGAAGGGCTTGACCACCCGCTGTTGATAATGGCGAAAGCGCCGGTTGAGCGTTGCGTAGTTGCTCTCCGAGGGCAGTCGGGCCAGCTCGGCCGTGTCGTGCGTCTCGATGGCCGGGAGCGGAAAGAACTGCAGCACCGGAGCGCCGGCGAGCTCACCGGGCAACAGGAAGCGTCCGGGCTGGAGGTCGGCGAATCCGGCCTCTCGAGCTGCCCGTAACCCCATGGCATAGCATTCGGCGATCTCGGCGAGTCTCGCTTCGTCGGCCTCGGCGGCCGGGTCCAGGTCGGCCACCGCGTCGAGCCAATCGGCAAACAGGCGGGCACGAGCCTGGCCCCGTGACGGTTGCTGAGCGAGGCTCCAGCTCGGGTAGTCGTGTCCCAGCAGCGGCAAGTCGAGCAGCCACTCGCCCGGATAATCGAACAGATCCAGGCTCAACTGGCGAATCTCGCTGCCCAGGAGCCCTCGCTTGCCCGGACGATAGCGAATCACCAGGCGCAGCTCGCTGATGCCCCGGGTCGGCTCGGGCCAGTGCGGTGGGTTGGCATCCAGCGAGGCCATGGCCTGGTCGTAGGGGAAGCGGGGCACGCCAAGATCGTGTTGATTGACCCGGCGCGCGCCGAGCAAGCGGCCCTCCCGGGCGGCGGGCAACAAGTCCAGCCGAGCCTCGAGCCCTGCGTGGCGCAGCTGGTTGACCAGCGAAGTGAGAAAAGCGGTCTTGCCCGAACGCGACAGGCCGGTGACCGCCAGGCGAAGCTGGCGGTCACGGCCGCGTTCCAGCAGGTCGTGTATGTCTCGAACCAGCGGTTGACGCATGAAAGGGGTATCCGTCCCGATAAGTCACAGCCCTTAATGTGCGGGTGTCATCACCGGCTGGCAAGGTCGAAACGCGATCGCCACAAAGACCCGCCGGTGGCGAGGCTTCATGGCGGTCACCAGAACGATCACCACGATCCCGGTGGGGATGGCGCCTTTCCAGGGCGTCAGGTCGACGGCACCGCCATCCAAGAACTTACCGGGGAGGCAGCGACGGCATCGGCGCCGGCTCGATGACACCGAAAAGCTGCATCAGTACTGGCGCCACCGCGATCAGAAAGCCGAACACTGCCACGGCGCGTCCCGTCAGCCGTCGTTCGGGGCGCCGGGCCAGGCTCAGCCCGGCCAGACAGACCAGCAGGCCGACCAGGTGGAACCCATAGGTGAGCATCTGTAGCAGGTCATAAGCGGTCATGGTGGCTCTTCGGTCGATGGAGGGGGGGCGGTAAAGACTGCTAATCTGGGAAGACTATCATTCCGACCCACCGTCACGGCGACACACCGTCAAGAGAGGTTCCTGCCATGCTAGAAGGGCGTCCCGATGTCGTGCTCGATTTCTGGTTCAAGGAGCTCACGCCTGCCCAGTGGTTTCGCAAGGACACCACACTGGATGCCACCATTGTCGAGCGCTTCGGGACCTTGCAGGCCTCGGCGAGTCGTGCGGAACTCTGGCTCTGGCGGCGCTCGGCGCTCGGCCGGCTGGCTGAGGTGGTCGTGCTGGATCAGTTCTCACGCCACATGTATCGCGATACGCCCGAGGCCTTCGCCAACGATACGATGGCGCTGGCGTTGGCCCAGGAAGCCGTGGCCCAGGCGGCGGACCGTCATCTCGATGTGGCGTGGCGACCCTTTCTCTACATGCCGTACATGCACAGCGAGTCGCTCGCCATTCATGAAGAGGCACTTCGCCTGTTCGATCAGCCGGGCCTGGAGGAGAATCTTCGCGTCGAGCATCGCCATCGCGAGATCCTCCAGCGTTTCGGACGCTATCCCCATCGCAACGCCATCCTGGGGCGCGAGTCCAGTCCCGAGGAGCTGGCCTTTCTCGATGAGCCGGGCTCCTCATTCTGAGCCCTCTTTCCGAGACCGCTCTTTCTTCGGCCGCCCACCTGAGGCACCATCACGGCTCGGCCTTGAATTGACGTAAAAAGGAGAGACGATCATGGGACTGATTGCTTGGCTAATCATTGGCGGTCTGGCGGGCTGGATTGCCGGTCATATCATGCGTGGCGGTGGTTTCGGCATCCTCGGTAATATCGGCGTGGGCATCGTCGGTGCAGTGATCGGCGGCATGCTGTTCAGCCTGCTGGGCCTGCAGGCGGGGGGCTTTGTCGGCTCGCTGGTCACCGCCATTGCGGGGGCGGTATTACTGTTGTGGGTAATCTCGAAGGTCAAGAGTGGCTGACGCGACATGCTCGACCCTGCGCTGACGATTCGCCCGGTTATCTGCCGGGCGAGTCGTTTCAGGAAACCTGGGCGGGATTGGGCTCGGATGGGAAGCGGGGTGGACAGACCTCCAGATAAGCATGAGAAGCGTGCAATATGCGAACGTCATCGAACTTGCCGCCGGCCAGCTGGAAACCAACGGGTAAGCCGGTATCGGTAAAGCCGCAAGGCACCGAGGCGGCAGGTTGCTGGCTGAGGTTGAAAGGGTAGGAGAAGGGCGCCCATTCTTCCCAATCCTGCATGTCGCTTTCCGGCGGCACTTCATGATGCGCCGCGAAGGGTTCGATCGGCACCGTTGGCGTCATCAGCAGATGGTAATCCTGATTGAAGTGTTCCAGTCGTTCGGTGAGCCGGGCGCGGTCGGCCAGGGCACGGAAGTAGTCCACAGCGCTCAGCGCTTCCGCGCGCTTGGCATTGGCAACCAGGCCGGGGTCGAGGAGCTCGCGCTCGCGTTCACTGCACTGCAACCACAGCTCCAGTGATGCCGTGAACCACATCGTCTTGAAGGTTTCGACGGGTGAGGCAAAGCCAGGATTGACTTCCTCCACCACCGCACCCAGGGATTGAAGCGTTTCCGCGGCCTGGCGGACGCGCCGTGTCACTTGCTCATCGACCCTGGCATAACCCAGGTCCGGCGAATAGGCGATGCGCAGGCCATCGAGGCGGTTGGCGAGGTTGCTGCCCCAGTCGTCGGGTTGGCCGCGGATCGCATAGGGATCGCGAAAATCATAACGCCCGATCACGTTCAGCATGTGCGCCGCGTCACGCACGTTGCGCGTCAAGGGGCCGATGTGCGAAAGCGATGGCTCTTTTGAAGGCGGCCATTGCGGCGTCCAGCCGAAGGACGGTTTGAAGCCGAAGACGCCAGTGAAGGCTGCGGGGATACGGATTGAGCCGCCGGAGTCGCCGCCCTGATGCAGTACGCCCATGTTGAGGGCGGCGGCAACCGCGGCCCCGCCTGACGAACCGCCCGGCGTCAGGCGCGTGTCCCAGGGATTGTACGTCGTGCCATGGACGAGATTGTCGGTGACGGCCTTCCAGCCGAACTCCGGCGTATTGGTCTTGCCGAGCAGGATGGCGCCGGCCTCCCGCAGCATTCGCGCCGGTGGGGCGTCCTGTTGGCGTTTGGTCGCCGGGCTCATGCGCGAGCCTTCGCGTGCCGGCATGCCGGCGACCTCTGTCAGATCCTTGAGCGATACCGGTACGCCATCGATCGGGCTCAAGGGAGCGCCCTGGCGCCAACGGCGGGTTGATGCCCGGGCGGCCGCCTCGGCGCCCTCCGCATCGACATAGGTATAGGCGTTGACCGCGCTATTGAAGCGCTCGATACGCTCGAGTGCCGCCCCGGTCGCTTCAAGCGGTGAGGCCTCCCCCGCGGCATAGCGTGCCGCAAGAGCACTGGCATCCATCGTGCCGAGATCGGTGTCGCTCATTCCTTCCTCCCTGTATCGCTGCGGGCGAGATCCTTTGCGTCTCGACCGGACGCTCAGCCTGGGCGATTCCCGAGGTGTCCAGGCGTGTCTGGCGTTCAGCGCATGGGCCGAAACGCCTGAGGTGGTGTCATGACAGCCGCCGCCAGGGAAGGGTTCAACCTTGAGCGCGGGACGGCACGATGCGCCGGTACTTGTCCACTTGGGTATCCAGCCATTGCCCCTCAAGCGAGACCTCGGCGCTCGCGCTGGGGACTTTCACCTCGAGCAGGAACAGGCCATGACGTTCGGCGCGCTGGCTGTTGCCGGAAAGCCATCGGCCCAAGTGGCGAGCCAGGGGACCCGCCACATGGTCCAGGCGCCGCCAGGTTAGTCGCAGCGCATGGCGGGCCACTAGATAGTCGAAACGCGCGGCGTCCTTCATGACCGAAAGAGCGCCATGGGCCAGTCCTTGCGACAGGCTTTCGAGCTTGCGATAAGTCGGCGCACCGGCGGCACGGCAGGCATGGGCGCCCTCCACGTGGCAGCGTTCGCGCTCGTCGGGTGCTTCCGGCCACTTCCCGCCCTGCCGTCGCGCCGGGGTCGCCAGGAACGGCAGGGTGATGGCCACCGCAGGCGTGCCATCTGATAGCGTGACATTACTGCCGGTTATCACGCCGCGAGGCAGGTGCTCTCTCAGCCAGCGGTAATCGCAGGCCTGCTGGACGGTGGCCTGGGCATCCTCCAGGGAGTGGTGTGCGCTTTGCAGCGAGCGAAGCATCGCGAGGGTACGAAACATCGTGACTCCATCCGAGGCGTGACCGTTCGACGCCACGCGTCGTCAACGCCTTAACGCGGCAAGATTAGCAGGTTACGCCAGACGAGTCCCAGCGAGCGTGAGCGCGCGGCCAGCCTCGCCGCCATTGCCCTGGCCTGTTCGATTAATAAGCCCTGTCTATTAGGCCTGCATCGGTTCACCGTCTACCTTGAAAAGGGGTGTCAGTTATGGACTGAGCATGTTAGCAACAGGACCGCTCGGTGAATCAGTAGCGACTGGCTAGCCGGGTTGAGACTAAGCGCAAAGGAGGAGCGTTTGCATGGCCAATAATCCGCATACGACGCCGAACAGTGGCGGCCCCAACGATACGGACGTCAAGACGACCGAGAACAGCAAGTCGGATAACCTGGAGCGGTACCGCAGCGATGCCGAAGGGCACGACCTGCGCACCAACCAAGGTTTGCGTATTTCCGATAATCACAACTCGCTGAAAGCCGGAGAGCGCGGCCCCACGCTGATGGAAGATTTCATCTTCCGCGAGAAACTCAACCATTTTGATAACGAGCGTATTCCCGAACGTATCGTGCACGCACGGGGGGCGGCAGCGCACGGCTACTTCCAGCCTTACAAGAACGCGGCCCAGTATTCCAAGGCGGGTCTGTTTCAGGACCCCGGCAAGAAGACTCCCGTCTTCGTGCGTTTCTCCACGGTTCAGGGCTCGCGTGGTTCCAACGATACCGTGCGCGACGTTCGCGGCTTCGCCACCAAGTTCTATACCGACGAGGGCAACTGGGACCTCGTCGGTAACGACATGCCGGTATTCTTCATTCAGGATGCGATCAAGTTCCCCGATTTCGTACATGCGGTGAAGCCCGAACCCCATAACGAGATTCCCATGGGGCAATCGGCCCACGACACCTTCTGGGATTTCGTCTCCCTGATGCCGGAATCCACCCATATGGTGTTGTGGACGATGTCCGACCGGGCGTTCCCTCGGCATTACCGCAACATGGAAGGCTTCGGCGTGCATACCTTTCGCTTGATCGACAAGCAAGGCAAGGGTCGCTTCGTCAAGTTCCACTGGAAGCCGCTGGCGGGCACCTGCTCATTGATCTGGGACGAGGCCCAGAAGCTCTGGGGCCGTGACCCCGACTTCAACCGCCGTAACATGTGGGACGATATCGAAAATGGCGACTTCCTGGAATACGAGCTGGGTGTTCAGGTGGTGGAAGAGGAGGACGAGCACAAGTTCGACTTCGACATCCTCGATCCCACCAAGATCATTCCCGAGGAGCAGGTGCCGGTTACCCTGATCGGCAAGATGGTGCTCAACCGTAATCCGGACAACTTCTTCGCCGAGACCGAGCAGGTCGCCTTCAATCCGGCCAATATCGTGCCGGGGATCGATTTCTCCAATGATCCGCTGCTCCAGGGACGGCTGTTCTCGTACCTGGATACCCAGATGCTGCGGCTGGGCGGGCCCAACTTTCACGAAATTCCCATCAACCAGCCGGTATGCCCGTTCCACAACAACCAGCGCGATTCCATGCATCGCCAGACAATCAACAAAGGCCAGGCGTCCTATGAGCCCAACTCGATCGATGGCGGCTGGCCCAGCGAGACACCAGCAGCGGCGGAAAATGGCGGTTTCGAGAGTTATTACGAGCGTGTCGATGCCCACAAGGTGCGGGCGCGCAGTGACTCGTTCGGTGATCACTACTCGCAGGCGACGCTGTTCTGGAACAGCCAGACCGATGTCGAGAAGGAGCACATCATCGATGCCTATACCTTCGAGCTGTCCAAGGTCGCCCGGCCGTGGATTCGTGAGCGGGTAATCCAGGAGATACTGCCCAATATCGATCTTGAACTGGCCCGTCGCGTTGGCGAGAACCATGGCATCGAGGCGCCGACCAGCAAGCCTGCGCCGGCCGAAGAGCTGGGGCGGAGCTCGCTGCAGTCCTCCCCGGCGCTAAGCCTGATGGCGCGCCTGCCGAACAATATCCTGTATCGCAAGGTGGCGATCTTGGTGGCCGACGGCGTGGACGGTGACCAGGTGGAAGCCGCCAAGGCGAAACTGAAGGCCGAAGGGGCGCAGGGCATGGTCATTGCGCCCAGCATGGCACCGGTCAAGTCCACCAGCGGCAAAGCTATCGTGCCCGACGCGATGCTCAACGGTCAGCCATCGGTGACCCTGGATGCGGTGATCGTGGCGGGCGGGGAGCAAAGTGTGAAGACACTCTCGCAATCCGGCATGGGGCTTTACTACGTGCAGGAAGCCTACAAGCATCTCAAGGCCATTGCGGCAATCGGCGAGGGCCAGGCGCTGCTGAGCGCCGCCGAGGTGCCAACGCAGGAGGACGGCATCATTCTCGGCGCGACGCTGGATGATGTCTTCACGCCTCTCACCAAGGCCATGGGACAGCATCGCGTCTGGTCGCGTGACGAAAAGGCCAAGCTGATGTCGGCCTGAGTATCAATCACGGGAACGGCTTGACGCGCCTGCTGCGGCATGAAAAAACGCGCCTCCTGTTGGGGGCGCGTTTTCTTTAGTGACTTGCCAATAGCGTCAGGCGCTGGCGGTCTGCTTGGCGCCAACCAGCTCCTTGAGCGCTGCCTCGAGAATGCCGAGGCCTTCCTCGAGCACGTCATCCTCGATGGTGACGGGCATCAAGAAGCGGATGGTGTTGCCGTACATGCCGCAGGACAGCAGGATCAAGCCCTTCTCGCGGGCCTTCTTGCACAGCGCGCCCGCCAGGTCGGCATCCGGGGTATGGTTGGCCTTATCGGATACCAGATCAATCGCTGCCATGGCGCCCATGTTGCGGCCATTGTCCACGCAGTCGAAGTCCTGCTGCCACTGGGCGAAGCGCTTGGCCAGCTTGTCGCCGAGCGCCTGGCTCTTCTCGAGAATGCCTTCCTGCTCGAAGACTTCAAGTACCGCCAGCGTCGCCGCGCATGAGACGGGGCTGCCGGTATAGGTGCCGCCCAGCGAGTTGGCGCCAGACGCGTCCATGACCTTGTCGGTCCCGACGATGGCCGAGATCGGCATGCCATCGGCCATGCTCTTGGCCATGGCGATGATGTCCGGCTCCACGCCGCTGTGCTCGATGGCGAACATCTTGCCGGTGCGGCCGAAACCGCTCTGGACCTCGTCGACGATCATCAGCATGCCGTGCTCGTCACAGATTTCGCGGATCGCCTTCAAAAAGCTCGTCGGCGCAGCATAGAAGCCGCCTTCGCCGAGGACCGGCTCCAGCACGATCGCTGCGGTGTCCTTGGGATTGGCGTCGGTCTTCAGCGCCATCTTCAGGCCGCGCAGGGCCTCGTCCTCGCTGACGCCGTGGTAGGGCACTGGGTAAGGGGCGCGGAAGACGTTGCCCGGCATGGAACCGAAGTCGGTCTGATAAGGATTAACCTTGCCGTTCATGGCCATGGTCATGAAGGTCCGGCCGTGATAGCCGCCATCGAAGCAGATCACATTATTCTTGCCGGTGGCGGCGCGGGCGACCTTGACCGCGTTCTCAAGTGCCTCGGCCCCTGAGTTGGCCAGCATGACCTTGGCATGACCCCGCACCGGCGTGATCTGGCTGAGCTTTTCCGCTACCTTCACGTAGCCCTCATAGGGCATCACCGTCTGGCAGGTATGCATGACCTTGTCGAGCTGGTCCTTGACCGCCTGGACGACCTTGGGGTGGCGATGGCCGATATTGAGCACGCCGATACCGCCGGCAAAATCGACGAAGCGATTGCCGTCGGCATCCCATACCTGTGCGTTCTCGGCACGGTCGGCGAAAGCCGTGGCGGGGCTGGCGGCGCCGTTGGCTACATAGCGCTGCTTGAGTTCGTTGAGCTCTGCGTTATTCATGAATCCTGCCTCCTTGTGAGACGTTGCGGGCGATCAGAGGCCGCCGACACAGACATATTTTAGTTCAGTGTACTCGTCCAGGCCGTGTCGTGAACCCTCGCGACCCAGGCCCGATTCCTTGACGCCACCGAAGGGCGCCAATTCCGTGGAAAGAATGCCTTCATTCACGGCTACCATGCCATATTCCAGCCCTTCCATGACATGCCAGATGCGTCGGTAATCGCGCGCATAGAAATAGGCTGCCAGGCCGAATTCGGTGGCATTGGCCATCGCGACGGCCTCTTCCTCAGTGTCGAAGCGAAAGACCGGCGCCAGCGGGCCGAAGGTTTCCTCGCTGGCGACGCGCATCTCGGTGGTGACGTCGGCGATGATGGTGGGCTGGAAGAAGGTGCCGCCAAGGGCATGCGGCTCACCCCCGGCGATCAGTCGGCCGCCCTTGGCCAGCGCATCGTGGATGTGCGCCTGGACCTTGTCGACGGCGGCCTGGTTGATCAGCGGCCCCTGGACCACGCCGTCGTCCAGGCCGTTGCCGACCTTGAGCTCGGCGACACGGGCGGCCAGCTTATCGAGGAACGTCTCATAGACGCCCGACTGCACCAGCAGACGGTTGGTGCACACGCAGGTCTGGCCGGAGTTGCGGTACTTGGAGGCGATGGCGCCTTCGACCGCGGCATCCAAATCGGCATCGTCGAAGACGATGAACGGCGCGTTGCCGCCCAGCTCCATCGAGGCCTTCTTGACGGTGCCGGCACACTGTGCGAGCAGCTTCTTGCCCACCGGGGTGGAGCCAGTGAAGGAGATCTTGCGCACTCGCGGGTCGGTGGTTAGTACTTCACCGATCTCGGCTGGACGCGAGGCGGTCACGACATTGAGCACCCCGGCAGGGAAGCCGACATTCTCGGCCAGCTTGGCCAGCGCCAGGGCGGTAAGCGGCGTCGCCTCGGCGGGCTTGATGACCACCGGGCAGCCCGCGGCGAGGGCCGGGGCGCACTTGCGGGTGATCATCGCCAGGGGGAAATTCCACGGCGTGATCGCTGCCACGACCCCGATGGGTTCGCGAAAGACCAGGATACGCTTGTCGACGCCATGGCTGGGTAGGGTTTCGCCCGCCATGCGCTTGGCTTCTTCGGCGTAGAACTCGACGAAGGAGGCGCCATAGGCCACTTCGCCCCGCGATTCCGCCAACGGCTTGCCCTGCTCCAGGGTCATCAGCCTGGCGAGGGGTTCCTGGTGGGCCATGATGGCGTCGAACCAGGCACGCAACAGGGAGGCCCGCTCCTTGGCGGGCAGCTTGCGCCAGGCGGGCCAGGCGGCCTCGGCGGCGGCAATCGCCTCGCGCGCCGCGTCGCCATCGAGATCGGGCACCTCAGCGATCACCTGGCCGGTGGCGGGATTGGTGACAGCAAAACGGCGTTCACCATCACGCCATTGGCCAGCAATATAGACCTTGTCGATCAGCAGATCGGCTTGCGGGGTCATGTCCACTCCTGAGGCGATTGATCATCATGTCGAACAAGTGTGCAGTATTTAAAACGCCGCGCCAAGCCTCACCGTTTTGCCAGCGTGGGCATTCGGCATGATCGCGAATTCATGATCTTGAACCATCGGCGCCGGCTTGGCTTTCGGCTACAATCAGTCGCCGAATTTTTTTGGCACGCTTCGGTGTGCCGTTGGTCTTTTGCAAAACTCGAGGTGAGCCTTGGTCGATGCCCTGAATGCCTGGTGGGCCCAGCAGCTGGTGCTATGTGATTGGGCTTTTGCGCCCGACCCGCTGTCGATACCCGCCGACGCGGCGGTCGCACGCCTGTCTGCTCTGGGCATCAATGACCGGGGTGAACTGGGCTGGCGCTTGCTGGGCATCATGGACAGTGGCGGCAGTGGCGTCGATGCGGGCCACTTGCTGGATGGCCTTGAGCTGATTGCCCTGGCGGGGGCCGCCGGGTGGCTGTCGTCTTCTAGGGCTTGCCATTGGACGCAGCGCCTGGCCGAGGAAATCACCGCCCATTACGCCGACCTCGATGCCTGGCTGGTCGCCTTGCGCCAGGCGCGCAGCGCCCAGGGGTGGGAGCGAGGGGACGATGGCTTTTGTGAGGCCTGCGACGCGCTTTCCGTGCTGGAGCATGAGGGCGATGGCATCACCTGGGAGCGGCTCGAGGCGTGGCTGGCCATCCATGACGAGACACTGCCGCTCTGGCCCGATGCGCCCGGCGAGCGGGTCTGGCGCCTGCGCGCTGGCTTCGCGCCGGTGCTCGACGTGCCGGGCTCGGTGATCGACTGGGCCGACCTGGAAGGGTGGCTGGTCGAGGCCTGGCAGGTCCGCGGACGCGACGACTTGATACGTGCCTTGCTGTGGCTGGGGGCTCAAGGCGATCGACAGGGATGGGATCTCGACGCCACGCGCCTGCTGACACTGAACGACATTGAGCGGCGCCAATGGCGCGACGGTCTGGAGGGCACCGAGCGGGGCTATGGCCGAGTATTGCTGGGCTTCGTTGATCAGGGCGAGCCTTTGGAGTGGGCTGCCTGGGACTGGCTGCGGCTGATCGACCTGGCGTGGGCGGGGGCATGTCTGGGATGGCTCGGCGCCGAAGAAGCCGAACGATTCGCCCTGCATGGCGGCGATCTGATCGTTCGCCGTTACAGCGATTGGTCGGCGCTGGCCCGGGCCTATCAGCGCGGTCGCAGCCTGTTCGAAGGGCGTAATCGTCTCTCGTCACTCGGCAGCGATTGGCGATTGTTGTTGCAGTCGCCGGTGAGCCCGTGGCGCACGCCGCTTCAGGGCCTGTTGGCGCCGGCATCGATCGAGGCGTCGCGTCAGTTCATTCGTGGCTGGCGGCGCGACCCGCATCACTGGGTGCTGGCGTTTTCGGCGGTGCGCGAGCCGGAAGTCGCGACCCGCCAGGGTCCCCGCTCCGCTCCGCTTGCGGTGCGTCGCGAGGATGCGCGGGAGTATCTGCGCGAGACCCTGGACCTGCATGCCGAGGAGGGCGTGCAGGCGCTGGCCCGCTACTGGTTGCCGGCCCAGGCTCACCATCTCAACCAGCTGGCCGCCGATGCGGTACACGGTGGCTTGCCACCGGCAGAAACTTTCTTCGGACGCCCCGACCCCGAGGCCCTGGCGAGCCGCGATGCATTGCGCCAGGCGAGCCGTCATGCCGCGACCGTCCACATGGCCGAGAAGTACGCGTTCTATCTGCAGATGGCCTTTGATAGCGAAGCCTTCGATAGTGAGGGCTTGAACGTGCTGTGCGAAGCGCTGCGCAGCTCCTTGTGCCGCTTCTACCCCGACGGCCGACGCTTGCTCGAGGCCTGGGCCAGTTGGGAAGCGCTGCTGCCCGAGGAAGGCCAGCCGTCGCTGGTCGACGAGATCCGCTGGCACCTGGACGATCCGGGCAGCGTGTTCCATTGGCTTGATTGGCAGACGGTTGCCTGGCAGGAGCCTGGTCCGCGGCCGAGCCTTGCACACTTCACGGCGATGTCGCTGGTAGGTCCACTGAACAGCGCCGCCTGGAGCCTGCCGCACGCCGAGAGCGAGCGCGAATGTGTTGCGATTCGGGAGTGGGTCGATGGGCATTATGGCCTGCACTCGGCCGATGAGTTGATCGATTTTCTGGACACCCTGCTCGAGGCCGGCGACCGGCAGGAGTATCAGATCAACTATGCCCCCTATACCCTGAATGCCGGTCGACTCGCCTCGGAGATCAGCACGCTGGAGTCGGGCGAGTGCAGCGAAGAGGAGGGGCATCATCTGCTCCGGCTGAAGCGGGTGCGCGACAACGAGGATGGCTGCAACGAGACCGACTTGGCGGCCTGGGACATCTCGCAGGCCGTTGACCTGGCCATTGCCGGCCGCCAGCTCGGCTGGCTCGGCGCGTCGGACTTCGTTTCGCTGCTGGAACGGGCCCACGCCCTGGCCGCCGCCCACTACGGCGGCTGGGAGGAATTCGCCCGGGGCCTTTACGCGGGCTTCTCGTTCTTCATGGGCGAGACGCCGGAGCGGGAGGCCTTTCTCGCCGGCTTCCGGCAAGCGCTCGTCGCCTGGCTGACGGCAGCCCCTCCCTTGGCCGGACCCTGGGCAAGCCTCGATTACCCCGGGGCTCGCCCCAGTCACTGGGCGCCCATGCACATCGACACCTTGCCAGGCGATACCCACGCCCTGCATTGAGCACTCGCCTTGTGCCGAGCAGGTGATTTATAGTGCAGGCCTTATCGACAGGCTCCCATGTGGGCAGTCTGCGCCATTGAAGTGAGTCGCCGGCAGGCCGCTGCGGCAGTGATACCTAAATTTTTCCGGCATCACTGCCACAACGACATCCACCGAATCGAGACACGCGAGCGATCGCGCCGACGGATAGGGTGCGGCTCAAGAAATGAGGTCGTTGCCAGATGAGCGCCCCCCGGTCATACAGAATCACAATAATTGTGGCTTGCGTTGCCTTTCTGGTTGGTTGTGCCAACGCACCGCATGATCCCGGCGCCCAGCCGGTCCCGGACGATTATTTCGCCCAGCAGCTGCCGGGGTTACCCGACGACTGGGATCCCATGATGTCACCGATCGACAATCCTGTCCGCAACCTGGAACGCTTTCAGCAGCCTTCACCCGCCGTGGTGCGCCAAGCGCTTCTCGACCAGCATGAGCGCTGGGTGGGTACACCCTACCGATTGGGCGGGACGACGGGGCAAGGTGTCGATTGCTCGGCGCTGGTGCAGAATATCTTCAGTGACAGTTTTCGCTATGAGCTGCCGCGAACCACGGGTGAGCAGGTGGAACTGGGCGAAGCAGTAGTGCGTAGCCAGCTACAGGCCGGCGACCTGGTGTTCTTCCAGCCGCCGGGTCCCTACCGGCATGTGGGTATCTATCTTGGCGAGGGGTTGTTCCTGCATGCTTCCAGGTCGCAAGGGGTGATGATCTCGGAACTCGACAACCACTACTGGCAGCGTTATTACTGGCAGGCCCGGCGGCCCCTCGAGCCGGTACAACTGGCTCAGCGAGCCGCGACTACCGGCAACGGATGAGCGATACGGCCGGCCGTATCGCGGCGCGCAGCCGCCCTTGGTGGCGCGCGACCCTGGCGCTCTGCCTGGGGTCGTTTCTCGTCTTCATCAATCTCTATGCTCCCCAGCCGCTGTTGCCGGCCTTGCGGACCGAGTTTGGCGTCTCGACGCTGGTGGTCAGCCTGGTGATGTCGTTGGCCACCTTGTCCCTGGCGGCCTCGCTGTTGGTCTTTGGTCCGCTTTCCGATGCCATTGGCCGTGACCGCATCATGCGCTACACGCTGCTGACGGCCGGCTTGATGTCGCTGGGGCTGGCACTGGCGCCGAACTTCGAGACGCTTTTGCTGCTGCGCACCCTGCAAGGCTTCGTGCTGGGAGGGCTACCGGCAGTGGCCATCGCCTGGATGGGAGACGAGTTCGACCGGCCGGCGCTGCTCTCGGCGGTCGGGCTCTACATCGGCGCCAACACCCTGGGCGGAATCGGCGGTCGTGTGGTTGGTGGCGCCGTGGCCGAAGTCGGCGGCGCACCGGCAAGCTTCATGACGGTGGGCCTGATGACGCTTGTCGGTGTGGCACTGTTCTGGAAGCTGCTGCCGGCGTCACGGGCCTTCACGCCGCGCCCCTTCGAGCTGAAGGGCGCCGTGGCCGACCTGGCCGGCCACCTGCGCAACCCCCTGTTGCTCGGCGCCTACTTATTGGGTGGTTTCAATTTCCTGATCTTCATCAACCAATACAGCTACATCACCTTCCGCCTGGCCGATGCACCCTTCGGCCTGGGCGCCCGTCTAATCGGCCTGATCTTCGTGACCTATCTCGGCGGTACCCTGGGGTCGGCGCTGTCGGGGCGTCTGGCCAGGTCCTTGCCCCAGCCGGTATGCATGATGCTGGGGATCGGCATCCTCATGGGCGGCACGATCGTTACCCTGGCAAGCTCGCTGCCGGTGATCATCGTGGGTCTGACGATCAATGCCTTCGGCTTCTTTCTTTCGCATTCGATGGCGTCGAGTTGGGTGGGGCGCCACGCCGAGCGGGCCCGAGGCAGCGCCTCGGCCCTGTATCTGGTCTTCTATTATTGTGGGGCGAGCCTCGGGGGCTTGTGGCTGGAGCCGTTCTGGCAGTTGGGCGGATGGACGGGCGTGGCGATCGGCTCCTGGCTGGTGCTGGGCGCGACCCTCACCATCGCCGGCTGGCTATGGCGCCGCGAGAAAGCGGTCAATGCACGGCTTTCAGGATAGGCCGCCGGCTTCATCGCCCCAGATCTCTTCCAGCCTCTCGACGCGGCCGCAGGCCGACTTGTAGAAGCGGTAGCGCACCGGGTTTTCCTGATAGTAGTTCTGGTGGTAGTCCTCGGCGGGGTAGAAGGCCTCGAAATCGGTGATCTCGGTGGCAATCTCCTCATCGAAGCGCTCTTGCAAGCTGGCAAGGCTTGCCTCGGCGAGGGAGCGTTGTTCGTCATCGAGCACGAAGATCTCGCTGCGGTAGCTGTCGCCCACGTCGCAGAACTGACGATCCACGGCGAAGGGGTCGATATTGCGCCAGAACACCTCAAGCAGCGTTGCGTAGTCGACCACGCTCGGATCGTATTCGATCTCCACCACCTCGGTATGGCCGGTGTCACCCGCCACGACTTGATTGTAGGTGGGGTCTTCGACGTGTCCGCCGCTGAAACCCGAGGTAGTGGAGAGCACGCCGTCCACCGGGTCGAAGGCCTCCTCCACGCACCAGAAACAGCCGCCGGCGAAGACGGCACGAGCGCTGGAGGCTTCTTCTTCAGCCATCGTCATGGCGGGGGCGCCCAGAGCAATGGCGGCGGGCAGGGCGAGCACGAGGCAGCGGCCTGGCGATAGCGTCATAAAACGTGTCATGGGATGGTTCCTTGGCTCAGGGATGGTAGATTGGATGTTGTCGCTTGCGGAGGGTTCCGTACAACCCTTGTTTAAACATGATCCGCGTACCGGCGCAATGCGCTGACAAGGTGCTGTAAGGTATCGCGACACACCACGACCCAACTCACTGATACCTTGGCTGCCACGCGGGCAGCCTTTTCCAGGAGCCTAGCCTTGACCCGACGTCGCTTGATTCTCTTGGCTGCCATTGTGCTTGTCGTGGCCATCTATTTTCTCAGCGGGGCGCATGACGTTCTTACCCTGGCCAATCTGCAAGCCGAACAATCGCGCTTTCAGGCCTGGCTGGCGGCAGAGCCATTGACGGTGGCCGGTGGCTTCTTCCTCCTTTATGTGATGATGGCCGCGGTGTCGCTTCCCGGCGCCACGTTGCTGACGGTACTAGGCGGTGCCCTGTTCGGTTTCGGTTGGGGCCTGGTGTTGATTTCCTTCGCCAGTACGCTGGGGGCGACGCTGGCGGCGCTGATCGCTCGCACGCTGGCGCGGGAGCCGCTGGAGCGTCGCTTCGCCGTTCAGCTAAGGCGGATCAATGCCGGTATCGAACGGGAAGGGGCGTTTTACCTCTTCACCCTTCGGCTGATTCCATTGTTCCCTTTCTTCGTGATCAATCTGGTCATGGGGCTGACGCGCATGCGCCTCTGGACCTTCTACTGGGTCAGTCAGCTCGGCATGTTGCCCGGGACGGCAGTCTTCGTGAACGCGGGCCGGGAGTTGGGCGAGCTCGAGTCGCTTGGCGGGGTACTGTCGCCGGGGTTGATCGGCTCTTTCGCACTGATTGGGCTGTTTCCCTGGCTGGCGCGTGGCCTCGTGGCGCTGGGCAAGCGCCGCCAACTGGCCAGGCGTTTCGATCGGCCGCGGCATTTCGATCACGATATCGTGGTTATTGGTGCCGGTTCCGCGGGGTTGGTGGCAAGCTACATCGCCTCGGCGGTCAAGGCGAAGGTGGCGCTGGTGGAGCGCGACCAGATGGGCGGGGATTGCCTGAACACCGGTTGTGTGCCCTCGAAGGCGTTGATCCGGGCCTCGCGGTTGGCCAGCGATATTCGCGATGCCGAGCGTTTCGGCATTCGGGCGGGCGAGCCGCAGGTGGATTTCGCGGCGGTCATGGGCCATGTGCATCGGGCCGTCCGTGAGGTGGCGCCACACGACAGCCGCGAGCGTTACGAGGGCCTGGGAGTGGAAGTGATCGGCGGCCAGGCGCACCTGGACGATCCCTGGCGGGTGCGCGTCGGTGAGCGTGTCTTGACGACGCGCCATGTGATCATCGCCAGTGGCGCCAAGCCGCGCGTGCCGCCCTTGCCGGGCCTGGAAAGTATCGAGGTGCTGACCTCGGACAATCTCTGGCAGCTAGAGCACCTGCCGCAACGCCTGACGGTACTGGGTGGCGGGCCCATCGGCTGCGAGCTGGGGCAGAGCTTTGCCAGGCTGGGCAGTCGCGTAACTCTGATCGAGATGGGGGAGCAATTATTGCCGCGTGAGGATCACGATGTGGCGGCCCAGGTCGAGGCGCGCCTGATCGAGGAGGACGTCGTGGTGCGCACCGGCACGCGTGCGCTGCGCGTGGTGACTGATACTGAGGGAGGGCATGGGTTGGAAGTGCAGGCCGCCGAGGCAGGAGAGTCGCCCTGTGAGACGCTGCCTTTCGACCGATTGCTGGTGGCCGTGGGTCGTCAGGCGAACGTGAAAGGCCTGGGGCTGGAGGCATTGGGAGTCGAGACGCGCGCGGACGGCACGCTCGCCGTGGACGAGTCGCTGCAAAGCGTGCTGCCCAATGTCTGGGCCTGTGGCGATGTGACAGGCCCCTACCAACTCACTCACGCCAGCGCCCACCAAGCCTGGCACGCCACGGTCAATGCCCTGTTCGGTGAGTTCAAGCGCTTTCGGGTCAGTTACCGGGCCTTGCCGGCAGTCACCTTCACCGACCCCGAGGTGGCACGGGTCGGCCTCAATGAGAACGAGGCCCGCCGTGAGGGCACCGAGGTCGAAGTGACGCGCTATGAGCTCGGCGAGCTGGACCGCGCTATCGCCGAGGGCCAGACCCGGGGGTTCATCAAGGTGCTGACCGTGCCGGGCAAGGACCGTATTCTCGGCGCAACAATCGTCGGCCACGGCGCCGGAGAGATGCTTGCCGAATTCACCCTGGCCATGACCCAGGGGATCGGGCTCAACAAGTTGCTGGGCACGATCCATCCTTACCCGACGTTCAGCGAGGCGGTGAAGGCCACGGCGGGGAGCTGGAAAAATGCCCACAAGCCGGAACGCGTGCTGGGATGGCTGGCGCGCTATTTCGCCTGGCGGCGTGGCGAGACACGACACGACGACACGACAGGACGCTGAGATGCTCGACCGCTGGACCATGCCATTGACCCAAGGGCCGTTGACGACGCTGGCGCGACGCATCGCGAGGCTGGGGGTGCGTCCCGACCAGGTGACTCTGGTGGGCTTTCTGGTCGGCATGCTGGCGTTGCCGCTACTGGCCATGGAGTGGTATTTCACTGCGCTGGCCGTGATCCTCCTCAACCGCCTGGGCGACGGCCTGGACGGCGCACTGGCACGTCATCTTGGCCATACCAGCGATGCCGGAGGCTTCGTCGATATCGGCCTGGATTTCGTCTTCTACGCGGCGGTAGTGCTGGGTTTCGCCCTGGCGGATCCGCCGTTCAATGCGCTTCCTGCCGCCTTTCTGCTGTTTGCCTTCATCGGTACCGGCACCTCGTTTCTGGCCTTCGCGATCATGGCGACCAAGCACCAGCTCGAGCGGCCGCAATTCGAACGCAAGGCCTTCTACTATCTGCATGGGCTCACCGAGGGAACCGAAACGGTGATGGCGTTTGTAATCTTCTGTCTGTGGCCAGCGCACTTTCCGTGGCTGGCCAGCATCTTCGCACTCGCCTGTCTGATAACCACGGCGACCCGCCTCTGGGGTGGTTACAGGACGCTGAGAAAATATTAGCGAGGATCGTTCGACAGGAGGCATCGCCAGTATCGGCAAGCCTATAAAAAAGAACCTATGAAAGAAATGCTTACGCAAAGAAAAGGGGCAGCCGATGGCTGCCCCTGGATTCTGCCTTGCGTGCTGGCATTGAGCGTTTAGCGTCGGCTCAGTGCTGTTGAGCCTGTTCGCCTTCGCCGTGACCATCGCCTTCGCCATGGACATGGCCGTGCTCGACCTCTTCTTCGCTGGCGGGACGAACCTCGGCGATTTCCACGTCGAAGTTGAGCGTCTGGCCCGCGAGGGGGTGATTGCCGTCAACCACGACCGTATCACCTTCCACCTGGGTGACAGTGACCATCAGCGGGCCGCCCTCGGTCTGCGCCTGGAACTGCATGCCCGGCTCGACGCTTTCGACACCCTGGAAGGCATCGCGTGGCACTTCCTGCACCAGCTGCGATTGTTTCTCGCCATAGCCTTCTTCAGGTGCAACGGTGGCATGGACCTTTTCACCGGCTGCATGGCCTTCAAGTTCCTTCTCGAGGCCCGGGATGATGTTGCCAGCGCCGTGGAGGTAAGTAAGCGGCTCGCGGCCCTCCGAGCTGTCCAGCACCTCACCTGCGTCGTTGGTCAGAGTGTAGTGAATCGCGACAACGGAATTCTGCTCAATCTGCATGGAGATACCTTTCGGTGAGTGCATGTAGCGCGACATGGTAACGCGGGAATCAATGCGCTGACAGGGTAATGGAAGAATTTCAGGATACTTCTCTGAATCCTGAGGCGATTTCACGCTCGCCAGCGTAGATTGAACACCCACTAACCTGGTTGCGTGGCTTAACCGGCGGCGATACCCTTGGCACATTGATGTTTTCATTCAAATGCTTGTTCACCCCTCTGGAGAGTATCCATGACCCAAGCCGTGATTTGGCTGATCGCCTTCGCCGTGATCTTTTACCTGTGCTATGCCCGTTGGGAGCCCAGCGTCAGTCGCGGACTCGACAAGATCCTGCCGTCAGTGATGAAGACCCACGGCAACAACCGCCTGGTATGGAGCCTGGCGCTGGCCGTGCTCGGCGCCACGACTGTGGTTCGTCCGGTGGATATCCTGCTGACGGCCATTCTCATTGGCCTGGCGGTCCTGATCGGGGTCAAGCTGGTCGGCTGGGCAAAGACCAGGGCAGACTTTCACTGAGCGGCCCGGGCAGCAAATAAGCCCTGAACAAAGTGTGTCCGAAAACCATAAACGCCCGCGGCAACCTATTGCCGCGGGCGTTTATGGTTTATCACGTTTATCTGGGCTACCTCAGTAGCTCACGGCTGGATCAATAGGGCGCAACGCTGACATTCGAGCCGCTGCCGATCAGGCGGACTCGCTGACCGACCTGATAGTTCTGGTCGGCTTTCTGAACGATCACGACGTTCTGGCCGTTGTCCTGGCGGATTTCCATCTCCCAGGCGGTGACACGATTCGTGGACTCCTCGGCCTTGGTGCCGGCGACGGCGCCACCCAGCGCACCGGCAACGGTCGCAAGCTGGCGTCCTGAGCCACCGCCGACCTGATTACCCAGCAGACCACCGATCACGGCGCCGCCACCGCTTCCCAGCAAGCCTCCGGCGCGGCTATCGGCCTGGATCTGAACCTGGCGAAGGGCGGTGATGGTCCCGAAGCTCACGGTCTGTGCCGACTTGGCCTGGTTGCCCGAATACACATTGCCGGAATAAGGAGAGGTGTTGGCACAACCGGCCAGTGTCAAGGCGCTGAGTGCCAGCACGGGAAGAAGACGTTTCATGGAGAACCTCCTGCAGGATATCGGGACATTCGTTCGGAGCAGCGAGCTGTGAGGTGGGCTCTTGTCCTGCTGCCGGACACGAATCATTTAAAAACAGTGTTCATTAAACAGCTTAAAGACCTATTGTATGTTTGACCAGTCCAGCGGGGTGTAATTGCTGGCCAGTGTACGCGCTGCGTTGGTAAATAAGTGTGAAAATTTGGCACAAGAAAAGGGGAAGCAGATCGCTTCCCCCTTAAGGCTTGCCCGTCGTTATCGAGGCGGGCGGTGCTCAGCCGAACTGGTTCATGGTGTTATCCTTGCCGCCGGCTTTCAGCGCCGCATCGCCGTGGAAGAACTCCTTGTGATCATCGCCGATGTTGGAGCCGGCCATGTCCTGATGCTTGACCGTGGCGATGCCTTCGCGAAGCTCGCGGCGCTGCACGCCTGCCACGTAGGCCAGCATGCCTTCCTCGCCGAAGTAACCCTTGGCCAGGTTATCGGTGGACAGCGCAGCAGTGTGGTAGGTCGGCAAGGTGATCAGATGGTGGAAGATACCGGCTTCACGGGCGCTGTCGCGCTGGAAGTTGCGCACCCAGTCATCGGCCAGCTTACCAAGTTCGGTATCGTCGTACTCGGGACTCATCAGGGCAGCACGGTCGTAGGCGGAAACGTCCTTGCCTTCCTTCTCCCAGGCATCGAACACCTGCTGGCGGAAATTGAGGGTCCAGTTAAACGACGGCGAGTTGTTGTAGACCAGTTTGGCGTCGGGCATGACGTTGCGAATGCGGTTGACCATTGCCGCGATCTGACCAACATGGGGTTTTTCGGTTTCGATCCACAGCAGATCAGCGCCGTTCTGCAGGCTGGTGATGCAGTCGAGCACCACGCGGTCCTCACCGGTGCCCGGCTTGAACTGGTAGAGCCCCGAGGCGAGACGCTTGACCTTGACCAGCTTGCCATCCTGCTTGATGACCACGTCGCCGTTGTTGATATCCGCTGCGCTGTCGATCTCATCGCCATCCAGATAGCTGTTGTACTGATCGCCCAGGTCGCCCGGTTCCTTGGTCACGGCGATCTTCTGCGTGAGGCCGGCGCCCAGCGAGTCGGTGCGCGCGACGATCACGCCGTCTTCGACCCCCAGTTCCAGGAAGGCGTAGCGCACGGCGTTGATCTTGGCGATGAAGTCCTCGTGAGGCACGGTGACCTTGCCATCCTGATGACCGCACTGCTTTTCGTCGGATACCTGGTTCTCGAGCTGGATACAGCAGGCGCCGGCTTCGATCATCTTCTTGGCCAACAGGTAGGTGGCCTCGGCATTGCCGAAACCAGCATCGATGTCGGCAATGATCGGCACCACATGGGTTTCATGGGCGTCGATTTTCGCGATCAGCTGCTCGGCCTTGGCGTTGTCGCCCGCTGATTTAGCCTCTTCCAGATCACGGAACAGGTGGTTGAGCTCCCAGGCATCGGCCTGACGCAGGAAGGTATAGAGCTCGCCGATGAGGCTCGGTACGGTGGTTTTCTCGTGCATGGACTGGTCGGGCAGCGGCCCGAACTCAGAGCGCAGGGCAGCGACCATCCAGCCGGAAAGATAGAGATACGAGCGCTTGGTGGTGCCGAAATGCTTCTTGATCGAGAGCATTTTCTGCTGACCGATGAAGCCGTGCCAGCAACCCAGTGACTGGGTGTATTGCGAACTGTCGGCGTCATAGGCCGCCATGTCGTCACGCATGATCTTGGCGGTGTAGCGGGCAATGTCCAGGCCGGTCTGGAAGCGGTTCTGGACGCGCATGCGCGCCACGTACTCGGGATTGATATTGTCCCACTTGCCACGCTGGGCCTCGCGCAGCTGAGCCAGTGCCTTGAGTTCGTCGTTGAATGCTGCCATGGGGCCATCCTTCAGGTCAGGAGGGTGTTTCGTGATCGTAATGCCTGATTGCTTTCTAGGCATTTCGGTCGCTGGAATCGCGGGGCGCAATATTTGTTCTCGTTTATGCTGCACCTGCGAAGTCATTTTAGATTCGGCCAGTAGCCGTGCATTGTCACTACGGCTTTGGTCGAACTTCGAGCGAGGCGATGTCTCTAGAACATCCTCTTGAACACCCAGAGCCCAATCGCTGTCTGCCTGGTGATCACTTACCTCGTCATAGAGCCTACTGTGTGCCTTGATGGCGGGCTTCGGCAATTGGCATTTGGGGGAAAGGTAGGTTGTAGCTTGACTACAAGCGCGGCGTTTCGCGGGTGATTCTTGTAGTCATTTGCCGGCGCTCGTCAGTCTGGAAAGGGCTCAAGACGTCAGCAGTAGCCGCATATTGCGATGCAAAATGCCCGCCTCGATGAACTCCTCTCCGAAGGGGCGAAAGCCGAGTGCTTCATAGAAGGCCAGAGCATGGGTCTGGGCGGCGAGCTCGACGGCGGTATGTCCATGGCGTCTTGCGGCGGCGATGGCTGCCTGCATTAGCGCTACACCGATGCCGCGCCCACGTACCTCGGCCAGTACCGCAACGCGGCCGATGTGGGCATCGGGCAGCAAGCGTGCGGTGCCCACGGGACGGCCGTCGATCAGGGCGAGAAAGTGATGGCTCTCGGGGTCCCGACCGTCCCACTCTTCCTCACGGGGGACGTGCTGTTCCTCGATGAACACCACGCGTCGAATGCCGCTGGCCGCGTCTCTCAAAGATAGCCAGTCGCCTTCGAGGATCTCCAGTGATGAGAACATGGTTAATCCGTATCGAATTCGCCGACCCACCCCAGGCTGCCGGCATCGAGCAGTTGCGTCAGTACCTCGGGAGCGCCCTCAAGCGCGAGCAGCTCTGCATCGAGTGGCGTGTCAGAGGCGATCGCTCTGGCCAGCTGCAGATTGCAGATAATGCCGTCGCCATCGGCGAAAAGCGTTGCCTGATCGTCTTCCATGGCCCGCCAGGCGAAGCGGGAGCCGGGGCTGCGCACCAGCTCTTCGCCGTCCTGTAGCGTGGCGACAAGCGCTTCGATGTCGGACGGCTCCTCGTTGACGACCAGCTGGTCAACATACTTGGGTTGGGTCATCACCCGACCGAACCACTGGGCAAGCTGGGCCGGATCATCGAGGGTGTCGAGAATCAATGCCCGCATGCGAGCAAGCGCGGCATCGTCGAGTTCCGCCGGGTCCCGCGGTGGCGTCATGCCGGCATCGGCATAGCGCCGCGAGGCGGGCAGCTGCTCGCCCAGATAATCGGCGAACGAGGTGATGGCCTCATCCGCCGACGGCGCACGAAAGCCCACCGAGAAGGTCATGCAGTCGTCGGATTGACTGACGCCGTGATGCGCCCAGCCGGGGGGCAGGTAGAGCATGTCGCCGGGCTCGAGCAGCCAGTCCTGGTTCGGCGTGACCTCGAAACGCTCGAGAATGCGCAGGTCGATCCCCTCGAGAATCGGCGCGTCATCGGCGACCCGGCCCCCCAGCTGCCAGCGCCGCGTACCGCTGCCCTGCAGCAGGAAGACGTCGTACTGGTCGACATGCGGCCCGACGCTGCCGCCGGGCGGCGCATAGCTGACCATGATGTCGTCAAGCCGCCAACGGGGCAGGAAGTCGAAGGCGGCAAGCAGCTCGGCCACCTCGGGCACGTAGTGGTCCACGGCCTGA
Source organism: Halomonas korlensis (assembly GCF_900116705.1). Lineage (GTDB taxonomy): Bacteria > Pseudomonadota > Gammaproteobacteria > Pseudomonadales > Halomonadaceae > Halomonas > Halomonas korlensis. The sequence goes on along the minus strand of NZ_FPBP01000002.1, from coordinate 43,444 downwards.
ACCAGCAGCGACCAATCGCCCTCGGGAAGCTCGGCAAAGGTGGCTTCATCGAAGGGGCCGTCACGGATCTGCCAGGGTCGCTGGTGGCCTTGCGAGTCGCGGCCATGCTCTTCGACCAGGCGGGACTCGATTCCTTCCTCGCAGGCGAGGCCTGCCAGTTCGTCGGCATCCAGCGGGCTCTCGAAGCCCGGGATGGCACCACGGATCAACAGGGGCTGGCGTTGCCAATAATCGTGGAGAAACTCGGCGGCGCTCAGGCCGCCCAGCAAGACGCGGGGCGTGTCGGCGGACATAGGGTCAGAGTTTCCTGGCTTGGTCGGCGGCATTGCCGATATAGGTAGCGGGTGTCAGCGTCTTGAGCTCCTGCTTGACCGTCGCCGGCAGGTCCAGCGTGTCGATAAAGGCGGCAAAGCCGGCCTGGTCGATGCGCTTGCCGCGGGTCAGTTCCTTGAGCTTTTCGTAGGGCTTCTCGATGCCGTAGCGGCGCATCACGGTCTGGATGGGCTCGGCGAGCACTTCCCAACTGCTATCGAGATCGTCGGCCAGGCGCGTCGGGTTGGCCTCGAGCTTGCCGATGCCCTTGAGCGCGGCGTGGTAGGCGATCAGCCCGTAAGCCAGGCCCACGCCGAGATTGCGCAGCACCGTGGAGTCGGTCAGGTCGCGCTGCCAGCGCGAGATCGGCAGCTTCTGGGTCAGGTGGCCGAGAATCGCGTTGGAAAGCCCCAGGTTGCCCTCGGCATTCTCGAAATCGATTGGGTTGACCTTGTGCGGCATGGTCGAGGAGCCGATCTCGCCGGCGACGGTCTTCTGCTTGAAGTAACCCAGCGAGATGTAGCCCCAGACGTCACGGGCGAAGTCGATCAGGATGGTATTGAAACGGCAGATCGCATCAAACAGCTCGGCGATGTAGTCGTGGGGTTCGATCTGGGTAGTGTAGGGGTTGAAGGTCAACCCCAGCCCCTCGACGAAGTGACGCGCGTTGGTTTGCCAGTCGACCTCGGGGTAGGTGACCAGGTGGGCATTGTAGTTGCCGACCGCGCCGTTGATCTTACCCAGCACCTCGACGCTCTCGATCTGGCGCAACTGGCGCTTGAGGCGATAAGCCACGTTGGCCATCTCCTTGCCCAGCGTGGTGGGCGTCGCCGTCTGGCCATGGGTCCGCGACAGCATCGATTGGTCGGCATGCTCATGGGCAAGGTCAGCGATCTGGTCGGTGACCTGGTGCATCACCGGCAGCAGGGCGGCGAGGCCGTCGGTGAGCATCACGCCGTAGGAGAGGTTATTGATGTCCTCGCTGGTACAGGCGAAGTGCACGAACTCGGTGATGGCATGCAGCTCGGGCTGGTCGACGATGCGCTCCTTGAGGAAGTATTCCACCGCCTTGACGTCATGGTTGGTGGTTCGCTCGATTTCCTTGATGCGCTCGGCATCGCTCACCGAAAAGCCATCAATGATCGCTTCCAGAAAGGCATTGGCCTCGGCGGAAAGCGCGGGGACTTCGCCGATCTCCTTGATTTCGGCGAGTCGCTGCAGCCAGCGAATCTCGACGATCACGCGGGCTCGAATCAGGCCAAATTCACTGAAGTGCTCGCGCAGGCTTTCCGCCTTGGTGGCGTAGCGGCCGTCGACCGGCGAGAGGGCGGTAAGGGCGGAGAGGGGCAGGGAAGCGGCTGGCATGGCGTGGATGTCCAAACAGGGAAAAGAAAGGGGATCAGCCCAGCTGGTCGAGCGTCTTCTTGAGCGAGCCGCGCTGGACGACCAGCTTCCAGCGGCGACCGCCTTGCTGGTGCCACAGCAGCGCGAAGCGGATGCCGGCGAGCAGGATGGCGCGCACGCGCTCGGGCATCATGCGACTCTGCAACAGCGAGGGGTCACCCTGGACGACGATGCGCGTCTTGAAGGTGGACACCGTTTTCTGGTAGGCCTCGCCGAGGCTTGCGATCACGTTCTCGTGGGTTTCGCCGAAATGCTCGGCCTGGCCCTGGATGCGGGTCAGGTGCTGGCCCAGCTCGTCCATCATGGCGTTATTGCTGCGCAGCTTGCTCATCAGCATCAGCAGCGAGAAACCGTAGCGCAGCACGACCGGGTTGGCCTGGCGGCGGCCGACGACCGTTTCCAGCACCTCGAGGCCGCGGCGCAGATTGTTGGGGTGGCCGCCGTAGATCGCCTCGAAGCTTTCCGGGTTAGTGTCCAGGGTGGCATGGATCAGGGTTTCCCAGGCGCGCTGATCGACCTGGCCGGTGCGGGCCAGTTCATCGACCAGGCTGGCGGCCTGGAAGACACCGGCCAAGGCCAGCGCCTGGCGCGCCACGGGAGTGTCCGGGGCGCGATGGATCGGAGTGGAAGCGCTCATGCGGCGAGCTCCTTGGCATTCCAGGTTTGGCGGATCACCCCACCGCCGAGGCAGATGTCGCCGTCGTAGAGCACCAGCGACTGGCCTGGCGTGACGGCACGCTGGGGCTGATCAAAGTGGACGTCGACGCCGCCGTCGTCGCGCACCTGGACTTGGCAAGGCACGTCTTCCTGGCGATAGCGGGTCTTGGCCATGTAGCGAGCCTCGCGCGCCGGGGGTTCACCGGCCACCGGAGTGCCGGCCACCGGGATGCCGGCCACCGGAGTGCCGGCCACCGGAGTGCCGGCCACCGGAGTGCCGGCCACCCAGTCCACTGCTTCGGTGGCAAGCGAATCGGTATACAGCATAGGGTGGTGCTTGCCCTGGACGACGACCAGCACGTTGCGTTCGAGATCCTTGGCGGCGACGTACCAGGGGGCGTCCGGATAGTCGGCCACACCGCCGATGCCCAGGCCCTGTCGCTGCCCCAGGGTGTAGTACATCAAGCCCTGATGTTCACCGATGACCTCGCCATCAGGCGTCTCGATGCGCCCCGGCTGGGCCGGCAGGTACTGCTGGAGAAAGTCGCGAAAGCGCCGCTCGCCGATGAAGCAGATGCCGGTGGAGTCCTTCTTTGTCGCCGTGACCAGGTCGTGCCGCTCGGCGATGGCGCGCACCTCGGGCTTTTCCAGTTCGCCGACCGGGAACAGCGTGCGCGCGATGGCGGCCTCCGGCACGGCGTGCAGGAAATAGCTCTGGTCCTTGTTGGCGTCCAGGCCCTTGAGCAGGCGTGGCCTGCCATCGCGGATGCCTTGACGCACATAGTGACCGGTGGCGATCTTCTCGGCACCGAGCATCTCGGCGTACTCGAGGAACACCTTGAACTTGATTTCGCGGTTGCACAGGATGTCCGGGTTCGGCGTGCGTCCGGCCCGGTACTCGGCGAGAAAATGCTCGAACACATTATCCCAGTATTCAGCCGCGAAATTGGCGGTGTGCAGCTTGATGCCGAGCTTCGTGCAGACCGCTTCGGCATCCGCCAAATCGTCCTTGGCGGTGCAATATTCGGTGCCGTCGTCCTCATCCCAGTTCTTCATGAACAGACCTTCGACGTCGAAGCCCTGCTCAAGCAGCAGAAGGGCGGATACGGAAGAGTCGACGCCGCCGGACATGCCGACGATCACCTTGCCTGGAGGGGCTGTCATAGGAGCTCTCGGATAACGTGACGTAAATGGGCGGGAATTATACACGATGCAGGTGTCGCGCTTCGACCGACTAACGCTCGTGGATCACGTTCATGGGAAAGAATTTACCGGCCAGGCTGTCGCGGATGCGACGCATCACCATGGGGCTTCTCAAGCGTCCCTTGCGCTCGAGTGCCTCGAGTTCTTCAAGTGTCAGCCAGTGGGCGGCGAGAATCCCCTTGTCGAGGTCATTGCCCAGGTGAGCCAGGGCCATGCCGAAGAAGCCGTGGCTGTGAAACGTGTGGCCCTCCGGCGTCTGGTAGACGTACATGCCCAGGTAATCGGTGATGCCGACTTGCCAGGCCGTTTCCTCGCGCACTTCACGCAGCGCCGCCTCGCGGATCCTTTCATCGGGTTCGAGATGGCCAGCCGGTTGATTGAACAGAGTATGAGGACCGCCGCGGTCCTCCTCGACCATCAGAAAGCGGCCGGCGCGTTCCACGACGCAGGCCACGGTCACGTAAGGTTGCCAGCGTTTCATCGGCGCTCTCCATTGCGGCGGTTGGGACGCGGCGTTTTCGCCGACGATCGTGTTGGGTGGGGGGTGGACTGGCGCGGGACGTGAAGCGTCTCGCGACGCCACTCGCCTGGGGCCAGACCGTCGAGCCGCCAGGGACCGATGGCGACGCGCACCAGGCGCAGTACGGGAAAGCCGACATGGGCCAACATGCGGCGGACCTGTCGATTGCGCCCTTCAGTGAGGGTCATTTCCAGCCATTGCGTGTCAGGATGGCGCTTCGGGTCAAGCGGCGGGTCACGTTCGTCAAGGCCGCTGGTGGCCAGTCGTCGCGCCTTGGCCGGCCGCGTTTGACCGTCTTTCAAGGTAACGCCTTGCCGCAGGGCCTGCAGAGCCGCATCGCCAGGGCAGCCCTCGACCTGCACGCGGTACACCTTGGGCTGCTTGTGACGCGGGTCGGCAATACGATGGATCAGCTGGCCGTTATCCGTCAGCAGCAGCAATCCCTCCGAATCATAGTCGAGCCGACCGGCAGCGTAGATATCCGGTACCGCGATGATGTCGGCCAGGGTGGCGCGGGGCTTCTCGCCGGCGGCGGAGCGGTCGGTGAACTGGGATAACACGCGATAGGGCTTGTGCAGCAGGTAGAGCGAGCTCATTCGACCAAGGTCTTGCTACCATGGATTGTCGACAAATATTGGGCCAAGCCTACTCCGAACCCACGGGTGAATGCTATACTTCGCGCTCCACTGAACAGACCAGACAGGGGATTTCTCAATGGGGTTCCAGAAAATCGTCGTGCCCGATGGCGGCCACAAGATCACCGTCAATGCCGACAGCACCCTGAACGTGCCCACTGATCCGATCATCCCGTACATCGAGGGTGATGGCATTGGTGTCGACGTGACGCCGGCCATGATGATCGCTATCAATGCGGCCGTGCAGAAGGCCTATAACGGCGAGCGCAAGATCCACTGGATGGAGGTCTACGCCGGCGAGAAGTCCACCCAGATCTACGATGCCGACACCTGGCTGCCGGAAGAGACGCTGGAAGCCGTGAAGGACTACGTGGTGTCCATCAAGGGGCCGCTGACGACGCCGGTGGGCGGTGGTATCCGCTCCTTGAATGTGGCGCTGCGTCAAAAGCTCGATCTTTACGTCTGCCAGCGTCCGGTTCGTTGGTTCGAAGGCGTGCCGAGCCCCGTCAAGAAGCCGGCCGATGTGGACATGGTCATCTTTCGTGAGAACTCCGAAGATATCTATGCCGGCATCGAATGGAAGGCCGGCACACCGGACGCTGACAAGGTCATCAAGTTCCTGCGCGAGGAGATGGGTGTCACCAATATCCGTTTCCCCGAGAACTGCGGTATCGGTGTCAAGCCCGTTTCTGTCGAGGGCACCAAGCGTCTGGTCCGTCAGGCCCTGCAGTACACCATCGATAACGACCGCGAGTCGCTGACCCTGGTGCACAAGGGCAACATCATGAAATTCACCGAAGGCTCCTTCAAGGATTGGGGCTACGAGCTCGCCAAGGAAGAGTTCGGCGCCGAGCTGCTCGATGGCGGTCCCTGGATGACCTTCAAGAATCCCAAGACCGGCAAGGATATCGTGGTCAAGGATGTCATTGCCGACGCCATGCTGCAGCAGATCCTGCTGCGTCCGGCCGAGTATGACGTGATCGCCACCCTTAACCTCAACGGCGACTACATTTCCGACGCCCTGGCAGCGGAAGTGGGTGGCATTGGCATCGCCCCGGGCGCCAACCTGTCCGATTCGGTGGCCATGTTCGAGGCCACGCACGGTACGGCGCCGAAGTATGCCGGCCAGGACAAGGTCAACCCGGGATCGCTGATTCTCTCCGCGGAGATGATGCTGCGTCATATGGGCTGGGTCGAAGCCGCCGATCTGGTACTCAAGGGCATGGAGAAGGCCATCTCCAAGGGCGAGGTCACCTACGACTTCCATCGCCAGATGGACGATGCCAAGCTACTCAAGTGCTCCGAGTTCGGCCAGGCCGTCGCCGATAACATGTAACGCATGATGCCGGATCCGGGCCCCCGCTCGCCGCATGGCGGGTGGGGGCCTTTGCGTTAAAGCTCCAAAGCGCGATAAAACCCTTGTAGCGAGTCAGATACGGTATCGAGTTGATGAACCCTGCCGCGGCGATGGCGTCGAAAGACAGTTGAGTCAGTTATCGTCGGTCGGCTTGTCGAGATGGATAGTGGCCCTTATGTTGAAGACAGACGAGAAGGCGCGGTGGGCAATTCATGCGTCGCTCAATGCTGGCATGACGCGCCCTGGGGAGCCCGGGGAGCAGGATGATGATGATCTGGCGGTGCAAAACGCGGAGCCGGATCTTGCTCAGCCGCCCTTGTACAAAGTGGTATTGCACAACGACGATTTTACCCCGATGGAGTTCGTGGTAGAGGTGCTGCAGACCTTCTTTTACCTGGATAGTGAGGCCGCGGTGCAAGTAATGCTGACGGTGCATACCCAGGGCAAGGCTACCTGCGGTATCTTTACGCATGATATTGCTGAAACCAAAAGTCATCAGGTCAATCAATATGCAAGAGAATGTCAGCATCCGCTGCTCAGCGACATCGAGGCGGCGGACTGACCCCCCGGACATGGTCGCTTGGGGTGAATGTAATGCCGTTGGCCGAAGAGACTTGCAACGGCGGCGTTTGTACCCGATGTTGATGATGCCGGACCTTGATAGATCCGACGCAAGCCCTATGCGGCGAGAAGGGGACTGCCATGCTTAGTAAAGAACTTGAACTGACCCTGAACACGGCCTTCACCGTGGCGCGCTCCAAGCGTCACGAGTTCATGACCGTTGAACATCTGCTGCTGGCGCTGTTGGATAATGCCTCTGCCGCGGATGTGCTGAGAGCCTGTGGGGCCAATCTCGACAAGCTACGGTCCGACCTGCAGGATTTCATCAATTCCACCACGCCGCTGATTCCCGATGATCAGAGCGATCGCGAGACCCAGCCAACGCTAGGATTTCAGCGCGTGCTGCAACGCGCCGTCTTCCATGTCCAGTCCTCAGGCAAGAGCGAAGTCACTGGCGCCAATGTGCTGGTCGCCATCTTCTCCGAGCAGGAGAGCCAGGCGGTGTACTTCCTCAAGCAGCAGAACGTCGCGCGTGTCGATGCGGTCAACTACATCGCCCATGGCATTTCCAAGGTGGCAGGACATGGCCACAGCCAGTCTTCTCCTTCGCCAGAGGCAGAGGAGTCGGAGGAGGGTGGCAGCGATAACAGCACCAACCCGCTGACAGGTTTCGCTACCAACCTCAACGAGCAGGCACGTCTGGGCAAGATCGATCCGTTGATCGGTCGCGACCGGGAGCTGGAGCGCGTGGTCCAGATCCTCGCCCGGCGTCGCAAGAACAATCCGCTGCTGGTCGGTGAGGCTGGCGTGGGCAAGACAGCCATCGCCGAGGGGCTGGCCAAGCGCATCGTTGAGGAGGACGTCCCCGAGGTCATTGGCGATGCCGTGGTCTATTCCCTTGATATGGGTGCGCTGCTCGCGGGCACCAAGTATCGCGGCGATTTCGAGAAGCGCCTGAAGAGCCTGCTGGCCGAGTTGCGCAAGCAGCCTAATGCGGTACTGTTCATCGATGAGATCCATACCGTGATCGGCGCGGGGGCGGCATCCGGTGGTGTGATGGATGCTTCCAACCTGCTCAAGCCCATGCTTTCGTCGGGAGAGTTGCGCTGTATCGGGTCCACGACATTCCAGGAATACCGGGGCATCTTCGAAAAGGATCGAGCGCTCGCTCGTCGCTTCCAGAAGGTCGATGTGCCGGCTCCCTCTGTCGACGACACCATCCGTATCCTCAAGGGGTTGCGCTCGCGCTTCGAAGAGCACCACCAGCTCAAGTACACCGATGCAGCCCTGGAGAGTGCGGCACGCCTGGCCGATCGTTACATCAATGACCGGCATCTGCCCGACAAGGCCATCGACGTGATCGATGAAGCCGGTGCGCATCAGCGCCTTCTGCCGATAGAGGTGCGCGTCGACACCATCGATGTCGATCAGGTCGAGGCTGTTGTGGCGTCCATCGCCAGGATTCCGCCGAAGAGCGTCTCGAGCTCGGATCGCAAGTTGCTGGCCAACCTCGATCGCGACCTCAAGATGCTGGTGTTCGGCCAGGACGAGGCCATCGACAGCCTGGCGGCGGCCATCAAGCTGTCGCGAGCCGGCCTCAAGTCACCGGACAAGCCGGTTGGCAGCTTCTTGTTCGCCGGCCCCACCGGGGTGGGCAAGACCGAGGTGGCGCGGCAACTCTCGCATATCATGGGCATCGAGCTGGTGCGCTTCGATATGTCGGAGTACATGGAGCGACACACCGTATCGCGCCTGATCGGTGCCCCTCCCGGCTACGTTGGCTACGACCAGGGTGGCCTGCTGACCGAGGCGATCACCAAGCAGCCCCACTGCGTGCTGTTGCTCGACGAAATCGAGAAAGCCCACCCGGAGGTCTTCAACCTGTTGCTGCAGGTGATGGACCATGGGCGCCTGACCGACAACAACGGACGCGAGGCGGACTTCCGTCACGTCATCCTGATCATGACGTCCAATGCTGGGGTGGAGCAGGCTTCGCGGCGCTCTATCGGCTTCCAGCATCAGGATCATTCCACCGATGCGATGGAAGTCATCCGCAAGACCTTTACACCGGAGTTCCGCAACCGGCTCGACGGCATCATCCAGTTCCATTCCCTGCCTACCTCCGTGGTGCGCAGCGTGGTGGACAAGTTCCTCGTGGAGCTTCAGGCGCAGCTGGACGAGAAGCGCGTGCAACTCGACGTGGACGATGCTGCCCGCGACCTGCTGGCAGAGAAGGGGTACGACCCTGATATGGGGGCTCGACCGATGGCTCGCTTGATTCAGGAAAAGCTCAAGAAGCCGCTGGCCGAGATGATCCTCTTCGGCGAGCTTTCCGAGCATGGCGGCGTGGTACACGTCAATGTCGAGGAAGGGGAGTTGCATCTCTCCACCGAGACGGAAATGGCCGACGCACCCTGACAGGGTGGGTGGTGACGCCAGGAAACAGCGCCTCGTCTTCGGACGGGGCGTTGTCTTGTGTGTCAGGCGCTGTGCTCGGGAGGAAGAGGCGGTCGGACGCGCCGCTTGCCGCTCAGCGGGAGCGGTAGACGATACGGCCTTTTGACAGGTCGTAGGGAGTCAGCTCGACCTTGACCTTGTCGCCCGTCAGGATGCGGATGTAGTTCTTGCGCATCTTGCCCGAAATATGCGCAGTGACCACGTGACCGTTTTCCAGCTCTACGCGAAACATGGTATTGGGAAGGGTGTCGACGATGACGCCTTCCATTTCGATATGATCTTCACGTGCCATATAGGCGATTCCTCGCGGATGGAAATAACCAAGCGGACTGGTGCGAGAGCATGCGCTCGCTACCATGCCGATACAATAGCGCGATATTGTGCCGCATGCGGGGCGTCAAGGCAAAAAAGCAGTGCGAGGGATCACACGGGCAGCAGGCGTCGCCAATGGCTGCCATCCAGCATTTCCAGAGGGCGAAAGGCTTGTTTGTAGTTCATTTTCCTGGATTCCCGGATCCAGTAACCCAGGTAGACATGCGGCATGGTCAGCTCACGGGCTCGCTCTATCAGTGACAGGACGGCGAAGGTGCCGAGCGAACGGCGAGCCATGGCGTCATCGGGGTCGAAGAAGGTGTAGATCGCCGACAGGCCATGCTCGAGTTGATCGAAGGCCGTCACCGCCACCAGCCGTTCATCCAGGCGAAATTCGAGAAGTCGCGCATAAGGCTGATTGAGGGTCAGAAAGGTTCGGTATTGTTCATGGCTCGGGGGGAACATGTCGCCGTCAGCGTGCCGGGCGCGGATATAACGGGCGTAGAGTGAGTAATGCTCGGGATCGAAAGTCGCCGGCCGGGTACGCAAGGTAAGGTCGGCATTGCGCGCAGCTACCTTGCGCTGGTTGCGACTCGCGATGAAGTCATCCACGGGAATACGCACCGAGATGCAGGCGCTGCAGCCCTCGCAATGGGGGCGATAGAGGTGACGTCCGCTGCGGCGAAAGCCCAGCAGCGCCAGCGCATCATAAACGCCTTGCCCAGGCGCTTCCTGAGGATCAAGAAACAGGGTTGTGGCTTCGCGTCCCTGTAGATAACTGCAGGCATGCGGCACTGTAAGGAAGAACCGCAGATCACGTACCGGCTGCCGCGGGGTATTGCTGCTCACGACGGCTTGCTCCCTGAAGTCGACTCTTGCGCGCTGCCAATACTTGCGAACGACCAGGTCGGTGGAATAATCACGCCAGACTTGGTTGCCTCGTCTGACGACTTCCCTAGCCGCTCCTCATCATCCAGCCACTTCTCAAGATAGCCGATGAATTCGGCCCGGGCGATGTCCCGGGCACCCAGGCTCGCAAGGTGGGCGGTGTGCATCTGACAGTCGATCAATTTACCGCCCCCGTTCCGCATGGCGTCGACCAGATGCATCAAGGCTATCTTCGAGGCATCGGGTCGATGCGAGAACATCGATTCACCAAAAAACACGGGACCCATGGCGATACCGTAAAGGCCACCGACCAGACGATTGTCCTGCCATACTTCCACCGAGTGAGCCGCACCCAGGGTATGCAGCCGCTCGTAGGCGTGACGCATTTCCTCGGTGATCCAGGTGCCAGGCTGGCCCGGTCGAGGAGCGGCACATGCCGCGACCACTCGGGAAAAGGCACGATCGGCGCTGACACGAAATCCGCCATTGCGTGCCCGCTTGGCAAGGCTGCGCCGTATCCGCAATTCTTTGGGGAACAGCACCATGCGTGGGTCGGGACTCCACCAGAGGATCGGCTGCTCGTCGCCATACCAGGGAAAGATGCCGCGCCGGTAGGCCGCCAACAGCCACTCCGGGCTGAGATCGCCTCCAGCGGCAAGCAAGCCGTCCGGGTCGCGCAGCGCGAGCTCCACCGGGGGGAAGAGAACAGGATGTTCGGTAAGCCAGGGCAGCATGCAGGAGTCGCTTACTTGCGGGCGTAGACGTTAGTGTGACGCCCGCTGTGGTATAGCTCAAGTAGACACTAGGCCGTAAAGGCCCTGTGATGCCAAGCCCTTGCTGGGTATGATTAGCGCGATGTAAACGTATGACGTCATAGATGGCGTAAGGGGAATTGACGATTGAGTGCCCATGACAAGTCCGTGCCACGGCGAGTGAACACGGCAAAAGCCAGGGAAACGGCGAAACGCTTCGGCCTGCGCTTGCAGGGCGCGGCGCGCGAAGGGGTGGCCATCATGCTCCTCGCGGCCTGCGTCTTTCTGCTGCTGGCATTTTATTCTTACCAGCCCGGCGATCCCGGCTGGTCGCAAACGGGGCCGGAAACGAGCGTCGCCAACTGGATGGGACCCATCGGCGCCTGGATCGCCGACGTACTCTACTCGCTGTTCGGGGTCAGTGCGCTCTGGTGGCCGGGAATGTTGGGGTTCGCTGCCTGGCGTCTCCTTCGCTCCCGCCAGGTGCACCTTGCCTGGGACAGCACGGCCCTGGCCGTGCGAAGCGGGGGGCTCGTGCTGTTGCTGTTGGGAACCACGACCCTTGGTGCGCTGCATTTCTATCATCCCGACAGCGTACTGCCCTACTCGTCGGGGGGCATTCTTGGCGAAGGGCTGGTCGGTGCGCTGATGCCCCTGGTCGATATCGGTGGCACCGGTCTGCTGGCGTTGGCGGCAATCCTCTGCGGCTTCCCCCTTTTCGCTGGGACATCATGGCTTGCGGTCATGGATGAGCTTGGGCTGCGTGCTGTGCGCCTGTGGCGCTGGGTCGCCGATAGCTTCGGTTTGATGCGTGAGCGGCGCAGTGAGCGCAACGACAAGGGCAGCCATGCGCAGGCTCGATCATCCGCGACCGCCGAACCGGCTAAGCCGCCCGTCGAGGAGGAGAAAACCTCCTTCGCTGCGCGCTGGTGGCAGCACCTGGCGTCCGGGGTACGCCGCGCCGCCGAACCTACGCTGGCAGCCGAGGAGTCGGCGCGGCGTGAGCCAGGCTTCGGTAACGACGGCAAGACCGATATTCCCTGGGACGTGCCCGAGCATACCCCCTCGGCGAAAAGGCCCGAGGCCGCCTATACCGCTCGGCAGTCACATGCTCCGGCTGGGCCATCGGCGATGCCGCCTGGGCCGGCATGGCCTCCGTCACCGCCGGCGGCTGATCCATCAACCACACCAGAAAGGCCAGCCACGTCAGATAGACCTACCGAGTCGGAAAGACCGACCAAGTCAGAAAGAGAAAAAATAGCGACTACCCAAAGACCCGCCGCGTCTGCTCCTGGCGTTGGCCCTGGGCCGGAAAGCGTCCCCGAGCCCGTGCTGGCAGAAGATGACGATGTGCCGGCAGCCTGGCAAGGCCCTGCCCTGCGTGCGAGTCGCGATGACGAGGATGTGGCTCGCGCCCATGAGCCTGACGTTTCAGCGGCCGCTGACGCGCCACACGAGGCGGTGTCGGCGCCGAAGGAAGCAACGAAACAGCGCAAGGAACCGTCTCCCTGGGCTTCTTCGGAAGCCTCGCCGACGGCGTCGGCCTATGAGAGCGGCCGGCGTGAGCCGACATTGGCCGAATCGGCAGCCGTTGAAAGGAAAAACCTCGAGAGCAAAGATGCTGCGGTTGAAGAGACATTGCCGGTCGAGACGACGGGAGCTGAAGCCTTCAGCCCGTCGGAGCCGGCAACGGAACACAGCCCGCACCTGGCCACTGCCGAACAAGGCCGCGCCGCCGCCGACCAGCCCGATGGCCCGGCGCTGTGGACCGTCGAGCACCTGCAGAGCCAACGGCCGCAGCTGGAAGGGCTGCCCGAGCCTTCGGGTGAGCTGCCGAGCCTGCGCCTGCTGACGCCTCCTGAGGCGTACCAGCCCAACTACACCGACGCTCAGCTAGCCGACATGGCCGAACTGCTCGAAGTTCGCCTGCGCGAATATGGGGTCAAGGCCGAGGTGGTTGCTACCTGGCCGGGGCCAGTGATCACACGCTTCGAAATCAAGCCCGCGGCCGGGGTCAAGGTGTCGAAGATCAGCAACCTGGCCAAGGATCTGGCCCGTTCACTGATGGTCAAGAGCGTGCGGGTCGTGGAGGTGATTCCCGGTCGGCCCACGGTGGGCATCGAGATTCCCAACCCCAAGCGCGCGATGATTCGCCTGCGTGAGGTGATCGACTCCGACCGCTACCAGCAGGAAGCCTCGGCACTGACCATGGCGTTGGGCCAGGACATCGGGGGTGGCGCCGTGGTCGCCAATCTCGGCAAGATGCCCCACCTGCTGGTGGCCGGCACGACCGGCTCGGGCAAGTCGGTGGGGGTCAACGCCATGCTGATCTCAATGCTGCTCAAGGCGACCCCCGACGAGCTGCGGCTGATCATGGTTGATCCCAAGATGCTCGAGCTGTCGGTCTACGACGGTATTCCGCACCTGCTGGCGCCGGTGGTCACCGACATGAAGGAGGCGGCCAATGCCCTGCGCTGGTGCGTGGCCGAGATGGAGCGCCGCTACAAGCTGATGGCCTCGATGGGCGTGCGCAACATTGCCGGTTTCAACGCCAAGCTCGACGAGGCGGAGCGGGCCGGTGCGCAAGTCGCCGATCCGCTATGGGAGCCCCAACCCTGGGAAATGCATGAATCACCGCCGGTGCTCGAAAAACTGTCCTATATCGTGGTGGTGATCGACGAGTTCGCCGACATGTTCATGATCGTCGGCAAGAAGGTCGAGGAGCTGATCGCCCGGCTGGCCCAGAAGGCGCGGGCCGCCGGGATCCACCTGATACTCGCCACCCAGCGCCCCTCGGTAGACGTGGTCACCGGTCTGATCAAGGCCAATATCCCGACGCGCATGGCCTTCCAGGTGTCCTCGCGGGTCGATTCGCGCACCATCCTGGACCAGGGCGGTGCCGAAAACCTGCTGGGGCACGGCGATATGCTCTATCTGCCGGCCGGCTCGGGAATGCCGACCCGCGTGCACGGTGCCTTTGTCGATGACGACGAGGTCCACCGCGTGGTGGAGGACTGGAAGCGTCGCGGCGAGCCGGAATACATCGAGGAGATTCTCTCGGGCGGGGTGTCGGCCGATGCCCTGGTGGGGCTTGAAGCCGATGGCGCCGGTGATGGTGGCGATGCCGAGCAGGATGCACTGTATGACGAGGCGGTACAGTTCGTCACCGAGACGCGACGCGCGTCGATTTCGGCGGTGCAGCGGCGCTTCAAGATCGGCTACAACCGTGCCGCACGGCTCGTCGAAGCCATGGAAATGGCCGGCGTGGTCACTACCATGGGGACCAATGGGGCGCGCGAGGTCCTTGCGCCGCCCCCGGCAGGCGGCTGAGGCAACCCGACGCTCAACCTTGCAGTAACCATGGAAGCGCCGGCCTCGATGCAACGCACCGGTGGTTTTTGGGTCCCAGTGACACGATTTCCGAGTTGGACCCGTCCAGGGAGACAGAGACGATGATAATGAACAAGCCCCTCGCCGTACTGGCCATGACGTTCGCCATGCCGCTGGCGGCCTTTGCCAGCGAAGGCGCCGAGCGCTTGACACTGATGCTGGAGCCTCTCAAGACCTATTCAGCCGACTTCGAACAGCAGATTCTCGATGGCAGCGGCCAGCGTCTTCAGGAAGCCAGCGGGCGCATCTGGCTGTCACGCCCCGGCCGTTTTCGCTGGGAAGTGGACGCGCCTTATCAGCAGTTGGTGGTCTCCGATGGTGAAGAAGTGATCGTCTACGACCCGGATCTTGAACAGGCCACGGTCAGGGAGCTGGATCATCGCGTGACCCACACCCCGGCGTTGCTGCTGTCGGGAAGTGCGGATGAGCTAACCGAAAGTTATACCGTCTCGCGTTCGCAACGAGGCAATGCCGAGTCATTCACATTGATGCCCCGTGACCCGGATACGCTGTTCGAGGAACTCGAGATGACCTTCTACGGCGAGCAATTGGGCCAGCTGCAGATGACCGACAGCACCGGTCAGCGAACGGCCATCGAGTTCAATGAGGTCGAGCAGAATAGCGACATTGCCGACTCGCGCTTTCAGTTCGAGATCCCCGAAGGTACCGATGTGATTCGCGAGTCTGGCCAGGCGGCGCGCTGACGCTCTAATTTCAAACTCTTGATGTGGCGCGATACGGACCCCGGCTCACTTTCACGGTGAGCCGGGGTTTTCGCTTGCAGGGTTTTCGTTTGCCGAGTCTTTTTTTGCTGGGTCCTGGATGGCGGATGGCTCGCCATCTGCCGCAGCATCCAACGCGGCGCGCCATTCCTGCATCTGCTTGAAGCGTTTCTCCTGGCCGTATTCGCTGGGAGCATAGAAGCGGGCGGCGGGAATGCCTTCCGGCCAGCAGTCGTGTGTGCGGCCGGCCGGATAGGCGTTGGGCTCGTTGTGGGCGTAGCGGTAGCCGTGGCCGTGCCCCAGCGACTCCATCAACTGGGTAGGCGCGTTGCGCAGGTAGCCGGGCACTTCAAGGCTTGGCTGGCCGGCAACAAAGGTCTTGGCCTGTTTCCAGGCGCGGTCGATGGCATTGCTCTTGGGCGCCACGGCCAGGTGAATGGCGGCATGGGCGATGGCCCGCTGGCCCTCGTGATCCCCGAGGCGCAGGTAGGCATCCCAGGCGGCCATGACCAGGGGCAGGGCGCGTGGGTCGGCGTTACCCACGTCTTCCGAGGCGATGGCCGCCAGGCGACGTACCACGTCCAGAGGGTCACCACCGCCCTGCATGAAGCGAGCCATGTAGAGCAAGGCGGCATCGGGGCGAGATGAGCGCACCGACTTGTGAATGGCCGACAGCAGGTCATAGTAATGGTCTCCCTGCTTGTCGAAGGCGCTGGCCTGGTAGCCGATCACGTCTTCCAGCGCCTGGCGGGGCAGGTACTCGCCATTGCCTCGTGCGATGGCAAAGTCGCAGGCGGTCTCCAGAAGCCCCAGGGCACGCCGGGCATCGCCAGCCGCCGCACGAGCCAGGATGCCCAGCACCTCGTCGTCAACCTCGATGCGACGCTTGCCGAGCCCGCGCTCGGGGTCGGCCAGGGCACGGCGTAACACCTCCACCAATTCTTCTTCGGAGAGTGAGGTCAGGACATGGACCCGCGCCCGAGAGAGCAGTGCCGAGTTGACCTCAAATGAGGGGTTCTCGGTGGTTGCACCGATCAGCGTCAGCAGTCCCGATTCCACATGGGGCAGCAAGGCGTCCTGCTGGCTCTTGTTGAGACGGTGGATCTCATCGAGGAACAGCAGCGTGGGGAGTTGCTGGCCCTGGCGCACGCGAGCACGCTCCACGACCGCGCGGATCTCTTTCACGCCGGCCATTACCGCCGAGAGATGCTCCAGCTGGGCACCGGATTCGGCGGCCAGTATCTCGGCGAGCGTCGTCTTGCCGGTCCCGGGTGGCCCCCAGAGAATCATCGAGCGCACGATGCCGCTTTCGGCCATGCGGCGCAACGGTTTAGCGGGCCCCACCAGCGCCTGTTGACCGACATAATCGTCCAACTGCCTGGGCCGCATGCGATAGGCAAGCGGGGCGTCCTCGTCAAACGTGGGCGAGGGGAAAAGATCCATTGTCTGACTCCTCGACGACAGACTGCTAAATTGAAGACTGCTGAATCGGCAATACGACCTTGGGACAGAGGCAAGATTTGCGACAAGCCGCTAGCTTGATACGATCCGGTGAGCTTGGTTGCCGGGGTAAGTCGGTGCGGCAATGTACACCATCATCCGATGAACACCGATGTCATTGGCGCGTCCAATGGGGGTGCCTTCGTTACCACTTACCGAATCACAGGAGGCCACGACATGGCGATGCTGACCCAATTGCGCCTGGATCATGCCAACATGGCGCGTATTCTGCACGTCCTGCAACTCAAGCAGAAGACTCTGGCAAAGGGAGAGCGTCCCAACTTCAAGTTGGTCAGGGAAGTCGTCGACTACATTCTCGATTACATGGACGGATTCACCATGCCACTGGAGCGTGTCTGTGCCGAGCAGCTCAGGGGAGTCGCGCCGCATAGCGTCGAGATCACCGAACGGTTGGCCAGTGATTACCGGCAATTGAAGGCGCGCCTCAAGCGGCTCTCCAATGATATCGACATGATCCTCATGGATGCCGTGATACCGATGGATCGTTTCGCCGAAGATCTCAAGGCCTACCTGGATAGTCATCGTGCCTATCTGCGTGATGAGCGCGAACTGCTTTTTCCGTTGATTCGGGAGCACTTCGACGATGCGGCGCTGGATGAGCTGGCCGACGCCCTGCCCGAAGGTGCCGCCGCCAAGCTGGAGCGCTTGCAGGAAGCTTACCCTGAACTGTACGCGGAACTCCGTGAAGCCCCGGAACAACCGATCTGAAGGGATTTGAGGTAGAATTCATCCCCTTCGCCATCAGCCCCCGTATCCGAGCATGCTCAGCCGCTGTCCTTGCAGAACCAAGTTAGACACCGAATGGAACGCCAAGCCCCCATGCCATGAACATGTGGGGACTTTCTCGCGTCATTTGACTGCACTGTCGAGGCAAGCCAGGGGGGAGCATCGACCTTGACGGCTGGTCCGGTACTGGTTTTCGATTCCGGCGTGGGGGGGCTCTCCGTCGTGGAGGCCTTGCGACGCCGTCTTCCCGGCGTCTCGCTGGTCTATGCCTGCGATAATGCCATGATGCCCTATGGCCGGCGGGAGGATGGCTGGCTGATACCGCGCATCCTGGACGTGTGTGAGGCGGCAGTCACTGTCAGTGGCTGCTCGGCGCTGGTGCTTGCCTGCAATACGGCCAGTACCCTTGCCCTGGCTCCCTTGAGAGCCAGGCTCAGTGTGCCGGTGATCGGTACCGTGCCGGCGATCAAACCCGCGGCACGCCTCAGCCAGTCACGCCATATCGGCCTGCTGGCCACCAGCGCCACCATATCTCGCCCCTATACCCTCCAGCTGATTCATGATTTTGCCGCCGATTGCCACGTCACTCGTGTCGCCGCCGACGCCCTGGTGGTCCAGGCGGAGCGCTGGCTTGCCGGTGAGTCAGTGGATACCGCGGTAATTCACGAGGCACTCGCGCCGTTGTGGGCCGACCCTGAGCTGGATGTGGTCGTGCTGGGCTGCACGCACTTTCCGCTATTGAAGGAAGTCCTGGCGAACGCCTCGCCGAGAGGTGTCAGCTGGATCGACTCCGGCGAGGCCATCGCCCGGCGTGTCGCTGAAGTGGTGCCTGATGCCTCCTGTGACCGTGCTCCGGGGGCCAGTTTCGTCACTGCCCCCGATACTCGGTTGACGGCGAGCCTGGCAACCTATGGGTTTGCCGAACCGCAGAGGCTTAACATCGGTTGATGGTCAGCGGTCTCGTTGGTGTCGCTGCCTTCGTCCATTCGTTTTTTACCACCTTGGCATTTTTCATTCCTTATCGTGCTTCATCACCCAGGAGACCCCGTGGCCATTCCCGTCGTCGACCCTGCCCGCTATGACCAGCAGCTTGCTGCCAAGCGCCAGCTCATCGAGCAAGCGTTCGCGCGCTTTTCGCCGCCCAGGTTGGAGGTCTTTGCCTCGCCACCCACTCATTTCAGGCAGCGCTGCGAATTTCGAATCTGGCACGAAGGCGACGATCTCTTTTATGCGATGTTCGAGCGGGACCCTGATGCGCCCGACAAGAAGCGGGTGGTGCGTCTCGATGACTATCCTGTCGCCAGTCAGCCAATCAACGCCCTGATGCCACGCCTGCTGGACGCCATTCGCGAGAACGCCCACTTGCGACGCAAGCTCTTCCAGGTGGAGTTTCTCACCACGCTTTCGGGCGAGGCGCTGATTACCCTGATCTACCATCGCCCGCTCGACGAGGCCTGGGAGGCCGAGGCGCATCGGCTGCAAGACGTCCTGGGCGCGATGATCATTGGCCGTGCGCGCAAGCAGCGGCGGGTCCTTGCGCGGGATCATGTCTGGGAGCGTCTCGAGGTGGAAGACCGCGCGTTTCTCTATCAGCAAGTCGAGAACAGCTTCACCCAGCCCAATGCCGAGGTCTGTCGTTCGATGCTGCGCTGGGCGAGGGAGGTGACGCGTCATAGCCAGT
Source organism: Halomonas korlensis (assembly GCF_900116705.1). Classification (GTDB taxonomy): domain Bacteria; phylum Pseudomonadota; class Gammaproteobacteria; order Pseudomonadales; family Halomonadaceae; genus Halomonas; species Halomonas korlensis. The sequence continues at coordinate 24,346 of NZ_FPBP01000002.1, read as the reverse complement.
CGGGGGATCTCGTCGAGCTCTACTGTGGGAATGGTAACTTCACCGTGGCGCTTGCCGAGAATTTCAGACGTGTGCTGGCCACCGAGATATCCCGGACCTCTGTGGCGAGTGCGCAGCGTAATCTCGAGGCCAACGGCATCGAGAATGCCGTCATCGGCCGGATGTCGGCCGAAGAATTTTCCCTGGCGCTCACGGGCGAGAAGGGCGGGCGGCGTGTCACGGCGTGGGCGCTGGATGACTATGACTTTACCACCGTGCTGGTCGATCCGCCCCGCGCGGGCCTGGACGAAGCGAGCTGCCGGCAGCTCAGCGATTATCGCAGAATCGTCTATATTTCATGCAACCCTGAAACATTAGCGGACAATCTGGCGCGACTGACCGAGACTCATGACATGACGCACTTTGCGCTCTTCGACCAGTTTCCCTGGACTGATCACTGTGAATGTGGGGTCGTATTGGATCGACGAGATTGAGGAGATTGACGAGAGACAGGGGAAGACAGTGAATGTTTCGAGCCGCTGTCAAGCGGGGATGCCTATCCGACATGTTCCATGTGCAAGTCGGGACTCCGCTGGGGTGAAGCGAGACATAGGCGTAAGCTGAAACCACTACGGCCCATCGAGCCGTCGTATCGAATTTTCCCGGTCGCCATTGCGACCGCCGGTAGCCGAGGTGATGGATGCAGCATGTTGCGAATGAAGACGCCCGTAAGGATTTTCTCAAGCAGCTTGCCGAGCGGTTGGCTAGTCGACTCGACAAGGACAGGGCCAGGGAAGTAGAGGCCTTCGCTCGCTACTTCTATGCCAATGTCCCCCTTGATGACCTGGCGGATCGGCGGCTGGACGATCTCTATGGCGCCACGCTTTCCGTCTGGCATTTTATCCAGCAGTTTGATCCTGCCGAACCCAAGGTGCGTGTCTTCAATCCCGAGTTCGAGGAGCACGGCTGGCAGTCGACGCATACCTTCGTCGCCGTGCTCCACGCGGATATGCCGTTTCTGGTCGACTCGGTGCGCATCGAACTCAATCGGCGCGGCATCACCGTTCATGCCATTCATAACGCGGTGCTGGAAACCAAGCGCGATGCGCAGCACCGCCTCGAACAGGTAGCTGTCCCCGGCGAGGCAAAATCCTCGGAAGCCTACGAGTCTTTGATCGCCATCGAGATCGATCGGCACTCGGACCCCGCGGTACTCGGTGACCTTCAGCAAAGTCTGCTCGAGGTGCTGGTCGAGGTCAGCACCGCCGTGGCGGACTTCAACCCGATGCGCCAACGCGTCGACCAGGCCCTGGCGGAAATCCGGGCCAATTGCCCGTCGCAGATCGACCCGGCGGACCATCAAGAAGCGATTGCCTTCCTCGAATGGCTGCTCCAGGACAATTTCACCTTCCTCGGCTACGACGCCTACGAGGTATCGGAGGAAGAACACAACGCCCGGCTCGAGCGGGCCGAGGGCAGTGAGTTGGGCGTCTTTCGGCTTGATGTGCCACGTTATCGGGAGCGTATCCGTACCGATCTGGGCGTTGATGGCGACCACTACGTGCTGTTGCCACAGCTGCTGTCGTTCGCCAAGAGTGCTCACCATGCTCGGATACATCGACCGACATACCCTGACTACATTTCCATCGATCGCTACGATGAACAGGGACGCGTCATCGGTGAACATCGCTTCCTGGGCCTGTTTACCGCAATGGTCTACAACGAGTCGCCGCGCAACATTCCGATTCTGCGCCGCAAGCTCAAGTCCGTCATGGATATCGCCGGCTTTGACCCCAGGGGGCACAACGGCAAGCAATTGTTGCAGATCCTCGAGGTCTACCCGCGAGACGACCTCTTCCAGATCGATATCGAGGAACTGACCCAGACGGCGTTGGGCATTCTCGAAATTCGCGAACGGCGCCGCGTGCGATTGTTCATTCGTGAGGATCGCTTCGGTCGCTTCTTTTCCTGCCTGGTCTACGTACCACGAGACGTCTTCTCCACCGACCTGCGCCTGCGCATTCAGGCACTGCTCTGCGAGGAGCTCGATGCCACTTTCGGCGACTTCAATACCTATCTTTCGGAATCGGTGCTGGCACGGATCCAGTTCATTCTGCGCTTCAAGGACGGCCAGCCCCGCGACTACGATATCAAGCGACTGGAAGCCAAGGTCGCGCAGCTGGCCCGCAACTGGCGCGACGATCTGCAGGCCGCCAGCATCGAGGGGTTCGGCGAAGAACAGGCCAACCGTCTGATGGATCGCTTTCGTGATGGCTTTCCTGCCAGCTATCGCGACGATTTCAATGCCCGTACCGCGGTTTATGACCTTCAACACATCAGTGAACTGGACCAAGGGGCGCCGCTGGCGCTGTCCCTGTATCGACTGGTCGAGGAAGAGGCGAGCGGGGTCAATCTCAAGCTCTTCCATCGTGACCACCCCATCCCGCTCTCCGATGTATTGCCGATGATGGAGAATCTGGGGCTGAGAGTCATCGGTGAGCGACCGTACGAAATCCAGGCGACGGATGCCGATTACTGGATCCATGACTTCGATCTGGAGCACCACACCAGCACCGAGGTCAATCTTCAGGATATGCGCGAAAGCTTCGTCGAGGCCTTCCAGCGTATCTGGATCGGGGAAGCCGAGAACGACGCCTTCAACCGGTTGATTATTGGGGCCAATCTCGACTGGCGCGAAGTGGCCATGCTGCGCGCCTATGCCCGCTACCTCAAGCAGATCCGCTTCGGGGTATCTCAGGAGTACATGGCAGCCACGCTGGCCAATCATCCCGAGATTACCCGCGAACTGGTGGTCCTGTTCGAGTTGCGTTTTCACCCCGACCAGCGGCCCGGGGACGGCCAGATTGACGCCTGCCTGGGCCGGATCAACGGCCTTCTCGATGCCGTGGCCAGCCTCAATGACGACCAGTTGCTGCGTCGCTATGCCGAGCTCATCCAGGCCACGCTGCGCACGAACTACTATCAGCGCAACGCAGAGGGACACGACAAGGACTATATCGCCCTCAAGCTCGACCCGTCCCAGGTCACAGGAATGCCCAAGCCTCGGCCGATGTTCGAGATTTTCGTCTGCTCGCCCCGCGTCGAGGGGGTGCATCTGCGTGGCGGCAAGGTAGCCCGTGGCGGACTGCGCTGGTCGGATCGCCAGGAGGATTTCCGCACCGAGGTGCTGGGGCTGGTCAAGGCGCAGCAGGTCAAGAATGCGGTCATTGTTCCGGTAGGCGCCAAGGGTGGCTTCATCTGCAAGCGCATGCCGGAAGGCGCCGATCGTGAAACCATGCAGCGCGAGGGGATCGCCTGCTACAAGACGTTCATTCGTGCGCTACTGGACGTGACCGACAACCTCAAGGGCGGTGACGTGGTGCCGCCGCAGAGCGTGGTTCGCCACGATGAGGACGATACTTACCTTGTGGTGGCGGCCGACAAGGGCACCGCCACGTTCTCGGATATCGCCAACGAGATTTCCCTCGAGTACGGGCACTGGCTGGGTGATGCCTTCGCCTCCGGGGGCGCCAACGGCTATGACCACAAGAAGATGGGAATTACCGCCAAGGGGGCCTGGGAGTCGGTCAAGCGCCACTTTCGCGGCCTGGAGCTCAACACCCAGGTGGACGAGTTCAGCGTGGTCGGCATTGGCGACATGGCGGGTGATGTGTTCGGCAACGGCATGTTGCTCTCCGAGACGATCTGCCTCGTCGGCGCCTTCAACCACCTGCATATCTTCGTCGATCCCACGCCGGATGCGGCGGCGAGCTTTGCCGAACGCAGCCGGTTGTTCGCGATGCCGCGCTCGAGCTGGGAGGATTACGATACCCGCCTGATCTCCGAGGGTGGCGGTATCTTCAAGCGCAGTGCCAAGTCGATTCCGATTTCCAAAGCGATGAAGCAAGTCTTCGCCATCAAGGAGGACAAGCTCTCTCCCAATGAGCTGATCCGCGCCATGCTCAAGTCCAACGTGGACCTGCTCTGGAACGGCGGTATCGGCACTTACGTCAAGAGCAGTGAAGAGACCGACGCCGAGGTCGGCGACAAGGCCAACGATGCCTTGCGCATCGATGGGCAAGACCTCAACTGTCGCGTGATCGGCGAGGGCGGCAATCTCGGGTTGACCCAGCGCGGGCGCATGGAAGCGGCGGCCAAGGGCGTGCGTGTCTATACCGATTTCATCGACAACGCCGGCGGGGTCAACTGCTCGGATCATGAGGTCAATATCAAGATCCTGCTCGACGAGGTCGTCGAGAGTGGCGACATGACGGGCAAGCAGCGCAACCAGTTGCTTGCCGAGATGACCGAGGATGTCGCCGACCTGGTGATTCTCGACAACTATCGCCAGACCCAGGCGCTCGATCTCGCCGAGCAACTGTCTCGCCAGGGCATAGGCCCCTTTCGTCGCTTCATCAGCGAGCTCGAGGCGGTGGGGCAGATCGACCGTGAACTGGAATTCCTGCCGTCGGACGAGACGCTGCGTGAACGCGTCGCGAACGAACAGGGCATGCTGCTGCCCGAGCTTTCGGTGCTCATCTCGTATGCCAAGAGCACGCTCAAGGGCGATCTTATCGTCTCGGACGTCCCCGACGACCCGGTCATTACCCGCTATGTCGAGCGCATCTTCCCGGACGCGCTGGTGAACCGCTTCCACGGCCAAATGTACGCGCATCGCCTGAAGCGCGAGATCGTCGCCACCCAGGTGGCCAATGACCTGGTCGACCACATGGGGATCGTATTCACACGACGATTGATAGACTCCACGGGCGCTGGCCGTGCTGACATTGCCAGGGCCTATGTCGTGGCTCGTGAAAGCTATCAGTTGGCGAGTCTCTGGGAACAGATCGAGGCACTGGACAACCAGATCCCCAGTCGAGTGCAGTCGACCATGATGCTGGATCTGATGCGCATGATTCGTCGGGTCACTCGCTGGTTCCTCCGCCATCGCACCGGCATGAGTACTCAGGATGCCATTGCCTATTTCGCGCCGCGTCTGGTTCAGCTGCAGGAAAACATCGGCAAGCGGCTTCGTGGTGAAGAGTACGAAAACTGGCGGGCCCGATATGACGACTTCGTCTCGGCAGGGGTGCCCGAGGCGCTGGCCACTACGGTGGCGGCTTTCGGCAGCCTGTATGCCGGCCTTGGCATCATCCAGGCGGCCCGACAGACCGACCAGAAGCCGCAGAAGGTCGCCGAGGTGTTCTACGAAATCGGCGATCGCCTCGAACTGCCCTGGATGATTCAGCAGGTCACCGACCTCAAGGTGCGCGACAGCTGGCAAGCTCAAGCCCGGGAAAGCTTTCGCGACGACATCGATCGCCAGCAACTGGCGTTGACGGTCGGCGTGCTGAAGATGGAAGGCGGGCCTCGCGAGGCAGTAGAGCGAGTGGATCAATGGCTGCAGTTGCATGCTGCCATGCATGAGCGCTGGTGCCGGCTGATCGCCGAGGTCGGGAAAACCGGCAGCCAAGGGGGCTTTCCGCTGTTCGCCGTGGCCGTTCGCGAACTTGTCGACCTGGCCGAGAGCAACCAGGAAAATTGACCTTTCCTCCCCGATCGGGGGAGGTACTTGCCTTATCCTCAACCCCGCCAATCGGCGGGGTTGAGGGTTGTCAGCGGATGCGTCGCGCCAAGGCATCTAGAGCAGGACTAGTCTAGAGCAGAACTAGAGCAGGAAAAGAGTTGCCAGGCCAAGAAACGCCATGAAGCCCACCACGTCGGTAACGGTGGTCAACACCACCGAGCCGGACAGGGCGGGATCGATACCCATGCGCTTGAGTACCAATGGGATCGCGATTCCTGCAATCCCCGCGGCCAGCATATTGATCACCAGGGCAATGGCAATAATCACCCCAATACCGAGGCTCTTGAACCACAGGATGGCCAGCAGGGCGACCACCAGTGCCCACCCGACACCATTGAGTATGGCGATACCGATCTCCTTGCGCATCAGCCACTGGCTGTTGGTGCGGCTGATCTGACCCAGCGCCATGCCGCGAATAGCCAGCGTGAGGGTCTGGCTGCCGGCAATCCCGCCCATGCTCGCCACGATGGGCATGAGCACGGCAAGGGCGACGATTTGATCCAGTGCGGCCTCGAAGCGCCCGATCACCCCAGCGGCGAGGAAGGCCGTGAGCAGGTTGATGCCGAGCCAGACCGCCCGACGCCGCGCGCTGGGCAGCACCGGAGCGAACAGGTCCTCTTCCTCGTCGAGGCCGGCCATGTTCATCAACGCCTGCTCGGAATTGTCACGAATGACATCGACGATATCCTCGATGACGATTCGCCCCAGCAGCCTGCCCTCGTCGTCGACCACCGGAGCCGAGGAGAGATCGTGGGTCTGGAAGAGCGTTGCCACATCGCGCGACTTCATGCCCATCGAGATGAAGTCCACGTCGCTGTCCATCAGGTCCGCCACGGCCATGTCGGTATCGTGGGAGACCAAACGCGCCAGCGGCAAGATGCCGACCACCAGGCCATTGCGATCGACCACCATCAGCGCATCGGTATTGTCGGGGACCGTTTCCTTCCAGCGCAGGAAGCGGTGCACCGTCTCCAGGCTGACGTCGGCGCGCACCCCGATGGTGTCGGTGCGCATCAGACGCCCCGCGCTGTCTTCCTCGAAGGCGAGGGTCTCCTGCAGGCGCTGGCGCTGCTGCTCGTCCATGGAGCGCAGCATGTCCTCGGCAACCAGCTGTGGTAGATCCTCGAAGAGATCGGCCAGGTCGGTAGTGTCCAGGCCCGTCGCCGCGGCGACGATCTCGGCATGATCCATGTCGTCGAGCAGGGTGCTGCGCACCTCATCGTGGACATGCAGCAGGACTTCGCCGTCTACCTCCGCCGGCACCCGCTCCCACAGGCGAATGCGGTCGGCGGGCGGCAATGATTCGAGCAGCAGCGCAATCTCGGCCGGCTCCAGGTCGGCGACGACCTCGTCGACCAGTTCGGTCTCATCCTTGACCAGGGCGGCATGAATACCGGAAAGGCGATGTTCCAGCGTCTCGGTGGTGTCGTTCATATCGCCTCCATGGCACTGAAAAGCAAGAGGGGCCGACTTATAAGGGCTGGCCCGGAGTGTCGTTAAGTAGAGCATAAAAGCCGCATGCGGCGGCACATGCGATGATCACGATTCGTGATGGCGGGTCGGCTGCACTGCTATACTCCGCCCTCGCCGCCAGTCGCCAGCGTTCGTTTCCGCGCCCCGGGAGATCTCATGTACTCGCTTGCCCGCTCCATCCTGTTTCGCCTCGATGCCGAGACGGCGCATGGCCTGACCCTCTCGACGCTCGATGTGGCAGCGCGGCTGGGGCTCGTCAAACGGCTCGCCGGCAAGGCGGTCGAGGACCCGACGACGCTGATGGGGCTGCGGTTTGCCAACCGGGTCGGCCTGGCGGCCGGGCTCGACAAGAATGCCGATCATCTGGATGCGCTGGGTGCCCTGGGCTTCGGTTTTGTCGAAGTCGGCACCGTGACGCCCCAGCCCCAGGAGGGTAACCCGCGCCCTCGGCTGTTCCGGCTGCCGGAGCAGGGCGCCATCATCAATCGCATGGGCTTTAACAATGCCGGTGTCGACCACCTGGTGGCGCGGGTGAAGGCCAGCCGCTTCGCGGGCGTGGTCGGCATCAATATTGGCAAGAATCTCACCACGCCGGTAGAGCAGGCCGTCGATGACTATCTGATCTGCCTGCGCAAGGTGCATGCCCATGCCGATTACGTCGCCGTGAATATCTCGTCACCCAACACGCCGGGTCTTCGCAACCTGCAGTTCGGTGAGCATCTTGACTCGCTTCTCGGCACGCTGCGCAGCGAGGCGGACCAACTCGACCAGGACGCCGGTCGCCGGGTCCCGCTGGCGGTGAAGATCGCCCCGGACATGACCGTTGACGAGGCCGGCATGGTTGCTCGCTCGCTTCGCCAGCACGGTATCGATGCGGTAATCGCCACCAACACCACCGTATCACGGCCTTTGGTGGCAGGCCTGCCCCATGCCGATGAGGCCGGGGGGCTGTCGGGTCGACCGCTGCTCGAGATCTCCAACAGCATGATCCACGAGCTGCGTCGCCTGCTCCCCGACATGCCGATCATCGGCGTGGGGGGTATCGACAGCGGGCAGGCAGCCGTCGCCAAGCTGGCGGCTGGCGCCGATCTGGTGCAGCTCTATTCGGGATTTATCTATCGCGGGCCGGGCCTGGTGACGGAATGTGCCCGCGCCCTGGCGGATAGCGTTGCCTTGCACGGCGATCGCGGGCAGGCACAAAAAAGCCCGTGATGGTGCACGGGCTCGATACCTTGGCGGTCGCAAATCTCGCCATTACTGCGGTAAATACGGGACAGATAAAGAGGGTTATATCACCATGGGGTTCTTGTGAATGCCCGAGACTCCCGTCATCCCGGACCATTGGTCCCCACGACCTTCACGCCAACCGCTCATCCAGTATTCGCGAAGATTGATTTCTTGACTGGGGCAGTCATCTCGGGAGCGGCCGGAGACCCCCGCCTTGTAGCCATGAAGATAGGCACGCTGGAAGCGATCACGTTTCTGTCGTTTCATTGGACTACCTCTTGATAAGGTACCGATCTGGATTATTCGCCATGACATGCCGCCATGACAAAGGATCCACTACAACAAGTTCGGGCTTTTTCGAATACCCAGCGCCAAACCTTGACTGCCATGCTGGGTAAAGCCCCAATGGCAGGAAACACATGCGTTTTTCACTAGCTAGCACCTCAGTGATAGCCCATCACGCTCGGCTTTGTCGACTGATGTTTTGTAACATCCCGTTCACCCGGTCGTCTTGAAGTCGACTTTATTGCTCACCTTGTCGATGGTCCCGTCCATGAATGAAGTACAACCGCCTGACATGCTGGAATTTATTGCCACCTGCCCGAAAGGGATCGAGCTACTGCTGGCGGAGGAGCTTGCGTCGCTGGGTGGCGAGCCCGGCAAGACGACCGTGGCTGGCGTGCATGTGCGGGCCAGCCTCGAAACCGCTTACCGATTTTGCCTGTGGTCACGGCTGGCCAATCGCATCGTGCTGTGTCTGGTGCGCAAGGAGGGCATCGAAACCGCCGATGAATTGCGGGAGGCTACTGCTGCCATCGATTGGCGAAATCACTTGAAACCCGGCGGCACGCTGGCGGTGGATTTCCATGGACATAGTGAGGCGATCCGCCATACACGCTTCGCGGCACAGACCGTCAAGGATGGGGTCGTCGAGCGGTTGGTGGCGGAAGGGCGGGAGCGACCGGATGTCGACCTCCAGCGCCCTGATCTGCGTCTTTACGCCAATCTGCATCGTGGCCGACTGACCCTGGGGGTGGATTTCAGCGGGGATAGCCTGCATCGGCGTGGCTATCGACGCGACGTCGGCCACGCCCCGCTCAAGGAAAACCTGGCGGCAGCGCTGCTGGTGCGTGCCGGATGGCCGGCACTCTCGAAACAAGGCGCCCCGTTGGTGGACCCCTTGTGCGGCGCGGGTACCCTGTTGATCGAAGCGGCCCTGATGGCGGCGGATATAGCGCCCAATCTGGCGCGTGAACGCTTTGGTTTCCATGGCTGGGCCGGTCACCGTGCTGCGGTTTGGCAAGAGGTCCGGCGTGAGGCCGAGGTGCGGGCGAGCATCGGACGCAAGCGCTGCAGGGCCCGGTTATTCGGTTTCGACGAGAGCCCCCCGGCGCTTGCCGCGGCGCAGGCCAACGCCATGCGGGCGGGAATTCCGGCCTTGATTGAGCTGCACGGCGCCAGCCTGGGCGAGCTCGTCAATCTACCAGATAAGCCACAAGACAATCCGCAAGGCTTGCCCGAGATACCCCGAGGGCTGTTGATCACCAATCCGCCTTATGGCGAGCGACTCGGTGAGTTGCCGGAGCTGGTGCGTCTCTATGGTCAGCTGGGAGAGCGGGTGAAAGCGGCCTTCCCGGGCTGGCAACTGGCCGTGATCACCGCCAACCCGGACCTGGGGCATCGTATCGGGCTGCGCGCCCACAAGGTCTATTCGTTGAAGAATGGCCCGCTGGACGCCCGCTTGCTGCTGATGCAGGTCCCCGAGCATGTGGGCGCGCAGGCAGCGCCAGACGCCGCGCCGGTTCGCTCGGAGGGCGCGCAAATGTTTGCCAATCGACTGATCAAGAACCACAAGCGGTTACGCAAGTGGCTCAAGCAGTCGGGAGAGCGCTGCTACCGGTTATACGATGCCGACATGCCCGAATATGCCTTGGCCATCGATGTCTACGATGACCGGGTACATGTGCAGGAATATGCGCCGCCGAAAACCATCGAGCCTGCCCAGGCCCAGAAGCGGCTGTTCGATGCGCTGTCGGTGATCCCCAAGGTGCTCGACATTGCGCCGGACAATCTGGTGGTCAAGCGGCGCGAACGCCAAAGTGGCAAGGCGCAATACCGCAAACAAGCCACCAGCGGCGAGCGCTTCGAGGTCAGGGAAGGGCGGGCGCGACTGTGGGTCAACCTGCGCGACTATCTCGATACCGGGCTCTTCCTCGATCACCGTCCCGTGCGTCGGATGCTCGGAAACATGGCGGTGGGCAAGCGTTTTTTGAACCTGTTCTGCTATACCGGTGCTGCGACCGTGCATGCCGCCCTGGGGCCGCAGAAAGCGGACGCCGAGACGCCCGGCGGAGCCAGCGAGAGCGTCAGCGTCGATCTGTCCAATACCTATCTGGACTGGGCGCGCGATAACTTCGCACTTAACGGACTCGACCCGAGCCGCCACCGTGTAGTGCGCGACGACTGCCTGCGCTGGCTGGAAACCGCCGGCACCGAGTTCGACCTGATCTTTCTCGACCCTCCCACCTTCTCCAATTCCAAGAAGATGGCGGACACCCTCGACGTGCAGCGCGACCATGGCCGCCTGGTGCGCCTGGCCATGGCACGACTCGCCCCGGGCGGTACGCTGGTATTCTCCAACAATCAACGGCGCTTCCAGCTGGACTCCGAGCTGACAAGGTTTTACGAGGTGGAAGATATCTCGGCGAAGACCTTCGACCCGGATTTTAAGCGTCGCCCAAGCCTGCACCACTGCTTCCTGATTCGTCACCGGGAGACGTCGGCATGACCCCTTCGATCCGCTCTTTATCTGGCCAACGCCGCCCGGGCCTGCACCACTGCTTCCTGATTCGCCACCGGGTGCCGGCATGATCCGCCTTAGGCTCTATACCACACTTGGCTGCCACCTCTGCGAGCAGCTCGAGGCGTTGCTGGAGACCTTGGCGATTGAGGAGGTCGAGCTTGAACGCGTGGAGATCAGCGCCGATGACGCGCTGATCGAGCGCTACGGCGTGCGTATTCCGGTACTGGCCGATAACGCCGGCGAAGAGCTGGATCGCGGCTTCGAGGCCGAACGCCTGGCGGCCTGGCTGGCCGAGCGGGGTTGGCTGGGCGAGGCGAGCTGGTCGCGCTTTCAGCGTGATGCCGAGCCCTATGCCTCGGCGCCGAGGGGTGCCGTCATGCGCGGTGGGCGGCGTTACCTGGGCGGCTAGCGGTGCCGCCTTGCGCCTACAACGCGTCGAGCAACGAGAGTTGGCTGACGGCGTCGCGACCCTGCACGCTGTTATCGTCGGTTTCCAGGACCTTGCGAAAGCCACGGGACGCCAGGATAGTGGTTTCATCAGCGAGCCACATCAAGGCGTGATTCCGGTCGTCGGCGAGCCGGTGCTTGAGGCCGCCGTACTGCGTGCCGATTTGCCCCCAGGCACGACTGAAGATCCAGTCGCCGAACATGTCCTGATGGACATGCACCAGCACGTAGTCATGGTCGGTTTCCCAGCGGACGATCACGGTAGCTCCCGGTGGTAAAGGGCGTCGCGGCCTTGCGGCGCCTGGGTTATCTGTTCGGGGTGGTCTATGGCGGTATTGTAAGGGCTTGGGCAAACTGAACAAGCGAGATGATCCCGAAGGTCAGGAGTTCGCTTTGACTGCTCCCCTCCCTGAAGGAAGGGGATTCCCAATTCACCGAGAACCGGACACGGAGACGGGCTCCATGCCGCTTACATTCTCTCCAAGGGCTAACACCGCCAGCCCGGCGGCTTTAATGTTGATCGCGGCGTTTACGTCGCGATCGTGTTCGGCTGCGCACTCGGGGCATGTCCAGGCGCGAATCTGCAACGGCATCTCGGGCATCACATGCCCGCAGTCGGAGCAGCGTCTGCTGGAGGGGTACCACTGGTCGATGGCCGACAGTTGCCGGCCCGCCCAGTCGGCCTTGTATGCCAGTTGGCGAACGAACTCGCCCCAGCCGGCGTCGCTGATCGACTTGGCCAGCCGAGGGTAGCGCAGCATGTTCTTCACCTTGAGGGATTCGACGCAGATCACTTGGTTCTCGTTGACGATCTGGCGGGACAGCTTGTGCAAGCGGTCCCTCCGGCAATCGGAAATCTTGGCGTGAAGACGCGCCACTTTCTGCCTGGCCTTGGCACGGTTCTTCGAGCCGAGCGTTTTCTTGCTCAGCCGTCGCTGTGCCTTGGCTAGGCGGGTCGCGTAGGTCGCCGTATGGCGGGGATTGCCGATTCGATGCCCGTCGCTGGTGACGAACAGGTCTTTCAGGCCGAGGTCGATACCCACCATCTTCGGGGTGATGGGCAGCGACTCGGGATTGAACTCGCACAGGCAGCTGACAAAGTAGCGGCCTGCCGAGTCCTTGGACACGGTGACGGTGGTGGGATCGCTGGGCAGCTCGCGGCTCCAGCGGATCGCCAGCGGCGCCTTGCACTTGGCGAGGAACAGTTGCCCATCCCGATACGTGAACGCCGAGCGAGTGAACTCCGCCGACTGGCGATGCCGCTTACGCTTGAAGCTGGGGTAGCGGGCGCGACCGTCGAAGAAGTGCTTGAAGGCGGCCTGCTGGTGGCGAAGGCACTGCTGAAGCGGGACCGAGCTGACCTCATTGAGGAAGGCGGTGTCGACGGCCTTCTTCAACCTCGACAGCTCAGCATTCGCCGCCACATAACCGATCTTCTCGCGACGTTCGTAGAAGGCGTCGATGCGATAGCGAAGTACCGCGTTGTAGACGAAACGCACGCACCCAAACGTCCTGGCCATGAGCTGCTCCTGTTCAGGCGTCGGGTAGAAGCGGTACTTGTAGGCGCGTTTCATCATGTCTCACAAATTAGAGATAAAACTGTAAGATAGCAACCACCAGCGAAGGAGGCAGCGGGAATAGGGTCGCCCTGGCGGACGACGCGCTATCCCTCCCCGCACTAAAAGGTCGGGGTATCTCGCGCACAATCTGATGAAAATTGTCGTCGATGCCAATGTGCCGGCTGCCGAGGCCTGTTTCGAGACATTGGGTGAGGTGGTGCGGCTGCCTGGGCGCGAGATCGACGCGGCGGCGCTGCGTGATGCCGATGCGCTGGTGGTGCGCTCCATTACCCGCGTCGACAGGACGATGATCGAGGCGGCGAGGCGGGCGGGATCACGGCTGGGCTTCGTCGGCAGTTGCACCATCGGCACCGATCACATCGACCGCGAGGCGCTGTCGGAGCATGGCATCGCCTTTGCCAGCGCCCCGGGTTGCAACGCCGAGGCGGTGGTCGATTATGTGCTTGCAAGCCTGTTGACCCTGGCCGAGCGGGAAGGCTGGCAGCTCGCCAGCCGGCGCGTGGGGATCGTCGGCGTTGGTAATGTCGGGGGCCGCCTGCTCGGCCGGCTCACCGCCATGGGGATCGACTGTCTGGCCTGCGACCCGCCGCGCGTGGAACTGCAGGGTGTCGGGCGGCCGGCAACGGCCGGCTTCGTGGACCTCGATACGCTGGTCGACGCCTGCGACGTGATTTGCCTGCATACGCCCTTGGTCCGCCGTGGACCTCACGCTACCTATCATCTGCTCGATGCACAGCGTATTTCGGCGCTGGCGCCGGACACGGTGCTGCTCAATGCCGGGCGGGGTGACTGTGTCGATGGGGCGGCGCTGCGTCAGCGCCTCGCCGGACAGGCCGATCTCACCGCGGTACTGGATGTATGGGAGACGGAGCCCGCGATCGATACGGCACTGGCGGATCTTGCCGCCATCGCCACCCCGCATGTAGCGGGCTATAGCCTGGACGGCAAGCTGCGAGGCACCCATCAGGTTTACCATGCGCTTTGTCGTCACTTGGGCCTGTCGACGCGGCTGACACTCGAGGATCTGCTTCCTCCGCCGGCCGTTAGCCGCTTGGCGCTCAACGCAGGGCTCGCCCCCGAGGAGGCCCTGCGACTTTGCCTGCGCTCGGTCTACGACGTACGCCGCGATCACGACAGCCTGCGCCGCGAGTCACGGCGCCAGGGTATGGCACAGGGCTTCGACGCCTGTCGAGCCGGTTATCCGCTGCGTCGCGAGGCCGCCACCCTGGTCGTCGAACTTGGCGCTGAGGCGGGCCATCTGGCGCCGCTGCTGCGTGGCGCCGGCTTGCACGTGGTCGATTAAGACAGGGGAGATGAAACGCCAAGGGCCCGCCGGTGGCGAGCCCTTGGTACTTCTGAGCGACTTAGCCTTAGCAGCGCGACCTACTGCCGATACGCGGCTTCCTTGAGCGCTCGGATACGATCATCCAGCGGCGGGTGGCTGGCGAAGACACGCTCCATGATCTTGCGGGTCTGGCCGGTAGTGATGGCGAAGGCCGTCAGGGTGTCCGGCATCTGGTCGGGCATCTGGGTTTCGGCCTTGAGGCGTGCCAGGGCATTGATCATGGCGCCCGAACCGGCAAGCTGAGCCCCCGCACTGTCGGCACGGTATTCGCGGAAGCGTGAGAACCAGGCGACGATCATCGAGGCGATCAGCCCGAACACGATCTCGGCGACGATCACCACCGCGAAATAGCCCATGAAGCCAAGCCCGCCACCGTCGTCGCGACGCAGGAAGCTGTCGACGAGCTGGGCCACTATCCTGGCGAAGAACATTACGAAGGTATTGAGAACGCCCTGGATCAGCGCCAGGGTGACCATGTCGCCGTTGGCGACGTGGCCGATCTCGTGCGCCAGCACCGCGCGTACCTCTTCGGGGCGCATGCGGTTGAGCAGGCCGGCCGACACCGCTACCAAGGCATCGTCCTTGTTCCAGCCGGTGGCGAAGGCGTTGGACTGCTGGGCAGGGAAGATGCCCACCTCGGGGGTCTTGATGCCCGCCTCGCGAGCGAGTTCGGCGACAGTGTCCACCAGCCATTTCTCGGTGGCATTGGACGGATTCTCGATCACCACGGTGCCGGTACTGCGCTTGGCCATCCACTTGGAAATGAACAGCGACACCATCGAGCCGGCCATGCCGAAGATGAAGCAGAAGATCAACAGCCCGGTCATGTTCATGCCGTTGGCTTCGAGGTAGGACTCCACCCCCAGCAAGCGCAAGGTGATGCTGGCAACGATGATGACCGCCAGGTTGGTGCCCAGGAAGAGCAGGATTCTCATCATGTGACTATATCTCCATCAGCGAATGGCAGAGACGACCCTCGCGGCTCGTCGGCCTAAAAGTCATGGCTTAGATACGCCCGGCACGCTCAGGTTTCAAGTGGCTGAACGTATTGTTTCGTGCTACTGACGGTAGCGCGAGAGGAAGCGCGCGAAACGCTCCAGCGCGTCGTCCAGCTGGTCGGCCCAGGGTAGCGTCACGATGCGCACGTGGTCGGGCTCCGGCCAGTTGAAGGCCGTTCCCTGCACCAGCAGGATTTTCTCCTGCAGGAGCAGGTCGAGCACCAGTTGCTGGTCGTCATGGATGTTGAACACCTTCGGGTCGAGCCGTGGGAAGGCGTAGAGCGCCCCCTTGGGCTTGACGCAGCTGACGCCGGGAATGGCGTTGAGTTTTTCGTAGGTGATGTCGCGCTGGGCGAGTAGCCGCCCGCCGGGCAGGATCAGGTCGTTGACCGACTGGTAACCTCCCAGTGCGGTCTGGATGGCGTGCTGGGCCGGCACGTTGGCACACAGGCGCATCGAGGCCAGCATGTTGATGCCCTGGATGAAATCGCTTGCCCGTTGCTTGGCCAGGTGCCCCGAAAGAATCATCCAGCCGGAGCGAAAACCGGCACAGCGGTAACTCTTCGATAGCCCGTTCATGGTCACCACCAGCTGATCCTCGCTGGCCAGCGCGCCGGTGGAGACATGCTTGACCCCGTCGTAGAGAATCTTGTCGTAGATCTCGTCTGAGAACACCACCAGGTCGTGCTCGTGGGCGATCTCGAGCAGTTCGCGAACCACGGCCGGTGGATAGACGGCCCCGGTGGGGTTGTTGGGGTTGATGATCACGATGGCTCGCGTGTGGCTGGTGAGCTTGGCGCGAATATCGGTCATGTCCGGCGCCCAGTCGGCCTGCTCGTCACACAGATAATGCACGGGACGCCCGCCCGAGAGGTTGGCGGCGGCGGTCCACAGCGGATAGTCCGGGGCGGGAATCAGCACCTCGTCGCCGTCATTGAGCAGCGCCTGCATGGCCATCACGATCAGCTCCGAGACGCCGTTGCCGATATAGATGTCCTCGATGCCGACCCCGGGAATCTCCTTGCGCTGACATTCCTGCATTACCGCCTTGCGTGCCGAATAAAGCCCCTTGGAATCGCAGTAGCCCTGAGCGGTAGGCAGGTTGCGCATCACGTCCTGCAGAATCTCTTCAGGGGCCTCGAATCCGAACGGGGCGGGGTTGCCGATATTCAGCTTAAGAATGCGCTGACCCTCTTCTTCCAGGCGCTTGGCATGGTCGAGCACCGGGCCGCGGATGTCATAGCAGACGTTATGCAGCTTGTGAGATTTACGGATCGGGTGGGTGTCCATGGGCTTCCAGTCTTCGGTGGTCGTGCGGGCTTGGTCGCGGCAAGCCGGGGATTCGGTGATTATGCGGAGTCGCCGGGAGCGGCGCCATCCTCTGCCTCGGTCGAGGGGTCAGGCTCGGGGATGTCGGCAGGGGTTTCCAGGGTAAGGCGGCCGAGCTTGCCGTCACGCAGTTCATGCAGCAGTACTTCGGCGCCACGGTGGAAGTCGATCACCCCGCCGGCGCGCAGGCCGCCCCGTTTGCTGGCGATCTCGCCGAGGATGGCGTGGCCGTCGAAGCCGGCAACCGCCAGCAAGTCCAGCGGCTGGGGGCCGTCGGCCTCGACGCGTTCGGCGTCGGGATGGGGCGCGTAGGCCGGCAAACACTTGAGCCTGTAGCGCGCCTTGAGGGCCTCGGGATAACGCCGGGCCAATTCGGCCGCGGTGACCAAGGCGACCTCGACGTAATCGATGGCGGTATCACGAATGGCACCACTGGCCGCCAGGCGAAAGGCGCTGGCCTGGTCCTCGATTTTTGGCCACAGCACTCCGGGGGTATCGGTCAGCGCCACGCGGCCGCCAATGCGCACCTGCTGCTGGCGCTTGGTGACTGCGGGCTCGTTGCCGGTCTTGGCGATGGTGCGGCCGGCCAGGCCATTGATCAGCGTCGACTTGCCCACATTGGGAATGCCCATGACCATCACGCGCACGTCGCGGTCGGCACGTACCTGGCCTGCCAGTGCGTGACAAAGCTTGGGGATGCGCTTGAGCTCCCGGGCCTGGGTGGTCGTGACGGCGAGTGCGCGGGTATCGGGCTGAGCATCGAAGTAGGCGGTCCACTCATGCGTCCGCTCAGGGTCGGCAAGGTCGGCCCGCGAGAGGACCTTCAGCACCGGCTTGTGGCGGGTCAGCTCGGCGAGCATGGGGTTAGCGCTGGAATAGGGCAGGCGGGCGTCGAGCACCTCGATCACCACGTCGATCTCCGGCAGCGCTTCCAGGATCTGACGGCGCGCCTTGTTCATGTGTCCCGGGAACCAGCCGAGCATTGTCGCCTCTCCTGACAGCCTGAAATAAAACGGCCGTCATCATAGCAGAAGGACGGCCGCAGCAGGTTGGCGTGAGCGGGCAGGGCGGCTATTCGCCAGCGTGGAACTGTACCGCCACCGAGTTGATGCAGTAGCGCAGCCCTGTCGTCTCGGGCGGGCCGTCGGGAAACACATGGCCCAGGTGGGCATCGCAGCGCGCGCAGGTCACTTCGGTGCGCTGCATGCCGTGACTGGTATCGGTATGTTCCGCTACGCAGCCTGGCGTGAACGGCCGGTCAAAGCTGGGCCAGCCACAGCTGGCATTGAACTTGTGCTCGTTCTCGAAAAGCGGGGCGTTGCAGCAGACGCAGTGGTAGATGCCGTGTTCGTCGGTGACCTGGTAATCGCCCGTGAAGGGGGGTTCGGTGCCTTTTTCACGAGCCACCCGGTATTGCTCGGGTGTCAGTTTTTCGCGCCATTCGGCGTCGCTCTTCTCGATCTTGCTGCGCATGGCGGTTCTCCTGTTCAGTAGCGGCATCGGCTGCCGAGCCGACAGGCCCATTGTGGCACCATCTCGCGCATCTTTTCGCGATGGATTTTGTACCATGCTCGCGAGAGCCCAACGAGGGCCGGAACCCCGCTTGACAGCCCCGGGAGAGCTCGGTAATATTCGCGCCACCTCGATGGATCGAGACATGCGTCCCATTCGTCTAGTGGTCTAGGACACCGCCCTTTCACGGCGGTAACAGGGGTTCGAACCCCCTATGGGACGCCACTCGACTCGTCAGGTGCCGGAAAGCCGGAGTAATGCGGGAATAGCTCAGTGGTAGAGCATCGCCTTGCCAAGGCGAGGGTCGGGAGTTCGAATCTCCTTTCCCGCTCCATGCGTCCCATTCGTCTAGT